>NZ_BDAE01000003.1 GCF_002091675.1 Pseudomonas luteola NBRC 103146 | reverse complement strand
CCCTGGCCTGACGGCATACAGAAGTTGATGAGACGGGATATCGCCCGTTGTCAGTCATCGTACAAGTATAGATTCCAGGGTACAACTCCCCTTACACAGATTTTTTAATCAGCGTGAATTCTGGCCTGTTCCTACCTCTTCATTGGCTCGACGTAGTCGCTCGCGACTGTTGGTTAGATGCAGGCGCATCGCTGCACGTGCCGCATCAGTGTCCTGCCGAGCGATAGCGTTGTAGATGTCTTCATGCTCGCCATCCAGGCGCAGCTGATAGCGCTGCTGATCATCGTGAGCCAGATAAGCCGAGTTGAGACGGGTGCGGGGGATCAGAACGCTACTGAGGTAGGTCATGATGTCGCTGAAATAGCGATTGCCCGTGGACATGGCGATCTGCAAATGAAACTGCAGATCGAAACTGACAGCCTCGGCAGGCTGCTCGGTGCGCGCCTTCATTTGATCCAGCAGACGACGCATCTCCTGAAGCTGCTCGTCATTTCGGCGCTGCGCCGCCAGGCCGGCAGCCTCAACTTCCAGACTGATTCGCAACTCAAGCATTGCCAACACATCACGCAAGGTTGTGATGGTAGCCGGATCGATGAACAGAGGCCCTTCGGCAGGCCGCTCAAGCACAAACGTACCGATCCCGTGGCGCGTTTCGACATGCCCTGCAGCCTGCAGGCGCGAGATCGCCTCACGAACCACCGTTCGGCTGACGCCCTGCTCCTGCATGATGGCCGACTCGGTCGGCAGCTTGTCGCCGGGTTTCAGGTCGCCGTCACGAATACGAGCCTTCATGACCTCGACAACGTTTTCGGCCAGACTGCGAGACTTTTTACGTGGGCGAGGAGTCACGTTACTGTTTTGCATAAGGGTTCATTCAGGGCGTCTTGGAAATATGAACCATAATAGCGTAACCGCGTTGTAGGATGACCCTATTAATCTAAAGTTGGGCACTTTCATAGACAGTAACGTCCTTGAGAATGCCCTCCTCCAGGCGCAAGATCCGCTGATGGAAGCGTTGCAGACTGCTTCGATGCCCTACACTCACCAGTGTTGTATCGGGTAAGTGCTCTCGTAACAAGGTGTACATGGCGGTTTGATCACGCTCATCCAGGGCAGAAGTCGCTTCATCCAGAAACAGCCAGTGCGGTTGGTACAGGATAGCCCGAGCAATGGCCAGGCGCTGTTGCTCTCCAGGAGAGAGGCGCCGTTCCCAATGGTTAGCCTCGTCCATGACAGAAACCAGATGCGCCAGACGGCATTGCCTTAGCACGCTCTCGAGGCGCCTTGGCGCATGCTGAACTTCCCCAGGATAATTCAACGCAGCCCTTAATGTTCCAATAGGCAGGTAAGGTCGTTGCGGCAGAAATAGGCATCGACCAATCGGAAGACTTACTGTCCCGCTACCATAGGGCCACAGCCCTGCGATAACCCGTAGCAGGGTGCTTTTGCCACCCCCTGAGGGACCGCTGATAAGCACATGCTCGCCTGACTCAATGCGGCCGCTAATAGGGTCGATCAGTGAGTGCGTCTGGTTGGCCAGCGAAACCTGGAGCCTGTCGAATACCAATGCATCCTCGCCGCGCTCCAGCGTAATGGCGGAAGCCTGAGCCTCATGCCTGTGCATGGTATCGCGAAAACTCAGGATACGATCAGTTACAGCACGCCAGTTCGCCAATTGCAGGTATGCGTCAATGAACCAGCTCAAGCTGCCTTGAACATTACTGAACGAGTCGCTGATCTGCATCATGTCGCCAAGCTGGATCTTGCCACTGAAATAGCGCGGTGCCGAAAGTACGGCGCCAATGATGACGGCAATCTGCGAGTAGCCGGAGGTAAAGAAGGTCAGACGCTTCTGATAGCGCATCAGCATCCAAAAGTTGCCCCAGACGTGCCCGAATCGTTCCTGGAGCCGTTGCTGCTCGTTCTGCTCGCCGTTATAGAGTGCAATGCTCTCGGCATTCTCCCGGACACGAATCAACCCAAAACGCAGATCCGCTTCATAGCGCTGCTGCTGATTGCTAAGGCCAATCAACCGTCGACCAATGTAATGCGTCAGAACGGTGCCGATGGCGGCATACAGTACTGCAGCCCAGAACATGTAATGAGGAACGGTGATGCCAAACAGCTCGATACTGCCTGACATAGTGATCAGGATGACAGAAAAGGAAATCAGGCTGACGATGGTGCGGATGAATCCCAACCCCAGGGAGAGCGTCATGTCCGTAAAGCTGTTCAGATCTTCGGCAATACGCTGGTCCGGGTTGTCTGCGCCCCCCTTCTGCTCCAAGTGGTAATAGTTGCGGTGCCTAAGCCATAGCGAGAAATGCTGCTCGGTCAGCCAGCGTCGCCACCGGATGGTAAGCATCTGGGTCAGGTAAAGCCGGTATACGGCCAGCAGAATGAACAGGGCCGCCAAGCCGCAAAAATACAAAATAAGACGCGTAAAGGACTTTAGATCATGATTTTGCAGGGCATCGTAGAAATACCGGTTCCAAGTATTGAATACCACTGACAAGCCGACACCCGCCAGCGAAAGGACTATCACAGCAACCAGCAACAGCCAGGCTTTCTTTCTTTCTTCACTGCGCCAATAGGGTATCGTCAATGCCCAAACGCGGGACAGGAAATGGCCTTTGGTCGAACCATACACAGGCGGTACGGGAGTCTCTTTTTCTCTCATCGCTCCAGCTCGGCAAGCACGTAATAACGTAACCAAAGGCCATCATAGGGCAGCCAAGCTGAATGGTTTCTGTCACACCAAACGTAACAAAAGATTTCTGTTCATTTTTATCAATCCCCTTCCAGCCGGAAGGGGATCAGCTGATCAGCGGCGAACCGGACGCTTCTGCAACTTGCGCTGCAAAGTACGACGGTGCATTCCAAGTGCACGTGCCGTTGCCGAAATATTGCCGTCGTGCTCGTTCAAGACTCGCTGAATATGCTCCCACTGCAACCGATCAACCGACATCGGGTTTTCCGGCACCAGACTGTCCACATCGGCATGCTGGGAAAGTAGCGCGGTCAACACATCATCTGCGTCGGCAGGCTTGCACAGATAATTCGTAGCACCACGCTTGATCGCTTCGACCGCCGTGGCAATGCTGGAATAACCGGTAAGAATCACGACGCGCATGTCGGGATGCAGCTCAAGCAGCTTGGGCAACAGGACAAGGCCGGAATCGCCTTCCATTTTGAGATCCAGCACGGCGTAATCCGGTAGATCCTGCTTGGCCAGCTCGTAGCCCTCTTCTGCCGAGCCCGCGACCGATACGCGCAGCCCGCGACGATCCATGGCCCGTGCCAGGACGCGGGTAAAAGTGGCAT
This sequence comes from Pseudomonas luteola NBRC 103146, assembly GCF_002091675.1. Lineage (GTDB taxonomy): Bacteria > Pseudomonadota > Gammaproteobacteria > Pseudomonadales > Pseudomonadaceae > Chryseomonas > Chryseomonas luteola. The sequence continues at coordinate 468,130 of NZ_BDAE01000003.1, read as the reverse complement.
CGTCGTCGACCAGCAGCAGATGGGGCTGCTCATCGTCATGTTGAATGTTTTCGCTCATTGTAATCCTCGCGACAGCAGTTCAGACCAATGGATACTGACGTGGCAGACGCAGCTCGGTCAGCGTGCCGCCTTCTTCATGGTTATACAGCTTCACTGTACCACCGACACGGGTCACACTCGCCTGACTCAAGAATAACCCTAGACCAAAGCCTTTACCCTTGGTCGTAAAGAACGGTTTACCGATCTGCTCGGCAATGGCCAGCGGTACACCCGGGCCACGATCTCTGATGGACAGGCATATTTCCGCGGCATTCCACGACAGGGTTACCAGCAGATTATCCGGACAGGCATCAGCAGCATTGTTCAGCAGGTTAAGAAGCGCCTGAGTCAGATCCGTGGGTGGAATCAAACGAGGCGCTGCGCCTACGCTTGGACATTCAAAGCGGTAACTGACCTCGGGCCGCATCAGATGCCAGCGACTCAGTACGGCTTCCAGCCACTCCAGTGCCGTTTGCTCATGAATAGTTTGACGGCGATCCGCTTCAGCGGCGCGCACCAGCTGCTGCAGGGTTTCCTTACAGAGCTGAACCTGATCCTGTAGAAGCGACAGGTCTTCCTGCAGCTCAGCCTTATCGGTGTACTCCTGGCGGAGCTCCTTGAGCAGTACGCTCATGGTCGACAATGGCGTACCCAGCTCATGGGCAGCGCCAGCGGCCTGCGTGGCCACCGCCAGCAGCTGCTGATCGCGCATCCCCTGCTCACGGCGCTGGGCCTGCAGCAGCTCTTGGTGGCGGAGCGCTTCAGCCATTTTGGCGACGAAAAAGGTGATCAGTGCCGCCGATAGCGCAAAGCTCAGCCACATGCCGTAACTCAGAATCTCGCCACCTGGGTTGATCAGAAGTTGCAGTGGCCGGAACCAGATCAGCATGAACGTGAAGCTGACCAAGGCAAGGCCCGCCAGCAGCAACGTGTAGAGCCAAGGCAGGGTTGCCGCCGCAATGGTCAGCGGCACCAGGTAGTAGGACACGAAGGGATTGGTTGCCCCTCCGGCATAGTAGAGCAGCACGCTGTGGATAAGCAGGTCGAAGGCAAGATGCGCCGCATACTCCTGCTCGGTTACAGGCCAGTCTCGACTCAGGCGCAGCGCAGTGATGCCACAGAGTAGCGCGGACAGACCTAATGTGGCGCTGATAGCCAGCCATGGTAGCTCGACGATATCGGAGAGCCAGGCAGCCCCTACCGAACCGGCTTGGGCAGCCAGCACCAGTACGCGAATGAGAACAAGACGACCCAAGTTTTGACGACTAGCGGATAACCACTGCACAGGAGATTCAAACATGTATTTATCCAGGGGCGGCGAGTATAACGGTGGCTCTGGCCCATTTCTGTCCGCAAGGCGCGACATAGCGCCGCACAAACCCATAGGATAGAACGGAAGTCACTGTTAATGAACGAAAGGAGTCCATGATGCCTGTCTTTTCCCGTCTCGCCACCTCACCTGCCTTGACTAAACATTTGTCCAGAGGGATGGCATCGATCATGGCAGCGGGTGCACTGATCAGTGTTTCCCATGCAGCACAGGCCGAGGAGCCTCGTTACAACCAGATCAGCCTGCGCGCAGAAGTCAGCCAGGATGTTCCGCGAGACCGCATGCAGGTAACGCTTTATACCGAACAGCAAGGTAATGACCCTGCCAAACTGGCGGCGGACATCACCAAGGCGCTCAACGAAGGGGTCGAGGCTGCGCGCAAGGTCAATGGCGTCGAGATCAGTCAGGGAGGGCGCAACAGTTTTCCGCTGTATGACGATAAACGCCAGACCATTACCGCCTGGCGCGAGCGTGGTGAGCTTCACTTGCAGAGCAGTGACTTTGCCAGCCTTTCCCGCCTGACAGCCGACCTGTTGGGTACCCTCAAAATGGGCGGCATGACCTTTACTGTTGCTGACGAGACGCGCAAGAAAAGTGAAGATGCCCTGCTCAAGGAGGCCGTCAACGCCTTCAAGGCACGTGCTCAACTAGCAACCGATGCCCTGGGCGGTTCCGGTTACAAGCTTGTGAATCTCAACCTGATAACCAACAACACTACCGGCCCTATGCCCATGATGAGAATGAAGACTATGGCTTACGCTGAAAGCGCACCCAGCCAGGATATCGAAGCAGGTACTAGCGCAGTGTCTATCACGGCCGATGGTGTCATTGAAGTGCAGACGCCCTAAATTAAAGCAAAGACCCCGCTTGCATCGCTCCAATTTGGTGCAAAACACACCTGCGGTAACACAATTTGGTGCTGTTACCGTAGGAACAGTTTCATTTTTCCGCTCTAGCTCGCCTATTTTTATATTTTTGCGACACAAACATTCAGCGTTACTCCACAACCTGCCGCTGACTCGTCAGTCATCCTATTACAGGCATATCTCCTGCATAGCGTCCGCCCAATGACCCAAAAAGTCTCAACTGTTTCTGTATGACCCAGACGTATCCATCGCCTGAGTCGACATCAGCCAACCGAGGTCTGCATGCATAAGAAGTTACTTTCATCTCTCATTGCGGCTGGTTTATTGGCCGGAACCCCATTTGCTCAGGCAGCCAGTAACCTGGTTTTTTGCTCTGAGGGCAGCCCGGCAGGCTTCGATCCTGCACAGTACACCACCGGAACGGACTTCGATGCCTCTGCTGAAACCATGTTCAATGGCCTGAGCGAGTTCGAACGCGGCGGCACCAAAGTGCAGCCCGGGCTTGCAAGCAGCTGGGATGTCAGCGAAGACGGCAGGACCTACACCTTTCATTTGCGCAAGGGCGTGAAATTCCATACTACGGAATACTTCAAGCCGACCCGCGAATTCAACGCAGACGATGTGGTATTCACTTTCGAGCGCATGCTGGACAAGAACAGTGCGTTCCGTAAGGCCTACCCTACCGAGTTCCCCTATTTCACTGACATGGGCCTCGATGAAAACATCACCAAACTTGAAAAGGTGGACGACTACACGGTACGCATGACCCTGAAAGAGGTCGACGCGGCGTTCATTCAGAACTTGGCCATGCCATTCGCTGTGATCCAGTCTTCGGAGTACGCCAACCAGCTCCTCAAGTCCGGTCGGCCCAGTGACATCAACCAGAAGCCTGTCGGAACAGGCCCATTCGTCTTCAGCCGCTACCAGAAAGATGCGGTCATTCGTTTCAAGGCCAACAAGGATTATTGGGATCCGGAAGAAGGTGCCAAGGTGGACAACCTGATCTTCTCGATCAGTTCCGACGCCTCGGTCCGCATGCAAAAGCTCAAAGCCGGCGAATGCCAGATTACCGTTTACCCACGCCCGGCCGACCTGGAAGGGCTCAAGAACGATCCCAACCTGAAGGTGCCTTCACAGCCCGGCTTCAACGATGGTTATCTGGCGTACAACGTTCAGCATCCACCACTGGACAAGCTCGAAGTCCGCCAGGCGCTGGACATGGCTATCAACAAGAAGGCCATCATCGACGCGATCTACCAGGGCGCTGGCCAGATGGCGGTCAACGGTATGCCGCCGACCCAGTGGTCCTATGACAACAGCATCAAGGATGCCCCCTTCGACCCGGAAAAAGCCAAGGCGCTCCTCAAGCAGGCTGGCGTGAAGGAAGGAACGGAAATCACTCTCTGGGCCATGCCTGTTCAGCGTCCCTACAACCCGAATGCACGTCAGATGGCCGAGATGATCCAGCAGGATTGGGCTAAGGTGGGCATCAAGGCCAAGATCGTCAGCTATGAATGGGGCGAGTACAACAAGCGCGCCAAGGCCGGTGAACATGACACCCTGCTGATCGGCTGGTCCGGCGACAATGGTGACCCGGACAACTGGCTGGGCACCCTGTACGGTTGCGATGCCATCGGCGGTAACAACTACTCTCGCTGGTGCCAGCCGGAATACGACAAGCTGATCAAGGCCGCCAAGCGCACCACCGATATGGACGAGCGGACCAAGCTGTATATGCAGGCTCAGCAGATCCTGAAACAACAGGTTCCGATTACGCCGATCGCGCACTCGACGGTATTCCAGCCAATGCGCAAGGAAGTCCAGGACTTCAAGATCAGTCCCTTTGGATTGAACGAGTTCTATGGCGTAAGCGTCAGCAAGTGATTGGCGGCGGAGCGTTCGTAGGGTAAAACCCCGAACGCTCCGCTTTACTTGACTGACGGGAATTCATCCATGCGTACGTCCTTCGCCCTCTCCTTTCTTACTGCAAGCCTGCTTGCAGCCGCTCCGCTCGCCCAGGCGGCGAGCAATCTCGTGTATTGCTCCGAAGCCAGCCCGGCCGGTTTCGACCCTGCTCAGTACACCTCCGGAACCGAGTTCGATGCGTCTGCCGAGACGGTATTCAATCGCCTGGTTCAATTCGAGCGTGGCGGCACTACCCTGACACCGGGGCTGGCCGAAAAGTGGGAGATTTCTCCAGACGGCAAGGTTTATACCTTTCATCTGCGCAAGGGCGTGACGTTTCATACGACCGACTACTTCAAGCCGACACGTGAATTCAATGCCGACGATGTCGTGTTCACGTTTCAGCGTATGCTCGATAAGGAGCACCCGTTCCGTAAGGCCTACCCGAGTGAATTCCCCTACTTCAGCGACATGGGCCTGGACAAGAACATCGCCAAGATCGAAAAGCGAGACGATTACACCGTTGTCTTTACGCTGAATCAGACCGATGCCGCCTTTGCCTCGGACCTGGCCATGAGCTTTGCCTCCATCCAGTCAGCCGAATATGCCGACCATTTGCTCAAGCAGGGCAAAGCGGCCGATATCAACCAATACCCGATTGGTACCGGACCTTTTGTATTCAGTCGCTACCAGAAGGACGCGGTCATTCGTTACAAGGGCAACAAGGATTACTGGAAGCCCGAGGACGTCAAACTCGACAACCTGATCTTTGCCATTACGACGGACGCCGCTACTCGCCTGCAAAAACTCAAGGCGGGTGAGTGCCAGATCAGTGGTTATCCACGTCCGGCAGATATTGCCGAGGTCAGGAAAGACCCCAACCTGAAGGTGCTTCAGCAACCCGGTTTCAACCTGGGCTATTTCGCCTACAACGTTCAGCATCCGCCGCTGGACAAGCTCGAAGTCCGTCAGGCATTGGACATGGCCATCAACAAGAAGGCCATCATCGATGCCGTCTACCAGGGTAATGGAAAGCTCGCCACCAACCCCATGCCACAGGCGCAGTGGTCCTATGACGACACGATCAAGGATGCCCCCTACGATCCGGAAAAGGCCAAGGCGCTCCTCAAGAAGGCCGGTATCAAGCAAGGCACACAACTCAACCTGTGGGCCATGCCGGTTGTTCGCGCCTCCAACCCCAACGCCCGTCTGTCTGCACAGATGGTACAGGCGGACTGGGCCAGGATCGGCATCAAGGCCAACATCGTTACGTATGAGTGGGGCGAATACATCAAGCGTGCCCGTCAAGGTGAACATGATGTAATGATCTACGGCTGGACCGGAGACAATGGCGATCCGGATAACTGGCTGGGCGTTTTGTACAGCTGCGATGCCGTCAACGGCAGCAACTACTCCAAATGGTGCGATCCGGCCTATGACAAGCTGATCAAACAGGCCAAGATCAGCAATGATCGAGAGGAGCGTATTCGCTTGTACAAGCAGGCGCAGCACGTGCTGAAGGACGCCGTACCGATTACACCGATCGCCCATTCCATCGTTTATCAACCCATGCGCAAAGAAGTCCAGGACTTCAAGATCAGCCCCTTCGGGCTTAGCGCGTTCTATGGCGTCAGCCTTGCCCGATGAGAGGCAGGCTGTCCTGTATTGCCGCCGGCGACGTGCTCGATCAGCACGCAGGCAGCCGGTTTGCCGGATTTCCTCTGGTGCGACGCTTTACCCGAGCGATGCCAGCGGACCCCGGCAAGGACACCTTCCGCCGATACCCATCGACGGGATTGCAAGCGGTTACAGTCGCAACCCGACTGTTACCGCCTCACCATGGAGCCTAACGAAAGATGAAAGCTGCATTCAGGCTGAATACCTGTCTGTTGGCGGTTGCGTTGGCAACGGCTGTACAGGCACAAGCCAAAACGCTGGTGGCATGTACCGAGGCCAGTCCGGAGACATTCGATCCGGCGGTTCACTCCTCGCGTTATACAGCCGATGCGGCAGATGAGCCTCTTTATAACCGGCTGGTGGAGTTCAAACCCGGCACGACGGAGCTTCAGCCGTCACTGGCCGAGCGGTGGGACATCAGCCCGGATGGTCTCCAGTACACGTTTTACCTGCGCAAGGGTGTGAAATTTCATAGCACCAGCTACTTCAAGCCTACCCGTGAGCTGACGGCCGATGATGTAATCTGGAGCTTCGAGCGTCAGATCGATCCCAAGCACCCCTGGCACGAATTAGCCAGCAAAGGCTTCCCCTTCTCCGACTCGATGGAGATGAGCAAGATCATCGACCATATTGAAAAGGTCGACGACCATACGGTGCGCTTTGTTCTTCAACATGAAGAATCGCCCTTCCTGGCTGATCTGGCCATGGGTTTTACCTCAATTCTCTCAGCTGAATATGCTGATCAGCTGCTCAAGAGCGGAAAAACTGATGATCTGGGGTTCAAACCGGTAGGTACGGGACCTTTTGTTTTCGAGCGCTACAGCCGCGACTCGCAGGTGCGCTACAAGGCCAACTCCAACTATTGGGACGGTGCGCCAGCTGTCGATCTGGTACAAGCCATCACACTGGACTCCAGCGTGCGCCTGCAGCGTCTGAAGCGAGGCGAATGCCAGATTTCACTGACCCCCAAGCCGTCAGACGTTCCGGCGTTAAGAAAAGACCCCCATCTGAAAGTGCTGAGCGTCGAGGAGCTGACCATAGGCTTCAATGCACTGAACGTAACGCACAAGCCACTCAGCGATGTACGCGTCCGTCAGGCCATTGCCATGGCAACCGATCAGGAGGGTACGATCAAGGCCCTGTACGGTGAAGGCGCAGCCAAGCCGGTCTGGGGTCCCTATCCCCCTGCCATGCTGGGCTATAACACCGATATCAAACCCTGGCCGTATGACCTGGAAAAGGCCAGGCAGCTCTTGGCCGAAGCGGGCTACCCCAACGGGCTAGAGCTGACCTATATGAGTTCTACCGGGTCAGGCCCCTCGGGAAATACCTTGCGAGTCGCCCAGCTGTTTCAGGGAGACATGGCCAAGATCGGTATCAAGGTCAATATTCGCCAGTATGAATGGGGCGAATTTGTTCGTCGTGGCAAGCAGGGTGAACACGATATCCTCAGCATGAGCTGGGTCAGCGACAATGCCGATCCGGACAATTTCATGTCACCCAACCTCACCTGCTCGGCAGCCAAAAACGGCGAGAACCGTGCACGCTGGTGCAATGCCGAGTTCGACTCGCTGGTAGAGCAGGCTCGCCGTACCAGTAATCTGGACAAGCGCGCTGAGCTCTACCGCAAGGCCCAGGAGATCTTTCACAACGAAATCCCCTGGATTCCCACCTCACAGCCTGTGAGGAACGTTGTGACACGCAGCAACGTCAGCGGCTTTGTCATGAGCCCTCTGGGTAAAAACGATTTTTCAACTGTGCGCCTGGATTAAGCGCTTTTCCCAAAAAGAAGACGAGCCCGATCAGGCTGATCGAGGCTCGCTCTATGCCGTAGACCGGTTACAGACCTAGGAGCATCCTTATGCATGCATTAACACGAATCGCGCTTGCCGTGAGTCTGCTTGGCGCCGCCACTCTGGCTCAAGCCAAACCTCTGGTGGTATGTACGGAGGCCAGTCCCGAAGGCTTCGACATCGCTCAGTACACCGCAGCCACGACGGCTGACGCCTCAGCTGAGACCCTATTCGACCGCCTCGTAGACTTCAAGCCCGGCACTACCGACATCGAGCCTGGTTTGGCAGAGCGTTGGGACGTCAGCGAAGACGGCATGACCTACACCTTCCACCTGCGTAAAGGGGTGAAGTTTCAGACAACCGATTACTTCAAGCCCACACGTGAATTCAATGCCGACGACGTGATGTGGAGCTTCATGCGCCAATACGATGCCAAGCATACCTGGCACGACAAGGCGCAGCATGGCTTCCCCTATTTTGAGGCCATGGGACTGCAAAATCTGATCAAGTCGATCGATAAGGTCGACGACTACATGATCCGCTTCGTGCTCAATCGTCCGGAAGCACCTTTCCTGCGGGACATGGCGATGGGCTTTGCATCGATCTATTCGGCTGAATATGCCGCTCAACTGGAAAAAGCCGGACAGTTTGATCAGCTCAACTTCAAGCCGGTCGGTACCGGTCCGTTCATTTTCTCGCGCTATACCAAGGATGCTCAGGTACGTTTCAAGGCCAACCCCGAGTATTTCGAAGGCAAACCTCCAGCTGATGGCTTGGTCCTTGCCATCACCCTCGATAGCAATGTACGCCTGCAGCGCGTGAGAGCTGGTGAATGTCAGGTAGGCGTTTATCCTAAACCGGACGATATTCCAGCCATCCGCAAGGACCCGAACCTTAAGCTGGCTGAAGGCGAAGCACTGCTAATTGCCTATGTTGCCATGAACACCGAGCATAAACCGCTGAACGATGTGCGTATCCGTCAGGCCCTGAATCTGGCCTTTGACAAGAACGCCTACATCAAGGCCTTGTTTGGTGAAGGCAACGCTGTGCCTGCCGTCAATCCGTATCCCTCTACCCTTCTAGGGTATAACCGTGATATTCAGGACTGGCCCTACGACCCTGAAAAGGCGCGGGCACTGCTGAAAGAGGCCGGCATGGAGAAAGGCCTCAAGCTGACCGTGTTTACACGTTCAGGCGGCGGCCCGACCAACCCCAACCCCGCGCTGGGTGCTCAAATGCTTCAGGCCGACCTGGCCAAGGTCGGCGTACAACTGGACATCCGCAATCTGGAGTGGGGTGAGCTGATTCGCCGGGCCAAGCAAGGCGAGCACGATCTGCTCTTCTTTGGCTGGGCAGGTGACAACGGCGATCCGGATAACTTCCTGACGCCTAACTTGTCATGTGATGCCGCAAAGTCAGGCGAAAACAGTGCACGCTGGTGCAACAAGGAGTTTAACGCCCTGTTGGACAAGGCCCGTACCAGCCAGGATGAAAATGAGCGAGCCGAGCTCTACAAGCAGGCTCAAGTGATCTTCCACAACGATGCGCCCTGGATCCCCCTGGCCTATCCCAAGCTGTTCAACGTCATGCGCAGCAATGTCGAGGGTTATCACCTGAGTCCCTTGGCCAACAACAACTTCGCTACAACGTACGCAAAATAAAAAGACGGAAACAGGCAGGGCACGCTTCCCTGCCTCCGATGAGGAGTATTCAACCCCATGTTCAGTTTTATTGCCCGCCGCCTGGGCTTGCTGATACCGACGTTTTTCGGTGTCACGCTACTGACTTTTTCCCTGATTCGCCTGATTCCTGGCGATCCGGTAGAGGTCATGATGGGCGAGCGCCGCGTCGATCCGCAGATGCATGCCGAAGCACTGCATCGCCTCGGGCTCGACAAGCCGCTCTACCAGCAATATTTCGACTATCTCAGCAACCTTGCCCACGGCAACCTGGGAGAGTCGCTGATTACCCGTGACAATGTGTGGCACGAGTTCACCACCCTCTTTCCGGCCACCCTAGAACTGGCTCTCTGCGCCATGATCTTTGCTACCGTGCTGGGCCTTCTGGCCGGAGTGATCGCAGCGCTTCGCCGCGGTTCATTGTTTGACCACGGTGTGATGGGCATTTCCCTGACGGGCTTTTCCATGCCGATCTTCTGGTGGGGCCTCATCCTTATCATGTTCTTTTCGGTACAGCTCGGCTGGACCCCGGTGTCTGGCCGGATCGATCTGCTTTACGACATCGAGCCCAAAACCGGCTTCATGCTGATCGACAGCCTGTTGTCCGATGAAGAAGGCGCGTTCATGGACGCCCTCCACCACCTGATTCTGCCCTCTATTGTGCTAGGCACGATTCCCCTGGCAGTTATCGCACGGATGACGCGCTCCGCCATGCTGGAAGTGCTACGAGAAGATTACGTGCGTACGGCTCGTGCCAAAGGCCTGTCGCCAGCCCGTGTCGTATTCATCCACGCACTGCGTAACGCGTTGATCCCGGTTCTCACCGTACTGGGCCTGCAGGTGGGCAGCCTGCTCGCTGGCGCCGTGCTGACCGAAACGATCTTTTCCTGGCCTGGTGTAGGCAAATGGTTGATCGATGCGATTTCCCGTCGCGACTATCCCGTCGTGCAGAACGGCATCCTGCTGATCGCCACCCTTGTCATCCTGGTGAACTTTGTCGTGGACATTCTCTACGGCTTTGCCAACCCCCGTATCCGCCATCAGCGCTAAGGAGGCCCTATGGAACGTACTTTGCCACAAGGCGCTCAGGTCGAAGATCAGGTTGCCCTGTATCCGTCTCCGTACAAGGAGTTCTGGAAAGCGTTTTCCCACAACAAGGGCGCCCTGGGCGGCCTGCTGTTCATGACTATCATCGTGATCTGCGCCCTGTTCGCCCCTTGGGTTGCACCCCACGATCCCAGCGAGCAGTTCCGTGAATTCCTGCTGACGCCTCCCTCCTGGCTGGAAGGCGGCACGACGCAGTTCCTGCTGGGCACTGATGAACTGGGACGCGACCTGTTGTCCCGCCTGATTCACGGCGCACGGCTATCACTGATGATTGGTTTGGCCTCGGTAATCTGCTCGCTCATCCCCGGCATTCTGCTCGGGCTGATTGCAGGCTTTTCACCCACGCGAGCCGGCCCTTTCATCATGCGCCTGATGGACATTATGCTGGCCCTGCCATCGCTGCTGCTGGCGGTAGCCATCGTGGCAATTCTCGGCCCTGGCCTGTCCAACACCGTTATTGCCATTGCCATTGTCTCGCTGCCTTCCTACGTGCGCCTGACCCGCGCCGCCGTCATGGGTGAAGTGAACCGCGACTATGTAACGGCTGCTCGACTGGCAGGTGCCGGACGCCTGCGCCTGATGTTCGTTACCGTACTGCCTAACTGCATGGCACCTCTGATCGTCCAGGCGACCCTGAGCTTCTCCTCGGCCATTCTGGATGCGGCGGCCCTGGGCTTCCTTGGCCTCGGCGTACAGCCGCCCACCCCTGAGTGGGGCACCATGCTGGCATCGGCCCGTGACTATATCGAGCGCGCCTGGTGGGTGGTTACCCTGCCCGGCCTGACCATTCTTTTGAGCGTACTGGCTATTAACCTGATGGGTGATGGCCTGCGTGACGCCCTCGACCCTCGCCTGAAGGTGCAGTCATGACCGGCTTGCCAATCATTCTTTCGTTGTCTCGATGCGGCAGCCCGTTGCCGATCGATTCCTGCTTATTGATCAAGGAGCAGCCATGAGCCTCCTGGAAATCCAGAATCTGAATGTCCGCTTTGGCGGTGAAGATGCTATCCCGGTCGTCGAAGGTCTCGACCTGACCATCGACCAGGGCGAAGTGTTGGCCATTGTAGGAGAATCCGGCTCCGGCAAGTCCGTGACCATGATGTCTGTGATGGGCCTGATCGATGCGCCCGGTAAGGTCACGGCCAATCGGCTGAGCTTTGCAGGCCAGGATCTGCTCAAGCTCAAGGGTCGTGCCCGGCGTCAGCTGATCGGCAAGGACCTGTCCATGGTCTTCCAGGACCCGATGACCGCCCTGAACCCCAGTTATACGGTGGGTTATCAGATCGAAGAGGTCATTCGCCAGCACCTGGGTCTGCGAGGCCGAGAGGCCCGCCAGCGGGCGCTTCAACTGCTTGAGCGGGTGGAGATTCCAGCCGCAGCGAGCCGCCTTTCCGCCTACCCACATCAGCTGTCCGGCGGCATGAGCCAGCGCGTGGCAATCGCCATGGCGATTGCGGCAGAACCCAAGCTGCTGATTGCCGACGAACCAACCACAGCGCTGGACGTTACCATTCAGGCGCAGATCATGGACCTGCTGCTCAACCTTCAGCGTGATGAAGGCATGGCCCTGATCCTGATCACCCATGACCTTGCCGTAGTGGCTGAAACGGCCCAGCGGGTCTGCGTGATGTACGCCGGCCAGGCCGTGGAAACCGGCGTTGTGCCGGATATCTTTCAGGCACCCAAACATCCCTACACGGAAGCGCTGCTGGCCGCCATCCCCGAGCATAGCCTTGGCGAACGGCTCTCCACGCTGCCTGGTATCGTTCCCGGCCGTTACGATCGACCCAAGGGCTGCCTGCTGTCGCCGCGCTGCCCTTACGCACAGCCACGTTGCCTGGAGCGCCCTGCCCTCGAGCCCTATACCCTTGAGGGCGTTAGCGGCTCGGTCCGCTGCTTCTTCCCGCGCAACCTGAACCTTGCGCAGTGGCCGGAAGTTTTGCCGGAGTCCCAGCGTCCTAGTCATCTACCTGGAGAAGCCCATGGCCGCGCCTGATTTGAATACCAACGCTGCCAAACCAGCGGATAGCGTACTCACCGCCCGAGCGTTGACACGTCACTACCATGTTTCCCGAGGTCTGTTCAAAGGCCAGGCAACCGTACGCGCCCTGAATGGTGTCTCGTTTGACCTCGTACCCGGCAAGACACTGGCGGTCGTTGGTGAGTCGGGCTGTGGCAAATCCACTCTCGCCCGTGCCTTGACGCTGATCGAGGAGCCGTCCTCCGGCTCGCTCAACATTGGCGGTCATGAGGTCAGTGGTGCCAGTGCAGAAGTCCGCAAGCAGTTGCGCCGCGATGTGCAGATGGTGTTCCAGAACCCTTACGCCTCGCTCAATCCACGGCAGAAGATCGGCGACCAACTGGCGGAGCCGCTGGTTATCAATACAAACCTGTCCCGTAGCGAGCGTCGTGACAAGGTACAGGCCATGATGCAGCAGGTGGGCCTGCGTCCCGAGCATTACCAGCGCTATCCTCACATGTTCTCTGGCGGTCAGCGCCAGCGGATTGCTGTGGCCCGCGCCATGATGCTCAACCCCAAGGTGCTGGTAGCGGACGAGCCGACGTCGGCGCTGGACGTTTCCATCCAGGCGCAAGTGCTTAACCTGTTCATGGATCTGCAGCAGGAGTTTCATACAGCATACGTCTTCATCTCACACAACCTGTCGGTGGTGCGTCATATCGCCGATGACGTGATGGTGATGTATCTGGGCTGTACGGCAGAAAAGGGGCCTCGCGATGCACTCTTTGAAAAGCCCTTGCATCCATATACTCAGATGCTGCTTTCAGCCACGCCAAGCCTGCAACCGGACGCCAGCAAGCCACGCATCAAGATCCAGGGCGAGCTGCCGAATCCACTGGATCCGCCACCTGGCTGCGTGTTCCACCGCCGTTGCCCCTACGCAACTGAGCGCTGCAAGACAGAAGTTCCTGCCCTTCGTGATGTAGACAACCGTCAGGTTGCCTGCCATTACGCCGAAAACTTTCTTTGATCCAGGACAGCGCCAGACTTTTCAGTCTGGCGTCTACTCTCTCCTACGCTAATGGCCACCGGCATTTTTGTCGGTTGGCCTGCGTTTGCCTCAATTTCACTGAACTGCTAATCAATAAAAACAATCAAGTCAATTAGCGCTTAGTTTAATTAAACGATTGAGCCGTCTCATTCAGGCGCTAAGATCGCAAACTCTTTAAAGCATGGGAGTTAAAATGAAATCGCTGGCCAAGTTGATGGCGCCATTGATCGTGGCGATCGTCATTGCAGCCTTGCCGGTTCCCGAGGGGCTGGCACCGCACGCATGGCATTTCTTCGCAATATTTCTGGGCTGTGTGATCGGTCTAATCTTTGAACCCTTACCAGGTGCCGTCATCGGCCTAATTGGCGTGGTGGTTGCTGCGGTCCTGGCGCCCTGGGCCCTCTTCTCGCCAGAGCAACTGGCACAGCCGGGCTTCAAGGTGGCCGACAAGGCCTTTACCTGGGCCGTTTCCGGCTTCACCAACTCTACAGTCTGGCTGATCTTTGGCGCGTTCATGTTTGCCCTGGGTTACGAGAAGACCGGCCTGGGCCGCCGTATTGCCTTATGGCTGGTTAAAACCATGGGCAAGCGCACCCTGACGCTGGGCTACGCCATCATGCTGGCGGATACCGTTCTGGCCCCCTTTACGCCCTCTAATACCGCACGCAGCGCCGGTACGCTCTACCCTATTCTGCGTAACCTGCCACCGCTGTATGACTCGCACCCCAACGATCCCAGCATGCGCCGCATCGGCACCTACCTCATGTGGGTGGCGATTGCCTCGGCCTGTGTGACCAGCACACTGTTTCTGACAGGTATCGCCCCCAACCTGCTCGCCGTTGCCCTGGTGGAAAGCTCCACCGGTATTCGCATTACCTGGGGTGAATGGTTCATGGCTACCGCGCCGGTCGGCATCCTGCTGCTCGCCCTGTTGCCACTGTTGAGCTACTGGCTGTGCCCGCCCGAGTTGAAGTCCGGTGACGTAGTGCCCAAATGGGCTGCCGAGGAACTGGCCAAGATGGGCCGCCTGACGCGCAACGAAGTCATTCTGCTGATTCTGGTCGTCCTGGCGCTGGCCATGTGGATCTTTGGTACTGCCGTTATCTCACCCGCGCTGGTTGGTATGCTCGTGATCAGTCTCATGCTGATTATCGGCATCGTGACCTGGAACGATATCCTTAGTAATAAAGCCGCCTGGAACACCTTTGCCTGGTTCGCCACCTTGGTAGCTCTCGCAGACGGCTTGAACATGGTCGGCTTTGTGAAATGGTTCGGTATGCTGATGGCCAACTACCTGGGCCACTTCGATCCCACCGTGGCGATGGTCCTGCTCACGATTGCCTTCTATCTGCTGCACTACTTCTTCGCCAGTGCTACCGCGCACACCACGGCTCTGCTACCGGTTATGGTGGCCGCTGCCGCCAGTATTCCTGGCATCGATATGCATACCTTCGTATTGCTGCTTCTGCCCACCATCGGCATCATGGGCATCATTACGCCCTACGGTACCGGCCCTAGCCCGGTTTACTACGGCAGCGGTTATCTGCCTGGACCGATGTGGTGGCGCCTGGGTGCCATCTTTGGCTTCCTGTTCCTGGCTGCATGGCTGGGGATCGGCACGCCCTGGCTGCTGATGACGCGCTAAGCCGCTACGCTTTCGCGTCAGTCCATGGAAAAATGCGGCGCTTAACAAGCGCCGCATAGCTATCAACCAGCCATGCGGCCATCAGGAGCCCCGCATGGACCTTTCCGAACTTACTGCCCGCCTGCACGCCATTCGCGATGCCAATCAATGGCGCCGCTATCACAGCCCGAAAAACCTAGTTATGGCTGCCGGCGTTGAGATGGCCGAGTTGGCTGAAATCTTCCAGTGGAAGACCGAAGAGGAATCCCGCCATTTAACGGCTGATCACCTTGAGCATGCTGGCCAGGAGATTGCAGACGTCGTGCTCTATCTGCTGCAACTCTGCGCAGAACTCGGACTCGACATGGAGACAATCACTCGCGCCAAGCTGGCCGATAATGAGCGGCGCTTCCTGCCATGACCGATACCTTTTTCGATGACCGCGCCATCCGTTTTGCCGAGAAGATCTATGGCAATGCCAAAGGTGCTATCCGGCTGGCGGTACTCCAGGCCGACCTGAAGGAAGCCCTGCCTGAACGCTCGCTGCGGGTTCTGGATATTGGAGCAGGACTGGGCCATATGGCGCTCTGGCTGGCTGAACAGGGTCACTCCGTCACACTGGCAGAACCTTCAGCCCCGATGCTGGAGGGTGCTCGCCAACGCTTCGCCGAGGCTGGCCTTGAGGCAACGTTTATCGAGGCGCCCTGGCAGGAACTGAGCGAGCAGCTCACGACTCGCTTTGACTTGGTCATCTGCCACGCCGTACTGGAATGGCTGGCCGAGCCACATATGATTCTGCCAGTCCTCTCGCGCCTCACGGCTCCGGATGGTCTGCTTTCACTGGCATTCTACAACCGGGACGCGCTGATCTACCGGAACCTGCTCAAAGGCCATTTCAAAAAGCTCAAGCGCCAGGAATATGCGGGCGAAGGCAAGGGCCTAACACCTCAACAGCCACTTGATCCGCGGGAGCTGGAACGCGCCATGAGCAGTCGCTGGCAGATCGTGACCCGAAGTGGCGTTCGTGTTTTTCATGACTACATGCCAGTCGAAT
Source organism: Pseudomonas luteola NBRC 103146 (assembly GCF_002091675.1). Classification (GTDB taxonomy): domain Bacteria; phylum Pseudomonadota; class Gammaproteobacteria; order Pseudomonadales; family Pseudomonadaceae; genus Chryseomonas; species Chryseomonas luteola. The sequence continues at coordinate 452,045 of NZ_BDAE01000003.1, read as the reverse complement.
TTCAGGGTAAGGTCAACGAAGCCGATCTGATCGAAATGGAATTGGCCCATCGGCGGCACCCTACATTTGCCGGGCTTGGTCGTTATCTGCACTGGATCTGCCAACCCGGCGCGTTAGAGGAGTGATCTATGCGTCGCCTGTTTGCCTGCGTGGTTATCAGCCTGGGGCTGACCGCCTGTCAGAGCCAGAATCCCTATATAGCCAGCGCTCTGCCTGAGCTTGCTGCGCCAGCACCTGCTGTTCCGGCACGTATCGACCCGAGCAGCTATCCAGCAGCCCCAGTCGACTATGGCCACTACCGGAGCTGGGCCTGGTCACCCGAGGGCATTCGTGCCAGCGGTGATTCCTCTCAATCAATGGATACCAGCACTCTTCAGGAGGCCATCAGCGCCCAGCTCGATCAGCGCGGGCTCCGACCTGCGCCAACCGGTACGCGGCCTGATCTCTACGTGAGCGCAACGGTCAGACAGGAGCAACGTGTCGTATACGATACCGATTACTACGGAGGTGGTGTCGGCTATGGCGGCGGCTATCCGTATGGCTACGATCGTTGGGGCACGTACGGCGGAACAGGCTACAGCCAGACTCGCCCTCGGTATTATCAGGTTCAGGTGCTGAGCATCGAGCTGATCGATTCGCAGAGCCGCAAGAGAATATGGAGTGGCAGTGCCGAGGAACGGGGCGGCAATGATCAGAGCGCCCGGGCCCAGGCGATCCGCGAAGCCGCTCGTCGCGCGCTGGAGCAGTATCCACCGCATTGAAGATAAAGCGCATACGGCCTGGTCCCATGAGTAGTTATTGTTTCTTTTAAGCGCCCCTGGTCGGAGAATGATCATGATCCGTCGTTTGCTTGTTATCGCGTTTACGCTTGCCCTTGCCGCGTGTGAGACCAATACCGTCAACCGGGACTATGATCCCTCCCGTGACTATGCGGCCTACCGAAACTGGACCTGGGCCCAGCCTGCCGTCTCGTACAAGCCTGAAGATCCGCGGCTGAAAAGTGACTTGACCGAGCAGCGCATCAAGGATGCCGTAAGCGGCCAGCTTGATCAGCGCGGCTTACGCCCTGCCGCAGCGAACGGACAGGCAGACCTGAGGGTTCGGGCCTATCTGTTCACGGATGAGCGCCAAGGGCAAACCATGCGCACCGATCCTTATTGGGGTGGCCCTTGGGGATACTGGGGCCCTTGGGGTGGCGGCTATACCCAGACCCAGACCTTTACCTATCAGGTAACTACGCTGCAGATCGACCTGCTCGATGGCCGGGACGGAAAACTGGTATGGCGTGGCAGCACCGAGGTGTCATCTGACCAGACAGCTGATACCCCTGCGCAGCGTACTGCAACCATCCAGACAGCCGTTGGCAAGATCCTGTCGCAGTACCCACCTCACTGATGAATACCAAACTGACACATCGCGCGGCCACCCTTGATGATTTGCAGGCCGTGTGTCACTTTCCGCAAAGTCGTGAAGAGCTGTTTTACAGCTATCCCACAGCTCAGTGGCCACTAACAAGAGACCAACTGGCAGAGGTCTACGCCAACCGCCAGGGCAGCACGGTTGTATTGCTGAACAATCGTCTGGCTGCATTCGCAAACTTCTTTCGCTGCCAACCAGGCGAACGGTGCGACTTGGGCAATTTAATGGTGGCACCCTGGGCACGACGCATGGGCGTAGCGCAACACCTGATCGGAGTGATGGAGCAGCAAGCCTGCCAGCAGCATGGCGTGCGTTTTCTGCATGCTGCCTGTTTCAGCAGCAATACGCCGGGCCTGTTGCTCTATACACATTTGGGCTATTTGCCGGTATCCATTGATGAGCGACGCGATTCCTCCGGACAGCGAACAGCCCTGATACACCTGCGAAAACGTCTCTGAATGCGTTACCCGCTACATGCGGGCCAGCATGGCAAAGTCGCCGCCTACCTGCATAGGCGCTGCGCAACCGTAGGGCTCATATCCATACATACAGTCTGTCGAAGCGGCTGTAGAGGCTTCAATCGATGGAGTCGAAGCTGGGTCAAGGCCAAACCCACCCAGCAACACCGCTAACAAGGTCAGAAAAAGAAAGGCCGCGCCGGCTCTCGTCTTCATACATCACCTCCACTGCATAGGCTGACAGCCTGGCGCCAGCAGAACAGGAGGCGTCACGCGCTGCCTTGTCCTATCCAGTATAGGTAAGATTCAGAAAAGCAAAGTCAGGCCAGGACATTCGGTCTAAAAGAAATGGCGGAAGGCAGTGAGAGTCGAACTCACCCGGGAACGGCTGCCGTCCCCAACCGGGTTTGAAGCCCGGCCGCGCCACCGGGCACGATTGCCTTCCATCAATCAACTCGCCTGTTCGACCTGAGCAGCCAGTGCGCTGTCTGGGCGGATCTTGCGTTCATCACCCATACGGCGAGTCAAACCGATCCGATCGAAGAATTCGAGTATCTGGATTGTGCGCTTACGTCCGATCCCCAGACCATCCCTAAACGCGGCTGCACGAATGATCCCCTCTTCGCGCTCAAGACGCAACGTCAATTGTACCAAATGGTTTATCGTATTTTCAGGATAGAAGAGATCCTTGACGATCTGCTGCAGCTGCCCCAGGCGTGCCAGCTTGCGTAGCAGATGACGAACCCCTGCTTCGTCCTCACCAATTTCCCGGGCCAGATCACGTACCCAGGGGGGATCAAAGCGGCCTGCTTCAAGAAGAGGCCAGAGCTTTTCTTTCAGCGCCTCTTCGGCCTCGGTCAGACGAACCCGATGGCCCGGCAGGTGCAGCCACGGCCCGCTCGCCTCGATCTGGCTGGACGCCATCAGGCTTTCCAACAACGCAATGAACACAGGCCGCTCCAGTTGCGGCAAGGCAAAACGACGTAATCGATCACGATCAGGCCCTAGCTCATCGGGCTGTTCGACATGAAAGGTTCCGAGCCGCTCTAACAGCGTAGACTGCAAGTGCTGCCAGCGGGTCGCATCGAACAGACGGATACCCTGTCGGGCAGCAACTTCCATGACATGTTCAGGCAGTTGCCAGCGCGCCCTCGGTCGATTGAACTGGCGCTCCAGCACGGCAGGCGCTACGCCATTGTCCGCCTGTTTGAGCAACTCCGGCAGTGCGTCCTCAAAGGAGCCCTGACGCAATGCCTCAAGCTGTGCCAGACGTGTGGGAGTACGCCGATTGCGGGCAGGCCCGAAAGGATCCAGCACACGTCCACCGCCAATGGTTCGCTGCGCGGATTGATCCCGCAGCACCAGATGGTCACCATGAGCAGCCTGTAACGGCGAGTTGAGCACCAGCTGCGCCAGTGTGCGCCTACCAGGCGTCAATACACCCTCATCCTCCAACAGCGCCACCCGACCGGTCAGATTCTGGGCGCCCAGATGCACATGGACAGGGGTCCAGTGGGCCAGCGCCTTACCTTCGCTGCCAAGCAGGTGCAAATCAATATCGACACGGGTAGACGGCGCGTGGAGGGCTGCATCGAGCAGCCAATCGCCTCGCCGGATCTGTTCGACATTGAGCCGCTCACCCGCCAGGTTTACTGCCACACGCTGCCCGGCGTGGGCAATCTGGGCCTCTCGATTTTGCGCATGCAGGCCACGCACGCGCACGCGACGCCCCAGCGTGCCCAGTAACAACTCATCTCCGACGGCAACACGACCGTCGAAAGCCGTTCCCGTGACCACCACCCCGGCACCCGAGACGCTGAAGACACGGTCGACTGCAAGCCTGAAATACCCTTGGTCGCTGCGGGCCAGCGCCTGTTCAGCCTGATCCAGAAGCGCTGCACGCAGTGCCTCGATACCCGTTCCCGTCTGGCTGGAAACTGGAAATACTGGAGACCCGGCAAGCGGGCCTTCTGCCAACAGTGCATCAATTTCTTCCCGTACTGCATCGACACGCGCAGCCTCGACCCGATCCGTCTTGGTCATGGCGACCAAGGCGCGGCGTATGCCCAGCAATTCAACAATGGCCAGATGTTCGCGTGTTTGTGGCATCACACCGTCATCGGCAGCCACGACCAGTAACACCAGATCAATTCCGCTGGCCCCGGCCAGCATGTTATGAACAAACCGCTCGTGGCCGGGAACATCGATAAACCCGGTCAGCTCTCCATTTCCCAGATCCGAGTAAACGTACCCCAGGTCAATGGTGATGCCTCGCTCCTTTTCCTCACGGCGACGATCGCCCTCCACCCCCGTCAGGGCTCGGATGAGGGACGTCTTGCCGTGGTCGATATGGCCCGCTGTTCCAACGATCATGCGTCCCACTCCCCAACCGATAGCGCTCCCAGCTGCGCCATAAAGCCAGCCTCGTCATCGAGCTGACGCAGATCAAGCCAAAGCGCATCGTCATCGATACGTCCGATCACGGGGATAGGCAGCTGTCGCAAGGCCTCTTCCAGCAGACGCAGCGCACGGCCTCGCAGGCGCTTGGAGCTATTCGGCCGCATGCACAACGCTGCGCTGGGCAGACGAGCCACCGGCTGGGTACCACTGCCAATCATGCCGAGCGTGAGCTCACTCGTTACCTGCCAACGCTCGCCCAGTGCCTGAGATAAAGGACGCATTACCCGCTGAACCTGACTATCAATATCCCCCTGGCCACGGGAGAGTAATCTGAGGCTGGTCAGCTTTTCACCCAAACGATCCGGGTCTCGATAAAGCGCCAACACTGCCTCAAGTGCAGCCAAGGTGATCTTGTCGACTCGCAAAGCACGTTTGAGGGGGTTTTTCTTGATGCGGGCGATCAGGTCCTTATGCCCGACGATAATTCCACACTGCGGACCACCGAGCAGCTTATCGCCGCTAAAGGTCACGATGTCAGCGCCATCGCGTAGCGCTTCCTGGACGGTTGGCTCCTTGGGCAGTCCCCAACGGGTGAGGTCTACCAGAGAGCCGCTCCCCAAATCCTCCAGCAAGGGGACTTCATGGGCGCGAGCAATAGAGGATAGTTCGGGAGTTGCCACACTGCTGGTAAAACCTTGAACCGTATAATTGCTGGTATGTACACGCATGAGCAGCCCGGTACGCTCGGTAATGGCGCTCTCGTAATCCTTGGCGTGGGTACGGTTGGTCGTACCGACCTCGATCAGCCTTACATTGGCGCGCGCCATGATGTCCGGAATACGAAAAGCGCCACCGATCTCGATCAACTCGCCACGCGAAATGATGCCTTCCTTGCGAGCGCCAAGACTGTTAAGGGCAAGCAATACGGCGGCGGCATTGTTGTTGACCACCGTCACCGCTTCGGCGCCGGTCAGCTCACGGATCAATCCCGCAATCAGGTCGTCGCGGTCACCGCGCTTGCCGGTATTGAGATCAAACTCAAGATTGAGTGGATAGCGAGCAGCCAGGGTCATCGCATCGATGGCCTCTTCAGGCAGCAGCGCACGCCCTAGATTGGTATGGAGAACAGTTCCAGTCAGGTTGAATACGCGTCGGACCTGACGCTGGTTTCGGACAGCCAATCGCTCCCCGGCCCGGCCTGTCAGAACGGCCTCATCGACATCCGCCTCGCTGATCTGTCCCTGTCGAAAAGGCTCACGCAGCTCATCGAGCAGCTCGCGAAAGGTCTTGAGCAATGCTTCACGACCATAGCGGTCCAGGAGCGATGTCGCAGCGGGATGACGTAACAGACGATCAACAGAAGGCAAACGGACGGCTGTCATGCAGGCCTCATAACAAGAACATGAGCCTGGAGTTTACAACCGGATGCAGCATCGCGCATACGCACGTAGTAAGACCAACACTTCAGCCCTGTAAAAGAAAGGCTGGCAGAGCCCGCCGCTATGAGCGAAGCGGACTCTGTTTATCAGGAATCAGCCGCCGGGAGCCAGCAGCAGATTAGGGGCCTGACGGTGATAACCTTCCTCATCGAGCCGCATGTCTAGCGCCAAGCTGGCCAGATCGGCTGACACGGCCTCCGCCTCGGTATCATACTCCAGATACAGCAGCTTGAGGTAGGTTTCGCAGCTGGGACAAGCCTCCGCTCGCAGCGGTGCCTTTTCGGCCAGGACCGCATCGTTTTCCAGCGAAAAGTAACCCAACTCCTTGCTGTTTTCGCACTGGGTGCACTTTACCCGCACGTAATGCCATTCACACGAGCACAGTGAGCAACTCAGGTAGCGAAGACCATTGAGCTTGCCGCGGTGGCGAATCACACCGGCTACCGGAAGCGAGCCACAGGCTGGGCAATGGGTCTGGCTTTTGGATTCACGAAACTTGTCCGTCTCGATCTGAAACAGCCAATTTGTCCAGGCAACCTGTAGCGCTGCGCCCAGGAAAGGCACCAGTGCCGCTGAAACCTGGTCGTACTGCCCGCTGACCAAGGCAATTGCCCACACTTTGCGCTGCCCGGCGTCCGCCGTACGAATCTGCTCAAGCGCTTCCTGTACGGCCGTATTGCCTTCGGGGGCCTGATAGGCCTTCAGCAAAGCGTCCAGCACACCCAGCCACACCTCTTCGCGGACCAGCGTATCGCAGCTCAGCGGCGGCAAGCCATGACGCTGACTTTGCTCGATTCGCTTAGCCTCCAGCGGCAGGTTTTCCAGGTTGTCGAAAACCTGCTGCTGAGCACGGCAGATGCCACTGACAAGCAGCAAGTAATCACGGAGCGGGTTACCGTCCGCCAACTTTTCCAAACGCTCGGCACGGTAGCTGAACGCATTTTTCGGCGGCAGGTTGATGAAGGGAGGCGTTACGGCTGAGGCTTCGATCTGCCCCGGTTCGAGAATCTGACCTGACACGCAGGAAACCTCTTCGGTAATGGGAGCCGCCACAGACCTCCTGGTCCGTGACGGCGACAACCATGCCAGGCATGGCTACACGTTTGACGCCTGCTCATGACCTGCCGAAACAGGCCATGAAGGGACTTTTACTTCTTGTCTCGCGTGATGTCCTTGTACCAGAGCGAGTGATGCTTCTTGGCCCACAGGAGGCTGACCTTACCGTGCAGCATGGCACCAATCGAACCCTTGATCCAGATACCGGCATAGATATGCACAATGATCGACAGGATCAACAGGAACGCTGCAGCCGCATGGGCCAGTGCCGCCAGACGGATACCACCAATCGGGAAGAAATGGCTGAAGTACTCACGCCAGATCACGATCCCGCTGAGCATCAGTACTAGCATGGAAGCCAGCAGTACCCAGAACAACACTTTCTGTCCCGGATTGTACTTGCCGATTTCGGGCAACTTGTCTTCCCGGTTGTTCAGCACGTCACCGATCTGCTTGACCCACTGCATATCCCGCTTTTCCAGGATATTGTGATGCCAGAAGCGGATCACGAGTCCCATGAAGAACAGGAACATCGCCACGCCCATGAAGGGGTGAAGAATCCGTGTCCACGGTCCGCCGCCGAACAGGTTGGTCAGCCAGAACAGCGCTGGATGGAACAGCGCCAGCCCCGACAGGCCTGCCATGAAGAACAGTATAGCCACCGCCCAGTGATTGGTGCGCTCACTGGCACCGTAACGAACGATCTCTTTTTTCATTTGAAGGCTCCTGGAGCGTCTCCCCCGCCTGCGAGGGAGACGTTATCTCAGCGTTTGGTCGGATCGAACGTCTTCACCGACGTGTCCTGGGACTTTTTCTCCACCTGCTCGGCGGCAGCATCGTGATGAGCCTCATCCTCTTCGTCCGCACGGTTCGGTCCGATACGTACGTAGTGGAAGAAGCCCGCCAGCACCGCAGCGCCCATGGCAAGCAGCGACAACGGCTTGGTGATGCCTTTCCACAGGCTTACCATCGGGCTGATGGCCGGATCGTTCGGCAGGTTGTTGTACAACGCAGGCTGATCGGCGTGGTGCAACACGTACATGACGTGCGTACCGCCTACACCCGCCGGGTCGTACAGACCGGCGTTCTCGTAACCACGGCTCTTCAGATCGACAATGCGCTCCTCAGCATGGTGCTTCATGTCTTCCTTGGTACCAAATGTAATGGCACCCGTAGGACAGGTCTTCACACAGGCGGGCTCAAGCCCTACCGATACACGGTCGGAACACAGGGTGCACTTGTACGCCTTGTGATCCTTCTGCGAGATCCGCGGAATGTTGAACGGACAACCGGTGATGCAGTAGCCGCAGCCAATGCAATGGTCCTGGTTGAAGTCAACGATACCGTTGGCGTGCTTGATGATCGCACCCGGGCTCGGACATGCCGTGAGGCAGCCCGGCTCGGCGCAATGCATACAGCCGTCCTTACGGATCAGCCACTCCAGATCGCCGGCCTGGTTCTCATGCTCGGTAAAGCGCATGAGCGTCCAGGTATCGGAGGTCAGGTCGGCCGGGTTGTCGTACGTACCATGGTTGTGCCCCACCTCATCACGCAGCTCGTTCCACTCTGAACACGCCACCTGGCAGGCCTTGCAGCCAATGCACTTGGAGACGTCGATCAGCTTGGCGACCTCCTCCACCTGACGGATGGAGGAAGGCGTGGTCGTCGTCGCGGATTGGGCAACGATTTCTTGAAGTGCCATTTATGCCTTCTCCACGTTGACGAGGAACGATTTCGATTCGGGCGTTTGCGAGTTGCCATCGCCGACGAATGGAACCAGTGTATTGGTCAGGTAACCGTGACGCGTCAGACCCGAGAAGCCCCAGTGCAACGGAATACCAATCTGGTGCACGGTCTGGCCGTTCACTTCCAATGGCTTGATCCGCTTGGTTACCACCGCGACAGCCACGATGTAACCGCGTTTGGAGCTCACCCGAACCTTGTCGCCCGCCGCAATGCCCTTCTCCTTCGCCAGCGCTTCGCCGATTTCGACGAACTGCTCGGGCTGGACGATCGCATTCAAACGGCAATGCTTAGTCCAGAAGTGGAAATGCTCGGTCAGACGGTACGTGGTCGCCGCATACGGGAATTTGTCGGCCTTGCCGAACGACTCCCATACAGAGGGCAGAACACGAGCGGCCGGGTTGCTGATCACCTTGTCGTTCTTCGGATGCATCGGGTTAACCCCGATTGGCGTCTCGAAGGGCTCGTAGTGCTCAGGGAACGGACCTTCGGCCATCTTGTCGACGGCGAAGAAACGCGCCACACCTTCCGGGTTCATGATGAACGGATTCATACCGGCTTCCGGTGCGCTATCCGGCTTGAAGTCCGGAACGTCAGCGCCGCCCCAATTCTTGCCGTTCCACCAGACCAGTTTCTTGTCCGGTCCCCATGGCTTACCGCTTGGGTCAGCCGAGGCACGGTTGTACAGAATCCGGCGGTTCATCGGCCACGCCCATGCCCAGCCCAGACTCTGACCGACACCATAGGGATCGCTGTTGTCACGGCGCGCCATCTGGTTGCCTTGCTCGGTCCAGCTGCCACAGAAGATCCAGCAGCCCGAAGCCGTCGTACCGTCGTCCTTGAGCTGAGCGAAGCCCGACAGCTGTTGGCCAGCCTTGACCACTACCGCGCCAGTGGCATCGGTAACGTCCTTGACGGCATAACCGTTGAACTCCTTGGCCAACTCCTCGGGAGACGGCTCGTGCGGAATCTTGTACGGCCAGTACAGGTTCAGGATCGGATCCGGATAGGCGCCGCCCTCGGTGCGATACATCTCGCGCAGCTTGAGGAACATTTCCGACATGATGGTCACATCGGTACGCGCCTCACCGGGTGCTTCAGCGCCCTTCCAGTGCCACTGCAGCCAACGGCTACTGTTGACCAGAGAGCCATCTTCTTCAGCGAAGCAGGTCGTGGGCAAACGGAACACCGCGGTCTTGATGCTGGCGGTATCAACGTTGTTGTACTCGCCGGCGTTACGCCAGAACTCGGAGGTTTCGGTTGCCAGCGGGTCCATGATGACCAACCACTTCAACTTGGCAAGCGCAGCTACTACGCGATTCTTGTCCGGCAACGATGCGATCGGGTTGAAGCCTTGGCAGAAATAGCCACGGACTTCGCCACGAGACATCATGTCGAACATCTTCATCACGTCATAACCGGCACCCGGTACGTCCAGCTTGGGCAGATAGTCGTAGCACCAGTTGTTTTCAGCGGTCGCCGCATCGCCATACCAGGCCTTCATCAGGCTGACATGGAATTTGCCGTAATTCTGCCAATAGGACATCTGGCCAGGACGAAGCGGCTTTAGGGCACGCTTGGTGATATAGGCATTGAAGTCCTGCTCACCATCATTGCCCAGCGTCATGTAGCCCGGCAGAAGGTTCGACAGCAGACCCAGGTCGGTCAGACCCTGGATGTTGGAGTGACCGCGTAGTGCGTTCACACCGCCACCCGGCAGACCCACGTTACCCAGCAGCAGCTGAACCATTGCCGCTGTACGGATGATCTGGGCGCCCACAGAATGCTGCGTCCAACCCAGGGCGTACAGAACGGTCATGGTCTTGCCAGGCTGCGAGGTCTCGGCGATTTCCGCCCAGATCTTCATCATGCGATCCTGCGGCATACCGCAGATATTGCTGGCAACTTCCGGTGTGTAACGGCTGTAGTGCTTCTTCATCAGCTGGAAGACGCAACGCGGGTGCTCCAAGGTCGGATCGACCTTGGCAAAACCATCCGCGCCCTTCTCATAGCTCCAGGTGGACTTGTCGCTATAGGTGCGCTTCTCGGCGTTATAACCGCTGAACAGACCGTCCTCGAACGTGAAACCTTCGTTCACGATGAAGGAGACGTCAGTGTAGTTACGAACGTATTCGTGCTGAATCTTATCGTTTGTGATCAGGTAATTGATCAGGCCGCCCAGGAACGCAATGTCCGAGCCGGTACGAATCGGCGCGTAATAATCCGATACGGAAGCCGTACGGGTATAACGCGGATCGACCACGATCAGGCGTGCCTTGTTATGGGCCTTCGCTTCGGTCACCCATTTGAAGCCGCACGGATGCGCTTCAGCGGCGTTTCCGCCCATCACCAGAATCAGGTTGGCATTACGAATATCTGTCCAGGTATTCGTCATGGCGCCACGGCCATATGTCGGGGCAAGACTTGCCACCGTCGGGCCGTGTCAAACGCGAGCTTGGTTATCGAAACCGACTAGACCAAGGTTACGAACGACTTTCTGAGTCAGATAACCGGCTTCGTTGGAAGCAGCGGACGCAGCCAGGAACCCAACGGACGTCCAACGGTTAACCGTCTGGCCCTGAGCATTCTTGGTGATGAAATTGGCGTCACGCTCTTCCTTGACCAGTTTGACGATGCGATCCATCGCCTCTTCCCAGGAAATGCGCTTCCACTCATTGGAGCCTGCTTCACGCACTTCAGGATATTTCAGTCGATTCGGACTGTGGATGAAGTCCAGCAGACCGGCGCCTTTCGGACACAGCGTACCGCGGTTCACCGGGTGATCCGCATCGCCTTCGATGTGAATGATGTTTTGCGCAACGTTCTTGGCCTTATCGCCATGGCTGTACATAACCAAGCCACAACCCACAGAGCAGTAAGGGCAGGTGTTACGCGTTTCGATGGTGCGCGCCAGTTTGAAATGGCGCACCTGTTCGGCAAAAGCTGGCGTCGGTGCCATGCCTAGTGCCGCCAGGCTAGATCCTGCAAGGCCGATACCCGCGACCTTGAAGAATTGCCGACGGTTCATATCCACGTCTTGACTCCTCATCAGAAGTGAAGTGCGATTCTTCGCCGCACCCCTGAGCAAAATATAACCAATCGAAGCGGTGGCAACTAGCCAGTTATCCGATTATTTTGCTCTTTTGGGAACTTTCGCAGAGCACTTCTGTCAGAGGCGCGCTCCGAAACTTCTGATTTTGTTATCGGCCTAATACAGCAAGTCTTTAATGCTGTCTGCACCTTTTTACATTTTGTGTTAAGGTCGCTCCCTCGTTTATTTTGAAGGCTGAAGACAGGTCTGATGACACTGCTTAACCCTCTTTGCTGGCTGCCTACGCCGCCATAGCGCTTTCCCCTCCTCGCCTGTACCGCTGACGTTGGAAGCACTCGTCAGTGCGGTATTTGCTGCGCGCCTTTCAGGCCCAGCACTTGTCTTTTTTCAACGTGTCATAACCCATGGGCTTCGCATGCCGTCTGCTCGGCGTGCGGGTTTTGGCTTTTGCTTTGGTACCTGCAATGCTGCATACCCTCAAGAATCACTGGTTCTACAATCTGCGCGGCGACATTCTTGCCGGCCTGGTCGTTGCTCTTGCGCTCATCCCAGAGGCCATCGCCTTTTCCATCATTGCTGGCGTTGATCCGAAAGTCGGCCTGTATGCGTCCTTCTGTATCGCGGTGACCATCGCCTTCGCAGGGGGTCGTCCCGGCATGATCTCGGCAGCGACAGGCGCGACTGCCCTGCTCATGACCACCCTCGTGCGCGATCATGGCCTCCAATACCTGCTTGCCGCTACGCTGCTGACTGGCGTTATCCAGATCATCATCGGCTTTCTGAGGCTGGGCTCGCTGATGCGCTTTGTCTCGCGCTCCGTAGTGACCGGCTTCGTTAATGCATTGGCTATCCTGATTTTCATGGCGCAACTGCCTGAACTGACCCATGTCACCTGGCATGTCTATGCCCTGACAGCGGCTGGCTTGGGCATCATTTATCTGTTTCCTTACGTACCCACGCTAGGCAAGTTCATTCCCTCGCCACTGGTCTGCATCCTGCTGCTGACGGCCCTCTCGATGTATCTGGGTCTTGATGTACGCACCGTAGGGGACATGGGTGAACTGCCTGACAGCCTGCCGGTATTTCTCCTGCCTGACGTGCCGCTCAACCTGGATACCCTGCTGATCATCCTCCCCTACTCGGCTGCCATTGCCGTGGTAGGCCTGCTGGAGTCCATGATGACTGCCACTATCGTGGATGACCTGACCGATACGTCTAGCGACAAGAACCGTGAATGCAAGGGCCAAGGGCTGGCCAATATCGTTTCGGGTCTTCTGGGCGGAATGGCAGGCTGTGCGATGATCGGCCAGTCCGTCATTAATGTGAAGTCTGGCGGTCGCTCCCGGCTATCCACTCTCGTAGCTGGAGTCTTCCTGCTGATTCTGGTGGTTTTCATTGGGGATTGGGTCTCGCGCATTCCCATGGCTGCACTGGTTGCCGTCATGATCATGGTCTCTATCGGCACCTTCAGCTGGGACTCCATCCGTAACCTGAAAAAATACCCCCTATCCACCAATATAGTGATGCTGGTCACCGTGGCTGTGGTGGTTTTCACGCATAACCTCGCCTTTGGTGTGCTCACCGGTGTACTGCTGGCTTCGCTGTTTTTTGCCAACAAGGTGGCGTTCTACCTGACGGTAGAGAGTCGACTGGAAAATGGGCAAAAACGGATCTACGACGTAAAGGGGCAGGTTTTCTTCGCATCGACTACTCGTTTCAACGCAGCATTCGACCTGAAGGAAGCGGTTTCCCATGTAGTGATCGACCTGACCCATGCCCACTTCTGGGACATTACAGCGGTTTCGGCACTGGATAATGTCGTTCTCAAGTTCCGTCGGGAAGGTGCGCACGTGGAGGTCATTGGCCTGAACCAGGCCAGTGCTACGCTGGTCGACCGCTTTGGCATCCATGACAAACCGGACGCGGCCAACAAAGTGATGGGCCACTAGGTATCGCGTTTTGAATGCTACTGATCGAGGAACAGTAATGAACAGGATCATCGCCTGTATCGATGGCTCCCCTGCTACACGAGGTGTTTGCGATTATGCTGCCTGGGCCAGCCTGAAGCTGGGTACCCCCATACATCTGCTGCATGTGCTTGACCGTAAACATTATCCTGCCGATTCTGACCTAAGTGGCACTATCGGGCTGGGCAGTCGGGAGCACCTGTTGGACGAGCTGGCCAGACTGGATGAGAAACGCAGGGGGCTAGGTCTCAAGCAAGGGCAGCTTCTACTGGAAGCGGCTCAGGAGCATGTTACCAAGCTGGGCGCTCAGGAAACCGATACGCTGCAGCGGCACGGAGACTTTCTCGATACGCTGCGGGATATGCAGGCGCAAAGCGCTCTTTTCGTCATGGGTCGACTGGGCGAGGAAACCCCACCGGCGCGGCTGATCGGTAGCCATCTGGAAAGCGCAATCCGCACCCTGACCCGCCCGATCCTTGTGACACCGGTAGCGTTTGAGATCCCTCAGCGCGTCATGCTGGGCTTCGATAACAGCAACAGTGCGCGAAAGGCACTAGAGCTTATGGCCGAAAGCCCGCTATTTCGGGGTTTGGAATGCCATATCGTGACCGTCGGAAAGGATAACGCCGAAAATCGTCAGCCTCTTGAAGATGCAGCCACTATCCTGCGCTCTGTGGGTCTGAGCGCTGTGACCGCCATCGTCGAAGGCGATGTAGAGCTTGCGCTTGAGAAGTACCGCAAACAGCAGGAAATTGGCCTGACGGTCATGGGCGCCTACGGACATTCCCGGTTACGACACTTCTTCATGGGTAGCAATACCGGCAATATGCTGCGTACGGCCGGCGGCGCCTTACTGGTGGTGCGCTAACGGCAGCCCTTCGGCATGAACAAAGCATAACTTGTTGCCCTCAGGGTCGCGGCAGTACGCGCCATAGTAATCTGGCGCGTACTGTGGCCTTAGCCCCGGAGCGCCTTCATCGGAGCCGCCATGTAACAGCGCCTGACGCCATGCGGCATCCACTTTGGTCTGTGAGGGGACCGCAAAACTTACCTGCGTTCCGTTACCCACCGAAGCGGGTTTTCCATCAAAGGGAAACTGGATAAAGAACTGCGGCCATCGCTGCCCGGGATACTGCCAGCCAGCACCCTCGGGACCACCGTCTTGCTCGTTGGGCATACGAATCATGCCAAGCTCGCTCAAAACCGCGTTGTAAAAGGCCGTCATGCGTGACAGATCATGAATGCCAAGCTGGATGTGACTGAACATGGACGCCTCCATAACCAGGACTTCTTTCAGCCTAGCAGCAGGTTGACCTCAGCGGTTCACCACCTTGGCCGGCAGCGCCAGTACAAGCAGGCAGCTGAGCAGCAGCGAACCAGCAAAGCACCAGAGCGCTACGGCGCTGCTATGCGTCAGATCCAGCACAAACCCCATCAGCGAGTTGCTGACCAGACCCGCAATGTTGGCTAGCGAACAGGCCAGGGCAAAGCCGGTCGCAGCCGCTGTACCCTTGAGAAAGGTGGCCGGCAGGCTGAAAAAGACCGGGACGGCGCCAATGATCGCAGCCGAGGCGATTCCGAACAGCAGCACCAGCATCATGACGTCCTGGGAGAAGAAGGTACTCATGGACAGCGCAGCAGCCCCTACGATGAACGGCACGATGATGTGCCAGCGGCGCTCCCGAAAACGGTCCGAGCTTGCGCCAATGGCCAGCATGCCGATCAGCCCCATGAGGCTAGGAATGGCGGTAAGCCATCCGATATGCACAGTATCGGCTACCCCAGCGCCCTTGATGAAGGTTGGCAGCCAGAACCCCATGGCATAGGCACAAAGCAGAATTGAAAAATCGATTCCGCCCAGCATCCAGACCTTGATGTCCCAGAATCCGTCGCGAAAACGATAGGGCGTATTGGGTCGATCAGACTCATCTTCCTCAAGCTTCTGCAACAGCACCTGTTTCTGTTCTGCGCTCAGCCAGGCGGCTTCGCTGATGGTGTTGGGCAGCACCCAGAAAGTCAAAATACCCAGAACCACTGTAGGCACGGCCTCCAGCAGAAAGAGCCATTGCCAGCCCTGCAAGCCGTTGACCTGATGGAAATGGCTCATGATCCAACCCGAAATCGGCCCGCCAATCAGGCTCGACAGCGGCAGACCAATCATGAACAGTGCAATGACGCGGCTTCGTCGATAAGTAGGGAACCACTGGGTCAGGTAAAACAGAACACCAGGCAAAAAGCCCGCTTCGGCCGCCCCTAGAAGAAAACGTAAGAGGTAGAACTGCCACGCCTCGGTCACAAACATCGTGGCGCCCGACAATAACCCCCAGGTGATCATGATTCGGGCAATCCAGATACGGGCGCCGACACGCTCCAACACTAGGTTACTGGGCACCTCGAACAGGATATAGCCGACGAAGAAGAGCCCTGCCCCCAACCCGTAAGCCGTCTCGGAAAGATGCAGCTGATCAAGCATCTGCAATTTTGCAAAACCGATGTTGATACGGTCCAGATAGGCGGCCAGGTAACAGAAACAGAGAAACGGAATGAGTCGCCAGATAACAAGACGGTAAGTGCCCGCCTCGTCAGCGTTGTGAGGCTGGGTAGAACCGTGGCGCACGTCCGACATACACACTCCTTCTAAGCGAATGCCAGGGCCCACGCCCTGGCAGACAGACTGGAAGCTGCTTCTCAAGGAGCATCACTATCGCTATGGATGTGGCCTTCCGAGAGGCCGGAGAGCTTATCGATTTATAGGCAAAGCGCAACTGGCCACTTCCTGCCTGTAAATGGAAATGGCCAGCGGCTATCCGTCAATAAACGTCCCGCTTGTAGCGCCCCTCCTCCTGCAACCGCTCCAGGCCCGATTCGCCCAGGATCTCAACCAGGGCGGCATGTACACCTCGCGCCATGCCCTGCAAGCTGCCACAGACGTAAATGACCGCGCCTTGCTCGACCCAGGCTCGGACGTCTTCTGTGGATTCCAGCAAGCGATCCTGAACATATACCTTGTCTTCCTGATCACGGGAAAAAGCCAGATCAAGCCGGGCAAGTTGCCGATGCGCCAGCCAGTGCTCCAATTCGTCCTGGTAGAAGAAATCATGCTCACGATTCCGCTCACCGAAGAGCAGCCAGTTCCGGCTGTGTCCTGCGTCGATGCGCGCCTTGAGCAGTGCCCGTAAGCCGGCTATCCCCGTGCCGTTGCCAATAAGGAGCGCAGGCCGATCGTCATGAGGCATATGGAACGCGGAATTAGGTCTTAGGCGTGCCATCAGGTGCCCACCCTCTGGAGCATGGGTGGTCAGCCAGCCAGACGCGATACCCAACTGCCCACTTCGTTTGCGCTCCTGGCGAATGATCAGTGACATAGTCCCCTCAACGGGCAGGGATGCAATTGAATACTGCCTGACCGCCAAAGGCAGCAGCGCCTCAACCAATCCCTGTGCGTGCATGCCTACCATCTGGTGCACGTCCTCAGGCAGAAAACGTGTTGCCAATGCCTGATCCAACGGCAACTCGATCCCGTCCAGCCATACAAGGGAATCTGGAGAAAGTCCCAATGGACTTAGCCATTCCTGTACGAATGACACAGGATAACGCGGCAGTATTTCGATAAGGTCGCCGGCTGCCCACGAGCAATTTGCCGGCATTTGGAGATCGACCCTGAAGACGGGCCATCCCTGCCCTCTGGGGTTCAAGCACTGACGGGCCGACAGGTGATAATCCTGGAACGGAGCAGTAGCTGGTTGGATATGCGCCACGGCACCCAACTCGCCCAGGCGAGACTGCCATAGACCCAAGGCAACCTCATCGTCCCGGTTTACCTCAACCGTATCGAACAGACTGTGAGCGCCCTGCCCGCTCAGCCAGCGCTGTAGACGTCGTCCAAACGCACAGAAATCCGGGTATTGCCGATCCCCCAGCGCCAGCACACCGTAGGAGAGCTGCTTCAGGGATATCGCCTGCCGCAACACGGCGCGCTCGAATTTGCGGGCATTATCTGGAGCCTCGCCATCACCAAAGGTACTGACGATAAATAATGCCTTGCGAGCCGCCGTCAAGGCATCAGAATTGAGCTGAGCCAGCGGCTTTACCGTTGCTGGCTGGCCTGCAGCCTGTAGCTGGCCGGCGGTTTGCCAGGCCAGTTGCTCCGCCAAACCACTCTGACTGGCAAAGCCGATCAACCAGGGCTCATCCCCTGTTGCCGTAGGTATGACTTCGCGACGAGCCTGGCGAATCCCCTTTTTCTTTCGGCGGCGATCCAGATAGAGCAACCAGCCCGTGATAAAGAACAAGGGCATGGCGAGGCTGGCTAGAAACATTAGCAGCCGCCCCGGCAACCCGAAGTATTCTCCCGTGTGCAGCGCATAGATGCTGCCCAGCAGCTGCCCGCCGATGCTCTTGTCAGCGTAGCGCTCATGGCTGCGGACCGCGCCGGTTTGCGGATCCAGGTCCAGCTTGTTGAGTGCTCGTAGATGATCGGCATTCTGAAGGCGATAAAATACTGTTGCCGGCTGACCGGCTGCCGAGGGCAGGCGTAAGGTATAACCTTCCAGCGTCGGACCGGCCGCTTGCTGCACGCTTGCCCAAAGGGCCTCATGATTGATGATGGGTGGCACCCCGTTTGGCTGAGGACGTTCCGGCCTGCCGCCTTTGCGCTCGCCTCGCTGCTCGGCAGGCGCATCATCCAACAACCGGATCAGGCCGTTGCGGTACCACTCGTAGGACCAGAAGAGCCCCGTGAGCGCCGCCAGCAGATAGAGCATAAGGCACCAGGTGCCTGCGACAGCATGCAGGTCCCAATTGAAGCTGCGCCCTTTACGGGCCCAATCCAAGGTCAACCAGGCGCGCCAGCTGGCAACCTGTTTAGGCCAGCGAAGATAGAGACCGGACAGACAGAAGAATACGAGCATCAGGGTACAGGCACCCACAATCGCCTTGCCGGTTTCACCCACAGCAAGAAAACGATGCAGACGCAGCATGAGCCCGAAGAAGTCGGCACCAATCGGCTCACTCAATACCTCGCCGGTATAGGCATCAACAAAGCGCATAGGTCCGCGCCGCTCCCCTGGCGGGGGCTCGAAAAATACGCGAACATTACTGTTGAGCACAAGATCGGCCCATAGTCCGGTTACCTTTTTACCCTCGTATGCCTCGACGCGCTTGATAAGCTCATAAGGTGCCAGCGCCTTTCCAGCCATTCGCTCCTCTACCGCTGCAGAACGATTGATCAGGTTCGATATCTCCGGCTCGAACGAATACGCAGCGCCGGTCACGCCGATGATGACCAGCACCAGTCCTGCCGTGATGCCCATAAACCAATGCAGCTGGAAGAGAAGCTTTTTCATTTAAATCACTCGATCCACGAGCCATTCAAAAACCAGAACGCGTGAGCCATCTGCGCCTGGCAGGTAAGAGATATCCATACAAAAAGCCCGGCTCACAGGAGCCGGGCCATGCCTTTTCCATCAGAAATGGAAGTTGGCACTCAGGAGCGCGGTACGTCCGGGCGCTACGTGCGCCATATGGGTTGAGTACACCTGGTCGAAATAACGCTTGTCCGTCAGGTTCTGTACATTCAGCTGCAGATCCAGATTCTTCGTCACGCGGTAAGCCGCCATCGCATCGTAGCGCGTGTAGGAGGGAATGTAGGTCGAGTTGGCCGTATTACCGAACTGACGATCCACATACGTAGCGCCACCCCCCACTGTGAAATCCTGAGTGACATCATAAGTTGTCCACAGAGTGAAGTTATTTTCCGGTGTCTGAGGCATCTTATTGCCTTCATCGGAAGTGGTGGTCGACTTGCGGATCTCGCTATCCAAGTAGGTGTAACCGCCGAATACTTTCCAGTGAGGCGTCAGCTTGCCACTGAAGCCCAGCTCCACGCCCTGGACACGCTGCTCGCCGTCCAATACCTGAAAAGAGGTGCTCTCGGCGCTGGCGACTCGGGCATTGGTCTTGTCTGTACGAAACACGGCAGCATTAAGCGAGAGCGCTTCATTGAAGAAGTCCCACTTGGTCCCGATTTCATAATTACGGTTACGTTCGGGCTCAAGACTCGTATTGCTTGCAGAAAGCTCTACGCCCCCTTCGCCAGCGGTCTCACCAGAAGGATTGCTTGAAGTCGACCAGGCGACATAAATGCTGCCATTGGGTACTGGCTTATAGACGATCCCAGTTTGGTAGTTCCAGAAGTGCGATTTGTTTTCGCGCTTGAAATTACCCGCTACGGCTCCGCGACCACCCGTCGTGTAACCACTCGAGCGCGTTTCAAAATCATCGTAACGCAGCCCCAGATTGATGGACCACTGCTCGTTGAGCTTTAGCGTGTCGAATACATAACCCGCTGCGGTTTTGGTGTCGGTATCGGTGTAAGACTCGCCTTCAGCGTAGGTGCCTGCCCAACCATCTTTCGGTGTAGGGTTGTATAAACTGGTGCAGTCACCGCTGGCCAGGAGCGCAGCGTTACACGTTGATCCCGATGCGCTGGAGTTAAACGTGTAAGGACGGTTATGCACGTCCTCATAACTGAACTCCATACCGGTTACCAGCGTGTGCTCAATACCTGCCGTATTGAACAGAGATTTGAGCTCGGTCTGGTTGACCCATCCTTCGGATACGGAGTTACGGCTCTTGGGCGAACGGTAGACATAGCCATTGGCCACGTTTCCACGGCTGTCATCCGGGTTGGACGCTACATAATCCAGCGTAGTACGTACCATGCGGAAGCTGTTGGACAGCGTCAGGTTATCGTTCAGGTCATGTTCTATACGGAATGTGCCGCTATCCGTCTTGCTTTTCCGGTAATCACGGCTAGAACCGTACCAGTTATCCTTGTCCACATGAGCCGGACGACTTGGATTCGCTTCGCTGCGATTGACGTTGGTCAACGGTATACCGTAATCAGGCGTGTCGTCTGTATCCAGATGATAGTAAGAGAAGGTCGCACGCGTGGGCGTGCCAAGGCCAAAACTGATCGAAGGCGCTACACCCCAGCGGCTGACGTCCGGACCATCACGTCCGGCCACATTGGCGTCATGCTTCATTAGATTCAAACGGAACGCAGCGTTATCCGTGATCATCTGATTCACGTCGAGCGTGGTACGGCGCGTCTGATCGGACCCATAGGTAAAGCCGCCGTTCACAAAATTCTGCAGCTTGGGCGTCTTGGTAATCAGGTTCAGGCTACCGCCTGTAGAACCCGCACCGGTATAAGCCGAGCCTGGCCCCTTGCTGACTTCAATCTGCTCCAGATTGAAGATCTCGCGCGTCTGGGAGGCTACATCGCGCATACCATCGACAAAGGTATCGCTTTCAGCATTGAAACCGCGGATGAACGGTCGATCGCCTTGAGGATTTCCCCCCTCGCCAGCGCCGAAAGTAATACCAGGCACAGTCCGCAGCGCATCGGTCAACGACAGCGCACCCGTGTCGCGGATTACCTGTGCAGGCACTACCGTCACAGACTTAGGCGTATCACGCAGCGGCGCCGTGTACTTGGACGATGCCGACTCCTGAACACTATAGCTGCCCTCTTCATCCCCCAGGACAGTAGTGCTGCTCAGGTCCAGTACGCTCGACCCCTTGGCGGTACTTTCCTTGGCGGGCGCCTGTTGAGCAAGCGTAGTGCCGGAAAAAGCCGTTATAGCCACACCTACCGCTGAAACTAATAGTTTAGGCGCAACGCCCGACTTACTTTGACGCGTCATTTTCTAGTTATTCCCCACGAACGAAGGCGCGGAAAATATACGCAAATACGAATTAGTATCAATAGTATTTTAGAGTATTCTGGATTATTAAAGACGGCTAGCAGTTCTATGCTGTACTTTTTGCAAAAATCCTGAGAATGACTATCATTAATAGCTTTTTATGCTCGTCGGAGCGCGTCATGCTGCTAGCCATACCCCAGGTCTTTACTGCTGAAGAAACGGCTCGTATCCGAGAGGCGCTTGAACAGACCCAGTGGAGTGATGGAAAAATCACTGCCGGACATCAATCCGCCAAGGCCAAGCACAATCTTCAACTTCCCGAAGACCATCCGTTGACCCGTGAAATCGGCGAAGCGATCGTCCATCGGCTCTGGCAGCATCCCCTATTCATGTCTGCGGCACTGCCCCACAAGATCTTCCCGCCCTTGATCAACTGCTACACCGCCGGCGGCTCATTCGACTTCCATATAGACAACGCCGTACGCAACGTGAAAAACAGCGTCGAGCGCGTCAGAACCGATATCTCGACCACAGTGTTTTTCAGTGATCCCGACAGCTATGACGGCGGAGAACTGGTGATTCAGGACACCTACGGCACACAGCGCGTAAAGCTAAAGGCAGGCGACGCCGTGCTCTATCCGGCCACCAGCCTGCACAAGGTGGAGCCGGTGACTCGAGGCACTCGATATGCCTCGTTTTTCTGGACTCAGAGTCTTGTTCGCGAAGATAGCCAGCGGGCCCTGCTGTTCGAAATGGACACAGCCATTCAAAACCTGACCCGCGACGTCCCTGATCATCCTTCACTGGTTCAGTTGACCGGGACCTATCACAACCTGCTACGCCGCTGGGTAGACGTATAACCATGGCCTACGTCTTGAGGCGACAGGAAGTTCTCGAAAACCAGGCGCTGGAACAGGCACTGGCATCGGATAATCCCAGGGAGGCGGCCCGTGTCATCCTGACGGCTGCCAAGGCCGGCTCGCCAGATGCCCAGGCCATGCTAGGCCAGATCCTGCTGGAGGGCCGCGGCATTGCACAGGACGCTAGCCTCGCATTGATCTGGTTCACTATCGCTGCCGATCAAGGCCACACGATGGCGCTCAACATGGTAGGACGTTGCCGCGAACATGGCTGGGGCTGCGAGCAGGATGCCCACGCAGCAGCCGAGGCCTATCGTCAGGCCGCTGAACAGGGCCTGGACTGGGGCATGTACAACTATGCCAATCTGCTGGCGACAGGACGCGGTGTCTCCCGTAACGAGCACAGCGCCTTTTTATTCTACCGACGAGCCGCTGAGCTGGGCCATGCCAAGTCCATGAACCTCGTTGGACGCTTCTACGAAGAGGGCCTTGTCGTTACACGGGATACAAAGGTTGCACATGACTGGTACAAGCGGTCGGCAGAGGCAGGCGATTTTCGCGGTCAATATAGCTATGCGGCAGTGCTGGCAACAACGGGTCGCCTTGAGGAAGCCCAGCACTGGTTGAAGGAAGCCTTGAAGACCGGCAACCTCAATTTTTTCAGGGCCAGCCGGCAAGGACTGTTGGACTCCGACCATGAAGCGCTGCGCCTGATTGGGCTGAGCTATTTCGAGCGCGCCGCCGAATTGGGCGACGAGACGGACCAAGCGGCCCTTACCAGAGCCCAGAGCAAGCGCTACGATACGCCCCTTACCGTCTGAATGATAAAAACCCGCCGAAGCGGGTTTTTTATGGGCGCTATTTAGAGGTAATAGGCCTTGAGTGGAGGGAAGCCATTGAATTCCACAGCACTGTAGCTGGTGGTGTACGCCCCGGTAGACAACCAATACAGACGGTCACCGCTGGCAAGGTTCAGTGGCAAACCATACTTGTAGTGTTCATACATGATGTCGGCACTGTCACAGGTAGGGCCGGCAATCACGACCTCTTCCATCTCACCCTTCTTCTCGACCCAGATCGGAAACTTGATGGACTCGTCCATGGTTTCGATCAGACCGGAAAATTTACCTACGTCGGTGTATACCCAGCGCTCGACGGCGGTGCGCGATTTGCGCGACACCAGTACCACTTCGCTCACCAGAATACCGGCGTTGGCAATCAACGAACGACCGGGCTCCAGAATGATTTCCGGAAGTTCATCGCCAAAGTCTTCCTTCAGAAAGCGGATGATCTCTTCAGCATAGGTTTCGAGGTTGTTGGTCTTGGCAATATAGTTTGCCGGGAACCCGCCGCCCATGTTGATCATCTTCAGGACGATACCGTCTTCTTCACGCAGGCGCTCGAATATCACCTTGACCTTGGCGATGGCCGCATCCCAGACGTCGATATCACGCTGTTGCGAGCCAACGTGGAAGGAGACGCCGTAAGGCACAAGGCCTAGCTGGCGGGCCAGGATCAGGAGGTCCAGTGCCAGATCAGTCTGGCAGCCAAACTTGCGTGAAAGCGGCCAGTCAGCAGTATTGGAGCCTTCGGTCAGAATCCGCACATAGATCTTCGATCCCGGCGCGGCCTTGGCAATATTACGCAGGTCAGCCTCGGAGTCGGTGGCGAACATCCGCACACCCTTCTCGTAGAAATAGCGAATGTCCTTGGCTTTCTTGATCGTATTGCCGTAGCTGATGCGGTCAGGACTGACGCCCGTGCTCAGTACCTTGTCCAGCTCATAGATGGACGCGATGTCGAAATTCGAGCCCTTGTCGCGCAGGAGCTCAGTAATCTCGATGGCTGGGTTTGCCTTAACGGCGTAATAAATTTTGGCAAACGGGAAATTGTTCACCAGATCATCGTAGGCTCTGGAAATGGTGGCTTTATCGATTACGACAAAAGGCGTTTCATGCTGGTCAGCGAAGGACTTCATTCGCTGGAAGGTCTCGCGCGAGTAGTAATCTTCGACCTGGATGGACATGCGTCGGACTCCCAATGGCAGAACAAATGGATTCGTAGGGGTATTGCTGAACGCCTAATCCGTTTCCCCACTTTGGTTCGCCTACTTCCCAAGGCACGTCGCCGAAAGCAAAAAGGTCAACATGTCTAGAGCGTTGACCTTGCTGTCTCGTCGTCAGTACTTGAGCCGGATGGATCGTTTCCAGCATGGACGTTCGGGCGCGAACTTTAGGACTACACGCCCGCAAGATCAATCAAAAATCCCATACGACTGTCTGATTTACCTCGATCCGGTACGAACCCTCCTCGTAAAACCGACCGGCCAGGCGAACCGATGTTCCAAAATCCGTCAGGATTCCTCTGCAATTGAGAGAACCCGTTCAAGCCAGATAGGCATTTTCAACAAAGATTGATTTTTGCGAGAGAGTGCTAACCAGATTTGGATACTGCCGCTCACCAAAAAGATGAAAGAAATATGGCAAGGCGTAAACTTTATTAAGACGCACAGGTCTTCGTGTGTCGCCATGCAGTGCCTTACATCACGGAAGGATATGGCCAAACTCCAACAATATGTTTTGCTTCATTTCATAGGGAAATCAAAATGTTTGGCATCGAAGTCGACGGCTCGGTAGAGCCTCCATCATTCATCAACTCGTTGCAGGTTGCCTTGAAGGAAACCTGGGCGGTGCTCTACGCCCATGGCGGAGTCATTGCCGAATTCGATAACGAGCAGGATGCACGTGAGGAGGCTGAGCGCTGGACAGGAGTCTGCTTCCGTCTGGATGCCTGCTAAGCGCCAGGCTTGAAAGCCTGTGTCCTGAGTCCGGCTCAGGCTTTCAGCTTAATGGCTTTTTAACGCTTATCGAGTTTACTTCCCGCTCCTATCGCTGTACGTATTTTCAATAAAGCCATAGGCAATCACATTTTTACGTCAAACCCCGCCGGCCCCCTTGTCAATCGACCTGCTCAAAGAGCACGTTTGACGGGTTTTGCTATTAGGCTATCCATGTTAACCCTGCAGGTACAGTTCTGGCCTGCCCATTACGCTTATGGCACTTATTTCGATGAATAGAACCGGGCGAATCAAACGCAACCTCAAGCGATATGCCTTTCTAGCATTCGCTCCCCTGCTCATGAGCCATACCGCCTCGGCGGCCGATTACCCAGCCGAGATGATCGGTCTGAATTTCTCGGGTGCCGGCTTTGCGGCGCAGGTGCTTCCGGGTGTGAACGGTACCAACTACTTCTTTCCTGACGACTCCTACTTCAGGCGCTGGGGCTATCGCGGGATTCGCGTCGTACGTTTCCCGATCACCTGGGAGCGCCTGCAACCCAAGCTCAACGGTGAGCTGGACACTCAGTACGCTGACCTGATCAGCCAGACGCTGGACTCGGCCAAGCGCTACAAGATGCAGGTCATTCTGGACCTGCACAACTACGGGCGTTACCGCGACCAGATCATTGGTTCGGAGAGCGTACCCTACGAGGCTTACCAGGACGTCATGGAGCGGATCGCCAAAACCTGGAGCAAGCACCCTGCCCTGCTGGGCTACGACATCATGAACGAGCCGCATGATGTGGAAGACCACTGGGACACCGCGGCCCAGTACGGCATCGATGGCATCCGCTCCGTCGATAAGAGCCGTCCGATCGTGATCGAGGGCAACTTCTGGTCAAGCAGCGCGCGCTGGCCTGATGTAAACAAAGGCCTGCTGAACCTCAAGGATCCAGCGGACAATCTGATTTTCTCGGCTCATGTGTATTTCGACGCTGATGCCGGTGGTCGCTACGAATCCAAAGACACTAGTCAGCTTGATCCCATGATTGGCGTCAAACGTGTTCAACCTTTTATTGACTGGCTCAAGGCCAATAACAAGAAAGGCCACATTGGTGAGTTTGGTGCACCAGGGGATGATCCCCGCTGGATGAAGGTCATGGATAACATGCTCTCGCACCTTCAGAAGGAATGTATCCCAGCTACATACTGGGCAGCAGGTCCGGGCTGGGGCGACTATTCCCTCTCCATCGAACCCCGGGATAACAAGGAGCGTCCGCAGTGGGCAATTCTCAAGAAGTATGTGAAACACTCGGGCTGCTCGGAAATAGGGCCTAAATAAACCGCTGGCAGGGTGGCCCAGTGCATCAGAGCCACTCTGCTGAACAAGACTCGTCTGAAAAGCCAAAAGGCCTGAACCTACAGGCCTTTTGGCTTGCTATAATCGCCGGTTTAAGTATCCACCGGACATCAGCCTCCATGACCAAGCAGGCCGCCGAAGTCGCCAAGCGGCGCACTTTCGCCATCATTTCCCACCCGGACGCCGGTAAGACCACCATCACCGAGAAGCTCCTCCTGATGGGGCAAGCCATTGCCGTGGCCGGAACCGTTAAATCACGTAAATCCGACCGCCATGCCACCTCCGACTGGATGGAGATGGAAAAGCAGCGTGGTATCTCCATTACCACGTCGGTCATGCAGTTCCCCTATCGCGAGCACATGATCAACCTGCTCGACACGCCCGGTCACGAAGACTTCTCGGAAGACACCTACCGCACCCTGACGGCGGTCGACTCTGCCCTGATGGTGCTCGATGGCGGTAAAGGCGTTGAGCCCCGCACGATTGCCCTGATGGACGTCTGCCGTCTGCGCGATACACCCATTGTCAGCTTTGTGAACAAGCTGGACCGTGACATTCGCGATCCGATCGAGCTGCTCGACGAGATCGAAGCTGTCCTGAAAATCAAGGCGGCCCCGATTACCTGGCCGATTGGCTCCTACCGTGATTTCAAAGGGGTGTATCACCTCTCCGAAGACAAGATCTTTGTCTATACCCCTGGCCACGGCCATGAGCGTATCGCAACCCGCGTCATTGAAAAGCTGGACTCGGACGAAGCCCGTACTCACCTGGGTGACCTGTACGATGATTTCGTCGAGCAGCTCGAACTGGTTCAGGGCGCGTGCCATGAATTCAATACAGATGAATTTTTAAAGGGCCAGATGACACCGGTCTTCTTTGGTACAGCCCTGGGCAACTTCGGTGTCGATCACGTCCTGGACGCGGTCGTGGACTGGGCGCCACAGCCGCTTTCGCGCGCGACCAACGAGCGTGACGTACAGCCGGTCGAAGAGAAATTCAGTGGTTTCGTATTCAAGATCCAGGCAAACATGGATCCCAAGCACCGTGACCGGATTGCCTTTATGCGGATCTGCTCCGGCAAGTATGAAAAAGGCATGAAACTGCGCCATGTGCGGATCGGCAAGGACATCAAGATTGCTGACGCCCTGACGTTCTTCTCTTCCGAGCGTGAACAACTGGAAGAAGCCTTTGCAGGCGACATCATCGGCTTGCACAACCACGGCACCATCCAGATCGGCGATACCTTTACCGAAGGTGAGAGCCTCGGCTTTACCGGTATTCCGCACTTTGCGCCTGAACTGTTCCGCCGCGTACGCCTGAAGGACCCGCTCAAGTCCAAGCAGCTCCGCCAGGGCCTGCAGGAGCTGGCAGAGGAAGGCGCGACCCAGGTGTTCTTCCCCGAGCGCAACAACGACATCATTCTGGGCGCCGTCGGTGTGCTGCAGTTCGACGTCGTTGCCAGCCGCCTGAAGGAAGAATACAAGGTGGAATGCGTCTACGAGCCGATCAACGTCTGGTCTGCCCGCTGGATCGAATGCAGCGACAAGAAGAAACTTGAGGAATTCAAGAACAAGGCCATGGAGAACCTGTCCGTGGATGGCGGCGGTCACCTGACCTACCTTGCGCCGACTCGTGTCAACCTGAGCCTGATGGAAGAGCGCTGGCCTGACATAAAATTCCGCGCGACGCGGGAACATCACTAAGCATGAGGCAAAGGGCTGATCATTCAGCCCTTTGTTTTACAGCCTGATTAAACAGCCTGAAGCGTCTTTTCGAATACCGCCTTTCCATCCAGATCTCGCAGGGTCACGGTCAGATCACCGCTGTGCCCTTCGATATTGACCTCGCCAAAGAATTGGAAGCCCGACAGCGGCGAGCTGTTGGCTACCGGTGGCGCCTTCACAAACACGGCCTCCGGCCCGAAAGTGTTGTCCAGCTTGTTGGGCCCGAATGCACCGGCATTGAGGGGGCCTGCCACGAACTCCCAAAAGGGCTCGAAATCCTGGAAGGCTGCCCGGTTGGGGTGGTAGTGGTGAGCCGCACAGTAGTGCACATCTGCAGTCAGCCAGACCGTATTGTTGATATTCCACCGGCGGATGTAACGTAAGAGCTCTGCAATTTCCAGTTCGCGACCCAAGGGTGCACCGCCGTCGCCATTGGCAATGGCTTCCCAACGAGGCATTCCTGCTGCATCTACCCCATCAGGGACTTCCAGGCCAATGGGCATGTCTGCCGCAATGACCTTCCAGGTAGCCGTAGACTCCGTGAGCCCCTGCTTGAGCCACTCGAGTTGCGTGCGCCCCATGAAAGCAGTGTCTGGCCCCTCATTGGGTTGCAGGTTGGTGCTGTTCCCGCCCCGGTAGGTCCGCATGTCCAGCACGAAGATATCCAGCCGAGGACCGTAGCTGATCTTGCGATAGATGCGTCCGGCATCATCACGCTGTTGCAGCCGCATGGGGGCATATTCCAGATACGCCTGACGCGACCGCCTGGCCAGTACGTTGATGTCCTTTACGGTGTAACGGTCATCCAGCACTTTAGTAGAAGACCAGTTATTGGTGGTCTCGTGGTCATCCCACTGCCAGATCTGCGGGACTTCAGCATTGAACCGACGGACATTTTCGTCCATCAGGTTGTAGCGATAATTGCCACGATATTCATCGACCGTCTCGGCAACCTTGCTCTTGGCCTCTGTGGTGATGTTGCGCCAGACCTTGCCTTCCACCGTCGTGGTCTTAGCTTCTAGCGGGCCGTCTGCATAGATGGTATCGCCACTGTGCAGGAAGAAGTCCGGCTGTCGGCGACGCATGGCCTCATAGATGCGCATGCCACCGATATCGGGGTTGATACCAAATCCCTGCCCGACCGTGTCGCCGCTCCAGACGAAGCGGATATCGGTACGATGCGTCGGTGCGCTACGCAAATGTCCAAAGACAGGCTCGCTCTGCGCACCGCTGTAAATATCTTCGAAACGAACCCGATAGAAAATGGATTGATCAGCGGGAAGTCCGCGCAAGTCCATGCGCGCAGTGTAATCCGTGTCGGCTGTCACCACAGGCGAAACCATTCGGCGCAGATGGCGAAAGCTCTCCTTGGTGTCCCACTCGACGATCATCCGCGCCGGACGATCACAGCGGCTCCAGACAATGGCCCGGTTGCCCTGAACATCACCTGACTGAACCCCTTCAAGCATCAGCGGACGCTGCTTGGCGCCGGCGATCACGGCAGGTGCCACTCCCGGCAGCAGCAGTCCAACGCCCAGCCCCTGGATCAGGCGCCGTCTTCCATTATCGAACGTGCTCATCATGCGCTCCCACGATTATTGGAGCGAATGGGTTTAGCGAAAACGCCTGACAACACTGTGACAGTCTGAAGAACAGCTGTTACGGTGTGATCTCAATCACACTTGGTAGGCTTCGACGCTTCAGGCTCCACCGCATGCAGGATCTGTTGAGCCAACGCATGATAAAGCGAGGTGGGCGAAAGCCAGCCAGACACACCATTCGCCAGCAGACACGTCGCCAGCACAGGGATCGCCATGTCAGGGCTGTGGGCCAGCTCCAAGGTAATGACAGTCGAGGTGAGCGGTGTCCGGGTAACGCCCGTGAGGTAGGCCGCCATGCCCAGAAGCGCACCGGTCTGCAGGGTGACATCAGGCAGCCAATCGACCAGCCAGGGCGCAAAGCTGGCGCCTACCGTGAGCGAAGGCGAAAAGAGCCCGCCGGGAATGCCTGCCAAATAAGAAACCACGTTGGCCAGAAATTTCCAGATGAGAAAGTCCTGATCGGTTATAGGGTGCCCTTCCAGAATGGCACGTGTTTCCTCGTAGCCGGTACCAAAGACATGCTGGCCGGACAGTGCCCCTAGACAGGCGACCAGTAATCCACAGACGGCGGCAAACCGAACCGGGAAGCGTGAGCGGATAGCGCCCAACCTTCCAAGCCAGCCGTGGGATGTTGGAATGACCAGCCGTGCATACCCCCCACCCAACAGGCCGCCTGCCAGCCCGCATATGACTACCGCCACCCAGGCATCGCCCCAGGGCAGGCTGGCACTGATAACGCCAAAATAGGTATAAGGCCCGACCAGACCCAGCGTGACCATACCGCCAATCACCACAGCCGTCAGTACCAGCCCGCTGAAGCGCTGCTCGAAAGTATGGCTCAACTCTTCGATGGCAAACACCACGCCTGCTAGCGGCGTGTTGAATGCGGCAGCAATGCCTGCGGCACCACCAGCGAGGATCAGTCCGGAAACCGTCTTTCGCTCGTACAGGCCCAGCCGCCGACCAAAGCCATACAGTACCGAGGCGCCCAAATGTACGGTTGGCCCCTCGCGACCAACCGAGGCCCCCACTAGCAGGGCAAGCAATGTCAGTATCATCTTCGCGAGTGCGATCGGCCAGGCCAACACTGCCGCCCTGAACTGACCAGAGGGCTTTTCCAGCGCTGCAATCACTTGTGGAATGCCGCTTCCCCTGGCATTACGCAGCCACCCCTGTGTCAGCCAGACCAACAGGGCAAATCCTGCGGGTGTCACCAACCACGGCCATAAGTGGCTGTGATTCAACAGACGCTGAAAGAGCTGAAAGGCATGATCAGCCAGCCACGCAAAAGCCAGCGCCAGTAAACCCACCAGCAGCGCGCCGACCCAAAACGCCAGGCGTTGCCGAATGGAGCGAAACCGTTGATGGCGCTGTTGGGGTGCTTGAGATGCCGCAGCGCGGTGTGTAGATGTTTCCCTGTGGTCAGGGGCAGCAGGATCGCTCGAGTCGCTCATAAGCACATAAAATAGGTTGGCCCAGCAATTGTAACAAAGTATTTAAGGATACGTTGGGTGGTTCGACTGCCTGAAGACCGGTGGGTTTAAGCATTTCACAAGCCCTGTCATCCGTGGTCTCCATCATTTCTCCATATAACCTGCAAAGCCACGCAAGCTTGTCATCCCAAAATTTGGCGGTTTCTACCTGAGCGCGATGTATGTGCATGGCGCAGGTAGTGTCATGACCGTTACGGGATACAGACATGTCAACTACCTTTCTTCCTTTCTCACGTCCAAGCATAGGCGATGAGGAAATTGCGGCCGTCAATGCCGTGCTCCGCTCCGGCTGGATCACCACCGGCCCTCAAAATCAGGAGTTGGAGCAGCGCTTCTGCGAGTATCTGGGCTGCCACCATGCCGTCGCACTCTCTTCGGCAACGGCAGGTATGCACTTGGCATTGATAGCCCTGGGTATTGGTCCAGGGGATGAGGTCATCACGCCCTCCCAGACCTGGGTATCTACCGCAAACCTGATCTGCCTGCTGGGCGCAACTCCTGTGTTCGTAGACATCGATCGCGATACCTTGATGACCGATGCAGCGCGTATCGAAGCCTCCATCACGCCCCGAACGAAAGCGATCATTCCGGTTCATTACGCCGGTGCAGCCTTTGACCTGGATCCGCTCTACGCACTGGCCGAGCGCCATGGCATTCCCGTCATTGAAGACGCTGCCCACGCAATAGGTACACGCTACCGGGGCCGCCTGATTGGCGCTCGGAACACCGCCATCTTCTCCTTTCATGCCATCAAGAATCTGACATGTGCAGAAGGCGGACTTTTTGTAACGGATGACGAAGCATTGGCTAACCGCATCCGCACATTGAAGTTTCACGGCTTGGGCGTCGATGCCTATGACCGCATGACCCATGGCCGAAAACCCCAGGCTCAGGTTATCGAGCCGGGCTTCAAGTACAACCTGACCGATATCAACGCAGCCATTGCACTCGTCCAGCTGGATCGCATCGATGAGATTAACGCCAAGCGCAAACAGCTGGCCGAAATGTACCTGGAGCGGCTGAACGGCCTTCCCATTCAGCCGCTGAGCCTTCCGAGCTACCCTCAGGACCACGCCTGGCATCTTTTCATTGTGCGCGTCGATCCGGCGCAATGTGGTCTGGGTCGCGATGCCTTCATGCAAGCCTTGCAGGCAAACCATATCGGCACCGGTATTCATTTCATAGGAACGCACCTGCAGCGTTATTACCGGGACCGCTTTCCAGAGGTCAGCCTGCCAAACACCGAGTGGAATTCAGCTCGACTGTGCTCGATACCGCTATTTCCTGACATGACCGCCGAGGAGCTCGAGCGTGTCGTCACTGCCATTCGCTCCACACTGGAGGCAGCCTTGTGAAGCCTTATCCGATCAATCGCGTGTCCGTGGTCATTCCGGTCTTCAATGAAGAAGCCAGCCTGCCCGAACTCCTGCTGAGAACCGATGCCGCCTGCCAGAAACTGGGCCGCGATTATGAAATCGTATTGATTGATGACGGCAGCCGTGACAGCTCGGCCAGCATTATCCAGGCAGCTGCCGAAGCCGAAGACAGTCATGTGGTAGCGGTCATCCTCAACCGCAACTACGGCCAGCACGCCGCCATCATGGCGGGCTTCGAGCAGTGTATTGGCGACCTGGTCATTACCCTTGATGCCGACCTGCAAAACCCGCCGGAGGAAATTCCGCGTCTCGTCGAGCAAGCCGCTCTGGGGTTCGATGTGGTCGGTACTGTACGCGAAAATCGTCAGGACTCCGCCTTCCGCCGCCTGCCATCCAAGCTGATCAACCTTGCTGTGCAACGTTCTACGGGCGTAGCCATGAGCGATTATGGCTGCATGCTGCGGGCGTATCGCCACAGCATCATCGAGGCCATGCTGGCCTGCCATGAGCGCAGCACGTTTATTCCCATCCTGGCTAACAGCTTCGCCCGCCATACCACTGAAATCCATGTGGGACATGCCGAGCGCGAATACGGTGAGTCGAAATACACCCCCATGCGCCTGATCAACCTCATGTTTGATCTCGTGACCTGCATGACCACAACGCCATTGCGGCTGCTGAGCATCGTGGGTGGCGCCATGGCATTGGCCGGTATCTGCTTCGGGATGCTGCTTCTGGTGCTACGCCTGCTGCTGGGAGCCGACTGGGCTGCCGACGGCGTGTTTGTCCTTTTCGCCATCCTGTTCATCTTTACCGGCGCCCAGTTCGTCGGCATGGGGCTACTGGGTGAATACCTGGGCCGCATGTACCACGACGTCCGTGCCCGCCCTCGCTACTTCGTTGAGCAGGTTGTCCGGGGTGAAGCCTCCTGCTCCCCTGCGCCAGCCTCGCTCGATTCCATTCCTTCTGCAAGCTGATTACCCATGACCAAGACTGTTGTATTTGCCTATCACGATATTGGATGCGCCGGAGTCGAAGCGCTGATCGCGGCCCAGTATGAAATCGCGGCCGTGTTTACCCATGCCGATGATCCGAACGAAAACCGCTTCTTTGCTTCCGTAGCCCAACTGTGTGCTCGCCACGGTATTCCGGTGCATGCCCCGGAAGATGTTAACCACCCGCTCTGGATCGAACGCATCCGTCAGCTTGAGCCGGAATTCATTTTCTCTTTCTACTACCGTCACCTGCTGAGCGAGGACATTCTCGCTACGGCCAGAAAAGGCGCCTATAACCTGCATGGCTCCCTGCTGCCTCGTTATAGGGGTCGTGCGCCTGCGAACTGGGTATTGGTCAATGGCGAGACCGAAACCGGCGTCACTCTGCACCGCATGGAGCGTCGTCCCGATGCCGGCCCGATCGTCAGTCAGTCCAGGGTAGCGATTGCCCAGGACGATACGGCGCATACTCTGCATGCCAAGCTGCGAGAAGCTTCACGCCAGCTCCTGGGCGAAACCCTGCCCCGTCTGGCTCGTGGCAATCTGGAGGAGACCCCTCAGGATGACAGCAAGGCCTCCTATTTTGGCCGTCGCACGCCTGCCGATGGAGAACTGGACTGGACTCGTCCGGCCAGTGAACTCTATAACCTCGTCCGCGCCGTTACCCAGCCCTACCCCGGCGCCTTCAGCTTTGTAGGCGACCGAAAGCTTATCGTCTGGCAAGCCCAGGCCGTAGACACCCGTCACGACCAGAAACCTGGCGCCGTCGTAAGTCTTGATCCACTGCGTATCGCCTGCGGTGACGGCGTACTGGAAATTCAGGCCGGCCAACAAGGTGATGCAGGCCTCTACCTGTCTGGTCCGCAGCTCGCGCGGGAGATGGGACTGGTCGAAGGGCTTCGTCTGCGCCGCAGCGATGCCTTCAAGGCCAAGCGTCGCACACGTGTGCTGATCCTTGGCGTGAATGGCTTCATTGGTAATCACCTGTCTGAACGCCTGCTGCGGGACGGCAACTATGAAGTCTACGGTCTGGACATTGGCTCCGACGCTATCGACCGTTTGAAGGGCGATCCTAACTTCCACTTTGTGGAAGGCGACATCAGTATCCATACCGAATGGATCGAGTACCACATCAAGAAGTGCGACGTGATCCTGCCACTCGTGGCCATCGCTACGCCGATCGAATACACCCGTAACCCGCTGCGTGTATTCGAGCTGGACTTTGAGGAAAACCTCAAGATCGTCCGCTACTGCGTGAAGTACAACAAGCGCGTCATCTTCCCGTCCACATCCGAAGTCTATGGCATGTGCGACGACCCGGAGTTCGACGAAGACCAGTCTCGCCTGATCGTTGGCCCGATCAACAAGCAGCGCTGGATCTACTCCGTTTCCAAGCAGCTGTTGGACCGCGTGATCTGGGCCCACGGCAAGCAGGATGGCCTCAGATTCACCCTGTTCCGTCCCTTCAACTGGATGGGTCCGCGTCTGGATCGCCTGGACTCTGCTCGAATCGGCAGCTCCCGCGCCATCACCCAGCTGATCCTGAATCTGGTGGAAGGCACACCCATCAAGCTGGTGGACGGCGGTGCCCAAAAGCGCTGCTTTACCGACGTGGATGATGGCATCGAAGCCCTGTTCCGTATTATCGAAAACAAGGGTGGTCGCAGTGACCAGCAGATCATCAACATTGGTAACCCAGACAACGAAGCTAGCATTCGCGAACTAGCCGAAACCCTTCTGGCCCAATTTGAGGCACACCCGCTACGGCACAACTTCCCGCCGTTTGCAGGCTTCCGCGAAGTTGAGAGCCGGTCGTTTTATGGCGAAGGCTATCAGGACGTCTCCCATCGCAAGCCCAGCATTGCCAATGCCCGCAAGCTCCTGGATTGGCAGCCCACCATCGAGATGAGCGAAACCATCGGCAAGACGCTGGACTTTTTCCTGCGTGAAGCATTGAACAGCCAGGTGGACGAGGCGTAATGATCGAGGTGGGATTGCGGATCGACGTGGATACCTTTCGCGGCACACGTGAGGGTATTCCACGTCTGCTTGAGCTGTTGGATGAAGCTCAGGTCAAGGCGACGTTCTTCTTTTCGGTCGGGCCGGACAACATGGGGCGCCATCTCTGGCGCCTCATCCGGCCGCAGTTCCTTTGGAAGATGCTGCGCTCCAATGCAGCCAGTCTGTATGGCTGGGACATTCTCCTGGCGGGCACGGCATGGCCAGGCAAGCCCATCGGCCAG
The DNA here is from genome assembly GCF_002091675.1 of Pseudomonas luteola NBRC 103146. Lineage (GTDB taxonomy): Bacteria > Pseudomonadota > Gammaproteobacteria > Pseudomonadales > Pseudomonadaceae > Chryseomonas > Chryseomonas luteola. The sequence continues at coordinate 416,371 of NZ_BDAE01000003.1, read as the reverse complement.
CACCTGGGTCATCTGATGCGACAGACTCAGGCGGCAGGCCATGAGGTGGGCCTGCATGCCTGGGACCACCATGGCTGGCAGGCTAACGCTGGGCGCTGCAGCATGGACCAGCTGACCCGGCAGATCCGTTATGGCGTAGACACGCTCAGTGACATCCTGGGCCAACCCGTAACCTGCTCCGCCGCTGCCGGCTGGCGGGTGGATGAGCGGGTTATCGAAGCCAAAGAGGCCTTTGGTTTTCGTTACAACAGCGATTGTCGAGGCCGCTCGTTATTTCGTCCTGAGCTCGCCAATGGTGTTGCCGGAACGCCGCAGATTCCGGTCACCCTGCCGACGTACGACGAAGCGATTGGCCCAGACCTGTCGGCAGCAGGCTTTAACAGCTACCTGATGCAACACATCATGCCGACCGACCTGAATATCTATACCGCCCATGCGGAAGTAGAAGGGATTGCCCTGGCTGACCAGTTTCAGCGCCTGCTGGCACTGGCAAAACGGCTGAATGTTCAGTTCAAGCCGCTTGGGGAATGCCTGCCTTCTGACCCCTCCCGCCTTCCCCTTGGTACGGTTACCCGGGGCGCTCTGGCAGGCCGCGAAGGCTGGCTGGGCGTGCAGGCATGACCTTCGCCCTGGTGTTGGTGGTCAGCCTGCTGAGCGGCCTTGGGCAGGTCGCTCAGAAAGTCGCCGTGGAACGCTGGCGCGGGCGGTCCGTCAGCCTGTGGCGCAAGCTGACCTCACCCTGGCTGATGTTTGGACTGGCCAGCCTGGGTACTGGCCTGCTGCTCTGGCTGTTGGTTCTGCAGCAGCTCGAAGTCGGCATGGCCTACCCCATGCTCAGCCTGAACTTTGTCTGGATCACTCTGGCGGCACATCGGCTTTTCCACGAGCACATCGATGGCCGTCACTGGCTGGGTATCGTCCTCATCATGGTGGGCATTGTGCTGCTGAGTACACAACGATGAATCAGCATCGCGGACTTCTGCTGGCGCTGGCCAGCGTATGCCTGGTGAGTCTCGCCCAGCTCTCGATGCGCGGCAGCATGGCGGCTCTTCCTTCACTGACAGAGGCCATGGCCTCTCCCGAGCTGCTCAGACAGCACGTCGGGGCGCTGGCCGGACTGCTTGCCGGTATCGCCTGCTACGGACTTTCGATGCTCTGTTGGGTTGCTGCCCTGTCGGTATTGCCGTTGGGACGGGCCTACGCGCTGCTCAGCCTCAGCTACCCCCTCGTTTATATCGCCGCCGTGGTGGTTTTCGGTGAATCCATCACCTGGCTCAAATCGGTCGGTATCGCCCTCGTCATGCTGGGCGTATTCGCTATTCATTCAAGACGCCCGGATGACTCGCGTCCGCTGGCGCAAGAGGAGTTGTAAGTGAAAATCAGTGTGTTCGGTATTGGCTATGTAGGCCTCGTTCAGGCCGCCGTACTGGCTGAAGTCGGTCATGATGTTCTGTGCATGGACATTGACCGACACAAAATCGAGCTGCTTGAGCAGGGCGTGGTCAGTTTGTACGAACCTGGCCTGGAAGGGCTCGTTCGGGAAAACATGGAAGCGGGCCGCCTGCGCTTTACCCATGATGCCGCCCGCGCGGTCCAGCATGGCCGTGTACAGTTCATCGCCGTCGGCACCCCGCCCCTAGAGGACGGCTCGGCCGACCTTGCAGGCGTCTTTGCCGTCGCCCAGACCATTGCCTGTCACCGTACGCAGCCTGTGGTGATCGTGGAAAAATCCACAGTACCCGTAGGCACTGGCGATCGCCTCACGGCACTGATCCAGAGCACACTGGACGAGATGGGCAAGACACTGGACTTCGATGTGGTATCCAACCCCGAGTTTCTCAAGGAAGGCGCTGCTGTAACCGATTGCCGTCGCCCGGACCGTATTGTCATCGGTACCGAACGGGAAGACAGCCGCGACGTCATGCGGGAGCTCTATGCCCCCTTCAACCGCAACCATGATCGTATCCTGTTCATGGACCGCCGCAGTTCCGAACTGACCAAATATGCGGCTAACGGCATGCTGGCGACTAAAATCAGCTTTATCAACCAGATCGCCGAACTGGCCGAGCATTTGGGAGCAGACATCGAGTCGGTTCGCAGAGGCATCGGAGCAGATCCACGCATCGGTTATCACTTCATCTATCCTGGCTGCGGCTACGGTGGCTCGTGCTTCCCCAAGGACCTGAAGGCTCTGATCCACACCGCCGAGCAGGAGAACTGCCAGACCAGCCTTCTTCGTGCTGTCGAGGAAGTTAACGAACAGCAGAAAAACAAGCTGTTCAACCTGATCCACGATCATTTCAAAGGAAACCTGGAAGGCAGAACCTTTGCCATCTGGGGTTTGGCATTCAAACCCAATACGGACGATATGCGGGACGCACCCAGTCGCATTCTGCTGGAAGCCCTGTGGGCGCATGGCGCGCAGGTGCGCGCGTTCGATCCTGAGGCCATGCAGGAAGCGCAGAGACTGTACGGGCACGATGAGCGTCTATTGCTGATGGGCACACCTGAGGCTGCGCTGAACGGTGCGGACGCCCTGGTCATCTGCACCGAATGGCAAATGTTCAAGGCGCCCGATTTCGACCTTATCCAGGACAAGCTCAGGGAGCCACTGATTTTTGATGGCCGTAACCTGTACGACCCTGCACGCCTGGAGCGTCGTGGCATTCAGTATTACGCCATCGGCCGCGGCCAATCTGTTCGCCGCGCCAGCTTGACCGCTACCTATTCGAATACGGCCGGTCAACGGGAGGCTTCATGAGTCAGGGAGCCTCCCGCCCACTCTCGCCCAAGACGAAATTTTTCATCTGGTGCGGGCTGCTGTTGGCCTTTTACCTGGTGACAGGCCTGATCGGTCGTGGACTCTGGAAAGCAGACGAACCCTACTCGTTTGGCATGACTTGGAATTTTCTGACCAGCAGCGACTGGATCGTACCCCGGGTAGGCGCAGATCCCTTCATGGAAAAGCCGCCCCTGATGTATTGGACAGGGGCGATCACAGCCTACCTTTTCCTTCCCTGGCTCTCGCCTCCCGACGGCTCACGCATGGCCGTTCTGGGATGGATGCTGCTTACACTCTGGACGTTGTATCGCCTGACCGAGCGCCTTAGTCCCGGCAGAGGACTGGTCGCCTGCCTGCTGCTGTTGGGAACGATGGGCATGGTTCAGCATGCCCATCTATTGATTGCCGATATACCGCAATTGACAGGCGCCATGCTCGCACTGGCAGGGCTTGTAGGCTTTTCCCTGGAGCCAACACGCTACCGCCGCGACGGACTGCTCTTCGGAACAGGTTTTGGCATTGCCCTGATGAGCAAAGGTCTGCTGATACCGGGTGTGCTGGGCGTTACTGTTTGCGCTGCCGTCCTGCTTCAGCCGCGCCGCTACCTCACGCGCTCCGGCTTTGCCTGGTTGGGCTGGGCGCTCCTCGCCTCATCACCCTGGCTGCTTATCTGGCCGGCCCTGCTATGGAAGACCGATGAAACACTATTTCTGGAGTGGTTCTGGGTCAATAATTTCGGCCGCTTCTTTGGCCTTTCCCAACGCAATAGCATCAGTGGTGGGGCGGGCAGCAACCTCAAAGAACTACTGGGTCTGTCCTTTCCCGTAGGATGGGTGCTATTAGGCGCCTTCGTAGCCGGACTCTGGCGCAGCCTGCGCCAACAGCGCCTCAAGGCTGACTGGATCGCGCTGCGTGAGGACTCGGGCCGCTTTATGGTCTGGCTTTACGTTGCAGTTTTTCTGTTCGTTATCATGACCTCGGCGGTCTTTCGCAGTGTTTACGTGCTTCCGCTGTTTCCGGCACTTGCCCTCCTGGTAGCCGGCTTGCCACTGCCCGAGCGCTTCAACCGCGCCGGCCGTCTGTTTGCGATCATACTGTTCAGCGTAATGGGCGGATACCTGTGGTTTGGCTGGTGGGCCATCCAGAGTGGCCATACGAGCCTGATCGTCTCCGGCCTTCGCCGGCTGGTTCCAGTAGAAATCAAACTGTCACCCAGCCCTGCCTGGTTTGTTGCAGCGCTGCTACTGACCGGCCTGTGGTTGATCACTATCGCCTGGCGCAAGCGCCTGGAGGCTGCACACGTCTGGTTTGCCGGCATTACGCTGTTCTGGGGACTGGCCAATACACTTTGGCTTCCCTGGGTGGACCTAGGGCGCAGCTATGCACGACCGTTCGAGGCACTCGAGCAATCGCTTCCGGCACAATTCGATTGTCTGAACACAGTCAACATGGGTGAATCCGAACGCTCGATGCTGCATTACTACACAGGCATAAAGCCGGTCATGGTCGCCACGCCGGAGCAGGCTCAATGTGAGATTCAGATGCTGCTCGACCAGCAGCATCACCCGATCAAGGTAGACGAGGCGCATTGGCAGTTGATATGGCAGGGCCGGCGTGAAGGGGATCGCCAGGAGCGTCTCCGAGCGTTCATGAAAGCCCCATAAACCGCCGTAGTCAGGACTGGTTACTGACGACGATACGAGGTAGCCAGTCCCTGCACCACTACTAATTTCCTGATTCGCAACCACTGCTCCTACTCATGTTCTTTCTGCCGGGCTTTTAGGTGTCGTCACGGATCCCCATAAAGTAAGAAACATGCCCTTCAACAGGAGACCTCTATGCTGGATGTGCACGCCTGGACCTGGCGCCATGGTAACGAGCCTACGGATCTGGTACTGGAAACCCATGCCATTAGCGAGGAGCTAGCGCCTAATGAAATCCTGATCGCCAACAAGGTCATCGGCATCAACCCAGTCGACTGGAAATTCATTGCGCAGGCCGAAAAGGTCTGGAAGCCGGGCCATATTCCAGGCGTGGACGGCATGGGCGTCGTAATCGCGGCCGGTCGCGACGTGCACCTGCGTATCGGAACGCGGGTCGCCTATCACCAGAACCTCTACCACGCCGGCAGCTATGCCACGCATATCAAGATCGCCGCCCACATGGTGATGCCGGTGCCGGACGGCCTTAGTGACACTGCTGCCGCCGCCTTCCCCTGCCCTACCCTGACCGCCTGGCAGTCGGTCATGAAGGTACCGGATGCAACCAACAAGGATGTACTCGTGACCGGCGCCGGGGGCTCGGTCGGATCGCTGGTGGCACAACTGGCGTTGCAAAAAGGCTGGCGCGTCTGGGTAACCGCAGGGGAGCAGCACCGCGAAAAGCTGCTGTCACGTGGCGTGACCGAGGTCGTGGATTACCACCAGGAAAACTGGCGGGATCTGTTACTCGAAAAGCTGCAAGGTCGTAAATTCTACGCCGCCTTTGACACAATCTCCGGCCAGCACGCCGCCTCGCTGGCTGGTCTTCTGGGCCTTAATGGCCATCTGGTCTGCATTCAGGACCGGATTGAGCAGCCGCCCTTGCCTGCCTTCACAACGGCGATCTCTTACCATGAGGAAGCCCTCGCCTCGATCCACCAGCATGGCACCGTCCTGGACTGGATGGAGCTGACCACCGCAGGAGCCGAGCTGATGGATCAGATCAAGAACAATCGATTGGCCATACCTACTCTTGAGGTTGTTCCCTTCGAACAGCTGCCCAACGCGTTAAAGGATCTGAAAGCTGCCGTGCGGACACGCAAATATGTCGTCCAGGTGGACTGATCCGGCATCGCCAACGCATTAAAAAGGGCTCCTGAGAGCCCTTTTTTATCATGCCGCAGGTACCAGCTCTTCCTGTACCTCCCCCCGCTTGATCACAGCGTACACCACACCGGTCAAGATACTGCCCGCCGCAATGGCCGCCAGGTATAGCCAGGCGTGATTGATGGCGTTGGGAATCAGGAGTACGAAAAGACCGCCATGGGGCGCCATCAGCTTGCAGTTGAACAGCATGACGAGCGCACCGGTCAATGCGCCGCCCGCGATGCTCGCGGGGATCACACGCAGCGGATCTTTCGCTGCAAAGGGAATTGCCCCTTCGGAAATGAAGCACAACCCCAGGACAAAGGCGGCCTTGCCCGCTTCACGCTCGCTCTGGGCAAACTTGCGGCGCGCCAGAACAGTGGCAAGTCCCATACCGATCGCAGGCACCATACCGGCCGCCATCGTAGCCGCCATCGGACCATAGGTCTTGGATGCCAATAACCCTACGGTAAAGGCATACGCCGCCTTGTTGATCGGCCCACCCAGATCCACACACATCATGGCACCTAGAATGACACCCAGCAGAACGGCATTAGACGTCCCCATGTTTTCCAGAAAGCCTGTTAACGCGGTCAATGCCTGGGCAACCGGCGTTCCCACAACATAGATCATCACAAGGCCGGTAATCAGGCTCGCCAATAGCGGAATGATCAGAATAGGCTTGAGGGCCTCCACGCTGGCCGGCAGCTTCACCCAGCGAGCAATCGCCTTCGCCACATAACCGGCCAGAAAGCCCGCCACGATACCGCCGATAAAGCCCGCGCCCAGATTACTGGCCAGCAATCCGCCGATCATTCCCGGCGCAAGGCCCGGCCGGTCGGCAATGGAGTATGCAATGTAACCGGCCAGCACCGGCACCATGAGCTTGAACGCAGCTTCGCCACCGATCTGCATCAATGCAGCCGCCAGCGTGCCCTGCTCCTTGAACGCCTCGATCCCAAAGACAAACGACAGGGCAATCAACAGGCCTCCGGCGACTACCATAGGCAGCATGTAGGACACGCCCGTCAGCAGGTGCTTGTAGACTCCGGTCTTTTCCTTTTTCGCACCGGCTTTGGCTTGTCCGGAAGACGAAGCAGCCGCCGCGCCTCCCAGGATCTCACCCTCAGCTAATGCACGCTTGAGCGTAGCTTCAGGCTGCTTGAGGGCAACACCAGTGCCGCAGCGAAACACCTTCTTGCCCGCGAAGCGATCCGTATTGACCTCAATGTCAGTTGCCAGCAGAACCGCATCGGCCTCCGCGATCGCCTCGGCACTGAGAGGGTTGCGTGCGCCCACTGACCCCTGGGTTTCCAGATCCAGCTTATAGCCCAGCTTCTTGGCGGTCTGAATCAATGCCTCAGCTGCCATAAACGTATGTGCAACGCCGGTTGGGCAGGCCGTGATCGCCACCAGACGGGGCTGCTTGGCGGGTGCAGCGGCTGCGCTGACAGCTTCAGGCTCGGCGCTGGCTTCGTACACCTTGGCCTCACGCTCGGCACGCTGCAAAAAAGCATCGACGTCCCGCAGGGCTTCCGCCGGTGTTGCACGGTAAACGCGCTTGCCCGCGAAGCGGCGAAGATCTACCGCACCGGTATGCACAACGACAATCAATTCAGAACGAGCGATCTGATCATCCGTCAGCAGCGTGGCTTCAGGGCCGTCGTGGATTTCAACACTGGTCTGCCAGCCACGGCGCTGTGCGGCAGCATCCAGCAATCGTGCACTGAGCACACTGGTAACCATGCCCGTCGGGCAGGTCGTAACGATTGCGATATTCATGAGTTATCCCTGCTTATTGTTCTGTCATGACGTGAACACTGACGCCGTTCGCCAACTCTGCCAAACGGGCAGGATCATCAATGCCAAAGCCGATTTGAGTGACGGCCATGGCAGCAATGGCTGTGGCATTGCGTAACGCGTCCTGCGGCTCAAGTCCGGTGAGCAAACCGTGCGCCATACCGGCCAGAAGCGAGTCGCCGGCCCCTACGGTGCTGGCCACCTGCACCCTGGGCGGAACGGCCTGCAGTACGCGACCTGGCGCAAACCACCGAACACCCTCGCTGCCCTGAGAGATCACTATGTGCTCAACACCCTGAGCGGCCAGCTGAGCGGCCAGCGTAGCCTGCTGCTCGGCAGTATCGGCAGGTGCCGAACAGGCGTCGGACAGCTCCTCGGTATTAGGCTTGACCAGCCACGGCCCAGCCTTGAGCCCGGCACGCAGCGCGGCGCCACTGGTATCCAGTGCCACCCGCAAGCCTAGGGCTTTCAGCCGTTGAACCAGCTCGGCAAGCCAGTCGGCACCGATGCCGCGTGGCAGACTGCCGGCCACAACGGCCAGATCGTGTCCCGGTGCTACGTCGTCCAGGGTGCGCAGCAACTGAGCCTGAGCAGTCTCGGTAACATGCGGCCCCGGCCCGTTGATGTCCGTGATGCGGCCTGAGGTTTCGGCCAGCTTGATGTTACTGCGGGTCTCGCCCTCTACCCGCACAAAGGCATCCTTGAAACCACGCTCGGCAAACAAGGCTTCGAATGGCTTGGCATTATCAGCGCCCAGAAAGCCGGTTACGGTCAGCGAATGCCCCAGGTCTGCCAGGACCTGAGCCACATTCAGTCCCTTGCCTGCCGCATGCATGACAACCGCTTCACTACGGTTTACTTCTCCCGGATGCAGCTCGGGCAGTCGCACAGTCAGATCCAGCGCGGGATTCAAGGTAACGGTCAAAACACGGCTCATTGCATGGCCTCCACGCTGGCGCGCACTTCATCTGCTGTCGCCAGCGCCAGTGCTCGCTGGGCACAGGCTTGCGCAGCTACGAAATTCAGTTCACGCACCCGTGCCTTGACCAGCGGAATGCTGCGCGCTGAAACGCTGAGTTCATCCACACCCAGCCCCATCAAAAGCGGAACCGCCAGCGGATCGGCGGCCAACTCTCCGCATACGCCTACCCACTTGCCATATGCATGGGCGGCCTGGACCGTCATATCGATCAGGCGCAGCACGCTGGGATGCAAGCCATCAGCCTCGCCGGACAATAAAGGATGACCACGGTCGATCGCCAAGGCGTATTGGGTCAGGTCATTCGTTCCGACGCTGAAGAAATCCACTTCCTGCGCTAGCACCGGTGCCAACAGGGCTGCCGAAGGTACTTCGATCATGATGCCTACCTGCAAATTGACCGCCGGAATCTCCTGCCGCAGACGATTGAGGATATCTCGCGCCTGACGCCACTCCTCAACCCGTCCCACCATCGGAAACATGATTCTAAGCGGACGCCCCTCGGCCGCACGAAGCAAGGCGCGCAGCTGGGTTTCCAGCACCTCCGGGCAACGTAGGGTCAGGCGTATACCGCGAATGCCCAGGAACGGGTTCTCTTCGGCCGGAATTGGCATATAAGGCAACGGCTTGTCACCTCCCACATCCAGCGTACGTACCACCAGCGGTCGTCCATCCAACGCATCCAGTACGCGTCGGTAATCCTTCTCCTGCGCCTGCTCGTCAGGTGCCGAATCATGGCTCATGAATACCAGCTCGGTACGCAGCAAGCCAACTGCCTCTGCGCCCTGTTCGACTACCGCCGGGGCATCCGCCGTGTTGCCCAGGTTCGCAGCCACCTCAATGCGGTGCCCGTCGCGGGTGACCGCAGGCTCAAACCGCTTGGCTTCGGCCTCCTGTCGACGATGCTCCCGCACCTCGCGCTCTATACGAACCTGCTCGATGCGTGCGGCATCCGGCCCGATCTCGACAAGGCCATGATCGCCATCCAGCAGTAGAATGGTCTGAGGTACAAGGTTCAGTACACGCGGGCCAGCGCCTACAATCGCAGGAATACCCAAGGCGCGGGAAACAATGGCGCTGTGAGAGCTGGCACCCCCACGTGCCGTCAGGATACCGGCGACCCTGTCACGGTCCAGACGCGCCACATCACCAGGCCCGACCTCATCCATGACCAGCACATAGGGCTCGCTTGGTTCACTGGCGGAGCCAACCCCACACAGATGCCCCAGAACACGGCGGCCTACATCACGCAGATCAGCCGCACGTTCGGCCAGGAGCGCATCCTTCAATGACTCCTGCTGAGCGGCCGCCTCCTCGATCTGTGCATTCCAGGCCGCTGCGGCGCTGGCATTGCGCTTGAGGCGCGCCTGTACGCCCTCACGCAGATCCGGATCATCAAGCATCTCCAGATGGGTCAGAAAGATGTCGCGAATAGCGCCCGCCTCGCTACGGCTGATCAGGGCATCGATTTCCGTTCTGACTGCCGCCAGTGCCGCTTCGAGGCGCTCGGTTTCAGCGGCAGCCCCCTCACCCTCGGCAGGAAAGTCAAAATGCTGCTGAGCCACAACATAGGCTGGCCCAACGGCTAGGCCCGGTGCCGCAGCAATGGCCTTGAAGGTGTCGCCTGAGGCTAGCGGCGCAGTGTCCTCTGCTCGCGCCAGAATATTGGTTTCAACCGGCACGGCCGCGTGCGTCGGTTGAGTATTGGCGCTAATGGGCTCAACCTCTTCACCCAACCCGGCCTCGACCGCCGCGACAAGATCCCCCAGCAGCGCTTCGGCATCGGTTCCCGGCTCAGCCAGAAACTCCAGCACCTGACCACGGCGCGCACCCAATGCCAGCAGGCGAGACAAGCTCTTGGCCGAAACGGCCGTTCCGCCATCCACCCTGACCCGAACCTCACCGGTTGAAGCCTTCGCCACACGCGCCAGCCCCTTGGCCGGACGCGCATGCAAGCCATGGGCATTAGCCAGCACCACACTCGCACTGGGCCAGTCCGGTGCTACCTCACCGCCCAGCGCTTCGAGCACCGCCCGGCTGGAGGTTGCCTGGCTAAGCTCCTGGGCACGGCCAGCGATCAGCAAGTCACACAGGCGCTCCAGCAAATCACGGTGAGCCTCACCAAGGCTGGCCAGACAGAACAAGCCCTTGACTGGCTGCCCCTCCAACGCCACCGGCGCTGCGGGTGTCACAAACGCAAGACCAGGACGGCTTACAGCATGGTCGCTGTGCAGCCACCAGAGCCCTTCTCCTAGTGGCAGAGGGACGCCCGTTTGTAGCGCACCGGCAAATCCCGCCTCAACGCATTGTGTCTTCTTCAGAAGACGTGCCCCTTCCCACGCTAAGTCTTCAAGATCATCAGCCTCCACGTGCAGACGCACCAGCTGGTCATCCAGCTCAAGCTCTTGCGGGGCGCCATGCAGCAATTGAACAATCGCCTCGGCGCTTTCGGCACGGCGAATCGCCTCGTCCAGCGACTTTTCACCCAGTGCACGCGTCAATAACTGGAGAATTCGAAGGTGTTCATCAGATTTGGCGGCAATTGCAATGGCCAGATAAGCGGTCTGCCCTTCCCCCCAACTTACACCATCGGGGAATTGCATGATTCGTACGCCCGTTGTAAACACATGGTCACGGGTCTGAGGAGTACCATGGGGAATGGCAATACCCTGTCCAAGGTAGGTAGAACCCTGGGCTTCGCGAGCACGCAATCCATCGATATAGCCGGGAGCCACAAGCCCATCCGCGACAAGGGCCTCACCCAGTAGGGCAAGCGCGCTATCCTTGTCAGCGGCCTGTTGTCCCATGCGAATATGCTGCGCATCGAGTTCGAACATTCAAATCCTCCATGGCACTACGAGCGACCGAAGAGCACCGTGCCTTTCTTGTAATGATTGTTTTAGCCTAATCGCATGTTGAATCATCGACATCGGGCGATACAGACATAACAGCGATAAGACACTATTGTGCTGAAACGTTTCACCAAAACAGAGTGGCACGTTACTCGATAATCGTTGATCCTTGAAGCACTACACACAATAAAGGCCAGCCCATTGCGTTAGATACCGGACCGTCTGTTTTCGAAAATGGATTATCGTCAATGAAAGGCAAGGTATTGCGGTCATATAAGCAAGAAAGGCGTTCCAGACCGCACGGCCACAAGAGGAATCGTTTTGAAGCTCAGTGATATAGCTCGACTGGCAGGCGTCTCCGTGACCACGGCCAGCTACGTCATCAACGGAAAAGCCGACCAGCGGCGCATCAGTCCAGCCACCGTCACGCGCGTACAGCAAGTGGTCGAACAATACGGCTACCAGCCGGACCAGCGCGCTGCCGGCTTACGTCGCGGCCAGACCCTGACGCTTGGGTTCATCCTGCCTGACCTGGAAAACCCCAGCTATGCACGGCTGGCCAAGCAGCTGGAAATCAGAGCCCGGCTGCGGGGCTATCAACTGCTCATTGCCTGTACCGACGATGAGCCCGATACCGAACGGCAATTGCTCTCGCTGTTTCGCGCACGCCGCTGCGATGGTCTTATCACCGCCAGCTGTCTGGCCGATGACGATACGCCCTATCGCCGCCTGCAGGCAGAAGGATTGCCTGTGGTAGCCGTTGACCGTCAGCTTGACCCCAGCCAATTCTGCTCTGTCGTCAGTGACGACCGGACCGCCAGCTCCCTTCTGACGAAGACCCTGCTGGATACGCCGCCTCGAGAAATCGCCCTGATCGCGGCCCGTCCGGACCTCGTCATCAGCCGTGAGCGCGCCGCGGGTTTCGAATCGGCCTTACAGGACTTCAACGGCAAGAAGCTGATTCGCTATGGCGAGCAGTTCAGCCGTACCTGCGGACGCGACCTGATGCTGGACCTGATGAGCGAGCTGGGCCATATGCCTGATGCGATCATTACGACGGCATACGTGCTGCTGGAAGGCGTTTTCGATGTTTTCCAACAGCAGGCTGAAGGCTGGCCTTCCCATCTGCGTCTCGCCACCTTTGGTGACGCCCAGCTGCTCGACTTCGTTCCCATCAAGGTCAACGGACTCTATCAGCAGCACGAACTCATTGCAGAGCAGGCCCTGAACCTCATGCTGGATGCCATCGAATCCCACCATTACGAGCCCGGTGTTCATGCCATCCCCCGGCAGCTCAAGACTCGTCACAAGGACTAGCTGGCCCCTACCATGTTGATCGATACCCATAACCACCTGGACTTTCCCGGCTTCGATGATGATCGGGAGGCACTCCTGCACCAGTGCGCATCGCTAGGCGTACGGCGTCAGGTGCTGATTGGTGTCGAAGAATCCCTATGGTCGCAGTTATGGTCTACCGCGCTGGCCCATGGGCCGCTCTACGCGGCCCTGGCCCTGCATCCCTGCTATCTGGACGTGCACAAGGAGAGCGACATCGACACGCTCAGGGCATGGCTGGATCAATGGGCTGGTCATCCCAAGCTTTGCGCACTGGGTGAATTCGGACTGGATTACTATATCGAGCAGCCCGACAAGGCACGCCAACAGACGCTTTTCGAATCACACCTCGAACTGGCTATCGAATACGAACTGCCGAGCCTGCTGCACGTCAGAAAAGCCCATGCCGATGTCATCGCCACGCTAAAACGCTACAAGCCGCCCAGAGCGGGCGTTGTCCACGCTTTTGCGGGCAGCTACGAAGAAGCACGGGAGTACTTGAAACTAGGATTCAAGCTGGGCTTGGGCGGCGCGCCGACATGGCCGCAAGCCAATCGACTAAGAAAGGTCGTGCCGCGGCTGCCGCTGGACGGCATCGTTCTGGAAACCGACGCCCCTGACATGGCCCCTGCCATGTACCCAGGCATTCGCAACAGCCCTACCCACTTGCCTGACATTTGCGCGGCACTCGCCGAGCTGTTCGGCGTGACCTCCGAAGCACTTGCCCAGGCCAGTACAACCAATGCGTGTGCCGTCTTTGGGTGGGACCCTGACACGCTTTAGAAGACTAGCGTCCCACTACCGTCCAGAGCGCTAACAAGACGTACCAGAGCACAGCAGCCCTGACGAGCAACTGCCACAACGTATCAAGACTGTGAACACCCGCCTCGGCATCCAGAGCCACAGGCAAATCAGCCGCAGCGCGACCGGCATCAGCCAGTAGCTTGGGAGTGGGAATATCCCAGTTCAACCACTCGGATAACGTTGCGCGGCTGGCGCAAAGAAAATCACCGACTAGCGCAAAGCTGGCAGTGAGTAAGCGTGCCGGCAGCCAATCAAAGGCATGGCACAGCTGTTCTGCATGGGCGCGCAAGGCAGGGCTACGCGCATGGGCAGCCGTCAGCGCAACCAGCCGGTAAGCCAACGCCATGAGCGGTCCCAGCACAACGTACCAGAAAATCACGGCAAAGAAGCCCTCGTGGCCTCGCCATAGCAGCTGCTCTTGCACACGCGCCAAGAGCCCATCCGGCGTTTCCGCTTGAAGACCCAGATCCTGCTCTGCACGCAAGGCTGCGGCCTCCAGATCACCCCGCCGCCAGGAATCCCTGAAACCTGCCAATGCCTGCCTGGGGTCATGTCGGCCCAGGCTATACAACAGCACGAGCACATGTACGGGCAACAGCAGCCAGCCATAGGCAACCGGCTTTAATACTGCCAGCACCAGAGCCAATATCAGCAGGGGCACACCTACCACAACGATCAGCGAGATTGAGCTATGACGCCCCACATGCAGCTCCACCTCAGCCAACAGCGCGCGCCACCAGCCATCACGTTGCAGCCGCAACCGCCAGCGGGTTGTCCATACCACGCCCAATACAAGCAATAAGCTCAGAAAGGTCATTTACCCTCCCCTGTCAAAGATGCCCGATACCGGTCCCAATCAAAGGCAGGCCCAGGATCGGTCTTGCGGTCTGGTGCAATATCACTATGCCCGCAAATACGGTCAGGTGTTATGGCTGGGTAATGCCGAAGCACATCGCGCGTCAGTTGCTCAAGCACATGGTATTGCACCTGCGTATAAGGCTCGGTATCGGTACCTTCCAGCTCAATTCCTATCGAAAAATCATTACAACCATCCCTGCCCGCAAAACAGGATACGCCAGCGTGCCAGGCACGATCATCACAGGACACAAACTGCGTCACAGCGCCTGTACGTTCAATCAGAAAATGGGCTGATACCCTTAACGAGGCTATTTCCTGAAAAAAGGGATGTTCACTGCAGTCCAGCGTGTTTTGAAAGAAAGGCTGGACCTTTCCCATCCCAAACTGGCCGGGCGGCAAACTGATGTTGTGGATAACCAGCAGCGAGACCCGCTCTCCCACGGGACGCTCATTGTAGTTGGGTGACGGGCAACGCTGGGCGTGAACCCACCATCCCGCCTGAAAATCTGGGGACATAAGAACTCCTGTGAGCACTTAATGTAAAGCAGAGCGGCAGAAGGGCCAAGAACACCGATCCGAGTGGCCCCATGATCGGTGTTTAGATAAGCGGAAGGGGATCAGGTGCGTTTGAGCGTGCGGAGATTTCCGATAACGGATTCCAGCGCCCGATCAAACAACAGGGCATCGTCCAGAATACGCAGCTTTCCATGACTCAAGTCGACAGCCAGACTTTCACGTGACTTTTCCATCACCTTCATGCCTGCGCGATTTACAAAAATATAACGGCCGGCAGACTTGATAACCGCCGCCAGCTTGCAGCGGACCTTGTGATCATCGGCCTCGGTCAGCTCAATCCAGCTACCCACATGGATAGCATCGATCGTTCTGAGCGATTCCTCATCCGGCTTGAACTCTGTCTCGGCAGGCTTGGCCTGAACCGGCTGAAGCACGATCTCATCAGCCACCTCAACCATCGCTGCTAGTGGCTCATGGGCTACCGCCGCCGCACCGTGCTCGACGCGCTTAGCCTGCTGGAATGTCTGCACATGCAGGGCTTCAAGCTGGGTGAAAAACTCACTGGTAGAGAATGGATCGAAGGCCGCGCTGGCAAGCCCTTCACGCAAGGCCTTGAGCAGCCCCGGCACCATACCCAGCAACTTCTGCCGCGAGCCGGCATCTTCATGCGGCTCAACACTCCAGATCAGATCATCCATCGTCTGCAGCGCGGCGAGCCATTCGGCAGAGCCATAGCCCTGCTTGAGACACGTCAACAGGAGCACCTGACTCCACGCTTCGCGAATGACCCGAACCACTACTTCCGGCAGCGTACGCCCAACCAACCGCTCATTCAGCGCGGCTTCTACCTGCTGGCGAGCCTGCTCAGCCCGCGCACGCCCCTCTTCCGCATCCCGTGTGCGCTGCTCAAGCAACTCACTCCGGCGACGCTCATCACTCATATAGGCCAGGAAGTCATTCAACAGCTCGCTGAAGATATCCGGGTCATCCACAAAGTCACTGAGCAGCCGCTGAACGATCTGCTCGATCTTTAGATAAAGCCCATCGCGCTGTAGCTCATTCTGCTCTTCCCAACCGAGCGAAGCCGCCGCAATCTCATTCAAGAGCTTACGGGCCGGATGATTGGGTCGGCTGAAAAAGGCCTTATCCAGCACCGCCACCTTGAGCATGGGAATCTGCAGACGGGCAATCAGCGCTTTCAGGGAATCAGGCAGTGTCAGGTCATCAAGGATGAACTCAAACAGCATGGACACCAGATTGATAACATCATCATCAACCTGCCCCACTACCCGCTTTCGACCGCTACGCGCACTGATACGCCCCAGCGCGTCATCCAGCATCCCGCGCAGGTCGTAACTGTTCTCGACATGCGAAGGCACATGCTGCTGCAAGTGGGACAACAGCCGCATCAGGTCGTAACTGGTAATAGGATGAAGCTCAGCCGTGCCTGCTGGCTCACCGCCAGACATACCCATTGAGCCGCCGCCACTGCGACGCACCTGCGCAAGCAGCCCCTGCAGCGCGCTGAATACTTCCTGATCCTGTTCGCTGTCCGGTGTGGTGGATGCCGTGCGGCCGGTATTACGCGGCGGCGCCAGCTTGAGATGAGGGAGAATCCCCGCATCGATCAGCTGCTGATTCGCCTCGGCATACACGCGGTCCAAACCGTTCAGCACAAAACGCTCGAACAGCTTGAGAATGATCAGCTTGACCTTGATCTCAACACCCAAACCACGACACGCATCCAAAAACGCTTCGCACAAGGGGCGAGGCGCCAACGGGTTGGAGTTTTCGTCCAGCGTTCGGCTTAACTGGGTGTTGAAACGAATACTTAGATGGCCCAGGGCCAGCGCATTACGGGTGACAGCTTTGGTCACCATTGTATCGAGCGCGACAGACTCTTCGAGCTGATCATTCTGGACCAGGCTCAGATCCTCGAACGAAATGGCGTCGAGCTGCGCAGTATTTTTTGCCGTGTCTGCCTGATTCAGTCCTGCGAAACGCTCAAAGTAGCGCTGCAAAAAATTACGCTCGATCGTCTTGCGCTTCAGACGCAAGTCACGCATCGCTTCGAAGAACAGATTCTGCTCGTTGTTGCTAGTGGCGCGGTCAGCCATCTCGAACAGCGCATCGTCCGCGTTATCGAACAATTGCTGGAGCGCTGCATTAAGCCGCTGGGCAGCTTTGTCGCGTACCGGAACGAGGGCAGCAGGAATCCGCAACGCCGCATCACTGAGCGTTTTGAAATGAACCACATTAGCGTCGTTCTGCATTGCCCGCCTCCTGCAGCGTACCGTTATGACCAGCCTGCCTGCATACCACGTTACGAGCCTTGAACAACGTTGATCCCATAGCGTTGATAAGTGAACGTTGCGTTGATCATCATTACAGAGTAGCTGTACCAGCTAACCGAGATCACCGCATAGGTATGACCTTGATCATGTTTATGGTTGAGCTACGGCGACTCCCATCTCTAGTGAGGGAATCTGAACAGCGTTCATCCATAAAGTTGCCTTTACCCCCTAATCGTACCCTGAGAAGCGTGAGCTAACCATCAAGATTTCGACCAATCGCCAGCCAAACGCTGATTCATCCAGAGGCGTCACAGAACAGATCAGTAGCGCACCTTGCAGCCCTCATCGCTTACTAACCAGCAAATCATGGCTTAAAATTTGCTAAACAATCCCTTCACCTGAATTTTCACTAAAATTTTAAAGAACATCTAAAGTCAAATTACTAATAGTAATTTCGACTATTCTTCTATAAGAACAATCTTAATAATCAAAAATTAGGTACCTTAAAACTCCTTTTAAATTCTGCCCAGACTCAAGCTGGCATTCCGGTTGCTTTAGTAAAGCGATAAAAGCAAGCCACGCTTTACTATTAGAGTCTACTGTCATGAATAAAGTAACCTCCAACCCTCCTGAGCAACCCTGCGTTGCCATTTTGCTTTGTACATATAACGGAGAGCTTTTTTTAACTGAACAGCTTGACTCAATTATCAGGCAAACTCATGAAAACTGGATCCTTTACGCTTCGGATGATGGCTCAAAGGACAGCACCATTGAAATACTTTATAGATATCAAGCGGAATTGGGCGAGCAAAAATTTAAAATACTAAACGGTCCACGACAGGGCTTTTCTAAAAACTTCATGTCACTTATTAAAAACAAATCAATAGAAGCTGATTATTATGCATTTAGTGACCAAGATGATATTTGGCATGAAAACAAAATAGAAATAGCCGTAGAGCACCTTAAGAGCCATACGAATAAAGCGCCTTCTATCTACTGCTCTCGGACGCATTTGATTGATACTAGCGGAAATTCATTAGGCTTTTCTCCTTTATTCCGCAAAAAACCTAGCTTCTCAAATGCTCTAGTTCAAAGCCTCGCTGGAGCAAACACTATGATTATAGATAATCAGGCAAGATATATTTTAGCCACAACGCCAAATGATGCGAAAATTATTTCTCATGATTGGCTTGCCTATATTTTAGTTAGCAGCTGTGATGGCAACATTTTTTACGACCAAACACCGAGAATTGATTACCGCCAACATAGCGCAAATATAATCGGCTCCAACACCAGCTTTAAAGACAAAGTAAAAAGATTAAAAAAAATGTTAGAAGGAACATTCAGAGATTGGAATGAAAGCAATATCTATATACTAGAATCATGCAAGGAAATAATGTCTGAAACTAGCAAACAAAAGTTAGCCGCCTACCAGAAAGCCAGAAAGGCAAAGTCTATAAGGAGAATACTTTTCCTTCGTAAGGCAAAGCTGTACAGACAGACCCTAACAGGAGAGATCGGGCTTTATCTAGCCGCTGCTTTAGGCAAGCTCTAGAATTTACCTAAAATTAAAAAATATGGTGCCGGTGATAGGATTTGAACCTACGACCTTCGCATTACGAATGCGCTGCTCTACCAATTGAGCTACACCGGCTTCTTATGATAATCACATAGAGTCTTTTGTACGTAAAGCTTTTTAAAGCTACTCAGCAATGATTCCTTGCCTCCAAAATCTAGGCTTAAAATAGCCCCAATGATTAATCTCACCACCTCCACCCTGCCAGTTCAGATAACTCAAATCTCGAAATACAATTGCCACTAAAATCAAGCTCGCCAGCAAGAAAGACAACTTCCATATTTTCACTTGGATAAAACCATCTAATCTCTCGGCTCCCTCGGCCTGTTCATTGCCCCTGTAATAAACCCCAACCATCCAACCTGTGATTATAGAAAACCAAATTTGAGAATATGGCATTACAAAGACCCCATCAACCATACCCTGGCTCAAAGAGGCAATAAAGCTTGCTGAAAGACAGACATATAAGACCTGCAACTTATAATTCAAAAGCAAGCCATTTTTTATTGTAGCCGTATTTCTCAAAAGGAACCTAATTACAGTAATTAAAGCAATTAATAAAGCACCCCCCCCCCACTCCGATGCAATCTGAAGAAAAAGCTGGTGAGGATGCGCTGCTACATCGTTATAAATGCTAGCAAAGTGCATCGGACCATAACCTAATAAAGGTCTATTTTTAACCATTTCTAAGGCTTGTAGCCATATAACGTCTCTAGCAGAAAGCGTCGTAGTCATCCGGTCCAATGCGGAACCAGAAACACTTAGGCCTAAAAGACGTGGAATTAAACTGAAAAACAAAAAATATAAGCCTAAAGAAAAAACAAAAGATGAAAACTGAATACAAGCCCACTTTCGAGAAAGTCTAGATAAACATGCCATATAAAGCATAGCCACACCCATACCAAGCCAGGTACCTCGGGTGCCGCTAGCAATCGCTATTAGCCATATGCAACTCAGCAGTAGAAATACTCCAACCCTAATCAATTTATCATCGGAAGATAGCAGCTTAAAAGCTAGAACAGGAATCACAAGAGTAATAAATTGACCATAGAATCTTATATTAGAGAAACCATCCAATATAATTTCAGCACTTAGCCCCCCTCCATAGCTCAACGCAGAAACATAAGAAACAAAAAACTGAAGCACTTTTAGCAAACAAAGCATCATTAAAAAATTAATTATTAAGAAATCAAACCTCTCACCATCACCTATACAGCGCCACGCAATAAAAAACACAATAGCTATTGACCCTAGCAACAGAGAAACCTCTGCCAGAGACCACAAACGGTATTGAGAAAAAGAAGAGGAAATCAAGCCTATTAGAAGAAAAAAGCAAAAAAATCTGGAATAGAATCTACTTAAATAAATAGCCTTATTGGACGCTAAAAGCCCAAAAGCACATAATATAAAAATTATTATCTGCCCGGCTCTTTGCCAGTCATGCCAAGATAAAGATGAAAAATTGAAAGTCGGAAGAACAAACACAACACCAAGCAGAGCACCTAGTAATACTCGCCCTAAATTATTCATCTTTCCTCACAAAAAAAGCCTCTTAAGAGGCTTTTTTAAATCAAACATGCTACTTATGACTTAGTGCAACCCTTGTCATACTTCGTATCTGCATCAGTACCGCAAGACCATGTACCTTCCTTAACACGTGTCAAGGTAATCGTTTTTCCTTTAATTCCTGGGTTACCGTTATTAAAAGTAAACTTCGCGGTACCAGCACCTTCTGTTCCCTTCGTTAGAGCAATTGTACCCATAGGATTAGCATTGGTAGCCATCCCCAAATCAGCGGCTGTCATGTTTGTATCCTCAGGAAAGTCACCCTTCTCAAGAATAAAGGTATCAATGTTAGTCTTTAAAGCAGATAGAGTAGAGAAACCTGCAGCAAAGTTTGCTCGACCAACATAGTTTTGATACTGCGGTATGGCAATAGCTGCGAGAATACCAATGATCGCCACAACGATCATCAATTCAATAAGAGTAAAACCTTTTTGAGCTTTCATGCTTGTCTCCATTAGAAGAAGTAGGCTCAACATGCCTGATTCTCTCTAAGCATTCCGCGTGCCAACTGCTTAGATCACAGTATTTGTGTGAAATAGATTCTCTGCCGCTTCGCCTGTATGGCAAGTACTGACAATAATTGTCACGCAAAAGTGCGTATTTGATAGGACTGCTTTCGACTGCTATAAGGCAGGCATCGCTTATCCTTATCGGCCCGCCTTATGAATGATTTAGCGCCCCTCTCTGGTCTTGCCCGTCAGCTTGTTTTGGCGGAGCTACTGGATGAAAAAACGGCTCAAAGCGCGGTTGCGCAGAGCAAGGTCAGTAAAGTCCCGCTAGTGACGCATCTGGTCCAGAATCGCCTCGTTAAAAGCCGTGCAATTGCGGAGCTGTCCGCCGAGCAGTTCGGCTTGGCGTTTTTAGACCTGAGCGTGGTTGACAAGGAGTCTCTACCTAAAGAGATCGTGAGCGAGAAATTGATGCAGCAGCATCACTTTATCCCGCTCGCCAAGCGCGGTAATAAACTCTTTATTGGTATATCCGACCCGACCAATCAGCAGGCAATCAATGATATTCAGTTCAGTACCGGACTGACAGCCGAACCCATTCTGGTTGAAGACGATAAGCTCCACACTGCAATTGACCAGTACCTGGATAATGGCACCGGCGGGCTGGATCTCGGTGATATTGATCTTGATATCGAGATCAATACGGAAGAAGAGAAAAAGTCTGAAGTAGACGCGGACGATGCCCCAGTTGTCCGCTTCGTCAACAAGATGCTGCTCGACGCCATCAAGCGCGGCTCGTCTGACTTGCATTTTGAGCCTTACGAGAAGATGTACCGAGTGCGCTTCCGTACCGATGGCGTCATGCATGAAATGGCACGACCGCCGATTCAGCTAGCCCCCCGTATCTCGGCCCGTCTGAAGGTCATGGCGAGTATGGATATCTCTGAACGCCGCAAACCTCAGGATGGGCGTGTGAAGCTCAAGGTTTCCAAAAACAAGTCCATCGATTTTCGTGTGAACACCCTGCCTACCCTTTGGGGCGAGAAAATCGTGATGCGAATTCTTGACCCCTCCAGCGCGCAGATGGGTATTGATGCCTTGGGCTACGAAGAGCGCCAGAAAGAGCTGTATATGGAGGCGCTTAGCCAACCGCAGGGCATGATTCTGGTAACCGGCCCTACCGGCTCCGGCAAGACCGTATCGCTGTACACAGGCCTAAATATCCTTAATACGGTCGATATCAATATCTCGACCGCAGAAGACCCTGTAGAGATCAACCTGGAAGGTATCAACCAAGTCAACGTCAATCCGCGTCAAGGAATGGACTTTGCCCAAGCACTCAGAGCATTCCTTCGTCAAGATCCTGACGTGATCATGGTGGGCGAGATCCGCGACCTTGAAACGGCAGAGATTGCAATCAAGGCTGCACAAACGGGTCACATGGTTATGTCAACGCTGCATACCAACAGCGCGGCAGAAACATTGACGCGCCTGCGGAACATGGGAGTACCTGCTTTTAACATCGCCACATCGGTCAACCTAATCATTGCCCAGCGGCTGGCACGCAAGCTGTGCCCTAAATGCAAAAAGCCGCATGATGTGCCAAGAGAAACCCTGTTAAGTGAAGGCTTCCCTGAAAACCAGATTGGCAAGTTTACGCTGTACTCTCCTGCTGGCTGTGAGGAGTGTAATAACGGCTACCGTGGCCGCGTGGGTATTTATGAAGTCGTAAAGATTACGTCTGCCATGCAGAACTTGATCATGGAAGAAGGCAACTCAATCGAGATTGCCCGTAAGGCGCGTGAAGAGGGCTTTAATGACCTACGGACATCTGGCCTGCTCAAGGCCATGCAAGGCGTAACCAGCCTGGAAGAAGTAAACCGCGTCACCAAGGACTGATTGGCGCGAACTTTGCGTGTCCACTCGATGCCCATGAAGGGCTGGTCAGTCACATGAACAAGAGTGGACGTCGTCAAACAGCAAGGCTGCACATTGACAAGACGCACTCCAGCACCTGAAGAGCGGATTGCATGGCCGACAAAGCATTAAAAATGAGCGCTTTTACCTGGGAGGGAACGGACCGTAAAGGCGTCAAGATCAAGGGCGAAATGACCGGGCTGAACCCTGCCCTGGTCAAGGCCCAACTGCGCAAGCAAGGGATCAACCCCACGCGCGTACGCAAAAAATCAGTCTCGATCTTCAGCCGCGGCAAAAAGATCAAGCCGATGGACATCGCCCTGTTCACTCGCCAGTTGGCTACCATGCTGGGGGCAGGTGTTCCTTTGCTGCAATCGTTCGATATTATCAGCGAAGGCTTTGATAATCCGAACATGCGCAAGCTGGTCGACGATATCAAGCAGGACGTGGCGGCCGGTAATAGCTTGTCTAGCTCGCTGCGTAAAAAGCCTCAATACTTCGATGACCTCTACTGCAACCTAGTCGATGCGGGTGAGCAGTCTGGTGCGCTGGAAACGTTGCTGGATCGCGTAGCGACCTACAAAGAAAAAACCGAGCAGCTCAAGAAAAAAATCAAGAAAGCTATGACCTACCCTGCCGCGGTTGTCGTAGTAGCGATTGTGGTTTCAGCTATTCTACTGATTAAGGTTGTACCTCAGTTCCAATCCGTCTTCGAGGGCTTTGGCGCAGAGCTGCCCGCATTTACATTAATGGTAATTGGCCTTTCAGAAACCTTGCAGGAATGGTGGTTCATCGTTCTGCTGGCCCTTTTCGCTTTAGGTTTCGGCTTTCAGATGGCACACAAACGGTCTGAAAAATTCCGCGATGCCGTTGACCGTTTTGTACTCAAAATACCAGTCGTGGGTGCTATTCTTTATAAGTCTGCGATTGCACGCTATGCGCGTACCTTATCCACCACCTTTGCTGCAGGCGTACCGCTGGTAGATGCGTTGGATTCGGTTTCTGGCGCTACGGGTAACGTTGTCTTTCGCAATGCCGTCGACAAGATCAAGCAAGATGTCTCGACCGGCATGCAGCTGAATTTCTCCATGCGAACCACTGCCGTCTTTACCTCTATGGCCGTGCAAATGACGGCCATTGGTGAAGAATCGGGCGCACTGGACGAAATGCTGGATAAAGTGGCCGCTTTCTATGAAGAAGAAGTGGACAACATGGTCGACAGCCTTACCGCTCTGATGGAGCCCATGATCATGGCGGTTCTGGGCGTACTGGTGGGCGGTTTGATCATCGCCATGTACCTTCCTATCTTCCAGCTAGGCTCGGTTGTTTAATGGCGGCTATCGAGCTTTTGGCAACCTACCCCGCCGCGTACTTGAGCTGTGCGTTAGTACTGGGCTTACTGGTTGGCAGCTTTCTCAATGTAGTCGTACACCGGCTTCCCAAAATGCTTGAGCGGGACTGGATAGCCCAGTCTCGCCAAATGCTGGAACTACCCAGCGAAGGCGAAGCAGAGCCTTATAACCTTGCCAAGCCTCACTCCCATTGCCCTCACTGCCAACATCGCATTCGGCCGTGGGAAAACATTCCTGTTATCAGCTATATCATGCTGCGCGGCAGGTGCTCCAGCTGTAAGGCGCCCATTAGTGCTCGCTATCCGCTGATTGAACTGACGTGCGGCCTGCTTTCCCTGTTTGTCGTCTGGCATTTTGGTTTTACCTGGCAGGCAGCCAGCGCCTTGTTACTGACCTGGGGGCTGCTCGCCGCCAGCCTGATCGATGCTGATCATCAGATTCTTCCAGACGTCATTGTTCTTCCGCTGCTATGGGTTGGCTTGCTGGTTAACCAGTTTGAGTTGTTCTCTAGTCTCTCCGATGCAGTCTGGGGTGCAGCGGCGGGCTATATGAGCTTGTGGGTGGTTTTCCAGCTTTTCAGGCTGATCACAGGCAAGGAAGGCATGGGCTTTGGTGACTTCAAGCTGCTGGCCTTGCTGGGCGCCTGGGGCGGCTGGCAAATCCTGCCGCTTACGATATTGCTGTCTTCTTTAGTAGGCTCGATCCTTGGCATTATTCTGCTTCGTCTCAAGAATGCCGAAAACAGCACACCAATACCGTTTGGGCCTTATCTGGCCATTGCGGGGTGGATTGCTTTGCTTTGGGGTGATCAAATAACAGGCATGTACCTTCACTTTGCCGGTTTTTGATGAGCAACCCTTGGATTCTCGGCCTTACGGGCGGGATTGGCAGCGGTAAAAGCGCCGCTGCCGAACATTTCGGCTCGCTGGGCATTCACACAGTAGATGCTGATCACGCGGCCCGCTGGGTGGTAGAGCCTGGCCAGCCCGCTCTTGAACAGATTGCTCTGCATTTTGGCAGCGATATCCTGCTCGATGATGGCCGCCTGAATCGCCCAGGGCTGCGTGCTCGCATATTCGCCATCCCCGAAGAAAGGCGCTGGCTTGAATCGTTGTTACACCCTTTGATCCGCCAGGAAATCATTCGAGCATTAAACGAAGCCACATCGCCCTATGCCGTTCTGGTTTCCCCTTTGCTTATCGAATCCGGCCAGACGCAGCTGACCCAACGGGTACTCGTTGTAGATGTGCCGGAAGCTTTGCAGCTCGAACGCGCCATGCGGCGCGATCAGGCTGACGAGACACAGATAAAGGCCATCCTTCAGGCGCAAATGAAGCGAGACGAGCGCTTGAAACACGCGGATGATGTCCTCATTAATGACGGAACGCTCGCGCAGCTACATGAGCATGTCGAACGCCTGCATCACTTTTATCTCACCCTACAAGGAGGCAAGCATGCCTAAGCCACCTTTAACCGTAGATTGCCCTACGTGCGGCGCTCCCGTGGAGTGGAGCGAGGCCAGCCCCAACCGCCCCTTTTGCTCAGACCGCTGCAAACTAATAGACCTGGGCGCCTGGGCAGCAGAGGAGCACGCCATTCCCGGCAACGATCTGGAAGACGATTTGTTTTCAGAAGACATGCCACGCCGGGACCATTGAACCACTGCTCCATGGCGTCCCATACTGACCATTTTCGCCACACTTGGCTTTAAGCCGAAGCGCTCAATAACGTTTCGGCTAGCGCCTCCCTTATTTGGCCTTTGCCTTTAACGCATCTTTCAGCCCTTCGGCAGAGTCGAACTCTCGCTGCCCTACGAAACGGCCATGATCCAGCATGAGCCAAAGAACCTTTTCCTTGTCACCAGGGTAACGGGGCGCCACCCGCCCTTCATGATCCAATAGCACGCGGTAGTTATAGTCACGCATGGCAGGAATGGCGAACAACGTCGATATTACCTTGGGCATCTGACTGATATCAGCCAGGAAGGCTACCTTGTTAGCCTCTAGATAGCCCTTGGGCTGATCCTTCAAAGCCGCCTTCACGAGATTTGCACCAGTCATGCTGCGAGCAACCAGCAAAACCTGCAGGTCATCGTCCAGCGTATAAGGCTGGTCGTTCTGATCCAGCAACGTCCAGGGTGCAAGGCGCTCTCCTGGCGCCAGTGCCCAGGTCAATCCGGGCAGTAAAGCAATCAGCAATAGCACAGAGCGCAAGACGCGCATGGAGCCTCCAGTTACTGGTTCAAAGAGCGAAACTGTATCAGCGAGCAGCGCCAGGGTAACTGGCATTTCGCTGTCATCGCTGTAAAAATATTCACGCCTGTCATTTTTCAATGTAAGCAGAACATCTACCGCAGATCCGCAAGCCTCCTCTAAAGCAAGGGCGTTGTACGCCGCCACCCTACTATCGTAATAGGCCCACCTGATGATACCGCTAAAAGAGCTTTTGGCAGCTGTGCCTCAAACGGGAACCGTACAGTGGATGGGTGTCCGCCCCGCCGCTCGAGCAGAAATGATCATTGTTGATGCTGTTGAGGCTCGCCGCGAGGCTGGCTTGACGGGCGACCATACCCGCCCTAGCCCGCGCAATGCTCGTCAGGTCACGCTTATCCAGTGGGAGCACCTGGCGGTCGTCAGCGCGCTCATCGGACGATCGCTTGAACCTCAGGACCTGCGCCGCAATATAGCAGTCACAGGTATTAATCTTTTCAGCCTTAAAAATCGTCGCTTTCAGATCGGTCAGGCCATTTTCGAAACAACCGGCTGGTGTCAGCCATGCGCTCGCCTGGAGGAGCGCCTAGGGCTGGGCACGTTTCAAGCGATGCGTGGCCACGGTGGAATTACTGCCCGCATCTTGAGCGGCGGAATCATCAGAGTCGGCGATACCGTAAGCGTCATCGACGACTAACCCAACGAATTATTTCATACGAGCCGACTCATCAGCGGCTCGTATCACCGCAGGCGCCTTGGCTGCCCGCGCCAAAGAATTCCAACACTATGAGTATGAAACACCATGACACATCGAATCGTAATCGTCGGCGGCGGCGCTGGGGGCTTAGAGCTGGCTACCCGCCTGGGCAGAAAGTTCGGTAAGCGCAACCAGGCACATGTCACGCTGGTTGATGCCAACCTGACCCATATCTGGAAGCCGCTCATGCATGAAATCGCCGCAGGCTCCCTGAATTCCTCAGCCGACGAACTCAATTATGTCGCCCAGGCCAAATGGAATCATTTTGAGTTTCAGCTAGGTCGCCTGACTGGCCTGGACAGAGCAAATAAGCGCATTCGTCTTGCACCTATCACCGACGAGCAAGGCAAGGAAGTTCTTGCTGAGCGAACCATGCCCTATGACACGCTCGTTATTTCCATCGGCAGTAAAACAAACGACTTCGGCACGCCTGGCGCTGCAGAGCACTGCCTGTTTCTGGATACCCGCGCCCAGGCCGAGCGCTTTCATCAGCAGCTGCTCAATCAATATCTGCATGCTCAGGCAAGCAGTGAAACGGCAGCGCCCATTGATATCGCGATTGTTGGCGCTGGCGCTACTGGCGTGGAGCTGGCAGCAGAACTTCGCAATACCGCTCAGCAGTTGGTCTCCTACGGCTTGAATCGTATTCGCCCGGAAGACCTTCGCATCACGATCATCGAAGCAGGCCCACGTGTATTGCCGGTATTACCCGAACGCATTGGAGAGCCGGTCGCTCAACAGCTGCAGAAACTAGGCGTCCGCCTCATGACGGGCGCAGCCGTAAGCTCTATTACGGAAGACGGCCTGACCACCAAGAGCGGCGAATTCATTCCCGCCAAGCTTAAGGTATGGGCAGCTGGCATTCGTGCACCGGAGTTTCTAGCTAACATGGACGGGCTGGAAAGCAATCGAATCAATCAATTGGTGGTACGTCCTACGCTTCAAACCACGCAGGATGATGACATCTTTGCCTTTGGTGATTGCGCGGCGTGCCCCATGTCTGGAGAGGACAATCGTAATGTCCCGCCTCGGGCACAGGCCGCCCACCAACAGGCCTCTCTGCTGGTGAAATCCATAACGGCCCGCCTGAAGGGCGAAGCGCTGCCTGAATACCACTATAAGGATTACGGCTCTCTGATCTCGCTTTCGCGTTATTCAGCCGTGGGCAACCTGATGGGCAATCTGACCGGGAACGTCATGCTGGAAGGCTGGCTGGCGCGCATGTTTTACGTGTCACTCTATCGGCTGCACCAGCGGGCGCTCTATGGAAACTTCAGAACCTTGCTGCTGATCATTAGCGATCACTTGGGCCATACACTCAAGCCAAGGCTAAAGCTGCATTAAATGGTAGATGCCCTGTTTGCAAGGTGCAGGCAGGGCACAAAACCCTGGATATGACGAATTTGCACAAAGCAAATAGCGCTGCGCCAAACAAATGTGTGCTGAAAAGAAGAAGATTTTAAAACGAGACACAGCGAAGAACTCGCTGCTTAGCAGAAATGCTTAAGAGGTTAACGCTTGGAGAAGAAAGTGGTGGGTCGTGTAGGATTCGAACCTACGACCAATTGGTTAAAAGCCAACTGCTCTACCGACTGAGCTAACGACCCACTTAATGGTCGGGGTAGGGGGATTCGAACTCCCGACATCCTGCTCCCAAAGCAGGCGCGCTACCGGGCTGCGCTATACCCCGACAAGGAAGTTGGCTCCGCGACCTGGACTCGAACCAGGGACCCAATGATTAACAGTCATTTGCTCTACCGACTGAGCTATCGCGGAACTTCTAAGCTTCCAATCTCAACCTTTGCTCTTCAGCGTTAAGCTGCGCTGCATCAGCTGAGGTGCGCCATTTTACGGGTATTGATTCCTGTGTCAACACCCTTTAGCAAATTTTATTGCAAAAAATTCATGCACTTAAGATACACCTCGTCTGGAAACGCAAAGGGCGCCTTAAGGCGCCCTTTAGCAGACTAAGCAAATACGATGTCTTCGCCCTCTACCCTCGCCTCTATCTTGCTGCCCGGGACAAACTGCCCAGACAGAATCTGTTGGGCAAGAGGGTTCTCGATCCAGCGCTGTATGGCACGCTTCAACGGACGCGCCCCATAGACAGGGTCGTAACCTACTGCAACCAGCTTGTTCATTGCCTCTGCCGAAAGCGCCAGATCCAGCTCACGCTCAGCCAGACGCTGACGCAGGCGGCTCAGTTGAATATCAGCGATACCGGCGATCTGATCACGACCGAGCGGTTCGAACACAACCACCTCGTCGATCCGGTTGATGAACTCCGGCCGGAAGTGGGCCGAGACCGCATCCATGACAGCAGCACGCTGAGCTTCCGGGTCGCCAACCAACTCCTGTATTTGCGCTGACCCCAGGTTCGAAGTCATGACAATAACCGCATTACGGAAGTCGACAGTACGCCCTTGACTATCGGTCAGGCGGCCATCATCCAGTACTTGCAGCAGAATGTTGAATACATCCGGATGCGCCTTTTCCACTTCATCCAGCAGAACCACGGAGTATGGCTTACGCCGCACCGCCTCGGTGAGATAGCCACCTTCCTCATAGCCTACATATCCCGGAGGCGCACCAATCAGACGGGCAACGGAATGCTTCTCCATGAACTCAGACATGTCGATACGAATCATGGCGTCTTCTGTATCGAACAGGAACTCAGCTAACGCTTTGCAAAGCTCGGTCTTACCCACCCCGGTTGGGCCCAGGAACAGGAACGACCCGCTCGGCCGGTTCGGATCAGCCAATCCTGCACGGGAGCGTCTGACCGCGTTCGCTACCGCCGTCACCGCCTCATTCTGCCCAATGACACGCTGATGAAGCGCATCTTCCATGCGCAGCAGCTTGTCACGCTCGCCTTCGAGCATTTTGCTGACCGGAATGCCCGTCCACTTGGAGACCACTTCAGCAATTTCGTCCTCGGTCACCTTGTTGCGCAGCAGCTGGTTGGCCGGCTTTTCATGTTGGTCCACCATCTGCAGGCTACGCTCAAGGTCAGGAATGACGCCGTATTGCAATTCTGCCATACGGTTGAGATCACCCTTACGGCGCGCCAACTCAAGCTCCTGCTTGGCTTGCTCAATCTTCTGCTGCAATTGCGCAGAGCCTTGAACCTCCGCCTTCTCAGCCTTCCAGACCTCTTCCAGATCGGCATACTCCTGCTCAAGCCGGGCGATGTCTTCACGCAGCTTGCCAAGACGCTTCAGGGCACCTTCGTCACTTTCTTTCTTGAGCGCTTCCTGCTCAACCTTCAGCTGGATCAAACGACGCTCCAGGCGGTCAAGCGCTTCGGGCTTGGAGTCGATTTCCATCCGAATACGGCTTGCGGCCTCGTCGATCAGGTCAATTGCCTTGTCGGGCAGTTGCCGATCCGTAATGTAGCGATGCGACAGCTTGGCGGCCGCAATGATGGCCCCATCAGTAATCGCGACCTTGTGATGCACTTCATACCGCTCTTTCAAGCCGCGCAGGATCGCAATGGTATCCTCCTCGCTCGGCTCATCGACCAGGACTTTCTGGAAACGACGCTCCAAGGCGGCGTCCTTTTCAATGTACTGGCGATACTCGTCAAGCGTGGTAGCGCCTACACAATGCAGCTCGCCACGAGCCAATGCAGGCTTGAGCATGTTACCTGCGTCCATGGCGCCTTCCGCCTTACCGGCACCCACCATGGTATGGAGCTCATCGATAAAGAGGATGACACGCCCTTCCTGCTTGGAAAGCTCATTCAACACCCCCTTGAGGCGCTCCTCGAACTCTCCCCGGAATTTGGCACCGGCAATCAGAGATCCCATGTCCAGGGCTAACAGACGCTTATCCTTCAGGCCATCGGGCACTTCACCGTTGACGATCCGCTGAGCCAGCCCTTCAACAATGGCTGTTTTACCAACGCCCGGCTCACCGATCAGCACCGGGTTATTCTTGGTACGGCGCTGCAGAACCTGGATAGTGCGGCGAATCTCGTCGTCACGACCGATCACAGGGTCAAGCTTGCCCTCCTCCGCGCGCTTGGTAAGGTCAACCGTAAACTTATCCAACGCCTGACGGGACTCCTCAGCATTAGGATCGTTGACAGCGTCACCGCCGCGCAGGTTGTTGACGGCATTTTCCAGAGCCTTGCGGGAAACACCCTGCGCCAGCAGTATCTTGCCAAGCTTGGTGTTGTCGTCCATAGCAGACAGCAGCACCAGTTCGCTTGAAATGAATTGGTCTCCCTTCTGCTGAGCCAGCCGATCGGCCTGATTCAACAGACGCGCCAGATCCTGAGACAGGCTGACATCCCCGGTAGGGTTCTGAATCTTCGGCAGACTGTCCAACTCCTTGGTCAGGACCTGGCGGAGCATCTGAATATCAAAGCCGACCTGACGAAGCAGCGGTAGAATCGAGCCGCCCTGCTGATCCAGCAAGGCAGAAAAAAGATGCACGGGTTCGATGGCCGGATGGTCATGCCCTACCGCGAGGGATTGGGCGTCGGCCAACGCAAGTTGCAATTTACTGGTTAAACGGTCAATTCGCATGACTATGTCCTTTATATGAGCGCGGGTCAGGGACGCACCATAAAAAGCGTCACAACGATTACCCGCCGAGATGTCTCTTACATAAGGACAATTCTGCTCGATTCAAGCGCTGGCCATTTGACCTGGATCAGTCGGATTACGCCTCATCCAGAGGTTGGGTCAGCCAGATCAGGCTGGCCAGGCGTCCTGTCTGCGGGGAGCGCCTAAAGGAATAAAATCGCGCAGTGTCGGTATACGTGCACCATCCGCCACCGTAGATGGCATCAATGCCGATGGATTCCAGCCGCAACCGCGCCAGCTGGTAGATATTCGCCATGAAGCGTCCGTCATTGACGCTGTGTTTGAAGGCTGTTTTTGCCTGGGAATGCTCTGATACGAACGCCTCGCGCACTTCAGCCCCAACTTCAAAGGCGTCAGGGCCGATTGCAGGCCCAAACCACACCAGGATATCTCGAGGGCTCGACTCAAGCGACGCAGCCGTTGCTTCGAGCACACCACTTACCAGCCCTCGCCATCCGGCATGAGCAGCCGCGACACGCGTCCCTTGCCGATTACAAAAAAAGACAGGCAGGCAGTCTGCCGTCATGATCGTTGCAGCAATGCCAGGCGTCGACGTCCAGGAGGC
The DNA here is from genome assembly GCF_002091675.1 of Pseudomonas luteola NBRC 103146. GTDB lineage: Bacteria > Pseudomonadota > Gammaproteobacteria > Pseudomonadales > Pseudomonadaceae > Chryseomonas > Chryseomonas luteola. Next base: position 384,321 of record NZ_BDAE01000003.1, on the reverse strand, counting down.
ATCAGCCTCAAGCACTTGGGCCGGATCAGCCTCAACGACAGAAATCCCATGCACCTGCTTTAGCCAGGCGGGTCGACACCCTAGCGAGTCGACCAACCGTTGCCGGTTTTCCGCCACGGCGGCCGGATCATCCTGCACATGATCGCCCAGATTAAGGCTCTGATAAGGCCCATGACTGACGCCCCCTGACCGAGTCGTAACGCAGCCTCTCACATTGGCAGGCGCAGGCCAGTCGGGAATCAGCCAGTCATTCATCCGGTAAACGCCTCACGATCCTGACGCAAAAGGCTAAGCAGCCAGACGATATCCTCAGGCAGAGGAGACTCCCAGCTCATACGCTCCCCCGTCACCGGGTGATCGAGTTCCAGGAAGCGGGCGTGCAGCGCCTGTCGAGGAAACTCTCGAAGCGTCTTGACCAGTGTTGGGTTGGTAGCAGGCGGAATTCGGAAACGCCCGCTGTATACCGGGTCCCCTACCAGTGGAAAGCCGATGTGGGTCATATGGACCCGTATCTGGTGAGTCCTGCCAGTCTCCAGCTTGACGCGCACATGCGTATAAGCCCGGAATCGATCCAGGACACGATAATGGCTGACCGCCGGCTTTCCACCGGTAACCACAGCCATTTGCTGGCGCCGTTGGGAGTGACGGCCTATAGGCGCATCTACCGTACCGCCGGAAACCACCACGCCCGCTACAACCGCCTCATAAACACGACTGACGGAGCGTGCCTGAAGCTGGGCCACCAGATTGGTTTGTGCTTCCAGGGTCTTGGCGACAACCATCAGGCCGGTCGTATCCTTGTCCAGACGATGGACAATACCGGCACGAGGGACATTTACTAATGATGGTACGTGGTGAAGTAACGCGTTGAGCAATGTACCGTCCGCATGGCCTGCCGCAGGATGGACGACCAGCCCGGCAGGCTTATCCAGCACGAGCAAATGGTCGTCCTCATAGACGATATTGAGCTCGATATCCTGCGCCACCCAATCGCCCTGCACTTCTCGCTCCGCGCGCAAGGACAGTACGGCGCCGCCATGCACCAGATCACGTGGACGCAGGATCGCGCCATCAACAGTTAGGCTGCCTTCCTTGATCCAGGACGACAGGCGAGAACGGGAATATTCAGAGAACAGCTGAGCCGCTACCTGGTCGAGACGCTGACCGCCGAGTTCTGTAGGCACTTCGGCGTTGAGTTGGATAATATCGGACATAGCAGCCAACAAAGGCGTGTAGCTTTTGGTTTCAGCCACACGCTGTGGTTAAATACGAAAACTTTTTGCCCTGGCATGATGTTCATGCCGGGTTGTTCATCATAACAGGACGGTTCCGGCTCCGTCAGCCGACCGTTTCAGGGAACGCAAAGCCGCCATGCAATTGAAGCACCTGCTGCTGATCGCCAGCCTCGCCCTCACCGCTGCCTGTTCCTCCAAAGCACCTGAAGTGGCAGAAAACCTGAGCGAAACCGAGCTCTACAAGCAAGCTCAGGAAGATTTGAACAACAACAACTACAACCAGGCTGTCAGCAAACTCAAGGCTCTTGAGTCCCGCTATCCGTTTGGCCGTTATGCAGATCAGTCTCAGCTTGAGCTTATCTATGCCAACTACAAGAACGGAGAGCCTGAAGCTGCCCGTACATCGGCAGACCGCTTCATTCGTCTGCACCCGCAGCATCCAAATGTCGACTACGCCTACTACATGAAAGGTGTAGCATCCTTTGAACAGGACCGCAGTCTTCTGGCGCGCTTCCTGCCATTGGATATGACCAAGCGTGACCCGGGTGCTGCCCGTGACTCATTCAATGACTTTGCTCAGTTCACCAGCCGTTTTCCAAACAGCCGGTACGCACCTGATGCCAAGGCGCGCATGACCTATCTGCGCAACCTGCTGGCAGCGTATGAAGTCCATGTGGCCGATTACTACCTGCGCCGCAAGGCTTATGTCGCTGCGGCCAACCGTGGTCGTTATGTTGTCGAAAACTTTCAGGGCACCCCATCGGTAGGGGATGGCTTGGCAGTCATGACTGAGGCCTATCAGCATCTGGGCCTCAACGACCTGGCAGCTACCAGCCTGGAAACGCTAAAAATGAACTATCCGGACAACCCAAGCCTGGATAACGGTGAGTTCAAACCCAAGCAGCGTAGCGAGGATGATCGCTCGTGGCTGGCACGCGCAACCCTCGGCCTGGTTGATCGCCCCAGCGAGCCGCTCCCGCCAGGCGAGACACGAGCTGCTCAGGATGTACAGCGCCAATACGAAGATGCGAAGCGTGAAATTCCACAGGAGTTGCTTCCAGAGAATCAACCTGCGGCTGGAGAGGCCGAAAATCCTGATGCTCCGCGTCGCTCATGGTTCAGCCGTCTGACGTTTGGTCTTTTCGACTGATGCGAACCTGAACAAAAAAGGAGGCTTTAAGCCTCCTTTTTATTTACTCCTGAAGGTCCGCAAAATAAGACACCTCATTCATATGAAGACCATGATGAGGTATAACGCTTCAACGGCCATCACACGCTGTGATGGAGTTTACTTTTGCAGTCTTCTAATGTGCCGTAACACCCGAAACGAATTTTGTAACGGCCGTACTACTATTTAGAGAACACTATGGGTTTGTTTCGCCTGCTTTTCTGGCTAGCTCTGATTATCGCTGCTGTATGGCTGTGCCGCCGCCTGCTACAGGCGAAACCACAGAAGTCACAGAAAACACGCCTAGCCAAACCACAGCCAATGGTTCGCTGCGGTCACTGCGGGGTACACATTCCTCGCGATAAAGCCCTACCCCACGGGGAGCTCTGGTTCTGCTGCCAAGATCACTTACAAAAAAGCCTGAGCAGTGAGCGCTGATTTTTTTCATTACAACCTGCAGGACAGTCGTATCCTGAAGTTGTATCACTACTACCGGGTCATTGTCGGGCTGGTTTTTATCCTTCTGGTTTCCACCAATCTGGACGACAACCTTCTGAAGGTAACCGAGGGTAAAAACTTTGTGGTCGGCAGCTGGATTTACCTAGCGGGTAATATCCTGGCGATTTTTCTGCCACCACTGCGCAAGCAAAAACAGATCTTTGCCCTGGCTCTAGTGGATATCGGGCTGCTGACCTATCTCATGTACAGCGCTGGCGGTACACCGAGTGGTATTGGCAACCTCATCATCATTACCGTATCGATCGCCAACATTCTTCTCGTTGGGCGTATTGGAATTCTGTTGGCGGCCTTGGCTACCCTTGCCCTCATTTATGCCACCGCCTATAGAACGCTTAGCCTTCCTTCAGAGGCCAATCAGTATGTTCAGGCGGGAGGCCTGGGCGCACTGTGCTTTGCCGCCGCATTTCTGGTGCAAAGTCTCGTTAGTCGGCTGTCCAAAAGCCAGACCCTGGCAGAAGAGCGGGCGCACGTTGTTGCCGATCTGGAAAATCTGAATGCGCTGATCCTGGACCGTATGCGCACCGGCATTCTGGTTCTGGACTCAAGAATGGCACCTATTCTGGCCAACCCTGCCGCTCGAGAGCTGCTCGGTCATCCAGAACTCGATACCGGGGAGTTGAATGATCAATGCCCCGAATTGATGGACCGGCTACAACAGTGGGAAAGGAACCGAACGCTTCGTCCTGCACCCATGCAAGCGTTCAGCGAAGGCCCACTGATCCAGCCCAGCTTCGTCCCTATTCAGCGGAGCGGCAATCAGCATATTCTGATTTTTCTGGAAAACATTTCCCGTATTGCTCAGCAGGCCCAGCAGCTAAAGCTTGCATCATTGGGACGCCTCACGGCGGGCATTGCCCATGAAATTCGCAACCCGCTGGGGGCCATAAGCCACGCGGCACAGCTTCTTCAGGAATCAGAAGTACTCGATCAGCATGATCTTCGCCTGGCCCAGATCATTCAGGATCACTCCCGGCGCATGAACATCATCATCGAGAATGTCCTGCAACTGTCCAGACGCCGCCAGGCAGAGCCCCAGCTGCTGGACCTCAAATACTGGGTGCACCGCTTTGCGGGTGAATTCAGAACCACTCTACGTGAGCAACAGTTTGTCTATGTGCAAACGACATCAGGTACGATACAGACCCGCATGGCCCCTAGCCAGCTGACTCAGGTGCTAACCAACCTCGTTCAAAATGGCCTACGCCATAGCAGCAAGCTGCACGGCAAGGGACAAGTGTGGCTGGATCTCTTCCGTGACCCCGACTCAGACCTTCCCATATTGGATGTCATTGATGATGGGCCAGGTGTACCTGAAGACCAGATCACCAACCTTTTCGAACCCTTCTTTACCACCGAAAGCAAAGGAACCGGGCTCGGCCTCTATATTTCCCGCGAATTATGCGAGAGTAACCAGGCCCGCCTCGACTACCGCCAGCAGGAACAAGGCGGCTGCTTCCGCATTACCTTTGCCCATCCGCGCAAGTTGAGCTGAACATGAATCGACAGAAAGTCCTGATCGTTGATGACGAACCCGATATCCGAGAGCTGTTAGAAATTACATTGGGTCGCATGAAGCTCGACACCTTTAGCGCAAAGAACGTGAAAGACGCAAAGGACCTGCTGGCTCGAGAATCCTTTGACTTGTGTCTGACCGACATGCGTCTTCCAGATGGCTCCGGTCTTGATCTTGTGCAATACATCCAGCAGAAATATCCAAATGTTCCTGTAGCCATGATTACCGCTTTTGGAAGTCTGGATACAGCCATCCAGGCATTGAAAGCGGGCGCCTTCGATTACCTGACCAAACCTGTTGATCTTCCTCGGCTCCGAGAGCTTGTAAGCACCGCCTTACGCCTGAGCAGCTCAGCGCCTGCCCCCATCAAGGTGGCATATCACAGGCTGCTGGGTGACTCACCGCCCATGCGTACGCTACGGGCTCAGATCGGCAAACTCGCTCGCAGCCAGGCGCCCGTCTATATCAGCGGTGAGTCCGGCAGCGGTAAAGAGCTGGTCGCCCGACTGATTCACGAGCAAGGCCCTCGTGCGGATTGCCCTTTTATTCCGGTCAACTGTGGCGCCATTCCATCAGAGCTGATGGAAAGCGAGTTTTTTGGTCACAAAAAAGGCAGCTTTACGGGTGCCATTGAAGACAAGCAGGGCCTATTCCAGGCCGCCCAGGGCGGTACTTTATTTCTGGATGAAGTCGCCGATCTGCCGCTAGCCATGCAGGTAAAACTGCTTCGCGCCATTCAGGAAAAGGCTGTACCCACCGTCGGTGGGCAACAGGAAGTAGCGCTGGATGTGCGGATATTAAGTGCCACACATAAAGATCTGGCCGCCGAAGTAGCCGCTGATCGCTTCCGGCAAGACTTGTTTTATCGCCTCAACGTCATCGAACTTCGCGTCCCTCCGCTACGTGAACGACGCGAAGACATTGCGGAACTGTGCTCGACTATCCTGAAGCGTCTCGCCAAGGAATCACAACAGGATCTGGCCCAGCTGACAGATGATGCTCTCGCCAAACTCAAGAGCTATCGCTTTCCGGGTAATGTTCGCGAGTTGGAGAACATGCTTGAGCGAGCCTATACCCTTTGTGAAGACAACCTGATCAAACCAAGCGATTTGCGCCTTGCAGATACTCCTCAGTCGTCCAGCACTGGCGAAACCAGTCTGGCCAATATCAGTAATCTTGAGGATTATCTGGAGGAGATTGAGCGAAAGCTGATCATGCAAGCGCTTGAGGAGACGCGCTGGAACCGTACAGCTGCCGCTGAACGGCTCGGGCTTTCCTTCCGCTCGATGCGGTATCGCCTGAAAAAGCTGGGCATCGATTGATTACACGTAGCTGATCTCCAGCCGTGAATCCGGCAGATAAGGTGCCGGATCGATGATAGGCGCCTCCCCTGTGATCAGATTAGTCAACAGCTGGCAGGAGGCAGGCGCCAAAACCAAACCGTTACGATAATGACCGCAGTTGAGCCACAAGCCAGGCCGCGCGGATACTTGGCCAATATAGGGAATGCCTTCAGGCGATCCTGGTCGTAGCCCAGCCCAATGAGCGACCATTGGGCTACCTTTCAGTGCAGGCAACAGCTCGATGGCTGAACGCAAAAGACTTTCGTGCGCTGCCTGGGTAGGCTTCTTGTCAAAGCCTGCATGCTCCAATGTACTGCCTACCAGAATATGTCCATCTCGCCGCGGGATGGCATAGCGCCCTTTCGCCAGCACCATACTGGGCAGAAAATCATCTGCGCATTTGAATAGCATCATCTGGCCCTTAACCGGCTCGACAGGCAAGCTGATGCCGACGCTCTTCAATAACGAGCCGCTCCATGCTCCCGCTGAAACCACAACATGCTTAGACTGGACGGCAATGCCATCCACATAAACACCGGTGACAGCGTCCCCTTCCTGAAGAAATGCCTGCACTTCGCTTCCAGTCTTTATGGTTACGTTGGGCATAGCAGCCAGAGCGGCATGAAGGGACTTAACCAGCCGCGGGTTTCTAACATTAGCCACATCCGCCATATAAATAGCCTTCTTGAAGCCCTCCCCTAATACCGGAACGTGGGAATAGGCCTCTTGAATAGGTACCGAGGCCAGAGGCCGTTGTTTGTCTTTGGCCCAGGCAAGCGCCTCAGCTTCATCATCAAGATCCAGCCAATACAGCCCTGTTACATGGACTTCAGGATCTACACCTGTCCTTTCGAAAAGCTGAGTGCCAAGTTCCGGGTAGAAATCTTGAGACCAGTGCGCCAACGCGGTGACGGGAGCGCTGTAGCGCCAGGGATAAAGCGGAGAAACGATACCTCCGCCGGCCCAGGAGGCCTCCTGACCAAGCTCTGCTCTTTCCAGAAGCAAGACTTTCTGCCCTGCCAAGGCGAGCTGCAAAGTCGAAAGCAGGCCAATAACGCCCCCACCAATGATCGCCACCTCAAAAACCACGTCACACCTCAATAACCGCTCAATTGACAAGTAATGCATACAGGAGCAAAAAGCCATCATGCCAGGATGGCTAAACTGACTTCACGTACATGGACGCCGTTAATGAAAGTCTATCAACAAGGCTTCAGCCTTATCGAACTACTTACAACTATCGTTGTTCTTAGCGTTACCATTGGCATCGCCATACCTTCCTTTAGCGCGCTTACAGACCGAATAACACAGTACGAAGCTACTAACCGATTAGCTCAGACGCTTTACCGCGCCCGCTTTCAGGCTATAACGCAAAATAGAAGCACAACTGTCTGTCACGAAAGCCAGGGTAGTTGCAGTAGCTCTTTCATCTGGCAAGGAGCGATGCTGGTTTACCAGACTGCAAACCAACACGAGCAGACTGATGAAATACATAATATTGTATCAAGCGAAAATATACCGACTGGCTACAGTTGGCACTGGTCCGGTTTTCGCGCACGCCCCTTCCTGACCTTCAAGCCTAACGGCGCTACTGATTATCAGAACGGCACCTTTACTCTCTGTCGAAACAGCGAAGCCCTAAAACAGGTGGTGATTAATAAAGCAGGTAGAGTACGGATACAGTCTGCTCCGACTGGTAGCCGATGCTAGAGGAAATGGCTTGGTGACCACACAGATAAAACAATTGACCAGACGTCACCTGTGTTTTTGAGCAACCTGATCTGCAAAGGCATCATGCCGATTATTTCTCTGCAAGGAATCAAGGATGCGTTCCGTACGCGGCTTTACGCTAATCGAGCTCATGGTGACTGTAGCAGTCCTTGCGATTGTACTTACTATTGCGGTGCCATCATTCAGCAACTTAATTCAAAGCTCCCGCGCGAACGCCCTCGTTAATGAACTCAACGGCACGCTTCAGATTGCTCGTTCTGAAGCACTAAAACGGCGCAAGAATGTGATTGTCTGCCGTCGTAATGAAGCAGGTACTGCCTGTGATAACGGGACAGACTGGTCTAATGGCTGGTTGATTCGCCAAGTAGGCGGCGATGTGATTCGCGTTTGGGATGCTCAATCATTAAATGTCGAGGCCGATCCTGCCACTGGATTTACTTTTTTGCCTAATGGAGCAGCTACTGCCGGAGGCAAACTAGTTATTAGCCCGACAAATTGCAAAAAAAATGACGAAAAACCAACGGTGTCTGTTACCTCTACAGGCAGCACAGGCATAGCGTGTAAATCCCAATGAAAAACACTTGCCAAAGAGGCGCTACACTTATTGAAGTCCTAGTTACTGTTTTTATTCTTGCAGTAGGGCTTTTAGGCCTTGCAGGTTTGCAATCAACTAGCATTAAGAGCAACCAAGGCGCTTATTACAGATCACAAGCGACACTCTTAGCTGGGGATATGGCAGATCGCATGCGAGCTAACCGCACAGCGGCCTTAGCAGGAAGTTACAATATAAGTTCTTTTCCCTCTTCCTCCACAACAAACAATACTGCCAACGCAGTACGCGCTGAGAAAGATAAGGCAGAGTGGCTGAACTCACTTGCAAGCCTGCTTCCTGACGGGACAGGAAAAATAGAATACAGCAACAAAATCTTTGTCATCTCCATAAAATGGAACGATAACCGTGCCAGAATTAGAGGCTCTTCAGCCCAAGACACAGATCAAGACTTTATATTCACCTACCGGACCCAGCTATGAGAGTTTTTTTTCAGACCAAGCAAAGTGGTCTGTCATTAGTCGAACTAATGGTGGCAATGGTATTAGGCCTTCTTCTAATTGGCGGCGTTCTACAAATATTTTTGTCAAGTAAAAACACCTATACTACAAACCTTGCCCTTTCTAAAGTCCAAGAGTCCGGCCGATTTGCAATGGATTTTTTGACTTTTGACATTCGTAATGCTTCTTACCGAGGCGAGTGCGTTGGAAGTTTAAATAATCTGTCTTCACCACTTAATAATGATGAAAGATATATTTTAATATCTGGCATTAAAGGCTGGGATAATAGTGAAGCCGACTCTGCACTACCTAGCTGGTTTCCAGCCTCAAAAAGGTTATCTGGAACAGATATGGTTTTGCTTAAACATGCCGCTAACTCTGCAGGCGTCACATTAGCATCCGCGCCAACTAATGATACGATTACGACAACCACAGCTACAAAACTAGCTTTTGGCACACTTCTAGTTATAGCTGAGCCAGTTGGATGTGACATCTTTCAAAATCAGAAAACTGCAACATCACTGTCTATAAGCTCTTCAAACGAATTTCGATACGCTTATAGTCAAAAAGCAGATCTACTTAAATATCAAAGCTCAATCTACTACATTGATAACGGCAGTAACAACACTCCATCTTTATGGCGAGTTCGTTATGACAACCCTTCAGACATAGTTACCGAAGAGATTGTAGAGGGCATACAAAACATGCAAATAAAATATGCCCAAGGTGACAATAAAGGAAATATTACTGGAGATTATCTAGACGCCAATAATATTACCGATTGGTCAAGTGTGGTTTCTGTAAAAATAACCCTACTAGCCACTAGCAATGACACTAATGTTGTTTCACCAAATCAAGTAGTAAGGTTTAACGGCCAAGACATCACCATTAACAATGGCCGTTTAGCTCAGGTTTTTTCTATCACTGTAGGAATACGGAATCGCCTGCCATGAGAACAGAATTCTTTCCTAATAGAGAAAAAGGTGCTGTTCTTCTTGTCGCCCTTATCGTGCTCCTGCTAATGACTATTATTGGTATAAGCAGCATGCGCGTCACGTCATTACAAGAGCGGATGGCTGGAAACATGCGCGATCAAAATTTAGCTTTCCAAGGCGCAGAAACAGCTATGCGCCAAGCTGAAGCGCTCGTTCTGAGTAAAGAAGTCAGCTTTTGGCAGAACACCTCTACTGAAAGAAGCTGGCAAAGTGTCGAGAATCTTGTAGGCGTAAGCAAACCAAGATTTAAAATCACCCCCATTCCCGGCGTTACCATTATAAAACCAGGAGACCCTTTAATTGCAGGCCAACCAATTGAAGTAGCGCTATTAAGAATAGAAGCAGAAGGCTACGGCGCTGCGGTCGATACTAACGACTCTACGGCAAGCTCAAATGTATTACTCCAATCAACTTTTATTAGGCGCTAAAGATGCTAACGCATAAGGAAATTATCGCCATAATGACTCCCTTAAAAAACAATTACTCAATCTTTAAAAGCTTTGCTTTAGTAGCTTTTGCTTCCTTTACAGCAACAGGTGTTTATGCAGAGGTTTCCCAGACACCGCTGTTATTAGGCAGTGGAAACGTACCTGGAAGCTTGGCGTTGGTACCTTCCGTAGAATGGCCTACTGTTTTGTCCGTGGCAAACCTAGGCAGTTACAATTCAGCTAATGAGTACTCTGGCTACTTCGACTCTGGCAAGTGCTATCTATATAACAAGACCAGCAATGATGGCTGGTTCTATCCAAATGGCTTAGCCACTAACCATAAATGTAATGGTAAGTGGAGCGGAAACTTCTTAAACTGGGCTGCAACGCCGACTATTGATCCCTTCCGCAGCGCGCTAACGGGAGGCTTAAGAGCTGTTGACCAAGAAAACCTCACTATTTTGCAAAAGGCGCGTCACAGTGGCCAAAATAGTACAGGCGATAGGACTAACTCAGGTCAAGGAATGATTCCAGCAGCCGAGTTCTCGGGCGCCACACCAGTATCCTCTGGCTGGAATAGCATGTATATCCGTCTAAGTGGTCTAAATACCGATATGGTATTTTCAAATTGGTCGGACAAGCTCGGCGATGATCCAACATCAAGGAGTGAGTGGATCGACTATGACCCAAACAATAGCGCCCAGCTTAACAATGGCAGGCTCATACCTTCGTATCGCGTCAATGAGAACGGAGGATCACAAGTTAAGAGCGTTTATCGCTTAAGAATTCAAGTAAAAGTATGCGATCCAAGCCCTGCGGCTGGCGGCCTGGAAAGTAACTGTAAGCGCTACTCATCAACTAATTACAAACCAGAAGGTCTGCTTCAGCAATATTCGGATACGCTACGCTACAGCGTATTTGGCTACCTTAACGACTCCAGCGAAGGACGCGATGGTGGCGTTTTACGGGCAAACCAGAAGGGCATAGGCCCGAAAGATACTGATGGATCAACGAACCCATATGCAGAATGGAATGCCACCACTGGCATTTTAGTAAAAAACCCTAATCCTGCCGATGCTATTAGTACAGGCAATGGCGTTGCTGATAGTGGCGTAATAAATTATTTAAACAAATTCGCCTCCATGCCCTATCAGACAAACCCTATTGCCTACAAGGCTATCAAGAGTTTAGATCCTGTTAGCGAACTCTATTACGCAGCTATAAGATATTTTAAAAACCAGGGTAATGTTCCTGCATATAGCAACCTTACCGGTGGAACCCAAGCCGAGCGCTACGCACAAGCGGACGGGTTTCCCGTTATTACAAAGTGGCAAGATCCTATTAATTACTCTTGCCAAAAAAACGTAATACTTGGCATTGGCGACACCAACACTCATAGAGACAAAAATCTTCCGGGTCCGACCAGCTCGGTAGGAGAAGTCAGCCCCAAGCCTCCAGAGGTCGTAGCAGATACGACAGTTAACGTCGTTACCGCCACAGCAAAAGTTGGAAGCCTTGAAGGCGTCAACCTTAAAGAAACGTCGAGCAGTTATACTGGACGTTCTAACTCAGCCTATATAGCCGGCTTAGCTTATGACTCGCATACTGTTGATCTCAGACCTAATATGAGCGGCAAGCAGACCCTTTCCACTTACTGGGTCGATGTAAGGGAAAATCAGAGCTTAGCGGGGCGCGCTTCAAACCAATATTGGCTTGCGGCTAAATATGGCGGGTTCAAGGTGCCATCTAATTTTTCACCTTATTCAAATGAGACAAACAGCGCCACTATTACAGATGATCTTTGGTGGACAAATGGTGAAATTCTTCCTACTGGAGATAAGCGGCCTGATAACTTTTTCGTAGCAAGCGATGCTGCGAATATGACAGCCAGCTTAAAAAATGCTTTTTCCCAAATTGTTAAAGAGGTTAGAAGCACATCTACGTCTCTTGCCACCAACTCGACTCAGCTTAATACGGAAAGCGCTGTTTTTCAGACTCTCTATAATAGCTCCAACTGGAGTGGAGACCTTCTCGCAAAAACTGTCAGCGGTTCTGGCTCAGTTGCGGCAACGCCAACGTGGAGCGCTGCGTCTAAACTAGATGCGTTAACTAACCTCAGTACACGAAAAATATTCCTATCGAATGGATTTACCGCCAGAGAGCAAGGGGTCTACTCTACATCCATAGGAGGTATAGACTTTTTCTGGAATAATAATCTGGACAATGACGCCAAAATCGCTCTTCAGACACCTAGAGCGAATGGCGTTACTGTAGAAGGTGATACCGGCCAGAATCGCTTAAATTACTTACGTGGCGAGCGAAACCTAGAAAAAACCAAAACGACTCCTTCTAACCCGTTCCGCTCAAGAGGCAGCCGATTGGGCGATATTATTAACTCAGATCCCCAATATGTTTCTAATCAAGATTATGGCTATAACTTACTGACCGGCTCAATTTGGGGCGGTGCAGGCAGCAGCTATTTGAGCTTTCGTCGCAGCACTGACTATATCAATCGTAAGCCCATGGTTGTGGTAGGTACAAATGATGGGATGCTGCATGGATTTGACGCGACCGTTTCGTCAACTGGAGGTAGTGAGCTCTTTGCCTATATACCTCGAAGCATAACAGGTGACTTATATAAGCTTACCGACCCAAATTACTCCCACCAGTATTATGTAGATGGCTCGCCGACGAGCTCTGACGCCTGGATAAACGGTAGCTGGAAAACTATTGTTGTGGGCACAACCGGTGCTGGAGGCAAAAGCGTTTTCGCTTTAGACGCCACCAACCCGGACACTATGTCTGCCAGGAGTGTAATGTGGGAGTTCACCGCACCTGACATGTCTTATCCAGTCCAGAAGCCCTCAGTAGTTGCATTAGCAAATGGAAAATTTGGCGTTATCGTTAGTAGTGGATTTACAAACTCATCCGTTACTAAAGGTCATGTTTGGGTACTTGATGCGGCTAACGGAAATGTGCTGAAAAAATTCACAGTCAATACTACTGGCGGAATGGCACAACCCTTAGCAATCGATATTAATAATGACCGATTAGCGGATCGCATTTACGTAGGCGATACCCAAGGCAATCTTTGGCGATTCGATATAAAAGGGGAGGATGTAAGTAAGTGGGATGGTTTTAGAAATGGTAACCAAAACATCATTCCCATTTTCTCAGCACGGGATAGCTCAGGTAGAGTCCAGCCTATTACAGCATCTCTTACAGCCGCTCTTAATACCGATGGCAAACCAATTATTCTATTTGGTACAGGTAGTTTCTACCAAACCGTCGATACTGATCTCTTGCAGAATCAACGCATTGAGTCCTACTACGCCATCATTGACAGAGAGAGTTCGGTTAACCGAACGAACCTAGCTGAACGTAAGATTCTAAAAGAAGTAAACGTAAACGGCCAAAAAGGCCGAATTTTGAGCGAAGCAGCCACTGGGGACATGTCCGGTAAGTCTGGTTGGGTATTAGATCTATTATGGAAGGCCTCTGAGGGTGGATCCAATTCGCTTACTGGTGAACGGGTTGTTTCAGCAGGTGTTTTAAGAAATGGCACCATCACATTCAGTACATTAACACCCTCTGACGATCCCTGTTCAGGCGGGGCCACTAGTTGGGTAATGTCTCTAGACGTATTTACTGGTGCTCGATTGGCGTATAACTATTTCGATTTCAACGGTGATGGACTTATCAATGATAATGACTATTTCACAGACTCTAATGGAAATAAGATTCCTTTTTCTGGAATCTCCAACCCTGATTTAGGTGCCATAGATACACCTAGCTATTTCAATGGCAATGCTACTAATGAAGGTAGTACCGACCTCATCTGTTTTGCGGGGTCCGCAAATGCAGATCAGCCCGTCTGCAGTCCTGCACCTCCGGGATCAAGAACGTCTGACAGAGTTTCATGGCGAGAAATCAGATGATAAAAGTTATAAGCAAAATGCGATTAGGCAAAGCTGTCCCTCGCCGCACTATTCAGCGTGGTTTTACTTTAATAGAGGTAATGGTAGTAGTTGCTATTATTGGAATACTTGCAGCAATAGCTTATCCGTCTTACACCGAGCATATACGTAAAACAAACAGAACAGCTGCACAAGCTTCTTTAATGGAGCTTGTGCAATTTATGGAAAGAAATTACACCTCAACTGGAATGTATTCCAATTCGGACGGAACAGCTCCGGCTTTACCGTTTACAACCTCTCCAAGAGATGGAAGTGCCGTTTACAATCTAGAGCTAAGTTCGGTAACTAAAAGTAGTTTCACACTACAAGCGGTGCCGGTTGCCGGAAAAGTGATGGCAAGTGATCGTTGTGGAACATTAACGATTACAAACACAGGTGTAAGAGGACAAGCAGCGACAGGAACTTCGGCTGAGTGTTGGCGACGATAAAACAAGAAGTGAAGGAATGACTACCGCCCTTGAGTCTTCAAAGGCGGTTTTAAACATTATATAGCTTTTACTCTAAGCTCCTTCGGCAATGAGAACGTAATATTCTCCGGCTGACCTTCAAGCTCCAGCCCTTCGCTCGCGCCCCAGGCTTTCAGCTGGTCAATAACGCCTTTGACCAGAATCTCAGGAGCTGACGCGCCTGCGGTGATACCGATCCGCTCTACCCCACTAAACCACTCCTGCTTGAGATCTTCCGCACCATCAATAAGGTAGGCAGCCGTACCCATACGCTCGGAGAGCTCACGCAGACGGTTGGAATTGGAGCTATTGGGGCTTCCTACAACCAGAACGATGTCAGACTCAGTTGCTAGTGTTTTAACCGCGTCCTGGCGGTTCTGAGTGGCGTAGCAAATATCGTCTTTACGTGGACCGCCGATGTTCGGAAACTTGCCGCGCAAGGCATCGATGACCTTGCTTGTGTCGTCCATAGACAGCGTAGTCTGAGTAACGAAAGCTAGCGAGTCAGGGTTGCGGACCTGAAGCGCCGCAACGTCTTCCTCGTCTTCTACAAGGTAGATCGATCCGCCATTACGCGTATCGTACTGGCCCATAGTGCCCTCTACTTCCGGATGACCTTCATGGCCAATCAGAATGCATTCGCGGCCGTCACGGCTGTATTTGGCTACTTCCATGTGAACCTTGGTCACCAGCGGACAAGTAGCATCGAAGACTTTGAGCCCTCTGCTTTCAGCTTCCTTGCGTACCGCCTGGGAAACGCCATGGGCGCTGAAGATCACGATAACGTCATCAGGCACCTGATCCAGCTCTTCGACAAAAACAGCGCCACGGTTGCGCAGGTTTTCTACGACGAACTTGTTATGCACCACTTCATGTCGGACATAGATCGGCGGGCCGAACACATCAAGCGCGCGATTGACGATATCGATTGCGCGATCAACCCCTGCGCAAAATCCGCGAGGGTTGGCTAATTTGATTTGCATGTTGAATTCCTTTCGCTCAGCGTCTGCTACTGAGCAGGCCTCAATGGGCAACAACCGGCTCAATGGCGATAATTTCGACTTCGAACGTCAACGTGCGCCCAGCAAGCGGGTGGTTGAAGTCTATAATCACCGCATGATCATCGAAGGATTTAACGATGCCGGGCATTTCGCCTCCTGCCGCATCGGTAAAGATAATCAGCAACCCTTCGGACAAGTCCATATTCTCGAAATCGTCTCGAGGCATCTGCTGCAGATTTTGCGGGTTTGGCTGACCAAACCCCTGCTCAGGCAGAATCGTCAGGCTACTACGCGCGCCCTCAGGCAAGCCGAACAACGCTTGCTCGAAGCCAGGCAGGAGATTGCCGTCCCCTACCCTGAACGTTGCAGGCGCCTTGTCAAAGGTTGTGTCAACAATATCGCCGTTTTCCAGCTTGATCGCGAAATTGAGCGTTACGCGCGTTTCCGGACCAACCGTTATCTCAGACATGGGCTTCTCCTGTCTTTTTGGTACGGAACATATCCAGGGCAAGCATGATGGCACCTACGGTAATGGCGCTGTCTGCCAAGTTGAAAGCGGGAAACAGATGTTCCCGCCAATGTACAAGGACGAAATCAATAACGTGCCCCAACACGATACGGTCGTACAGGTTACCGATAGCGCCGCCCAGGATCAGCGCCAGCGCAATAGCAATCCAGGTATCGTTGCGTCCCAACCGCTTGAGCCAGACTACTAGGGTAATGCTGACTGCAATGGCAATCGCAGCAAAAAGCCAACGCTGCCAACCGGAATGATCCGCCAGAAAGCTGAACGCTGCGCCTGTGTTATAGGCGAGCGTCCAGCTGAACAGATCAGGAATCACCTCGATGCGCTGATACAGACTGAGCTGCCCTTCAAAATAAGCCTTGCTCAGTTGATCCAACACAACGACGACCACACTCAACCATAACCAGGCCAGACGGCCAAAACGGCCTGCCTCAGGCATAGCGGCGCACCTCACCATTGCCAAAGACGTTACTGACGCAACGGCCACAGATTTCAGGGTGGTTGGGATCAATTCCTACGTCATCACGATGGTGCCAGCAACGGGCACACTTGGTGCTGCCTGATTTGCGAACCAGAAGTTTGAGACCTGCCACCTCGCTCTCTACCGCTTCGTCAGGCGCCTCGTCAAACGTTGCAACCTCGACCCGAGAAGTGATCAGGATAAAGCGCAGGTCTTCACCCAGTTTCTTCAGTATCGCACTCAGCGGGCCGTCAACGAACAGCGTGATTTCTGCCTGAAGGTTGCCGCCGATTGTCTTGGCGTTACGCTGGTTTTCCAGCTCCTTGTTGACAGCAGCCTTGACCGCCACCACCTGATCCCAGAATGCGCGATCAAGCTCAGTGTCAGCTGGCAGCTCGGTCAACTGGTCATACCAGGTATTAAGCATGACAGACTCGTTGCGCTTGCCTGGCAGGTATTGCCAGATTTCCTCGGCAGTGAAGGCCAAGATAGGCGCAATCCAGCGAACCAGTGCTTCCGCAATATGGAACATGGCTGTCTGGCAGGAACGGCGAGCGCGGCTGTCAGTGCCCGTGGTGTACTGGCGATCCTTGATGATGTCGAGATAGAAGCCACCCAGTTCATGCACACAGAAGTTGTGCACTTTCTGGTACACGTTCCAGAAACGATACTCGTTGTAGGCTTCCTCAAGCTCATGTTGCAACAGGAGCGCGCGATCCACAGCCCAGCGATCAATAGCGATCATGTCTTCCGATGCCAGCAGATGCTGTTCAGGATCGAAGCCGTTCAGGTTGGAAAGGAGGAAACGTGCAGTATTGCGGATACGGCGATAAGAGTCAGCCGAACGCTGCAAGATCTGTTGGGAAACCGCCATTTCACCCGAGTAGTCAGTCGCCGAAACCCATAGGCGCAAAATGTCAGCGCCCAGCGTATCCGTTACCTGCTGCGGTGCAATCACGTTGCCCAGCGATTTGGACATCTTGCGGCCATTCTCATCTACGGTAAACCCGTGCGTGAGCAATGCTTTGTAGGGTGGGTGGTCGTCGATGGCACAACCAGTCAGCAGCGATGAGTGGAACCAACCACGATGCTGGTCGGAGCCTTCCAGATACAGGTCAGCAACCGGCCCCTGATCATGGCCCAGCTGATGCGAACCACGTAGCACATGCCAATGGGTAGTGCCCGAGTCAAACCAGACGTCCAACGTATCAGCGATTTTTTCATACTGGGGGGCTTCATCACCCAGCAACTCGGCAGCATCCAGCTTGAACCACGCCTCGATACCGGCCTGCTCAACGCGCTGAGCAACCTCTTCCATCAACTCTACCGTGCGAGGATGCAGCTCTCCGCTTTCCTTATGCAGGAAGAATGGAATCGGGACACCCCAGGTACGCTGACGCGAGATACACCAGTCAGGCCGACCGGCAATCATGCCATGCAGACGGGCCTGTCCCCAGGCGGGCACAAACTGGGTCTGCTCGATGCCTGCCAAGGCACGCTCACGAAGGGTGCCGCCCTCTACTGGCTGCTTGTCCATGCCCACAAACCACTGCGCGGTCGCACGGTAGATCAGTGGGGTTTTGTGACGCCAGCAATGCATGTAGCTGTGAGTGATATTCTCGCTGGCCATCAGGCAGTCGACTTCGCGCAGCTTCTCGACAATGGCGGGATTGGCTTTCCAGATGAACTGGCCACCAAAGAAGGGCAACGACTCGACATAAACGCCGTTGCTCTGCACGGGACTCAGAATGTCATCGTTGGTCATGCCGTAGCGCTTGCAGGACCGGAAGTCATCCTCACCGTAAGCAGGCGCACTGTGCACAATACCCGTACCAGCACCCAGTTCAACATAGTCAGCA
Organism: Pseudomonas luteola NBRC 103146; assembly: GCF_002091675.1. Taxonomy (GTDB): domain Bacteria; phylum Pseudomonadota; class Gammaproteobacteria; order Pseudomonadales; family Pseudomonadaceae; genus Chryseomonas; species Chryseomonas luteola. Next base: position 366,070 of record NZ_BDAE01000003.1, on the reverse strand, counting down.
AGGTAAATGGGCGAACGGCGATCGTAGAAAGGATGATTGAAAGCGATCAGCTCCAGCGCTTCACCCTTAGCCGTCGCGATGACCTGTCCTTCCAGCGAGTACCGCGCAAGGCAGCTCTCGACCAGTTCCTCAGCCAGCAGAAGCAGCTTGTCGCCCACGTCCACCAGTGCATAGTCAAACTCGGGATGCACATTAAGCGCCTGGTTGGCCGGGATGGTCCAGGGTGTAGTAGTCCAGATGACGATATAGGCTTTCTTGGGCAGCGCTTCCAGGCCGAAGGCAGCAGCAAGCTTGTCATCCTCGGCGCTGGGAAAGGCTACATCGATCGTCATGGACTGCTTGTCCGCGTATTCCACTTCAGCTTCGGCCAATGCAGAACCGCAATCGAAGCACCAGTTGACCGGCTTCAGACCCTTGAATACAAAGCCTTTACGAACCATTTCAGCCAATGCACGGATTTCTCCCGCCTCGTTGGCATAATCCATGGTTTTGTAGGGATTATCCCACTCACCCAACACACCCAAGCGAATGAAGTCGGCTTTCTGTCCTTCTACCTGCTCAGCCGCATAGGCACGGCAGAGTTCGCGGGTTTTGTCGGCTGGCAGATGCTTGCCGTGGGTGATCTCAACCTTGTGTTCGATAGGCAGGCCATGGCAATCCCAGCCGGGAACATAGGGTGCGTCATAACCCGACAGGGTTTTGGAGCGGACAATAATGTCCTTGATGATCTTGTTGACCGCATGACCAATATGAATATTGCCGTTGGCATAGGGCGGGCCATCATGAAGGATAAAGGTAGGACGCCCTTTGCCAATTTCGCGCAGCTTTTGGTAGAGACCAATACCATTCCAGTACTTGAGGGTTTCAGGCTCGCGTTGCGGCAAGCCGGCTTTCATGGGGAAATCGGTAGCTGGAAGGTTAAGCGTGGCTTTGTAATCGGTCATTTCGGGCTCTTCAGATCTCATCAAGCGGTTGGCCCAGCCAATAAGCTCGGGCGGCGGCGACATCGGCATCAATCGCCGCCTTCAATGCCTCCAGAGAGGCGAAACGCTGCTCGTCTCGCAGCTTGCGGTGAAAAACAACAGTCAGATGCTGACCATACAGATCGCCAGCATATTCGAGAAGATGTACTTCAAGATGGGGACGGCCATCGCCTTTTACAGTAGGACGAAGACCAATATTTGCAACGCCTCCCCGGATCTGGCCATGAATATCCACGTTGACCAGATAAACCCCTTTCATGGGTGGCAGACGGCGCTTCAGCTGAACATTAGCAGTAGGCCAGCCTAATTGGCGAGCAAGCTTCTGTCCATGCAGTACACGCCCGGATAAGGTATAGGGGCGTCCCAGCATTCGATTTGCAAGAGACAGATCCCCCGAAGCCAACGCTTCTCGAATGCGCGTACTGCTTATTCTCATGCCATCCAACTCGACCGTTGTAGCGGCCTCAACCGTAAACCTGTTGATCCGCCCTGCATCGACCAGAAAATCAAAGTCGCCAGCACGGTCACAGCCAAAGCGGAAGTCATCCCCGACCTCAAGGTGCTTGATGCCCAATCCCTGGATAAGCACCTGATCGATAAAGGCTCGTGCTGAAAGCTCGCGCAGTCGACGGTTGAAGGCCAGACACACAACACGGTCTACGCCTGCTCTGGATAGCAACTCCAGCTTCTCGCGAAGGCGCGTCAACCGCACTGGAGCTTGTTCAGGCGCAAAGTACTCACGCGGCTGTGGCTCGAATATAACTACACAACTAGGCACTCTGAGCTCTATTGCTCGTTCATGCAGACGAGCCAGAATCGCCTGATGTCCCAGGTGTACTCCGTCGAAATTGCCTATGGTGGCAACACAGCCCTGCGGCAGGGGACTGAGATTATGAAGGCCTCGAACCAGCTGCATAGCACGCGTTCTATTTGCAAATTCTACGATTATACGCACGCTTGCCCGCAGACAACAGGCAGTCACTGACAAGCTTGCCCATGAACATCAAACCATTGGTCATGCCAGCGCTTTTTTCGTGAAGTCTTTGATACGAAATCCAAATGCCGCCAACACGCCAAAATAAGCGATCACTCCAGCAGCAACTACCAGTCCAAGCCGTGAAAAGCGCGCCAGCATATTGCCCTGATCCCATGCGGGCATGACATAAAGCAGCCCTAGAAGTACGGTCGACATGACCACAACCGCAACCACTAGCTTGATCAGGAACAAGGTCCATCCGGGCTGCGGCTCGAAAAGCTTGTGCTTTCTCAACTGCCAATAGAGAAGACCCGCGTTGATACAGGCGGCCAGCCCGATCGCCAAGGCCAGACCTACATGCTGAAGCGGACCAATAAAGGCCAGGTTCATGAGCTGGGTTACTACCAATGTGAAAATAGCGATCCGAACAGGCGTCTTGATGTTCTGTCGAGCATAAAACCCGGGGGCCAGTACCTTGACCAAAATGATTCCGACCAAACCTACCGAATAGGCGATCAAGGCATGCTGGGTCATTTGTGCATCATGAGCCGTAAAACGACCGTACTGGAACAGGGAAATAGTCAGCGGCTCGGACAAAATCGCTAGCGCCAACGAGCACGGCAGAACCAAAAGAAAGCAGAGCCTAAGCCCCCAATCCAAAAGGCGGGAGTATTCGTGCCGATCATCCTTGGCATAAGTCTTGGCTAGCGCCGGCAAAAGGATAGTACCAAGCGCAACACCCAGAACACCGGAAGGCAGCTCCATCAAGCGGTCGGCGTAATACATCCATGAAACCGAACCGGCAGCCAGAAAAGAGGCAAAGATGGTATTGATGATCAGGGAAATCTGGCTAACCGACACTCCGATAATGGCCGGGATCATTTGCCTCAATACCCGCCAGACTCCGCTGTCCCGTAGATTGAGGCGAGGCAGCACAAGCATGCCAATTTTTTTCAAGTGTGGCAGCTGGTACACCAGCTGTAGAAAACCGCCCGCCAGTACAGCCCATCCAAGCACCATGACCGGTGGATCAAAGTATGGCGTCAGGAAGACAGCAAAAAAGATCATGCTGACGTTTAGGAGCGTGGGCACAAACGCCGGGACGGAGAACCGGTTCCACGTGTTGAGCACTGCACCGGCAAGCGATGACAGGGAAATCAACAGAATATACGGAAAGGTTACGCGAAGAAGTGAAGTGGTCAGCGCAAACTTTTCAGGCGTATCGCTAAAGCCAGGGGCGGTAATCCAGATAACCCAGGGCGCAGCTACCATGCCCACCAGGGTCACAATCGCCAGGACCAGCGTCAGCAGGCCTGATACGTAGGCGATAAAGGTTCGGGTCGCCTCTTCTCCGCGCTGGCTCTTGTATTCTGCCAGAATCGGGACAAACGCCTGGGAGAATGCGCCCTCTGCAAAGATGCGCCGCAACAGATTCGGCAGCTTGAACGCTACGAAGAAAGCATCAGTGGCGATCCCTGCGCCAAAAATACGTGCTACGATGGTATCGCGAATAAAGCCCAACACCCGGGAAACAAGCGTCATTGAGCTAACCGCAGCTAGCGATTTAAGAAGGTTCATGCGTTTGGATTCTATACATACCGATGACAGGGCCTGTGTGTCTCCAAGCCTCAAGAAGATGCCTCATAGGCAAGCCCGCGAGTGTAGGACGATCAAACAGATAAAGCACGTACAGATGCAGTTGTTACCAACCACTCGTCCAGCCGTCTTTATAACCTTGACAATCGATTAACACATCGGCATGATTCGCGGCCTTATTTGCGTGGTACCCCCCCAGTTTTTCGAGGAGCTCGACGGTGGCAAACACACCTTCCGCCAAAAAACGCGCCAAACAGGCTGAGAAGCGTCGCAGCCACAATGCTAGCCTGCGTTCAATGGTTCGTACTTACATCAAGAACGTAGTTAAAGCGATCGACGCTAAAGATCTGGAAAAAGCACAAGCTGCCTACGCCGCTGCAGTACCTGTGATTGATCGCATGGCCGACAAGGGCATCATTCACAAGAACAAGGCTGCTCGTCACAAAGGCCGCCTGAATGCCCATATCAAGGCTATGAGCCAAGCTGCTGCCGCTTAAGGCTTAGCTTGCAATAAAAAACCGGCGAAAGCCGGTTTTTTATTGCCTGCGTTTTCAGGCATAAAAAACGGCGCCCATCGGCGCCGTGCTTCATGCGGGTGACGTTACACCAGCACCATATTGTCTCGATGAACAAGTTCAGGCTCATAGACATACCCAAGCGCCTGACCAATGAACTCTGAGGACTGCCCCATGATCTTCTGTGCCTCGGCAGCACTGTAATTTACCAGTCCGCGCGCCACTTCATTTCCGTCAGGCCCCACACACGCCACCATCTCACCACGACGGAAACTGCCTTCTATCGCTTTAACACCTACAGGCAAGAGACTCTTATGGTCTTCAGTAAGGGCCTTTACCGCCCCCGCGTCCAGCACCAATGCACCACGCATTTGAAGATGACCTGCCAGCCATTGCTTGCGAGCCGCCACCAAGCCCCGCTCAGGGGAAAGCAACGTACCCAGCCGCTCACCCTCACGCAACCGGCTCAGTACGCGCTCAATGCGCCCACCTACGATAACCGTACAGGCACCAGAGCGAGCTGCCAGACGAGCCGCACGCAGCTTTGTCTGCATACCACCACGCCCCAACGCCCCTGCAGAGCCACCAGCCACCGCATCCAGCGCAGGATCGTCTGCACGAGCCTCGCTGATTAGCGCGGCTTCAGGATTATGTCGCGGGTCGGCATCGAACATGCCATCACGATCCGTCAGGATAACCAACAGATCCGCCTCAACCAGGTTTGCCACCAGAGCAGCCAATGTATCGTTGTCACCAAAACGGATCTCATCCGTAACGACCGTATCGTTTTCATTGATGACAGGCACCACCCCCAACTCAACCAGGGTTCGAAGGGTGCTTCGAGCATTCAGATAACGCTTTCGGTCGGACAAGTCATCATGGGTAAGCAGCACCTGTGCCGTTTGCACATCATGCTCGGCAAAACTGGACTCCCATGCCTGAACCAAGCCCATCTGACCAACAGCCGCAGCAGCCTGCAACTCGTGAATGGCACTGGGCCGCGAAGCCCAGCCCAATCGACTCATGCCTGCCGCCACTGCGCCAGAGGATACGAGGACAAGCTCAACACCCGCACGATGCAGAGCAACCATCTGCTCGACCCAGTCCGACATGGCACGGCCATCAAGGCAGCGCCCATCATCCGTCAGCAAGGCACTACCAATCTTTACCACCCAACGCTCGGAGCGAGTCACCCGATCGCGCATCGAAAGCTCTTTATCTGACATAGATGATCTCTGGTCCTTCACCATCGTCTTCGTCATCATCATCGAAGTCATCGTCGAGACTTTCATCATCGACGCTCTTTATGCCAGCACGACGCAGCGCACGCGCATCGTCCAACGCCTGTAGGCGAGCACGGGCCTCATCCTCGATCTGCTGATCCAGTTCCTGCGCCGCCTCAGCAAAGGCTGGATCTTCAGCGATACGCTCGGCACGCTCATCCAGATAGCGCATGATAGCCTGACACAACGCTTCGGTGCCGTTACGCTCCAGGGCCGAGATCACAAAGACAGGCCCTTCCCAGCTCAGACGCTCAACGACAGCCTTGACCCGAGCATCACGCTCTTCCTCATCCAGGATCTGGTCAGCCTTATTCAGAACCAGCCAGCGGTCACGCTCCATCAGCGCCGGACTGAACTTGTTCAACTCATTGAGAATCGTCTCAGCCGCATCAGCCGGATCGCTTTCATCCAGCGGCGCCATATCGACCAGATGCAATAACAGGCGTGTACGCGCCAAGTGCTTGAGGAAGCGAATCCCCAGCCCTGCACCTTCGGAAGCGCCTTCGATCAAACCGGGAATATCCGCCACAACAAAGCTCTTGAGGCGCCCCACACTCACAACACCCAGATTAGGCACCAACGTTGTAAAAGGGTAGTCCGCCACTTTGGGCTTGGCTGCCGACACCGCCCGGATAAATGTACTCTTGCCAGCATTTGGCAGACCAAGCAGACCTACGTCTGCCAAGACCTTCAACTCAAGCTTGAGATCACGCGCCTCACCAGGCTTACCTTTGGTGGTCTGGCGGGGAGCACGGTTGGTACTGGACTTGAAGCGCGTGTTACCCAACCCGTGCCAGCCGCCTTGCGCTACACGCAGACGCTGTCCCGGCTGGGTCAGATCGCCAATCACTTCCTGGGTGCCCGCATCGATAACAGTCGTACCTACAGGCACTTGGAGAACCAGATCTTCACCCTTGGCACCCGTACAATCCGTACTGCCACCGTTTTCGCCACGCTGCGCCTGGAAACGGCGGGTGTACCGATAATCCACCAGGGTATTGAGGTTGACGTTGGCCTCCAACCATACAGAGCCACCGTCACCACCATCACCACCGTTCGGCCCACCTTTCTCGATGAACTTTTCCCGGCGGAAACTCATCATGCCATTACCGCCATCGCCGGCTTGCACGTGAATGGAAACTTCGTCGACAAACTTCATTAAAACCTCCCGCCGGAGCGGGCCGACTGAAAATAACTGGAAAAGAATAGAATACAGAAACAAAAAAGCCCCGTCGTTAAGACAGGGCTTTTTCGGTGAATCTGCGCTTAGGCAGCAACGACGCTTACATAGCGACGGCCGAAGGCACCCTTCACTTCGAACTTGATCACGCCGTCGACTTTAGCGAACAGAGTGTGATCCTTGCCCAGACCAACGCCGTAACCGGGGTGGAACTGAGTGCCGCGCTGACGCACGATGATGTTACCTGCTTTAACAACCTGGCCGCCGAACAGCTTCACGCCAAGGCGTTTAGATTCTGAATCGCGACCGTTGCGGGTGGAACCGCCAGCTTTTTTGTGTGCCATGTGTCAATTCTCCGAAAAGGCAATCAGGCCTGAATGCCGGTGATTTTGATTTCAGTGAACCACTGACGGTGGCCCTGACGCTTCATGTGATGCTTACGACGACGGAATTTGATGATGCTGACCTTGTCGTGACGACCCTGAGCAACTACTTCAGCAGTTACTTTGGCGCCATCAACTACCGGCAGACCGATCTTGACGTCATCGCCGTTGCCAACCAGCAGAACGCGATCAAAAGTCACGGTTTCGCCAGTTGCGATGTCGAGCTTCTCGACCTTCAGGAATTCACCTTCGGTGACTTTGTGCTGCTTGCCACCGGTAACGATTACTGCGTACATGGAATATCTCCGTTTAACCTGCTCACCCGGTGCTTTATAAAAAGAGTGATTGACCGGCATGGCTGCATGGGGTGGATAGACGCCCAGGCAATTGCGTAAGACAGGGGGTTAACCCTTGGGATTTCAGGGCCAGCAATTCTACGCAAGAAGGGATAATGTAGCAAGGGCTGCACTACTCTGCCTTGACAGTGCCACCCCTCCCCCCTAGCATGCCGCGCAACCCTATTGGAGCCCCGGCAGGTTACGCGCCCAGCGCTCCGCCCCGGCGCGCACTGTGCTGTAACAACGCACCGCACTTGGATACGCCCTACATGACGCAACCCCAGGCCTTTTATCGCGTGGTGGCTGATGATTTCGCCGCAGTCGATGGCATCATTCGCCGACAACTCACCTCCCGCGTGCCCCTGGTCGAAAAAATCGGAGACTACATCGTCTCCGCTGGCGGGAAACGCCTACGTCCCCTCCTGGTCCTGCTGACTGGAAATGCATTGGGCCATAGCGATTACCCGATTCGGCTACTTGCAGCCACCATCGAGTTCCTGCACACCTCAACCCTGCTGCACGATGACGTTGTCGATGCCTCAGGTCTACGTCGCGGACGCTCAACGGCCAATGCCCTTTGGGGTAATGCCCCTAGCGTGCTGGTGGGTGATTTTCTCTATGCCCGCTCCTTCGAGATGATGGTCGAGCTGGGGTCCATGGAGGTCATGCGCATTATCTCCCAGGCAACACGCGTTATTGCCGAAGGGGAAGTGCTACAGCTTTCCAAGGTCCGTGACGCCAGCACAACCGAAGAGATCTATATGGAGGTCATTCGTGGCAAGACCGCCATGCTGTTCGAAGCGTCAACACACAGTGCTGCGGCCCTGTGTGGCGCCTCAAGTGCGCAGGCAGAGTCCCTTCGGCAGTTTGGGGATTATCTTGGCATCGCCTTCCAGCTGGTCGATGACCTGCTGGATTACCGCGGCGACGCTACGACGCTAGGCAAGAATGTGGGTGATGACCTGGCAGAGGGTAAGCCTACCCTTCCCCTGATCGTAACCATGCGAGAAGGCACCGAGGAACAGGCGACCCTGGTTCGCAAGGCCATTCAGCAAGGTGGCAGCAAGGACCTGGAAGGTATTCGCAATGCAGTCGAAGCCGCCGGCGCGCTTGACTACACCGCCAATCTGGCACGTGACTATGCCGAGCGGGCCATTGCCTGCCTGGAGAGCCTGCCTGACAGCGTTCACCGTGATGCGCTCATCGAGCTAAGCCAATTTGCAGTAGCGCGTACACACTGATATAGCAACCAAAAAGAACGCCACCTGCCGTCAGGCACGTGGCGTTTTTTTATGTCTGTTATGTGCTGCTGGTCGCCTTGGCCAGAAAAATTCGGATTAACCCTTGATTAATCAATAACAAGAATTATTCTCATTCATACACCTGATATGGAGGGATATGTCATGACTTATTTGATCGATGCCTGGCTGGACCGCCCACACCCCTACCTTCGCATACTCAATCGCGAGACTGGACAGGTATGCGTTGTACTGGATGAAGACGCATTGAATGAACTGTGGGAGATGGGCGAGCTTGATGTGCAAAGTTTGAGCAGCAGCGAACCTGCTCGCCAAAAGGAACAGGTCCGCCAACTCTTTCTGTTCTGCTATGCACGTGCCTTGCGGCCGGAGGACAGCAGTCAGCAGAGCTTTGGCTAAGCTGGTCTTGCGGTCAGCCCTAAGACTCAGAGAATCTCGAGCAGCTCTACATCGAAGACCAGTACGCTATGGGGCGGGATACTGCCAACACCTTGAGCGCCATAAGCCAGCTCACTCGGCACGGTTAGGCGCCATTTGCTGCCTACACTCATCAGCTGCAACGCTTCGGTCCAGCCTGCAATGACGCCACCGACGGGAAATTCGGCAGGCTGGCCACGTTCATAAGAGCTGTCAAAGACGCTGCCGTTGATCAGGGTGCCATGGTAATGGGTACGCACATGACTCTGGCGGCTAGGCTTGTCGCCCTGCCCTTCAACCAGCACTTCGTATTGAAGGCCAGAAGGCAACAGCACAACGCCGTCGCGCTTGGCGTTTTCCAGCAGGTAGGCGGCACCGGTTTCTGCGGCTGCAGCAGCCTTGGCCTGCGCTTCAGCCTGCATACGCTCGCGAATGTGTTTGAAGCTGTCATTCAGATCATCAACCGACACACGACTGTCTTGCTCGGTGTAGGCATCCGACAAACCCGCCAGCACAGCCTCAAGAGACATGCCAGGTACCGGATTCTGACGAAGCTGATCGCCCAGTTGACGGCCAATGCCGTAGCTCACACGACTTTCATGCGTGTCCAGATTGAGTTCGCTCATTAGTTACCTCGGCTACAAAACGCCCAGCCTAACACAGACGACTGCAAGGCTTGGCGTGCATGCGGCAGGTAAATGACGGGTGATACTGTCTCTCTTTGAGCTACCGCTCAGGCTCAAACGCTTACTTCACCGTTACGGTTGAAACCAAGGCGCGTCTTTAAAGGCGCCTCGCTACGCGGCGCAGCGCCCACCATTTCGTCATAGGGAGAATACTGCACAAGGTAGAAGGGAAGCTCCGGTATCTCCCTGAGCACATGCTGGGCATGGCCGGGCGAGCGCAGGTGCATGGTCTTGCCATCGTTTTCCTGAAGGCAGCTGCGAGTCTCTACGCCGAGTATGTCAAGGATATAGAACCCTCCTTCCAGCGATAGAAGGTTGAGTTCCTGAATGCGACCTGCCTGGGCTAATGCCTTTAACTCTTCGAGTCTCATAGCGCCTCCGGGAAAGTAGCTGCCAGCACGGCTAACAACTGTCTTGACCTCTTACGACCCGTTAATGGTCATGCTTGGTGAGCTTGTCTAGATAACCCATGGCAAATGCCGAGAGCACGAAGGTCAGGTGAATGATCACGTACCATTTCAGATAGGTGGTATCGACATTTTTTGCGTCCATGAAGATTCGCAGCAAGTGAATCGATGAAATCGCAACAATGGAAGCGGCGACCTTGTTCTTCAATGAACTGGAATCCATTTTGCCGAGCCAACTGAGTTTTTCCTTGTCATCTCCCAATTCAAGTTGAGACACAAAGTTCTCGTAGCCTGACAGCATGACCATGACTAGCAAACCGCCCACCAGAGCCATATCGATCAGCGACAGGACCAACAGGATCAGATCTGCTTCAGTTTGTTCGAATATATGCGGGAGTAAATGAAAGATTTCCTGGAAAAACTTGATGGCCAGCATGACCAGGGCTAGCGAAAGACCAAAATAGATAGGTGCCAGCAGCCAGCGGGCAGCATACATAGCATTTTCGAAAAAGCGTTCCATGTAACTCGCTCATGACAAGTGATCCGGCGAGTATACCGGCGCATACCGCCCCGACAAACGCCTGGAACGGTACAAATCATGGCAAATCATGAGAGGCCCAACCCTTTTGGGCCAATTTGCTCACAGCTCGGGTCGAGCTTGGTACTTCATGACAGGTTGTGCACGTTCTCCGTTCATTCGACGGAGTTCACCTTGAATGTGCAAGCGCCAGATCTGTGGATCAGACGCAGGAACATAGCCTTGTTCCTGCAGATTCTCGGCAATCGCTGCCATGACTGCCTCAGCGACAACCGGTCCGTGAAAAGGCCCTTGCGCTTTGATCGCCGTTGGATGCTGACCCGTTAGGCCAGCAGCACACAGTAAAGTCCACATTCCTGGCTGATGAGCCAGTGGTTTGACTTCACATTCGATACGGGTAACAAGACCCAGGCAAGGACGAATTAGAGTGATGCTGCGCGGCATGGCATCTTCCTCGATCTGTTTTTTCTAATAAGCCTGTCGTGCCCGAGGAGTTATCGAGGAGCGATAACGAACTTCAGCAGCGCAAGCCAGCTGCGGTGTGCCATGACCCGCAAGCCATGGCACATCTCTCATTCTTCCGACCTGACCGCTATGTACTCAGTTCTCGTCGTGCGTGTCCTTTTTGCTCTTATCTTTCAATTTGTCGGCCAGTTCATCTTCTATCTCAAGTTCAGCGATGTCTTTAAGCCGCTCGACAACCCGAGCATTCACGCTGCCCTCAGGAAAACGTCCTTGTGCGTCTGGTGCACCTGCCGGCTCACCGACCAGAAGGCTTAGCGCTTCGTCTGCCTGACGAACGGCATAGATGTGGAAGCGCCCCTCTCTAACCGCCTCTACCACGCGCTCATCAAGCATGAGGTTGATTACATTGGCCCTAGGAATGATCACACCTTGCTCGCCGGTGAGGCCGCGTGCAGCACATAGGCGGAAGAAGCCTTCGATTTTTTCGTTGACGCCGCCAACAGGCTGCACCTCACCAAACTGATTAATGGAGCCGGTTATGGCAAAACACTGCTTCAACGGCGTACGTGAAAGCGCGGAAATCAAGGTGCAGGCTTCTCCCAGAGAGGCGCTATCACCATCCACATAGCCATAGGACTGCTCAAGGGCAATACTGGCAGAAATGGCCAAAGGGAATTCTTGGGCGTAGCGACTTCCCAGATAGCCTGTCAGGATCATCACACCCTTGGAGTGGATCGGCTGCCCAAGACTGACCTCTCGCTCGATATCGAGAATGCCACTGGCGCCGGGATAGACCGTAGCGGAGATACGCGCTGGCATACCAAAGGCCGAGTCTGCTACCTCAAGGACGGTTAGGCCGTTGCATTTACCGACTGCGGCGCCTTCTGTATCAATCAGGATCTGACCCGCCATGATGTCGTCCAGCACACGGGCCGAGACACGACCTGTACGGGTTTCCTTGGCTTTCAAGGCACGCTCTACGTGGCCTCGATCGGTCACTTCGTCGCCTGCCAGCTGGCGAATGAAATCCGCCTCGCTGACCAGTTGGAATAGATCACCGATTCGAGCCGACAATCGCCCCTGATGCTCTGCCAGACGAGCACTGTAAGTGGCAAGACGCGCAACTGCCGTTGCGGTCAGGGGCGCCATGCCCTCTTCGGAGGTCCGTGTTTTAAGGAGCTGTGCAAACTGCTCGAGACTGTCGTCACGCAGCGGAATCTCTTCATCAAAGTCCACCAGCACACGAAACATCTCCTGGAACTCCGAGTCGAGCTCCTGAAGGGTGTAATAGAGCTGCCGTGAGCCAATGATAATGACCTTGATGTTTAGTGGAATAACCTGGGGCGTCAGGCTGACGGTCGCAAAGCGACCAAGATCAGCCAGCGGCGACTCCATCTTGAGCTGACGTGAATGCAGGGCACGCTTCAGGGCATCCCAGACAAAGGGTTCGGTAAGCAGTTTTTCCGCCTCGACGATCAGAAAGCCGCCGTTGGCCCGGTGCAGTGCCCCTGGACGCAACTGTCGGTAGCTGGTGTAGAGCGCGCCTTGATCAGAGCTGTACTCGATGCGACCGAACAGATTGTCGTAGGTGGGATGGGGCTCGAAAATGACCGGTGCACCACTGGTTGCATGGTGCCCAATAACCAGATTGGGCAGGTATTGCTCTTTCAGATCCTTACGGCGCTGTGTGTCCGTTTTGGCATCGTCGATCAGCAGATCGACCACCGTTTTAAGCAGGTCGACCTGCATGGCCTGCAAATAGGCACACACACCCGGGTTGTCATTGTATTTCTCAACCAGCGGAGCCAGCAGCGGCTGGAGAGCCAACGTGATGGTCTCTTCATTCAGGCGGCGCAGCTCATTGCTGGATTCGCGACGCCATTGCGGCAGACTGGCAAGCTCCTCATTGAGCCGCTCCTCTAGTGAGGATATATCGGCATGGAACTGTTCGCGCTCTGCTTCAGGCAACTGGGCGAATTCAGCCTCATCCAGGGCCTTGCCCTCCTTCATGGGCGTAAAGGCAATATTGGTACTGTCGCGGTAGAGCGCTACGCTTTTTTCCAACGCTGCACGTTCTACCGCATCCAGCGCCTGGTCGTAGCGCTGGTTGAAGGCTCGATCGATGGCGCTCTTTTTCTGCTGATAGGCAGGATGCTCGAACACGGCTGGAAATGTGGAGAGCAGGTTATCGATCAGCTGCTCGATATCAGCGATGAAGTCATCGCCATTGCCTGGGGTCAGCTCGACAGCACGGGGCTCGCGCAGCTCTTCGAAATTGTTCAGGTAGGCCCAGTCCGAGGGCGTAGGCAAGCGCTTGCCTTCCGCTTTCAGGAACCGTTGCACGAAGGAAAACCGTCCCGTTCCCGGCTCTCCCATGACATATACGTTATAGCCTGGACGTGGCATCGCCACACCAAACTGCAGGGCCTCTACAGCGCGCTCCTGCCCGAGAATACCCCGGAATGGGTCTAGCTCATCGGTAGTACTAAAGGACAGCTGGGCGGGATCAAAGGGACTGGTCAATTCGTCAGGTGCCAGGCGCAGGCCGGCAGCTACAGGATCATGCATCGGAAATCCTTGTGTCGTTCGGACATATCTGTCCGCATTCTGGCGTTGCGAGCCGGATAAGAGCAAGGCATGGCACTGCCTACCCGGTCATCATGGCACACGAAGCGGTCACACCGTTTTGACGAATTTGTGACATGGAAGTGCCTAACTTCAGAAATAACACCGACTCGCCAGTCCGGGGCTACGCTTAAGGGAAGGGAGCAGGAAAAGAAACAGGTTATGCGCAGTCAATCCAAGGGTCTTCGTACTGCGCCAGCGACGAAGTTTGCGCAGGAGTAAGACCATGTGGATGAGAATGTTATTGGCTGTAACGCTACTTACCGGGCTGAGCGGCTGTGAGAGCTACCATGACCAGTTGGTTGCAAAGGGTTATCCACTTCCTTATGCCGATGGCTATCACGACGGGTGTCTGACAGGTAAACAGGCGGTAAATGGCATTGGGGCCCTCCATAAGAACGTCCCCCGCTATGACCAGGAGCGTTATTACGCGCAGGGGTGGGAGGACGGCTACCGCCAGTGTGCCAGCACGGCTCAGAACGAACAGACCCGTCGCTACTATGAAGAACATTGGAGTGAGCACGAGGAGGACTGGGAACGCAGCAAACGCCGTGGAATGGCCCGGGCCCTGCGCGGCGACAGCAAGGAACAGAAAGACAGCAATTGAACGCACATCAGAAACATCCGACGCTCTGGCGTGACGCTACTAAGTAGTGCTCGCTTTGGCTTTCCCATTCTGCTATTGCTCAATCAAAACGGATAAGCACTAGCAGAATGTCTCAACTAAACGCTCGCCCCCTGGCTACTCTCATACCGGTCTGCCTGTTACTGGTGGCAATGATCTCTCTTCAAAGCAGCGCCAGCTTGGCCAAAAGTCTTTTCCCTGTCCTGGGTCCGATTGGTGTAACCGCGCTGCGCCTTCTCTTTTCCGCCCTGCTGCTTGTAGCTGTTCTTCGACCGTGGAAAGTCCTTGGCAAAGGGAAGCCATGGAAATCTCTGGTCGTATATGGCATTGCCCTAGGCATCATGAATGTTTCGATTTATCTGGCCATGCAGCGGATTCCCATTGGAATCGCAGTCGCCCTTGAGTTCACAGGCCCCCTGGCTGTCGCCATAATTGCCTCTCGCCGGCTGATCGATTTTGTCTGGATCATCCTGGCCATTTTAGGGCTGGTATTGCTTTTGCCGGTCGGGCATGCTGCCAGCGGTGTAGATCTACTGGGCGCGTTTTTCGCCTTGCTGGCAGGTGCCTGCTGGGCCCTCTACATTGTATTCGGCAAGAAAGCCGGGGCCGTCTATGGTGCGAGCACCGTTGCGCTGGGCTCGTGCATCGCAGCACTGGGAGTTCTGCCACTTGGACTTTATGAGACAGGTCCCGGTCTGTTTGCGGTGGAAACACTGCCGGTCATTCTGGCAATCGCCGTCATGTCCTCCGCGCTCCCCTACGTTCTGGAAATGATGGCGCTGACAAAGTTGCCTACCCAGACCTTTGGCACCTTGATGAGCCTGTCACCGGCCTTGGGTGCCCTGTCAGGCTTTATCTTTCTCGGCGAAACATTGACCCTCGGCCAATGGACGGCGCTGGCCTGTATTGTAGCTGCCTCTATCGGGACGACACTTACCATCGGGAAATCTTCTGATGCACCTCCCCCTGAATCCGGGGAGGCGCTTGCGGGTGAAGGGACTACCCTTAAAGGATCGAAACCCAATCGTGGAGGATGAATGATTTATCTGATCATGGGTGTATCTGGCAGTGGAAAAACCACTATAGGGGAACGCCTGGCCCAGCGTCTGGGCTGCCAGTTTTCCGATGCCGACGAGTTCCACAGCGACGCCAACCGGCAAAAAATGGCCAAGGGCATTCCTCTTGATGATGAGGACCGCTGGCCGTGGCTGGATGCCATTCGCACTGCGATGCAGGATGCCCATCGCCATCAGCGAACCCAGGTATTTGCCTGCTCAGCCCTGAAGAAGCAGTACCGGGAACGGCTGCAAACCGCCACCGACGGGATCGTTCTGGTCTTTTTGAATGGACCGGCCGAGGTACTCAGCGAGCGCATCCTCAATCGACGCGGGCACTTTTTCGATCCACGGCTACTACAAAGTCAGATCGACACACTTGAGCCGCCCGGTGAGCAAGAGGCGCTACTGGTTGATATTCGCCAGTCTCCGGATGAAATCATAGACAGCATTCTCCGGGCCACTCAGCACAAGAAATAAAAAAGGCCGCAGCATTACGCGGCGGCCTTTGGGTACAAAAGGGCTGATCAGCTCAGCTTTTTGTACTTCACCCGCTTGGGCTGCGTGGCAGCATCGCCAAGACGCTTCTTGCGATCCGCTTCGTACTCAGTGTAGTTCCCTTCGAAGAACACCACCTGAGAGTTATCTTCGTAGGAAAGGATATGAGTGGCGATACGGTCGAGGAACCAGCGATCGTGCGAGATCACGATGGCGGTGCCCGGGAAGTCCAGCAATGCTTCTTCCAGTGCGCGCAGGGTTTCGATGTCGAGGTCGTTGGACGGTTCGTCCAACAGCAGTACGTTACCGCCCTGCTTTAGCGTCAGCGCCATATGCAAGCGGCCACGCTCACCACCGGACAGGTCCTTGACGAACTTCTGCTGATCGGCACCCTTGAAGTTGAAGCGACCGACATAGCCGCGGGAAGGCACTTCATAGTTACCCACGCGAATCATGTCCAGACCATCGGAGACCTGCTCCCATACGGTCTTGTTGCCTTCCAGGCTATCGCGACTCTGATCGACACTGGCGATCTGTACGGTTTCACCGATCTCGATGGTGCCCGAATCTGGCTGCTCTTTGCCGGTGATCATGCGGAACAGTGTGGATTTACCGGCACCGTTACCCCCGATCACACCAACAATCGCGCCCTTGGGCACACTGAAGCTCAGATTATCGATCAGAACGCGATCACCGTAGCCCTTGGTGACGTTATGGAACTCGATAACCTTGTCACCCAGGCGCGGGCCAGCCGGGATGTAGATCTCGTTGGTCTCGCTGCGCTTCTGGAATTCCTGAGATTGCAATTCCTCGAAACGCTGCAGACGAGCCTTGGACTTGGACTGACGGGCCTTGGCACCGGAGCGCACCCACTCCAGTTCCGCTTTCATGGCCTTCTGGTGAGCCGCTTCCTGCTTGGCTTCCTGCGCCAGACGGTTGGCTTTGGATTCCAGCCAGCCGGAGTAGTTACCTTCGAACGGGATACCATGGCCACGGTCCAGTTCGAGAATCCAGCCAGCCACGTTGTCCAGGAAGTAGCGGTCATGCGTGATGGCTACGACAGTACCAGCGAAGTCGTGCAGGAAGTGCTCGAGCCAGGCAACGGAATCGGCGTCCAGGTGGTTGGTAGGCTCGTCGAGCAACAGCATGTCAGGTGCAGACAGCAGCAGACGGCACAGCGCCACGCGACGCTTTTCACCACCGGACAGGTGCTCGATCTTCGCATCCCATGGCGGCAGGCGCAGGGCGTCGGCGGCCACTTCCAGCTGCCGCTCGAGATTGTGGCCGTCAGAGGCCTGAATGATGGCTTCCAGACGCGCCTGCTCGGCAGCCAGCGCATCAAAGTCGGCATCCGGCTCGGCATAAGCGGCGTATACTTCGTTCAGGCGATCCTGAGCGTCCTTGATCGCACCAACGGCCTCTTCGACAATGTCCCGAACCGTCTTGCTCGGATCGAGCTGCGGCTCCTGCGGAAGATAACCTACGTTGATACCGGGCATCGGGCGAGCTTCGCCGTCGATCTCCGTATCGACCCCGGCCATGATGCGCAACAGGGTAGACTTACCCGCACCATTCAAGCCCAGCACGCCGATCTTGGCGCCAGGAAAGAAGGACAGGGAGATGTCTTTCAAAATCTCTCGCTTCGGGGGCACGATCTTGCTGACCCGATGCATGGAGTAAACGTATTGAGCCATGGATGAACCTTGGTACTGATGCAAAAGTAGGCGAATAGTATGGCGGGACTGAGCCAAGCTGTCGAAGTCCCTCACACACTATTTGATGGATTGCAGGTTATCGCTTCAGACGACAGCCAAACAATCATTTAAGAATCTGCACCCCGCGGGCGATAACGCAAAGGATATCCCAAATTCTCTTTTGTAATGGTGGACAGGATGATGACGATACCCTCCATGAGCGCCTCACCCAGTGACAGGACTGTCTATAGCGTGTGCGGTTGTCGCTTGTAACTGCACTCTTTTGGAAAACCGATGTGAAAGCTTCTGCCGGCCTACCTTTACAAAACCTGCTGACGCGCTCTCCTGCACTCCGTATGTTGAAGTGGGTGCTGGCTGGGCTGATTCTGTTATTGCTGGGTGTATTGTCCTGGCAACTCCATAAGGAGCTGAATCAGCGAAGTGCCATGCTGGGCAGCTTCGCTCGGGAGCAGAGCCTGCAAAAGGCCGAATATATCGAGCAAGCCCTTGCGTTTCTTGCTCACCAAGCGGCAGCAGAGCTTGATGACGTAACGCCGGAGACAGGCATCGAGGCGCTACCGGCACAGTTGCAGGCTATCTATCCCAAGGCCAACCACCTCTATTGGGTTCCAGCCGGCGCGCTTGAAGACCCGTCCTTATTTCCGTCAGCAGTCGACCCAAACTACCTGAGCCCTGCCCTACGACGTTTGGAGGCGAGACTGTTTTATTACGGCTATACGCCTCACGATGGTAGCTATGTGCTCCTTAGGCAGAAAAGCCAGAGCGATCAGGGCTGGTGGCTGATCACGGGCGAAGCCGGGTTGGGGCTGGAAAGGCTGAAAAACCACACCCATGAACTGATCTGGACTATTACAGACAAGGCAAGCGGCGCCACGTTGGCCAGGGATATGCCTGAGGAGCCTGCCGTTTCGGACAGCCAGACCTTTGCCCTCACATTGGATGGCACCAACTGGCAGCTCCGTAGCCATTTGAGCCCTTCGGTCCTGACCTGGAAAACCCTGTTTTTGTGGCGAGTTGCCACGTTTGTGTTGCTGACCCTATGCGCGTCCCTTCTGGTGTACTGCCTGCAGCGGGAGCAATCCGGCTTTCATCTTTCCTCACGCTCGTCACGGCAGAGCCTGCGCCTGATGATGCAAGCCCTGAATGCGGTAGATGAGTGCGTACTGGTCACCTATGAAGAGGGCCGCCTGCTTTACCTCAACCGGAAAGCCTCTCTTCTTTTGGGCATCGAACAGACAGATGCGGAGCAGCACACCTTGAGGGGTCTGCTCCCTGCACTAGACCTATCGACTCCGCAAGAGGCCGACAAGGATTGGATCGTCGAGCTACCCCAACCTGACGGCCAGCGCAGACTGTTTGCCGTCAGCCGCTACGGCGTAGGCTCGAATCGTTCCTTGGAGGAACTGGAAGATCATACGTCAGCCTTTACCGGGTGCGCCTGGATACTGCGGGACGTCACTGAGCAGCAGCAGGCGCTCCGGACGATAGAAAGTACACGCCAGCGCTACCAGAGCATTTTCGAAGGCATCAACACCGGCATTTGTGTATTGGACTTCTCCCGCCTGCAGCAGGTCCTGCTAGCACATCACATCACAAGTGCCCGGACGTTCTATCAATGGCTTGAGATCAATCCTTCACGGGGCCACGAGCTGCTTGGCCTGATTCGCATCACTGAAATGAATCAGATGGCGCTGACCCTGCTAGGCATTACGACCATTGATCAGGCACTGGCCAACCTGATCGGCGATAGCAAACCCAACGCCCATGGCAAGCGCATGAAGATGATTGCCGCGCTGGCTGAAGGACAGCAGACCCTGGATGTGGAAGGCCGCCTCATAACACCGCAAGGCGATCGCCATCTCTGGTTCTCTGTCCACCTTCCTCCGGCAGAAATGGGATACGAGGCCGTACCGCTGAGCATAACGGATGTATCACGGCGCAAACGCACCGAACTCTCGCTGATCGAACGGGAGCGCTTCTGGTCCGACTTGGTCAAAGCGGCGCCGGACACGCTTTATACCTATGACCTCAAGACCCAGACCATTGATTATCAAAACCATCCGCTGGGACTCAAGCTTGGTTATAGCGAAGCCGAACTGGACGCGTTGGGCCCGGACTACCTGACCACGCTCCTGCATCCGGATGACCATGAGTTGTACGAGCGCCTGCGCACCATGCGGCAGATCATTCAGGAAGGCCAGGTGAACGACTGCCTGGTTCGCTGGCATCACAAGAATGGCCACTGGTGCTGGTTCGATCTGCGCGAGCAGGCGTTTCAACGTGACAGCCAGGGCCAGATGCGCCAGATCATCGGCCTTGCACTGGATGTCACCGAGATGGTCAACGCCAATGATCTGCTGCGTGACCAGGAGCGTCGCTATCGCCTGCTGGCGGAAAGTATCAGCGACATCATTTTCAGCACGGACCAACAGTTGGCTATCAACTACATAAGCCCTTCGGCTGAAAACCTTCTGGGCTACAAACTCGAAACGCTTTACCAGCTCAACCCCTATGATCTGGCCACGCACTCCCAGCAACTCAAGAAACTGCGGGACTGGATAAAAAAGCTGCGTCGATCGCTTGGGTCAGCTCAGCTGATGGCGGAGGTAGATCAGGAAGCCAGTCAGGTCATTATCCTGGACTGCCTCCACGCCGACGGGCACAAGTTAAGCCTGGAAATGCGTCTGGAAACGCTATGGGACAAGCATGGTCGTTTCGAAGGGCTGCTGGGCATCTGCCGGGACATCACGGCCCAGCGACGCGCGGAAAAAGACATGCGGATGGCCGCTACCGTTTTCGATCACTCGGCAGCCGCCATTCTGGTCACCGATCCGGCCGGTTACATCGTACGCGTCAACCAGATGTTCACCCGTATGACCGGTTACGAGCCAGAGGAAGTCATCGACCAGCAACCGCGCATGCTATGTGCAGACCTTCAGGAAGCCAACCAGCTCTCTCATATCATGAACCATATGGCGGTACAGGGCAGCTGGGAAGGTGAACTGTGGCAAAAGCGCAAGGATGGTGAGCCGTACCCGTCCTGGATCGGCATTACCGGCGTACGCGACGATGAAGGTGATCTGGTCAGCTTCGTGTGTTTCTTCGTGGATATCAGTGAGCGCAAGGCCAGTGAGCGACATATTCACCGTCTGGCCTATTACGATGCCCTGACGCTCCTGCCAAACCGCACGCTGTTCCAGGATCGCCTCCACACTGCATTGGAGCAGGCGGTTCACCATGCCAGCTGGGTTGTGCTGATGTTCCTAGATTTGGATCGTTTCAAGCCGATCAACGATTCGTTGGGGCATGCTGCTGGCGACCGAATGCTCAAGGAGGTAGCTGTACGCCTAACCGCCTGTGTAGGAACGGAGGATAGCGTGGCTCGCATGGGTGGCGATGAGTTCACCTTGCTGCTGGCCAATCTAGGTAGTCGGGAGGAGGCCATGGCCTGTGCTATCCGCGTGGCCGAAAATATCCTGGAAAGCCTGTCCGAAGCATTTATTCTGGAAAATCGTGAGTTTTTCGTCAGCGCCAGTATCGGGATCGCGCTATCGCCTCAGGATGGCAGTGAACTCAGTCAGCTAATGAAAAACGCGGACACGGCGATGTACCACGCCAAGGAGATGGGCAAGAACAACTTCCAGTTCTACCAGGCGGAAATGAACGCCCGTGCGCTGGAGCGCATCGAGCTTGAAGCCGATCTGCGACACGCCTTGCTGCAAAATGAATTTACCCTGCATTACCAGCCGCAGTACCGGTGCTCCAATGGTCAGCTGACCGGCCTTGAAGCCCTGCTCCGCTGGAGCAACCCGCGCCGCGGCAACGTCTCGCCTGTCGATTTCATTCCAGTGCTCGAAGAAACCGGTTTGATCATTCAGGTTGGGGATTGGGTCATCAAGGAAGCCTGCCGCCAGCTGCGCGTCTGGCATGATAATAAAGTTCGTATACCGAAGGTTTCTGTCAACCTTTCGGCTCGTCAGTTTGCGGATAACCGCCTGGGCGAACATATCGCCAAGATCTTGCAGGAAGTAGGTTTACCACCCGCCTGCCTTGAGCTTGAGCTGACGGAAAGTATTCTCATGCAAAACGTGGATGATGCGCTGATGACACTCAAAAGCCTGAAAGAGCTGGGTGTATGCATTTCGGTAGATGACTTTGGAACCGGCTACTCCTCGCTTAACTACCTGAAGCAGCTTCCCATCGACATTCTCAAAATCGACCGCAGCTTTGTGGATGGCTTGCCCTATGGAGAGCAGGATGCCCAGATTGCGCGCGCCATCATTGCCATGGCCCACAGCCTCAACCTGTCGGTCATTGCCGAAGGGGTGGAAAATGAAGAGCAGCTCAAATTCCTGCGTGACCATGAATGCGACGAGGTTCAGGGGTATCTGTTCGACAAACCGCTGTCACCCGAGCTGATCGAGGCCCGATTGCGGCTGATGTAGCCGCCATGAATGCTGTGCGACCGCTGCATGACGGGTGCTCATACCCAGTCCACTATGGATTGGGATAGAATGCGTCCTCTTTTAGCCCAGCCGCTTTTCAGGGGAACCCCATGTTCAGCCGTGACTTAACCCTCGCCCGCTTCGACGCCGATCTGTATGCCGCCATGGAGCAGGAAGCCCAGCGTCAGGAAGATCACATCGAACTGATCGCTTCGGAAAACTACACCAGCCCGGCTGTCATGGAAGCCCAGGGCTCTGTCCTGACCAACAAATACGCCGAAGGCTATCCACACAAGCGCTACTACGGTGGTTGCGAATTCGTCGACAAGGTCGAGCAATTGGCAATTGACCGTGCCAAGCAGCTCTTTGGTGCCGACTACGCCAACGTTCAGCCCCACGCAGGCTCGCAGGCCAACTCTGCTGTTTACCTGGCGCTGCTGCAGCCTGGTGATACGATCCTCGGCATGAGCCTGGCCCATGGTGGTCACCTGACCCACGGCGCCAGCGTCAGCTCTTCCGGCAAGATCTATAACGCAGTTCAGTACGGTATCAATGAAAACGGCCTGATCGACTATGATGAAGTCGAGCGTCTGGCGGTTGAGCACAAGCCGAAGATGATCGTGGCCGGTTACTCGGCATACTCGCAGGTACTGGATTTCGCTCGCTTCCGTGAAATCGCGGACAAGGTGGGCGCTTACCTGTTCGTCGACATGGCTCACTTTGCCGGTCTGGTTGCCGCAGGTATCTACCCGAATCCGGTTCCGTTCGCCGATGTCGTGACCACGACGACTCACAAGACCTTGCGTGGTCCTCGTGGCGGCCTGATCCTGGCCAAAGCTAATGAAGAAATCGAGAAGAAGCTGAACTCGGCTGTCTTCCCGGGCGCTCAGGGTGGTCCGCTAATGCATGTGATCGCCGCCAAGGCCGTATGCTTCAAGGAAGCGCTGGCGCCTGAGTTCAAGCAGTACCAGCAGCAGGTCATCAAGAATGCCCAGGCCATGGCCGAGGTGTTTATCCAGCGTGGCTTCGATGTGGTTTCTGGCGGTACTCAGAACCACCTTTTCCTGCTGTCCCTGATCAAGCAGGACATCACCGGTAAGGATGCCGATGCGGCTCTGGGCCGTGCATTCATCACGGTAAACAAGAACTCCGTTCCGAACGATCCCCGCTCCCCCTTCGTGACCTCGGGCCTGCGTATCGGTACTCCGGCCGTTACCACCCGCGGCTTCAAGGAAGCTGAATGCCGTGAGCTGGCCGGCTGGATCTGCGACATCCTCGATAACATGGGCGATGAGTCCGTGATCGATGGCGTACGCGAAAAAGTCCAGGCTATCTGCGCCAAGCTGCCGGTTTACGGTCAGTAAGCTCAAGCCTTACGAAAAGCCCGGCTTATGCCGGGCTTTTTCATATGCCTCAGACTTGTGCTGCCTCGAGACCTTCGCGCAGCTCGGCCTCCGGCAATTCAATGCCAATAAAGACGATCACGCTTTCCCGCACTTCGCCCTCCTCCCACTCCCGGTCCCAGTCAGCGCCGTACAGCCGCTGAACCCCCTGAAACAAGAGCTTTCGAGGCTCTCCGGCAATGTCCAGAATACCCTTGTAACGCAGCAGATTACTGCCGTGCCGCTCAAGCACCCCTTCCATGAAGCGACTGACGCGGTCGATATCGAGCGGACGTTCGGCCTTGAGCGCCAGCGAAGTGATGTTGTCCGGCTTCTGAGTACGCACCGGCGTTAGCGGGCGGAAAAGCATCTGACGATCCAACTGATCGTTCAGATTGAACCCTCTGATATCCAACAGAACGCTCAGGTCAACCTGACCATGATCCACCACATGAACCGGCGCCCTTCGGTTGATGCGCTGCAAACGCTCGCTCAAAGCCGTGAAGGCAGCCTCATCCACCAGATCGCGCTTGCTAACCAACAGGCGATCCGCAAAGCCCACCTGGGCCTGGGCAATGGGTCTGGATAGCTGCGCCTGGGCATGAACAGCATCCACCAGCGTAATGATGCCATCCAACAGATAGCGTTCGCGCAGATCCTCATCCATGAAGAAGGTCTGAGCAACCGGGCCTGGATCGGCTAGGCCGGTACACTCGATCACCAGTCGGTCGAATTCGATCTCGCCCTGGTCGAGCTGCTCCAGCAATACCGTCAGCGCGTAGGACAGGTCTTTACTGCCGGTACAGCAGACGCAACCATTGGCTACCTTTACGATGCGTACAGCCTTATCGCCCAGCAAGGCGCCGTCAATGTCGGCCTCACTGAACTCATTTTCGATGACAGCGATCTTGAGGCCATGATCACCTTCAAGCAGGTAACGCAGCAGGGTTGTCTTGCCAGCACCGAGAAAGCCGGTCAAAACCGTTACAGGGATGGGGGTTGTAGACATATAAGCGGCCTTAAATGAAACGGGCCAAGCTAAAAGGCCTGGCCCGGTTGAATCACACCTTGACGTGCTTAGCAGCAGCGGAAGGTCTTGCCTTTGCCACCACCATAACGCGCTTCCTGCCGCTCACGAAAGAACTCTTCGTAGGTCATGACAGGCAGGTCCGGATGCTTGCCGCGCATGTGCTCGACGTAGGTGTCGTAATCCGGCATTCCGACCATGAGGCGAGCCGCCTGCCCCAGGTACTTTCCAAGATTGGCGAGGTCATTGAACATGCGCAGCTCCCATCAGACATTTGTCAGCGGTTGGAAAGGCGTTTCCTTGTCCGTACGCTGAGGCTTGGACAAGGCGGCATAACCCACCTTCACGGTATAGAACAGTACGCTGGCGACTACGATCAGGAACAGTACGGTCAGAGTCGCATTGGTATAACTGTTGATCATGATCTGCTGCATCTGCTCAACCGACTTGGCTGGCGCCAGAATCTGATCAGCCGCCAGCGCATCGCGGTATTTGTGCGCCTGAGCCAGGAAGCCAACCGCCGGGTTGCTGTCAAACAGCTTGATCAGACTGGCCGTGGTTGTGCAGATCAGCAGCCACACGGCCGGCAATGCAGTTACCCAGGCGTAACGCTGACGCTTCATCTTGATCAGCACGACCGTACCCAACATCAAGGCAACACCGGCCAGCATCTGGTTGGAGATACCGAACAGCGGCCAGAGCGTATTGATGCCGCCCAGCGGATCGACAACGCCCTGGTACAACAGATACCCCCAGAGCGCAACGCAGCCACCTGTGCCAATCATATTGGCGATCCAGGAGTCGGTACGCTTGAGTGCCGGTACGAAATTGCCCAGCAAATCCTGCAGCATGAAGCGACCCGCACGGGTTCCGGCATCAACAGCCGTCAGGATAAAAAGCGCCTCGAACAGGATCGCGAAGTGGTACCAGAAGGCCATGGTGTTTTCACCTGGCAGCACCTGATGCAGGATCTGCGCGATACCGACCGCAAGTGTTGGAGCACCGCCGGCCCGCGCCAGGATAGTGGTTTCGCCAATGTCCTGTGCGGTCTGGGTCAGGATCTCAGGTGTTACCGCAAAGCCCCAGGAGCTGATCGTGGCAGCAACGCTTGCGGCATCGGCGCCCACAATGGCCGCCGGACTGTTCATGGCAAAGTAGACGCCCGGCTCGATCACCGATGCTGCCACCATGGCCATGATCGCCACAAAGGATTCCATCAACATGGCGCCATACCCAATGTAACGGGCATCTGTCTCACGGCTGAGCAGCTTGGGCGTGGTGCCTGACGAGATCAGCGCGTGGAAACCGGAAACAGCGCCACAGGCGATGGTGATAAAGAGGAACGGGAACAGGCTACCCTTCCAGACCGGGCCGGTACCATCCACAAACTGGGTAACAGCCGGCATCTTCAGCTCAGGTGCAATGAAGAGAATACCGATAGCCAGCGCGATGATGGTGCCGATCTTGAGGAAGGTCGACAGATAATCACGGGGCGCCAACAGCAGCCAGACGGGCAGCACGGAAGCCACGAAGCCATAGCCGATCAGCATCCAGGTAATCTGTTCACCCGTAAAGGTGAGCCGCGGGCCCCATACCGGATCAGCCGCAATCACGCCACCAAACCAGATGGCGGCCAGAAGCAATACCAGGCCGACCACAGAAATCTCACCGATATGGCCCGGGCGGATATAACGCATGTAAACGCCCATGAATACCGCGATGGGCAGCGTTGCCAGAACGGTAAACATCCCCCATGGGCTGTGGGCCAGAGCTTTCACCACAATCAGGGCCAGCACCGCCAGGATAATGATCATGATCAGGAAGCAGCCAAACAAGGCAATGGTTCCCGGTATCTGCCCCATCTCCTCGCGGACCATCTCGCCCAGCGAGCGGCCGTTACGGCGGGTGGAGATGAACAACACCATGAAGTCCTGGACCGCACCGGCAAAGACCACGCCGGCAATCAGCCAGAGTGTGCCGGGTAGGTAGCCCATTTGCGCGGCAAGTACCGGGCCGACCAGCGGGCCTGCGCCTGCAATGGCAGCGAAATGGTGACCGAACAGGATGTGCTTGTTGGTCGGTACGTAGTCCAGACCATCGTTATTGAGAACAGCCGGTGTTGCCCGGTTCGGGTCCAGCTGCATGACTTTGGTAGCGATGAACAGGCTGTAATAGCGATAGGCAACGAGATAGAGCGCGACGGCTGCAACGACGATCCATAACGCATTGATCGTCTCTCCACGGCGCAAGGCCACCACTCCCAAGGCGCAAGCCCCTACAGCCGCGACCACGGCCCAGGGCACGTGGCGGAATACACTCTTGTTATTATTCATAAAGGCTCCATGACAAACGGACAAAGAAGCTGCCGCTCAAGCTTAGTTCAAGCTGGCAATTCCGCCATCAGACCTTGGTCTAGAGCGTTTGGTTTGTAGTGGCCATTTGAATATTCATACCGCAGAAGGCAGATGCCGAATAGTCATGCCGACACCCGGTTGCATCAGCAGACCAAGCCCGGACCTTTTGTCGAACAACCTGCCGTTCGTTGACTAAGCTGTAACGCTAAGCGGCAATACTTTAGACGCCGCGCCTTGGGCCGATAGAATGAGGTGAAGTCACCTCTATCGCATTCAGGAGTAGCGACATGACTGATTCAACCGAACGTCGGCGTTTCAAGCGCTTCGCGTTTGACGCCACGGCGCGGATTCAACAGGGCGAACAGCACTGGACAGCGCTGGTCAACGACATTTCCCTGAAGGGATTACTGACACAAAAGCCTGACGACTGGAGCGGCCGTCAGGAGGTGCCCTTCCAGATCGTCATTACACTGGACGCGGAAACACAGGTCGAGATGAGCGCCGAACTGGTACGGCTAGAAGCCGAACAGCTGGGCTTTGCCTGCCAGCAGATCGATCTCGACTCCATCAGCCACCTGCGCCGTCTGGTCGAACTCAACCTGGGCGACCAGTCCCTGCTTGAGCGCGAACTGGCGGCCCTTGGCAAGGACTGACCCAGGCGGCTTACTCGAATAAGGCATCCAGCGCCTGGTCAAGACGGGTCACTGCGACCACTTCAAGACCAGCGGGTGCCTCCTTGGGCGCATTGCCTTTAGGCACAATAGCGCGCTTGAAGCCATGCTTGGCGGCTTCCTTCAAGCGCTCCTGCCCACTGGGCACAGGACGAATCTCACCCGAAAGACCGATCTCGCCAAAGACCAGCAGGTCGTGGGGCAAGGGGCGGTCACGTAGGCTGGAGATAACCGCTGCCATCAAGGCCAGGTCCACAGCTGTTTCCAACACCTTCACACCGCCAACGACGTTTATAAACACGTCCTGGTCATAGGTGGGAATGCCGCCATGGCGGTGCAGTACGGCCAACAGCATGGCCAGACGGTTCTGATCGAGACCGACCGTCACCCGACGCGGGTTGGCCAAGTGACTGGTATCGACCAGCGCCTGCACCTCAACCAGCATCGGTCGGGAGCCTTCCCAGGTAGCCATGACCACACTGCCTGGCACGGCCTCTTGTGCACGGGTCAGAAAAATGGCCGACGGGTTGGATACTTCCTTCAGGCCTTTATCGGTCATTCCGAAAACACCCAGCTCATTTACAGCACCGAAGCGGTTTTTCACTGCCCGAAGCAAACGCAGACGGCCATCCGATTCGCCCTCGAAATACAGAACAGTGTCCACCATGTGCTCAAGCACGCGCGGACCCGCCAGGGCACCTTCCTTCGTCACATGTCCGACCAAAAACACAGCCGTTCCGGTCTGTTTGGCAAAACGCACCAGAAGTGCCGCGCTTTCACGCACCTGGGCAACGCCACCCGGTGCGGATTGAAGATGCTCAGTAAAAATGGTCTGGATGGAGTCCACTACCATGACCCGCGGCTTTTCCTGACGTGCCGTGGCGATGATGCTCTCGATGCTCGTCTCGGTCATGACCTTGAGTTTGTCTTCCGGCAGCCCAAGGCGCCGGGCCCGCATGGCCACCTGTTGCTGGGACTCTTCGCCTGTCACATAAAGTGCTGGCATACGCTCGGCAATGCGGCAAAGCGTCTGTAGCAAAATGGTGGATTTACCAATGCCTGGATCACCGCCGATCAGCACAACCGACCCATCGACCAAGCCACCACCCAATACGCGGTCCAGCTCTGTGGAGTCTGTAGTGAAGCGTGGAGTTTCCTCAACGCTGACCTCGGCCAATGTCTTGAGCACGGCCTGCTGGCCCGCCCAGCCGCCACGGCCAGAGGCACCGGCTGCCGACTCGACAACCGTTTCGACAAGCGTATTCCAGGCGCCGCACTCGCCACACTGCCCTGCCCATTTGGGAAACGTTGCGCCGCACTCTGTGCAGCCGTACATGCGCTTGGCTTTGGCCATTCCAGGCTCCTGAAAACAAAGCCTGATTATACACCACTGTATGAATTTACAGTTAACTTGATTCGCGTTTCCAGTCCAAGATCTGTTGCAGCGCTAGGGTCAACGGGTCGGGGGCTGGCTGAATTCACCGCGCTTGAGCTTTTCGACATCGTTGCCCATCGCATCCCTGGCATTAAGGTCTGCGCCCTTGGCCGCCAGATCGTCCAGCACACTCTTGCGTTGAAAAAGCGCAGCGTACATGGCGGCCGTCTGGCCGGCATTGTTACGCTGGTCAGGGTTGCACGTGGCCTGAACCAGGCGGTGGGCAATGGTAATCTCCCCTTTGAAGATGGCGCCCATCAATGCAGTATTGCCTCGGTTGTCCTGTATGCAGGGGTCTGCACCTGCAGCCAGCAGCTGCTCGACGGCTTCCTTGTGGCCATGGTAGGCCGCCAGGATCAAGGCGGTGTAGCCTTTTTCATCCTGGGTATTGAGGTCATAATGAGCCTTGATGAACTCTTCCAGCATCTCCTGACGGCCATCACGGGCCGCATCGAAGAAATAGCTTTTGAGCTGTGCCTTTACCGCATCGGGTGAGGGCTGACCAGGTGT
Source organism: Pseudomonas luteola NBRC 103146 (assembly GCF_002091675.1). Lineage (GTDB taxonomy): Bacteria > Pseudomonadota > Gammaproteobacteria > Pseudomonadales > Pseudomonadaceae > Chryseomonas > Chryseomonas luteola. The sequence goes on along the minus strand of NZ_BDAE01000003.1, from coordinate 336,702 downwards.
TTTCGCCTCGACTGCAGCCGGCTCGGCTACTGATGCCTCAGGTGGCGGATCAGCCAATACCAATGTGCTGGTGAGGGAAAGCATCGTAATGCCAAGAAAAAATAAGCGCATAGCGTGTTCTCTCGCGGTCAGGGCTGCCCGTGCGCGAGCGGCATTGGGCATGATCTGGCTTGTGCACTGTCTATGGTTACCCGGCTGGCATGAACACTCGCCAGGCAATTTGTCGGGCTTGCCTATCCAGGCAGGCAAGCCGACAAGGGAGCACGGGCAGGACTAGCCTGCCCGGAGGACATCAGTCCTTGAGGGTCGCGGCCACTTCCTTGACGCGCTTGAGGTCGCCTTTGGCCACCTTGGTCAAGCCTTCGCCATATTCCGCGTCAGCCTTGTAGAAGTACGCCAGCATCATGTTTTTGCTTTCGTCATCCACAACACGCAGATCACCGCCCAGGCTTTCGATCAGGTCCTGACGCTCCTTCTTGCTGTAGGAGCGATACAGATCACCCGCCTGCTTGAAGTTCTGCTCGCGCTGGATCTTGGCCTGCTGGGTCGTACCGGACAGCGGCAGCTGGCTGTAACGTGCGGAAGTGTCTTCCTCACGCGGCTGCAGGCGGCTCGGCTGGTAGTTCACGGAGGTCGCCGTGTGGCCGATGTTCATCGCTCCGTCCTGGTTGCCGTTGTTCACCTCTACGTGAGGCTTGTTGATCGGCAGCTGCAGACCATTGGTGCCCACGCGATAGAGCTGCGTATCGGCGTAGGAGAACACACGACCCTGAAGCAGACGATCCTCGGAGGGCTCAATGCCAGGCACAACGTTGGCAGGCGCCATGGCAACCTGCTCGGTTTCCTGGAAGAAGTTGTCCGGGTTCTTGTTCAGGACCATCTGGCCGATCTTGCGCTCGGGCACGCCCGGCCAGATCTTGGTGGCATCCAGCGGGTCAAAGTCGAACTTGGGCAGATCTTCCGGGTTGAGCACCTGAACATACAGGTCCCACTTCGGGTAGTCGCCCTTGTCGATGGCGTTGGCCAGATCGCGGGTCAGATGGCTGTAGTCCTTGCTCTGAACTTCGGCCACTTCCTTCGGATCCAGGTTCTTCTTGCCGGACTGCAAGCTCTTCCAATGGAACTTCACATAGTGAACTTCACCCTTGGCATTGACGAACTTGTAGGCATGTACGCCATTGCCATCCATGGTGCGGTAGCTGGCCGGTGTACCTTCATTGGAGTACAGCTCGGTCAGGGTACGGGTCGCTTCCGGAATGTGAGAGAAGAAGTCGAACGTACGACGCGGGTCATCCAGGTTGGTACGTGGGTCAGGCTTGAACGCATGAACCATGTCCGGGAACTTGATGGCGTCACGGATGAAGAATGTTGGGAAGTTGTTGCCTACCAGATCCCAGTTGCCGTCAGCAGTATAGAACTTGGTGGCAAAGCCGCGCGGGTCGCGCAGGGTTTCCGGTGAGTGATTACCATGGATCACCGCAGAGAAACGTACGAAGACCGGCGTTTTCTCGCCTGGGCGGAAAACCTTGGCCTTGGTCAGGTCAGAAACGTCGGCCGAGGCGACGAACTCTCCGTGGGCACCCGCGCCACGCGCGTGAACGACACGCTCTGGAATACGCTCACGGTCAAAGCGCTGAAGCTTTTGTACCAGTTGCACGTCCTGCAGGAGTGTCGGGCCTGTGGCTCCAGCGGTCTGGGAGTTCTGGTTGTCTCCGACTGGCGCACCGTTGTCACGCGTCAGGGTACCTGCATAGGCCGCCGAAGCGACTGTGGCAGACAGGATGCCCGCTGCAAGCAGATTCAGGGCATATCCGGAAAAGGTCCGAATGGACATTGTTGGGTTCCTCTCTTTTTTAAGTGCTCTGTTCCAAGCATGTAAAGAGTAAGGAACCCGGACCGCTTCGCTAAATTGAATACCTTTTGTTCCGCTATTAGCAGAATCAATACCCAAGCCAAGCGTTTTAAGTTATGGCCGCTACGCAGGGGCAGCGGCCTAGAGCTGATCAGCTACCTTGCAGCTCGCGTGCGATCTTGTCCTTGATCACGACGCGTTCTCGTCGGCATCGATTCAACTCCTCATCACCACTGTTCTCGACCATCCCTTCGATTTCCAGGATCTCCTGATCCAGCGCATCGTATTGCTCGATCAGCTTGGCAAATTCTGGATTGTTCTGGCGCAGCTCTTCAAACTTCTGAACCTTGTCTGGAAAATCCTTGTGCAAGTTGTGCTCGGCAACCATGTGTGACCTCCTGAGGCAGGTTGAATATCTTGAGCCTTTCAGCCCATCCATATGGTGGACCGCAGCCGTTCGGCAAAGTGCAGCAACGAGAGGCAGCACACTTTTTCAGGAAGCATTTCGAAACAACGAGACGTTTTTGCGGTTCAAAGTGCCCGAGACGTTAGTGATGGCGTCACTACCATTCCACCGCAAAAGGAGTGCTTATGAGCTTTTTCAGCGAATTCAAATCGTTCGCCATGAGGGGCAACGTCGTCGATCTGGCTGTTGGTATCATCATTGGCGGCGCTTTCGGCAAGATCGTGTCGTCATTCGTTGCCGATGTGATCACCCCGCCTCTCGGGATTCTTTTGGGTGGCGTGGACTTTTCGCACCTCGCCATTACGCTGCAGGCTGCCCAAGGCGATAAACCGGCAGTGCTGCTATCTTACGGCAAGTTCCTGCAATCGATCTTCGACTTCATCATCATTGCATTCGCCATTTTCAGCGCCATCAAGGTTCTGAATCGACTGCGCCTGCATGAGGAAAAGAAGGCAGCGGCCGGCCCTACCAAGGATCAAGTACTGCTGACTGAAATTCGCGACCTGCTCAAGGAACAAAGCCAGAAGCCTGAGGCCACCGTCACCCGTAATGACCCTCCGACCTCTTCGTGACTGTTTGCTACAAATAGGGCCCTTGCGGGCCCCATCCGCATCTTTTACCAGTAATTTTCTACCGCGATCTGTCCAGGCCGGCGCGTCAGGGCCAGCTGGAAATCACGTGCCTTGAGCACGGCTCGCGTGTCATCCACCATTTCAGGATTACCACAGATCAGGATGCGGGAGTGCTCTGTTGAAAGCTCAAGCCCTGCGGCCTTCTCCAGCTCACCGTTTTCGATCAGGGTCGTGATTCGCCCCCTCAGCGCGCCGGGATGATCCTCACGGGTTACAACAGGAATATAGATCAGCTTCTGTGCAACCCCTTCCAGGTACTCCAACTCCGCCAGCCCCTTAATCATTTCCTGATAGGCCAGGTCCTTTGCTTCCCGGACGCTATACACCAGCACGATACGCTCATACCGCTGCCAGACATCCGGCTCCTGAAGCATGGACAGAAACGGTGCCAATCCCGTACCGGTGGATAACAGCCATAAATCGCGTCCGCCGGTAAAGCGCTCCAGGGTGAGATACCCATAGGGCTGCTTTTCCACCAGCAACGTATCACCGAGCTTGAGGCGACTCAGCTCGCTGGTAAAGGCTCCGCCAGGCACGACAATGGAAAAGAATTCCAGAAATTCGTCATGAGGCGCGGAGACCATTGAATAGGCACGCCAGACGATTTCGCCGTCTGCCTTTTCGACACCCAGGCGGGCAAACTGGCCGGCACTGAAGCGAAAGCGCGGATCACGCGTCGTACGCAGGCTGAACAGGTTATCGGCCCAGGGCCACACCTCCGTAATGGTCTGCCGGGTGTATTTCTCGTCACTGGCGGTCATGCTGGGCTACCTCGTTTTCCGGGCCGATATCAGGCCGTCATGAAAACAAGCCCGGCACTGGTTTTCAACGGACAAACTGTAGGTGTAACCGGCCGGACTAACGCGCCAGCCAACCACCGTCCACGGCCAGAGTATGACCGTGGACATAATCCGAGGCAGACGACGCCAGAAACACCACAGGCCCTGCCAGGTCGATTGGCTCGCCCCAGCGACCTGCCGGAATGCGTCCCAGGATTTCTGCGTTGCGCTGCTCATCGGCACGCAAGGCTGCCGTGTTGTTCGTTGCCATATAGCCGGGCGCAATGCCATTGACGTTGATACCGTGCTTGGCCCACTCGTTGGCCAGCGCCTTGGTCAGCCCCATCAAGCCACTCTTGGAGGCTGTGTAGGATGGGACACGGATGCCGCCCTGGAAAGACAGCATCGAAGCGATATTGATGATTTTGCCGCCGTCCTGCTGCGCTATGAATTGACGCGCCACGGCTTGAGAAAGAAAGAACACCGTCTTGAGGTTGACGCCCATGACATCATCCCAATCTTTTTCGGTGAAATTCAGTGCATCCTCACGCCGGATCGTTCCGGCATTGTTGACCAGGATATCGATACGACCAAAAGCCTGTAGCGCCTCATCCACAATAAAGGGCACCGCATCCGTGGCGCTGAGATCTGCCCGAATGCTCACGAATCGTCGGCCCTTGGCCTCTACCTCACCCTGGGTGTCATGGGGTTCGCGCCGGCTGACCCCAACAATATCGCAACCGGCACTGGCCAGAGCTACACACATGCTCCTTCCCAATCCGGCATCACACCCGGTGATGATCGCGACCTTGCCTGACAAATCGAATGGGTTAGCCACCATGATGCCTCCTGAGGGGTGGTAAACGCGGGCTGACCTGTCATCCTGAGCCCGCAAAACGTCTGTTCGACCCGCCAGACGCCCGGCGCGTTCAGCCGGCATCCAGAGAAAAGAGCAGCATAAGCAATGCCGCTCCCCTACACTGACGCCTTTGTCGTCAGCTCCGATCTTCTGCCATGGTTCTACTGTCCACACCCTTTGCCCAGCTTGACCTGCACCGCCAGCCACCCCGCCGGGACGATCCGTTACAGGCTTTCGATGCGGCGGATGAATACCTGCTTAATCATCTGGCCGAACAGGGCCTGCCAGACAACGCCCGAATTCTGGTGTTAAACGATAGCTTCGGCGCCCTGGCAGCAAGCCTGGCTGATCAGGGTCACGTTGTTTCCAGTGGAGATTCCCACCTTGCAGCCCTCGCGCTTAACGATAACCTGCAGCGCAACGGACGTGATGGTCGGGTGCTATTCGTGCCATCCAGCGAGCCGGTTAAAGGCCCCTTTGACCTGGTGCTGATCCGTATTCCAAAAACCCTGGCCTTGCTGGAGGAGCAGCTGATTCGCCTGCATGATCAGCTGGCACCGGGTGCGCGAGTCATCGCAGCAGCCATGATCAAGCATCTGCCGCGTGCGGCAGGAGATCTGCTGGAGCGTCATATCGGCAGTGTCCAGGCATCGCTGGCAGTCAAGAAGGCGCGCCTGCTGTTTGCCACACCCGAACCCAGGGAGCGGATAGCCTCACCCTACCCGACCCGCTACCGACTGGACGACCCAGCGCTGACACTGATCAATCACGCCAACGTGTTCTGCCGAGAAGGGCTCGATATCGGGACACGCGCCTTTCTTCCACATCTGCCTACTGACTTGGGCAATGCACGCGTGGCCGACTTGGGCTGCGGCAATGGCGTATTGGCCATCACCAGTGCACTGACCAATCCCCAAGCGCAGTACACGCTGGTAGATGAGTCCTATATGGCGATCCAGTCGGCACATGAAAACTGGCGTGCCGCCCTGGGTGATCGTCCCGTCACGTTGCGCGCCGATGATGGGCTGGCCAGCCAACCGGCTCGCTCGTTGGATGTAGTCCTGTGTAACCCACCGTTTCACCAGCAACAGGTGGTGGGGGACTTTCTGGCCTGGCGGATGTTTCAACAGGCGCGTGCTGCTCTCGACCGCCAGGGTGAACTCTGGATCGTCGGCAATCGCCACCTCGGTTATCACCTCAAGCTCAAGCGGCTGTTCAAGCGCGTCGAACAGGTTGCTGCCACCCCGAAATTCGTGGTGCTGCGTGCGGTCGAAGCTAACTGAGCGTGATGCTATGCCCTATGCCAGACCTTATTCAAGCAGGCTGGCATAGCGGGTAACGTGCCTCAGAGCAGTATCCAGACTGGATGATTCCGCCTAGGCTGGGTCGCCACCGTTTTAAGATAGGCGCTAGGTGATGCCTTTTGCCTACTGACAGGACGAACATACGCACCGGATGGGATCTTACGTGCCAGGGTTACCTTTCGATCTTCACATCTTTGCCATTTTGATAGAGGTCTGCGGCGTTTTGGCGGCTATCCATGCCGTCATCACCGTTCGTACGGCTCAGGGCGCCATGGCTTGGGCCATTGCATTGGTTTTTATGCCGTTTCTGAGCCTGTTGCCTTATCTGGTTTTTGGTCGGCGTCGTTTCGATGGTTATGTAAAGGCGCGCCGACAGGCCGATGAAGAGATGGCCCGCGTTGCTGCCGAGCTGAACTGGCGTCCGTGGATTGCTGAGGCCCTGGCTGCTCAGCAATGCAGCGCGGCAAACCGCAAGCTCAAAGCCATGACGGCGCTGACCCGCACCCCCTGTGTAGCCAGCAACAAGGTGCGTCTTCTCGTCAACGGATCGGAAACCTTCAGCGCCATTCTGGGCGCTATTCGGGAAGCCCGGCAGGTCGTGCTGGTGCAGTTTTTCATCATTCATGACGACGCTCTTGGCCGGGCACTGCAAAACACGCTGATCGAGCGGGCCAGGGAGGGTGTCGAGGTGTTTCTCCTTTACGATGCCATTGGCAGCCATGCCCTGCCGCGGAGCTACGTGTCAAAGCTTCGTGAGGCAGGCGTGCAGGTCAAGGCATTCAGCAACCGCCGAGGACTGATCAACCGCTTTCAGGTCAACTTCCGCAATCACCGCAAGATCGTTGTGGTGGATGGTGAAGTAGGATTTGTCGGCGGACACAACGTGGGTGAGGAATACCTGGGGCACAAGCCACCGTTGGCTCCCTGGCGCGACACCCATATCGAAATTCGTGGGCCCGCTCTGGCGACCCTGCAGGAAACCTTTGCCCAGGACTGGTTCTGGGTGACCAAAAAGCTTCCAACCCTGGTGCTGCCTGAACGTTATGAGGATGGCGGCATGCTGTGCCAGGTGGTTGCCAGCGGTCCGGCGGACGATCAGGAGACCTGCTCGCTGTTTTTTGTTGAGGCGATTCACTCGGCGCAGCGGCGAATCTGGATCACAACGCCCTACTTCATCCCTGATGAGGCCGTCTCAGCCGCACTGCATCTGGCCGCTCTACGCGGCGTCGATGTGCGCATCCTTCTGCCGTCACGCCCGGATCACAAGGTCGTGTACGCCGCATCCTACCTGTATGCCTTCAAGGCGGTGGATGCGGGCATTCGAGTCTTCAGCTATCAACCAGGCTTTCTGCATCAGAAGGTGGTGCTGATCGATGAAGAGGTTTCCGCCATCGGTAGCGCCAATTTGGATAATCGCTCGTTCCGGCTGAATTTCGAGATCATGGTCATGACCGTGGATACTGACTTCGCCTGGGAAGTGCGCTCGATGTTGGAAGTCGACTTCTCCAAGTCGGTCGAGCTGACGCCCAAGGACAATGCCAATGTTCGGCGCCTGCACAAGGCAGCCATGCGGGTAGCCCGACTGTTCTCGCCGGTCCTTTAGCCCAGTGGAGCGACACCCAGGCCATCCACGAGTCGCTCCAGGGCACGCAGACCGGCAACGGAATTGCCGTAGCTGTCCAGGCGGGGCGACCAGACGCAAATGCTCATGCGGCCGGGAACGATGGCCACAATACCGCCACCCACTCCGCTCTTGCCGGGCAGCCCGACGCGCCAGGCAAAATCCCCCGCGGCGTCATACAGGCCGCACGTCAACAGTAATGCGTTGAGCTGCCGCGTCTGCTGAGGCGACAATACCTCGCTCCCATCGTGGGGATTGATGCCCCGGTGAGCCAGAAAGGCGAACGCGCGGGCTACATCCACACAGCTCATGGACAGCGCACAGCCATGGAAATAGGTTTCCAGCACCTCATCTACTTCGCCATGCAGGTTTCCATAAGCCTTCATGAGGTAGGCCAGTGCAGCGTTACGCGCCTTGTGATCCATCTCTGAACGCGCCACCCGCGTATCGAAGTTGATGGTCGGATTGGCACTTAACCGCCGCGCCTGTTCGCGCATCAGGTATTGGATGGACATGATGCGCGACACCAGGATATCAGTTACCAGCAACGCACCGGCATTGATGAAGGGATTGCGCGGGACGCCCCGCTCCACTTCCAGCTGTACGATGGAGTTGAACGCCTGACCGGAGGGCTCCCGGCCTACACGCGTCCAGATGTCCTCTTCCGGCAGCCGCTGCATGGCAATGACCAGGTTGAGCACCTTGGAAATGGACTGGATGGAAAACGGTGTATCCCCTGCCCCCGCCTGGAAGACTCGACCCTCTACATCGCATAGAGCAATCCCGAATTGATCGGGTTCTACCTGGGCCAGTGCCGGGATATAGTCAGCAACCTTGCCTTCGCCCATGTCTTGCCGTGCCTCCTGGGCAACACGATCAAGCAGGGTTTGCAGGACTTCAGGGGAGCATGTTTCGGGCATGGGCGGCTTCGCTGCTTACAAAAGGGTGCCAGTGTAAGAAAGCGCAGCCGCAACGCCTAGTGATTCGTCGTTATAGTCCCAGCTCGCTCAGCCCGGGATGATCATCCGGTCGACGTCCCTGCGGCCAGCGGAACAGGCGCTCGGCCTCGGTGATCGGCAGATCGTTGATGCTGGCATGCCGCTCCACCATGAGCCCCTGCTCATTGAACGCCCAGTTCTCATTGCCATAGGCGCGAAACCAGTTGCCGGAATCGTCATGCCACTCATAGGCGAAGCGTACGGCGATCCGGTTGCCATCATGGGCCCATAGCTCCTTGATCAGCCGGTAGTCGAGCTCGCGTTGCCACTTGCGCGTAAGAAAACCTACGATGGCTTCGCGTCCCTTGATGAACTCGGCCCGGTTACGCCAGATGCTGTCGTTACTATAGGCCAGTGCAACCTTGTGGGGATCGCGGCCATTCCAGCCATCTTCCGCTGCTCGGACCTTTTGGCGTGCAGTTTCCTGCGTAAAGGGTGGCAATGGGGGTCTGCTTTCCATGGGCGTGTCTCCAAGACGGTAAGACAGATAGCGTAGATGAAAGCCTACCGTGCAAGCGGACAATCTGCCTGGAGAAACGGACAAAAGAAGACCCCGGCGAGTGCCGGGGTCTGATGTATCAGGATTTAAGGCCGGCGGCAGTCATGACCAGCCGCAGCCCATAGGACACAATGCCCAGGGCCACGATACTGCAGGCCCAGATCAGGACCATCCAGCCGAGACGCTTGATCAGCGGTTGGTTGTCAGCTGGATTGGGTTCACGCTCTTTGCCGGCCATGATCAATGATACCCCTCGCCTGTACGAACCTTACCGCGGAACACGTAGTAGCCCCACGCCGTGTACATCAATGTGATCGGGATGATGAACAGCGTACCGATGAGCAGGAACAGCTGGCTCTGCGGTGGCGAGGAGGCTTCCCAGATAGAAATCGCCGGCGGGATGATATTCGGCCACAGGCTGATGCCCAGGCCGCTATAGCCCAGGAAGATCAGGATCAGCGTTAGTACGAAGGGAGATACATGAGCCTCTTCCTTCAGGATCGCGCGCAGCAGGAACACGACTGTTACCAGCACGAGAATCGGCACAGGCAGGAACCAGAACAGGTTCGGCATGGTGAACCAGCGCTGGGAGATGGCGTCATGGGACAGCGGCGTCCACAGGCTGACGGCTGCAATGAACAGCAGCAGCAACAGCACCAGCGGCTTGGTCATGCGACGCATGGAAGCCTGTAGCGGGCCTTCGGTTTTCATGATCAGCCAAGTACTGCCCAGCAGTGCGTAGGCAGCGATCAGACCAAAACCACAGAACACCGAAAAAGGCGTCAGCCAGTCCAGCGAGCCACCGGCATACTGACGATTCTCCACATGGAAGCCGTCGATGAAGGCACCCAGCGCGACCCCCTGACAGAAGGTTGCCAAGAGCGAGCCGAAGATAAAGGACTTGTCCCAGAGCCCTTCCTTGCCTTCCTGCACCTTGAAGCGGAACTCAAAGGCTACGCCACGGAAGATCAGGCCGATCAACATGAAGATCAGCGGCAGGTAGAGGGCCGGCAGAATGACGCCATATGCCAGCGGGAAGGCGCCGTACAACCCGGCCCCTCCCAACACCAGCCAGGTTTCGTTGCCATCCCAGATCGGAGCCACGGTGTTCATCATGACATCGCGTTCTTCCTTGCCCTTCACGAAGGGGAAGAGAATGCCAATCCCCAGATCGAAGCCGTCCATGACTACGTACATCATCAGGCTGAAAATGATGACCACCGCCCAGATCAGCGCGAGGTCAATACCAACAATTCCAGAAGCCATGTTCAGTGCCCCGTCAGTTGATCATGGGAATGAGCCTTTTCGGTACCTTCATCAGTAGCCGAAAGGGGGCGCTTCGGATGACGATCGTGTCCCGGTCCACCCTGGGTAGGAAGGTCGCCTTCACCGGTATGTGGTCCCTTGCCAATCATGCGCAGCGCATAGACCGTACCAATACCAAAGACCGCGAAATACACAATTACGAAGCTGACCAAGGTAATGCTCAGTTGCGTCACGCTGTGGTTGGCTACACCATCCTTGGTACGCAAGAGGCCATATACGATCCAGGGCTGACGGCCCACTTCGGTGGTAAACCAGCCTGCCAGCAGAGCGATGAGACCAGCCGGCCCCATGCACATGATCAGGCGCAGGAAGGCCTTGGTTTCATACAGCTTGTGTCTCCAGCGCAGGAACAGGCTCCACACACCGGCAGCAATCATGAGCAGCCCCAGAGCCACCATGATGCGGAATGACCAGAACACCACATACGCCGGCGGACGATCCTCTTTCGGGAAGTCCTTGAGTGCGGGAATCTGCTCGGTAAAGCTGTGCGTGAGGATCAAGCTGCCCAGCACAGGGATCTCGACCTTGAAGCGGGTTTCCTCACGCTCCATATCCGGCAGACCGAACAGAATCAACGGCGTTGCCTCACCGGGCGGATTCTCCCAATGGCCTTCAATCGCCGCGATCTTGGCTGGCTGGTGCTCCAGCGTGTTCAAACCGTGGGCATCCCCCACGAACGCCTGGATCGGCGCCACGAACAGGGCCATCCACATGGCCATGGAGAACATCTTGCGAATGGCCGGGTTATTGTTCCCACGCAACAGGTGCCAGGCCGCCGATGCGCCGACCAGGAAGGCCACCGACAGGTAGGCCGCGATGGTCATGTGCGCCCAGCGGAAGGGGAACGACGGGTTGAAGATTACTTCCAGCCAATGGACTGGCACTACGCGGCCATCGACAATCTCGTAACCGGCCGGGGTATGCATCCAGCTGTTCGAGGACAAAATCCAGAACGTGGACATCAGGGTGCCAATCGCCACCATGATAGTGGACAAAAAGTGCAACCCACGTCCTACGCGGTTCCAGCCAAACAGCATGACCCCGAGGAAACCCGCTTCGATAAAGAAGGCGGTCAGCACCTCGTAGGTCAAGAGCGGACCCGTTACGGCACCGGCGAAGTCGACAAAGCCGCTCCAGTTGGTACCGAACTCATACGCCATGACCAGTCCGGACACTACACCCATTCCAAAGAAGACCGCGAAGATCTTCAACCAGAAGTGGTACAGGTCCTTATAGGTAGAGTCGTTGGTTTTGAGCCACAGTCCTTCGAGAACGGCTAGAAAGCTCGCCATTCCGATAGACAAGGCAGGGAAGATAATGTGGAACGAGACGGTGAATGCAAACTGGATCCTCGCAAGATCCAGAGCCTCCAAGCCGAACATAGGCGGTCCTCTTCAGGCAGCCGGTGCGTTTATCACGCAGGCGGTCAATAACGTTAAGCAAATCACAAGGCAATGTTTCGAGCGCTTGCGTGCTCAATTCGTTCTAACGGAACGCTTGAAAGGTGGTCCGACTATCGCATTTTAAGCCGCAAGGCTCTGACGTAGGTCAACGTCTGGATTCATTCTAGACCTCTAAAACGCAGTGGGGTCCGTGGTCAGATGTCGCGCGTCAAGGTGGCGCACACAACTTGTTACCCACCAACTGTTTCAGAATATATCTCGATCAGTGCACAAAAAACGCTTGCCGAGGCTATGATGAGAGACCTCTCGAAGAGCCCCATCATGACCTCAGACCCTTTATATTTGCGTCATCATCGACCCTTTCTGGCGTTCTGGTTTGCTCGCGTCTGTACCGCCAGCAGCTTTCAGATGCTCACCGTAGCCATTGGCTGGCACATCTATTCACTGACGCATAATGTGCTCGACCTGGGCCTGGTCGGCCTGGTGGAATTCCTGCCGCGTCTGTTCTTCATGTTGTATACAGGGCATGTGGCGGACCGCTACGACCGACGTAAGGTAGCCGCACTCTGCCAGACAGGTCAGGCCCTTACCGCACTGGTGCTGGTCTATGGCAGCCTGACCGACAACGTGACCCGTGAGCTGATCTTTATCCTGGCCTTCATGCTGGGCACCTGCCGGGCCTTCGAAATGCCAGCGACCCAGGCGCTTTTGCCCAACATCGTCCCCGCTTCGCTATTTCCCCGGGCCGTTGCGGCCTCGGCCTCCGCCATGCAGGGTGCGACAATCGTGGCGCCAGCGTTGGGTGGTTTTCTGTACGCCTTGGGTGCCTTCTGGGTCTATGCACCGGCAACGGCCCTGTATGGTGTGGCAATTCTCCTCGTGCTGAGCCTGCCTGCGCGTGAACAGCAACCGCGTAAGGAAAAGGCCAGTCTGGATTCGCTACTGGCCGGGATTCGCTTCATTCGCAGCCGCCGCGATATTTTCGGCGCTATCTCCCTGGATCTTTTTGCCGTTCTGCTGGGCGGCGCAACGGCACTGTTACCCGTGTTTGCCCGGGACATTCTGATGACCGGTCCATGGGGGCTGGGCCTGTTGCGCTCAGCACCCGCCGTGGGCGCCCTGCTGATGTCGTTTTGGCTCGCGCGCTTTCCCATCGAGCGAAGCGTCGGACGCATTATGTTTATCTCGGTAGGTGTGTTTGGCGTGGCAACCATCGCCTTTGGTCTTTCCACCTCGTTCTGGTTCAGCCTGGCCGTGCTGGCGGTTCTGGGTGCGGCTGACATGATCAGCATGGTCATTCGCGGCGCCTTTGTGCAACTGGAGACGCCGGATGAAATGCGCGGCCGCGTCAGTGCCGTCAACGGCCTGTTCATCGGTGCCTCAAACCAACTGGGCGAGTTCGAGTCCGGTGTAACGGCAGCCTGGCTGGGCACAGTGCAAGCGGTCGTGCTGGGCGGCGCAGGAACGCTGATCGTGACAGGCCTTTGGATCAAGCTCTTCCCTACCCTCGCCAAACGCGACCACTTGCATACCCTCAAACCCAGCTGATCTGCTGGAGGGCTGCTTGCGGGTCGGCAGGTAGCCCTTTACCCCTCTGAACTCTCGCAAGCTGCCAACGGTCAGGTGACAAGGACTTTTCACCGAATTGCTTGAGGGTTTGCCATGAAAATTTCACTCGATGGCCAGGTTGCACTGGTCACCGGCGGCAGTTCAGGGATCGGCGCCGCATCAGCCAAGGCCTTGGCTCAGGTAGGCGCAGCCGTTGTCATCAATTACCACTCCAATGCCGAGCCGGCTGAACAGCTTGCGGATGAAATCAAGGCGGCCGGCGGTCGGGCCATTGCCGTGGGTGCTGATGTTGGTGATGAACAGGCCGTCGAACAGCTCTTTGCCAAGACGATCGAAGCCTTTGGCCGTCTGGACATTCTGGTCGCCAACTCCGGGCTGCAGCGCGATGCACCCTCCCACGAGATGACTCTCAAGGATTGGAACATGGTCATCCAGACCAATCTGACCGGCCAATTCCTGTGCGCACGTGCCGCCATCCAGCAGTTCCTGAAGCAAGGCGTTAATACCGACCTGTCACGCGCGGCGGGCAAGATCATTCACATGAGCTCGGTACATGAGGTCATTCCGTGGGCAGGTCATGTCAATTACGCGGCCTCCAAGGGTGGGGTCAGCCTGATGATGAAGACCCTGGCTCAGGAAGTGGCTGAAAAGCGCATACGCATCAATAGTATTGCGCCCGGCGCTATCGCTACGGCCATCAATGAAGACGTGACTGGCAATGAGGAAGGTCGCCGCGAGTTGCTCAAGCTGATCCCCTACAAGCGTGTCGGGGATGTGGAGGACATTGGTAATGCCGTCGTCTGGCTGGCATCCGACCTGTCTGACTATGTGGTAGGTACCACCCTCTTTGTCGATGGTGGCATGTGTCTGTATCCAGGATTCCAGGACAATGGTTGATCACAACGCCGGAATCCGGTCCATCGATGCCCATGGAGTCATCGGCGACATGCGCACCTGCGCGCTGGTCGCCGATGACGGCAGCATCGACTATTTCTGCTGGCCTGACCTAGATAGCCCCTCGGTTTTTACCGCCTTGCTCAATGGTGACGAGGCCGGACTGTTCACGATTGCACCCGACCGCCCTAATGCCAGGCGGCAACAGATCTACCTCCCCGACAGTAACGTCTTGCAGACCCGCTGGCTTGATGACGACGGCGCCGTCGAGTTGACCGACTGGATGCCCATCCTGACGGAAGAGAACACCATGCCCCGCCTGGTGCGGAGGGTTTATGCCGTTAAAGGCGACTCGCGCATTTGTCTGAAGTGTTCACCGCGGCTTGATTACGCCCGGGCTGAAACCAGGGCTACGGTAGAGCAAGGCAGCATTGTGTTTCAGGCCGAGGGCCAGCGCAGCATGCGCTTGGCCGGTTCCGAGACGCTTACGCTTGACGGGAATACGGCCGTGGCGGACTTCACCCTCAAGGAAGGAGAAAGCGCGACATTCGTCTTTGGCTGTGCCGAAGATCGACAGGTCATGGAAGAAGATCTTGATCTCTGTCTGAAGCATACACTCAGGTTCTGGCAGCGATGGGCTCGTCAAAGCAACTATACCGGCCGCTGGCGGGAAATGGTCTCGCGCTCGGCTCTGGTGCTCAAGCTTCTGGTCTCGCAGCAGCACGGTTCCATTGCTGCTGCGGCAACCTTCAGCCTGCCGGAAACACCAGGTGGCGAGCGAAATTGGGATTACCGGGCTACCTGGATACGGGACGCCTCGTTTACCGTCTATGCTTTCATGCGCCTGGGATACACCGACGAAGCCAACCACTTCATGAGCTGGGTGGGCGACTGTATCGAGCGCAGCAGCGATCTGCCGCAAAAGCTTCAGATCATGTATCGCCTCGATGGTGGACGGGAACTGCCCGAACAGGAACTGGACCACCTGAGCGGCCACGGCGGGGCAAAGCCTGTGCGTATCGGCAACGATGCATTCGGACAGGTTCAGCTCGACATCTATGGCGAGCTGATGGATGCCGTCTACCTGTCAAACAAGTACGGCCAGGCCATATCCCACCGCGGTTGGAAACATGTTGTCAGTATCATCGATTATGTCTGCAATCATTGGCAGACCAAGGATGCCGGCATCTGGGAAATTCGTGATGAGCCCAAGCACTTCCTACACTCGCGCTTGATGTGCTGGGTTGCCATTGACCGAGCCATTCGCCTGGCACAGAAGCGTTCCCTTGCCATGCCCTATGAACGATGGCTCAAGGCACGGGGCGATATCCAGGAAGATATCTGGACCCACTTCTGGAACAAGAAAAAAGGTCATTTCACAGCCATTCTGGGCCAGGATACGTTGGACGCATCTCTTCTCCTGATGCCCTTGCTGCGTTTTGTCAGCGCAACAGACCCGGCATGGCTGGCAACTCTAGATGCCATCAAGGAGCGTCTGGTCTGCGATGGTATGGTCAAGCGCTACGATCAGTCTGAAATGTCCGATGGACTCTCAGGTGAAGAGGGCTCCTTTGCGGCCTGCTCATTCTGGTATGTGGAGTGCCTGGCGCGGGCCGGCAGGATAGACGAGGCGCATATGGAGTTTGAAAAACTCATGAAATACGCAAGCCCTGTAGGACTCTTTGCCGAGGAGCTTGACGCCCGTGGACGTCACCTGGGCAATACTCCTCAGGCCCTGACCCATCTGGCCCTGATCAGCGCCGCCTATTTCCTGAACCGCAAACTCTCCGGCAGTGATACCCAATGGCAACCGTAGCAGGCCTGCTTCCGCTCTGACTCAGGCCCTTCGGTTTCGCCCCTCCTCGACCGACTATAGCAAAATGACATATGGAGGCGATTCAAGCTCCGCTTGAACGTCTTTTCGTGTTATCTTTTTATATTGAACGATCAATTAATAAAAAATGACTACAAACGACGGGCAAGGAATGTCCCCTTTTCGAATCACCTTGAGCTACTAGCCCGACAGCATCGCGAGTGACCGGAAACCCGCGACTCGACTGTACGGACTCTTTGGCACCTGCCCTATAGGAGAACATGCTCCATGAGCAGCACGACCCCATCCGGTAACGTACGACTCAATCCGCCCGCCTTTTACAGCGCGGCCACAGCAATCCTGGTCTTTGCTCTGGTGGTAATCACCTTCCCCGAGCGCGCCGGAGCCTGGCTGCTGGAAGCTCAGACATGGGCCTCACAGACGGTAGGCTGGTACTACCTACTGGCCATGACACTTTATCTGGTCTTTGTCATCGTCACGGCCCTTTCAGGGTACGGCAAGATCAAGCTTGGCGCCGATCACGATCAGCCTGAGTTCAGTTACCTTTCATGGGCCGGCATGCTATTCGCAGCCGGTATCAGTATTACCCTGTTCTTTTTCTGCGTGTCAGAACCCCTGACGCATTTCATGCATCCCCCTCAAGGCGAAGGCGGCACGCAGGCTGCTGCGCGTCAGGCCATGCAACTGCTCTTTCTGCACTGGGGATTGCATGGTTGGGGAGTCTTTGCACTCGTTGCCATGGCATTGGCCTATTTCGCCTATCGCCATAACCTGCCCTTGGCCTTACGTTCAGCGCTATACCCACTGATCGGCAAGCGCATCAACGGCCCTATTGGCCATGCGGTAGATTGCTTTGGCATCATTGCCACCGTTTTCGGCCTGGGCGCCGATATGGGCTTTGGTGTGCTTCAGCTCAACTCGGGCCTGGACTATCTGTTCGGTGTACCCCATACCCAATGGGTACAAGCCCTGCTGATTGCCGTGATGATGGGAGCCGCCATTCTTGTTGCCGTATCAGGTGTAGACAAGGGTGTGCGCGTCATGTCCGATATCAACATGCTCCTGGCGGTCGGTCTGCTGTTGTTTGTCCTGTTTGCCGGGCCGACCCAGCACCTGCTCAATACGCTGATCCAGAACATCGGCGATTATCTGGGCGCTGTTCCCACCAAGAGCTTTGACCTTTATGCCTATGACAAACCGTCCGACTGGCTGGGCGGCTGGACCGTATTCTATTGGGCCTGGTGGATCGCATGGGCACCCTTTGTAGGCCTGTTCATTGCGCGAATTTCCCGTGGTCGTACCATTCGTGAATTCGTTTTTGGCGTACTGTTCATTCCGCTTGGCTTTACCCTCGCGTGGTTGTCCATCTTTGGTAATAGCGCGCTGGATCAGGTGCTAAACCACAACCTGACCAGCCTGGCCGAAACGGCTATTCGCGAGCCATCCATGGCGCTCTATCACCTACTGGAAACGTATCCTGCCAGCCGTATTGTCATTGCGGTGGCGGTATTCGTAAGCTTTGTGTTCTTCGTGACATCGGCGGATTCGGGCACTGTGGTGCTGTCGACCCTGTCCTCGACAGGCGGCGAAGCGGACGAAGACGGTCCCAAGTGGCTGCGCGTCTTCTGGGGAACGGCTACTGCCCTTGTCACCGGTGGTCTGCTGGTCGCCGGTAGCATGGATGCACTAAAGTCTGCGGTGGTCCTGACCTCTCTGCCCTTCTCGCTAGTAACCCTGCTAATGATGTGGGGTCTGCACAAGGCGTTCTACACCGAATCGCAGCGGCAACGGGCACGATCACATTCTCTGGCCCCGGTATCCCAGGCCAACCCACGCCGCAGCGGTGGCTGGCGTCAGCGCCTTGCCAAGGCTGTTCACTTCCCGTCGCGCGATGAGGTCTATCGGGTAATGGACACCATTGTTCGCCCGGCGATTGAGGAAGTGGCCGAGGTATTCCGGGAAAAAGGACTGGCCGTACAGACCGAGCTTGATCCTACCAATGCCAACCTGAGCCTTGAGGTTGGTCATGGCGAACAGCATCCCTTTATCTATCGGGTCATCATGCAGGGGTATTTCACACCGAGCTTTGCCCGAGCCGGTATGGGCGGGCTGCACCTGAAAAACCGCCGCTACTACCGTGCAGAGGTCTATCTGGCTGAGGGCAGCCAGGATTATGACCTGGTGGGCTACACCAAGGAGCAAATCATCAACGACATGCTCGACCAGTACGAGCGACACCTGCAGTTCCTGCACCTGGTCCGCTGACCTCAACTTACCCGGGCCGTCACTTGGCGGCCTGGGTGAATACCGGGGTTGCCCTTCTGGGCATGGCAGTGGTGAATGATGCTTCTTGCCCCGAATGCTGTTAGCAAGAACGGCTCGAACAGCCGAGGCATAAAGATCCGGGAGAATGCCTTGGCAACCCCAATATCCCAACATCCAGCCCACCCGATTAAACAAGGTCAAGATCAGGCTGACCCTCTAAGACTCGAATCTTACGAAGCATCATTATCAGAATGCCTTGCTTCGCGGTCATAACGCCTCGCTACAAGGAGTACCGCAAACACATCCGGCAATGCCTGCGATTGTGTCAGGACTGCCATTACGATTCGTGATCGTTTCGTTAGTTATCTTGCTATCAAATTTTAGCCGGAAGGCGCGTATAATAAGGCTTTAGCGCGGCTACGCCGTCTGTGGCTGCCACCTCTTGAGGAGGACGTCATTGCCTCACGCCCCTGTTTCATCTGCAGCACCGCCATCACGACATCCTGCCCTGCAGTGGGCTGCCCTGATTGTTGTATCCAGTCTGGCTTCCTTTTGCCTTGATCGTGCCGGTATCCCTGCGGCCATGTTCCTAGGGCCCATGCTGGTCGCCATCTGCTTTGGCGTCAAAGGGGCCACGATCCGTCTACCCAAACCACTGTTCCAGCTAAGCCAGGGCGTGGTGGGCTGTTTGATCGCCCACTCCATGACAGCGGCCGTTCTGCTTATGGTCGCTACGCACTGGCCGGTCATGCTGCTGGCCACTGCCATTACCGTTCTGCTCAGCGTGCTGGTGGGTGTCATCCTGGTTCGCTTCGGCGGTTTACCCGGCTCCACCGCCGCCTGGGGTACTACGCCCGGTGCGGCCTCCGCCATGGTTGCCATGGCGGAAGAATACGGAGCGGACTCCCGCATTGTGGCAACCATGCAGTATGTGCGTGTCGTTTGTGTGGTCGTGATCAGTGCCTTGGTTGGCCGCTTTTTGGGGGCTGAAGGTACAGGAGCAGCCTCTCACTCGGCCGCTATCACCTTTGACTGGAACACCCTGCAGTCATTTGGAATTACGCTGGCCGTCGTGGTGGTAGGTGTCTGGTTAGGCAAGCGCCTGCCGGCTGGCGCTTTGATGGTGCCTATTGCGTTGGGCACCATATTGCAGCTCAACGGTTGGGTAACCATTACCCTTCCCCATTGGTTGCTGGCCATCGCGTTTGGCTCGATGGGCTGCTATGTAGGCTTGCGGTTCGATAAAACCACGGTGCGCTATGTCACCCGAGCCTTGCCCAAGATGATCATGGCCTCGCTGATGTTGATCGCCATGTGCGCTCTTTCGGCCCTGTTTCTGGCACACCTGATGAACAAGGACTTTCTGTCCGCCTACCTTGCAACCAGTCCTGGCGGCCTAGACTCAATGGCGATCATCGCTGTGGACAGCCATGCGGACGTCGGGCTGGTACTGGCCATGCAGGCCTTGCGCTTGATTGGCGTGATCGCATCCGGGCCGTTCCTGGCCAAACAGATCGCCCGCGTGGCGCGAGTCTGATCTGTAAAGCCTCGGCACTAACGCCGAGGCTTGGCCCGTGCAGTCGCCTCCGCAACGAGCGGGTCATCCGGCCAATAGTGCTTTGGATAGCGGCCTTTCAAATCCTTCTTTACCTCGGCATAGGTGCTGCGCCAGAAGTTAGCCAGATCCTGGGTAACCTGCACCGGGCGCTGCGCAGGGGACAGCAGGTGCAGCTTTACAGCAAGCCGTCCGCCGGCGATCCGAGGGGTGTTGGCCAGGCCGAACATCTCCTGCAACCTGACGGCCAGCACGGGCGGTTCCTCGGTGTAGTCCAGCCGGATACGAGAGCCTGAAGGCACCTCTATCGAGCGGGGCGCCAGCTCGTCCAGGCGGCTCGGCAGCGGCCAGGGTAACAAGCCCTGCAGGATGGCGCCCAGATCGAGCTGAGCGAAATGGGACAGGCGAGTCACCCGTCCCAGATATGGAAGCAGCCAGTTCTCCAGCGTTGCCAGTAGTGCCGTGTCGGTCACGTCAGGCCACTCGCTGAGACCGCCCTGCTCCAGGTCCAGCCGCCGCAGAAGCATGACCCGTGCCTGCCACTGGCGTAGCTCCGGTGTCCAGGGCAGGAGTTCAAGCCCTTTACGCCTGACTAGCCCCAGTAATGCCCGGCTGCGTGCGTCATCATCCAGCGAACTCAAGGGTTCGCGGGAAAGGACCAGTTCACCGATTCGCACCTGCCGTTCGGCGCGCAGTACGCCCTCCCGCTCGTCCCAGTCCACCTCCTCATGGGTCGATACCTGCTCGGCCAGGGGCCCTTCAAACAAGGCAGGATCAAGCTCGGCAGCCAGATAGATACGCTCTTCACGCTGCCCTTGTCGGCTCCCAAGATCGGCAATCACCAACCACGGTGATTTCATCAGCGAATCGACATCGGCAAACAGTGCCGCACGGCCATTGGCCAGCCGATATTCTGCACCGCCGGATCGGCGCTGGTGTGCGATCCGCTCCGGGTAAGCAAAAGCCAGCAGACACCCTACCCAGCGTGGATGATCCGGATCGCTCACAGGTATTTCGGAAGCGCCACGCAGCAAGCCCTTGAATTGTCTTGCCAGCTGGCGAATGCGCGCAATACCGCCTCGCGGCCCTTTCCCTTCGCCTGCCAGCAGCACAAGGCGAGTCTGTATATCCGCACCCTCGCCACGCACGATATCCCGCTCGGATAAAATAGCCGCCAGATCACACGCCAATGGCGCCAACCCCAGGGCTTGTCCCCGAAGCAGAAGATGAGCCAGTCGCGGATGAGCCGGCAGGGTACTCATGGCCTGTCCATGGGCTGTCAGGGCCGTTCGATCAGCATTGAGCGCACCCAGACGCACAAGCAGATTCTGAGCCTGTGCTTGGGCAGCAGCAGGAGGTTTATCCAACCAGACCAGCTCATCTGCAACAGCGCCCCAGCGCGCCAGCTGAAGCGCAAGCCCTGCCAGATCAGCCTGCAGAATTTCCGGTGAATCATAGGCGGGTAGCTGGTCATGCTGCGTCTCCGACCACAAGCGATAGCACACCCCTGGCTCCAGACGCCCCGCCCGTCCCGCTCGCTGGGTGGCCGAGGCGCGAGAGATGCGTCGCGTAGCCAGCCGCGTCATGCCACTGCCGAGATCGAAGGCGGGCTCCCGGGCAAGTCCGGCATCTACCACCACCCGAACGCCTTCGATGGTAAGACTGGTTTCGGCGATATTGGTCGCCAGCACAATCTTGCGAATACCGGCCGGTGCCGGCTCAATCGCTGCTCTCTGGGCAGCCAGATCAAGCTCACCGTAGAGCGGCGCGATCCGGATATCCACCCTGCCAGCCAGCGCATCATCCAGCAATTCATGAACCCGCCGGATTTCAGCCTGCCCCGGCAAAAAGACGAGCAGGCTTCCGTCCTGCTCATCCAGTGCCTGCTGGATGGTTTGAACAACCCTGGGCTCCAGGCGCTCGTCCGTCGAAGTGGGCCGCCCCCATTTGATCTCCACCGGAAACATGCGCCCCTCGCTGCGCACCACCGGAGCCCCTTGCAGCAAGGCCGAAAGCCGCTCACCCTCAAGGGTTGCGGACATGACCAGGACCTTGAGCGGAGTGTCACGCAAGAGCTCACGCCCATTCAGAGTGAGTGCCAGCGCCAAATCGGCGTCCAGGCTTCGCTCGTGAAATTCGTCGAAAATGACCAGGCCAACGCCTTCGAGGGCAGGATCATCCTGCAGGCGACGCGCAAGAATACCTTCCGTAACGACCTCGATCCGTGTCCTGGGCCCTACCTTGCTCTCCAGGCGAATGCGGTATCCCACCGTCTCGCCCACCGGTTCGCCATACTCGGCTGCCAGCCGCTCCGCCGCTGCCCGAGCGGCCAAGCGCCGTGGTTCCAGCATGAGAATCCGCTGACCCGCTAGCCAGGGCTCATCCAGCAGCGCCAGCGGTACACGTGTGGTCTTGCCTGCACCTGGAGGTGCCTCCAGCACAGCTTCGTCGCGCTCGACCAGGGCGGCGCGCAGGGTAGGCAATACGGTATCGATGGGTAATGGCGTCATTCTGCTGTGCACGTGGTCATATACGGTGGTTGCTGATTATAACGACTCCAGCGGCCCGCTTCCGGCCTCTCGCAACGCCGGTTATAGTGCGGTTTCCTGACCTATGGAGGTGTTTATGCCAATGCGCACTCGCCTGATCTGTGGCGCCCTTGCTGCAGCAGTGCTGACCCAGATTTCGGCCTGCGGTACGCTGTTTTATCCTGAGCGTCGCGGCCAAATTACTGGCCAGATCGACCCAGGCATTGCCATCCTGGATGCGGTAGGCCTGCTGTTTTACATCATTCCCGGCCTGATTGCGTTCGGTGTTGATTTTACGTCTGGAGCCATCTACCTGCCCAATGACCAGCACGCCTCGGTCGACCCGGAAAAGCTAAAAGACGCTATCGATGCGGATGGCAAGGTGGACAAGGCGCGCCTTAAAGCCATTATCGAACAGGAAACCGGCCGCTCCCTGCCCCTGACCGATCCTCGCCTGATTCAGCACAGCGGCAGCCCTGAGCAACTAGCCGCCTTCGGGTTGCGCCCTGCGGCATAACTCCTGATGAAGAGCCGTACCGAACACGCCAGGCTGTTGCGCCTGGCCACCACCGCCTCACTCGCAGTGGCTGGCCTGCTTATTACCGTGAAGGCCATCGCCTGGTGGTTCAGCGGCTCGGTCAGTCTGCTCGCCGGGCTGACCGATTCCGTGCTTGATGGTGCGGCCTCCCTGTTCAACTTGCTAGCGGTGCGCTATTCCCTAAAGCCCGCCGACGACGACCACCGTTACGGCCATGGCAAGGCGGAGTCGTTGGCGGGTATTACCCAGGCCCTGTTCATTGGCGCCAGCGGAATCCTGATCGGCATGCAGGCCATTGGTCGCCTGAAAGAACCTGAACCCTTGGGAACACCTTTGCTGGGCATTGCAGTCATGATCGTTTCATTGATTGTGACTGCGGGCCTGCTGATGCTACAGCGGCACGTCATTCAGATTACAGGGTCCGCAGTGATTCGCGCCGATTCTCTGCATTACCGTTCTGATCTTCTGCTCAACACCAGCATCCTGATTGCCCTGATTGCTGCCAGCTACGGCTGGGATCAGTTAGATGCCATCTTTGGCCTGGGTATTGCGTTGTATATCCTTTGGAGTGCCATTGGAATCGCACGCGACTCGCTAAGTGTGCTGATGGATCAGGAATTGCCCTATGAAGTCAGCGAGCACATGTTGACGCTGGCGTGCAGCGTGCCCCAAGTCTTGGGGGCTCATGATTTGCGCACGCGTATTTCGGGAAGCCATTGGTTCGTCCAACTGCATCTGGAGCTACCGGGAGAAATGACCCTGTCCGAAGCCCATCGCCTGTGCGACGAGGCCGAAGCGGCGATCATGGCGGAGTATCCGCAGGCCGAAGTGCTGGTACATGCCGACCCGCTGGATGCACCCGATGTCCCCCATCGGCATCCGCTGCCTCCGAACTGAGGGCTCAAGGGCGTCTGACTTCATCAGATTACAGCCAGACGGCCCTCCTCAATAGGTCACGTTATATCCCCTGCCACTTAGGCAGGCGCCCAGCGAACGTCGATAACGATCCGCCACATCAGCCGGTGGCGCAGTGGTTGCTCGGGATGGATCAAAACCTGACTCGCTGACCGCCCAACGCTGGCAGTCATAACGATCCTGCTCCATCTGGGCCTGCGTCTGGCCATAGGCAGGGCTTATGGCGACATCAAAAGCATTGCTGCTAATGGCATAGCCACCGTTTTGCACAGGCGGCTCCACGACAATGTAACGATTGTATTCCGGTTGCGGCTGGTAATAGGTGCCCGCTGCAAAGTAATAGGTCAGCCCGCCGATCACCAACGTCTGCGCATAGTTAGGCAAGTTGCTGACATACACCCCGCGTGGCGGGGTCACGATGACATAACTCGACCCTTGTGGGCGGTACCAGTAGCCGTCGGAGTAATAATACTCATAGCGTTGATGCCAGATACGGGTGTACCGGGGCGGCGGGCGACGTAGCACATAGCCGGGACGCCAATCAGGGTTTGGTCCCCAGCCACGACGATCGAAGTCGTTGTGCCTGTGCGGGCGATTCCAGTTGCCGTACGGCCCATAGTCAGGATGATCAATGACACGGGGCTGATTTTCCCAGCCTCGATTCAGATCATTCGGCCCGGATTGCTCCCAGCGCGCACGCTCATCGCCACGCCGAACGGCATCGGGTCGATTCCAGCCGTCTTCCCGTGAGTGGTTCGCCTGCCCTGTGACCTCTCGCGGAGGCGCGGTAATAAACCGTACACCGTTTTCATCGACCCGCTCGACAGGCCGCCGGGGAAAATCATAGCGTTGATGGGGAAGATCCTGGCCACTGCCGGTCTGCCAGCGCGAGCCATCCTGTCCGATAGGGCGACCCGCCCCCGGACGAGGCCCGGCATTAGGATCCACTCCCCGAGAGGGCGAGTAGTCCGGGTGATCTCCAACGCGACCCTGCCCCGCCTGAGGCTGAGGCGCAGCGCCGCCGGACGGATTGCCGAACTGCGTCTGTCCGGCCTCAAAAGGCCCTGCCAGCACGTGGCCTGCGCTCAATGCGACTATCAGACCGATACCTGTCAAACGCCCGCGGCGCTTCATGACCTTATCTCCTGGTTCCCGCCAGCGCGCTCTGAAAATGGCGAGGCGGCGGTCGAATATTCAATCTAAGCCAGGAGTATGCGCGAGGCGAGCATTGACGGATAGGCGGAGCACAGGCGTACACTTTTATCAGGCGCACAAAAAAGGAGGCTTTCGCCCCCTTCCGGAATTCTGTCCTCTGAGTCGCTTTTGGCGACTGCTGCGATCACACAGCCTTTTGGGCGGTGAGTGGCCCGGGAGCGGCACGACCTGATAGGTCGGCGGCATTATCGGCTTGCCCTCCTGGAGCTCACCGTTGGACTGTTCGTCCGGGCCATCGAAGTAATGAGTTCAGCTTAGCCCTGTTGCACCGACCAAAGTTTGCGTTTTTTGCTATATCCTCTACCGTTTAAGCAACAGAACACTAAAAAAACCTTTTAAACGCAATTTTCCAAAGGATTGGTTTCAAAATGGACAAACTAGACCGCTACGACTTACGTATTCTTGCCGAACTCCAGCGTGATGCACGCATCTCGAACCAGGAACTGGCAGAGCGCATCGGCCTGTCTCCTTCGCCCTGCTCACGACGGGTCAAGCAGCTGGAAGATGATGGTTACATTAATCGTCAGGTTGCCCTGCTCGACCGCAAGAAACTGGGCCTTAGCCTGACAGTTTTCGTACTGATCGGCATGGACCGGCATACCCCTGAACGCTTCGAGCATTTCCAGTCGATCATTCGGCAGTGCCCTGAGGTGCTGGAATGCAGCCTGGTGACCGGCATGGATGCGGACTATCAGCTCAAGGTGGTCGTTCCGGATATGGACCACTACCAGAAACTGCTGCTGGGTACCCTGACCCGTATAGAAGGCGTTTCGAGCGTGCGCTCAAGCTTCGTTCTCAACCAGGTCATCTCCAGTACCGAGCTGCCGCTTGAACACCTGCGTGGCTGAGTATCGTCGCGATTTACATGGACCTGTCTGAGGCCACGGATTTGCACGAATCCGATGCTGATGCTGGTGTTTCTTGCCAGAAGATGGATAAATCAGATTTATTTATCTAAATTTTTCCAATGACACGGAATGAAGCACCGCTCATTCTGTCCTGAATAAACCAACGATCGACTCGCAGCCCTTCCCGTCGGCATGACCTTGCCTGGCGGCGTTCCGGCATGACGAGTCGACTGTCCTACCGTGCTCATGAGGTTGCAATGCTTACGCTCAACATCAACGGGGCCGACCATCGGGTCGACGTCCCCGACGACATGCCCCTGCTTTGGGTTCTACGTGACGTGCTGGGAATGACCGGCACCAAGTACGGCTGCGGGATCGCACAGTGTGGCGCTTGCACGGTGCATCTGGACGGTACGGCTGTTCGCGCCTGCGTCTTGCCTGTGAGCAACATTGCACAAGGCCAGAAGATCGTGACCATCGAAGCCGTGGGCGAGTCCGACTTGGGCAAGAAAGTGCAGGATGCCTGGCTTGAGCATGAAGTCGTGCAGTGCGGCTATTGCCAGTCCGGCCAGATCATGTCGGCCGTGGCGCTGCTGTCCCAGCACCCGAACGCAGGCGATGCTGAAATCGATGCGGGCATGTCCGGCAATATCTGCCGCTGCTGTACCTATACCCGTATCCGCGGCGCGATCAAAAGCGTTTCCCAGGCTTGAGCGGAGCACACTCCATGACCAAGAATGTATCGGCGCAGGCCATAAGCCTGTCGCGCCGCAAGCTGCTTCAGGCCAGTGGTATCGCCGCAGGTGGTTTGCTGTTGGCAACCGCACTGCCTTTTTCCCGCCGCAGCTATGCCGAACAGTATGTCAACAAAGGGCCAGAAGACGCACCGCTGGACACCCCTACGGCCTTGGGAGCGTTTCTTCGGATAGGCCACGATGGGCAGATCACGCTGATTTCGCCCAAGATCGAAATGGGCCAGGGTGTACAGACCGGTTTTGCCATGATGGTAGCCGAAGAGTTGAACGTTACTCTGGATCAGGTCAGGGTGCAGGAAGCACCGCCAGACGAAAAACTGTATGGGGACAAGCTTTTGGGCTTTCAGGCCACCGGCGGTTCCTCATCGACTCGCAGCAACTGGCAACCCCTGCGGGAAGCCGCTGCGGCGGCACGCGTAATGCTGATCCAGGCCGCGGCTAACCAATGGAAGGTGTCGCCGGATGAATGCCGCGCCGAAAATGGCAAGATCATCGGCCCTGGCAATCGGGAGCTCGCCTACGGCGCGCTGGTGGATGCAGCTGCCAAACTGCCCGTTCCGGAAAACGTCCCGCTCAAAAAGCCGGAAGACTACAAGGTCATCGGCCAGCCGCTGCGTCGCCTTGATACGCCTGGCAAAGTAGACGGCTCAGCCAAGTTCACCAT
Organism: Pseudomonas luteola NBRC 103146; assembly: GCF_002091675.1. Taxonomy (GTDB): domain Bacteria; phylum Pseudomonadota; class Gammaproteobacteria; order Pseudomonadales; family Pseudomonadaceae; genus Chryseomonas; species Chryseomonas luteola. The sequence continues at coordinate 309,383 of NZ_BDAE01000003.1, read as the reverse complement.
CGACCTGCACGTGCCAGGCATGAAGATCGCTACTGTCAGCGCCTGTCCGGTCGTAGGTGGCACGCTTGCCTCAGTGGACGACCGTCACGCTCGTGCGGTCCCCGGTGTCAGGGATGTGGTCAAGCTGGATAATGCCGTTGCCGTGATCGGCGACCACATGTGGGCAGCCCTTAAAGGCTTGAAAGCGCTGGAGATCCAATGGGATCTAGGCCCAAACGCCGGTATCGACTCCGCCCAGATCGAACGCGCCCTGCATGCAGCCTTTGATCGCGAAGGCGCCATTGCCGCCGAGGTTGGCGACATCAACAAGGCCATTGCCGGTGCGTCCAGCAAGATCGAGGCGGAATACGAGATGCCCTTCCTGGCTCACGCCACGCTGGAGCCCATGACCTGTGTGGCCCAGGTCCGCGAAGATGCCTGTGAACTATGGGTCGGCACCCAAGTGCCGGTTATGGCCCAACAGGCGGCTGCCAAGGCAACCGGCCTGCCGCCGGAAAAGATCATCGTCAACAACCAGCTCATCGGTGGAGGCTTTGGCCGTCGCCTGGAGGCGGACTTCATCGGTCAGGCCGCAGCCATAGCCAAGCAGGTCGACTACCCCATCAAGCTGGTCTGGACGCGTGAAGAAGACACCGCCCATGACCTGTACCGTCCTCATTATATCGACCGCTTCAGCGCAGGCCTGGATGCCAACGGCATGCCGGTGGGCTGGTCGCATACCATTGTCGGGGCCTCGGTCATGGCGCGGTTTGCGCCAGCCGCCGTACCACCCAATGGGCTGGATGCCGACGCAGTAGAGGTTTCCAACAAACCCGTCTACTCGCTTCCAAACCTCAGAGTCCGTTACGTCCCTGAAGCGCCCAAGGCCATTCTCAATTCCTGGTGGCGTGGGGTAGGCCCGTTGCATGGCGCCTATGTGATGGAAAGCTTTATCGATGAGCTGGCCTACGCAGCCAAGCAGGACCCGGTCGATTACCGGATGAAGCTGCTCGGCGAGCATCCCCGTGCGCAGGCGGTACTCAAGCTTGCCGCCGAAAAAGCCAACTGGAGCCAGAAACTGCCAGCGGGCCATGGTCGGGGAATTGCCGTACAGGAAGTCTTTGGCAGCTACCTCGCTACCGTAGTGGAAATGCAGGTCGATGCGCAGAACGGCATCCACATCACCCGCCTGATCTGTATTGCAGATTGCGGCGAGGTAACCAATCCGACCTCTGTTCACTCTCAGCTGGAGGGCGGCACACTGTTTGGCCTGTCTGCTGCGCTCTATAACGAGATTACCGTCAAGGATGGACATGTGGAACAGAGCAACTTCCACGACTACCGGCAGTTGCGCATGAGCGATGCCCCACCGGTCGAGACGCACATCATTCCAAGCCATGAAATACCTGGCGGGATTGGAGAGGCCGGTACCGCCATGATTGCACCGGCTCTGGTCAATGCTCTGTATGCGGCAACCGGCAAGCGCATTCGCCGTCTGCCGGTAGTTCGCGCCGGTTACCACGTGGCTTAAGGAGCTCCTATGAATCGTTTCACTTCTATCTGGGGCACCATGACGCGTACGGTGTTGAGCGGCGTGGCGCCTGTAGCGTTGGCCCTCACAATGCTGTCTGCCCAGGCTGCTGACGAGGCCACGGTCCAGCGCGGCGAATACCTGGCCCGTGCAGCTGACTGCGTGGCCTGTCACCTTGACGAGAACGGCGGTAAACCGTTCGCTGGCGGTCGTGGTTTCAAGCTGCCGTTCGGTATGCTGTATTCCCCCAACATCACGCCGGACAAGGAAACCGGGATCGGCGCCTGGAGCGATGACGACTTTGTCAGCGCCATGCAGGAAGGCGTCGGCAAGGACGGCAAGCACTACTATCCAGCCTTTCCCTATACGTCTTACACGCTGATGTCGCGGGAAGATATTCTGGCGATCAAGGCGTATCTGTTCAGCCTGGAGCCCATCAGGCAGCCGAACAAGGAAAATGACATCAGCTTCCCCTTCAACCAACGCTGGGGAATGATGTTCTGGAACGTGATGTTCAACCCGAACGAGCGCTTCGAGCCGGACCCGAGCCAGTCGGCTGAGTGGAACCGCGGCGCGTATCTGGTGGAAGGTGCGGGGCACTGTGGCGAATGTCATACCCCCCGTAATATCTTTCAGGCGCGTGACAGCTCGCGAAACCTGGGTGGCGCGGTGATTCAGGGCTGGAAGGCCTACAACATTAGCGGTGACCAGAAGACCGGCATCGGTGCCTGGCCGGACGAGGCCCTGGCCTCTTACCTGTCTACAGGCCATGCCGAAGGGTATGGCGTTGCGGCTGGCCCCATGGCCGAAGCCGTCAATCACAGCCTGCGCTTCCTGACGCCTGAGGATATCCGCGCTATGGTGGTGTACTTGAAGTCGGTCCCCAGTCAGCCGTATGGATTGATGCGACCGGAGCCCAAGGAGCTGTCATCTGACGCACCGGCCAAAGGACACAACCCGCTGGGCCAGAAGGTGTTTGCCGACGCCTGCGTCAGCTGTCACCTGTGGGATGGTTCGGGCCGGCAGAGCACCTTTGCCGCGCTTAGTGGCCTGCGCACGGTGAACGATCCAGAGGCAACCAATCTGGTGCAGGTCCTGCTGGGAGGAGACAAGCTGGAGAATCCCCACGGCGATCACTTCATGCCGGGCTTTGCCCGCGGATACTCCAACCAGGAGCTGGCGGCGGTCACCAATTTTGTCTTGGAACATTTCGGCCATGCCCAGGGCGAGATGACGGCTGACGAGATCGAGAAGCGTCGTCACCCCGAATAAGCCATTCACCTGCCGGCCGTGCCTCACACAGGGGCACGGCCAATAACCCTCCATATCAAAAGGCCTTTAAGACTATTGTCTTAACCTGATAGGCTTGCCACCCGTTTACACTTCGCTCCCCATCCGCTGTACCCACAAACGTGGACGAAACACTCGCAAGGACTTGCCATGAAACCCGCCGACCAGGTGATGCAGAGCTACGGCCGCTGCTGCGCCAGCGCTGACTTTTTCGATGACTTCTATACCCGCTTTCTTGCCAGCTCGCCGCTGATCCGCGAGAAGTTCGTCAATACCAACATGCAGGCCCAAAAGCAGCTCTTGCGACAGGGCATCATGAACCTGGTCATGGTGGCGCGCGGAATGCCGGATACCAAACTACGCGCGCTGGGCGAAACCCATTGCCGCCATCAGATGGATATTCGCCCGGAACTCTACAGCATCTGGGTCGATACCTTGCTCGCCACCATTTCAAGCCACGACCCGCAATGCACGGACGAGACGCTCAAAGCCTGGCGGGACGTGTTGAACGAAGGCATCGCGGTTATCACGTCACATTACTGATCGCTACAGCTGATCCGCTGGCGCGGTTACAGCCGCGCCGGCACCTCGCGCCATTCACCCGGCGTCATACCCTCCAACGCCCAAGGGCCGATGCGTACTCGCACCAGGCGCAATGTAGGCAGGCCGACGGCTGCCGTCATGCGACGTACCTGCCGGTTGCGGCCTTCACGAATCACAAGCTCCAGCCAGGCCGTTGGAACACTCTTGCGAAAGCGCACGGGAGGGTTTCTCTCCCACAGCTCCGGCTCCTCCAACAGGCGCACCTCTGCGGGAAGCGTCGGTCCGTCATTCAGCTCGACGCCTGTTCGCAGCGTTTGTATCTGCTCATCCGTAGGGGTGCCTTCCACTTGAACCCAATAGGTCTTGGGTAGTTTGTGCTTGGGGTCGGCAATGCGCGATTGCAAGCGCCCGTCATTGGTCAGGAGGAGCAGCCCTTCGCTGTCCCGATCTAACCGCCCAGCCGGATAAATGCCTGGAATCGGAACGAAGTCCTTGAGCGTAGCCCGCCCGTCCCCATCGGAAAACTGGGTCAGCACATCGAATGGCTTGTTCAACAAGATCAGCCGCGGCTCGGCCGGCGGGGCCTTGGCAACACGACGAGGACGCGGGGTTTGAGGGGAGCGGTAGGAACGAGGCATGATGAAGACTGGCACTTGAGGCACGGGCACGTTAAAAACGCGGTGCAACGATAAAAGATACCCGCGAGTGTACCGAAAAACCGGCACTCGATTTTCACTTACCGGCAACGTGAGTCCTTCATGAGAATCTTTCGCTCCCTCTGGCTGGTCAACCTTCTCGCTCTTGCAGGCTGTGGCGGCCCGGAATACAAAGGTCCGCCCTCGGATCACTTCGACGGGCAGCAGTTTTATAACCAGGAGCCCTTTACCAAAAAGAGCTTCTGGACCCTGATCAAATGGCAGCTGACCCGCGAGCGCCCTGAGTGGATCTGGCAGGCGCTTCCGCCGAGCCAGGAGGAGCTGCCAGAGCGCGTGACAGGCGATGACCTGCGCGTCACCTATATCAACCATGCCACCCTGCTCATTCAGTATCATGGCTTGAATATTCTGACCGACCCGGTCTGGTCCGAGCGAGTTAGCCCGTTCAGCTTCATAGGTCCCAAGCGCTACCATGACCCAGGCGTAGCATTGGAAAAGCTTCCACCTCTTGACCTGATCTTCGTCAGCCACAGCCATTACGATCATATGGACTTGGCGACGCTTCGCCGTCTCGCCGAGATCAACCCGCTCACGCCCGTCGTCACGCTGCTGGGAAACGCCGAGTTGATCCGCAAGGAGACCGGTTTTGGCAATGTCACCGAAATGGACTGGTGGCAGAGTCAGCCACTGAACCAGCAGGTAACCTTGCATATCGTGCCTTCACAGCACTGGTCGGCCCGCACCCGCTTCGATACCAACCGTACCTTATGGGGCGGCTTTGTACTTGAGTCCGCCAGCGGTCCTGTCTACTTCCCCGGCGATACCGCATGGGGCGGGCACTTCCAACGGATTCACGACCGTTTCGGTCCCATGCGCTTCTCGGCGTTGTCCATCGGGGCCTATGAGCCACGCTGGTTCATGGTGTCGAGCCACATGAATCCACAGGAGGCAGTAGCCGCACACAAGATTCTTCACTCCAGCACCAGCATGGGCATTCACTTCGGTACCTTCCCGCTCAGTGACGAAGCCCAGTTTGCGCCTCCCCAGGACCTTGCCAAGGAGCGCGAAGCCCAAGGACTGCCGGAAGAGGCCTTCCGCGCACCGCTGCCTGGCGAGAGCTGGGCAGTGCCCGTCATCACGGCTGGACACTGATAGTCCAGGGCGCGGCGGTAACTCCTCCGCGCCTTTCATCCAGCGATAGACGCTGATGCCAACAGCGTTGATTCAGGACAATAGCGCGCCCTCCCAAACGCTCCATAGTCAGGCTAATCCACTTCAGAGGAACCTGCCCCATGCTCACGACGGCAATTTTCCCTTCCCGCTATGTTCAAGGTAACGGAGCCTTTAACCACCTGGGTGAGGAGCTTGCACGCTTCGGTAAACGTACCCTGGCCCTTCTTGACCCCTTTGCCGACGACCATCTGGGGGCAGCGCTCGACAAGGCCTGTCAGCATCAGCTCGAATGCCAGCGTATCCGCTTCAACGGCGAGTGCAGCGACGAGGAAGTCGCACGGCTGGCTGGAGTGGCGCGTCAGCACCTGCCTGACTCTATCGTCGGGATCGGTGGTGGCAAATCACTCGACACCGCCAAGGCGCTGGCCCACGAACTGAACATACCTGTGGCCGTTGTGCCTACCCTGGCCTCTACCGATGCTCCATGCAGTGCGCTTTCAGTAATCTATACCGCAGAAGGTGCTCTCAAGCGCTACCTGTTTCTGCCGCGAAACCCGGATCTTGTACTGGTAGACACCGGTATCATTGCCCAGGCCCCTGCGCGCTTTCTGGTATCAGGAATGGGCGACGCCATGGCGACCTGGTTCGAGGCAGAAGACTGCCGTATCCGCGGCGCTGGCAACATGACAGGAAGACCCGGCCCTTTCACCGCCTATGCCCTGGCACGCCTGTGCTATGACACGCTTCTGGAATATGGCCCACTCGCACTGCATGCCTGTCAGCAACAGGTCGTCACGCCAGCCCTGGAGCATATCGTCGAAGCCAATACCCTTCTTTCCGGACTAGGCTTCGAAAGCGGCGGCCTGGCAGCTGCTCACGCGATTCACAATGGCTTCACCGCCCTGCCCCAGACCCACAGCTACTGGCACGGCGAGAAGGTTGCGTTTGGCGTATTGACCATGTTGATCCTGAGTGGCCGCAAGCCTGCCATCATTGATGAAGCCTTCACGTTCAGTCAGCGAATCGGCTTGCCGCTTACTCTGGCAGATATCGGTCTGGCCAATGCGTCTGATGCAGACCTGCTCAAGGCTGCGGAACTGGCCTGCGCGGAAGGGGAAACCATTCACAACGAGCCCTTCAGGGTCGATCCGCTTTCGGTAGTTGCCGCCATGAAGACAGCCGACGCCGAGGGGCGTTTTCGCAAGCAGGCCTGATGATTAACTGGCAGACGCCATAACGATCATGGCAGCATTCCTGACGGATTTCCCCGCCAGGAATGCACTCCAATACCCCATGACAGCCATACCCCCTGCGCCGCGCCAGCCTTGGCGACACCGGGCGCTCAGCCTTTTTCAATACAGCTCACGGGCATTGGGCCTCGTGTGGTCGACCTCTCCTGCCCTGACCCTGGGACTTGCCCTGGCTACCGTGGTAGCAGGTGTGTTGCCAGCGCTGGCCGCCTGGCTCGGCAAGCAGATCGTGGATTCGGTCGTGGCGGCCATGCAGTTGCATCAGACACAGGGGAACGTTCTGCTGTCGCCCGTGCTCTGGCTGTTGGCCATGGAAGCCGGCGTGGTCGCCTTGATCGCAGCGGCGCAGCGGGGCCTCTCCGTCCAGCAGTCCTTGCTGCGCGTCCTGCTGGGGCAAAAGGTCAACCTGATGATCCTGGAAAAGGCCCAGCAACTGTCACTGGTCCAATTTGAAGACTCGGAATTCTACGACAAGCTCACCCGCGCCCGCCGCGAGGCCTCGATCCGCCCGCTCTCCCTGGTCAACAAGCTGTTCAGCCTGATGCAGAACGGTCTTTCACTGATCAGCTTTGCCATCCTGCTGATTCATTTTTCACCCTGGGCGCTGCTTATCCTGGTGGTCGGGGCATTGCCTGTCTTTTTTGCCGAAGCCAAGTTTTCGGGTGATGCCTTTCGCCTGTTTCGGCGGCGCTCCCCTGAAGCACGCATGCAGGGTTATCTTGAAGCGGTCCTGGCGAGGGAGGACCACATCAAGGAGGTCAAACTTTTTGGTCTTGCGCCACGCCTGCTCCAGCGCTACCGCGATATCTTCACTCAACTCTATGCCGAAGACCGGGCCCTGACGATCCGCCGGGATACCTGGGGCTTTCTGCTCGGTCTGCTTGGAACACTGGCGTTTTATGCCGCATATGTCTGGATCGTGGTGGACACTGTACAAGGGCGCATCAGCCTGGGTGAAATGACCATGTATCTGCTGCTGTTCCGACAGGGCCAAGCGGCAGTGAGCAGCAGCCTGACCGCCATCAGCGGCATGTATGAAGACAACCTCTATCTGTCCAACCTGTATGAATACCTCGAACAGCCTGTGGCCGCTGAGCATGGCAGCTTGAAACAAGGCCAGACCCCAGGCGATGGCATCCGCTTCGAGCAGGTCAGCTTTCATTACCCAGGCGCCTCCCGGGCCGCCCTCGAGGGGATTACGCTGCACCTTCGGCCTGGCGAAAGCCTGGCGCTGGTGGGCGAGAACGGCTCAGGCAAGACCACACTGATCAAACTGCTCACCCGGCTCTACACACCTAGCGAGGGCCGTATCCTGCTGGACGGCAGCGACCTTCAGGAGTGGAACACAGAAGCCTTGCGGCAACGTATCGGTGTGATTTTTCAGGACTTCATTCGCTATCAGTTCAGCGCTGGCGAAAACCTGGGCGTGGGCGATGTCGAAGCCTTTGACGACGAGCAGCGCTGGCAGGAAGCAGCCGAACGTGGACGCTCCAGCGACTTCATCGAGCGACTCGACCAAGGCTATCAGACACAACTGGGTCGCTGGTTCAAAGGCGGGCAGGAACTGTCAGGCGGACAATGGCAAAAAATCGCACTGTCACGCTCTTACATGCGTACCCAGGCCGACATTCTCGTACTCGACGAACCTACGGCTGCCATGGATGCTGCCGCCGAGGCAGAGGTTTTCGAGCAGTTTCGTCAGCATGCCCAAGGCAAGATGACGATCCTGATCTCTCACCGATTCTCTACGGTTCGCTCGGCTGATCAGATTGTGGTCCTGGAGCATGGCCGTATCATCGAACAGGGACGCCACGACGCGCTGGTCGCCCAGGGTGGCCGGTACGCTCATCTATTCCAGCTGCAGGCCCAGGGGTATCGATAGGCCGTCTGACGACTCGAGAAGCAATCCTTTTTGTGCCTTTTTCTTCATTTTTTGAAACATATAAGGCATCCTCGGCGCCCTCTCTGTAATGATTGGAAAAGGTTTCGACCTGACTCCCTGCCCTGGAAAGCCGCTCATGTATGTCTTCATGGCCTTAACCTTCGTGCTCGGATACCTCTGTATCGCCTGCGAGCACACCCTGAAAATCGATAAAGCCGCCTCGGCGCTGCTAACAGCCGTTGTCAGTTGGACGCTGCTGGTGCTGGGCGCAGATCAAATCCTGCCGCATCTGCAGCCCGGCAGCGACAACACTCATTTCGTGGTCGAGGAGCTGCGCCACCACCTGGGCGAGGTCTCGGAGATCCTGTTTTTCCTGATGGGCGCCATGACCATCGTCGAACTGATCGATGCCCACGAAGGCTTCACGGTCATTACCGACCGTATTCGTACCAACAAGCGCGTCAGCCTGCTATGGCTGGTAGGCCTGATCACGTTCTTCCTGTCTGCCGCGCTAGACAACCTGACGACTACCATCGTCATGGTTTCCCTGCTGCGCAAACTCATTGCCGATGCCAAGGAGCGCTGGTTCTACGCCGGGATTGTGGTCATTGCCGCGAATGCGGGTGGCGCCTGGTCACCTATTGGCGATGTAACGACTACCATGCTGTGGATTGGAAACCAGATCTCGGCCAGCGGTATCGTCATGAGTCTGTTTCTGCCCAGCCTGGTCTGTCTGCTCGTTCCCCTGGTGCTGCTCAGCTTCAGGCTCAAGGGCGAAGCCGAGCGACCGGCACTGGATGAGCATGAGAACAATGCGAATCCAACCACTCCGTTCGAGCGCAACCTTGTCTTTGCTCTGGGCATTGGCGCCCTGCTCTTTGTGCCGATATTCAAGACCGTGACACACCTGCCGCCCTACATGGGTGTTCTGCTGGGCCTTGGCGTACTGTGGGTCGTGACTGAAATCATCCACCGCGGCAAGAACGATGAAGACAAGCACCCGCTGTCCGTGATTGGCGTACTGCGCCGGATCGATATGCCAAGCGTATTGTTTTTCCTGGGCATTCTGCTGGCAGTCTCCAGCCTGGCGACGGCGGGCCACCTGGTGCAGGTCGCCACCTGGCTGAAAGACGGCCTGGGCGATGTCTATGCCATCAATATCGCAATCGGTCTCCTGTCATCGGTGGTCGATAATGTACCGCTCGTAGCAGGCGCCATGAAAATGTATCCGCTGGTCTCCCCTGAAGCGCTGACGGCGGCCAGCTCAGCTGACGCCGGCTGGCTCACCCATTTCCTGGCCGATGGGCGATTCTGGGAAATGCTGGCCTATTGCGCCGGTACAGGCGGCAGCTGTCTGATCATCGGTTCGGCAGCTGGCGTAGCAGCAATGGGCATGGAGAAGATCGACTTCATGTGGTACCTGAAACGCATCAGCCTGCTGGCGCTATTGGGTTACCTGGGTGGTGCCGCCACTTACATCGGCCTGGCCAGTCTAGGCGCATAAGAAAAAAGGCCAGCTTTACGCTGGCCTTTTTGTTTTCAGGTATCAACGGAAAGGCGGTTCGTCAAAGCTGCGCAGCTTGCGCGAGTGCAGCGAATCCAGCTGCGCCCGGAGCAGGTCCAATGCCGCGATACCGATTGCCAGGTGCTGACTGACGGCTCGCTCGTAGAACGCATTGGCCGAGCCCGGCAGCTTGATCTCGCTGTGCAGGGGTTTGTCTGACACACACAGCAAAGTGCCGTACGGGACACGCAGTCGATACCCTTGAGCCGCAATAGTGCCGCTCTCCATATCCACCGCAATGGCGCGGGCCAGATTGATGACAGGCCGCTCCTGCGCCCATCTCAGCTCCCAGTTACGGTCGTCATAGGTCAGCACTGTGCCGGTTCGCAGCCGGCGCTTGAGCGCCTCGCCACGGTCGCCCGTCACCTGAGCTGCCGCTTCTGCCAGGGCCACCTGCACTTCGGCCAGGGCCGGGATTGGTATGTGAGGCGGCAATACACGGTCCAGAATGCCGTCACGACGCATATAGGCATGCGCGAGTACGTAATCGCCGATGTTCTGTGACTGCCGCAGCCCGCCACAGTGGCCGATCATCAGCCAGCAGTGCGGGCGTAAGACGGCCAGATGATCCGTAATGTTCTTGGCATTGGATGGCCCCACCCCGATGTTTACGAGGGTAACGCCATGACCATCCGCGGCGATCAGGTGATAGGCCGGCATCTGAAAGCGATGCCAGGCGATACCGCCAATGATGGACTGGGCCTCGCCATCATCCAGGCCGCGCTCGATGGTGACATTACCCGGCAGCACCATACGCACGAACCGAGGATCGTCCCGCAGCTGCTGTAAGCCATGACGAATGAATTGATCGACATAGCGGTGGTAATTGGTCAGGAGAATCCAGGGCTGCACATGGCGCCAGTCACTGCCGGTATAGTGCACGATACGACGCAGGGAAAAGTCCGTCCGGGCGGCATCGAACAGCGATAGGGGAAGAATGGTCTCCTGCGCCCAGTCATACAGGCCATCGGCGATATCGTCGTGGGCGGCGGACAGGTCGGTACTGGGAAAGACGCGCGCCAGCTCGGCGGCCGTCACGCCCGACCCGGCCAGTTCATCCCCCTGCTCCACCACATAGGGATAGGGGATGTCCTGCTCGCTCGGCCCCACCTCGACCAGAATGTCGTATTCCGCCATGAGCGGTTCGAGCTGCTCAAGCAGGTATTTGCGAAAGGCAGCCGGGTGCGTAACGGTGGCCCGGTAAGTACCTGGAAGCTGCACCTTGGCATAGGCCCGCGTGGTAGTCGGCACCGCCTGGGAAGAGCGGTAGCACAGACGGATCTCGGGATACCGGAACAGCTGTCGCTCGGCCTCGGTCGGCTCGATACGATCCTTGAGGTAGCGCTTGAGCGCACTGCTCAAGGCCTGGGTTGCCTGCTGATGCAGCGCAGCCAGCCGATCCACCGCCTCGCTAGCCGAATGGGCTGCAACAAAACCATCTTCGAACGTCTGAGGCATGCACGATTTCCTTACTCAAGAATGAACGAGGCAATCTGGCTCCTGCGTCGACTCATCAGCAGGCCAGACAGCCCCTTTGCCAGCATTTAGTCAGAGAGTAGCTGAGTTGGATCACGGTTATCTGACAATTGCTCAGAATCCCGGCGCTGATTCCACAGGTGATGATAATGCCCTTCGGGGTTGGCCAAGAGTTGTGCGTGATTCCCCTCCTCCACCAGCCGTCCTTGCCGCAGCACAATGATGCGATCGGCATCACGGATCGTCGACAGCCGGTGCGCCACTACAATCATCGTCACCTTGCCGCGCAAGTCATGCAGCGCTTCCTGCAAGAGCGTTTCGGTTTCACTGTCGATACTGGCCGTCGCCTCATCCAGCAGCAACACCTTGGGCTGGCGCAGCAGGGCTCGCGCCAGCGCCAGCAATTGCCGCTCACCCGTGGAAAGCGTAAAGCCACGCTCACCCAGACGGGTTTCCAGCCCCTCGGGCAACCGTGCAATTAGAGGAGACAGGTGAGCATCATCAAGCGCCTCCTGAAGACGCCACGGCTCTGCCTCACTGCCCAGCAGCAGGTTATCGCGCAGGGTGCTGGAACGAATGAATGGCTCCTGTGGTACGGTAGCAATGGCGGCTCCTAGTGCTTCAGGCGTCAGATTTGACAGCTCACGGCCATCCAGTAGGAGTTGGCCACCCGTTACCGGCTGCAAGCCGGCCAGAAGGTCAAGCAGGGTCGACTTCCCGCTGCCGGTCGGCCCGACGATCGCCAGGAACGTGCCAGGGGCAATCTCCAGATTGATATCGCTCAACGTGTCGTGATCCGCACCTTCATGGCGGAAGCGAACCTGTTTGAGCTCAAAGCAGGCCTTGTCCACCGGCCGGCTATCGGTACCCTGTAGTGCCTGGGCCTGATCGAGCAGATTAAGCAGTCGCGTACCGGCAACGCTCGCCTGCTGATAGAGATTGAACCGCTGAGTGATTTCCATCAGTGGCTCGGTCACTCGCCCCAGGTAAGTCACAAAGGCGTACATCACCCCGATCTCGGCTCCTCCACCCAGGTGATTCAGACCATAGGTCAGGAGCAATACCGCCAGCACAATCACGCTCACCAGATCGAGCGCCGAACGCAAGAGCAGGCCCGAGAAACGTACCGTACTGATTCGTGCCTCGTACTGTTGCTGGTTGAGATCATGGAAGTGCTTGCGGAACGGCGCGGTCTGGTTGAAGGCCTGGATAATAGCCATTCCGCCAATCGCCTCATTGAGACGCGCGCTCTGCTCGGAGCGCAGCGCCCTCACCCGCATGGCAGCCGGCCCGCTCAAGCGCTGATACAGCCAGACGATAAAAGCGGCCGCCGGGATAAGCAGCATGGCGATCATCATGAGATGGACATTCATCAGTGCCATGGCCACCAGAATGCCGATCAGCAGCACAATATTGCCAACAATGGTGCCCAAAAACGCGACATAGAGTTCACGCAGGGCATCTGTGTCATTGGTTACCCGCGCAACCAGCTCCCCGGTTGCCGTACGGTCATGAAAGCTCTGCGGCAAGTGCAGAACATGGCGGAACAACCGCCGACGCAACAGCAGTACCGTATCCATGGCGATGCCGGCAAACCGCAGGCTTTGCAGGTAACGCCCGAGTGCGGCGAGCGCCTGGGTTACTACATAGATCAGGAACAGTACGATCAGGGGCTCAGCCCGCAGATCGCCAGGCACCAGGTAGGTATCCAGATAATGTTTAGTTAGCCAGGGGCCCATCACGTCCATGACAGTTGCCCCAATCAGGATAGCCACAGCCGCCATCAGCCGGCGCGGATTAGCCAACACCGGCCCCAGCAGCAATTTGATAACACGATGCTTAGGCATGTTCGCCTCCTGCCTGTTGCAGCTGCCAGAGTCGGGCGTAGACACCACCCTGCGCCAGCAACTGTTCATGCGAGCCTCGCTCGGCGATACGGCCCTCCTCCAACACAATCAACTGATCAGCCTCCCGTACGGCAGACAGACGGTGGCTCACAATGATGCGCGTCCGATTGCCCAGGCGAGCCAGCGTCTCGAGCAGACGTGTTTCGGTCGCAGTATCAACGGCCGACAGCGTGTCATCCAGCAGCAGGATAGGCGCATCGGATAACAGTGCACGCGCCAGGGCTACTCGCTGTCGCTGGCCTCCAGACAATGTCACACCGCGCTCACCCACCGGCGTTTCAAGCCCTTCGGGGAGCTGATTGAGGTCTGTGGCAAAGGCCGCGTCGGTCAGAGCGCCCCGGATCTGCTCGGGGGTAGCCTCAGGTCGTCCAAGTGCAACGTTTTCAGCCAGACTGCGGGCAAACAGGAAAGGATCCTGGGGAACGTATGCAAACTGAGCCCGTAACGCTTCCAGTGAATACGCCTCAAGAGGATGATCGCCCAGGCGAATCTCGCCGTCCGTCAAAGGGTACTGACGGAGCAGCAGCCGCAGCAAGGTACTCTTCCCGCTGCCTGTGGCGCCCACAATGCCCAGCGTACTTCCTGCCGGAAGCTCGAAGTGAATATCCTGCAACGCAGGCGTCTGGCCTTGAGGATAGACAAAGGAAGGAATATTTACGCTCAACGTCGATCCGGGCTCGGGCGTCAGTGTCCCCTCGTCTCGGATGCTTTCTACGGAGGCAAAAAACTCCCGCAGGCGACGCCCTCCCGCCTCTCCACGCTGGAGGATATTAAGGCACCAGCCAATGGCAAACATTGGCCAGATCAGTTGTACAAGGTAAAGGCTGAAGCTGGTCAGCTGTCCTAGCGTAATGGCGCCCTGCATGTAGCGTCCGGTGCCCACGATCAATGTCAGCAGCGTGGCGCAGCTTAGCGCTACGAAGATGATGGGCTCGTACTTGGCTTCGGTTCGCTGAACAGCGTAATCAGCCTTAGCCGCCGCACGGGCGCGCTCGTCAAAATCATCCAGCTCCGCTTCGATCAGCGCGTTCTGTCGCAGCATACGCAGCCCGCTCAAAGCCTCCTGAGTGCGATCATTGAGGTCTGAGAAGCGCTGCAAGGTCTGCCCGAAGCGTTGCTGAACCCGCTTCGCCACATGGTAGAACCCCCAGGCCATGAACGGAAACGGCAGCAGGGCCATGAGCGCCAACGGCGCATCGATACCGACCAGCATGACTGCCAGTACAAGCACCAGGGTCATGGCCCCGTCAAAACTGGACAGCACGCCCTCACCGGCAGCCATCTCTACTGCATCGATATCCTGGGTAGCCCGTGCCAGTAGATCGCCCGTACGACTCGCCTGAAAAAAGCCGGGATCCAGTCGGGTAAGCTTGGCGTAAAACGCATCGCGCAGCTCCACGCCTACCTTGTACGCGGTTCCGAACAACCGTACCCGCCAGTGATAACGAAGCACATAGAGCCCAAGACCAACCACCGCCAGCAGGGCGACACGCCCTAGCAGCTCCGTTCGCTCGAGCTCACCGGCCCGTAGTGCATCAATGGTTTTGCCTACCCACCAGGGCAGCGTCAGATTCAAGAGGCCTACGCCCAACAGGCAGGTGATTGCCCCGCAATAGGCCAGTCGATGGCGAAAGAGAAAATCGCGCAGTAACGTCCAAAGCGCCATGTAAAGAAATACCTGAACATAAGTAGCTGCCCAGTATAGCCCTCTATGACGTCTGAACCGGAGCCTGACAGAGCAGCCAATCCTGTAGAAGAGTTTGCAGTTCACCCAGCCTGACCGGCTTGGCCAGGTAATCGCTCATCCCGGCCGCCAGGCAACGTTCCCGATCACCGTGGTGTGGATGGGATGACAACGCCAGCACCGGCAGCTCCTCGCAATCGGGCAATGCCCGAATGGCCCGACAGATGGCAAACCCATCCATGACCGGCATCTGGCAATCGAGCAGGACGGCATCCACCGTTACCTGATCCAGGAGTTCAAGTGCCTGAGAGCCGGAATCGGCAGTCCGCACCTGATAGCCCAGCCGGAGCAGCATGCCACGCAGGATCATCTCGTCATGGGCATTGCTCTCCACGATCAGAACCGTGCAATTGGCGGGCTGCCGTGTCGTCAGCACACAGGCGCGGCGCGCAGGTGCCGGCAGCGCCACACGCCCCGGTAGCGGCAAGGTAATAGCCATGCGAAAGCGACTTCCAGTACCCACCTGCGAGGAATGGCTGAGCGTTCCCCCCAGGAGATGGATCAGCTTGCGACACAGGGCCAGGCCAATTCCCAATCCGCCATAACGGCGCGTCAGAGAACCATCGAGCTGATGGAAGCGCTGATAGAGCTGCTCGCTCTGCTCCGGTGTAAACCCGATACCCGTATCGACCACCTCAATCAGCAGCGGCTGGCGATAAGCATCTGCCTGCGCATCCGGATGCGCCTGTACGCGCACCGTTACCGATCCTTCATGCGTGAACTTAATGGCGTTTTCGATCAGATGCCCCAAGGCTCTGGCCAGCTTTGGTGCGTCACCTTCCAGGGTATCGGGCAATGCCGGGTCGATCTCCACTTGGAATGCCAGACGCTTGGCCTCGGCACTCGGGGTATAGCGCGTGCGTAAACTGTCAAAGAGTCCATGCAGACTGAACGGCACCCGCCGAGCTACCTGCTTGCCGGCACGCAGCTCGGTGAGGGTCAGGATGTCATCCACCATGCGCATCATTGCTCGCGCGGACTCGCTGGCGGACTGGTGGTACTGCTCCAGATCCACCGTCATGGGCTGCGTCTGGATCAGTTCCAGCGAGCCGATAACTCCATTCATGGGCGTTCGCAACTCATGGGTCACGGTAGCCAGAAACTCATCCTTCAAGCGATTACTATTGGCCAGCTCTTCGTTCAACCGCTCCAGTGCACGGCGAGACTCTTCGAGAATCCGCGCCCGTTCCTCGCGCATGGCATTGATCCGGTCAGCCAGAGCCAACGAAAGCAAGGCTACTTCAAGCGCCGAGCCAATCTGGCTCGCATAGACCGTGAGGAAGTTATAAGGCAACAGACCGGCTACCATCAGAATATTGGCCAGCCCGCCAAGCAGGAAAATCGACCATGCGATGATGAAGTAACGCGCGGTACGCATACCGTCGAACCAGGCCCGGATACCGGCCGTGAACACGACAAAGATAAAGATCAGTGCCAGGAGCGTGGCCAACCGCATTGCCGTCGCGTAGTCACAGGTCAGTGACGTCAGGACGCACAGGCAGGCCAGCAGGATCAGGCCCTTCATGCAGAGGTCGATTCGACGACTGTACTGGCGGGTCTGCAGGAAATGTCGGGTGAACTGGCTACCAAAGATACCTGCCATGCCGACAAAGAATGGCGTTGCGATGTTGGCCCAGCGAGGACTGTCCGGCCACAGGTACTCGGAGCCGGTCCCGTTGATCGACAGCAGATAGCAGCCGAACGAGCCGACATAAAAGATGTGATACAGATAACTGGGATCGCGAACGCTGAGGAAAATGAGCAGGTTGTAGAGCATCATCACCAGCAGAACACCGTAGATGATACCTAGCAGATAAACACGTGCCGGCTCGGCCTCGATAAACGCCCTGGTGGTCCAGAGCACCAGCGGGGCCTGAACGGACCCCTGACTTTCAACCCGCAGATACAGCCGCTTGGTCTCTCCCGGTGCAAACGACAGCGGATACAGATAGCTGCTGTGCCGAATCAGACGACTGCTGAACGGCAGAGTATCCCCCATGCGCTGGGCCAATCGGTACACACCTTGCGCATCGGGTGCGTAAATATCATAGCGGTCGAGTGGTGGGTAGGAGAGTTCGAGCAGCCAGCTCTTGGGCCCAATGCCGGTCTTGGGTCGATACGCAAGGTCCAGGCGAATCCAGTAGGCCGAGCGTGAATAGCCGGCCCCAAAAACATCTTCGCCATGCCGGATAAAGCTGCCACTTAATGCCGGTGATGTGATGTCTTCGATAGTCGATGTGCCACGAACATCCTCGAATACCTCAAGTGACTGTCCGAGGGACAATCGTTCGATCGACTCATCGAACTCAACGGCCTGTACCCACCAGGGCCATGCGAGCAGAATGAAAAAGAACCAGTTGCGCATATAAAAGGCTTCGCCAGAAAAGCCCGCAGGCAGCATCATGCACAAACTGCCCTCTCGTGCGACGCATCCCTTCAAGCATTGAGTTAGGTGCGGCACTCTATCACAGGCCGGCCCAGCAGCTACACTGCCGACCGGAGCCTTTGTTCAGCCTGTTTAGTGATAAGCTTTTTGCCATGAATACACACAACGCTCGTCCCGTCGTCCTTTGCCTTTCCGGTCATGACCCCAGCGGCGGCGCTGGTCTGCAGGCAGACATCGAAGCCCTGATCGCCCAGGGCTGCCATGCGGCACCCGCCGTCACCGCGCTGACCGTTCAGGATACGATCAACGTGTCCGACTTTCGTGTACTGGACCGTGCCTGGGTGATGGCCCAGGCCAACGCCGTGCTGACGGATCTTCCTGTCGCAGCCGTCAAGCTGGGCATGCTTGGTTCTATCGAAATGGTTGAAACAGTACTGGATATCCTCGCGGATCATCCACAGTTGCCACTGGTGTGCGACCCGGTGCTACGCGCCGGTGGTGGTGGAGCCCTTGGCAAGGATGAGGTGGGTTATGCCATCCGCGAGCGGCTGTTGCCGCGCGCAACGATTGTCACGCCTAACCTCCCCGAGGCCCGCATCCTGGCCGAGCTGCCGGAAGGGACGGCAGACGCGTGTGCCGACAAACTTCTCCCCTACTGCGAGCATTTGCTCATCACCGGCGGTCATGGTGACGAGCAGGAAGTGCACAATCGCCTGTACACCCGTGACGGGCATCAGGAAACCTTTATCTGCCAGCGTCTTCCCGGTAGCTATCACGGTTCGGGCTGCACGCTGGCCAGCGCACTGGCCGGGCGGCTGGCTTTGGGAGAAGCCCTGCCCAGCGCAGTTCGCTCAGCCCTGGACTACACCTGGCGCACCCTGCGTGATGCCGAGCGTCCCGGCTGCGGCCAGTATATTCCCCGTCGCCTGCCACTGGACTTCTGCTCATGACTCCACTGCGTGGTCTGTACGCCATTACTGACAGCCAGCTCCTGGCCGACGACAAGCTTCTCCCCTATGTGGAAGCCGCATTGAAGGGCGGTGCCCGCTTGATTCAATATCGGGACAAATCCAGCGACCAGGTCCGCCGTCGGGACGAAGCTCAGGCACTGTCCGAGCTGTGTAGACGCCACGGCGCAGACCTCATCATCAATGACGACCTTGAGCTTGCACTCCAATTGGGTGTGGGCCTGCATCTGGGGCAGGAAGATGGATCCCTCGCCGAAGCACGCCAACAGTTAGGTCAGGCGGCAATTCTGGGAGGTACTTGCCATGCCCAGCTGGCCCTGGCGGAACGCGCTGTCCTGGAAGGCGCCAGCTACATCGCCTTTGGTCGCTTCTTCAACTCAAACACAAAACCCGGCGCACCGGCGGCCACGCCTGAACTGCTGATCGAGGCGCAACGCCGCTTCACCGTGCCGGTGTGCGCCATTGGAGGCGTTACCCTCGACAATGCCCCCTCACTGATCGAGCGTGGAGCCAGTCTGATTGCCGTCATTCATGCATTGTTTTCCGCGCCCTCTGCCGAAGAGGTAGAGCGCCGCGCCCGGGCATTCAGTGCACTGTTCAACCCCATTTCGTAGAGAATTCGCCATGTCACGCTCCGAAACACTGTTCGCCGATGCCCAGAAGCATATTCCAGGTGGCGTCAATTCCCCGGTTCGCGCCTTCAAAAGCGTGGGCGGCACGCCCCTTTTCTTCAAGCATGCCGCAGGCGCCTATGTCATCGACGAAGACGACAAGCGTTACGTTGACTATGTAGGCTCCTGGGGCCCGATGATTCTGGGGCATAGTCATCCCGACGTACTGGATGCTGTGCGCCGCCAGCTTGAACATGGTTTGTCCTATGGCGCACCAACTGCCATGGAAACCGAAATGGCCAATCTGATCTGCCAGCTGGTGCCCTCCATGGAAATGGTGCGCATGGTCAGCTCAGGCACCGAAGCCACCATGAGTGCCATTCGCCTAGCACGTGGATATACCGGTCGCGACACCATCATCAAGTTTGAAGGGTGCTATCACGGCCATTCGGACAGTCTTCTGGTAAAAGCGGGCTCTGGTGCCCTCACCTTGGGCGTTCCCAGCTCTCCTGGCGTACCCGCTGCGTTTGCCCAGCACACCCTTACCCTACCCTACAACGACCTGGACGCCGTCAAGGAAACCCTGCAGAAAGTAGGTGCGGATATCGCCTGTATCATTGTCGAGCCCGTGGCCGGCAACATGAACTGCGTACCGCCTGCCCCCGGCTTCCTGCAGGGCTTGCGTACCCTGTGCGATGAACATGGCGTGGTGCTGATTTTTGACGAGGTCATGACTGGCTTCCGCGTTGCCTTGGGTGGTGCCCAGGCTCATTACGAAATCACACCGGACCTCACCACGTTTGGCAAGATCGTGGGTGGAGGCATGCCTGTCGGGTGCTTTGGCGGTAAGCGCGCCATCATGGAAAAGATTGCACCGCTTGGCCCGGTCTATCAGGCCGGCACGCTGTCCGGTAACCCACTCGCCATGGCAGCTGGCCTGACGACGCTTAAGCTCATCAGCCGTCCCGGCTTCCACGACGAGCTGACCGCCCTGACAACCCGTCTGCTGATCGGGTTGCGCGAACGTGCCCAGGCAGCAGGCGTTCCGTTCGTTACCACCCAGGCAGGCGGCATGTTCGGCCTTTATTTCAGCACGGCAGACGACATCGTGACCTTCGATGACGTCATGGCCAGCGATGTCGAGCGCTTCAAGCGCTTCTTCCACCTGATGCTGGAAGGTGGCGTCTATCTCGCACCCAGCGCTTTCGAAGCCGGCTTCACCTCCATTGCACATGGCGAAGCGGAACTCGACATCACGTTCAAGGCAGCCGAACGTGCCTTTGCCGCGCTGAAAAACTGAGTACCGCCTATCGATGGTTTCGCTTGTAGGCAAACGGAGCGGAACCATCGTTTGCAATGAGCCTCTCAGTTTGAAACAGCCGATATCAGGCAATTACAAAAAAAGTTCATCGTAACTGCGTAAATTTTTTGTAAGGTGGTATCGGCTTCACTCATAATGTGCGAGCCGGCGCGTTTCGCCGGTCGGGTTTCCAGAAAAACCTGCCTCGATCCTGGAGGCGTTCCATGCACCGCGCCGGCCGTTTCATCATTACCAGCTTGCTCCTGTTCCCGCTGCTCGCCTTTGCGGGCGGTAATTCCCTGCTCATTCCCAGCACCAGCCGCTGCAACCTCAATGCAGCCCCGGAAGAGCTTCCGCAAGCCCTCTCCAAGTGCCAGCAGACTGCCCGCGCCGGTGATGCGCAGGCGCAATATGAGCTAGGCAGCTTTTACTACGATGGCAAACAGACCCCAAAGGATTTGAATCAGGCTCGTATCTGGTTCGAGCAGGCTTCGCTGAAGGGCCATGCTGATGCGCAGTACCGATTGGGCACCATGTTTTTTCGTGGCGAAGGTGTTCAGGCCAATACCGTGCAGGCCTATATCATACTCAAGATGGCTGCCATCAACGGCTCGGAAGACGCCATGGACACCGCGGATCTGGTAGCTGAGCAGATGAGAAAGGATGAGCTGGAAATTGCAACCCAGGTGCTGGGTCAGATTTTCAGAGACTACCTGCAGGATTTGCAGACGGTAGGCACCGGAAATCCTTTCGCGCCACTTCCCTGACAAACCGGTAGACGCAGCCGCATGGTATGACGGCTGCGTTTTGCGGCATTATTTCTCCGGCATTGGTACCGGAAATGGCATGACGTTCGTTCCGCCCTTGGCTTCGCTGATCTTGGCCTGGCCAAGACGCTCCACTTCGTCGATCCGGATGACCGAGTGCAAGGGAACGAAGCTGCGGATAACGCCTTCGAACTGGGACTTCAGTTTTTCTTCACTGGGGTCTACGACGACTTGTGTACGCTCGCCAAAGACGAATTCCTCGACTTCGAGAAAGCCCCACAGATCACTTTGATAGATCTGCTTGGCATACATCTCGTAAACCTGTCCCTGGTTATGAAAAATCACCTTATAGATCGCTGGTTTGCTCATGATGATGGGTAACAGGAATGAAAACGGGGACGGATAATAGCAGTGAGGAGACGATCAGTGCTAGGAAGCAAGGACTCTCATCCTTATAATATGCGGTCCTCAATTTTTTCCCCGACGAAGCGCGCATGACCAAGAAGCTTTTCATCGAAACTCACGGCTGCCAGATGAACGAGTATGACTCGTCCCGCATGGTCGACCTCCTCGGTGAGCATCAGGCGCTGGAGCTGACCGCAAATCCGGCCGAAGCCGATGTGATCCTGCTCAATACCTGCTCCATTCGTGAAAAGGCTCAGGAAAAGGTCTTTTCACAACTGGGCCGCTGGCGCGAACTGAAGTTACAGAACCCCGAGCTGGTGATCGGCGTGGGCGGCTGCGTGGCCAGCCAGGAAGGCGCCGCGATTCGTGATCGTGCGCCCTACGTCGACGTGGTGTTCGGCCCTCAGACACTGCATCGCCTGCCTGAAATGATCGATGCGGCCCGTGCTACTCGCGCGCCACAGGTCGACATTTCCTTCCCGGAAATCGAGAAATTCGATCGCCTGCCCGAACCTCGTGTCGATGGTCCCAGCGCATTCGTCTCGATCATGGAAGGCTGCAGCAAGTACTGCACATTCTGCGTCGTGCCCTATACCCGTGGTGAAGAGGTCAGTCGACCCTTTGATGACGTCCTGGCCGAAGTGATTCACCTGGCCGAGAACGGCGTTCGCGAAGTCACTCTGCTCGGACAGAACGTCAATGGCTATCGCGGCCTGACCCATGATGGCCGGATCGCCGACTTTGCCGAGCTGCTGCGCGTGGTGGCGGCCGTTGATGGTATCGACCGGATTCGCTACACCACCTCGCATCCGCTAGAGTTTTCCGACGCCCTGATCCAGGCACACGCCGAGATCCCGGAGCTGGCCAAATTCGTGCATCTGCCGGTGCAGTCGGGTTCTGACCGAATCCTGGCAGCCATGAAGCGCAACCACATGGCCATCGAGTACAAATCACGTATTCGCAAACTCAAGGCGGCGGTTCCTGATATCTGCATCAGCTCTGACTTCATTGTTGGCTTTCCGGGCGAAACCGAGAAGGACTTCGAGCAGACCATGAAGCTGATCGAGGACGTCGGCTTCGACTTCTCCTACTCCTTCGTCTACAGCGCACGCCCCGGCACACCGGCAGCGGACCTGGTGGACGACACCCCGGAAGAGGTCAAGAAACAGCGTCTGCAGATCCTGCAAGCCCGCATCAACCAGCAGGGCTTCGAGATCAGTCGTCGCATGGTTGGCACGGTCCAGACCATCCTGGTCAGCGACTTTTCTAAGAAGGACCCAGGCATGCTCCAGGGTCGTACGGAAAACAACCGCATCGTCAATTTCCGCTCTAGCAATGCCTTGCTGATTGGCCAGTTCGTCCAGGTTCATATTGATGACGCACTGCCCCACTCCCTGCGAGGCACCCTTCTAGCAGAAATTGCACAGCCGCATGCAACTTCCGGTGCCATAGTCACTGTCTGACTATTGGTAGAGTGCGCACTTTGCCAAGTGCGCACAACCGATTACTCTTCAAGTAAACATCATCAGCTATAGGGCGATTATTCCTTCCTTGAATACACCTCAAGAACCTCGGCGCTTTACTCTCGAACCGTTTGATGCTCAACGCTTTGCCAAGCTTTGCGGCCAGCTCGACGAAAACCTTCGGCAGATCGAAAAACGGCTCGATATCGAAATCCGCAACCGCGGCAACCAGTTCGAACTGGTCGGCACGCCGGAGCGTATCCAGTCGGCTGAAAATCTGCTGCGACGTTTGTATCGCGAGACCAAGACCGAAGATGACCTGACGCCTGACATGGTTCACCTGTTTCTGCAGGAATCCGGTCTTGAAGGGCTTTCCGAGCCTCAGAGCGATCTGAATATTTCTCTGCGCACCCGTAAAGGCATGATTCGTCCTCGCGGCGCCAATCAGCAGCGGTATGTCAAGTCGATCCTCGATCATGACATCAACTTCGGCATTGGCCCGGCGGGCACCGGCAAGACCTACCTCGCCGTAGCCTGTGCCGTCGATGCTCTCGAACGAGAACAGATCCGCCGTATCCTGCTGGTTCGCCCCGCGGTTGAAGCGGGCGAGAAGCTCGGCTTCCTACCGGGTGATCTGGCTCAAAAGATCGACCCGTACTTGCGTCCTTTGTATGACGCCCTGTACGAGATGCTTGGCTTTGAGACCGTAGCCAAACTGATCGAACGGCAGGTTATCGAAGTGGCGCCACTGGCTTACATGCGGGGTCGAACACTCAACAACAGCTTCATCATTCTTGACGAGAGCCAGAACACTACCGTCGAGCAGATGAAAATGTTCCTGACGCGTATCGGCTTCGGCTCTACAGCCGTCATCACCGGCGATATCACCCAGGTCGACCTGCCCCGCGGCACGCGCTCGGGTCTGGCCCATGTCATCAACGTCCTGAAAGACGTGCCGGGCATTGGATTTACGCACTTTCTGGCAAAGGACGTGGTACGTCATCCTCTGGTACAGCGCATTGTCGAAGCTTATGATCGCTTCGAACAACAGCAGACTGACAAACGTCAGTCGCGGGAAAACACGAATGACGATTGAGCTTGATGTACAAATCGCCAGCGAAGCGCCCGATCTACCTGAGGAACCTGAGTTACGTCGCTGGTGTGAGGTCGCCCTCCGCCAGCGCACCGCTGATTCAGAACTGACCATCCGCCTGGTGGATGAGCCGGAAGGTCGCGAACTCAATCGCACCTACCGGCACAAGGACTATGCCACCAACGTACTTACTTTCCCGGCCGATGTACCCGACGAGCTGCTGGATATTCCGCTGCTGGGTGACATCATCATCTGCGCACCAGTCATCGCGCGCGAGGCTGCCGAGCAGGGTAAGCTTCTCAAGGCCCATTGGGCTCATATGGTTATTCATGGCTGCCTGCACCTGCTTGGCTATGACCATATCGAAGACGAAGAAGCGGAAGAAATGGAAAGCCTGGAACGAGAATTGCTGGCAGAACTAGGTCATCCCGACCCCTATGGCGACGAACAAAACTGACATGAACGAAGATCGATCGAGTAACGGGCACAGGTCCTGGCTGGAACGGATTGTCCAGGCTTTTGCCCACGAGCCCAAGAGCCGCCAGGAACTCCTGGAGTTGCTCCGTGAGGCTCACGAAAACAAGGTGCTCGACAGTGAAGCCTTATCCATTGTCGAGGGCGCTATCTCTGTTGCCGACCTGCAAGTACGCGACATCATGGTGCCGCGCTCACAGATCATTAGCGTCAAGGCCCACCAGACGCCGCAGGAGTTCCTGCCTGCTGTCATTGAGGCCGCTCACTCCCGCTATCCGGTCATTGGCGAGACGCCTGACGATATCCTCGGCGTCCTGCTCGCCAAGGATCTGCTGCCCTTGATCATTCACGGGGACCAGGCCTTCGATCTTAAGACTATTCTGCGCCCGGCCACCTTTGTTCCAGAATCCAAGCGGCTCAATGTGCTTCTGCGTGAGTTTCGTACCACGCACAACCATATGGCCATTGTGGTGGATGAGTATGGTGGTGTGGCAGGTCTTGTCACCATTGAGGACGTGCTTGAGCAGATCGTGGGTGACATTGAAGACGAGCACGATGTCGAGGAAGAGAGCTTCATCAAACCGCTTCCCAGCGGGGACTTCATCGTCAAGGCGCTGACACCTGTCCAGGCCATCAATGATTTCTTCGACACAGAGTACCCCGATCAGGATGTAGATACAGTGGGCGGTCTTGTCATGAGCGCCTTCGGTCATCTTCCTCGCCGAAACGAGGAAGTGGTTATCGACGACTTCCGCTTTCGTGTACTCAACGCAGACGGTCGTCGCATCCATCTGCTGCGCATGACTCCGCTCACCGAGCGATAAACTGCAGCGGCCTGTCTGCTCGCCTGAGCAGGCAAGCCGCTGAATAGCCCCGTATATACCTCTCTTAGTAGCTAGCAGCACCTGGCATCCATTAAGCTTGCGCACCGCTGCATAGACCAAGGATTTCCGATGCGCTGGATGATTACCCCCGGCTGGAAAGGCAATTTGCTGGCACTGGTTGCCGGCGCACTGACGCCCCTCGCACTGGCGCCGTTCAACTTCTGGCCGCTGGAAATAGTATCGATCGCCCTCTTCTATCTTTCATTGCGCGAATTGAGCGCCGGATGGGCCTTTCTGCGAGGCTGGTGCTATGGCCTGGGGGCCTTTCTGGCGGGTACGAGCTGGGTATATGTCAGCATCCACGACTACGGTGCGGCATCCATGCCATTAGCGGCGGGCCTCACGTTTGGGTTCTGCGCCGGTATTGCCCTGTTTTTCGCGCTGCCAGCCTGGTTATGGGTCCTTTGTTTGCGCCGCAATCATGCGCCAGCCAGTGACGCCCTGGCCTTTGCAGCGCTTTGGTTTGGCCTGGAACTGTTCCGCAGCTGGTTCCTGACCGGCTTTCCCTGGCTGTTTGCAGGCTACAGCCAGATGGATGGCCCGCTGGCCAGCCTTGCTCCAGTAGGAGGTGTCTGGCTTCTGTCATTCAGCGTGGCGTTGATCGCCGCTCTGCTCGTCAATATTCCCTGGCTGATTCGCAGACCCGTCAGCCTGGTTGCAGGTATCGTCCTGCTGATTGCACCCTGGTTCGGCGCCATTGCCTTCAAAGGACAAGTCTGGACTCAGCCAGCCGGCGAGCCGCTCAAGGTAGCCGCCATGCAAGGCAATATTGCCCAGGAACTCAAGTGGGATCCGGGCCATGTGCAGGATACGCTGGCCCTGTATCGCCAGATGACTATTCGGGAAGGCAAGACCGACCTGATTGTCTGGCCGGAAAATGCCATTCCAGTGCTCAAGGAATATGCTGACGGCTATTTACAAGACGTTACGGCTATCGCCAACCAGCGCGGCGCAACGCTTATCACGGGCATTCCGGTACGTGAGCGTGACGACAAGGGCCAGGATCGTTTTTATAACGCGCTAACGGTCAATGGCGACAATACAAACACGTATTACAAACAGAAGCTGGTGCCGTTTGGCGAGTATGTTCCCTTGCAGGAGCAGCTACGCGGACTGATCACCTTCTTCAACCTACCGATGTCCGATTTCGTCCCGGGCCCCGAAGGACAGCCATTGTTGACAGCCAAGGGATACCAGATCGCCCCGTTCATCTGCTATGAAGTGGTCTATCCGGAATTCGTGGCAGACATGGCCACCCGTAGCGATCTTCTGCTGACGGTAAGTAACGACACATGGTTCGGTAAATCATTCGGTCCTCAGCAGCATCTGCAAATGGCCCGGATGCGTGCATTGGAAAGTGGTCGCTGGATGATCCGGGGCACCAACAATGGTGTCACGGCCCTGATTGATCCCTTTGGCCGCATCACCACCCAGATTCCGTCATTTGAGCTGGCTACACTGCATGGGTCGGTCGTGCCGATGAAGGGAGCCACACCTTACCTGACCTGGCGCCTCTGGCCGCTGGCCATTCTGTGTGGCTTGCTGGTGCTTTGGGCGCTGGCTCGTAGAGGCCTTGAGCGCTCCCGCCCTATCGTCTAAGGACAGACAGTGGCAGGCCAGCTGCCTGGCCTGCCCTACTTCAACGGTAGGCCAGCGGATAGGCTATGAGCCCTATCGCTTCGTTCAACAGAATCATGCTTTGGGCAATTGCCTTGGCCTCGGGCACCCATCCTCCCAGCGGCTTGCCGTTAGGCGTGCTCATGAATCCCATTGGCGCAGCGATCACCTCGAACCCCTGGCGCTCGAAGCACCACCGGGCACGCGCCATATGAAACGCCTGTGTAACCAGCACGATTCGCTTAACACCTGCTGGTTTGAGAATAGCCGCGCTGAGCGTCGCATTTTCCCACGTAGTACGGCTGTCTTTCTCCTGCCACCGCACCGATACGCCCAGGTCTTTTTCCATGACCTCGGTCATCAATTCCGCTTCGCTGGGAGGCGAAGACAAAGGTGAGCCTCCGGAAATAAGAATTGGCAGCTGAGAGACCTTGGCGATACGTGCCGCATAGCGAACACGCTCAATGCCCATCGCGCTGGAGACATCGCCTTCCCACGCCGGATCGTTACGCTCCCGGGAGGCGCCCAGGATAACAATGGCATCCGCCTGCTGCGCCAGAGACGACCAATCAGCCTGAGCCAGAGGCGGATCACGTTCAATCAGACGCGCCTCCCATTCAACCGCAATCGGCAGACTGATCAGCCAGAAACCACCTGCGCCCATGATCAGGCAGGCAACCGAAATTCGGGGCCAACGCTTGCGAAGCACGATACCGGCCCATAACAGCAGCAAAAACAGGCCTGGCGGCATCAACAGCTGCTTGCAAACGTAGCGAATCAACATCGAGACATCCATGACGTCAGGCACATCCCTGGTCTAGCTGGAAAAACGAGACGTGATAATAACGCGTAGGAAACGGATTACCGAGGTGCAGGCATCCGAAGCGGAGTCAGATGGCGCAAGTATCCGTGCTGCAGACCTTGTGAGTCATGCACAGGGGGCACCGCTCGATTTGTTGTCCAGCGTTAACTTGCAGCCCGCAACGCAGGCAGCGCACTGCCACTGACGACTTTCCCAGACGGGAAGGCCTCGGATAAATCAGCTCCTGACAGGCATGAACCCATTGATCATTTCTGACCAGCCACGCCCTGATGATGTCCAGATCCTCCTGATGAAGGCCGGAAATTTCTATCTCCTGCTGCGCCCTGCGGTGCAAACGCTCCGCCGTGGCAGCCTCGTCCAGAGCACGCTCCAGACGCCGTTGCAAACGCTCCAGCGGAAGTCTCGCCAGGCGCTGCGCTGTGTCATGACTCATAGATAGCCTCCGGAAAGTCCTATCCTGCTGTTACCCAAGCGTAGTGCGCGATTGGCGAAACCGCGAGCCTATAAAATGACGAATTTCACTTTTATGAAATAAAACGCTTTCTGGCTAAAGGTTCCTTGCGTGGAGACGGTTCATGTATGCTTACCGGCTTATCTAATTGCTTTTCGTAGCCGCAGATCACGCCATGCACGAACATTACCAACCCCGTGAGATAGAAGCCGCCGCCCAATCCTGGTGGGAACAGAACAATGCCTTCTCTGTGACGGAGCAGCCGGGAAAGGAGAAGTACTACTGCTTGTCCATGTTCCCCTACCCAAGCGGCAAGCTGCACATGGGGCACGTCCGCAACTACACCATCGGTGATGTGATTGCCCGCTATCACCGCATGCAGGGCAAGAATGTCCTGCAACCCATGGGTTGGGATGCCTTCGGTATGCCGGCGGAAAACGCCGCGATGAAAAATAACGTCGCCCCTGCCAAGTGGACGTATGAAAACATCGAATACATGAAGAACCAGCTCAAGAGCCTGGGCCTTGCTATTGACTGGTCGCGCGAAGTTACAACCTGCAAGCCCGACTATTATCGCTGGGAACAGTGGCTTTTCACGCGTCTCTTCGAGAAGGGCATCATCTACCGCAAGAACGGCACCGTAAACTGGGACCCGGTCGACCAGACCGTACTGGCGAACGAGCAGGTCATCGACGGTCGCGGTTGGCGCTCAGGCGCGCTGATCGAAAAGCGTGAGATTCCGATGTACTACTTCCGCATCACCGATTATGCGGAAGAACTGCTGGCGTCTCTGGATGATCTGCCCGGCTGGCCCGAGCAGGTCAAGACCATGCAGCGCAACTGGATCGGCAAGTCCCGTGGCATGGAAGTTCAGTTCCCCTATGACCAGGCCTCCATTGGTCATGCCGGCGCACTCAAGGTCTTCACAACGCGCGCCGACACCCTGATGGGTGCCACTTATGTCGCTGTCGCGGCCGAGCATCCGCTGGCTACCCAGGCAGCGCAGAACAATCCCGAGCTGCAGGCTTTCATTGACGAATGCAAGCGTGGCGGCGTGGCAGAAGCCGACATCGCCACCCAGGAAAAGAAAGGCATGCCGACGCCCTTGTTCGTCGAGCATCCGTTAACGGGTGAAAAATTGCCGGTATGGGTCGCCAACTACGTCCTGATGCATTACGGCGAAGGTGCGGTCATGGCCGTTCCGGCACACGACGAGCGCGATTTTGAATTCGCGACCAAATACAATCTGCCCATCAAGCCGGTCGTACGTACCAGCGCTGGTGACGAGACCCCTGCTCCCTGGCAGGCTGCCTATGGCGAGCACGGCACGCTGATCAACTCCGGCGAATATGACGGTCTTGATTTCAATGCGGCGTTTGAAGCCATCGCTACGACCCTGCAGACCAAAGGTCTGGGCGAGCCGCGCACTCAATTCCGCCTGCGTGACTGGGGCATCAGTCGTCAGCGTTACTGGGGCTGCCCGATCCCGATCATCCACTGCGATAGCTGTGGTGATGTTCCCGTTCCGGAAGATCAACTGCCGGTCGTTCTGCCAGAAGATGTGATTCCAGACGGTGCAGGCTCTCCTCTGGCCAAAATGCCGGAGTTCTACGAGTGCTCCTGCCCCAAATGCGGCAGCGCTGCCAAGCGCGAAACCGACACCATGGACACGTTTGTCGAGTCGTCCTGGTACTTCGCCCGCTACGCATCGCCCAAGTTTGAAGGCGGTATGGTCGATAAGGATGCTGCCAACTACTGGCTGTCCGTCGACCAGTATATTGGCGGTATCGAGCACGCCATTCTTCACCTGCTCTATGCACGCTTCTTCCATAAATTGATGCGTGACGAGGGGCTTCTCTCCTCCGATGAGCCGTTCAAGAACCTGCTGACCCAGGGCATGGTAGTCGCTGAAACCTATTACCGCATGGATGAAAAAGGCGGTAAGGACTGGTTCAACCCGGCTGACGTGGAGGTCGAGCGTGACGCCAAGGCCAAGGTCATTGGTGCCAAGCTGAAGACGGACGGTCTGCCGGTAGAAATCGGCGGCACTGAAAAGATGTCCAAATCAAAGAACAACGGAGTGGACCCGCAGGCCATGATCGATCAGTACGGCGCCGACACGTGCCGACTGTTCATGATGTTTGCCTCCCCTCCGGACATGAGCCTCGAGTGGTCCGACTCTGGCGTTGAGGGCGGTAGCCGCTTCCTGCGTCGCGTCTGGCGTCTCGCCCAGGCGCATATCAGCCAGGGCCTTACCTCTGCTCTGGATGTGGCAACGCTGACAAACGAGCAGAAGGAAGTCCGTCGCGCCATTCACCTTGCGATCAAGCAGGCCAGCCAGGATATTGGTCAGAACCACAAGTTCAACACTGCCATTGCAGCTGTGATGACATTGATGAATGTGCTGGAAAAAGCGCCGCAGGCCACCGAGCAGGACCGCGCGTTAATGCAGGAAGGTCTGGAAACCGTCGCGCTGCTACTGGCACCGATTACGCCCCATATCTGTCATGCATTGTGGAATGAGCTGGGGCATGCCGATGCCGTTATCGATGCCCGCTGGCCAAGCGTGGATGAAAGCGCCCTGGTACAGGACACCCTGCAGATCGTGATTCAGGTAAACGGCAAGTTGCGTGGCCACATTGAGGTCGCAGCCCAAGCCAGCCGTGAAGACATCGAGGCTGCTGCCCGTACGAACGAAAATGTTCTGCGCTTTACTGAGGGACTGACAATCCGCAAAGTGATTGTTGTTCCTGGCAAGCTGGTCAATATCGTCGCCAATTGAGGCTGAACGGAGTGAAAAAGATCATGATGAAACGGAGCTTTCCCTGCCTTGCGGCGATTGGAATGACCGTGTTGTTAAGTGCTTGTGGTTTTCAGCTGCGAGGTACAGGCGACACCGAACTGTCGCTGCGTGAGCTGAGTCTTTCCGCCCGTGACAGCTACGGTGAAACGGTCAAGCAGGTAAGAACCATGCTTGAAAGCAATCATGTAAACGTCAACCCGGGCGCAACCTATACGTTGTACCTAGCAGGTGAGCAGCAGACGCAACGCACCGCGAGCTATACCGCGGGCGCACGTAGTGCTGAAATCGAGCTGACGACCAAGCTGCCCTATGAAATTCGTGGCCGCAACGATGCCGTGCTGCTGCATGATGACCTTGAAACGCAGCGCTACTACGTGACGGATGAAAATAACATCATCGGCTCCGAGCAACAGGCTCAGCAGCTGCGTCGGGAAATGCGTGCAGAACTGGTCCGCCAGCTGGCTTCGCGCCTGCAGACCATTACGCCCCAGCGGCTCGACAAGTTGCAAAGCGAGGCTGATGCACGAGCGCGTGCCGAGGCCGAGGCCGCACGCGCAGCGCAGCAGAACATGCCGCCACAACAATCTCCGATCGAAATACCCACCCGCTAACGACTACGGGGCCTTATGGCCCCGTATTTTTATCCTATGAAACTGAACCCTGCTCAACTCGCCAAGCACCTGCAAGGACAGCTGGCGCCAATTTATATAGTCAGCGGTGACGAGCCCCTGCTTTGCCAGGAGGCAACCGATGCCATTCGAGCCTCGGCGAAAAGCCAGGGGTTTGATGAACGTCAGGTGTTCAACGTAGAAAATAATTTTGACTGGAGCCTGCTTTACGAAGCAGGGGCAAGCCTGTCTCTGTTTGCCCAGAAGCGTCTGATCGAATTACGCATTCCAAACGGCAAGCCTGGTGATAAAGGTGCCGAAGCGCTACTACGCTACCTATCGCGCCCTGCTGAAGATACATTGCTGCTCATCAGCCTGCCCAAGCTGGATGGCAGCGCCCAAAAGACCAAATGGGCCAAGGCCCTGATTGAACATGCTGACGTTCAGTTCATTCAGATCTGGCCCATCGATGTTCATCAACTGCCTCAATGGATCCGCCAACGCCTTTCCCAGGCAGGTCTGGCCGCCTCGCAGGAAGCGGTCGAGCTGATTGCCGTCCGGGTAGAAGGCAACCTGCTTGCAGCCGCCCAGGAAATTGAAAAACTCAAGCTCTTGGCCGAAGGCAACCAAATTGATGTCGCCACTGTACAGGCAAGCGTTGGTGATAGTGCCCGCTTCGACGTTTTTGGCCTCATCGATGCGGTTCTGGCAGGGGAAGCCAATCACGCGTTACGTATTCTGGAGGGCCTTCGCGGCGAGGGTGTCGAGCCGCCAGTGATTCTGTGGGCACTGGCCCGAGAGCTGCGGCAACTGGCCAACCTTGCGCAACAGCAGGAACAGGGTATACCACTTGACCGCGCGTTTGCGCAGGCAAAGCCCCCGGTCTGGGAGAAAAGACGTCCACTCATAAGCCGCGCCCTGCAACGACACTCCACGGCCAAACTGAGTCGCCTATTGCTGGATGCCCAGCTTGTGGATGCGCAGATCAAGGGCCAGGCCCCGGGTGATACCTGGACAACCCTGCGCCAGTTGACCTTGCTGTTGGCGGGTCAACGCTTCTCCTTGCCTTCTGCCGCTCTGGATACATTCTCACGATAATCGTAAGATGCCGGTCTTCGCGCAAACGCGCATTCAGACCGAGTACTCTCATGACCAAAAAACAGCGAAGGCCCAACAAGGCCAAATCCACTATTGCCCAGCCCCTGTTTCGCTGTCGACAGGAAAAGCCCAAAAAAGGCAAAGGCAGTTATCGCCGTGAAGCCTTCCCAACTGATGATGGGAAGGCTTTTTTATTGGTAGCCGCATAATTCCATCCGTACTCCCTTCTCCAAACGAAGACGCCTCGATTCAGGCATGTTATGGTGACGAGTCTGTTGACGCACCCGGTGGAGATTCATGCAACACGGGAAAAAACGCAGGCTGAAACACGGCAGCCTTATCGCAGGCACTCTGGCGACATTGATCACAGGGGTCATTGCTGCCTGTGCACAAACACAGACGCAGAGCGAAACGGCCACGCCAGCCGCCACGAACGCACCTACCTCTGCCTCACAAAGCCGCTCCGCCAATACGACGCCTGAGCCTGCTCCTCAGGAAAGCTTCGAGCAATGGCGAGATCGCTTCCGGCAGGACGCTCAAGCGGCCGGTATTACTACCGCAACCTTCAATCAGGCTTTCGCAGGCGTGACTCCTGACGATGCCGTGATTACAGCGGACCGCAGCCAACCCGAATTTACTCGTCCTGTGTGGGAATACCTGTCGTCTGCAGTTTCCCAGCAGCGCATTGCAAACGGCCAGAAGCTACTAACCCAATATTCGAGCCTTCTGGCGCAACTCGAGGCACGTTACGGCATCGAGCCAGAACGCCTTGTGGCCTTCTGGGGTATCGAAAGCAACTATGGCAACAACATGGGCACCAAGAGCGTTATTCGTTCTTTGGCAACCCTGGCTTATGAGGGACGACGCCCCGCCTTCGCGCAGGCGCAACTGCTGGCCGCACTGACCATCATCCAGAATGGCGATATTACGCCTGAGCGCATGATTGGCTCCTGGGCTGGTGCCATGGGTCAAACGCAGTTCATTCCAACGACCTACAATGAACATGCCGTCGACTTTGATGGTGACGGTCGTCGGGATATCTGGGGCTCCAATGCTGATGCATTGGCCTCAACGGCCAACTATCTGAAAGCCTCCGGTTGGCAGGACGGAAAGCCATGGGGTTTTGAAGTTCGCCTGCCGCAGGGCTTCGATTATGCTCAAGCAGACATGGACATCCGCAAGCCCTTGTCAGATTGGCAGGTCATGGGTGTTCAAGGCGCAACGACGCCCCTCTCCCCTGCGTACTCCATGGAGCAGGCTTCTCTACTGCTTCCAGCGGGACATCGAGGGCCAGCCTTTTTGGTCTTCAACAATTTCCGGACCATTCTTCGATATAACAACTCATCATCCTATGCGCTAGCCGTGGGACTTCTATCGGATAGCTATAAGGGCGCCGGGAAAGTCAGCGCAGCCTGGCCGCTTGAGGACGTTCCACTCAGCCGCAGCGAGCGAGTCGAACTTCAGCAGCGCCTGGCAGACCGAGGTTTTACGCCTGGTGCTGCTGACGGCATCATAGGTGCCAATACCCGCAAAGCCATACGAGCATTCCAGCAGACACTTGGCTGGCCAGCAGACGGCTACCCTAGCCCATCCCTGCTGGCTCGTTTACGTTCCTGACAGGCAATAAAAAAGGCGCTTAAAGCGCCTTTTTTATTGCCGTTCGATCAGGAGATCTTGCTGCCATGAGCCTGCTGGTCGGCATGATAGGAGGAGCGAACCAGCGGGCCGGATGCCACATTCTTGAAGCCCATCTTTTCGCCTTCCTCGGCAAACCAGGCGAAGGTATCCGGATGAACAAAGCGCTGTACCGGCAAGTGATTACGAGAAGGCTGTAAATACTGGCCCAGGGTCAGCATGTCGATGTCATGCTCGCGCATGCGCTTCATGACTTCAATGACCTCATCGTCTGTCTCGCCAAGCCCCAGCATCAGGCCTGATTTGGTGGGGACGTGTGGTACACGCTGCTTGAACTTCTGCAGCAGGTCCAGCGACCACTCGAAATCGGAGCCCGGACGAGATGACTTGTACAGGCGCGGCACCGTTTCCAGGTTGTGGTTGAAGACATCCGGCGGCTCGGTAGCGGTGATATCCAGCGCGATATCCATACGGCCACGGTAGTCAGGTACCAATGTTTCCAGCTGGATGCCGGGAGACAGCTGGCGGATCTCCCGCAGACAGTCGGCAAAATGCTGAGCGCCGCCGTCTCGCAGGTCATCACGATCTACCGATGTAATGACGACATACTTCAGACGAAGGTCGGCAATCGCGACAGCCAGATTTCGTGGCTCATCGACATCCAGAGGCTTCGGACGGCCATGCCCCACGTCACAGAAGGGGCAACGACGTGTACAGATGTCGCCCATGATCATGAACGTGGCTGTACCGCCCGAGAAGCATTCACCCAGGTTGGGGCAAGAGGCCTCTTCACAGACGCTATGCAGCTTATGCTTGCGAAGCAGCTGCTTGATGCGCTCCACTTCTGGCGTCACTGGAATTCGTACGCGAATCCAGTCAGGTTTACGTGGCAACTCTTCGGTCGGAATGATTTTGACCGGGATGCGGGCAACCTTTTCTGCACCACGCAGTTTGACGCCCATTTCAACTTTTTTGCGCGCAGGCGCTTCAGCGATGGGCGTCTCGACGTTCACACTGTCTTGCACTGTTGTCATGTCAGCTCTTTTCCAGGGTGATCTGGTCAGCATAGCCAAGCTGTGACACGAGCTGCTCACGCAGCCGCTGGGTCACCTCGGCAAATTCGATCGGCCCGGCATGATCGCGTAGCTGGGTCATGGCCAGGCCGGCATAACCGCAGGGGTTGATTCGACGGAACGGCGCCAAGTCCATGTCGACATTCAAGGCCAGACCATGGAAGGAGCGTCCGTTACGGATACGCAAGCCAAGGGATGCGATTTTTGCACCCTTGACATAAACACCAGGGGCATCAGGCTTTGCATACGACTCGACCCCGTAGCTGGCCAGCACGCCAACCAGGCTTTGCTCGATTCGGGATACAAGCTCACGAACCCCCAACCCTAATCGCCTGACATCCAGAAGCAGATAGGCAATCAGTTGTCCCGGCCCATGGTACGTTACTTGGCCGCCTCTATCGACCTGTATGACAGGAATTTCACCGGCATTGAGCAGATGCTCGGCCTTGCCTGCCTGTCCCTGGGTGAATACGGCGGGATGCTGTAGCAACCAGACCTCGTCCAGCGCCGAAGGATTGCGCTCGTCAGTAAAACGCCGCATGGCCTGCCAGGTCGGCTCATAGGAGACCAGGCCCAGCTCTCGGAAGCCGAGCGTCTTATCCATTACAGCACCATATGGACGCGGCCGGTGGTGCGCAGGTCCGAATGGATCGATTGCAACTGCTCGACACCGGTAGCACGGATCAGGACCTGTACTGACAGAAAGCGGCCGTTACGGCTATCACGCGTTACCAGCGTCGTAACGTCCAGATCCGGTGCGTGGCGCTGAATGATTTCAACTACCAGATCAGTAAAACCGTCTCCGGCATCACCGATCACCTTGATCGGATAGTTATCGCAAGGAAATTCAATTTTTGGAGCTTGAGTGTCGGTATCAGTCATGGCATTCGCGGGTCTGGGGCCCGAAGGTGGAGACGCCCGCTAAAGCGGGCGTCTTGAGATCAGTTGAACAGTCCGTAGAAGAATAGACGAATGCTATCCCACAACTTACGGAAGAAACCACCTTCTTCGACCGGCTGCAAGGCTACCAGGTCAGCAGTGTGCATGACTTTGTCATCCAGCTTCACTTCCACCTTGCCGATAGGCTGACCCTTGGCGATCGGTGCAGTGATCTGTGGGTTCATAACAATTTCAGCTTTCAGCTTTTTCAGCTGACCGCGGGGCAGCGTCATGGTCAGATCGTCTGCCAGACCAGCAGAAACCTCATGCTCGGTGCCTTTCCAGACCGGCGCACGCGCAAGCTCTACACCCTTCTTGTAGAAGGACTGGGTTTCGAAGAAGCGGAAACCATAGGTTAGAAGCTTCTGGGTTTCGGCTGCACGGGCCTGCTCACTGTTCGTACCGAATAC
This sequence comes from Pseudomonas luteola NBRC 103146, assembly GCF_002091675.1. Lineage (GTDB taxonomy): Bacteria > Pseudomonadota > Gammaproteobacteria > Pseudomonadales > Pseudomonadaceae > Chryseomonas > Chryseomonas luteola. The sequence continues at coordinate 272,580 of NZ_BDAE01000003.1, read as the reverse complement.
CACCGCGATCAAGCGCATACCGTCACGGACAGCAGAGGCGGCCAGGCAATAGCCTGCTTCATCAGTGTGGCCGGTCTTCAGACCGTCAACGGTCTTGTCACGCCATAGCAGCAGATTGCGGTTAGGCTGCTTGATGTTATTCCAGAAGAACTCCTTCTGAGAGTAAATGGCATAGTGAGTCGGCTCTTCATAGATGATTGCACGAGACAGTTTGGCAATGTCATGGGCAGAAGAGTAATGGTCCGGGTTAGGCAGACCCGTAGCATTCATGTAATGGGTATTGCTCATACCCAGACGCTGCGCCGTGGTATTCATCATGTCGGCGAACGCGTCTTCACTGCCAGCAATATGCTCAGACATGGCCACGCTCGCGTCGTTGCCTGATTGAATGATGATGCCGTGGAGCAAATCGCTAACCGAAACCTGGTTGCCCACCTGAATGAACATCCGGGAACCACCGGTACGCCAGGCATGCTCGCTCACATTGACCATATCGCTTTCCTTGATACGGCCACGCTGGATCTCTAAGGTCGCGATGTAGGCAGTCATCAACTTGGTCAGACTGGCTGGAGGCAGGCGCTGGTCGGAATTATATTCCGTGATGATCTGGCCACTGCTCGCATCCATGAGAACCCAGGACTTGGCAGCAAGCTGCGGGGGCGAAGGAATCATCGGCTCGGCCGCCCAGGCGGCTGGCGCAGCGATGAGCAGAACGAGCAAAAAGACGCGTTGAGCTAAGGTGGTGATGTTCATCCGACTCTCTAATGGTTAAGCAGACTAATTAAACAAGCCCAGAGGGCATATACACAGAGCGTCCTTGCTCCTAATCCGGACGTACCAGCGAGGCTTGCCCCAGATTGGCAAGACGCACGGTATTTTGCAGCTGACTGGCCTCACCCTGCGTGCCGATCGGCCCGAGTCTCACGCGGTGCAGAGTCTGCTGGTTGCGCACGACCGAGCTGATAAAGACCGGGGCAGCTGTCAGCTCGCTGAGTTTGTCCTTCAGGAGCTCCGCAGCGTCCGGGTTGGCGAAGGCGCCCACCTGGAGATACAGCCCACCGGCTTGTGCAGAAGCGTTTTTTTTTGAGTCGATCTCAAGCGGCACAACCGGCGCGGCATGCTGTTGCGGAGGCGGATTATAGGTTTCAACCGTAGCCACTGTCTGTGGTTTTACAGGTGTCGGAGCGGCAGGCGCACGTTGCGGCTGCGCCAGCACCATTGGCATCGGTCGGCCTTGCTGAGCCCACCATTGTGCCGGATCGATACCCTCGACACGCACATGGGCCGTTCCTGTCTCGGCGTAACCAAGCTTCTTGGCAGCAGCAAAAGACAGGTCAATCACACGATCTGAATAGAACGGACCACGATCATTGACCCGAACGATGACGCTTTTGCCATTATCCAGGTTGGTTACACGAACGTAGCTGGGTAGCGGCAGGGTCTTGTGAGCGGCAGTCATGCCATAGAGGTCATAGGTCTCGCCGTTCGCCGTGGCCTGACCATGAAACTTGGTGCCATACCAGGAAGCAGTCCCGGTGACACGATAGCTCGTAGCATCGTTCAGCGGGAAATAGGTCTTGCCCAGCACCGTGTAGGGGTTGTTCTTGATAAGCCCGTAGTTGGGCATCGGAACGGCATCAGGAATACGTGAAACATCCACATCCCACCAAGGAGCACCGTCCTTATGCGGGCGTGAGTAACTACCAGCACTTGCATTGGCCCCATAGGTGGTCGGACTTTTTGGGGATGGGCTTGAGCAACTTGCCACTAGCCCTGCCAGGGCAAGACAAGTTGCGGCGGTCAAACCGCGATTAAAATAACTCATTGCGACGCCCCATGCGTATGACGCTCAGCAATAGCCTCCGCCAGCTGATTTACAGCCATGGCATACATGACGCTACGGTTGTAGCGTGTGATTGCATAGAAATTGGGCAGTCCCATCCAGTATTCAGGACCTGCATCACCGTCCAGCCGGAATGAGGTGACACGCAGGTCATCCCTTAACGGCTCGGATGGATTCCAGCCCAGCGCACGCAACTCTGCCACGCTTTTAACCGGTTCGATACCCTGAACGACACCCTGTTCCACTTTATCGCCACGTACCTGAGCGCGCACCGCCACGTTGCCACCCGCAGTCCAGCCGTGGCGTTTGAAATAGCTGGCGACGCTGCCAATGGCGTCGGCCTTGTCGTTCCAGATATCGATATGGCCACTGTTATCGAAATCTACAGCGTAGGCACGGAAACTGCCTGGCATGAACTGCGGAAGGCCCATGGCACCGGCATAGGAGCCGGTCAAGCTGAGCGGATCGAACTGTTGCTCACGACTCAAAAGCAGGAATTCACGCAGCTGATCTCTGAAGAATGGCGCTCGCTGAGGGTAATCAAAGGCCAGCGTCGACAGCGCATCCAGCACCCGGTAGTTGCCCTTGTTTCTACCATAGAAGGTTTCGACGCCAATGATGGCAACGATGAATTGAGGCGGAACGCCATATTCCCGCTCAGCCTTCGCCAGCGACTCGGCATTTTCGTTCCAGAACGTGACGCCCTGATCGATGCGCTTGTCGGTTACGAAGATAGGGCGGTACTCGCTCCAGGGCTTTACTCGCTCCGCAGGACGAGAAATGGCGTCGAGAATACTCTGCTTGCGCTCGACTTCACCGAACAACTCCTTTAACTGCTGTCCGGCAAAGCCATAGTTGCGCGTCATCTCGTTGATGAAGCTGGCAACCTGAGGCGAATCATCATAGTCGCCGGCCGTTGCGGCGCCCGTAATCCCTATCGCTCCCAGCAGACCGAAGCACTGAAGGCAGCGGCCCATCCATCCAAACGGTGTCAGCATTGCGTCCTTCACTTAAATCACGATTGGGCGATCCACTTCCGATGTGTGTGGATCGCCATCAAAACTCCAAAACCGCACAGCAACGTCACAACGGACGTACCGCCATAGCTGATAAACGGTAACGGCACCCCAACCACGGGCAGCAAACCGCTGACCATGCCAATATTGATGAAGACATAAACGAAAAATGTCATCGTCACGCTACCAGCCAATAGCTTGCCAAACAATGTTTGCGCCTGGATGGTAATCGTCAGCCCTCGCCCTATCAGCAGCAGATACAAGCACAGCAGCAGACATACGCCGACCATGCCAAACTCTTCTCCGAGGACGGCAATGATAAAGTCCGTATGGCTTTCGGGCAAAAAATCCAGATGAGATTGCGTTCCCAGAAGCCAACCTTTGCCAAATACGCCACCTGATCCAATGGCCGCTTTCGACTGAATGATGTTCCATCCAGACCCTAGGGGGTCCATTTCAGGATCCAGAAACGTTAGTACTCGCCGCTTCTGATAATCGTGCATGACGAAAAACCACATGGCTACCGCAACCGGTGCCGCCGCCGCCACTGCACCGATAAGCCAGCGCCATTGCATACCTCCGACGAACAGGACGAAGCCACCCGAAGCGAGAATGAGCATGGCGGTCCCAAGGTCCGGTTGATCAAGGATCAACACAAAGGGGATGCCGATTGTGATCAGGCTGACAACAATATGCTTGAAGCTAGGGGGAAGGCTGCGCTTGGACAGATACCAGGCCACCATCATGGGCATGAGCAGCTTCATGAATTCGGATGGCTGAAAACGTATGACTCCCGGAATATTGATCCAGCGGGTAGCCCCCATGGCGTTATGGCCCATGACATCCACGACCACCAGTAGTGCCACCCCAATGAGATAACCCAACGGCACCCAGCGAGCCATGAAGCGGGGCTCGAATTGTGCAATCACGATCATGGCCACCAGACCCAGCCCGAACGATGTGCCCTGTTTGATCACTAAGTCCCAGCTTTTACCGCTTGCTGAGTAGAGTACAAACAGGCCGACAGCCCCGAGCATGAGCAATATCAACAGCAATGGGCCATCAATGTGCATCCGCTGCAGCAGGGTGGAGCGGCGGCGCATGACGTCGCCTTCGGGTATCGTCCGGTCGAAGTTAGTGTTCATGGCTTGGTTGACTCCGCAACAACCGGTCTGGCGTATTCAGCCTTGAGCTTACCGTTTTCATCCAGCAGCCAGGCATCAGCCACTTCCTTAAGTACGGGAGCAGCAATCCCGCTGCCCGATTCTCCGTTTTCAACCATAACGGAGATGGCTATCTGTGGGTTGTCAGCTGGTGCAAACCCTACGAACAGCGCATGGTCACGGTGGCGTTCCTTGAGCGCGGCGGAGTTGTAACGCTCGTTCTGGCGAATCGCGACCACCTGTGCAGTACCGCTCTTGCCTGCAATTCTGTAAGCGGCAGTAGCGCCCATCTTGTGCGCTGTACCACGTGCGGCATGAACTACCGCCTCCATGCCCTGAGTGACGCGCTCCCAGTTCGCAGGGTCCTTGAGCAGGATATCCGGCATCGGGTTTGGATCAACGGGCTTTTGATTCTCAATGGTTTTGGCCAAATGCGGGCGAATCCACTTACCGTGGGTGGCAATGAGGCTGGTGACCTGAGCCAATTGCAAAGGCGTTGTCTGCATATAGCCCTGGCCAATTCCCAGGATCAGTGTCTCACCGGGGAACCACACCTGACGGCGCGTGACACGTTTCCACTCCCGAGAGGGCATCAGGCCCGAGGCCTCCTCGAACATATCCAGCGAGACCCGCTGCCCAACGCCAAAACGGCTCAGGTAATCATGCAGCCGATCAATGCCGATCTTGTGGGCAAGATCATAGAAATAGGTGTCATTGGAACGCATGATGGCGGTTTCGAGATCCACCCATCCATCACCACTGTGGTTCCAGTTGCGATATTTGTGATCGTAATTGGGCAGCTGGTAATAGCCCGGGTCAAATACCCGGGTACTGGGTGTCACCACACCGGCATCCAACCCAGACAGTGCTACAGCAGGCTTGATGGTGGAGCCTGGCGGGTATAAACCGCGCAAGACACGGTTATACAGTGGCCGGTCAATGGAGTCGCGAAGCTCTGCATAGTCCTTGAAACTGATGCCGGCCACGAACAGATTGGGGTCATAGCTGGGCTGACTGACCATGGCCAGCACTTCCCCAGTACGTGGCTGGATAGCGACTATGGCTCCACGTCGTCCTCCCAGAGCCTTCTCCGCAGCGGCCTGCAGGTTGGCATCCAGCGTCAGAACGATATCCTTTCCAGGCTTTGGATCGGTACGATTCAGAACACGCAGCACGCGCCCCCGCGCATTGGTTTCGACTTCTTCATACCCTACTTGTCCATGAAGCTCGCTTTCATAGAACCGTTCGATGCCGGTCTTGCCGATATGGTGGGTACCGCTGTAGTTGACCGGATCCAGCTTTTTCAGCTCTTGCTCGTTGATACGGCCGACATATCCAACCGAATGCGCAAAGTGCTCACCCAGAGGATAATGCCGTACCAATTGGGCAGCGACATCGACGCCCGGCAATCTGAACTGGTTGACTGCAATACGGGCAATCTGGTCTTCAGTCAGCTCAAACAGGATGGGAACCGGCTCGAAAGGCCGCCGCCCCTGCTTCATTCGCTTTTCGAAAAGCTCCTTGTCCTCGGGTTGCAGCCCCAGCACCTCAACAACCGTGTCGAGGGTCTTCTTCCATTCACCTGCCCGCTCACGTGTCACGGTCAGGCTAAAGCTGGGTCTGTTATCCGCCAGAATGACCCCGTTTCGGTCATAGATCAGCCCCCGCGTCGGCGGAATCGGCTGAACATGCACGCGGTTGTTTTCAGAAAGCGTAGAGTGATAGTCGTACTGCATAACCTGCAGGTAGTACATACGCGCTACCAGCAGGCACGACAAAAACGCAATCACGGCCATGCCGATGAACACGCGCGAACGGACCTGGCGAGCGTCTTTTTCGTGGTCCTTGAGACGAATCGGTTGCGGCATCGACGAGTGGAAACGAGATTACTTGTGGTAAGGGTGCCCAGCCAAAAGCGTCCAGGCTCGATAAATCTGCTCGCCGACCAGAATACGTACAAGCGGGTGAGGCAAGGTCAAGGGTGACAATGACCAACGCTGCTCACTACGCGCCATGACCTCCGGCGCGAGCCCTTCCGGGCCACCGACCATGAGATTGACGTTACGGGCATCAAGTCGCCAGCGGGAAAGTGTTTCGGCCAGTTGCTCCGTGCTCCACGGTCGACCGCCCACCTCCAGCGTTACTATACGCTCTCCAGGCTGAACCTTTGCCAACATGGCTTCACCTTCCTGGCGGATAAGTCTGGCCACATCAGCATTCTTGCCTCGGGTATTAAGTGGAATTTCCACCAGTTCCAGAGGCAGTTCAGGCGGGAGACGCTTGACGTACTCTTGCCAGCCTTCTTCGACCCAACGCGGCATGCGCGAGCCGACAGCAATCAATCGCACACGCACGGTATCACTTACTCGCCATGGGCTGCGCGACTTTGCTCTGCACCGCGCCAGAGGCGCTCCAGATCATAAAATTCACGGGTAGCCGGCAACATGACGTGCACCACAACGTCACCCAGATCCAGCAGTGCCCACTCACCTGCTTCCAACCCTTCACTACCCAAGGGCTGGACGCCGTTCTTCTTGACCTTTTCCACAACGTTATCCGCCAGTGATTTCACATGACGGCTCGAGGTGCCGCTGGCAATAACCATGACATCTGTGACGCTGGTCTTGTCGCGCACATCCAGCACGGTAATGTCTTGGGCTTTCATGTCTTCCAGCGCGTCAACCGCGAGCTGAACGAGTTGTTCACTTTGCATAACTACGTATAAACCTCATATTCAAGTCGTAGCACGGTACAGGCCGTGCGTTTCGATATAGTTCATTACCGCGTCCGGCACGAGGAAACGTACCGACTTTCCTGCAGCAAGCAGGCCCCGTATTTGAGTGGCAGATACCGCCAGAGGCGTCTGCCAGATGTAGGTGATCTGCCCCGCTGGCCCGGAAAGCGCCTGAGGATCGGACTGCGTACGCGCAGCGATCAGATCACAGAGTGCCTGGGGTGGCTCGCTGTCCGCATCGGGACGCTGCAGGACCAGAATGTGGCAATGATCCAGGAGTTCAGTCCATCGATGCCATCCTGGCAATCCACAGAAGGCGTCCCAGCCCAACATCAATAAAAGCTGCACATGTGGCCCCATATCCCGGCGCAGCGCTTCAAGCGTTTCGATCGTATAGGAGGGGCGTTCACGTCGAAACTCAATATCATCCACACGCAAATACTCGACACCTTCAACGGCCAACCTGACCATTTCCAACCGCTGCTGAGCCGAAACCTGCGGAGCGTTACGATGAGGTGGACGCGCCCCGGGAATCAGCCGCAACTCATCGAGCCCTAGCTGTTCGGCCACTTCCAGCGCACTGCGCAAATGGCCGATGTGAATCGGATCGAAAGTGCCGCCGAACAATCCGATACGTGTGACCATCAAGAACGAACTTGCCCGTCACCAAGGACGATATACTTTTCGCTGGTAAGACCTTCCAGCCCTACCGGTCCACGGGCATGCAGCTTGTCGGTCGAAATTCCGATTTCTGCGCCGAGTCCATATTCAAACCCGTCGGCAAAACATGTGGGCGCATTGACCATCACGGAACTTGAATCCACTTCCGCCAGGAACTGCCGCGAACGACCCAAGTGCTCCGTTACAATGGAATCGGTGTGATGCGAGCCATAATGGTTGATATGTGTAATAGCCTCTTCGATGTCGGCTACTACCTTGATTGACAGTACAGGAGCCAGATATTCAGTACTCCAGTCCGCATCATGGGCAGGAACGGCATCGATGATATCACGTGTGCGCTCACATCCTCTGAGTTCCACGCCCTTTTCCCGCAACGAGGCAGCCATGTTCGGCAAAAAGGCATTGGCAACTGCGGCTTGCACCAGAAGGGTTTCCATCGCCCCGCAGATACCATAGCGATAGCACTTGGCATTGAGTGCAATGCGATGCGCCTTTTCCACATCGGCATGCTCGTCCACATAAACGTGGCAGATACCATCCAGGTGCTTGATTACAGGAACCCGAGCATCCTGACTGATTCGCTCGATCAGCCCTTTACCGCCCCGGGGAACGATCACATCTACATATTCGGGCATGGTGATCAGGGCACCAACCGCAGCACGATCCGTTGTTTCGACAACCTGAACCGCTGCTGCTGGCAGTCCTGCCGAAGCAAGCCCTTCCTGGATGCACAGCGCAATGGCTCGATTGGAGTGAATGGCTTCGGAGCCACCTCGCAGAATTGTGGCGTTACCGGACTTCAGACACAGGCTGGCCGCATCGATGGTCACATTAGGACGTGACTCATAAATGATGCCAATGACACCCAACGGGACACGCATCTTACCGATCTGGATACCTGAAGGGCGATAGCTCATATCACGGATAGCACCCACAGGATCCGGCAGAGCTGCGACCTGACGTAATCCAGCGATCATGCCATCGATACGCGCTGGGGTTAGCGCCAGACGATCCAGCAGTGCTGAGTCGAGTCCTGCTACGCGACCTGCAGCCAGATCTCTCTCATTGGCCTCAACCAGTAACGGTCGCGCACGATCCAGCGCATCTGCAACAGATAGAAGCGCCTTGTTCTTCTGTGCAGTCGAAGCTCTGGCCAAAAGGCGCGAAGCTTCACGGGCCGCACGGCCCAAGCGGGTCATATAGTCGTGCACGGACTCGGTCATGGCAGAAATGAGTTTGGCTGAAAATTAAACAATTATACCGGGGTAAACCCAAGACGGACAGTCATGACATGCAGCCGTCATAGATTGAAAAGCTTTAACGCTTCAGCTCTGGACCCGAAACGGAAGCGCCTGGGTATTATCGAGACGGCGAACCGGTTCCTATTCCACATAACGCCTACTGAACCGCCCATCGCCAGATTAGTCGAAAACGCGTTATAGCAAAGGACCTACCCTCTCTCTCATGACAGCTTTTCTTGCCGACCTGAATGCCTGGTTAAGTGCGCATCCCCATTGGTTGGGAGCTGCCGTATTCATTACGGCCTTTCTCGAATGCCTCGCACTGGCAGGCCTACTAGTGCCTGGCACCTTTGCACTGTTTGGCATCAGCGTACTGGCAGGCAGCGGTGTGCTGGGTCTTAGCGAGACTCTTATCCTGGGCTACCTGGGTGGTCTGCTGGGGGATGCCGCCTCGTATTATCTGGGCAGACGATTCCATCAGAATATCCGGAGCCTTCCCGGGCTGCGCACTCATCCAGAATGGATTTCGTCAGCAGAGACCTTTTTCCAGCGCAACGGCATTACCAGCTTGTTGATAGGCCGCTTCATTGGGCCGCTGAGGCCCATGCTGCCCATGATTGCCGGAATGCTGGACATGCCTGTCATCCGCTTTACGGTCGTCAGCCTCATCGCCGCGGCAGGCTGGTCGATTGTATACCTGCTCCCGGGCTGGATGACCGGTGCGGCCTTTCGCCTTCCTCTGCCGCCTGACTTCTGGCCCCAAGCCGGAATCATAGCCGGCAGTGCAGCCGTTTTGCTTGTATTCATCATGCATGCCACCTTGCGCGAGCGCAGCGGCTCGACCTTCATGATTGCTGTGCTGACCTTTGTGCTTCTGCTTGCCTTGTTACTGGGCTGGCAGCATTTGCGTTCGCTGGATGAAGGCATCATGACCCTCGTTCAGGAGCACCGGCAGCCCTACCTGAACAGTGTTGCGGTAATCATTACCCGCCTGGGCGACTTCCGAACCCAATTGGTCGTGGCAATCATTCTGATCGTGCTGCTGGGAGCGATGCGCCAGTGGCGCGGTATGTTCTTTTCCCTGGGCTCATTGCTGGGAACGGCGGTAGCCAACGGCACATTGAAAAACCTGCTGGCGCGAGCGCGTCCAGACATCCTGGCCGAACCACTGACAACCTATAGTTTGCCTAGCGGACATAGCTCGGCATCGTTTGCCTTCTTCCTGACCCTGGGTATTCTTGTCTCGCGCGGCCAATCCCCGCGAGTGAGACTGACATGGCTAGCCGTAGCCGCCCTGCCCGCTCTCACGATTGCCACAACGCGTGTCTACCTGGGCGTGCATTGGCCCACCGATGTCCTGGCAGGAGCACTGTTGGCGGGCAGTTTCTGCGCTCTGAGTCTGGCTGTCATGCAACGGCAGGCAAGGCTTCAGCCGCTGACGCTTCGCTTCTGGTGGATATTCATTCCAATCATACTTGCGGTCTTCACCTTTGCAGCCGCCTGGGCCTTGCCGGTTGCCATAGAACGCTATATGCCTGCTACATAATAGCCCACCTCACTCCTGCAGGCTGGACAGCAGTTCATGAAGGCGATCCAGGCGCTCACCTGGATCGTCGAGCGAAAGCAGCTCGTTTTTCTGATCAGGCGTAAAAGGCAGCAGATATCCAAGCCGGTAACCCAATTCGCGCTGCCCACTGGCCGTCCCATCCAGGTCCAGCGCAGCCACCATAGGATGCTCGGCCAATGCCTGCAACAGGGCCGCCAAGTCATCATGCTGATCGCTCAAAGGGCGCTCGGCCGGCTCGTCCAGCCATTCAACCGTACCCATAGTCAGCTGATCATCCTGAACTTCGGTATCCAACAGTCGAAACCGCCGTACACCCTCGACCCTGACGCCCAGCAACCCATTGGACTGCTGCTGCCAGTCCCTGACCACCGCTTCACAACCGAAGCCTCCAAGACGGGTTGGTGCAGCACCCACTTCCTCTCCTTCAAGGATAGTCACCACACCAAAACCGATGTTCTGCTTGAGACAGCGACTGATCATGTCGAGGTAGCGAGGCTCGAACAGCTGCAGATCCAAGGGGCAGCCTGGAAAAAGCGTGGTCGACAGGGGAAACAAGGGAAGCTTCATAAGGCATCTCGATCTATCGTCAGGATTGCCTATTGACGCCTTTAAGTCCGCCACGTGCAATGGCGGACCCGAAAAACGTCACATTTAGAAGCGATAAACTTCCGCACCCGTACGAATGGGAATGATCTTGGGAAGCTTCGCGGGTGCATCAACGTCTTGAGCCACTTGTGTCCTGGACTGCCTGGAAGATGACTTGGCGGCCTTCCTGGAAGCCTGCTCAGCCGCAGTGACCGCACCGGATAGCTGCTTGGCCAGCTGCTGCAACAGAAGGCTCTGGGCTCTGACCTGATCTGCTTCGGTTCCGTTGTGGTTCTCCTCAAGGTGAACCATCCGACTGCCCCTGAGCTTTTCATTACTATCCAGCAGGTGCCAGCGTGCATCAAGGACAGCAGACTGCTTCGGGCCGGAGTCCAGGCGAGAAATCTCCAGTTCAACCATGATCTCAGGTTTGTACCCTTCGGGGGCATCCCCTATCACGACCCTGTTACTGTTGAGACGCCATGCCATCTGACGGAGCAGTACATGCTGCATATCATCAGTGAGAGAGCCTGCCCAGCGCGCCTTGCTGTCCGATAAGGAACCATCGGGGTGCCGCTGCAGCAAGGTGCCGTGCTGCAGATAATTGGCAATGTTCAGGCTGCGAATTTGCACGGCGGTGCCGGCCTTGGTCTTGGGAACCGAAGCCGTCCCGCTGTCCAGCTGATAATAATGAGCCGGATATAGGCTAGCGCAGCCGCCCAGACTCAAGGTCATGGTAGCTGCAAGCAATGCCATCAAACACGTTCGCTTCATTGAGTACCTACTGTCGAGCCACGTCCTGGCTGAAACCGATTACGTCGGACGAAAACAGACGGCGAATCATCCTAGAATTTTACGCCGTCTTCCAGCCAATCCGATCAAATCTCGACATCCAAGGCATCAACACGCTGGAAACCGCGTGGCAGTTTGTTGCCGCGACGCCCGCGCTCACCTCTGTAATGCTCAAGGTCATCGCCCTTGAGGGACAGGGTCCGCTTGCCTGCCTGCAACACCAGCTGACCACCTGGCGGTACGATGGCAAAGCCCACCATGTACTCTTCACGACTGGCAACCTTATCACCGGGAATCCCAATGATCTTGTTGCCTTTACCCTTGGCCAGCTGAGGCAGATCAGACACATTGAAGACCAGCAGGCGCCCTTCAGTCGTAACTGCTGCAAGCAGATCCTGCTCAGCATTGCGAACCACCTTAGGCACCATGACCTGCGCCCCCGCCGGCAAGTTAATCAAGGCCTTGCCCGCCTTGTTCTTGGCCTGCAGATCTTCACCTTTGACAACGAACCCATATCCCGCATCGGATGCCATGACATACAGCTGCCCGTCATCCGGCAGAAGTACCGTTTCGAACGTAGCGCCCGGCGGCGGCGTAAGACGCCCCGTCAAGGGCTCACCTTGTCCCCGCGCAGAAGGCAGCGAATGTGCAGCCAGTGAATAGCTTCGCCCCGTGGAGTCGATAAAGACGGCAAACTGATTGGATCGCCCTGGCGCCGCGGCCTTGAATCCATCTCCCGCCTTGTAGGAAAGGCCGGTGGCATCGATGTCGTGCCCTTTGGCGCTGCGAACCCATCCCTTTTCAGACAGGACAACCGTTACCGGCTCAGTAGGCATAAGTTCGGTTTCAGACAACGCGCGCGCTTCCGCACGCTCGACAATCGGCGAACGCCGCTCATCGCCATACGCCTCGGCATCCTGGATCAGCTCATCGCGCACCAGCTTGCGTAGCTTCTTGTCGCTGCCCAATAGCCCTTGAAGTCGCTTCTGCTCTTTGAGGAGTTCGTCCTGCTCGCTCTTGATCTTCATTTCCTCCAGGCGCGCCAGCTGACGCAGCCGGGTATCGAGGATGTAGTCAGCCTGGGTCTCGCTCAACCCGAAACGAGCCATCAGCACAGCCTTGGGCTGCTCCTCGGTACGGATGATATGAATCACTTCGTCCAGATTGAGGAAGGCGATCATCAAACCTTCGAGCAGATGCAAGCGGCGCTCGACCTTGTCCAGACGGAACTGCAGGCGACGGCGTACAGTGCCGATACGGTACGTCAACCACTCACCCAATACCTGCCGAAGGTTCTTGACCTGCGGCTTGCCATCCAACCCGATCACGTTGAGGTTTACGCGATAGCTGGACTCCAGATCGGTTGTGGCAAACAGATGCTGCATCAGCTCGTCGAGGTCGACCCGATTGGAGCGTGGCACCACAACAATACGGGTCGGGTTTTCATGGTCGGATTCGTCACGCAGGTCAGCGACCATCGGCAACTTTTTGGCTTGCATCTGGGCAGCGATCTGCTCCAGCACCTTGGCGCCCGACACCTGATGCGGCAGCGCTGTGATGACAACCTCGCCATCTTCCTTGCGGTATACGGCACGCATGCGTACGGAGCCGCGACCTGTCTCGTAAAGCTTCAGAAGATCCGCACGTGGGGTGACGATCTCTGCCTCGGTCGGAAAATCCGGACCTGGTACATGCTCGGTCAACTGATTAACCGTTGACTGCGGCTCATCCAGCAGACGGATACACGCGGCGGCGACTTCCCGAAGGTTATGGGGAGGAATATCGGTAGCCATCCCTACGGCGATACCGGTCGTGCCGTTGAGCAACAGATTGGGCAGCCGAGCAGGCAATACCGCGGGCTCATCCATGGTGCCGTCGAAATTGGGCACCCAATCCACAGTACCCTGCCCCAGCTCAGTCAGCAGGACTTCGGAATAGCGGGACAGCCGCGCCTCGGTATAACGCATGGCGGCAAACGACTTGGGATCGTCAGGGGCGCCCCAGTTGCCTTGGCCATCAACCAGTGGATACCGGTAGGAGAATGGCTGCGCCATGAGCACCATGGCCTCGTAGCAGGCACTGTCGCCATGCGGATGGTACTTACCCAGCACATCACCTACGGTACGGGCTGACTTTTTGTGCTTGGCATCGGCGCTCAGGCCAAGCTCGCTCATCGCATAAATGATGCGCCGCTGCACAGGCTTCAAACCGTCGCCGATATGAGGAAGGGCTCGGTCCATGATGACGTACATGGAATAATTCAGGTACGCCTGCTCGGTAAAATCGGCCAGCGAACGGCGTTCTACACCGTCCATACTCAGATCGAGAGAGTCGCTCATGCGGTTTACTCTTGTTTCGTATACTGGCGCAGCAGCAAGGTGCCGCCGCGCTGGGTGAATTCAAGTTGGCGCAGGGCGCTCATACCAAGCAGCACCTGATCACCATCGATATTGGGCGCAACCAGCGCACGTACGTCGTGCAGCACGATATCGCCCAATCGAAGCTCATTGATACGGGTACGCCAGCCTTCGGCCCGACCATTGGCTGTGCTCAACAGAACAGGGCCGCCATGGGGCAGTTTCAGCGTGGCCGCCAGCTCAGCTGACAGGGCAACATCAGTTGCGCCCGTATCGACTACAAAGGTGACGTCCTTGCCATTCAGCGATCCGTTGGCCAGAAAGTGTCCTGCACCATTACCGGCCAGACTAACCTCGATATAGCCATCGCCGTGCTGGGAAACAGGCACCTGATTAGGGTTCTGCCGCTGCAGCTCAAGGCCGCCAAACCAGTGCGCCAAGAGCCATAGCCCTGCCCCCCACGCAAGAAAGAGCATGACGCGTCCGGCACGCTGGCCTGCCGTCTGATGACTCACGGTGCGTCCCAGCCCGCGGCGGGTGCAGCGTAATGCAGAACGTAAGGCCGCTTGTCACCATCCTCGCGCGCCAGATCACCGGTATCCAGGCCAATCCAGGCGCCTCGCTCGTCTATCCATAGCGCCTCGGCCAATCCCCAGTTCTGCCGGTAATGCCGAACAGGGGCCAGCAGTGTTTTAGCGAATGACCAACAGCGTTCGGCAATACCCGACTCAGCGCTACGACGACAGAGTTGATGAGCCGCACGCTCCAGGGTAAAGAGCTTTCCGTGGTAATAGACCATGTCGGAAAAGTCGACAGGTAACGGGCCGCGCTTACCCAACGCAGGCGGAATCGGTGTGGTCCCCCCCTCGGCAAACATGACGCAGCTACCATGGCAGACCCACTTATCGCCCTGCTTGAACAGCGTCAGGATTCCGCGGCGCTGCCGCTCTGCTGCCAGCCAGATCTGCTGGCCATCCGGGCTTACAGAGACACCTTCATAAATGGAATTGAAGTGTGTAAGAAGACCATGACGGTTTGCCTGTGACATCAGGTTCCAAGGCAGCTTCAGCCAGGACTGACCACCCTGCACAGGATCGAGCAATACTGCCGCGTATCCTTCGCTGACCAGATAACGGTTACCCGCCTCATCACAGGTGATGCCCTCAAGATCGACCGTCCCGCCTCGCTTGTACTCCGCTAGGCGGACAAACAGGCGAAGGTTCCAAGGCAGCCCTGCTGAAGGCGGAGGGCCCGCCGAAATCGGATGAGCTTCGGCCTTCCAGATCTCGCCGCTCGAGTCCAGACGATAATATTGGTCATCGTCGCGATCCGATACCGTCCAGAATTCACCCTTGCACAGTGCCAGACCGGACAGATTGCCGCCTCGCATCCCTTCCACAGGATATTCTGCTTCCAGGCGCAGCTCTTCCGCTGCCCTGGCCTGCTGCAAACCGAGACCTAGCAGTATTAATAGAGCCCACAGGCGCCAATGCTTACTCAAACAAGCACCTCAGCCAGGTTCCCCTTGCTCTCCAGCCAGCTTTTGCGATCCCCAGAGCGTTTTTTTGCCAACAGCATATCCATGATTTCGAGCGTCCCAGGGGTGTCCTCGAGGGTAAGCTGCACCAGCCGTCGCGTATTGGGATCCATCGTGGTCTCACGCAACTGAAGCGGGTTCATCTCACCCAGTCCCTTGAATCGGGTCACCTGTGGCTTGCCACGCTTCTTCTCGGCCGCAAGGCGATCAAGGATACCGTCTCGCTCGGCCTCATCCAGCGCATAGTAGACCTCCTTACCCAGGTCAATCCGATACAGGGGAGGCATGGCGACATAGACATGCCCGGCCTCCACCAACGGTCGGAAGTGGCGCACAAACAGTGCACACAGCAGCGTGGCGATATGCAGACCGTCAGAGTCGGCATCCGCCAGGATGCAGATTTTACCGTACCGTAGCTGGGAAAGGTCCGCAGCACCGGGGTCCACGCCAATCGCAACCGCGATGTCATGAACCTCCTGGCTACCCAGAACCTCACCACCGTCGACTTCCCAGGTGTTCAGGATCTTGCCGCGCAACGGCATGATCGCCTGAAACTCCTTATTGCGAGCCTGCTTGGCGCTACCGCCTGCTGAGTCCCCTTCAACCAGGAACAGCTCACAGCGCAGCGGCTCCTGCCCTACGCAGTCCGCGAGCTTACCGGGCAGTGCGGGGCCTTGAGTGATCTTCTTACGCTCAACCTTCTTGCCAGCCTTCAGACGACGCCCGGCATTATTAATGGCCAGCTCAGCGACTTGCAGACCCAGCTCCGGATTGGCATTGAGCCAAAGGCTGAAGGCATCCTTAACGACGCCCGAGACGAACGCCGAAGCCTCACGCGAGGAGAGACGCTCCTTGGTCTGACCAGAGAACTGAGGCTCCTGCATCTTCATCGACAGGACGAAGGCGATGCGCTCCCAGATATCCTCGGGCGCAAGCTTGAGACCACGCGGCAAAAGATTGCGAAACTCGCAGAACTCACGAATGGCGTCGAGCAGCCCCTGACGCAGACCATTGACGTGCGTTCCGCCCTGGGCTGTAGGAATCAGGTTGACGTAGCTTTCCTGAACCGACTCGCCGCCTTCGGGCAGCCACAAAAGCGCCCAATCGACGGCTTCCTTGTCTGACGCCAGGCTGCCGAAGAACGGAGCCTCCGGCAGGCGTAAGGCGTCACCTACCGCATCAACCAGATAGGAGCGCAGGCCATCTTCATAATGCCACTCGATGCGCTCACCGCTGGCCTTGTCCTCGAAACTGACCGCAAGGCCAGGGCAGAGCACGGCCTTTGCCTTGAGAATATGCTTCAACCGGCTGACAGAAAACTTTGGCGAGTCAAAGTATTTGGGGTCAGGCCAGAAATGAACGCTGGTGCCGGTGTTGCGCTTGCCGACACTGCCCACTACGGCCAGCTCACTCGCCTTGAAGCCATCGGCAAATGCCATGGCATACTCGCTGCCATCACGCTTGACCTTGATCTCGACACGGGTGGACAGCGCATTCACTACAGAAATACCCACCCCGTGCAAGCCACCGGAGAACTGGTAGTTCTTGTTGGAAAACTTACCGCCGGCGTGCAGCTTGGTCAGAATCAATTCGACGCCTGAAACGCCTTCTTCCGGATGGATGTCGACCGGCATACCACGGCCGTCATCGAGCACTTCCAGGGAGTTATCCTCATGAAGGATGACCTGCACACTACGGGCATGACCGGCCAGCGCCTCGTCGACACTGTTGTCGATCACTTCCTGCGCCAGGTGATTGGGACGAGTCGTGTCGGTGTACATGCCCGGGCGCTTGCGCACCGGATCCAGTCCGGACAGGACCTCGATAGCTTCTGCGGTATAGGCGTTTTGCTGGGCCATAATCTCTATTTGAAAGTCGAAAAATCGATGCCATGCCACAAGACAGGCGAGAAACCGGCAAAGGACAATAGCGAAGGCAGCTTTTCAGCGAAGTTCTGGAAACCATGGTCTCCACCCGCTTCGATGCGCAATGCACATCCTTGATAAAGCGCCTGGGCGTCGCGATAGTCGAGCGTCTCGTCAGCCGTCTGCAGCCACACCTGGTAGCGGGAAGGATCCTGAGGCGCGCCCACATCGAGCGCCGCCAGCGCGTCAACGTGAGCGTCCGTCAATACCCACTCCTCACCGCTGTAATAGTTTTTCTGCGGCCCCCGATAAGCATCGATCAAACGCCAGGGGCGCACTGCCGGATTAACCAGTAGGGCCTTCAGGCCATAACGCTCGGCAAGAACGGTGGCATAGTAGCCGCCTAATGAACTGCCGACCAGTAAAGGCTGGTCCAAAGCAGCCAGAGATGTCTCAAGCTGAGACATGGCAATGACAGGGTCATAATGAAGATCAGGCACGCGAACGCACCCCTGCAGGCCGAGCCGCTGCATGCAGGCATGGAGCTGGCGGGCTTTGAGGGAAGCCGACGAGCTATTGAAGCCGTGGATATACAGTACAGAAGGCACTGGTTAATCCTGTATAAATAACCAGTGCTATATTAACCTTTTTTTGCCTCCTCTTGAAGGCCTATCGGCTAATAACCACTGCCCTGGAAATCCACATTGAAATCCACACCTTCTACCCGCGAGATGCCGGTCTCAATCGTACCGTCCGGTAATAGCCTGAGCCAGCGGTAGCCCGGGGCTTGCATGCCCACTTTGAAATCAATGCTGTTCGGCTCAAACTGCAGCCCTGTTGACGGTGATGCCAACAGGCGTACGCCGTTACGTATCTGATCGAATTCCTGATGGATATGGCCCCAGAGAATGACGCGCACCTGCGAATACCGATCCAGCACTTCAAAAAGCGCCTCAGGATTGAGAACCCCTAACGGCTCCATCCACTGGCAGCCCACCTGAACAGGGTGGTGATGGAAAGACACCAGCACGTGTCGATCCGGTGCTTCGCTCAGTGCCTTTTCGAGCAGCTCGAGCTGCTCCTGGTCGAACCGCCCGGGCACGGCACCATTAATAGTCGAATCCAGCATGATCAGCCGCCACTGCCCCATATCGAGCACGGGGTCCATGAGGTCTGTTCCGGCACAGAAGGTTTGCATTACCTTGACCTTGTCATGGTTGCCCGGCAACCAGCGGGCAGGCGCATCAAGGCAAGCCGTAAGCTCCTTGAAGGACTGGTAGGCCTCGGGCGTACTTTCCTGTGCCAGGTCTCCGCTGGCCAGTATCAGGTCTATCGTCGGCTGCTCGGCTCGTACGCACTCTACAACCTGTTCCAGGCTATAGCGGGTATCCAACCCCAACAGGCGCCCCTCGGGAGAGGAAAACAGGTGACTATCGGTAAGCTGGACCACAAGCGGTGCAGCGAGGAAATCTGGCGACGTAGCCAAAGCCATCTCCTTGAATCGCGGCGTCTACAACAAATCAAAGTGTAGAGAGTGCATGTAAGCGCACCTAACAGATGGTGCACAGTTCACACTTGTAACCGATGAACTGTATGCCGACCCCTGTTTGACAAGGTATTACATCACGCAGCGACAAAAGGTCGTTTTACGGCAGCAGGCGACGGTAGCAGCATCAAATTAAATGCTAGCACAAAGCCATTATTTGCGTATCGATCCGTGGCTGGGAGTTTCTATGGCGGCGAGACACGCGCGCCGGAGGACAAAGCAGTAATCAGCGTTGCAGGACAGGTTCGGACTCGTGTCCGCATGCCATGCAGTGGCTCAACCATTCGCCTAGAAACAAATTCAGCTGCGTCTTTTCGTCAGGATGGTTCATCAGCTCGTTCGGATACGGATAGATTGCCTGTAACCGGCGGGTCGGCCCCGCGCTGATGACCTCTGCCATGCGTGCATCATGGTAAACACGCACTTCAAGCCTGGGCACAGGCAACCAGGGAAGCCCAAGCTCCTGGCTGACCTGCAGTGTTGTTGTATATGGACACGCCTCGGTCACTTCCAAGGCCAGTATGCCCAACAGCTTTTCTCCCTGCGAAAGCGCCACACGACGGGAAATCAGTGCCTCGCGCATCTTGGGAAGAAGCTGCATCAGTCGCAGATAGTTGGACTCGCACGTGGCCTGCAGCCCCGGCAAGTCAACTCGGTAGCGATCCCGCCCTTTCAAACCCATAAACCACGTACCTCGGCGCGATTGAGCGCCAGCCATTGCAAGGCAATCATTGCCGCTGCGTTATTGATTTTTCCATTCTTGACGGCGTCCAGCGCATCCTCGAAAGGCATGACGTGAACACGAATATCTTCCCCTTCTTCAGGCAAGCCGTGCACACCGCCAGCCTCGTCGCTGTCCACACGGGCCAGGAAGAGATGCACCAGCTCGTCACTGCCACCTGGAGAGGGGAAGTAAGTGGAGATGGGCCATAGCGATTGCAAGGCCAGACCAGCCTCTTCTTGCGCTTCGCGATGAGCGACCTCTTCGGGCACCTCATGGCTCTTGTCGATCAGCCCGGCTATCGGCTCAAGCAGCCACGGATTATCACTTTTATCGATGGCCCCAACCCTGAACTGCTCTACCAGCACTACCTTATCCCGCTTGGGATCGTAGGGCAGTACGCAGACCGCATCGTGCCGAACAAAAAGCTCCCGATCCAACCGGCGACCCATTTCGCCGGAAAACAACCGATGCCGTAAATATAGACGGTCTACGCGATAAAACCCTTTGAAACACTCTTCGCGGCGCTCAATTTCGAAGTCGCCTGGGGCTGACTTTACGTTTTCGCTCATCTAAGCCTCTCCGGACTTCAGTCGTGACAATCGCGCCATCCTAGCGTGACCGCTTGAAGGATGCAGCCCCTTGGCAGTACCGCCCGGAAGACAGGAAGATATGCGGATGACTGAACGGTTTGATGCCGAACTCATTGCACCGGATGCACTCGAAGCACATCCTGAGCACAGCCCCTCTACCTACCAAGGAGCCCCATGCGACTGTCCAAACTACTCGTTATCGCCAGCACGGCCGTTTTATTGAGTGCCTGCCAAAGCTTTTTCAAGCCTGACCTGAACGAACCGCTCAAGCCCAAGCGTGTGGCGTGGGAGCACCGTCCGGCGGGCTGCGCCAATGCTGACTGCCCCTTCGTCAATGTCGATACGCTGAAGTTCGACGATGAACACCTTAATGCGATCATCGAGCAAGCCTTGCTTGAGGAAACCCGACCGGAACCGGGAGCCCCGGTAGCACAGTCGCTGGACGCTTACGAGCAGGACTTCCTGCGCAATGCGCAGCCGCGCTGGAGCAGTTACCTGCAGGCCAACATACGCGAGCAGCATGACGGGCTGGTGATTGTCGAGCTGTCATCCTATCTGGACACAGGCGGTGCCCACGGCCAGCCGGGCCGCAGCATCATCAATTATGATCGTCAGCAAAAGAAAGTCCTGACGCTTCAGGACATCCTGGTGCCAGGACAGGAACAGGCTTTCTGGGATGTAGCCAAAACCGCCCACCAGGCATGGCTGATAGCCAACGGACTCAAGGACGACGGTGCCTTCGAGAAAGAATGGCCCTTCGTCAAGACATCCAACATTGCACTGGATTTCGGTGCCGTCACGCTGAAGTATGATGTCACCAGCATTGCGCCCTACTCCATGGGCCATCCGCTTATCAAGCTTCCCTATCCCAAGCTGAACGGCATCGTGCGCCCTGAATACTTTCCAGGCCGCCGCGCGCTGTAAGCCTGCTAGCCTGGCGATGCGAATCGCCAGGCTACCGACTCCTACCGTGCAATCAGTCTCCCCAGCACCAACTGAAGTAGACCCGCCAGGATCAGCGCCGGCAGGGTTGCCCCCAGTACGGGCCAGAAAGCAGCAAGCAGATGATAGATCGCTACACCGCAGCCCCAGGCGATGAGGGTGTCCCAGCGCAGCGTCGTCATGGCTACATGATCGGCGTGCTGGGTACGAAGGATAAAATGGTCGACCAGTACCACGCCAAAAAGTGGGGCGAATACCGACCCGATGAGCAGTAGAAAGTGCTCGTATTCAGCCAGGGCAACCTGCCACGCGATGAGTGTACACAGCACGCCGAAAGCCAGTGACAGATGCTCGACCTTGAGCCGAACCAAAATGCCGGAAGACACGGCAGCTGAATGAATAGCCGCAAATGTATTTTCCGACTCATCCAGCAGGATCAGCAGCAGGGGTATGCCTACGCCTGCGCCCGCCAGGGCCAGTAACAGAGCATTGGTCTGGCTTGCATCAGCGAAAGCCAGGGTATAGGCCACACCCAGTCCCATCAGCCAGAAGTTGCCCAGGCAGTAACCAATGGCCGTGCCGCCAAACACGCCAGCCTGCCCGCGGCCAAACCGAGCATAGTCGGCAATCAGTGGTAACCAGGACAGCGGCATGGCAATAGCGATATCGAATCCGGCTGCAAAATTCAGCGATCCATCACCAGGACGCGCCCACAGCGCAGCCAGATCTGCCTTGGAGAAAAAATTCCAGGTCAGCCAAATGCAGGCGGCCAGGAGCAGCCAAATACCCCAGCGGCGCAGAATGCGGCGAACGAAGGTAAGCGGACCGGCGACCGCCAGAACCGTGACCAGTACGCCGAATGTCAGCGTCCAGAAGACCGGATTGGCCAGCCAGCCACCCGCCCCCAGGTAACGGTCCGTTAGGAGAAGGGCTGCATCTCTCATAACCACCAGCTCGAAGCTGCCCCATCCTACCAGCTGCAGGATGTTCAGTACGGCAGGAACTACCGCACCGTAACGCCCAAGGCTCAGCTTGAGCGCCGACATGGCTGAAAGGCCGGTGCGGCTCCCGATGGTCCCAACAACGGCCAGGAGCAGTGAGCCGGCAACCGAACCACATAGAATCGTAAGCCAGCCCTGGGCAAGGCCAAGTCCGGGAGCCAGAAGCGCCCCGGTCTGAACCACCATGAGCCCGACGCTGAGCGAAAACCACAGGGAAAAGAAATCACGCCCGCCTAATACACGGCGTGCGTCAGGCACCACGATGTCGGGTGAATAGGTGCTAGTCGTACTCACGATAAACGATATCTCGGGTAATCAACGGGGACAGGCGCGCTTTTGAGTCGCCCGGAACATAACAAGAAGCCGCGCCCAGGGACGCGGCTTGGCACTACACAACAACGACCCGCGCGTTAAACCTGCTTGTAAATCACACTGCCCTCTTCCTTGAACCGTGCTGCCTGCTCCTGAAACCCGGCTTCGATGGCTCTTTGTTCATCGGTCAATCCATTCTCCTTGGCGTAATCACGCACTTCCTGAGTGATCTTCATGGAACAGAACTTGGGCCCGCACATCGAGCAGAAGTGCGCCACCTTGGCAGAGTCCTTGGGCAGGGTCTCGTCGTGGAAAGCACGCGCTGTGTCCGGGTCCAGGCCCAGGTTGAACTGGTCTTCCCAGCGAAATTCGAAGCGTGCCTTGCTTAGTGCGTTATCTCGGATCTGGGCGCCAGGATGACCCTTGGCGAGGTCAGCGGCGTGGGCAGCGATCTTATAAGTGATGATGCCGGTTTTGACGTCGTCCTTGTTGGGCAAGCCCAGGTGTTCCTTGGGCGTGACATAGCACAACATGGCACAGCCGAACCAACCGATCATGGCGGCGCCGATACCAGAAGTAATGTGGTCATAGCCGGGGGCGATGTCGGTGGTCAGGGGGCCAAGTGTGTAGAACGGCGCCTCGTCGCAGCATTCGAGCTGCTTGTCCATGTTTTCCTTGATCAGCTGCATCGGCACATGGCCCGGACCTTCGATCATGCACTGGACGTCATGCTTCCAGGCCAGCTTGGTCAGCTCGCCCAACGTTTCCAGCTCACCAAACTGGGCGGCATCATTGGCATCCGCAATAGAGCCAGGCCGCAGGCCATCCCCCAGGGAGAAGCTGACGTCATAAGCCTTCATGATTTCGCAGATTTCTTCGAAATGCGTATACAGGAAGTTCTCCTGGTGATGCGCCAGACACCACTTGGCCATGATGGAACCGCCGCGCGAAACGATACCGGTCACGCGCTTGGCCGTCAGCGGCACGTAGCGCAACAGTACCCCCGCATGAATGGTGAAGTAGTCCACGCCCTGTTCGGCCTGCTCGATAAGCGTGTCGCGGAAGATCTCCCAAGTCAGGTCCTCGGCTACACCACCGACTTTTTCCAGCGCCTGATAGATCGGAACCGTCCCGATCGGGACCGGACTGTTACGCAGGATCCACTCACGCGTCTCGTGAATATGCTTACCGGTAGACAGGTCCATCACCGTATCAGCGCCCCAGCGGATGCCCCAGGTCAGTTTTTCCACCTCTTCCTCGATTGAGGACCCCAGCGCACTGTTACCGATGTTGCCGTTGATCTTCACCAGGAAGTTGCGGCCGATAATCATCGGCTCCAGTTCAATATGGTTGATGTTTGCAGGGATGATGGCGCGGCCACGGGCCACTTCGTCCCGGACGAACTCCGCGGTAATTTCTTTCGGGATGGCAGCACCAAAGCTTTGCCCGCCGTGTTGCTGCGTCAAAAGACCCGCCTCCCGAGCCACCTGAAGCTTCATGTTCTCGCGAAGGGCAATGTATTCCATTTCCGGCGTGATGATGCCTTTCCTGGCGTAATGCATCTGACTGACGTTGTGCCCTGCCTTGGCCCGGCGCGGGGTCCGGACATGGGCGAACCGCAGGGCGTCAAGGGCCGGATCATCCAGGCGAGCACGCCCGAACTCGGAGGAAAGCCCCGGTAGAATCTCGGTATCACCACGCTCATCGATCCAGCGCGAGCGAACATCCGGCAGCCCCTTGTGTAGATCGATGCGTACGTCAGGGTCCGTATACGGGCCTGATGTGTCGTAAACAAATACCGGCGTATTCTTCTCGCCGCCGAACGCGGTTGGCGTGTCAGCCAGACGGATCTCACGAACCGGCACGCGGATATCCGGCCGGGAGCCGGTCAGGTAGACCTTTCGGGAATTGGGAAACGGCTGGGTGGACTGGCGATCGACCTGAGTGAAATCGGTGACATTGTTCTGCTTGTTCATCGAGGCTCTCCTGGTAGGCACGGTGCCGGGGAAGAACCTGATACACAGGAACAGGCGGATGCCTGCAAGGTGGTCTGTTCGAGCGAACAGACCTCTTGTTCCCTACGCGGGTTGGCACGTCGCACGCGACGAGTCTAGCCCGATCAGGTTCAACGGGATCCGGGACTACCCGATCTCAGCGCTTCGTATGACGCACCCCGACAAGAACGTCTGCAGTGTAAACACAGAATGCGTTACCCGCCAGGAAACTTCACAGCATATTTTCTCTCGTATGGCCGATACGGCTACACTCGCCCTACAACATGGAAAGCTATGCCAGGACCTCACATGCTGCGTATCGTTCTCTTTTCAACCCTGAGCTGTGCCTGCAGCCTGGTTATGGCTCAGCCAGCAGAGTCGTCTACTACACAGAACGGACTGGTCGCGGTTTACCAGGAAGCCCTCAACAATAACTCCGATCTGGCAGCCGAGCGTGCCGGCCTTGCCGCGCAGCGGGAAGCCATTCCGCAAGCCCGCGCAGGCCTGCTACCGCAGCTCAGCTTGGGCGCTCAAGTCAATGACACCCATATGAGTCTGGGACTGAAGCAGAACGACACTTTAGGGATTGCAGAAGGTCGCTATAAGAGTGATCGCAGCAGTCAGATGATCCAGGCCAACCTCAGCCAGCCGCTGTTCCGGGCAGATCGTTGGTTTCAACTCCAGGCAGCCAAGGCCGGTACGGAACAGGCCGAGTACCAGTTTTCAGCCGCCCAGCAGAACCTGATCCTGCAAACGGCGGAAGGCTACTTCAGCGCCTTGCGTGCCCAGGATGCCCTGGCGACTGCCAGGGCTGAGGAGGCAGCCCTCTTCCGCCAACTCGACCAGACCCGGGAGCGGTTCAAGGTGGGGCTGACGGACGAAACTGATGTACTCCAGGCCCAGGCCAGTTATGACACAGCCAAGGCCAACAGCTCTCTGGCTTCGCGTAATGTCCAGGATGCCTTTCAGGGGCTGGTCCGTCTGACCAACCGGGAGTACAACGCGCTCGAAGGCATTCGCCACGATCTGCCGATCCTGCCCCCCATGCCCAACGATGCCAAGGCCTGGGTCGATCGCGCCGTGGCGCAGAACCTCCAGCTGCTGGCCTCCAACTCAGCCGTAGACACGGCGCAGGAAACCTTACGCCAGCGCAAGGCCGGACACCTACCCACCGTGGATGCGGTGGCACGCTACCAGCGCGGTGACAATGACGCTTTCAACCTGCCCAATCCGGGTGTCGATATTTTCGACAGCCCTGTCAGCCAGCGCAGCGTGGGCGTGCAGATCAATGTTCCCCTTTATACCGGCGGGCTGACCAGCTCCCAAATACGCGAAGCCTATCAGCGGCTGGACCAGAGCGAGCAGCAGCGCGAGAGCATGCGCCGTGAGGTGGTACAAAATACACGCAACTACCATCGCGCCATTAACACCGATGTTGAGCAGATTGCTGCACGCAAGCAAAACATTGCGTCCAGCCAGCGCGCCCTCGAAGCGACCCAGATCGCTTATCAAGTAGGCACACGCAGTATCGTTGATGTACTCGACATACAGCGCCAGCTCTATAACGCCGTTCGTGAGTACAACAATGCTCGCTATGACTATATCCTGGATAACCTGCGCCTGAAGCAGTCAGCCGGCATTCTGAGCCCGAACGACCTGCTTGAGCTGTCGCGCTATTTGAAACCTGACTACGATCCGGACCGCGACTTCCTGCCTCCGGATCTGGCCAAACCCATCAGTATGACGCAGCGGCCCTCGTTAAGACCCTGACGAATGCCTGATCAACCGATCCAGCCCATCCAGCAGGCGCTGCAAGGCGCCCTGGTTGGCTTTGAGTACAGCCAGTCCGCCCTGCCGCATCTGGTCGGCTGCATGCTCATCCGTCAGCAGCAGCTGGAGCGCCTCAGCAATATCCTCGGCGCTCCTTACATCACGTAAGGCCTGCGCATCGCGCAGTTGCGCCGCGATGTCCAGAAAGTTAAATACATGCGGTCCGGAAAGAACCGGCTTACCCAGGGCTGCCGGCTCCAGAAGGTTATGCCCGCCCCGCTCGATCAGGCTACCTCCTACAAAAGCGACATCCGCTGCGGCATATAAGAAGAGCAACTCGCCCATCGTATCGCCTAGGTAAACGGCCGTGTCGTGAGCAACCGGCTCGTCCTTCGAGCGGCGCGCAGTGCTCAACTGGCTCTGCTGACAATGCTTGTAAACATCATCGAAGCGCTCTGGATGACGCGGCACCAATATCATCAGCGCGTCAGGCAAGTGCTGGCGTAACCGCGTATGGGCCGCCAGAAGAATCTCGTCCTCGCCGGCATGGGTACTGGCTGCAATCCAGACAGGGCGATGTCCCCAGGCTTCTCGCAACACCTCTGCACGACTAATCAGCGCCGGATCGATACTCAGGTCGAATTTGATGGACCCTGTCACAGTGACACACTCAGGCCGGGCCCCAAGCGAGGTAAACCGCCCGGCCTCCGCCGGTGTCTGGACCGCGATCCAGTCCATGGATGACAGCATGGGGCGCGTGACACCCTCCAGACGGCCATATCCTTTTGCCGATCGTGCAGACAGGCGGGCATTGGCCAGCGCTACCGGAATCCCTCGACGGGTGCACTGATGGATATAGTTGGGCCAGAGCTCGGTCTCCATAATGACAGCTAGCGTCGGTCGTACATGATCCAGAAACCGTGCGACTGCGCAGGGCACATCATAAGGTAGATAACAATGCTGAACCTGGTCACCAAACAGCGCCCGAATTCGCTCTGAACCGGTAGGCGTCATACAAGTTACCGTGACGGGCAAATCGGGATGCCGTTCGATCAGAGCCCGTACCATTGGCGCAGCGGCAATACTTTCTCCCACTGAAACCGCATGTATCCAAAGACCACCAGGCCGCATGGGCGGAAGGCCAAGGGAAAACCGCTCCCCCATGCGCTGACGATAGAGCGGCGCCTTGCGCGAGCGGAGCACTAAGCGCACGGCAATGAAAGGAAGGGCAATATAGAAAAGCAGGCTATAGAGAATTCTGTTCATGGCGGCGGAGCTTAGCCCGCTTTGCATGGAAAGGCGATGGCAAAGCCCTCTGTTGATCCTAGGACGGCCTTAACCAATGGCTTGCAGCTGCTCGGCAAAGTGCTCACCCAACCAGCGCGCCGCAGGCCCCTGGGGCTCGTCACGCCGCCAGACCAGCTCAACTACCAGCGGAGGTGGCGTCCAGTCACTGGCCAACTCCACCAGATGATTAAGATAAGTAGGGTAGCGGGCCACATGACGAGGCAGCCAGGCCCAACCAATGTCACGCATGACCAGTTCTGCTGTCACATAGAAACTGTCGGCTCGCCAGACGTGTGGACTGATCGGCTCGCCGCCCGGGTAACCGCTCTGATAAGGCGCAATGAGAATCTGCCGGTGCTGAGCCAGTTGCTGACGCGTGATGCGAGCATAGTGAGCCAAGGGATGACCTGCGCCACACACCGTAACCATCTCCACCAGACTAAGCCGCCTGCGCTCCAGGGCATCAGGCATGTGCTCGTGATGGAACATGAGTCCAAGGTCAGCTCGGCGATCAAGCAGCTTTCGCGCAACCTCTCCCTGGGCGCCACTGGCAAGCTGTACATCCAGAAAAGGATAGGTCGCTGCCAGGGTCTCAAGGCTGTTGACGATAGGCTGATACGGCATCGCTTCATCATGAGCCAAGCGCAAGCGAGTTTCCTCGCCCTGTGTCAGCCCCAGCGCCCGACTTTCGAGGCGTTCACAATGCCTCAGAATTTCCCGCGCCTCATCAAGCAGCGCCCGTCCCGACTCGGTCAGCCGAGGCTGCCGTCCGCTGCTGCGCTCGAACAGCAGGACGCCAAGGTCTGCTTCCAGCAAGGCAATTGAGCTACTGATAGCTGACTGGGCGCGCCCTAATCGACGGGCCGCCGCAGAGAACGAACACGTCTCGGCCACACTCACAAACAGACGGACCTGATCCAGGCTCCACTGCATTACCTATCTCCATTACAGATAGGTAATCACTTTATCCCATCACAAGAAAAACTAGACTGGGCGTTTTCAATCAGGATGCTTCTTATGATCGGCTACATTTATCTGGCTATTGCTATCGCCGCTGAAATCGTTGCGACAACCGCAATGAAGGCTTTGGATGGCTTCAACAAACCGCTCCCGCTGGTGCTGGTTATCGTTGGCTACGCCGTTGCCATTGGTTTTCTTTCTCAGGTGGTCAAAATCATTCCAGTCGGTATTGCTTACGCCATCTGGTCAGGCATGGGAATCGTGTTGGTCAGCATAGCGGCTGCCGTCATCTACAAGCAGACACTTGATCTGGCCGCCATACTGGGCATGGGTCTTATCATCCTGGGCGTTATCGTCATTCAACTGTTTTCAAAGAGTACAGGACATTGACCTGAGACCTACGCCTGCAATCGCCTCACGTTATACTGCACGCCTGTTTTTGAAAGAGTCCTGCACATGAGCCCAGCACTGAGCACCGATATTCTGATCGTCGGCGGAGGCATTGCCGGCCTGTGGCTGAACGCCCGTCTACGCCGAGCGGGTTTTGCCACAATCCTGATCGAGTCGGGCACCCTGGGGGGCGGGCAAAGCATGAAGTCCCAGGGCATTATCCATGGCGGTGCCAAATATGCCTTGCACGGCGCGCTAACAGGTGCCTCGGAGGCCATTGCCGAAATGCCTCGCCGCTGGCGCGACAGCCTGGCCGGGACGGGCGAGCTGGATCTGCAGGGTGTCCGCATCCTTTCGGAAGCACATTATCTCTGGTCTCCCGGCACGCTCGCTGGCAACCTCACCAGCTTTTTTGCAAGCAAGGCCGTTCGCGGTCGAGTCGAGCCCGTCAAGGGATCGGACCTGCCTCCTGCCCTGCAGGATCGTGTCTTCAAGGGCAAGGCCTATCGCTTGGCAGAGCTGGTATTGGATGTGCCGAGCCTCATTGCGCGTCTGGCAGAGCTGGCAGGTGACAGCGTGATGAAAGGACAACGCCTTGACCCCATCCTTGAGGATGGGCAACTGGTGGGGCTGATCGTGGACGGCCAGCCTATCCGCGCTCAGCGAGTAGTACTGAGCTCAGGCGGAGGCACCGAAGCCCTGCTACGTGACCTGGGCCTTGAGCAACCGGCCATGCAGCGCCGCCCATTGCATATGGTGCTGGTCAAGGCGCCTACACTCAAACCACTCTATGCCCACTGCCTGGGCGGCGGTTCGAAGCCCCGTATTACAGTGACCACACACCCCTCAGCTGACGGGCAATGGGTCTGGTATTTGGGAGGTGAACTGGCTGAAGCCGAAGGTGTAGCACGTTCAGAAGACGAGCAGATTGCAGTGGCTCGTCATGAGCTGGAAAAGCTGCTGCCCTGGATAGACCTCTCCCAGGCGCGGTGGGCCACCTTGCGGGTAGACCGTGCAGAGCCGGCGCAATCCAGCATGGCCCGTCCAGATAATGCCTTTGTGGCGGAACACGGCCATCTGCTGGTCGGCTGGCCAACCAAACTGGCCCTGGCGCCCGATTTTTCTGATCGAGTCTTTGCGGCCCTTGAGCGAGAAGGTATTCGCCCCGGTACGCACCCCGCCCTTCCTCCGCACCCTATGCCACCGATGGGTATCCCAGTTTGGGAGACGCTGCTGCCATGAAAACTTTGCATGATTACTACCGTCCCCTGGGCGCCACTGGGCTTATGGTTTCGCCTCTAGGGCTTGGTACCGTAAAGCTGGGCCGTGATCAGGGCGTGAAATATCCCAATGGATTCACGATTCCTGATGACCGTGAAGCCGCTGACCTGCTGGCCCTTGCCCATGAGCTTGGTATCAACCTCATCGATACTGCTCCCGCCTATGGTCATAGCGAAGAGCGCCTGGGCAAGCTGCTCAAGGGGCAGCGCGACAATTGGGTTATCGTCAGCAAAGTGGGAGAAGAGTTCGAGTCCGGCCAATCACGACACGACTTCAGTGCTCAGCACACTCGGTTTTCCGTCGAACGCAGCCTGAGGCGATTGGAGACCGACTGCATTGACTTGGTACTCGTACACTCCAACGGACACGATCTCGATATTCTGGAGCAGTCAGATGTCTACACAACCCTGGAGACGCTCAAGCGCGAGGGCTCCATTCGCGCTTTCGGCCTTTCCGGCAAGACAGTAGAGGGTGGCCTGCTGGCGCTCGACAAAGGCGATTGCGCCATGGTGACGTACAACCTCAACGAGCAGAGCGAGCGGCCGGTCATCGACCATGCGACCGCTATTGGCAAGGCGATTCTCATCAAAAAGGCGCTGGCCAGCGGACATGTCTGTCTTGGGAGTGGCGTGGATCCCGTCCAGGCCAGTTTTGAACTGGTACTTGGTCATCCAGGAGTGGCCAGCGCTATCATCGGAACCATCAATCCGTTGCACCTGTCGCATAATGTCCGTGTCGCTGCTAGCGTGATCGAGTCCAGACGTTAACGCGCACGGGGCATCCATGATAACAATTTCAGGAGTCTGCCATGCCTCAACTCATTGCGCGTCAGAACCCCAAGGCATTCAAGACCCTGCCGCTGCTGGTTGAAGGCAGCCCGGAAAAGCTGGTTTACCAGGCCTTGGGCCAACCCCTGAATTTCAACGAGGTGCTGGAGCGCCGCCGTCCGATTGTCGTCGAAGATGAACAACGCTTTTCACTTGAGCTGGCAAACCTGGGCGTTTCGGTCAGGATCACGCTGAACTGGCAAGGGCATGATCATTGGCTATTGGTCCGTCAGAAACGGGTCGATCGTGGCGATACCGTGCTGAAACTGATATCCGGTTACGTTCCTGCCCATGAGCTTAACCTTCCACTGCTTACGGCCGTTCAAGAAGTGGCTGAAGAATGCCTATTTGAAACCCCCGACGGCTGGCTACAGGGCCGTTTTACCGATACCTGGTTGCCTACGCCTTACGAGGGAGCACTGAAGTACCGGGAAAACGGCCATTTCACCCTCACCCCTCGTACCGGGGCCGCACGTCCTGTCCAGTGCGGCAGTCTGGCGCTGATCGAGCGGCCACGCGCTTACGTGCATACGCCTACCGCATCGCTGCAGCTGGTCTATGACATGCAGATGGAGCTACCCAAGGATATCCGCACGCCCAGTCTTTTCCACGTGGATGACAAGGTGGAGGATGGCCAACTCATCGCACGCCTAGACAAGCGCCGCCCGGATATTTATTTGCTGGCAGTAGATCAGGGTCGTCCTACCGGCGAGCTGTTTACATTGCATGAGGGGCAACGCCAGCCTGTAAGCACTCGAGGCCTCTGGCTCTCGGAAAGCTTTGCCGAACAGCAAGGCTGGCTCGTGCATGAAGAACGGGTACGCTGGCAGGACTGGTTGAGCCGCCTGGGCACAACCAAGGAGAGGGCGTCCTGACGGACGCCGCTTCTATCAGGGGTTTCCGCGGATTCGCTCGACAATCGCGGTGGTTGAACTGTTTTCAACGACGCCTAGTACCTTTACTTCCCCCCCATAGGCTTGAACCAGAGGTGCTCCGACTACCTCATCGACGCTTTTGTAGTCTCCACCTTTTACCAGCACATCCGGCTTTACCTGCTTGAGCAGCTCCTCAGGTGTGCTTTCGCTGAAGGGAATGACCCAATCCACAGCTCCAAGGCCAGCCAACACCGCCATTCGGCGATCGACAGTATTGATAGGACGGCCCGGCCCCTTCAGGCGGGTGACGGATGCGTCATCATTCACAGCTACGATCAGGCGGTCACCCAGTGCACGTGCCTGCTCAAGATAAGCTACATGACCGGCATGAAGAATATCGAAACAGCCGTTAGTGAAAACGATCTTCTCGCCATGGGCACGGGCATCCTCAATAGCAACCTGCAACTGCTCCAGAGCCAATACCCCTCGCTCCGAGCCTTCCTCTCGCTGCACCGCACGGCGAAGCTCCGGAGCGCTGATTGCAGCAGTGCCCAGCTTGCCCACTACAATACCTGCAGCAAGGTTCGCCAGAGCAACCGCATTGTGCAGCTCCTCGCCTGCAGCCAGCGCGGCCGCCAGAGTCGAAATAACGGTATCGCCCGCGCCGGTTACATCGAAGACCTCCCGTGCACGAGCAGGCAGGTGGAACGGCTGCTGGTCAGGCCGCAGCAGCGTCATCCCGTTTTCGCCACGGGTTACCAGCAGTGCACCCAGCTCCAGGTCAGCGATCAGTTTGCAGCCTTTGGCGACCAGGTCAGCTTCGTCGGTGCAAGGTCCTACAATCGCCTCGAATTCGCTCAGGTTGGGCGTAATCAGGCTGGCGCCCCGGTAGATCGAAAAATCCTTGCCCTTGGGATCTGCCAGTACCGGAATGTTACGAGCACGGGCCAGCTGGATCAGGTCCTGATGGTTTCTGAGCGCACCTTTGCCGTAGTCGGAAAGGACCAGCACCTTTACACCTGCCAGCATGGAGCGCGTATCTGCTGCCAACGCTTGGGTATCGGTCTTGAATGATTCTTCAAAATCGACACGCAGTAGTTGCTGGTGACGGCTCATGATCCGCAGCTTGACGATGGTCGGCTGTCCGGCAATACGCTGAAAACGTGCCTCGACCTTGGCGGCCTTCAGGCTGTCAGCCAATGCGTCGGCGGCCTCGTCCTGGCCTGTTACACCGACCAGATAAGCCGGTGCCCCCAAGGCAGCAATATTGAGCGCCACGTTGGCAGCACCACCGGGGCGATCTTCATTCTGATCAACCCGTACGACAGGCACAGGCGCCTCGGGCGAGATTCGCGACGTTGCACCATGCCAATAACGATCGAGCATGACATCGCCGACCACGAGCACGGGGGCTTGATCAAAACGGGGCATGGTCAGCTTCATGGAAAGACTCCAAACGTCAAAACGGCGGCGATGATACCACAGGGTTAAATCAGTCCCCGAGCGGCCCATGCCTCAGATCTTTTACGAAAAACAGCTCATGACGGCGAACAGCTTTACGAAAGAATTCGTCCTCTCCCGTCACTGGCCATCGACGCCCTGTCAAAACAGACTGAAGCAGTCGGCGCAAACGTTTCTTGAGTGGTGGCGGAACAAGCAGATCATGCTGCATGCCCAGCGCCATGGCCTTATCGAGCTGAGTCTGCGCACTCAACACTGGACTCCAGACAGGTAGCATCGGCAAAGGCTCGATGGCCGGCGGCAATGCGATACCGTTACCCGACGGTCCCATGGGCCAGCGGTCGTTGTCGTGCAGGTGGTTCGCATAAAGCAACGCCGTATCTGGCTTCCAGCTACTGAACTGGATGGCCTCCTCTACCGCCTGGGCTGCCTGAACATGGTCCGCATGAGGGTCCAGCTGGGGATGGGGAAACACCATCACTTCCGGCTGAAAATGTTCGATGAGCGCAACCAGGTCAGCAACCAGGTTATTCCAGGAGGGCTGTCCGTCCGTGTCACCCGGAAGACGCAACGGATTAAAGCGCCGCACCGGACGGATATCCACATCACCAGAATCGCGTGAGCCAAACCCCTGCTCTGGCGCAGCATACATGGCCGGTAGCTGAAGGCAAAAATAGCCCAGCTGAACGCAACGCGTCATGGGTACACCGCCCCATAGCGGTACAGCCAAGCTGTCCCATGCCCGCAAGCGTCCTTTGAGCCTGGCTGCTTCAGCAGTACTGAGGCCAAGTCGCTCATAGTACTCGGCCTCGATCTCTCCTTGCGTCAAGGTAACAATCGAAGCTTCGGCGCAACCACTATAGAGGCCGAACGCGGCCAACTCTGCATCGTCCGCATGGGGCGCAATTACCATTACACGTTTGGAGGCATAATCTGGATTGGAAAACCCATGCAGTGTCACAGGACCAACCACCCGGCAAAAACGGCCCCGGACAGATACTCGCCCTTCACGCAAGGCCTCGGAAAAGCCTGACAGGTTAAGGTAGCGGCGACCTTGTACGCCCCGCTCGAAATCCTGACGGTCCTCGTGGCTACCAGCGCGAATCACAACATAAGGGTCGAACAAGCGGCCTAAAAAGCCTGCCCTGATCTCGCATTCCAGTACGAGGGATTGCAACTCATCTGAAAGCTCATGCCCCTTCAACGTCAAGACGTTGTCCGTAATCTCGACCGGCAGGCGCACACTGCTCTCAGGAAAGTCATACCGGTAATCATCATGTGGCGCATAGAACAGATGATCCGCGAACCAGGCCTCATGAACAATCCAGACAGCCACTATCGCAAGAGGTACCAGCCACCAAGGCAGCACCTGTACAAACGCAGCACCGAGCAGAGCAAGCAGAAACAACGCAATGATACCTAGTGCGATCCGCTTATGGCGCCGGTGCCGCTTGAGTAACCTTTGTTTACGCGCACTCATCACTTCACCTCGTGGACCGGCACTCGGTTGCACCAGCGATCCTTGTACTCACGATCCGCACGGCCAAACGAAAAGCGCAAGTCCTTGCCTAGCGCACGAGCCTCCTCCCAGGCCGCCTGGGTATTGAGGAAGCTCAGTACACTGCCCGGACTGAAGTCTCGACTTTCCGGCGCCACACCACCATTGACGTATTCAACACTGATCCACCGAGGGGATTCGACACGGTAAAGCACCTGAATGGCAGCTGGAGCATCGTCCAGAAAGATGACGGAACCCATCATGAATTCGCGTAACAGCGAAAAAACGTCAACCAGATGAGCTTTGGCAGGTACCTCGAAGGCCCAACGGCGCTCGAACAGATCGGCATAGAACGCTGCCAGTTCTGCTGGTGTGAAGTCACTGACAGGCCGAACCTGCCCACCCGCCTCTTCCAGCAGACGCAACTCGCGGCGCTGGTTGTAACGAAACTTCTTTGAAAGCTCCTCCGGCGCACGTGCAATTGCCAGACATTCTTTTTGCTGACGTGCAGTCGAGATATGCGCGGCACTTAGCGAAGATAAATACCGGGCCTTCTGGCGCAGCGGAGCCTGAGCATTCTCCTGAGCTGGCAGAATGATTTCTGCGTTCCCCAGGTCGAAGTAATCACGTCTACCCTTGCGCTTGAGCACATCGCGAGACAGCGCAATGTGCCCATCCCAGCACGCTACCGCCATCTGCAGCTCGCCGCTGGCTGGCCATCCCAGATAGCGGACCGGAAGCCCAACCAGATCAGACAGGCGTGCAACGATCTCTGGATGGGTGGCAACACTGCCTCCCCATGTTTGCCACGCCCGGGCATAGGCTGGCGCATCAATCTCAACCCAGCCCCGCTCACGCCACGCCCTAAACAACCCCATCATGAAACGTGTGTGCCTTCTTCATCGAGTGTCGTTGCGCCTTTTTCAACCTGACTGTTATGCAGGCGGGCATAATAGCCATTCTGCGCCAATAGCTCGGCATGCGTACCACGTTCCACGATACGCCCCTGATCCATGACTAGAATCAGATCGGCCTTTTCAATGGTGCTCAGCCGGTGCGCAATCACCAATGTGGTTCGGCCAGTCATAACCCTGTCCAGCGCCGCCTGGATATGCCGCTCGGATTCGGTATCCAATGCAGAGGTGGCTTCATCCAGGATCAGCAGGGGCGCATTCTTCAAAAGCGCCCGTGCAATGGCCAGACGCTGACGCTGACCGCCCGAAAGCAGTACACCGTTCTCACCGACCAGTGTTTCATAACCCTCAGGCAAACGCTGGATGAATTCGTCGGCATAGGCGGCCTTGGCAGCTTCGAGCACCTGCTCGAATGGCGCACCAGCCAGATCACCATAAGCAATATTATTGGTGACCGTGTCGTTGAATAGCGTGACCTGCTGTGTCACTAGAGCAATGTGCCGACGCAGATTGGGCAACCGATAACGCTGGATGTCCAGATCATCCAGCAGAATCTGGCCCTGCGTGTGCTGATAGAAACGGGGAATCAAGTTGGCCAGTGTCGACTTTCCGCTGCCCGAGCGTCCTACCAGCGCCACCATCTGTCCAGGTTCCGCCACGAACGAGATATCGTCCAGAACCGGCTTTTCGGTACCGGGATAGGTGAAGTTCAGATTCCTGACTTCCAGACGCCCTTGCGCTCGAGCTCGCTCTTCAGTTCCTTCGTCCACTTCCGGGACTTCATCCAACTGCTCGAAAATGCTTTCAGCACCTGCGACGCCACGCTGGATCGTCGAGCTCACCTCGGATAACTGGCGAATGGGTTTAGGCAACAATCCCGCCATGGTGATGTAGGCGACCAGATCACCGGCCGATGAATCACCACGAAGATAAAGCACCAAGAACATCAAGGCAGCCATAGCGGTATAGATCAGCAGCTGCAACATCGGCGTATAAACCGCACCGGTTCTGTTCATGGTCAGCTGCTTTTGAGTATTGCTTTCGCTGGCCTCGAAGAACCGCTTACGCTCGTACGCCTCACCACCAAAGCTGCGAACCACGCGGTAGCCCTGAATGGCCTCGGACGTTACATGGGTGACATCTCCCATGGCCGACTGGATTTTCTTGCTCTGCTTGCGAAACTTGCGACTGGCGGATGTCACCATCATGGCGATAATAGGCAGGATAGCCAGCATCACGAGGGTCAATTTCCAGTTCATCCATAGCAGAGATGCGAACAGGAACACCACCGTCATTCCCTCTCGGATCACCACCTTGATCGCATCAGTCGCTGCGCCAGTCACCATGGTGACGTTAAAGGTGATACGAGAGATCAGGTGCCCAGAGTTGTTCGCGTCGAAATACCGGTTGGGCAGTATCAACAGATGATTGAACAGTGCTACGCGGAGATCGTGAACCAACCCCAGCGAAACCTTTGCAATAAAATAGTTGCCCAGAAACGAGCCGATGCCCTGCCAGGCAGCAATCAGGATAATGAGAAGCGGAACAGCCTGCAGCAGATGCAGCTCGCCGATAACAGGCCAGCCAGGAAACATCGACGCGTTCGGGTTGTTCAGGCCATCGACGAAATATTTGAGAATGCCGGCCAGCATGGGCTGAGTCGAGGCAAAGATCAGAAAGCCTACGATACTGAGGGCAAACTGTCCGATGTAGGGACGCACATAGCCCAAGAGGCGTAGATAGATTCTAAAGCTAGAAGCCGAGCTATGGTCTGTAGAGGTAGCTTTCATCATCACACAAATGTTGGTGAAAAGACCGGGATTCTAGCATACGCGAACAGACCGCCTCTAACTGTAGAATGCCTTCCGCCTGTCACGAAACACACGATATACTGTCGTCTTTCTTAATTTAAATAGCATATTTATGCCTGAACATTCGGCGCCATCAAACGGCCTTAACAAAGTATTTAATTTTATTTGCAGTTGGGCACTTCCCCTTGGCTATTCAATGCTCTTATGCGGAATGCTTGTACTGCCTAGCCAGAGCACGTACACAAAATTCTATTATGCCTTAATTTGCTTCCCCACTTTAATTGCAATACTAATCAAACCAAAAGTTACCGTATCTTTTCTAAAAGATCCGCTTTTAATAATATTTATAACTTATCTAGCATTAACGATACTCAGCTTAATCTGGAGCCAACCAGCCACAGATAGCGATAGCCTGCTCAAAAGACCTATATACGTACTAATGCTATTTTTTTGCTGCGCCTTTGTTTTCCACACTTACCCCAATCGCATAAAACAATCATATACCCTCGCATGTATCATAGTGCTCATTTACACAATAGTGAGTCTTGCTCAATTTATAATTGACTACAAACCTGGCCTTAGAATGATTGGTAGCGGCGCACTGAGCAATCCGCTACTAAGCTCACATATATATGGCTTTTTCGCTACTTTTTTTATTGCTTCATTTACCGCTCAAAGAAAACTTGCTTACATCAACATTGCCAGCTTCCTAGTAATGTTTTGCGCAATAATAGCAACTGGCTCAAGAACGCCTTTGCTCGCACTATTCCTAGTAGCAACATGGCTAACAATAGCAACCCCAAACAAACGCTCAATTGCTTTAATATCTTTAATAATTGTTAGCGCCATAGCTTTTTTGTTCCTCGCTCCCTTACCACCTTTAGAAAGGGGCTTCTCATATCGCCCTGAGATATGGAGTCTCACTATAGAAAAAATATTACAAAATCCTTTTTTTGGATATGGATATAACACACCACTCTCGGTAGATCCTGGCATAGGAGTAGAGTTTAGAGAGCCACACAACTTTGAACTTGGTGTCTTATATGAGTTAGGGCTGGTCGGCTTTATAATTTGGCTTACTATGCACCTATACGCTTTATGGCGTAGCTGGAAATTTAAAACAGACCCTAGTTTTATTGTGGCATCATCTTTATTAATTTTTGGGATAGGCGCTGGCCTAACAGAAGGCGGGGGTATTTTCTCCCGACCTAAAGAGCATTGGTTCCTTATTTGGATACCACTCGCACTCATTTTTGGGCTTGATAGCTTAACCAGAGCCAAAGCAGTATTAAACACTACTATGCTTAACCTAGACTCAAAAAGTTATAACAC
This sequence comes from Pseudomonas luteola NBRC 103146, assembly GCF_002091675.1. Classification (GTDB taxonomy): domain Bacteria; phylum Pseudomonadota; class Gammaproteobacteria; order Pseudomonadales; family Pseudomonadaceae; genus Chryseomonas; species Chryseomonas luteola. The sequence continues at coordinate 233,684 of NZ_BDAE01000003.1, read as the reverse complement.
TTTGACTGAGGACGGAAGAATAATAGAAGCAGATGGTTTAGGACCTAAAGTTATACAGCTCAAAGACAAATCTTTTTTTAAAATTTTTCGCCGCAAAAGTATAATTTCCTCCTCCAGCATAATTCCTTACGCAAAACGCTTTGCCGCGAATAGCGAGCAACTTAACAAGCTAGGCATCATAGCCCCTGAGATATTAGCCATTTATAAGCTTTACAATGGCAGCACTGCGGTACAATACAATCCATTACCAGGTGAGACTCTGCGGAAGAAGCTTCATGAAAGTAAAAGCGAAACTGAAAAAGCATTACTAACCCAACAATTTGGGTGCTTCCTTGCAGAATTGCATAAGAAAGGCATTTACTTTAGATCCCTACATTTAGGCAACGTACTATTATTACCTAGCGGAAAGTTTGGATTAATTGATTTGGCTGACATGAAAATCTCAGGAAGGCCATTAAGCCGCTCTATGCGAATACGCAACTTAAAGCACATGCAGCGATATGCAGAAGACAAAAGCTGGCTTTTTGAGACGCACCTAGACTCGCTAATATCAGGCTATTCAAAAATATCGCCTATCCATATAGTAAAATCTTTAAACCTTAACATTAAAAATCAATGTGAACATTCTTGATCCAGCCTTGGCAATTACTATATTCATAATTGCCACCATAACCGCACACCTAATTACATTTTTATTTAAAAACCAAGCAAATATCGAAGCCCCAGCAACAGGAGCTCGATTCAAAGAAATTGATGGACTCCGCGGGTTTCTTGCCGTCGGAGTTTTCATACATCACGCCGTGATTAATTGGTTTTATATCAATAGTGGAAAAATAGAGCTTCCACCTTCAAACCTATACGCGCAGCTCGGCCAAGGCAGCGTAGCTCTTTTCTTCATGATCACTTCGTTTCTATTCTGGGGCCAACTACTTGAAAAAGGAGAACATTACAAATGGAAGACTTTCTTTATATCTAGAGCCTTTAGAATATACCCCCTTTATACAGCACTAATGATACTAGTTTTTATTTTTGTTTTTCATGAATCCAGCTGGAAGCTGCATTCCTCACCACCGGACCTAGTTAAACAAATCATACAATGGGCACTATTTGACAGGCCTGATATCAATTCATACCAGAACACAGGAATGATAATATCAAATGTTACATGGACGCTAAATTATGAAGTATTCTTTTACACCTCATTACCGCTCATTTATTTAATTTTTTTAAAAAAAACAAATTGGAAAATTACAGCTTTTTGTATCTTATTGATCTTTTTCTTACACAACGCTTTCGAATGGAGCCATTCTTTAAAGAAAAATATTTTGCTTAGCTTCTTAGGAGGAATACTCGCTGCTTACTGGGTAAGACAACCATTCTTACTAGACCTAGCCCAAAGCCGTCTAGCAAGTATAATAGCAATCACCAGTATAACGATAGCGTTTACAGCTTTTCACAAAAGCTTCTCAGCGCTTCCTCTCATCTTGATTACAATATTTTTTACAGTTCTCGCATCGGGCAATAAACTATTTTCTAAATTGAAGGCACGCCCCGTATCCTGGCTAGGCGAAATCAGTTACAGCATTTACTTGCTTCATGGCCTTCTTCTATGGCTAGCAACAAACCAAATCAAAAGACTCACCACAGAAGGCACACTTAATGAAACAAACTACATATACATTACCTTGTTACTTACCCCTGCCCTTATAGCAATAAGCACATTAACTCATATATCGATAGAAAAACCGTGGATAAGCATAGGAAAGAAGATATCCAGAAAGATAAATAAAAAATAATTTCACTTTTCTTTTAGAGTCCCTCACGCATCTTTGCATACTCAAGAAAAGCTGCTATGTCATTACTACATAACTTATCACTTACACGCCTAACTTCATCACTAGGCCACTCCCACCACGCAACGTCTAATAAGGCCTTTCGGGTATTTTCTTCAAATCTCCAGCGAATCAGCTTAGCCGGGTTACCAGCAATCACCGCATAAGGCTCTACATCCTTTGTAACCATTGCTCCTGCAGCAATTACCGCACCATCTCCAATGGTAACTCCAGACAATATAGTACTGTTAGAACATATCCATACATCGTTCCCAATAATTACGTCTCCTTTAGTACCGTTATAGCCTTCAATATGAGAAGCCTCAGGAACCATAGCAGGAAAAGGGTAAGTGGAAATCCAGTCTGAACGATGCAGCCCTCCTAAGAATATTTGAACTCCTTCGGCAATTGAGCAGTAAGAACCAATTTTAAGGGTTGCGCCCTCTTGCCAGTCATGGACCAGCGGAACACCATAGCTGCCCACCCCTATACTGTAATTAGGATAGATTGAACTAAAGCGAGCCTGCCCGCGTAGAAACTTAGGAAGCTTACGTATTTCTCTACTCTTACGCTTTTTTATAAAGCGTTTAATCCAACCCATTTAAATACCTATTATTTTTTATCAATGGGAGAGAAGAACAGCCGCCCGATACCTCGCCATGTTTTGCGAGTCCATCGCGCGAAAGGAATTTGAGCAAGTATTTCTCGAGCTAATATACGATCACGATTAGAAGTCTTTAAAAACATTGAGTTTAAAAACTTATATTTAACATCCTCATACAACGGATGATCACTAAAAAGCTCATAAGTATCAAGCACAGCATTTACCATAAAACGATGATTTTTATAACTATTTGTCTCATGCTTCCTATACTGAGCCATAACTTTATTCAAACCATCAATAAAATAGCCAGCCCTCGTGACTTTCAACTCTATCAACAAGTCCTCTAAACGTATATTAGGGTCAAAGCCGCCTACCTTTTGAAGCGCCTCACGCCTAATGAGTAGCGTTGGAGCCGGAGGATATGGCTTTCTTTCAAGAAACATGTCTTCAAAATCCAAACGCCGAAAAGCAACATTTCTGTTTTGTCTTTTCTCAGGAAACAAATTACCTTCAGAGTCTATCAACTCAATATTACCAGCACATATACCAACCTCAGGTTTATCCTCCATATATGCTACCTGCGTAGCTAGTCGGTCTGGCAACATAATGTCATCTGACCCAAAAGGTGCTATCAGGCTTCCTTTTGCACGCTCAATTGCTTCGTTCAGAGTGAATGTTAGCCCTTTATTTTTCTGAACTTTAAAATCAAATCCATACTTTTTCTGAAGGCCATTAATTATTTCAACACTCTCATCAGAGGATCCGTCATCAACAACCAGAAGCTCTATATTGGAATATGTCTGACCAAGCACACTTAATATAGATTTTTCTATATATGGAGCATGATTGTAAGAAGCAATAATTACTGTAACTAAGGGGCGTGCTTCACTATTCATCAAGCTTACCTGCCTTAATTAAAGCGCTCTCAATCAATCTAAGATACTGCTCTCTAAAAATTGTTATGCTGTGCTCAGTACACAAGTATTTATACGCTTTTTCACCCTTCGCTCTTAACTGCTCATCAGTAAAATTCAGATACTCCTCAAGTGCCTTTGATAAACTTTCGACGTCAGCAGGAGGGACTGCAATACCACCAGCACCACTAATCAGTGGTGCCATTGCTGGTATATCTGAACCGATAACGGGTAGTTTTCCGCTCATGCCTTCTAGAAGAGCAAGTCCTAACCCCTCTCGTAAAGACGGCATTGCCCAAATATCGAATGCTTTGACATATTTAAGCGCATCTGGAAGCATGCCATGCAAATGTATGCGCTCAGACAAACCTAGCTTTTCAGCCTCTTTACTTAAAGTCTCCTCTTCACGCCCACCACCTATGATAGATAGATGAGCGTCAGGGAACAGAGTACTTATGTTTGCGAAGGCTTTGATTAAATAGACATGTCCCTTTACCGGCACTAGCCTGCCCAAAGCCCCAATTATTCTTGCATGATCAGGCAGTCCTAATTGTCGCCTAGCTTCCTCACGCGTCAACTGAAGCTTTTCAGCTTGATCCGTATCGATTGCATTAGTAATTGCTACAGTATTCAATTCTGTAAAGCCACAACGACAGCCAATCAGGTAGTCTTTTACGGCAGGTGATACGCCCACAAATCGCCAAGAGTCGTTAACCATTCTTTTGACTTGTTTACGACGATACAGCCGGTCATACTCCCCAAACCCATGCGCTATCCCAATACAGACAGGTATCTTGAGCCACCTGTTCAAGGTCAGCATCATATTGACTGGCTTAAATCGATTACATATAACTACGTCAAACTTTTCGTCGCGACAAAACTTATATAGCCGCCACAAAGCTCTTAACCTTGTTCCTTTTAAATGCCCGTCGTTAAATTCGAAGTAAAAGGACTTATCCGCTTTGCTAATAGGCTGACCATGTTTAGGTTTCCCTTTAAGGAAGGCTGAAACCACCTCAAACCGTTCAGAGGGCAAGCATTTAACTATTTGCTCGGCCAAATCAGAAAAGTCATGATCTTTGACATTATAATCAGGTTGCAACTGCAACACCTTAATGCGTTGATGCCGCGCTAGCGAATTCATTAAAACCTTCCGAACTTATACGCCAGTTAGAGACATTGGCTTTAAGCTTCATTTCTTTTCTGGCTTGAGGGTCAATGTCTTTCCATTCATTTCTTTTCCAAACGACAAAATGAAAATATGGAAATTCTTTATTCTGACCGTCTAAATTATTATAAAGCTTTCCCTTTAACCAAAACCATTCCTTAGGAAATCTGTAACTTCCGTCGTGCCAGGCAACCCGTCCTCCCGGAGTGCTATAAGCTTCTTTAAACTCACTACAGCGACGCCACGGGTTAAACAAGCCAACAGCTTTCTGAAACAGCTTAGGAAAGTTTTTTCTTTTCAGAAATATCCTTGTAAAAGCTCCTTCATCTAATGCATGGTGTATAGGATCACTTAACCGCTCCTGCCAATTTTTCATTAGCCTGAAGGCATTTTTCATGCGTTCAGTATTACGGATAAGACATAGATGACCAGATACTCGCCTCTCATGTGTCGAGAGCAAGTCATACCGTGACAGTCGAGACGTATTGAAATAACGTCTTAAATCTCCGTATACAAGGTCAATATCACCGAATCCCCAGAAGTCATAATGCTCTAAAAGATCGGAATGTATGTAACCTAATGCCGGCTTGATATCACAGAGCTTATAAGCATCTGGGGGACAAAAATTTATATTGAGCCTTTCCGAAACAAGAGCACAATATTTTTCAAAACTTATAGGTTCTATCCTAACATTTTCTGGAGCGTCGGCCGGCCTTTCACAGTCTGTAAAAAAAAGCCAATCCACATCAGGATTGGCTTGGCAGCTCGCCCAAAAGAATGGCATCCAAAAAGGCCACTCACCAAAATAAGGTATTACAAAACAAATACTTGGCTTAGAAACCATCATCTCCACCAAAACTTCTAAAAACTGTCTTTATATGGCCTTACCTGCTCAAGATTCCAGAAGTCATAACGAACCACGTCATCTGAGAACTTTTTCAAAAGGATCCGATTCGAAGCATCAGCGCACGCTACAATTTGCGAAGGCGACAACTTAGACAGATGAACAAGTCCTTCTGCCAAGGCATTAACATCGCGCAACGGGAAGAGTACACCAGCCCCCTCAACTACTTCTCTAGCCCCCCCGCACCCTGTAGATATCAAAGGTATTCCTGCAGCCATAGCCTCTAAAAGCACCATTCCAAAAGGCTCATGGTCTGAAGTAAGTGCGAATACATCAAAGGCTTTGTAATACACCTTGGCATCAGGGATTTGGCCCAAAAATAACACTCGATCAGCTATACCTAATTCACGAGCTTTATCTTTTAGAGACGCTTCCAGCCCACCCTTGCCTATAATTGCAAGTAAGCTACCAGCCGGGAGTTTAGGAAGTGCAAGAGCAAATCCCTCTAATAAGGTAGCCTGGTCTTTATCAGGGTGCAGGCGGCCTACATTTCCAATAACCCAAGCATCTTGAGCCAAGCGAAGCTGCTCTCGGGCAATGAAGCGGTTTAACTGCTGTGCCTGTAAGCCCTCTACATTAATACGGTTATAGAGCGTTTCAATACGTCCAACCGGCCATTTGGTTAGTCGCTGTCGTATCTCGTCGCGTACAGCATTAGAAACCGCCAAAAGACTTAGGCGTTTACTCATGGCATTGGCGAAGAGCCTACGCCCTAGGCGATCGTAATCCCCAAAGGCATGATGCACACCAATGACCGGTAGCTTGGTAGCCAGACAGGCGATCCAGATCGGCTTGAAGCGATGGGCAATAATGAACCGTATGCCTCTGGAACGAACAATCTCTCGCAGTGCACGGATAGCACCAAGCTTCAATCCACGAATATCTTTGGAGCTGTACTCCATGAACAGCACCTCATCCGAGGCGCACTGGGTGGCAACCTCGGCGTCGGCAGCGCCGGTCAAAAAGACTGTCGTGACCCGATAGCCTGTTCCCTTGAACAGGCTTGCGTATTGCCGGGCACAATCCAGAAAGGGACCATCATAGCCATGGCAAAATTGTAAAACCCTTGGTTCAGCTGATCGAGTCATAGGCATCCACACCGTCTTTGACTACGAGGATGTCTTCCATGATCAGGTATTGCAAATCCGATCCGTAGAACATATTGAGCGCATCCGTTGGAGAGCAGATCATCGGCTCACCACGACGATTCAATGAGGTGTTCAACGAAACGCCGTTGCCCGTCAGGTTTTCCAGCTCCTTCATCAGGTCATACCAGCGTGGATTGTGTCGACGCTCCAGCACCTGGGCGCGGGAAGTACCGTCCTCATGGACAACCTCGCCTACACGGTTTTTCCACTCTTCGTTGACCTCAAAGGTAAACGTCATGAAGGGTGAAGGATGGTCGACTTTGAGCATCTCATGTGCCACGGTGTCGAGCATCGAAGGGCAGAAAGGTCTCCACCGTTCGCGAAACTTGATCTGCTCATTGATACGGTCGGCCACACCCGGAACGCTCGGGCAGCCAATGATGGAACGGCCGCCCAGCGCACGCGGGCCGAACTCCATGCGGCCCTGGAACCAGGCCACCGGATTGCCGTCCACCATGATTTTAGCGATACGCTGGGGGACGTCGTCGAGCTTGCGCCACTTGGGTGCATTAGGGTGACGGGCACAGGCGGCAATTACGTCCTCGTTACTATAGGACGGCCCGAGGTAGACGTGTTCCATTTTCTCGACCGGCACACCGCGCTGGTGCGATACGTAGGCTGCCGCACCGACTGCCGTTCCTGCATCACCAGACGCCGGCTGAACGAACAGCTCCTTGACCTCTGGACGCGCAATAATCTTCTGGTTGAGCTTGACGTTCAAGGCGCAGCCGCCAGCAAAGGCAATCTTGCCGGTTTCCTTGATGATATCGCCCAGGTAGTAATCCATCATCTCCAGCGCCAGCTTTTCGAAGAGCGCTTGCATGCTGGCTGCATAATGAATATAGGGATCATCGGCGATATCCCCTTCCCGCTTCGGGCCAAGCCACTCGATCAGCTTGGGCGAGAAGTAGTAGCCCTTGCCCTTTTCTTTATAGCGACGGAAGCCGATGACGTTAGCGTAATCGGTATTGATGATCAGCTCGCCGTTCTCGAATTTCGCCAGCCTGGAGAAATCATACTTGCTTGCGTCGCCATAGGGTGCCATCCCCATGACCTTGAATTCGCCATCAAGCATTTCAAAGCCGAGGAATTCAGTAATCGCACCGTAGAGCCCACCCAGGGAGTCCGGATCATAGAACTCCTTGATCTTGTGGATCCTGCCATTCTCGCCATAACCAAAAAAGGTAGTCGCGTACTCGCCCTTGCCATCAATGCCTAGAATGGCGGTCTTTTCAGTAAAACCGGAGCAATGGTAGGCACTGGAGGCATGTGCCAGGTGATGCTCGACAGGCTCGATCTTGATTTTTTTCAAATCAAAGCCCAACTGCTGCAGGCACCACTGGATACGCTTGTGGTAGCGCTTGTAGCGGCGATTACCAAAGAGAATGGCATCCAGCGCGCGGTCAGGAGCATAGGCATAGCGCTTGGCATAATGCCAGCGAGCCTCGCCAAACAGGCTGATCGGCGCAAATGGAATAGCTACGACATCCACATCCTTTGGCTTGATACCGGCCTGCTCCAGGCAGAATTTGGCCGACTCATAGGGCATGCGGTTCTTGGCATGCTTGTCACGCACGAAGCGCTCTTCTTCAGCCGCCGCGATCAACTTGCCGTCGATATAAAGTGCAGCGGAAGGATCATGGCTCAGGGCGCCGGACAGGCCCAGAATCGTCAATGCCACAGGTTCAACCTCTAGAGTAATCATCCCTGCGCCCAGGCAGGGATGGAATGCGTTCATCAAGCAGCCGGTACAGGGCACTGCTCTTGGGCCAGTTCCGCAGAAAGCGCTCACGATCTCGTGCAAAGGCTTTCTCAAATTGCTGCTGGCTCGTGTGCTGAGTCATGGCATCCAGGTCGATCAATGACCAGTGATCACCATTCCAGAGCACATTATTCCCTTTCAAATCGCCATGACTGATTCGTTCGCGAACCAGCCCCTCAAACAGAACATCCAGCGCAGCCAAGTCTTGCTCAGGTGGGGCGCTATCCTGGTACGGCTCAAAGCGCGCCAGTATATCCTGCCCTGACGCATAATCGGTAATCAGGTAGGCACGCCGGCGTAAACCTAGCCAGCGCTTTTCCATTACGCCCAAGGGTTTAGGCGTGTCGATGCCCATAAAGCGCAGACGATTCCCCTCGATCCAGCTATGCCAGGCGCGGCTGGGCCGCCAAAAGCGCGTCAACCAATGCCCGAAGCCCTTGATGTTATAGCGCTTCAGAATATAAATATTCCCAGCATGCTCCACACGTGCCACCGTGGCGGCGCCGCCATCCTTGTAGCGGTGTCCCTGGGCAATGAAACGGTCTGGATCGGCCAACAGCGGTTCCACCACCGCCTCGCTGTCCCGGCGCATGGCCAGGATGCCTTCACTGGATCGGCTCACTTTGAACAGGCTGCAATCTCGTCCGGCTTTTTCCAGAAAGTCTTTTAGGCGCCATGTGCGAATGCGGATCGCTTCCTGCTGGATCGCTTCCGGTCTCAGGGCATGCTCGCCATTCACCAGCAGGTAATGCACCAGCAACTCTTCGATATAGGCGTCAAACCGGGCAGGCAGCTGTCCGAAAAAGACGCCTAGGTTTTGCATAACCTGCTTTTGAGAAAGGGGCTTTCCCTGGGACTCGGCGTGGATGTCAGCCCCATCTATAACGTAGATGTTCCCGTCCTGTTGAAGAAGGTTGTCCAGATGCAAGTCGTCCTGCCAGAGACCCTTGGCATGTAACTCGCCAATGGCAGCCAGCGACATCCCCAAGACGTCCTGCTGACTGTCAGAAAGAGGAGGTTCCTGATCGACTCTTCGCCATAAGGCATCCAGGCTCACTGCGTTCTCCAGAAACTCAAACAGCAACCAGCCGCCCTTGCCAGCCTCGAAGCCTTCAGCCACAACAGCCGGCGTTGTCAGCTGGTTGTCGATCAGTAAACGGCAACCCTCACGCTCACGCGTATAGTGTCGCTCCGAGCGAGCGCCTACAAACAGCTTGGCCAGCACCGAGCGGCCCTGCCACCGAGCCTCACTTACATAGCGTTGTCCAGGTAACACGCGCAGGAGTGATATCAGAGTCAGCGAGCCCTCAGGCAATTCAATCTGAACAGGCAGCGCTGGGGCTCGCCCAGACCGGACTAGCTCATCCAGTTTCATGGACGCGTTTCCTTGCTGCGACGACGCACGCTGAGCTTGCGTAACCAGGTATCGACTTCACGGCTATCAGGCGCCATCTGTAGATAAGCCGCCAGGAACAGCCGGACTTCCGCCTCGCTCCAGACCGGTGCGCGCCTTAGTAACGGCTCCAGATCCTTAACCCTGTCCTTACGCCCTAATAGCAACAGGCGTGTTTTTTCAAGGTCAATCAGGCGCGTTAGAAACCCGCTTTCCTGCTCCTGAAGAAAGATGTGCTTGGGATAAAAACAGCCATGAATACGCCCCGCTGCATGCAGGGTTCTGGCAAGTACGCCTATAGCCGCCAGGAGCGTATGGCGTGTCCGCTCGGGTAGCTCGGGCCATTCGGCCAGCCAGCTATCCAGATCCTGCCATCCATCCAATGCTCGCGTCAGCAGAATGGCCTGCCGTTCATTCCCTACCTTGCGCTCGCCAAAGAACGAAGCTTCCAGTGCCGGAATACCGAGCGTGCTGTAACGCTGGATGTTACGAAACTCCCGAGCAAAGGTGGGCTCTCCCAGGGGGTGAAGCAGGTCATGCGTCAGGTAATTGCTTTGACGCTTGAGAAAATAGGACGCCTCGTCGAGATCGAGCCGGTAGACGGTGCTCCAGCCGCCACGCCTGGCGTTAGGCTCGTCGACCGCCTCCAGCTGAAGCGACCAGAGCGCTTCGAACGTTGAGAGCCCGTGCCGCTCTAGTATGGCGGCATCTTTGGCAGACAGGAAATCGCTCATTCGCGCCCCTTGAAGTAATTCAATACATGTACGATTCGCTCCTTGTCGGAGTCTCTTAGCCGCTGCCGCCCCTTGTAACGCAAGTAGAATCGCAGCCGCTGCGTACGTGAAAGCTTGTATTTAGCGACCTTATCCAGGCAGGCCAAATCCTTGATGATGCGCCGCCTGAGCCAGGAACCAAACCAGAAGGCCCCTGCCGGACAATCGATGAGGTACAGCGTACCGGCTTGATCAACCAGCAGATTGCGCCACTTCAAATCATTATGAGCGAAGTGATGGTCATGCATGGTGCGAGTAGCACGTGCTAACTGCAGGCTCAACTGATCGACCCAGGCCGGATCACTCAAGCGCGGATCATCATGATGGGCCATGACAGCCAGGTCATCGGTCTGGGGAATTTCACGAGTTATCATGGCGCCGCGGGTAAATTGTCCGCCTGAGCGCTCAAGTCCCCAGGCCACGACAGGCGCTGTTGGAATACCCCATCTGGCAAAGCGTTTAAGATTTTGCCACTCAGACTTGACGCGAGGACGGCCCATATACCGACGCAGGCCCTTGCCTGCGCCGGTATAGCGCTTGACGTAATAACGAATCCCCTCATAAGTGACACGTATCACTTCAGACAGAGGGTCATTGGTCAAATGCTCGCCTTGCAAGGTGAATACCCGTTCAAGACTGGCAAACTCCGCTATATGCTCCACAGAGGGATCAATACGCCACTGGGCCATCAGAGCCTGTCTCCGTAACGCTGCTTGCGTTCGTAGAGCCGTTCGGCCTTGCGCTGCAATCGCTGCAGGAGCGCGGCCTCTTCTCGCAGAATCTGCCGCAATGGCCGCTGAAAATACACACGAAGAAACCTCAGGAAATCCCGCTGAGTCAGCCCGATACCCAGTGCAGAGAAATACAGACCAGCCAGGTCCTTGTCGCGCCAGCGTCTGGGCACCTGGTCTCGCGTATGAGCGCGATGCAGGTCGATGAGTGACAGCCTCAATGTACCCGGCTCAACGGGCCGATCGGTATGCAATAGAAAGTGACAGATGTAGCAGTCTCGATGGTTGACCCCTGCACGGTGCATCGCGCCTGTCATCCTGGCCACCTCATCGATCAGAGCCCATTTGGTACTCGCCTTGGGAGGCTGAACAGGCCAAGCCAGCGTGTAGTCTTCCAGGCTGACGGTAGGTGCCAATTCCTCCGTGATAATGAAAGAGTGCTGCTCGGCCGGGTTACTGCCTCGCTCACCAAAAGCCACGGCGTTCATGGTAGGCACACCAGCCTCATGCAGGCGCTGCAAAGCCTGCCACTCCTGCCCCGCACCCAGTACCGGCTGTTTCAACTGCAACAAGTTTTTGGCAATTTCACCCCATCCAATCCCTCGATGGATTTTGACGAAATACCCCTTGCCATTGACTTCAGTACGCAGGGTACGTCGCCCTTCCAACTCCCGAAAAACTTCTCCCTGAAGCGCTTCTACCGTTTCAAAGGCATCGCGCCCCACCCACAGGGAGCGGAAAGGCTCTTCAAGCACAAGCTTCACAAGCGCGGCTCCAGAATGACATCAGCCGCCCGCTCGGGCATGCTGTACAGATCGGCAGTCTCGGCATAAGCGAGGGCATTACGGGACCATGCAGTGCGCTGCGAATCATCGCTGAGCATGTCGGCCAACAGAGTATTGAGCTGCTCCTGCTCAAATGGGCTAGGCACTACCCGGCCGCAGTTGGCGTCCGTGATGTAATGAGCATAGCCACAGACATCGGTTACCAGCACAGGCAAACCGGCCACCAAAGCCTCCAGCAGTACCGTTCCCGTGTTCTCGTTATAAGCTGGGTGAATCAACAGATCCGCCCCAAGAAGAAAACGCGGGATATCGCTCCGTCCCTTGAGGATATCCACTTGATCGGAAATGCCCAGCGCCTTGGTCTGCAACAGAAACGGCTTGGGATCGTCCTGCCCGATAACAATCAGGCGCACCCGTTTCTTGAGTGCCTTGGGGAGCGAAGCGATTGCTCGCAGAGAGCGATCCAGCCCCTTGGTCTTAAAGCCCGAACCGATCTGCACAACCAGCAGTGACGTATCGTCCAGACCGAACTCCTGGCGAAACGCCTTGCGTATTTCTTCGGCATTGGCCGGTGCGCGGCGGTCTGCTGCTATACCAGGCGGAAGCAGATGAAAACGCTCGGCCGGCGTCCCGTAGTGCCTGACGAAGAACGGCTGCTGGACCTCCGAGATCATCAAGACCTGGGTCTTGGACTCGGGCTCAAACACGGCCCGCTCGTACTCGGCAAAATGACGATAGCGGCTCCACTTTCGGTACAGGGGGTTACGCAGTGTCTGCGCCTTTTCTTCAAAGCAGGGATCGGCCGCGTAATACACGTCCAGGCCAGGCATCTTGTTGAAGCCAACAATGCGATCCACTGGATCACTAGCCAGATCGCGCTGGAACCAGGCCGTAAACTTTTCGTTGCGTTTGTGATTGAACAACGCCTTGGCTGATCCAACGCGCACGTCGAATCCTTCAGGTACTGGGCCTTCCCAGATCAGCGTATAGACACGAATAGAGTGACCACGACGCTGGCACTCCTGGGCAATACGCATGAAGTCACGCTGTAGCCCCCCGAAGGGAAAGTACTTGTAGAGAACAAAAGCCAGACGCATCAGCATATGCCCATAAAAAATAGCGGATCACCGTAGCAGGTGATGACGTTCAAACCTGTCGAACCATGATAACTCAGCACAAACGCTGTCCTTTGCTGGACAGCATCGCTTCCAGAGAGGCGAAAACCCGTGCCGGATTGACACGCGAGAAGCACAAGGGCTGCTCTTGGGAAACATCAAACAGTCTCCGGTCGTCTTCAGAGGGAGCGTAGGTACACTGCTTCTGCAGACAGGGCGCACAGACCCAATCGCTGGTGAGATGTACCTGGGAACGGCCATAGGCACCTGTCAGTCTGGCATCGGTCGGCCCGAACAATGACAATGTCGGCACATCCAGCGCAGCCGCCAGATGCCCCAGGCCTGTATCAACTGCCACGCAGGCGCTGGCGCCAGCCAGTACGCGGGACACCCCAGCCAATGACATCTTGGGGAGAACCGACACATGTTCAAGTCCTGAAGCGATACGTTCTGCTCTTTCGCGCTCGGGGTCATTGCCCCATGGTAAGCGCACCAGCACCCCAAGCTGCCGGGCCGCTTCAGCCAGCTCGCGCCAATAGCGTTCCGGCCAGTGCTTGGTCGCCCAGGTCGTACCATGCAGAAACAATACGTAAGGTCCGCTTGCCTGGGGCTCGGCAAGACGTGTGCGATCCAGTCCGTAATCGCCAGTGGACTCTGGCAAGGGATAACTCAGAGCCTGGGCAAACAATTGCCTGAGTCGTTCGACAGCATGCTGTCCCCAAGCAACCTGGCAGGTTCGGTCATAAAACCGGCTTGCCAGTGGCTCGCGGATCGACTCGCGCGAAAGCCCTACTACCGGCGCCTTGACGTATCGAGTCAACCATGCACTTTTCAAAAGCCCCTGGGCATCGATCACCACATCGTAGTGAGTGTCTCGCAGGCGCTCCTTGAAGCGCGACCACTCCCCGTTTTTCAGCGTCTGGAAAAGGTTTTTACGCCACCGGCGAATCGCTACAGGAATGACTTGAGACACCGCTGGGTGCCAGGATGGAATCTCGGCAAAGCCTTCTTCAACAACCCAGTCGAAGCGAATTCCTGGAAACGCACGACTGGCATCCGTCAGGGCCGGCAATGTATGAATCACATCGCCCAATGACGATGTCTTGATCAAAAGCACCCGCACTTATTCCACCTCGACCGGATCAGCAACCAGTTGATCCAATGCACGCAGCACGGCAGCAGGCTCCAGAAGACGCATGCAGTTGTAGTGTCCGAATCGACAGGTCCGATCAAAACACGGGCTGCACTCAATACCCAACCGTACGACCTCAACCTCTTCGGCCAGAGGTGGCGTAAAGCCTGGGGACGTCGATCCATAGACCGCAACCAACGGGCGATCCAGTGCGGCGGCGACATGCATGAGGCCAGAATCGTTGCTGACTACTGCCGACGCGCAGGACATAAGGTCGATAGCCTCGGCCAGTGCCGTCTGACCCGCCAGGTTCGTGACCTCTTCGCGCAGGCCTGGAATCAAACGCTCGCGGATTTCCTCGCAGCCTGCATGATCCTTTTGCGAGCCGAACAGCCAGACCTGCCACCCTGCCCTAATCTTTACATTGGCCACTTCGGCGTAGTGGGCTGCAGGCCAACGCTTGGACTCACCAAACTCGGCGCCTGGGCATAATGCTAACACCGGCCTGTCCAGCTCCAGGCCAAACTTGCCAAGTGCCGCGTCGCGGCTGGCAGACTCGATTCGCAGTTGGGGATGTGGATAAGGCTTGGGCAACTCAGCCCCAGGCGGATAGGCCAGTGCGATAAAGCGCTCAATCATCAGCGGGTAGCGCGCCTTATCCAGTGTTCTTATGTCATTGAGTAGGCCGAAACGCATCTCGCCGCGCCAGCCGGTGCGCTTGGGAATACCCGCAAAATAGGGCACCAGGGCCGACTTGAGCGAATTTGGCAGCAGAATGGCCTGATCGTACTGACCGCGCAGACTACGACCGATACGCCGACGCGTTGCCAGCTCAAAAGCACCATGCCCAAGCGGAAAACTCAGCGCCGAGCGTACTTCGGGCATCCGCTCAAGCAGAGGACGGCTCCAATCAAGCGCCAGCACATCAATGGCACAACCGGGATGAAGCGCCTGCAGACTCTTGAACAGCGTCTGCGCCATCACCATGTCGCCGACCCAGGAAGGACCGATTATCAGAATTCTCATAGGCTCACGCTACAACGTACAAGGCTCATAGTATCTACCATGAGCCTTGTACGTGCGGCTTATTTCACTGCAGTACGCCACTCGGCATGGCTATCAGTCTTGCCGGTAACCAGATCGAAGTAGGCCTTTTGCAGCGTTTCGGTCACTGGACCGCGGCGGCCGGCGCCGATGGTGCGTCCATCGACTTCACGGATAGGGGTCACTTCAGCGGCAGTACCAGTAAAGAATGCTTCATCCGCAATATAGACTTCGTCACGCGTAATACGCTTTTCAACCAACGCGTAGCCATGCTCCTTGGCCAGTGTCAGCACGGTGTTACGGGTGATGCCGTTGAGGCACGCCGTTACTTCAGGCGTGTAGATGACATTGTCCTTGATGATGAAGATATTCTCACCGGAGCCTTCAGCCACATAACCTTCCGGATCCAGCAGCAGGGCCTCGTCTGCACCGCCGGAAATGGCTTCCTGCAGTGCCAGCATCGAGTTAATGTAGTGTCCGTTGGCCTTTGCACGGGTCATGGAGATGTTCACGTGGTGACGGGTATAGGAGCTGGTACGTACCTTGATGCCCTGTTCCAGCGCCTCCTCCCCCATGTAGGCGCCCCAGTGCCAGGCGGCCACGATCACATGCACCTTCAGACCGGTCGCACGCAGTCCCATGCCTTCCGATCCGTAGAACACCATCGGACGCAGATAGGCGCTTTCAAGGTTGTTATCACGAATCACCGCGCGGTGCGCTTCGTTAATCTCGTCTTTGGTGAAAGGCATCTTCATGCCCATGATGTGGGCGGAGTCGAACAGACGATCCGTGTGCGCCTGTAGACGGAAGATTGCTGTGCCCTGAGGGGTGTTGTAAGCGCGAACGCCTTCGAACACACCCATTCCATAATGCAGCGTATGGGTCAGAACATGGGTGGTCGCATCGCGCCACGGCACCATTTCACCGTCATACCAGATCACACCGTCACGATCGGACATCGACATAATTTGCAGCTCCTCAAGAATTCGATTCGTACTGCTGCGCAGCGAGTGGGTCGAGCGCAAGCGACTTCCAGATCCGCATGACGCCGTGTCGCTCGTCATGGAAGAGGCTGCCGTCCACTACGCCTGCCTGCTTCTGCAGAGCCTGGCGGTGTGCGGCAGCACGGTAGGCTTTGTAAGCCTCTTGCAACAGATGGACATCTGGACTCGAGATCAATCCAGCCCGCTCTAGTTCTTCCAGAATGCGGATATTGTCGGTGAAGCGCAGCAGATCAGGATGCTGCCAGGACCAGACAAGAACCGCATATTGCACCATAAATTCAATATCGACGATACCGCCTGCATCCTGCTTGAGGTCAAATACCCTGCCCGCCTCGAAGGCAATCGGCGACGATCCACCGGAGGTAGCCTTGGTTCCCAGGTTTTCCCGCATCTTCATCCGCATCTCGCCGACCTCACGACGCAGCTTGGCCTCATCACGACGCCGGCTCAGGACCGCAGCCCGTACAGCCTCGAACCGTGCCGTGACGACGGGGCAGCCGGCCAGCACCCGCGCCCGCACCAATGCCTGGTGCTCCCAGGTCCAGGCCTCGTTCTGCTGGTAGTGCTCGAATGCCTTGATCGTACTGACCAGAAGCCCGGCAGCCCCGGAAGGCCTTAGGCGCATGTCGACCTCATACAGCGTTCCGGCGGTGGTCGATGTGGTCAGGAAGTGGATGATGCGCTGTCCGAGACGCGTGTAGAACTGAGCACCATCGATAGGCTTGCCGCCATCCGTCTCGGCTAACGGATCACCATCGTGAATAAAGACAAGATCAAGGTCGGAACCGTGCCCCAACTCAATACCGCCGACCTTGCCGTAACCTATGATCACGAAGTCCGGATCACACGGCGATCCATCGGCACGTTGCGGACGGCCATGTCGCTGAACCATCTGTCGCCAGGCCAGCTCAAGCACTTGATCAAGAATCGCCTCCGCCATCCAGGTCAGGTAATCACTGACCTTCATCAAGGCTAGCGTGCCTGCAATCTCGGACGCTGCCACTCGCAGTCCATGAGCGCGCTTGAAATGCCGGAGCATTTCCATCTGCTGCTCCAGATCATCCTCAGGGATGCGTGCCATCCGCTCCCGCAGCTCCGCGACCAGCTCAGGCTTTTGAGGTGGGCGATACAAGCGGCCCTCGTTAAGCAACTCATCCAGCAAGGCGGGGAAACGCGTGATTTGCTCTGCAATCCACACACTTGCACTGCAGAGCTGGAGCAGACGCTCCAGTGCTCCGGGGTTTTCGGTGAGCAGCACTAAGTATGCCGAGCGTCTAGCGACGGCCTCGATCAACGGTAGAACGCGATCCAGGGCTTGGTCGGGCTCGTCATGAGAAACAATCTGAGTCAACAGCCGAGGCATAAAGGCATCCAACCGTTCTCGCCCCATTCTCTGCATGGTCCGAACCTGACTGCTGCTTCGTAGCGCACACAACCGTGACCAAGCTGACTCGGGACTGCTCAAGCCTGCCTCCTTCAACTGCTGGATAGCTGCTGCATCCTCAAGGCTGCCTTCCCAGAGGGGTAGCCACTCCTGCCCAATTTCTGACTGACTGTCCGCTCCCTCGTCCGGGTCAGCAATAACCTGCTGAAAATGCCAGTTGATACGGGTGCGCCAATGGGTCAGCCGGCTTAAAAAAGCAGTCCAGCTATCGAAGCCCATCATGAAAGCTACCCGCTCACGATCCAGCTCGCTGTCAGGCAATTTCTGTGTTTGTCGATCTCCAATCGCCTGTAGCGCATGTTCCACGTAGCGGAGAAAGCAGTATGCCTCTCGCATCTCCTCGGCTGCCTCGGCGGGAAGATAGCCCAGATCCTTCAGTACGCTCAGGATTACCAGCAATGGGCGCTGCTGCAGGCTTAGCTCCCGTCCGCCATGAATCAGCTGATAGGCCTGTGCAATAAATTCCACCTCTCGAATGCCGCCTGCGCCCAGCTTGATGTTGTCATCCATCTCACGGCGCCTGACCTCCTGCTGGATCAGCTGCTTCATGTTGCGCAGCGCTTCAATCGCCGAAAAGTCCAGGTAACGCCGGTAGACGAAGGGGCGCAACATGCTGAGCAGTTGTGCTCCGGCCTGCTGATCGCCTCCTACAACGCGTGCCTTGATCATGGCGTAACGTTCCCAGTCCCGACCCTGGTCCTGGTAATACTGCTCCATGGCCGAAAAGCTCAGCGCCAGCGCGCCTGACGAGCCATAGGGACGCAAGCGCATATCGACCCTGAAGACAAACCCATCTACGGTAATCGTATCAAGGGCCTTGATAAGCCGTTGGCCTAGGCGAATGAAGAACTGTTGATTGTCCAGTGCACGACGCGCCCCTACTGTCTCGCCACCCTCGGGGTAGGCAAAAATGAGATCGATATCGGACGAAAGGTTAAGCTCGCCCGCTCCCAGCTTGCCCATTCCCAAGATAACCATATGCTGCGGTTCTCCAGTCCGATGCCCCATCGGGACCCCGGATTGACGGCATTGGTCCTTGTACAGCCATTGGTAGGCCTCATCGATACAGGCATCGGCCAGTTCGGTCAGGTCACGGCACGTCTCGAGCAGGTCGGCCTGACGTGTCAGATCGCGCCAGATAATGCGAACCTGGTGCCGCAGCCGAAAGCGGCGTAAGCGCTGTCCGAGTTGGTTTTCATCCGAACATCCGGCTAGACAGTCGGTCAGTTGTTGGTGAATAGTGCCGGCTGGCAGTGATCGCTCGAATAGGCCCTCGTCTGCCAGATCCAGCATTAATGCCGGATCGCGCTGAATCTGCTCAGCGACAAACTCGCTGGCCGCTATCACCCGTGACAGGTCGCTGCGCCGCGCTGGCGGCCATGCTGAAAAATATTGCAAACGTTCAGGCTGTGCGTTCAACGCCTCCATGAGGCGTGCCTGCGCACACCTTACAGGTTCGGCAAGTGAATCAGGAATAGCAGTGAGAGAAGGCAGGCTCATGGTCTATCCTGTGGAGTCAACGGCTGAGGAGAAGGTCAAACCGCACGACAATTTGTCGTTGTTTTATAACGGACATTGACCTGAGCAGCTGAAACGACCGCCGTTTTGTAGTAAAACTACACGCCGGCCGGGAACCACCCGGTCATAATCCAAGAATTCACGCTGCCCCCAAGAGGATGGCGGCGATACCGAGGCAACCGATTCTGGAAGCCTTTCCGCCCTGGAGCAAGCCATGCAAGACCTTGATCCCGTCGAAACCCAGGAATGGCTGGACGCCCTGGAGTCCGTACTAGACTGCGAAGGTGAAGACCGAGCTCATTATCTGCTGACCCGTATGGGTGAGCTGGCCACTCGGACAGGTACACAGCTTCCCTACGCGATCACCACCCCGTATCGCAACACGATCCCGGTTACCAAAGAAGTCCAGATGCCGGGCGACCTCTTCATGGAGCGGCGGATTCGCTCGCTGGTACGCTGGAATGCGTTGGCCATGGTGGTTCGTACCAACCTCCGCGACCCGGACCTTGGCGGCCACATTTCTACCTTTGCTTCGTCCGCTACGCTATACGACATTGGTTTTAACTACTTCTTCAAAGCGCCAACCGAAGAGCATGGCGGCGACCTGGTGTATTACCAGGGCCACGCTTCTCCTGGCGTTTACGCACGTGCCTTCCTTGAGGGCCGCCTGACCGAAGACCAGATGAACAACTTCCGCCAGGAAGTAGATGGCAACGGTCTGTCGAGCTATCCGCACCCGCACCTGATGCCCGATTTCTGGCAGTTCCCGACCGTATCCATGGGTCTGGGTCCGATCACAGCGATCTATCAGGCACGCTTCATGAAGTACCTGGAAGACCGCGGCTTCATCCCGGCCGGCAAGCAGAAGGTCTGGTGCTTTATCGGTGACGGCGAGACTGACGAGCCAGAGACCCTGGGCGCCATCTCTCTGGCAGGTCGTGAAAAGCTGGACAACCTGATCTTCGTGATCAACTGCAACCTGCAGCGTCTGGACGGTCCGGTTCGTGGTAACGCGAAGATCATCCAGGAACTGGAAGGCGTCTTCCGCGGCGCCCAGTGGAACGTGAACAAGGTTATCTGGGGTCGCCTCTGGGATCCCCTGTTCGCCCGTGACGAAAACGGCCTCATGCAGCAGCGCATGGATGAAGCCATCGACGGTGAATACCAGAACTACAAGGCTAAGGACGGCGCGTTCGTTCGTAAGCACTTCTTCGGCGCCAACCCTGAGCTGCTGAAGATGGTTGAGGACATGTCCGATGAGGACATCTGGAAGCTCAACCGCGGCGGTCATGATCCGTACAAGGTGTATGCAGCCTACCATCAGGCGGTCAACCACAAGGGTCAGCCGACGGTCATTCTTGCCAAGACCATCAAGGGTTATGGCACCGGTGCGGGTGAAGCGAAGAACATCGCCCACAACACCAAGAAGATCGATGTGGAGAGCCTGAAGAAATTCCGCGACCGCTTCGACATTCCGCTGAACGATGATCAGCTGGCCGACCTGCCCTTCTTCCGTCCTGCCGAAGACAGCCCGGAAATGAAGTACCTGCGCAAGCGTCGCGAAGCGCTGGGCGGCTCGGTACCGCAGCGTCGTACTACCAGCATCAGCATTCCGACACCACCGCTGGAAACGCTGAAAGCTATCCTGGACGGCTCTGGCGATCGCGAGATCTCCACCACCATGGCCTTCGTGCGCATCCTGTCCCAGCTGGTCAAGGACAAGGATCTGGGCAGCCGCATCGTCCCGATCATCCCGGACGAAGCCCGTACCTTTGGTATGGAAGGCATGTTCCGTCAGCTTGGCATTTATTCCTCCGTCGGTCAGCTCTACGAGCCTGTCGACAAGGATCAGGTGATGTTCTACCGCGAGGACAAGAAAGGCCAGATCCTCGAAGAAGGCATCAACGAAGCAGGCGCCATGAGCTCCTTCATTGCAGCCGGTACGTCCTACAGCACCTACAACCAGCCGATGCTGCCGTTCTACATCTACTATTCGATGTTCGGCTTCCAGCGTATCGGCGATTTGGCCTGGGCCGCTGGTGATAGCCAGGTGCGTGGTTTCCTGATTGGCGGTACTGCCGGCCGTACCACATTGAACGGCGAAGGCCTGCAGCACGAAGATGGTCACAGCCATATTCTGGCAGCGACTATCCCGAACTGCCGCACGTACGATCCCACCTATGCCTACGAGCTGGCGGTCATCATTCGCGAAGGCATTCGTCAGATGACCGAAGAGCAGAAGAACGTGTTCTTCTACATCACGGTCATGAACGAGAACTACCAGCAGCCTGCGCTGCCTGAAGGTGCCGAGGAAGGCATCATCAAGGGTATGTATCTCCTGGAAGAAGAAACCGGCGATTTCAAGCATCGCGTTCAGCTTCTGGGCTCGGGCACCATCCTGCGTGAGGTTCGCGAAGCAAAAGCCCTACTGCGCGAAATGGGTATCGGTGCAGACATCTGGAGCGTCACCAGCTTCAACGAGCTGCGCCGTGATGGCCTGGCAGTTGATCACTGGAACCGCCTGCATCCGCTGGAGGAGCCCCGCAAGGCCTATATCCAGCAGTGTCTGGAAGGACGTGAAGGCCCGGTCATTGCCTCTACCGACTACATGAAGCTGTTCGCCGACCAGGTTCGCCAGTGGGTTCCATCCAAGGAATACCAAGTGCTGGGCACTGACGGTTTCGGCCGCAGCGACTCGCGCAAAAAACTGCGTCACTTCTTCGAAGTGGATCGCCACTGGGTCGCCCTGGCTGCTCTGCAAGCCCTGGCCGATCGTGGCGCTATCGAGCGTCAGGTCGTAGCGGATGCCATCACCAAGTTCGGTATCGATCCGCTCAAGCGCAACCCGCTTGATTGCTGATGCCGACGGTGAAAAGGAGAAATTATTGTGAGTGAAACCATTCGCGTACCTGATATCGGCAGTGGCGAAGGCGAGATCATCGAAATTCTGGTCAAGGTGGGCGACACCGTCGAGGCTGAACAAAGCCTCGTCGTGCTCGAATCCGACAAAGCCAGCATGGAGATCCCGGCCCCGAAAGCCGGCAAGATCGCTGCGCTGCACGTCAAGCTGGGCGATACGCTGAAAACCGGCGACCTGCTGCTGGACATGGAAGATGGCGCATCGGGTGAAACCGATGCAGCCGAGCCCATGGCAGTTGCGGCCGGCTCTGCTGACGAAGAAGTTGAAATGCCGACGCCTCCAGGCGACGAGGACCCGTCCGCGTCTGCCAAGGAAGACGACCAAGCTGGAACAGGCACTGCTCAGGAAATCCATGTGCCGGATATCGGCACCAGTGGCAAGGCCAACATTATCGAGCTTCCGGTCAAGGTTGGTGATCGTATCGAAGCCGAGCAGACCTTGATTACCCTGGAGTCTGACAAGGCCAGCATGGAGATCCCCTCACCTGCTGCCGGCGTGATTGAAAGTATCGCCGTCAAGGTGGGTGATGAAGTAGGTACAGGTGACCTGATTCTGGTACTCAAGGGAAGCGGCAACGCTTCCTCTGCACCGGCTCAATCCACCAGTGATAAGCCTGCCGTGCAGGCAGCCGAGCCTGAATTGCACGAGACGGCCGACGATGAGCCTGCTGGCGAGAGCACTGAAGAGATCAAGGTGCCTGACATCGGCTCGACCGGTAGCGCCAATGTGATCGAAGTGATGGTCAAAGCGGGTGACACGGTAGAAGCGGACCAGTCGCTGATTACCCTGGAATCCGACAAGGCCAGCATGGAAATCCCGGCGCCCAAGGCGGGCGTGGTGGAAAGCGTTTCCATCAAGGTAGGTGACCAGGCCAAAACTGGCGATCTGATCCTGACCTTGAAGGTTCAAGGCGCAGCACCGAAGAAAAAGGCTGAGAAGCCTGCACCGGCTCAGCAAAACGCAGCTCCGGCACAAAAGCAGGCGAGTCCAAGCCCAGCGCCGGCCAAGGCACCGCAAGCGCCCACGCCCACCGGCCAGCCTGGCAAGAAAGTGCATGCTGGCCCGGCTGTACGGATGCTGGCACGCGAGTTCGGCGTCGAGCTGAGCGAAGTGGCGCCAACCGGTCCGAAGGGACGTATTCTCAAGGAAGACGTCCAGTCGTACGTAAAGGATCAGCTGCAAAAGAGCAAATCTGCTCCGGCCGCAGCGGCAGCTACCGGTGGCGCCGGGATTCCTCCGGTCCCGACCGTGGACTTCAGCAAGTTTGGCGAAATCGAAGAAGTTCCGATGACACGCCTGATGCAGGTAGGTGCTGCCAATCTGCATCGCAGCTGGCTGAACGTGCCTCACGTAACGCAGTTCGATCAGTCTGATGTCACTGATCTTGAAGCCTTCCGTGTGGGTCAGAAGGCTGTGGCAGAAAAAGCGGGCGTCAAGCTGACCATTCTGCCGTTCCTGCTCAAGGCCTGCGCCCATGTGCTCAAAGAGCTGCCGGACTTCAATGCCTCGCTCGCACCCAGTGGCAAGGCCATTATCCGCAAGAAATACGTGCACATTGGCTTTGCCGTGGACACGCCGGATGGGCTGCTGGTACCTGTCATTCGCAACGTCGATCAGAAGAGTCTTCTGCAGCTGGCTGCCGAAGCCGCTCAACTGGCTGAGAAAGCACGCAACAAGAAGCTTTCCGGCGACGACATGCAGGGTGCCTGCTTCACGATCTCCAGCCTCGGCCACATTGGCGGCACCGGCTTCACGCCGATCGTCAACGCACCGGAAGTGGCGATCCTGGGAGTATCCAAGGCCACCATGCAACCGGTATGGGACGGCAAGGCCTTCCAGCCGCGCCTGATGCTGCCGCTTTCGCTCTCCTATGATCACCGCGTGATCAATGGCGCTGCTGCGGCCCGCTTCACCAAGCGCCTGGGCGATCTGCTGGCTGAGATTCGCGGCCTGCTGCTGTAAAGAGACGATGCCGGCCTCTGCCGGCAACCGTCTGGCCGATGAAATGCTCGGTCATCTGAAACCCTGCCACCCCGGCAGGGTTTTTTTTAAAGAATTTGACTTGCTGGATCGATAAAGCTTCTTAGTAGAAAGCTGCTGTCTGTTTTATCGAGACGCTTGTCAGTGTGGTTGGCTTGATGCACCCTTGCTCCCTGAAAGGACTTATGGGTGCCTCGTTCTGGCGGAATCCAGAAGACAGTCACTGCAAATAAAACCGGATTGGCTTACTGTACGCCCTTTCGTTAAGTCGACTTGGCATAACCCATAAGTACGCGCCCCTTATCAAGGGCCGTTGGAAGCGAACCGCCGCATGAAGATTCATCCTGATGCTGCCAGTCTCTCAGTGGCCGAGGTTGCTACGCAGCCGCCTGTGCCCGCACAGCTGGGGATGTTGCGCTTCGAGCGGCTCAATGAGCCCAGCTGGGCGCTGCTGGATCTAGACCAGGCATGTGAAAAAAGTCTGGGGCTGCCTGCCTATGAGCTTTGCTCGCTTCTCGAGTCGCCTTACGCCAGCCTCATGGAGCCTGCGGCACGCTATCACCTGCACGATGCCATACAGCAGCAATTGCTCAAGCGCCGCCATTACGTCATTCGCTATACCCTGCACGCACCGGCAGGCGCGACGTCAATGGTTGAAATTGGCGAGGCAATCTCCCGCCATGGTCGTGAAATCCTGCACGGCTACCTGATTCCTGTGGAGCTGGCTTCAGAGGCCGAGCGACTGACTACTACGCTGATGGCGCAAAACAGGGATCTTAAAGCCTCGCTGGATCTTCTTGAGCAGTCCTGCGTACAGGAACAAGCTCGTGTTGATCGGGTAAGAGCACACCGCAATCTTTTGCTTGAATTGACACAACACGCCTACAGCTCCAGCGACCCGCTTCAGGAAGCGGCCCAACTGATCACTCGTGCAGCCAGTGAAACCTGTAGCGTGAAACGAGCCAGTGTGTGGCAGGTGGGCGAAAACCATTTACGCTCTGTCTACACTAATGGCGAATCTCCTAATACGTCGTCTGTCTCCTCGTGGTCATTGGATGATTTTCCAGCGTATGTGGAGGCGCTTCATAAGGCCCGATCAATCGATGCGCAGGATGCTCAACATGATCCTCGTACACGTGAATGGACCAAGCCGTATCTGCTCGCCCATGACATTCGCTCGCTTCTGGATATCTGCATACGTGTAGATGGCCGGGTATTAGGCATCCTTCGCCTTGAGCAAACCGGCCAGCCCAGAATCTGGCAGAATGATGAAATTGCGTTTGCCTGCGAACTGGCCGATCAGTACGCCAAAGTGCTTGATAGCCAGGAGCGCCGCAGTGCCACCCATGCCCTGCATCTGTTCCAACGGGCGGTTGAGCAGAGCGCCAATGCTTTTCTGCTGGTCAATCGCAAAGGAGAGATCGAATACATCAACCCCAGCTTTACAACCATTACCCAGTACACTGCCGAAGAAGTCTGCGGTCAGCCCATCAGTGAGCTACCGGCATTGACCAACTGGTCAGAACTCCTGCCTGACGCCTATGCAGCTCTGGAAAAACAGAACAGCTGGCAAGGCGAGCTTCGCTGCCAGCGCAAGGACCAGATCTCCTACTGGGGTCATCTTTCGCTCTCCAAAGTCTACTCAGATAACGGTGAGCTGACCCACTACATTGGTATCTTCGAGGACATCACGCAGGCAAAGCTGACCCAGCAAAACATGGAAAAGCTGGCCTATCGTGACAGCCTGACAGGGCTGGCCAACCGTCACTATTTCATCGATCGCCTGGAAAAGCGCCTGGCAGGACGGGAAGACATCCATAACTGCCTGATGCTGATCGATATCGATCATTTCAAGCGCATCAATGACAGCCTTGGCCATGAAGCCGGCGATAACCTGCTGGTCAGCCTGGCCAGGCGCCTGCAAAGCTCACTGGGGCAAAGTACGCTGATCGCGCGGATCGCCAGCAATGAGTTCGCCGTGCTGCTTGAGCAGATGGATGCCCAGGAAGGGTTGGATGTTGCGAGCGCACTGCTAAGCATGCTCGAAAAGCCCATTTATGTTGAAAGCCAGCCAACGCTGGTCAGTTGCTCGATTGGTCTGACCGTCACCCCTGATCACGGCAAGGACTCGCAGACACTCATGAAGCATGCCGGCCTGGCGTTGCACAAGGCCAAGGCTAGCGGCGGAAACCGGGTACAGGTCTATACACAATCGCTGGTGACCGAAGCCAGTCACAAGCTGTTCATGCAGAATAACCTTCGACGAGCCCTCGAGCTCAACGAGCTGGAAGTTCATTACCAGCCAAAGATCTGCCTCAAAAGTGCCCAACTGCTGGGGCTTGAAGCGCTGTTGCGCTGGAATCACCCCGAACGGGGCATGATACGACCCGATCAGTTCATCAGCGTGGCGGAAGAGACCGGCCTGATCATCCCGATTGGTAAATGGGTCATTCGGGAAGCCTGCAGGCAAATCAAGGCGCTGGATGCCGCTGGTCTGGGCCATTTGCAGATGGCGATCAACCTTTCTCCCAAGCAGTTCACTGATCAGGAGCTTGTCAGCTCAATCAGAAGCATTCTGATTGAAGAGCGCCTCCCTCCTCATCGCCTTGAACTTGAACTGACCGAAAGCCTGCTCCTGGATGCAACCGATGAGACACGCCAGCAGCTAGAGGAAATGAAGCAAATCGGGCTCAGCTTGGCCATGGACGATTTCGGCACAGGCTATTCTTCACTCAGCTACCTCAAGAAATTCCCGATCGATGTCATCAAGATCGACCGAAGCTTTATCAAGGATATTCCGGCCAATCAGGACGATATGGAGATCACGTCGGCCGTAGTGGCCATGGCCCATAACCTGCGACTCAAAGTTGTGGCTGAAGGTATCGAAACGACGCAACAGCTGAGCTTTCTACGTCGCCATCATTGCGACGTAGGCCAGGGTTATCTGTTTGACCGTCCCATTCCTGGTAACGAGCTGCTTGATAGCCTTCGTCGCTATCTGAACCTCAACAAGATCTAGTCGCGCCGCCTGTTGTAAGGCCTTGGAATCGAAGAAGGTAGCCAACCCCGGCTACATCAGGTGCTTTTTTCCTCGATCAGCCAGTCCAGCTTCCAGCCAGGCTGGCTTTGTCCCAATTGTTTGGCAAGCCAGGGCAAGACGCTTCTAAGCTCGTCCTCCAATCCCCACGGAGGATTGGAAATCACCATACCAGAGCCATTGAGTCCCACCGGATTGTCGGTGGGATGCACCCAAAGCTCGGCTCGCAAAAGTTTGGGCGCATTACTTTTTTGCAGATCCTGATAAAACCGCTTGAGCTGACGCTGGTCCTTGATAGGATACCAGATAGCGGTCACGATCTGCCGCATACGGGCAATGCTTTCCTTTAATGCCATTGAACACCGCTCAAACTCGTCCACCTTTTCAAAAGGCGGATCGATCAAGAGCACAGCGCGTTTCTCCTGCACGGGCAGCAGTGCTTTGGGTAACAGCCAGCCGTCCCGATGATGAACAGCGATCCGTCTTTCTTGCCCCATGTTTTCCTTGAGCAGCAGAGCATCTTCAGGATGCAGCTCATTCAAGTGCAAACGATCCTGGGGACGGGAAAAGCGCCGAGCGATTTCGGGTGACCCCGGGTAGAAGCGCAACGCCCCATCACTATTAAGAGCAGCGACAGCCTCCTTGTAAGCGACAAGCGGATCAGGGAGGTCTTTCGCCTCCCAGAGTCGGCCTATTCCACCTTGCCATTCACCGGTACGGCTAGCCTGATCTCCCAGCAGATCGTAAAGCCCTATGCCCGAATGTGTGTCCAGATAGGCGTAGGGTGTTTCCTTGCGCCCCAGCAACATCAATACGCGAGACAGTACAAAGTGCTTCAGCACATCGGCATGGTTTCCGGCATGGAAGGCGTGTCGGTAATTCATGATTCGCTCCTGTGAAGGCGCGCAGTGTACTGGAAGTCCCCTGTTCGTCGCATGGCTCAAAAGAATCTGGCATTAATTTTGACAGCTTGCCGAATCAACAGGTTAAATCAAGAATCCAGCGCATCGCGCCTACCCACTATGCAGGAGTTTCGATTTGGATGCCGTCACAATCAATAGCCTATTTTTGATTGGCGCGGTCCTGGTCGGTCTCTCCATTCTGGTCAGCTCGCTTTCCTCACGCCTGGGCATTCCCATTCTTGTGATTTTTCTTGCAGTCGGGATGCTGGCAGGCGTAGACGGCCCTGGTCATATCAATTTCAACAACTACCCCCTCGCCTACCTGGTAGGTAACCTTGCCCTGGCGATCATTCTGCTGGACGGTGGTATGCGTACACGCGTATCCAGTTTCCGGGTGGCGCTCTGGCCAGCATTGTCCCTGGCAACCGTGGGTGTAGTGATCACTGCCGGTTTAACGGGCGCCATGGCGGCGTGGCTTCTTGACCTGAGCCTGCTGCAAGGGCTGCTGATCGGCGCTATTGTCGGCTCAACCGATGCTGCCGCGGTGTTTTCACTACTGGGCGGACGCGGGCTCAATGAGCGTGTCACCGCAACCCTTGAAATCGAGTCAGGCAGCAATGATCCCATGGCGGTTTTTCTCACCGTCACGCTGATTGAGCTTCTGGCCAGCGGTCAAACGGGCTTCAGCTGGGGGCTCGTCTGGAACTTCGTTCGCGAATTTGCCATTGGCAGCCTGCTCGGACTGGGTGGCGGCTGGTTGCTGCTTCAACTTATCAACCGTATGCAGCTGGCAGATGGGCTCTATCCGCTACTGGCAGTCAGTGGTGGTCTATTCATTTTCGCCATTACCAACGCAGCCCATGGCAGTGGCATCCTGGCGGTGTATCTGGCGGGTCTGGTCATGGGCAATCGACCAATTCGGAGCCGCCACGGCATGTTACATATGCTGGATGGTATGGCCTGGCTGGCGCAAATCGGTATGTTCCTGGTGCTGGGACTTCTAGTAGAGCCGCACAACCTGCTTCCCATTGCCCTACCTGCCCTGGGTCTGGCTCTCTGGATGATCGTGATCGCACGTCCCCTTTCAGTCTTCGTGGGTCTGCTTCCCTTCAAGGCTTTCCATGGCCGCGAAAAGTTATTCATTTCATGGGTAGGTTTACGCGGAGCGGTACCCATCATTCTGGCTGTCTTCCCTATGATGGCAGGGCTGCCCCAGGCTCAACTGTTCTTTAACGTAGCCTTCTTTATCGTTCTGGTTTCGCTGCTGCTACAAGGTTCAAGCCTCCCACTCGCGGCAAAGTGGCTACGCGTCACTGTACCGCCCGAACCCGCCCCGTTCTCGCGCTCTGGCCTGCAGGTGCATCCCACCAGTGAGTGGGAGCTTTTCGTCTACCGCCTGGGCAAGGAGAAATGGTGTATTGGCGCGGCGCTTCGCGAGTTGAAAATGCCGCCTAATACACGTATCGCGGCGCTGTTTCGCGGGGAGCAACTCCTGCACCCTTCCGGCAGTACCAAGCTGGAGGCAGGCGATATCCTGTGTGTCATTGGTCATGAATATGATCTCCCCGCCCTGGGCAAGCTGTTCAGTCAGGCGCCGGAGCGAGGCCAACGCTTCTTCGGTGATTTCGTACTGGAAGCCAACGCAGAGCTTAAGGCGGTGGCCTCGCTCTATGGCCTTAACCTTGGCGAGCTGGATGGGGAGCAAACGTTGGGAAGCTTTATTACCCAGCGCATTGGTGGCGAGCCAGTCATTGGCGACCAGATCGAATGGAGCGGTCTGACCTGGACAGTCGCTTCGCTTGAAGGCAATCGTGTGAGAAAGATTGGGGTCAAGTTCCCAGAGGGCCGTTCAGGGCCTGCTCTTTTCCTCTGATTCGTGCGGTAGTCGGCTCGACCGACAAGAGCGGTTGCGTCAGCAAAGGCGGGGATTTAACCTCCTCGCCTTTCCTGCTGCCAAGATGTGATCATGCTTTCCTTGCGTATTCTGCTCAAGATCGTGTTGTTGGGCTTTTGTCTCAACTTTCCGCTCGCTTATTC
Organism: Pseudomonas luteola NBRC 103146; assembly: GCF_002091675.1. GTDB lineage: Bacteria > Pseudomonadota > Gammaproteobacteria > Pseudomonadales > Pseudomonadaceae > Chryseomonas > Chryseomonas luteola. Next base: position 203,537 of record NZ_BDAE01000003.1, on the reverse strand, counting down.
ACAAGAATCCAACCTGCCTGATGCCAAGCAGATTCAGCATAGCCTGGACACGTTGGCGGACCGGAAGCTTTCTGCCTCCGATCAGCAGACCGTTCAGGACATTCTGAAAAATACGCTGCAGCTACTGGACCAGAGGGATCAGCATGAGCAGGACCTAGCGGATGTAAAACGCAAGATCACACAAGCACCGCAGCTGATCAAGGATGCCCAAAAGGACCTGGCCAAGCTCCAGACCGAGCAGGACAAGCCCCCGGTTACCCAACGCTATGCCAACGCCAGTCCCCAGGAGTTGGAGAATCTTCAAAGCCAGCGCAACTCACAGCTCAACGACTGGCAGAACGCCCTGAATGATGCCAATACACTGGTCATCACATCGCAAACGCGTCCCGAGCGTGCCCAGGTCGAAATCAGCAATGCGCAAATGCGGGTACAGACCATTGCCGACATTCTCAAGAGTGGCAAGGAAAGCGGTAAGCCCATTACGCCTGAACGTCGCAATCAGCTATTAGCCGAACAGGCGGAACGCAACGCACTGATTCAACTGCGCAAGCAGGAACTTTCGGGCAACAGCACGCTGCAAGACCTTGGCACCATTCAACGTGAACTCTACACGGAGCGTGTAAAACTGATCGAGAAAGAAAGTCTCGATCTGCAAGCCCTCATCAGCAGCAAACGTCGCCAGCAGTCAGAGGAAACCTTTGCCGCCCTGTCTCGTGAATCGCAGAAGACAGCAGGTAGTAACGATGTCCTGACCAGCGAAACAAATCTTAACCTCAAGCTTTCCGACTACCTCTTGCGTGCGACGGATCGCCTGAATGAGCTCACTCGAAACAATCTTGAAATCAAGCAGCGACTTGATCAGCTCAAGCAGACCGGCGAGACCATGCAGCAGCAGATCAATGTCCTGAAAGGCAGCCTGCTGCTTTCCAAGCTGCTCTATCAACAGCGGGCTTCCCTGCCAACGGTTGAAGCAACCAAGGGGCTGACGGACGAGATTGCCGATATACGTCTATACCAGTTCGACTTGAACCAGCAGCGCACGCAAATCGCCAACCCTTGGGATTACCTGGACAAGGTCATGGCTCAGATGCCGCCCGAGCAGGTGACGCCTGAGCTTCGCAAGAAACTACTGGAACTGATCAGAACCCGAGCGGACCTGCAGGATCGCCTAAGTACCGAACTAAGTGCGTTGCTAAGTGAGTCAATTACACTTCAGCTGAACCAGCAGCAACTGTTAGCGACCAGCGAAAGTCTCCGCTCAACGCTTGATGAGCAGATGTTCTGGATTCCCAGCAATCGCCCGCTGGATTGGGGCTGGCTCAAGGATGCGCCCAAGTCGTTGGTCGAGCAGATTGCAAATGTGCCCTGGCGCGCCAGTGCAGGCGAGCTATCAGCCGGCCTGGCCGAACGCCCCTGGCTGTTTCTGCCTCTCATTCTTGCTATTGCAACGCTGCTGTGGAAGCGTCGGTATCTTTACGAAAAACTCAATGCCTTGAACAAGGATATTGGGCACTTCCAACGTGACAGCCAGCTACACACGCCGCTTGCGATCCTTCTGACCGTGCTGCTGACTCTTCCTGTCAGCCTGTCGCTAGGTTTGATCGGCGTTGCCCTTGAGGGCGACAAGCGGGGCGTGAACGCATCCATTGGCGCAGCGCTTATGGAGATGGCCGCCGGCTGGCTGGTGTTCTATACCGTTTACCGCCTACTGGAGGGTGGAGGTGTTGCAGAGACCCATTTCCGCTGGTCACGCGCGCAAGTAGATTCCATGCGCCGCCTGGTCAGGCGTCTAGGCCTTTTGGCCTTGGCATTAATGGCCGTAGCAGCCATTGCCCAACGTCAGCTGACAAGCCTGTCTGAAGACGTACTGGGTATTCTTATTGTTCTGATCTGCTATGCCAGCATGTCTTGGATGCTGGGTCGCTCCTTGCTTAACACGGCGGCTCGAGAACGTCTGCCCTTCTTCCGGCTGATGTTTGGACTAATCATTACCGCCATTCCGGCCGGACTGTTCCTGGCTGTTTGCCTAGGCTACTACTACACCTCACTGAAACTGACCGACCGGCTTATCGATACGCTGTATCTGCTGCTCTGCTGGGTCATTCTCGAAGCCGCCTTCTCGCGGGGCTTAAGCGTGGCCGCAAGGCGCCTCGCCTATCATCGCGCCCTGGCCAAGCGACAGAGCATGCAGGAGGCAGGTGAAACCGGTGAAGCCATAGAAGAGCCTGCGCTGGATATGGAGCAGGTCAATCAGCAGTCCTTACGTCTAATCCGCCTTGCCCTATGGTTAGGCTTCCTGGGAGTACTGTATTGGGTCTGGGTGGACGTGGTGGCAGTCTTCTCATACCTGGATAACGTCACGCTTTACCAGTACAGCAGCGGTACGGGTGAGTCGGCAACCATGATGCCGATTACCCTGCGAGACGTCATCAAAGCGGTCATCTTTGCAGGCCTCACCTTTGCACTGGCACGCAACCTGCCCGGCCTGCTTGAGGTTGTGGTACTTTCCCGCCTGAGCCTGGCTCAAGGGACCGCGTATGCAACCACGACGCTATTGTCCTATGTCATCATCAGCGTAGGTGTTATCAGTTCGCTCTCCACGCTGGGCGTTAGCTGGGACAAACTCCAGTGGCTGGCAGCGGCCCTCTCGGTTGGTTTGGGTTTTGGCCTTCAGGAGATATTCGGTAACTTCATTTCCGGCCTGATCATCCTGTTCGAACGCCCTGTTCGAATCGGCGACCTGATTACCATCGGTAATGTTACAGGCACAGTCAAACGCATTCAGATCCGGGCGACCCATATCACTGATGCTGACAACAAATCCGTCATTGTGCCTAACAAGACGTTCGTGACGAGTCAGCTCATCAACTGGACGCTGACAGACACCATGACGCGTATCACGCTGCTGGTTAATGTGGCCAACGGCTCCGATCTGGAAAAAGTACGCGAGCTGCTCTATAAGGCCGCCTACGACAATCCCAGGGTTTTGCATGATCCAGAACCAATGGTCCTGCTACAGGCGTTTGGTGAGAACACACTGAACCATGAGTTACGCGTTCACGTGCGGGAGCTGGGCGATCGCGGCTTTGCTACTGATGAAATCAACCGCAGCATCGAGCGACTGTTCAGGGAGAACAATATAGAGATCGCCTTTCGCCAGCTGGAAGTGTCTGTAAAGAATAGGGAAGGATCTGAGCGCACCTTGAGCAAGGATGAAGTGCCTTCTCCGACCTACTCTGGACAGAAGGAATGATCAGGGCACGTTTTACGCTGTCTAGATAAATACATTTGCAGTCCGGAGAGTGCCGTGAAAACCCTTGAAGCGCTTGAGTTCGATAACCGCTTTGCCCGTCTGGGCGATGATTTTTCGACGGCCATCCAACCCAAGCCTATTGAAAATCCAAAGTTGGTGGTCGTCTCGGAGGCCGCCATGGCACTGCTGGATCTGGATGTTGCCGAGGCGCAACGACCGGAATTCACGGACATCTTTTCCGGGCACAAGCTCTGGGATACAGCCGACTCACGCGCAATGGTTTATTCGGGGCATCAGTTCGGCTCCTATAATCCTCGCCTGGGTGATGGCCGCGGCCTTTTGCTTGGCGAGGTCATAAACGACAAGGGAGAGCACTGGGATCTTCACCTCAAGGGTGCCGGCATGACACCCTACTCAAGAATGGGAGACGGACGTGCAGTCTTACGCTCGTCCATTCGAGAGTTTCTGGCCTCAGAAGCACTTTATGCACTGGGTATCCCTTCAAGCCGCGCGCTGTGTGTGACCGGCTCCACTACAGAGGTCATACGCGAACGAGTCGAAACCGGCGCCATGCTGCTACGGCTTGCCCAAAGCCATATACGCTTCGGGCATTTCGAATACTTCTACTATACGCAGCGCAATGATTTGTTGGAAAAGCTTGGCCAGCATGTGCTTGAGGCGCACTACCCACAATGCCTGGAGCAACCTGATCCTTATGCGGCTTTTTTCCGTGAAGTCGTCGAGCGCAACGCCGAGCTGATCGCCTACTGGCAGGCTTACGGCTTTTGCCACGGCGTGATGAACACAGACAACATGTCTATTCTCGGCATTACATTCGATTTCGGCCCTTATGCCTTCCTGGATGACTTTGACGCGCATTTTATCTGTAACCACTCTGACTACAGTGGCCGATACTCCTACAGCAATCAGGTCCCCATTGCGCACTGGAACCTGGCGGCACTGGCGCAGGCGTTGACGCCGAGGGTGCCTGTCGAAACGCTGAAAGGAATACTCGAATTATTTTTGCCGCTTTATGAGGCGCATTACCAGGCATTGATGCGACGTCGACTCGGCCTTATGACAGAGCAAGCGGCGGATAAGGAGCTGATCGAGCGGCTGCTCAGCCTGATGCAAGGCAGTGCCGTTGACTACTCACTCTTCTTCCGACGTCTGGGCGATGAGGTTCCGGAGCAGGCGATTGCGGCTCTTCGAAACGACTTTGTTGATTTGCCTGGATTTGATGAGTGGAGTCGCCAATACCTGAACCGCACCGAGCAGGAAGGCGGCGATCAACCGGCACGCCAGGAGCGCATGCACGCAGTCAATCCACTCTATGTACTGCGTAACTATCTGGCCCAACAGGCGATCGAGCAGGCTGAGGCGGGTAATTATGAAGAAGTTCGCCAGCTTCATAAGGTTCTGACCCGGCCCTTTGAAGAGCAACCGGGCAACGACCGATTCGCTCAACGCCCACCGGATTGGGGTAAACACCTGGAAATCAGCTGCTCTTCATAATACCGGCGCCTTGCGTCAACAACTCAATGAACGCACGTGCAAGTGATGAGCGCTCGTCACGACGATGAATAAGCCACAATGCGGAGGTGGCGCCCTCGTCCACCAGGGTTCTGTAGACAACACCTTCGATATGCATTCGCCGGTAGGTTGCTGGCAAAACCGAAACACCCAATCCGGCCGCCACCAGTCCAATAATGATCGTAGTTTCTCGAGCTTCCTGAACGATTCGTGGGCTGAATCCAGCTTGTTGAGACAAGCTGATCAATTGGTCATATAGACCTGTACCGTAGGTACGAGGAAAGTAAACAAAGGGTTCCTCGGCCAACTGTTTGATAGCAATGCTTTCGTGGGTTTGTAGGGCCAAGGGATGGTCCGCCCGCATCACAGCGACGAGGGGCTCTCGAAACAGCTCTATCGAGACCAGCGCATCCGACATGGTAATAGGCCGGATCAGTCCTACCTGAAGCTTGCGATCCATCAGCGCCTCGGTCTGCTCTCGGCTGCTCATTTCCTGCAAAGCCAGATGTACCGCCGGAAAACGCTGGCGAAAATTGAAAATAGAGCGTGGAACGGTAGCTATAAAGGGCGCGGAAACCGTAAAACCCACTTGCAACTCACCTAACTCTCCGCGTTGCGCTCGCCGTGCAATGTCGGTGGCCTTATCTACCTGCGCCAACACCTGCCGAGCCTCATCCAGAAAGAGCCGGCCAGCCTCAGTCAATGCAACACGGCGATTCGTGCGCTCAAACAGGCGTGCCCCCAGCTCCTCTTCCAAAGCTTGTATCTGCTGACTCAGTGGTGGCTGTGAAATACCCAGGAGTTCAGCCGCTCGACCAAAATGCAACTCATCTGCGACGGCTACAAAGTACCGTAAATGTCTTAATTCCATAGCGCCTCGATTGATATTTAATACATATCAAATCGGTCGAATAATATATTGGAAAGAATAAACATCAGCTCTTATTCTTTCAGTAACCAATAATAAATTTCAGATTGTGCAGCGCTTTCGCTGCGCCGTCCTTTCGTTCGTCCAGATTTTGAGGTTTAACGTGAGTAAGTCTGCTTTACCTGCTCGTCACGAGCATGCCCAACCTGAAGAAGAACCTGCGCCTATTCAGGCAGCACGTGAAGCTGCCAACCAAGCAGTAGAAGATGCCGATTTGTACATTGAGAAAGGCACTCGCCAGTTCATCCATACCGCCCTTGCACTTTTCTGTGGCGGCTTCGCCACGTTTGCCCTGCTGTACTGTGTACAGCCCATGATGCCCATTTTTTCCGAAGCCTTTGGTATAACGGCGGCCAAAAGCAGCCTCGTGCTCTCCGTATCAACTGGGCTCATGGCGGTCGGGCTACTGGTTACAGGTCCTATTTCAGATGCCATCGGCCGCAAGCCGGTCATGGTGGTCTCACTCTTCGCCGCCGCTTTCTTTACGCTGCTTAGCGCCATCATGCCCACTTGGGAAGGTGTTCTCGTCACGCGGGCATTGGTTGGTCTATCGCTATCCGGTCTGGCCGCCGTTGCCATGACCTATCTGTCTGAGGAAATCCATCCCCAGCACATCGGCCTATCCATGGGGCTGTATATCAGCGGCAACGCGCTGGGTGGGATGAGTGGGCGCGTCATCAGCGGCGTTTTGGTGGACTTTGTCTCTTGGCGGATTGCTCTAGCAATCCTGGGCAGTCTGGCGCTGATTGCCGCTATCGTATTCTGGCGGCGTTTGCCGGAGTCACGTCACTTCCGCCCGACTCCCCTGAAGCCTCGCACACTGGTCAATGGCTTTACCCAACACTTTCGAGACGCTGGGCTACCTTGGCTCTTTCTTGAGGGCTTTCTGTTAATGGGCGCCTTTGTCACGTTGTTTAATTATATTGGCTATCGCCTGTTAGGTGAGCCTTATCATCTCAGTCAAGCCGTTGTGGGCGTCTTGTCAGTCGTCTACCTGTCGGGTATCTACAGCTCGGCTCAAGTAGGCTCATTAGCGGATAAACTTGGTCGCCGCCGCGTCTTTTGGGCTGTGATTCTTCTGATGCTGGGTGGCGTGGTGCTGACGCTATTCACCCCCTTGCCGTTGGTCCTGGTGGGCATGCTGCTGTTTACCTTTGGCTTTTTCGGGGCTCATTCGGTCGCCAGCAGCTGGATCGGTCGCCGTGCTCGGCAAGCTAAGGGACAAGCTTCGTCGCTTTACCTGTTCTGCTACTACGTGGGCTCAAGCATCGCAGGAACATTAGGCGGCGTGTTCTGGCACGAAGCGGGATGGAATGGTGTCGGACTGTTCATCGCCACACTCTTGGTCGGAGCACTGGCTGTTGCGTTACACCTGGCTCGCCTGCCAGCCCTCCCCTTGAATGTTAAAGCCGCTCGATGAGCGGCTTTGCCTTTTTAATGGATCGGGCGCATGGCCCGGTCTTTGTCGACCGCCTTATGCCTCGTGATAAGACGCCGAGAGCTCATGAACAGCTTCGATGAAGGCACCTGCATGCGCAGGGTCTACCTCCGGCGTGATTCCGTGCCCCAGATTGAAAACATGCCCGGAGCCTTTACCGTAGCGAGCCAGAATCCGCGCCACCTCTGAACGGATCGCGTCAGGCTTGGCATACAGTACCGCCGGGTCCATATTGCCTTGCAGCGCCACCTTGTCACCCACACGGCTACGGGCATCGCCAATGTCGCATGTCCAATCCAGTCCCAATGCGTCTGCGCCAGAGGCCGCCATGCTCTCCAACCAAAGACCGCCATTCTTGGTAAACAGGATGACAGGAATCTTGCGGCCTTCACGCTCACGAATCAGGCCATCAACAATCCTGCGCATGTAGGCGAGAGAAAACTCCTGATAAGCCGCCGAAGACAGATTGCCTCCCCATGTATCAAAGATCTGTACCGCCTGGGCACCCGCCTGAATCTGACCATTCAGATAGGCGGTTACTGAGCGGGCCAGCTTATCGAGCAGGTTGTGCATGGCTTGCGGATTGTCATAAAGCATCGCCTTGCTACGACGAAAGTCCTTGGATGAGCCTCCTTCGACCATGTAAGTCGCCAACGTCCAAGGGCTTCCTGAGAATCCGATCAGAGGCACACGCCCATTGAGCTCACGGCGAATGGTGCGAACCGCATTCATGACATAGCCCAGATCCGCTTCCGGGTCCGGTACCGGTAAGGCTTCGATATCCGCAGCGGACTCAATACGCTTCTTGAAGCGGGGCCCCTCACCTGTCTCGAAATAGAGGCCTAATCCCATGGCGTCCGGGATGGTCAGAATGTCTGAAAAGAGGATGGCGGCATCCAGCGGATAACGCTCGAGCGGCTGCAGTGTGACTTCGCAGGCCAACTCAGGGTTCATGCACAGACTCATGAAGTCACCGGCACGGCTACGCGTAGCGCGATACTCCGGGAGATAACGACCGGCCTGCCGCATCATCCAGACGGGCGTCACATCGACGGGTTGCTTGAGCAAGGCACGGAGAAAACGGTCGTTCTTCAAAGCAGTCATGGAAAATATCCGTCAAGAAAGTACTGTCATTTTCTCAGACACAAAAATAAAAGGCACGGAGAGATCCGTGCCTTTTATCTATCGAGCCCTTAACCGCTTTGCCCTTGAACTGCAAAGCAGCTTATGGCTGGTGCCTCAAACGCCCAGGTAATCCAGGATACCTTCAGCTGCAGTACGACCTTCGAATACTGCAGTCACCACCAGATCCGAACCTCGCACCATATCGCCGCCCGCAAAAATCTTGGGGTTGCTGGTTTGATGCTTGAACTGACCGACAGAGGGAGCGACTACACGGCCCTGATTATCCATTGCAATCGCATGTTGCTCGAACCACTCTGCGGGGCTTGGGCGGAAACCGAAAGCGATGACTACCGCATCTGCCGGCAGGATCTCTTCAGACCCCGGAATCGGTTCAGGGCTGCGACGGCCTCGGGCATCCGGCTCGCCCAGACGCGTCTCGACAACCTTGACGCCTTCTACCTTGTCTTCACCAATGATCGCAATCGGCTGGCGATTGAAGAGGAACTTAACACCCTCCTCCTTGGCATTCTTCACCTCACGACGCGAGCCCGGCATGTTCTCGGCATCGCGACGGTAAGCACAGGTTACGCTCTTGGCGCCCTGGCGAATCGAGGTGCGGTTGCAGTCCATTGCGGTATCGCCACCGCCCAGAACCACAACGCGCTTGCCTTTCATATCGACAAACTCGTCAGCAGACTTCTCGAAGCCCAGGTTACGGTTGACGTTAGCCACCAGAAAATCCAGGGCATCATGCACCCCTGGCAAATCTTCGCCAGGGAAACCGCCTTTCATGTAGGTATAAGTTCCCATCCCCATGAAGAGCGCATCGTATTCCTCGAGCAGCTGCTCCACTGTGATGTCCTTGCCTATCTCGGTATTGAGGCGGAACTCTATCCCCATACCGGTAAAGACCTCGCGGCGGCGCGCCATCACGCTTTTTTCAAGCTTGAACTCGGGAATGCCAAACGTTACCAGACCGCCAATTTCCGGATTCTTATCGAACACAACAGGCGTAACGCCGTTGCGGACGAGAATATCGGCGCAGCCAAGACCCGCAGGACCTGCACCAATGATGGCAACCCGCTTGCCGGTTGGCACCACCTTGGACATATCCGGCCGCCAACCCATGGCAAAAGCGGTATCAGCGATATATTTCTCTACCGAGCCGATGGTAACGGCACCGAAACCATCGTTCAGGGTACACGCGCCCTCACACAAGCGGTCCTGCGGACACACACGACCACAAACTTCGGGCAGCGTATTGGTCTGATGGACCAGCTCGGCTGCAGCCAGGATATTGCCTTCCGAAACCAGCTTCAGCCAGTTTGGTATGTAGTTGTGAACCGGGCACTTCCACTCGCAGTAAGGGTTGCCGCATCCCAGGCAGCGGTGCGCCTGCTCAGATGCCTGCTGCGGCTTAAACGGATCGTAAATCTCAACGAATTCTTTCTTGCGCTGACGCAGGAGTTTCTTCTTCGGGTCCTTGCGGACGACCTCTATGAACTGGAAGTCGTTATTCAGACGTTCAGCCATTACCTAAACCTCATCACGGCAGCGTTCATGTCTCGCTGCTGCAGGAAAACTCACGATCGCAACCAGCGCCTGACAAAGTGTCAGGCGCTGGTTGCCTATAGCATTACTGTGGATTTGCCCGAGTAGTGGATAGCAGTGAGGCCAGGCTGGCAGCCTTGGGCTTCACCAACCAGAACTTGCGGAAATAATCATCCAGGTTTTCGAGCAGATAGTGTCCCCACTCACTGCCCGTTTCCTCGGCGTACTCGGTCAGCACGCGGCTCAGGTGACTGCGATAAGCCTCCATGGCCTCGTTGCTGATACGCTGAATTTCCACGAGTTCATGGTTAACACGGTCAACAAAGCTGTTATCCATGTCCAGCACGTAGGCGAAGCCGCCTGTCATACCGGAGCCGAAGTTGTAACCCGTCTTGCCCAGAACGCAGATGAAGCCACCGGTCATATATTCGCAGCAGTGATCACCGGTTCCCTCGACGACCGCATGGGCACCAGAGTTACGAACACCAAATCGCTCGCCCGCGGTACCCGCCGCAAACAGTTTGCCACCCGTGGCACCGTACAAGCAGGTGTTACCAATGATGGCCGACTCCTGACTCTTGAAGGCGCTACCCTTGGGCGGAGTGATGACCAGCTTGCCGCCTGTCATACCTTTGCCCACATAATCGTTGGCGTCACCCTCAAGATAGAGGTTCAGGCCACCGGCATTCCATACGCCAAAGCTCTGCCCTGCTGTCCCTGTAAAGCGGAACGTGATAGGCGCCGACGTCATACCCTGGTTACCATGCTGACGAGCAATCTCACCGGATACACGTGCGCCAATGGAGCGGTCACAGTTGCTTACCTTCAGACTGAACTCACCGCCCGTCTTACCTTTGATAGCCGACTGGGCCAGGCGGACCATTTCCTCAGCCAGGAGACCCTGGTCAAATGGCGGGTTCTTCTCAACAAGGCAGTGCTGGGGCTTGTCTGCCGGAATATGGTCGCTACCCAGAAGTGGTGTCAAATCCAGGTTGTGCTGCTTGGCCGTTTCGCCAGGCAGGATCTCTAACAGATCGGTACGGCCGATCAACTCACCCAAGCTTCTTACACCCAGGCGCGCCAGCCACTCGCGTGTTTCTTCTGCCACAAAGGTGAAGAAGTTGGTCACCATCTCAACGGTACCGATGAAATGGTTCTTGCGCAGCTTATCGTTCTGGGTCGCCACGCCGGTAGCGCAGTTGTTCAGGTGACAGATACGTAGGTACTTACAACCCAATGCAATCATCGGCGCGGTACCAAAGCCAAAGCTTTCTGCACCTAGAATCGCCGCCTTGATCACGTCGAGGCCGGTTTTGAGACCGCCATCGGTCTGTACGCGAACCTTTCCACGCAGGTCATTGCCACGCAATGTCTGATGCGCCTCGGCCAGTCCCAACTCCCAAGGACTGCCCGCGTACTTGATAGACGTCACTGGTGATGCACCTGTACCACCGTCATAGCCGGAGATGGTAATCAGATCGGCATAAGCCTTGGCGACACCGGCCGCTACCGTACCAACGCCAGGCTCCGATACCAGTTTAACGGACACCAGCGCCTTTGGATTGACTTGCTTGAGATCAAAGATCAGCTGGGCCAAGTCCTCAATCGAGTAGATATCGTGATGGGGCGGAGGGGAAATCAGGGTTACGCCCGGTACGGCATAGCGCAACTGAGCGATCAGGCCATTCACCTTGCCGCCCGGCAACTGGCCACCTTCGCCCGGCTTGGCGCCCTGGGCCACCTTGATTTGCAGGACTTCGGCATTGACCAGGTATTCTGGTGTTACACCGAAACGTCCCGTGGCTACTTGCTTAATCTTGGAGCTTTTCAGCGTGCCGTAACGCGCCGGGTCTTCACCGCCCTCACCCGAGTTAGAGCGGCCGCCCAAGCGGTTCATTGCCTCGGCCAGTGCCTCATGCGCCTCTGGAGACAGGGCACCGAGCGAGATACCGGCGGCATCGAAACGCTTGAAAATGCTTTCCAGCGGCTCGACTTCTTCAAGCGCCAGCGGCGTGTCGCTGACCTTAACCTTGAGCAGGTCACGAATCATGGCTACGGGACGCTGGTCAACCAGGGCGGAATACTCTCGGAACCGTGCATAGTCGCCTTGCTGAACAGCTGCCTGGAGCAGATTGACAACATCCGGGTTATACGCGTGATATTCACCACCGTAGACATACTTCAGCAAGCCGCCCTGCTGGATCGGCTTACGGTTGCTCCAGGCTTCGTTCGCCAGCAGCTTCTGCTCGACCTCAATGTCGGCAAAGCGGGCGCCCTGTATGCGGCTAGTGACGCCCGGGAAGCATAGATCCGTCACCTCACTGGACAAACCAACCGCCTCAAACAACTGGGCGCCACGGTAGGAAGCCACAGTGGAAATGCCCATTTTGGACAGGATTTTCAGCAGCCCTTTGGTAATTCCCTTGCGGTAGTACTTGAAGACCTCATAAAGATCACCCAGGACTTCGCCCGTACGGATCAGGTCACCCAATACCTCATAGGCCAGGAAGGGATAAACCGCTGTCGCGCCAAAACCAATCAGTACCGCAAAATGATGAGGATCGCGGGCAGTTGCGGTTTCAACCAGGATGTTGCAGTCGGTGCGCAGTCCGGTATGCACCAGGCGGTGATGAACAGCACCTACTGCCAGGGACGCATGCACAGGCAGCTTACCCGGCTCGATTGCACGGTCCGACAGTACAATCAGGACTTTTCCTGCACGAACCGCTTCTTCGGCCTGATCGGCAATATTTCGTACCGCCGCTTCCAGCCCCACGCTTTCATCATAGTTGAGATCAATGACGAAACGATCAAACCCGGGACGCTCCAGCGTCATCAGGGTACGCCACTTGGCGGGCGATATAACCGGCGAACTCAGGATTGCGCGGTTGGCATGTTCGGCCGTCTCCTCGAACACGTTGCGCTCGGCACCTAGACAAGTCTCGAGCGACATGACAATGGCTTCACGCAGCGGGTCGATAGGCGGGTTGGTCACCTGCGCAAACTGCTGACGGAAGTAGTCATAGTTCGAACGGATACGCTTGGACAGCACGGCCATCGGTGTATCGTCACCCATGGAACCGACGGCTTCCTGCCCCTGCTCGGCCAATGGACGCAGCACTTGATCGCGTTCTTCGAACGTGACCTGGAACATTTTCATGTACTGACGCAGACGATCCGAATCGTAGAAAGGCGATCCATGATCCTTATCGTCCAATGTAGCCTGAATACGCAGGGCATTCTTGCGCAGCCACTGCTTGTAAGGATGGCGTGATTTCAGACGGTTATCGATATCATCTGCCTCAAGCACCTGTCCGGTTTCGGTATCGACCGCAAGGATCTGACCCGGACCGACACGTCCCTTGGCAATCACATCACTGGGCTCGTAATCCCAGACACCCACTTCCGAGGCCAGGGTGATATAGCCATTCTTGGTTGTTACCCAGCGGGCAGGACGCAAGCCGTTGCGATCAAGCAGGCAGACGGCATAGCGCCCGTCTGTCAATACAACTCCAGCCGGACCATCCCATGGCTCCATGTGCATGGAGTTGAATTCATAGAATGCGCGAAGCCCTGAGTCCATCGTTTCGACGTTCTGCCAGGCTGGCGGAATGATCATGCGCACGGCACGGAACAGGTCCATTCCGCCGGTCACCAGCAATTCGAGCATGTTATCCATGCTTGAGGAGTCGGACCCTACGGTATTGACCAAATCACCCAGGCTATCCAGGTCAGGAAGTAGCTCATTGACAAACTTGGTACGCCGCGCTCGGGCCCAGTTACGGTTGCCCGTGATGGTATTGATCTCGCCATTATGCGCCAGGTAGCGGAATGGCTGCGCCAACGGCCACTTGGGCAGCGTGTTGGTCGAGAAACGCTGATGGAACACGCAAATGGCAGTCTGCAAACGTTCATCGCCGAGGTCCGGGAAAAACGCAGCCAGATCTGCTGGCATCATCAAGCCTTTATAGATGATGACCTTACTGGACAAACTGCAGACATAATGCTCCGCATCGTTCTTGTTCAATACTGAAGAACGGCGGCGGGATGTGAATAACTTTACGGCGAACTGCTGATCATCGAGACCTTCGCCGCTAATGAATACCTGCTCGATTTTAGGTAGGCGTTCAAGCGCCAGAGGTCCTAATACAGAGGTATCCACGGGAACCTTGCGCCACCCGACCACGGTAAGGCCAGCAGCAGCAAATTCGGAATTCATGTGGTTTCTGGCCACATCGGCCTTTTGGTCGTCCTGATTGAGGAAAACCATGCCAACGGCGTATTGGGCGGGTAGCTCAACGCCGAATGTTTCTAAAGCGACAGCGCGAAGGAACGCGTCGGGCTTTTGTATCAACAGACCGCAACCGTCGCCGGTTTTGCCGTCTGCATTGATACCGCCGCGATGCGTCATACAGGTCAGGGCCTCGATGGCCGTTTGCAGCAAATGGTGACTCGCCTGGCCCTGCATATGGGCAATCAGGCCGAAGCCGCAGTTATCCTTGAACGTTTCAGGATTGTACAGGCCTGCTTTCATGGGAACTCTCACCGGCAATCTATTTCTAGTCAATCCACTTGTCACTGCCAGGCGCTTGGGCACGCTACTTTTACGGCAGGCAAAGGGATGACATTGTATACCGGATATCAGAACAAGACAAAGTTTTTGTCGCGATCCTGAATCTTAGAGTCCTAAAAATGAAATACGCCCATGTCGCAAAATGATATATGCAACATGGGCGCTGTCTAAAGAATTATCGCGTTGAAGCGATATCCTGCTGGATGCTGGCAAACGTGCGAGGCCATGGCTTGGCCGACTGAACCTTGGCAGGCAATTGTTTCACAGCTGCCTCAGCTGCCGCACGGTTAGCGAAACTACCATAGGTCACAACATAAAGCGCCTTACCTTGGTACTGCTTTTTGAAATAACGATAATTGGCGCTATCGCTTTGCTGCTGAATAAAGGCTTGCGCACTGCTTTCAGAGCTGGTTCCTAACACTTGAAGCGCATAGTGCGTTCCACCCTGAGTGCTGTACCAGCCACCGCCATTGCCCTGAGCTGTCTTGGGTGTTTCCTGAGCTGCAGGCTTTGCCGGCGCAGGCTTGGGCTCAACCTTGACTTCAGGCTTGACCGGCGCAGAAGCAACCTGTCTAGGTGTTGTATGTACAGGCTCGGCTGGAGCAGGCGTTGCGGCCGGCGCCAGGGGACGCGTTGGAGCCGTTACACTGACAGGCGCCTGGGCAGAAGGCATCTCAGGTGGCGTTGAGGAAAAATCGTCTTCGCCAGACTGAATAGAGCCGCTCACGCCATTGCCTTCAGACTCCTCCTGCCCTGCTGCCTGAGCCAGCGGCTCACGGATGACGGGCTGAGCCTCACCGACCAAAGGCAACGGCAAAGGCTGGGAAGAACCATCGAACTTAATTGCCGTTCCCGACTTGCCATCCCCTTGGGATTGTTCGGTCCCGTCAGTCGAGGCCATCTTGGGCGATGAATCATTACCCTTCATGAGCAACGCCGCCAAGACACCGACAGCGATGACTGCCACAATGATCAGGTGCTTGCGAGGCAGGTTAGCCAATAGCTGTTGACCACCCTTGAATTTGCTACCACCGCCACGCTGACTCAGCATGCCGCTGATCAACACGTCTCGCGCAGCTTCGTTGATCTCCCCCGGCCATCCACCGGAGGTCTGGTGAATGGTCTCGATCTGCTCTGGCGTAAAAATATCAATACTTTGGCCAGCACCTTCCAGGCGCTGCGCCAGATACCCTTGAGTTTCCTCTTCGGTATAAGGCAAAAGCTCGATGGCGTGGTAGCGCTCCTCGCCTTGCGCAAGGCTTTCCAGCTTGCCTGTCAGCTCGGCGTCCCCAAACAGGAATACATGAGGGCGATTCTTCTCATCACCTTCTGCCAATGCCAACAGGGCTTCCAGTGCGTCATCATCCAACTCATGGGCATCGTCGACCAGAAAATAGACTTCCTGGCCAGTCAATGTCACTTGACCAACCTGAGATAGCACCGCTTCGATGCTCGCTTGAGGCGTGCCCAATCCCTGACTTAACTTGCGCAATAGTGTGTTCTTGTCCTGCACCTCACGTGCCGACACGACAACATTATGGACCGCATCCTTTTTGGTACTGGCAACAAGCGCCTGTCTCAGCAAGGTTTTCCCGCTTCCGGCAGGCCCTGTTACCGCAAGCAGAAGATGGCTATAGCGAGCAAGATGATGTAACTGCCCGAGAACCGTTTTGCGCTGGGCAGGATAAAACTTGAATCCTGGCACGCGTGGCGCAAAAGGATCGTGAGTAAATTCGTAATGGCCGAGGAAGGCCTCGTCGGCATGCAGACTGGACATAAGACTTCTTTCAATCTCCGAGCTGTTCCGCCAAAGCCTGATAATCGGCACTTAGCGTCTGCTTGAGGGTGTCATAAGGGAAATCACTGGTTACCACGGCCTCGCCCAACCGCTTGAGCAGCACAAGGCGCAACTGGCCATCCAGAACCTTTTTATCAACCGCCATGTATTTCATGAAATCGTCAGGCGACATGCTAGCAGGAGGAACGACAGGAAGCCCCGCACGCTTGAATAACCGTAGGGCTCGAATCTGATCATCACGGCTCAGCCAACCCAGACGACAAGACATTTCCAGCGCCATCGCCGTACCGGCAGCAACCGCCTCACCATGCAGCCATGAGCCATACCCCTGGTGCGCCTCGATTGCATGCCCAAACGTATGCCCCAAGTTCAGCGTGGCTCGAATGCCGGACTCCCGCTCATCCGCGCCAACCACATCAGCCTTCGCTGCACAGGAGCGCTCTATAGCCTCGCTCAGCTTGGATTGATCCAGCAAGCGTAATTGATCGATGCTTTCTTCCAGCCATACCAGGAAAGGCTCATCGCAGATCAATCCATACTTGATGACTTCAGCAAGCCCAGCTGACAGCTCACGTTCAGGTAACGTAACAAGGCTTGAGGTATCGATCACTACAGCCTTGGGTTGATAGAACGCGCCTACCATATTCTTGCCAAGCGGATGATTGATTCCGGTTTTACCCCCCACGGAGGAATCCACCTGTGACAACAGAGTGGTTGGAACCTGAATGAAATCAACGCCCCGTTGATAACATGCGGCTGCAAACCCTGCCATGTCACCGATCACACCCCCGCCCAGGGCAATGATAGTGGTGGCACGGTCATGTTTGTCTTCAAGCAAGGCATCAAAGATTTTTTGTAGAACTTCCCATGTCTTATAGCGCTCTCCATCAGGCAGCACGACAGCGGTTACTTCTTTACCCTGCAGTGTGGCTTTGAGCTTTTCCAAATAAAGAGGCGCTACCGTCTCGTTGGTAACGACGGCGACCTTTCGGCCTTTTATGTAGGGCAGAATGTACTGCTGCTGGGACAGCACGTCCTGACCTATGAAGATGGGATAACTACGCTCGCCCAAATTGACGTTTAGTGTTCGCATACATCCCCCCAATGAAAGGCCGCTAGGATAACGCAGAACGCCAGCGCCTTTAACGAGGGATGAGTGCTTTTAAACGCTCAAGTATTTGCTGAACGACCAGTCGAGGGGGCCGCTCGTCCGTTTCTATGATGGTGGCCGCTATCTCACGGTAGAGCGGATCGCGAACAGCCATCAGATTACGCAAGACCTGTGCAGGATCGGGCGTCTGCAAAAGGGGGCGGTTCCGATCACGGGCCGTTCTTTCGATCTGCTGCTCGACGGAGGCATGTAAATAGATCACATGCCCGCTTGCTTTCAGGATGCGCCTGTTATCTTCACGCAATACCGAGCCGCCTCCAGTAGCCAGCACCAGGCCTGAGGACTTGCAAAGGTCCTCCAGAACCAGGCGCTCCCGCTCACGGAAACCCTGCTCTCCCTCGACATCAAAAATCCAGGGAATATTGGCCCCAGTCCGCTGCTCGATTTCCTTGTCAGCGTCCTTGAACGGGAGGTGAAGCTCTTTGGCGAGCAAGCGCCCGATGGTGCTTTTACCAGCACCCATCGGACCCACGAGAAACACATTCAGCACTTCAATCAACGACCAACGGCAATAGCTTGGTTGTTCATGATACGCGGAGTGAGGAAGACAAGCAGCTCTACTTTTTCATCCGTAACCGAGTCGCGTCTAAATAGGCGACCGACATAGGGAACATCGCCCAATAAAGGTACTTTACTCGTCGACTTGCTTTGAGTATTCGAAAAAACGCCCCCGATTACGATAGTTTCACCATCAGCCACTAGTACTTTGGCATTCACCTCGTTTTTTGAAATAGGCGGAGCGCCATTATCCAGGCGATTCTGATAGTCAGGTGCATCCTTATTCACCTTAACTTCCATGATAATTCGATTATCAGGCGTGATCTGAGGCGTTACCTCTAACGAAAGCGCCGCTTCCTTAAAGGAGGTACTTGTTGCACCGCTCGAACTGGCCTCCTGATAAGGAATCTCGGTACCACGCAAGATTTTTGCTGTTTCTTTATCAGACGTTACTACCTTTGGTTGAGAGACTATCTCACCATTACCAGTAGCCTCCATGGCAGACAACTGAAGATCCAAAGTAGTACTGCCCGTCAAGAACCCGATCCCAATACCGGACGTTGCACTACCTACACCCAAATCTACAAAAGGTGAAGACGTCCCAGTAGTAGAGCCAGCGCCTCCACTGATAGTAAAGTTGCCATTGCCAGACCGAGAACCTGACCAGTTAACACCTAGCTGTTTGTTGTAGTTGACGTTTGCCTCAACGATCCTCGCCTCGATCATCACCTGACGAACCGGAATATCGAGCTGAGAGACAATTCGTCTTAGCTCATCCAGGCGATCTTGGGTCTGGTAAGCAATGATACTATTGGTTCGATCATCGACAGTGATAGAGCCACGCTCGCTTTGTCCGGCATCAGCCTTGGTGACCGACTGGAAGAGCTTGGCCATATCAGCAGCCTTGGCGTAGTTGACCTGAATCAACTCTCTACGTAGCGGCGCCAGTTCTTGGATCTGCTTCTGTGATTCCAGCTCCTGACGTTCACGCGCCGCAATTTCATCCGCTGGCGCAATCAACAATACGTTGCCTATTTGCCGCTTATCGAGTCCCTTGGTTTTCAGAACAAGGTCAAGCGCTTGATCCCACGGCACGTTCTGCAGGCGCAGCGTGATGTTGCCTTGTACAGTGTCACTGGCCACCAGGTTCAAACCGGTGAAGTCAGCAATTAACTGAAGGACCGAGCGAACATCGATGTCTTGGAAATTCAGAGACAATTTTTCACCGGTATAGGTGAAACGCTCAGCGGCACGCTGTTCCTTTTCCTTGGCAGTCAGTGGCTTGACGCTAATGGTCAGCTTGTTATCTGTCTGGTAGGCCAGATAGTCATATACGCCAGTAGGCTCAATTGTAATGACCGTGTCACCAGCCTGACTTGAGGCGTTTACAAACTGTACTGGCGTAGCAAAGTCTTTGACGTCAAGCCGAACACGTAAAGCATCAGGGAGCTGCGTCTTGCCGAAGTTAAGGCGAATCTTTCCACCCTGCTCCTGTATGTCAGGGCTGATACCTGTTTCTGAAAGGTCAATGATAACGTTACCTTCTCCGTCATCACCTCGCTTGAAGTCGATATTCCTGATGGCTTTCCCAGCCAATCTTGGCACGCTGGAAAAGACACGGCCGGCAGGGTTGGTTGCAGGCGCTGGGGCTTGCGCAGCACCGGAGCGCGGCAAGGATGGTGCCGGGACAGAAGCACTAGTCGTACGAGCAGCCTGGTCGCCGCCAATGACAACGAACAGGTCGTTACCCTGAACGCGGGTCGAGTAAGGCGCCAATGCAGTCAGGTTCACGATAAGACGCGTGCGGTCACCCGCCTCGACTATGGTAACGCTTCTGGCATTCCCCGATCCCAACTCCTTGTTGCGAACGCCCAGCTTGTTATTAACACCAGGCAGATCCAAAGCGATGCGCGCAGGTTGCTCAATGGTATAGCCCTTGGGGGCTGTCACTGGCTGATCGAACGATAGTTTTAGTTCGACTCTGTCGCCCGGCAAAGAGGCCACGTTCATGGCCTTGAGGTCTGCCGCCAGCAGCAAAGAGGGACAGATTCCGCTCAAGAGTATGGCCAGCGTGAGGGCACTCTTCCCTGAGACCCTTTGTAGAATAGTTTTGTGCAACATCATGCCCCGTCCTTAAGAACTCTCTATTAGCGAAAGAGTACGGGGTCTTTCGAGCCAGCCGCCCTCTCCATCAGGAACGATCTCAATCACATCAATCTGACTTTCGGTAATGGAAACGATACGCCCATCGTTTCTACCCAGATAATCACCCACCTTGACGCGGTGAACTCCTCCAGCTCCCTTGATCAAGGCAAAACGACCTGATGCATTGGAAAGGGTGCCCACCATCTGGAAGGTTTCAATATTGAAGCCTTCCAGAAATTGTTTCGGCCTGGTTTCATCAGGCTTGATGTTCTTTGATCCTCTCTGCTTTGCCGTTAAATCAATTTTTATAGGTGGCTGGAATGGGCTGCGCATATCAGCCGCACCATAAGCAAATGGCTCATAAGGCTGAAACTGGGGCAATGGCTCTATGCTCCCCTTCGGCCTTGCCCGAACTTCATCCATATAACTTTGAAGATCGGACACATCATCCCCGCCACCGCACCCTGACAGCGCAGCAAGCAAAAGCCCACACATCAGAATTCGGGCTCTCATTGGTGCAATCCCTTGTCGTTATAGCGATACGTCTTGGCCAGAATGTTCATTCGCAGCTGCGCTCCGCTGTCAGGCGATACACGGCTGATATCGAAATCATGCAACGTCACGATACGCGGCAGACTTGAGGCACTGCTGACAAACGTCGCCAGATCGTGATAGCTCCCCACCACCGTAATCTGGATGGGCAACTCAACGTAGAACTGCTGTACGTTTTCAGGAAGCAAACGAATCTGCTCGAACTCAAGACCGCTTTTCAACCCGGTACGCGTAATATCTTCGAGCAGTGCAGGTACCTCTGTATCGCTGGGCAACTGACGCAGCATGGCACCAAATGACTCCTCCATTTCAGTCATCTGAACCTTGTAGGCATCCAGGTTAGCGGCTTGAAATGCCTTGCTCCCAAACTGCTGCTTGAGGGTTTCTTCCTGAGCCTGCTTGCTTTCCAGCTCTGTCTGCATGTCCTTCAGATAGAAGTTATAGCCTAGCGCCAGCACCACAGCGACAATCAGAATGCAGGTAATCACCTTGGCTGCCGGGGGCCATGCACCCAGGTTATCCATATCAAGATCATTCAGATCGATCTTGCGAAGGCTTGCCAGAGTATCGGCCAAACTCATGACTTACCTCCTTGTGCGGGCACCGCAGGCGTTGGCACAGCCGGCTTTGTCTGTTTTACCGTCATTTGGAAGGCATTGTTCTGGTCAACTGCACCTGACGTCAGCGCCTTGACCTCTGTCAGATTAGGCGAAGCCAGCCATTCGGAATTTTCGAAGTTACGCATAAGGTTGGAAACGCGGTTATTGGACTCCGCTTCACCAACAATGGAAATGGTATCGCCCTGCATTTTAAGACCAGTAAAATACACGCCATCCGGCAACGTACGTACCAACTGATCAAACACATGGCCAATGACAGGCCTATTGCCCTGCAAGTCCTGAATGATCTTCATTCGCTCAAGGAGCTGCTGTCTGCGCGTTTTCAGCTCACTGATTTCCTTGATGCGAGAATCCAGAACGGCAATTTCGCCTTGTATATAGGCATTACGGGCGTCCTGATTCTCAATTGCAGAGGTAAAGTACTTATCACCTAGAAAGATGATTGCGGCCGACAGGACAAACATCCCGCCAATAACCACCAGAAAGCGCTTCTTGCGCTCTTCCCTTAGCTGTTCACGCCAAGGTAATAGGTTAATATGGGCCATCAGTCGAAGCTCCTCATAGCCAGACCGCAGGCAATCATGAGCGCCGGAGCGTCGCTGGCCAGAGCACTTGCATTGACTTTGCTATTTAGCGTCATATCAGCAAACGGATTAGCAACTAGGGTCGGAGTGCCAATTTTCTGTTGGATCAGCCGATCCAGGCCGGAAATTGACGCGGTTCCTCCCGCAAGCAAGATATAGTCCACATCATTGTATTGTCCGGCTGCAAAGAAGAATTGCAGTGAGCGGGCAACCTGCTGGACAACCGCATCCCGGAAGGGGGTCAATACTTCGACCTGATAATCATCAGGCAGACCGCCCTGCTTTTTGGCAAGACCGGCTTCCTCGATGGAGAGTCCGTAACGACGCTGGATTTCTTCGGTCAGCTGACGTCCGCCAAAGAGCTGCTCGCGCGTATAAATGGTACGGCCATTATGCAGAACGCTAAGGGTAGTCATCGTGGCGCCAATATCAACAATCGCAACCGTCAATTCATCGACATTACCGCCTAGCTGCCCGGCCATTAGCGTATAAGCACGCTCAAGAGCATAGGCTTCTACATCAATAACCCTGGCGGAAAGCCCGGCCAACGCTAACGCGGCCTCACGAACTTCAACGTTCTCCTTGCGACATGCCGCAAGGAGCACTTCAACACGGCCTGGATTACGCGCCGACTGGCCTTGAACCTCGAAGTCAATCGCCACTTCCTCAAGGGGATAAGGAATATACTGATCCGCCTCAAGCTTGATCTGGTTTTCAAGCTCGTCATCCGAAAGACCCGCATCCATTTCGATGGTCTTTGCAATAACAGCCGAACCCGCTACCGCCACTGCTGCATTTCGAGCATTCGTTCGAGCCTTGGCCAGAACCCGGCCCAGCGCTTGCCCTACGCCTTCAAGCTCGGCAATGTTCTTTTCCACCACGGCGTTCGGCGGCAACGGCTCAACGGCATAGGCTTCGACCCTATACCGTCCACCAGCACGACTCAGCTCAAGCAACTTGACAGACGTTGAGCTGATATCGATTCCCAGTAGCGTATTCGTCTTCTTTTTGAATAGCCCTAGCACAACAGTTTCCCTATCTGTATTCGCCACGCATTGGGCGATTCGTATTCATCGGCATTAGCTGGCAGACTTGACATACGCGCAAATAGCGATCTGTCCCAAAAACTGCCTATAATGCGCCTACTTCTTGGCTCGCAAAATTGTTGCCAGATTCACTTCTTTATAGCTGAAAAAGCCATATCCAATGCGTTTGTTAAAATTTATCTGGTGGTCTTGCCTTGGCATCGTCTGCAGCGTCTTTCTTGGGCTTAGCGGCGCCTTCCTCTACCTTAGCCCGAGCCTACCCTCGGTAGATGCCCTGCGGAACGTGCAGTTGCAGATCCCCCTTCGCATTTACAGCGCAGATGGAAAGCTGATTGCCGAATTTGGAGAAATGCGGCGCTCGCCTTTACGTTTCTCCGAAATCCCCCCCGATTTCATCCATGCGCTACTTTCGGCTGAGGACGACAATTTTGCCAACCACTACGGTGTAGACGTTAAAAGTCTGATGCGTGCCGTAGCACAATTGGTCAAAACAGGTCACATTCAGACCGGCGGCAGCACCATCACCATGCAGGTGGCCAAGAATTATTTCCTGACCAGCGAACGCAGTTTTTCACGTAAATTCACCGAGATACTGTTGGCCTTGCAAATTGAGCGCCAGCTTACGAAGGATGAAATTCTGCAGCTCTATGTCAACAAGATCTATCTGGGCAACCGCGCCTATGGAATCGAGGCCGCTGCACAGGTGTACTACGGCAAATCAATCAATGAGCTGACGCTAGCCCAAAAAGCGATGATTGCCGGCCTGCCAAAAGCACCGTCACGCTATAACCCGATCGTAAACCCCGAGCGCAGCAAGGAGAGACGAAACTGGATTCTCGAGCGGATGCTAAAGCTGGGTTATATCGATCAGCGCGCCTACGAAACGGCCGTGGCTGAAGCTATCGACGCCTACCATCACGTCGCCGTACCGGAGCTCGCAGCGCCCTATGTCGCTGAGATGGCTCGAGCGGAAATGGTCGGACGGTATGGTAGCGATGCCTATACAGAGGGTTATAAGGTTACGACGACTATCGATAGCCACCTGCAGAACGTTGCCAATGCCGCCGTGCGCAACGGCTTGATCGACTATGACCAGCGCCACGGCTATCGTGGAGCTGAAGCGCATTATCCGAACAAGTCGCGCAGTGAATGGTTAAGCCTGCTGCAATCCCATCGTACTGTTGGAGGGTTGGAGCCAGCCATTGTCACCCAGACCGAAAAAAGCGGCATATTGGTTCTGACAGCAAACGACAAGGAAGAAGCTATCGCTTGGGAAAACATGAAATGGGCTCGCCCTTATATCAGCGCCAATAGCATGGGACCCAAGCCGAATACGCCCAGCGATGTCGTCAAGGTGGGTGATCTGATCCGTATTTTGCGTCAAGAAGATGGCAGCTTACGGTTTGTTCAAGTTCCCAAGGCCCAAAGCGCGCTGGTATCGCTTGATCCACAAGACGGTGCCATTCAGGCCTTGGTTGGCGGATTCTCGTTCGAGCAGAGTAATTACAATCGCGCCATTCAGGCCCGCCGCCAGCCGGGCTCGAGCTTCAAACCGTTCATTTACAGTGCTGCACTGGATAAAGGCTATACCGCCGCCTCCCTCGTTAATGATGCACCTATCGTGTTTATGGATAGCAGCATGGACGAGGCGTGGCGTCCCAAGAACGATACGAACACCTTCTTGGGCCCTATACGCCTGCGTGAGGCACTGTATCGCTCGCGCAACCTGGTCTCCATTCGCCTTCTGCAGGCCATTGGTATCGATTATGCGATTAACTATGTAACCCGCTTCGGCTTTGAAAAGGATCTTCTGCCACGCAACCTTTCACTGGCGCTGGGTACACCCGGCCTTACGCCAATGGAAATTGCCAATGGTTGGACAGCTTTTGCAAACGGCGGCTACAAGGTCAACTCTTACATTATCTCGAAGGTTGAGAGTCGCGACGGACAACTGCTTTATCAGGCTAATCCGCCACGTGTTCCGCAGAAAGCGAATACTGCGGCAGCTGCCCCGGAGAATGTTCAGGTAACACCTGCCAGCGTAACCAACGCCGACGGCACGATGAGTCAGACACCTGCCATTGCACCGCAAATCATTGATCCGCGTAACGCCTATATCATGACTAGCATGCTGCAGGATGTGATCAAGCGCGGCACGGGTCGTCGAGCGCTTGAGCTGAAGCGCGGGGACTTAGCAGGCAAAACCGGAACGACAAACGACTCAAAAGACACATGGTTCTCCGGCTATAACGCTGATTACGTTACTACGGTATGGGTAGGCTTTGATCAGCCTGACACGCTGGGTCGTCATGAGTTTGGCGGTAATGTGGCACTTCCTATCTGGATGCAGTACATGGGCAGTGCTTTGGAAGGTAAACCCGACCACCTGCCAGCGGAACCACCGGGAATTGCCACACTGCGCATTGATCCTGTCAGTGGCCGAGCGGCTCCGCCTGGTACCCCTGACGCGTACTTTGAGCTGTTCAAGAATGAAGACACACCGCCGCCCATGGATGAGCTAGGCCCAGGCAGCTCGCCTGGCACGCCACTTCCGTCCGATGAGTCTGCCCCAATGGACCTATTCTAAAGGACAATAAAAAACCCCGCCTAAGCGGGGTTTTTTATTGTCCTGGTTAGTGACTAAAAACGTCACTAACCGACTTGAGCGGATAGTGTGCCGGGTATGCACGGGTCGCTACGCCCGACTCGATAGCCGCCTTGGCGACTGCATCGGAGACCACTGTGATCAGACGAGGATCCATGGGCTTTGGAATGATATATCCACGGCCAAAGCTCAACTCATCAACACCATAGGCCTCACATACCTCCTTCGGCACTGGAAGCTTGGCAAGATCCCGTAGCGCATGAGCCGCTGCAATCTTCATTTCTTCATTGATAACCGTAGCCCGCACATCCAGTGCGCCTCGGAAAATGAAGGGGAAACCCAACACGTTGTTCACCTGGTTCGGATAGTCGGAACGGCCAGTGGCCATAATGACATCTGAACGGGTTTCATGAGCCAATTCCGGCTTGATCTCCGGATCCGGGTTAGAGCAGGCGAATACGATGGGATTCGGCGCCATGCGCTGCAAATCCTCAGCGCTCAGCAGGTTCGCACCAGACAGACCAACGAAGACATCAGCGCCATCCAGCGCGTCAGACAAGGTACGCTTGTCAGTCTCGGTCGCAAAGATAGCCTTGTACTGGTTGAGATCGGTACGACCAGAATGGATCACACC
This sequence comes from Pseudomonas luteola NBRC 103146, assembly GCF_002091675.1. GTDB lineage: Bacteria > Pseudomonadota > Gammaproteobacteria > Pseudomonadales > Pseudomonadaceae > Chryseomonas > Chryseomonas luteola. The sequence goes on along the minus strand of NZ_BDAE01000003.1, from coordinate 177,483 downwards.
CTGACGATCCAGCATGAAAATATTTTCGACCTTGGCGCCCATGCTAATTAGCAGCTTCATGCAGGAAATGGCTGCCGCACCTGCCCCCAGACAAACGATCTTGGCATCTTCTAGATTCTTGCCAGCAATCTCCAACGCGTTCAGCATGCCGGCCGCAGTCACGATAGCCGTACCGTGCTGATCATCATGAAAAACCGGAATATTGCACTGGTCGATCAGAGCCTTTTCGATCTCGAAGCACTCAGGCGCTTTGATGTCTTCCAGGTTGATACCACCGAAGGTAATGGAAATACGCTTTACGGTATCAATGAACGCCTGTGGACTTTCGGCATCGACTTCGATATCGAACACGTCGATACCGGCAAAGCGCTTGAACAGGACACCCTTGCCTTCCATAACCGGCTTTGACGCCAATGGTCCCAGATTACCCAGACCAAGGATGGCTGTACCGTCAGAGATCACAGCAACCAGGTTACCTTTACCGGTGTACTGGTAGGCGAGCTCGGCATCACGAGCGATTTCGCGGACAGGCTCTGCTACACCCGGGCTGTAAGCCAGAGACAGATCACGAGCGGTAGCGGTAGGCTTGGTCAGTTCAACGCTCAACTTACCTGGACGGGGTTGAGCATGGTATTCGAGAGCGGCTGTTTTCAAGTCAGACATTATAAGTATCCGCTATGGCGTGTTGGGTCAAAAGTGGATGGAGGATACGCAAGAAGATTACGCCCCACAAGCAATGGCCCCAATAGTCAATAGCTGCTGTATACGACTTTAGGCCAATCCTGTGTAGCCTTCATCCACATATAACGAGACGAACCGCCTTGAGGCTAAAACGTGCCTTGCAAGACAGGCTCAGGTAGATCGGAACATCGATAACAGGCGTGAACGGTTTGTCCTGCCAGCAGCGCATTGCAAGGGTAACAGCCAGCATTTCAAACCTGACTGCGACAATGCCCCATCGCGTATATGTTCTCATTGTGTGAGGTTGCAGAGCGGCTACGGGATAGGTGAGCCAAGCCCCTGAACTGATTATGCGTCATCAATGCGGATTTGACACCTGCCTCAATGTCACAGCCGACCTTGACGATACAATTCGTCTTTTGCAAGGCAATAAAAAAGGCGTCCATATGGACGCCTTTTAGTCGATCGCTCAGGTACGACATAAGCGATCAAACGTATTACTTCTGAGCAGTACCGAAAACACCGAAGCGCTGCTTGAAGCGATCGATACGACCACCTGCATCCAGCACCTTCTGCTTACCTGTATAGAACGGGTGGCATTCAGAGCACACGTCCAGGTTGATGTTCTTAGCCAGTGTGGAGCGCGTCTTGATGACATTGCCACAGCTGCAGCTTGCTTCGATATTAGTATACGTAGGATGAATATCGGCTTTCATTACGAAATCCTCGAGTTCGTGCCGTGCCGCCACCCGGCGTCATTGCCGAATACCGCACGGATAATAGGCCGCGCATCATAACAGAGGCTTACGACGATGCAAGCCGTTACGTCTACCAATGGTCTGCTAATATCTGCCTCTTTTTGCCTCCGAGTCCAGACGTGTCTGAAGTCCTGCTGCGCCTTGCGCTGCCCTCTCCTTTACGCCGGCTATTCGACTACCGAGCGCCAGCCGGCGTCGACGCCTCGGAACTGATCCCAGGTGTTCGGCTACGCGTACCCTTTGGGCGCAGGGAGATCGTGGGCATTCTGGTGCAGATCGTGTCCGAGACCGATGTTCCGCGAGATAAACTAAAGCCCGCCATTGCGCTGCTGGATACCACCCCCCCAATGCCGGCCAGCCTGATCGAGCTTTGCAAGTGGACAGCCCAGTATTACCAGCACAGCCTGGGCGATACCTTTACGTGTGCTCTGCCAGGACTCTTGCGACAGGGCGACCCTGCCGAGCGGCGGGTCCAGCGGTTCTGGATAGCCAGGCCCGAAGCTGATGTATCGGACCCACGCCTGGTACGAGCGCCACGCCAACGCGAAGCCTTGAAAGTCGTCAAACAGCACCCACATGGTGTTGCCCATGAATTGCTCAGCCAGCTCGGCCTTGCCAAGGATGCACTCGATACCTTGCAGGCAAAGGGACTGGTGGACGTCGAGTCCCGCCAAATCATGCCAGCCAAGCATCACGGCGCCTGGCTGGCACAAGCAGAACTCCCGTTCAACCACGAGCAGCGTATTGCCTACGAAGCGGTCAAAGCGAGGCTTGGCAGCTTTCACTGCTTCTTATTGGATGGCGTGACGGGAAGCGGCAAAACCGAGGTTTATCTTCAGCTCATACGCCGGACACTCGAAACAGGACGGCAGGCCTTGGTCCTGATCCCGGAAATCAACCTGGGACCACAAACACTGTCCCGCTTCGAGAAACGCTTTAATGCCCGTATCGTGCTGATCCACTCAGCGCTGACCGACCGGGAGCGCACGGACGCCTGGTTGGCTGCACGCGACGGCGATGTCGATATCGTCATAGGTACACGCTCCGCCCTTTTCACTCCGCTGAAAAACCCAGGCCTTATCATTGTCGATGAAGAGCACGATGCGTCTTATAAACAGCAGGAAGGCTTGCGCTACCATGCCCGCGACCTGGCTGTCGTCAGGGCTCGACTTGAAAGAGTCCCGCTGCTTCTAGGCTCCGCTACTCCTTCCCTGGAAAGTCTTCATAACGCTGAAATCGGTCGCTATGGCCTGCTTCGCCTTACTCAGCGTGCCGGCAGTGCTACTGCCCCGAAGTTTCAGCGCCTGGATGTCAGGAGCCGCCCTCTTGATTCAGGTCTCTCACAGCCATTGGCGCAAGCGATTGGCGACACGCTGAGCAAGGGCCAACAGGTCCTGGTCTTTTTAAATCGCCGTGGCTTTGCGCCTACGCTGCTGTGTCATGACTGCGGCTGGATCGCCCAGTGTCCACGCTGCGATGCCCGTATGACCATTCACCAGCGATCAGGCGAGCTGCGTTGTCACCATTGCGATCATCGTCAACGCCCGTCACAACACTGTCCTGCCTGCGGCAAGTTGGATCTACGCCCATTGGGTGCGGGTACGGAGCGTGCGGAAGAGCGGCTTCGGATTCTCTTCCCGCAATTTCCAGTGTTGCGTATCGATCGGGATAGCACCATGCGCAAGGATGCCATGGCCAATATCTTCTCCATCATTCAGCGCGGCGAGCCCTGCATCCTGGTAGGAACACAAATGCTGGCCAAGGGACATCATTTCCCCCGCGTCACGCTGGTAGCCATCCTGGATGCCGATGGGGGCCTCTTTTCAGCAGATTTTCGTGCCAGCGAGCGCATGGCCCAACAAGTGGTTCAGGTAGCCGGTCGCTCAGGCCGTGCCGAAGTACAGGGTCAAGTGTTGATTCAGACTCATCTGGCGGATCATCCCCTGCTGGTACAGCTAACCGAGCAAGGGTACGTCGCCTTCGCCCAGCAAGCCCTGGCAGAGCGTCGTGCAGCTGGCCTTCCCCCGTTTACTCACTTGGCGCTGTTACGTGCCGAAGCTTACAAGCCTGGACAGGCAGAAGAATTCCTGGAGCTGGCCTATGCTGAAGCCGATCAGCTGGCAGCAGAGCTGGACTTGCCCCATATTGAGCTTCTCGGTCCTGTCCCCGCACCCATGGAACGTCGGGCGGGCCGCTTTCGTGCACAGCTTTTATTACAAGCATCACTCCGAGCCCCGCTTCACCGGTTACTGACCAGCTGGGTCTTACGTCTGGAAAGTCTGCCAGCGGGAAGGCAGGTGCGTTGGTCACTGGATGTTGATCCCATAGATCTTTATTAGGACTTTTTTCACCTTAATTTCGGGCTCCGCAGGCCTCAATGACGTCTACACGTTGGCAAGTGATCCTAGCCTGCGGATAATGCAGGGTTTTCATTACGCGCCCAGGCGCGAGCCAAAGGCCAGACGATCATGAAAGACACTATTCGACAGCTTATTCAGAACGCCTTGGAGCGCCTTACTGCCGAAGGCATCTTGCCAGATGGTCTGACGCCGACCATCCAGGTCGAAAATACCAAGGACAAAAGTCACGGCGACTTTGCGAGCAATATCGCCATGATGCTGGCAAAACCTGCCGGCATGAAGCCCCGTGACCTTGCAGAAAAACTGATTGCAGCCCTGCCTGCCGACCCGAGCGTCAGCCAGGTGCAGATTGCGGGCCCGGGTTTTCTGAACTTCTTCCAGAATCACGAGCAACTGGCCCGGCGCCTGGATGATGCGCTGGCTGATACGCATCTGGCCATTCAGAAGGCCGCGCCCAAACAGCGGGTTGTTGTAGACCTCTCCTCTCCCAACCTGGCCAAGGAAATGCACGTGGGTCATCTGCGCTCCACCATCATTGGTGACGCCGTTGCACGTGTACTCGAATTTCTAGGGGATGATGTTATCCGGCAAAATCATGTCGGCGACTGGGGAACCCAGTTCGGCATGCTTCTCGCCTATCTTGAAGAACAGCCTGCGGCAGCTGAAAGCGAGCTTTCCGACCTGGAAACATTTTATCGAGCCGCTAAGAAGCGCTTCGATGAGTCTCCTGAATTTGCCGATCGCGCTCGCGAGCTGGTCGTCAAGCTGCAAGCGGGCGATGAAGCCTGCCTGAAACTATGGCACCGCTTCAATGAGATCTCCCTGAGTCATTGCCAAAAGGTCTATGACCGTCTGAACGTCAAACTCACACCTGCGGACGTAAAAGGAGAGAGTGCTTACAACAGCGAGCTAACTGGTATCGTGACCGAACTCGATGCCAAGGGCCTGCTTACCGAAAGCGATGGCGCCCGCTGCGTTTTCCTTGAAGAGTTCAAGAATGCGGAAGGCAATCCACTTCCGGTGATTGTGCAGAAGGCAGGAGGCGGCTACCTGTACGCCACGACCGATCTGGCAGCCATGCGCTACCGTAGCCAGGTTCTGAATGCCGATCGCGTCCTTTACTTTGTCGACCAGCGCCAGGCACTGCACTTCCAGATGGCCTTTGAAGTTGCTCGTCTGGCTGGTTTCGTTGCTCCATCCATGAGTCTTGAACATATGGGGTTCGGGACCATGAATGGCGCAGATGGCCGCCCTTTCAAGACGCGCGACGGCGGCACGGTCAAGCTGATCGACCTGCTTGATGAAGCAGAAGACCGCGCCTACACCTTGGTCAAGGAAAAGAATCCCTCCCTGGAAGAAACCGAGCTGCGTGAAATTGCTCGCGCGGTGGGTATCGGCGCCGTCAAATACGCTGACCTGTCCAAGCACAGAACAAGCGACTATAGCTTCAACTTCGAGCTGATGCTTAGCTTTGAAGGCAATACGGCACCCTATCTGCTCTACGCCTATACCCGCGTCGCCAGTATCTTCCGCAAGCTTGGCCAGGGGTACGATGAGGTCGAAGGCCAGATTCGCCTGGAAGCTCCTCAGGAGCAAGATCTGGGTGCTCGTCTGGCCCAGTTTGGCGAAACCCTGAATTTGGTAGCGGAGAAAGGTGTGCCGCATCTTCTATGCGCCTATCTCTACGACATTGCTGGTCTCTTCTCCAGCTTTTACGAAAACTGCCCCATTCTCAGCGCAGAAGATCCTGCTCAACGGCAAAGCCGCCTACGCCTGGCCGCCCTGACCGGGCGCACCCTTAAACAAGGTCTCGAACTGCTAGGCCTGAATACACTGGAACGTATGTAAACGGACGTATATGGCAAAGAAAGCAGCACCTAAACGAGGCGCAAGCCGAAATCAGCCAGCCGCCAAGAAGCAGCCTATTCCCGGTTGGGTATGGCTGGCTTCAGGTCTTGCCATTGGTGGCTTCGTGGTCTTTCTGATGAAGCTTGAGCCGGGCAACGATGCCGTTCGTCGCTCCAAGGGTGAGGAGGCACAAGTTGCGTCCAAGACCAAGCAGGAGGCTCCTACTACGCCAACCCCGGTCAAGCCCAAGTATGACTTCTACACACTGCTACCGGAGTCCGAAGTAATCGTGCCTCCGGACGCCGTGCCGCAGACGAGTCCAACCCCTACTCCGCCCAAGCCTGAAACGTCGCCTGCGACGACAGCTCAGCTGCCTGCAGGCTCGCCACAGCAAGCTCAGACACCTGCCCAGGCTGCTGCGCAGACACCTGCTCAACAGCCCAAGACAGCAGCACAGCCACCTGTGACGCTGTTCTTCCTTCAGGCAGGCTCGTTTAGAACACAGGCTGACGCTGATCGGGTGCGAGCGCAGATCATCCTGATCGGTCAGGATGTGCGGGTAGAGTCAGGCAAGGTCAAGGATGACACATGGTATCGTGTCCTGGTCGGTCCCTTCAGAGATCGCAATCAACTGACCCAAGCCCAGAGCCAGCTGGCCAGCAACGGTTTCAAGAACCTGCTGCTCCAGCAACGCCAAGGTCGATGACACATGGCGGCCGGAAAAGGCTTGAAGCCTTGGAAGGCCGTCCCCATATCTCCGGCAATCGCTTAAGGCATAGCAGGAGAACACCCTTGACCACTATCGTTTCAGTGCGTCGCAACGGCAAAGTCGTCATTGGCGGCGATGGCCAGGTATCCCTGGGTAATACCGTCATGAAGGGTAACGCACGTAAAGTCCGTCGCCTTTACCACGGCCAGGTGCTGGCAGGCTTCGCCGGCGGCACCGCGGATGCGTTCACTCTGTTCGAGCGCTTCGAGCAGCAACTCGACAAACATCAGGGCCATCTGGTCCGTGCCGCGGTAGAACTGGCCAAAGACTGGCGTACCGATCGTGCACTTCGCCGCCTGGAAGCCATGCTGGCAGTAGCCAACAAGGATGCCTCGCTGATCATTACCGGTAACGGCGATGTCGTCGAACCAGAAGAAGGCCTGATTGCCATGGGCTCCGGTGGCCCCTATGCACAAGCGGCCGCTCGTGCCCTGCTCACGCATACCGAGCTGAGTGCTCGAGAAATTGCCGAGACTGCGTTGAACATTGCGGGAGACATTTGTGTCTTCACTAACCGTAACCTGACTATTGAGGAGCTGGACGCTTCCTGAGTCCGGCCGGAATAACGACATGTCTATGACTCCACGTGAAATCGTTCACGAACTTAATCGCCATATCATTGGCCAGGATGATGCAAAGCGCGCCGTAGCCATCGCTCTGCGTAATCGCTGGCGTCGCATGCAGCTTCCACTCGAGCTGCGCGCTGAGGTCACACCCAAGAACATTCTGATGATTGGCCCGACAGGTGTAGGTAAAACCGAAATCGCCCGTCGACTGGCCAAACTGGCGAATGCACCCTTCCTGAAGGTAGAAGCCACCAAGTTTACTGAAGTGGGCTATGTAGGCCGCGACGTTGAGTCCATCATCCGCGATCTGGCTGATGCTGCCGTTAAAATGCTGCGTGAGCAGGAAATCGTCAAAGTCCGTCATCGTGCAGAAGATGCTGCCGAAGAGCGGATTCTTGATGCACTGCTACCGCCTGCACGTGCAGTAGGTTTCAGTGAAGAACCGACTCGCAGCGAAGACTCCAACACGCGTCAACTCTTCCGCAAGCGACTGCGTGAAGGCCAGCTGGATGACAAGGAGATTGATATCGAAGTGGCTGAAGCGCCAGCAGGTATCGAGATCATGACTCCGCCCGGCATGGAGGAAATGACCAGCCAGTTGCAAAACCTCTTCTCCGGCCTGAACAAAGGCAAGATGAAGGCTCGCAAGCTCAAGGTTAAAGAAGCCTTCAAGCTGATCCGTGACGAGGAAGCTGCTCGTCTGGTCAACGAGGAAGAACTCAAGGCACGTGCCCTGGAAGCGGTCGAGCAGAACGGTATCGTCTTCATCGACGAGATCGACAAGGTTGCCAAGCGTGGCAACACCAGTGGCGCTGACGTATCCCGCGAGGGCGTACAGCGCGATCTGCTGCCACTGATCGAAGGTTGCACGGTAAATACCAAGCTGGGTATGGTCAAAACCGACCACATCCTGTTTATCGCCTCGGGCGCGTTCCACTTGTCCAAGCCCAGCGATCTGGTACCTGAGCTTCAGGGACGTCTGCCAATCCGTGTAGAACTCAAGGCCCTAACACCTCAGGACTTCGAGCGCATTCTCACTGAACCGCACGCTTCACTGACAGAGCAATACCGTGAGCTGCTCAAGACTGAAGGCCTGGACGTCGAGTTCACGCCTGAAGGGATCAGCCGCATTGCGGAAATTGCCTGGCAGGTCAATGAGAAGACGGAAAATATTGGTGCGCGCCGCCTGCATACGCTATTGGAGCGATTGCTGGAGGAAGTCTCGTTCAGCGCTGCTGATCTGGCAGGCCAGCAGAATGGTGAGCCTATTCGGATCGATGCTGCCTATGTCAACGGCCACCTGGGCGAGTTGGCACAGGACGAGGATCTGTCGCGCTATATTCTGTAAGGACGTCGACAACCTATCGCTCGCAGCCTCAAGGCTGCGAGCTTATCAGCGAGACCTATTGCCATGCGTTTGCCCACGGCCATCCAGCTGCACAAAGCATCCAAAACCCTCACCGTTCAATACGATACCGAGTCCTTTACGCTGCCTGCTGAATTTCTGCGCGTTCACTCGCCTTCTGCAGAAGTACAGGGTCACGGCAACCCCGTCCTGCAATTTGGCAAGAAGAACGTAGGCATCAGCCAAATCGAGGCAGCCGGTCAGTACGCATTGAAAATTACGTTCGATGACGGTCACGACAGTGGCTTGTTCACTTGGGAATACCTGTATGAACTCGGCCGCAATCAGGAGCAGATGTGGGCCGAGTACCTGTTTGCACTGGCCCGGGAAGGCAAGTCCAGAGATCCGGATGTATCCGTCGTCAAACTGATGCTATAACGCTCAAGCCTGTAGCGCTTTATCCAGCTTCTTCTCGATTTCATGCTCAATCTGTGAGCTCAGGGCCGAGAAGAAGAACCCCAAGGTTGCGTCGACACGCACCTTGTCTTCGCCTACCTCGATACGCCCATCAACACCTGTACGGGAAAATTGCAGCGTATCACCCTCCCAATGGCACTCCACACCGTAATCACGCGTTAGCTTTTCGGCCAGCGCCCCCGCCTTGGCACGCGCAGTTTCAAGGCCTAGTGAATGGGAACGTTCGACACTGATTTGGGACATAGGAAGTACTCCAGCGAATTCGCCTGCGACTATAGCGGGGGCTGTCATGCACGAAAAGCACGAGAACTACCAAGTCAGGATGACCCATCTCATGGAATACCTATTTTCTAATGACTTTATCCGGCAAGAATGGACATCTCAGCGCATCAGCACTGCTAGAATGGTCGCTTATTCAAATGCAGGTGAAGCGTCATGAGCGATCAGCGCAAGGGCCCGGAGGCCGATCCCGTCACTCATTTCGGCTACCAGAGTGTGCCGGAAAGTCAGAAAGCTCAAAAAGTGGCCGAAGTGTTCCACTCGGTTGCAGCCAAATATGACGTGATGAATGACTTGATGTCTGCAGGCGTTCATCGCTTGTGGAAACGTTTCACGATCGAACTGTCCGGGGTTCGAAGTGGTAACCGCGTGCTGGATATTGCTGGCGGCACAGGCGACCTGACTAAACAGTTTTCCCGCCTGGTGGGCCCACGTGGTGAGGTCGTGCTGGCAGATATCAACGACTCGATGCTAAAGGTCGGTCGTGATCGCCTGATGGACGAAGGTATTGCCAACAATGTCAGCTTCGTACAGGCAGACGCTGAAAAGCTGCCCTTCCCAAATAATCACTTTGATTGTGTGACCATCGCCTTTGGATTGCGTAACGTGACCCACAAGGAAGCCGCTATCGCATCCATGCTGCGCGTACTCAAGCCGGGCGGACGTCTTCTGGTACTGGAGTTCTCCAAGCCGACCAGCCAGCTCCTGTCCAAGGCCTATGATGCTTACTCCTTCAGCCTTCTGCCGTTCATGGGCAAGCTGATCGCCAATGATTCGGCCAGTTACCGTTACTTGGCGGAGTCGATTCGCATGCATCCTGATCAGGACACGCTTAAAGCCATGATGGAAACTGCTGGATTTGAGCGCGTGACCTACCACAATATGACAGGTGGCATTGTTGCCCTGCACCGTGGCATAAAACCCTGATGATCCTACTGACCCAGGCCGTACTGGCTGCGCTGGAGCGCGGCCTGAATCCCATACTGGCAATGGACGCTGTGGTGGGCCGCCGTCTTGCACGCCTGCAAGGCAAGGTCATTGCCATAGATTGTGCAGCTCCACGTTTTACGCTGTTCATCCTTCCGGCCTATGATGGTCTGCATTTTGCCGCCCACCATGAAGCAGAAGTCGACTGCACGCTCAAAGCACCTGCGTCTCGATTGGCTCAGCTGGCCTTGAGTCAGAACAAAACAGCGATCTTGCACAGCACCGATGTAACGCTTGAGGGGGATAGTGCAGCACTGATAGAACTATCCGATATCCTGCAGAGCCTGGAGCTGGACTGGGAATACGAGCTCTCTCGCTGGCTGGGTCCAGTGCCTGCTGCACTGCTTGGACAATTCGTCCGAAAAGGGCGCGGGTGGACGGATCAAAGTCACGAGAGTTTGCGTCAAAGCCTGTCTGACTGGCTAGCTGAAGAAAGTCGCACCCTGGTTGGACGTCGGGAAGGTGATGCTCGCTTTGCGGAAATCGATGCCTTGCGTCTAACTGTAGATCGTCTCGAGGCGCGTATCGACCGCCTTGCTCAACGCAGACATAAATAACCAATGAAGCTGTTTGCTGCCCTTCGACGCCTGCTGCGTATTTTCCTGGTTGTTGTTCGCTACCGCCTGGATGATCTGGTTTATGCGCTTCCACTGCCCTGGTATTTACGCCTGACAGGTTACTTTCTGCCATGGCGTTGGTTGCCTCGCCCTCGCAAGTCGCTGTCCCGAGGTGCTCGGTTGCGCCTTGCGCTAGAAGGTCTGGGCCCTGTTTTCATCAAGTTTGGCCAGATCCTTTCTACGCGCCGCGATCTTTTGCCGGAAGACGTGGCCAATGAGCTTATGTTTCTCCAGGACAAGGTTCCTCCCTTTCCTGGGGAGAAAGCCATTGCGCTGATCGAGTCTCAACTGGGCGCGCCCATTGCCCAGGTTTTCAGCCGCTTCGATATCACGCCGCTGGCCTCCGCTTCCGTCGCTCAGGTACATGCAGCACAGCTCCGAACAGGTGAAGAGGTAGTCGTCAAGGTCGTGCGACCAGGCCTGAAGCCTGTCATTTCTCAAGACCTGGCCTGGCTGTTTCTGCTGGCACGTATGGCAGAACGCGTTTCGGCCGAAGCGCGCCGTCTGCACCCCGTCGAAGTCGTCATGGATTATGAGAAGACCATCTACGATGAGCTCGATCTCTTACGTGAAGCAGCCAACTCCAGTCAGCTCAGAAGAAACTTCGAAGACTCTTCTCTGCTTTACGTTCCGCAGGTTTACTGGGACTGGTGCCGCCCTCGGGTACTGGTCATGGAGCGCATCTATGGCATCCCTGTGACTGACCTGAATGCCCTGCGAGACCAAGGCACAGATTTCAAGCTCCTGGCCGAGCGAGGGGTCGAGATCTTTTTTACCCAGGTGTTTCGCGACAGCTTTTTCCACGCGGACATGCATCCTGGCAATATCTTTGTCAGTACGGCGCACCCCTGGGATCCGAAATACATCGCGGTAGACTGCGGCATCATCGGGAGCCTTACACCTGAGGATCAGAATTATCTGGCCAGAAACCTGATGGCGTTCTTTCAGCGCGACTACCGCAAGGTGGCCCAGCTCCATATCGATTCAGGCTGGGTGCCGGCAACTACACAGGTCAACGAGTTCGAAGCAGCGATTCGAACTGTGTGCGAGCCGATTTTTGAAAAACCACTGAAAGATATTTCGTTTGGCCAATTGCTACTGCGTCTGTTCCAAGTGGCACGCCGGTTCAACATGGAGATTCAGCCTCAGCTGGTACTGCTTCAAAAAACGCTTCTGAATATTGAAGGGCTTGGACGCCAGCTTTATCCTGACCTGGACCTGTGGGCGACAGCCAAACCCTATCTTGAGCGCTGGATGCGCCAGCGCATGGGACCTACCCAGGTACTGCGCAATATCCAGCAGCAGATCGAGCAGATCCCGCACCTGGCCCAGATGACCCGTGACACACTGGAGCGCATCACCCAACCCCACCGCAATGATCCACCCAACCCGTGGGGAAGACGAGACAACGCCTGGTTGCCCCGGCTATTTGGTGTCCTGCTGATTGGCGGTGCCTTCCAGACTGGATTTCAGTCCACACCTGAAGGCTGGCCCGCCTGGATCATGCTGGTAACAGGCATCTATCTGGTCATTCGTGGCTAGGCAGGTCGTGCCAGCGCTGTCAGACTAATAATGTGTGTAATTTGCCGGGTAGACCATGAAAGACTGGCTTGAAGAAATCAACTGGAACAGTGACGGACTCGTACCGGCAATCGCTCAGGATTATCAGAGCGGGCGCGTCTTGATGATGGCCTGGATGAACCGTGAGTCCCTCGCTTTGACGGTAGCTGAGAATCGTGCCATCTATTGGTCACGTTCAAGGCGTAAGCTATGGCGTAAGGGGGAGGACTCGGGCCATGTACAGAAGCTGCATGAGCTGCGTCTGGACTGCGATGCTGATGTCGTCATCCTCATAGTTGAGCAGTTAGGTGGTATTGCCTGTCACACAGGACGTGAAAGTTGTTTTTATCGTCGGTTTGAAGAGGGAGCCTGGAAAACGATTGACCCGGTTCTGAAAGATCCCGACGCGATATACACGCCAGGTCATAGCCATGAGTGATACGCTAAACAAAATTGCAGAGGTGCTTGAATCCCGCAAGGGCGCAGCGCCTGAAAGCTCCTATGTCGCCAGCCTTTACCACAAGGGGCTGAACAAGATCCTTGAAAAGGTAGGAGAAGAATCCATAGAAACCATCCTGGCGGCCAAAGATGCGGCCAGCAATGGAGACTCGACGGACCTTATCTATGAAACAGCAGATCTCTGGTTTCATAGTATGGTCATGCTGGCTGCGCTAGGCCAACATCCGCAGGCAGTGCTTGATGAATTGGATCGCCGCTTTGGGCTATCTGGACACGCTGAAAAAGCTGCTCGATCCGAATCCTGATTCTTGATGAGGTAATGTTATGGGTATTTTTGACTGGAAACACTGGATCGTCATCCTGATCGTTGTGGTACTGGTATTTGGTACCAAACGCCTTAAAACCCTAGGCACCGATGTAGGCGAGTCGATCAAGGGCTTCCGTAAGGCGATGAATACGGAAGAAGAGGAGAAGCCTGCGCAAGATCAGCAGAAGCCTCCACTCAATCAGCCCCATACGATTGACGCTCAACACCACAAGGTTGAAGAGCCCGTCCGTAAGGATTGAGTACCTATTATGTTTGGCATCAGCTTCAGTGAGTTAGCCCTGATAAGCCTGGTCGCCTTGCTGGTTTTAGGCCCAGAGCGCCTGCCAGGCGCTGCACGCACTGCAGGCCTGTGGATCGGTCGTCTCAAGCGTAGCTTCAATAACATACGGCAAGAGGTGGAACGTGAAATTGGTGCCGACGAAATACGGCGCCAGCTTCACACTGAGAATCTCTTGTCCTGGGAGCAACGCGACAAGGCCCGCCAGGAGACAGGTAATCCAGCACCGTCGGCTGAAACACCTACGCCGCCCAGCGATGACTCATCTGTCGTCAAGGATGACTTACCTGTCGTCAAATCGGCTCCGCCCAGTAACGTGACTCCGCCCCCCAGCGAGTCAAAGGATCAGCCTTCTCCACCGCGAGCCCCATGAGCGAAAAAAAACCTGAATATGAAGACCAGGAAATGCCTCTGGTCTCTCATCTGACTGAACTGCGGTCACGCTTGCTGCGCTGTGTGCTGGCGACGTTCCTGATTTTCGCCTGTCTGTTCTACTTCGCCCAGAAGATCTACGCTTTCGCGTCGGAACCTATCCGCAGGTTTCTGCCCGAAGGCGCCACGATGATCTCGACAGACGTCACGTCGCCGTTCCTTGCGCCCTTCAAGTTGACGCTTATTGTTTCCCTGTTTCTGGCCATGCCCGTCATCCTTTATCAGGTCTGGGGATTCATTGCGCCAGGTCTTTACAAGCATGAAAAGCGCGTCGCGCTTCCCTTGCTAATTTCAAGTATTTTGCTGTTTTACGCTGGAATGGCGTTTGCCTATTTCCTGGTCTTCCCGCTGATTTTCCACTTTTTCTCAAGCATCACGCCGGAAGGCGCCATGATGATGCCGGACCTGAACAGCTACTTGGATTTCATACTGACGCTATTCTTTGCATTTGGCGCTGCCTTTGAAATCCCTGTCGCAACCGTTCTGCTGATCTGGATCGGTATCGTCGATGTGGCCTACCTCAAGAAGGTACGTCCGTACGTCATTATCGGATGCTTCGTAGTAGGCATGATCCTGACGCCACCGGATGTACTTTCCCAGACCATGCTGGCGATTCCCATGTGGCTCCTGTTTGAAATTGGCCTCCTGTTTGGACGCTTCGTTCGAAAACGTGAGCCACACGAAGAAAAGACCTCGCACGAGGATCAGCCACCAGCGACTCATTCGTGAATCTGCTGCTGCTAGAACAGGAGGACTTCGTCGGAGACAATGAAGTCCTCCTTAAAGACCGGCGCTTTGCCCACCTGAAAGACATTCACCAAGCTGAGCGTGGTGATTCACTGAGGGTCGGCATGTTGAATGGTTTGATGGGCGAAGGCGAAATTCTTGACCTCACGCCTGATTCAGCACGCATCAAACTTCAGCTGCACCAACCTGCCCCGCCTAAACTGCCCATAACACTCATTTTGGCGCTGCCGCGACCCAAGATGCTGCGTCGAGTATTGCAAGGCATCTCTTCGATGGGTGTAGCCCGGTTGGTTCTCATCAACAGCTATCGGGTTGAAAAGAGCTTCTGGCAAACCCCCTTTCTTGACCCCTCCGCTATTCGAGAGCAGCTGATTCTTGGCTTGGAGCAAGCACGAGATACCGTTTTACCTGAAGTCATCATAGAGAAACGGTTCAAGCCCTTTGTCGAGGATCGTCTTCCATCATTGGCGAAAGGGACGATTGGGCTGACTGGCCATCCTGGCTATTACCCACCCTGCCCTCGTGAAGTAAAAGGCCCCGTAACGCTGGCAATCGGCCCGGAAGGCGGCTGGATCCCTTATGAGGTGGATAAGCTGCAAGAGGCAGGGCTTGACCCTGTTCAACTGGGTGAACGTATCCTGCGTGTAGAAACAGCCGTTACAGCACTCCTGGCCCGCCTGTTCTAACATCTGTCGCCAATAAAAAAGCCCCAGCCATATTCTGACTGGGGCTTTTCATATGCCTTCTCAACCTTAGCGAGCAGGATTCACTGCAAGTGAAGCACTGTCTGCGTCAGGAAGCGCACTTGTTTCGGCAGATGCAGGTGCGGGCAGAATGCGTCGGTACGCCTCCACCCAACGATCACGTGCTTCACCTGATTGCCACACCTGCAGATGCAGACGCGACATTCCAACAGGATCGCTCAAGATAGCCCACTGTGCATCCGAGTGCTTCTCGGGACCGTCTGCTAGTACTTTTTCCAGCCGCTGCTGACGTAGTGCTTCGGCCTGAGGCACAACCTTGGCATGTCTTGCCTTGGCCATTCCACATGCCAGTGCGTTAATCAGCGGATCGACTACGGCCTGCAGGAAACCATGACGAAGAACGGTTTGGTTATTCTGCTGCAAGTACTCGTCGGTCGCCACCAGCTCACGAGGCGGATTGTATTCTTCCGGAATCAGGAAGAAGCTGGAACGACGCGCCGCCATGCCGTAATTGGTACGGCTTGAAATGACTGACACCGGAGCGGAAAGCATCAGTGACACCACGATAGGCGATAGCCACCAGAGGAAACGTGGGTCCAACCAGGCTACACCGGCCGTCCAGATAATACCTAGCAGCATTTGTGAGCCATGACGCTTGAAGGCCTCGCTCCAAGGCGTGGCATCATCGTCACGCTGAGGCGAATTCCATTGCACTGACCAGCCCAGGAAGGCAGCAGTCACGAATACCGTATGGAACAGCATGCGTACAGGCGCCAGCAGAACCGAGAACAGCATTTCCAAGAGCATCGAACACAGCAACTTGAAACCGCCGCCGAATTCTTTTGCCCCCTTGGCCCAGATCAGGATGACGCTGAGCAGCTTTGGCAGGAACAACAGAATCAACGTGGTCGAGAACAAGGCAATTGCCTGCTCGGGATGCCACTGTGGCCAGACTGGGAACAACTGCCTTGGCTGCAGGAAGTACTGCGGCTCCATGAGCTTGTGTACGGCTAGAAGTGCAGTGGATAGCACCAGGAACAGGAACCAGAGCGGTGCCGACAAATAAGACATCACACCGGTCAGGAACACGGCCCGGTGTACCGGGTGCATACCCTTTACCAGGAACAGCCGGAAATTCATCAGGTTGCCATGGCACCAACGGCGGTCACGCTTGAGCTCATCCAGCAGGTTAGGCGGAAGCTCTTCGTAGCTACCGGGCATGTCGTATGCAATCCAGACTCCCCACCCTGCACGACGCATCAATGCAGCCTCAACGAAGTCGTGGGAAAGGATGGCACCTGCAAACGAGCCTTTACCGGGTAGAGGCGCCAATGCGCAATGCTCGATGAACGGCTTTACGCGAATGATTGCGTTATGTCCCCAATAGTGGGATTCACCCAGCTGCCAGAAATGCAGGCCCGCCGTGAAGAGCGGCCCGTACACCCGGGTAGCAAACTGCTGGAGACGCGCATAGAGCGTATCCATACCTGAAGCTTTGGGTGCGGACTGGATGATACCTGCTCGCGGATTAGCTTCCATCAGGCGTACAAGGCCCGTGAGACATTCACCGCTCATGACGCTATCAGCATCCAGCACGACCATATAGCGGTACTGGCTGCCCCAACGGCGGCAGAAGTCATCGATATTACCGCTCTTGCGCTTCACACGGCGGCGGCGACGGCGATAGAAAATCTTGCCGTAACCTTTTACCGCATGGCAGAGCTCAAGCCAGGACTTCTGCTCGGCAACACATTTGTCCGGATTGTTACTGTCACTCAGGATAAAGAAGTCGAAATGCTCAAGCTGCCCGGTCGCCGCTACAGACTCATAGGTCGCACGCAAACCGGCAAACACCCGGGCGACGTCTTCGTTGGCGATCGGCATGACAATGGCGGTACGCGCCTCAGGCGCAATCACTTCGTCCCCTACAGTACTGGCGGAAATACTGTACTTATCCCGTCCGGTCAGTAGCTGCCAGAAGCCCATCAGGGCCGTCCAAAAACCGGCAGAAACCCAGCAGAACAAGGTTGCAAACAGCAGAAGAATACTGGTCTGCAACACATAGGGAAGCACTTGTCTGGCAGACTCCAGAAGCCCTTGATCCCAGACCTCTCCAAGATCGACCAGTGACCACCCTTGATAAGGCAGAACAGCCTTCATGTACCAGGTAGCGATACCTGTTTGAAGGAGCATGAGCACCAGCAGGATGAAACGACGGAAAGCCCCTACTTTGCGCCAGTGAGCGTGTGCGTCCGCCTCCTCATCAGGTACCTGACGAGCCTCCTGTTTGCGACCCAGCAGACGATGCCATATACGTACCACGGGATTGGTACGCCATGGCTCTGGCAACATCTGGGACCGCGTGATGGCAGGCATGGTACGGATATTGGTCCGCCCCTGAGCATCAACGGTAAGCAGGTCACCTTCGGACAGGGCATCACCCCAACCCATTTTCAAGCGTGCTTCTACAGAACTCAGTGCAGGATCATTTCCAACAGACTCAGTGGACGCAAGCTTTCCATGCAGGGAAGCCAGGCCCTCAGCGTCGGTACTGCCTACACCGCTCGCGAGTTGCTGCCGCTCGGCCTCCCCGAGCGGCAAGCGCTCGAGGTAGTCCTGAACGGGTGTTGTTTCTTTACGGTTATTCATTGGCAGGCAACTGATAGCTCCAGGTTTCGGTCAGCGTCTTATCGCCTTCCGCCAACGCAGCACGTATTTCTACGGGCTTGGTAGCGTCCTTGACCTTCAGACGCAGCGTCAAACGCCAGCCTTTGGTGACAGGGTTATAACGAACATTGTTTTCAATCAGATCACCATTGTCGTTAAGGCTGACCTGCGAGGCCACCTGTGCACTTTCCGGCAGGTTCTTGAGAACCGGGCCTTCGAAGTCAATGATGAAGGCGGTGCTTCCATCTGCCTGGCGAACCAGATTGGGCTGCTTGACGTCGCCGGTCGAGAGACGAGTTTGCTGAACCCAGGCCACATCAGGCGAGTGCAGAGCAGGCTCGTCCATGGTGAAATGCAAACGATAGCTCAGATCAATCGGCTCACCGGCCTGAGGTATGGTGTCTGGTGTCCAGAAGGCAACGATGTTGTCGTTGGTTTCGTCTGGTGTCGGTATCTCGACCAGCTCAACCTTGCCCTTGCCCCAGTCACCCTTGGTTTCAACCCAACCGCTTGGCCGCAGATCGTAACGATCATCCAGATCTTCGTAACGGCTGAACTCACGGCCGCGCTGTAGAAGACCGAAGCCCTTGGGGTTTTCGACTGTATAGGTGCTGATGGAAAGACGCTTGGGATTATTCAGCGGACGCCAGATCCACTCGTCATTACCCGCATGAATGGCCAGGCCATTGGAATCGTGCAGGGCTGGACGATAGTTGACCTGCGGGCTTGGCTGATTGGGTCCGAACAGGTACATGCTGGTGAGTGGCGCAATGCCCAGCTTGCCTACATTATCGCGCAGGTAAACGCGCGCCTGCACATCAACTGTGCTGTCGCTACCAGGGGTAACGACCATCTTGTAGGCACCCGTAGCACGGGGAGAATCCAGCAAGGCGTAAATCACCAGGTTACGGCGGTCCGGCTGTGGGTGCTCGACCCAGAACTCACGGAAGCGAGGGAATTCTTCGCCGGACGGCAGGGCGGTATCGATCGCCAGGCCACGCGCAGACAGGCCATACACCTGATCCTTGCCTACTACACGGAAATAGCTGGCGCCCAACATGGTCACAAACTCATCCTGCTTGTCGGGCTTGTTCAGCGGATAGGTTATGCGGAAACCGGCAAATCCCAAATCCTTGAGGGCAGCCTGATCCAGCTGCAGATTGCCGAAATCGAAATAGGATGGATCGTACTTGACCTCGTTGACACCCGTTGCCGTGACTTCATTGATCTTCACTGGCACGTCGAAATGCATGCCCTGATGATAGAGGTTCAGCTGGAACGGTGTTTTCTCTCCAGACCAGAGCGCCTTGTCCTGGCGGAAACGGATCTGCTGGTAATCAGCGAACTTCATGTCACGGAGAACGGCAGGCAGATTGCTCTTGGGCGCAGCGAATTTTTGTTCGGCAAGGCTTTTGGCCTGCACTGATACGTCATCGAGGCTAAACGCCCAGGCCTTGGCCCCAAACATTGCCATGATGGCCGTAAAACTCAGCACGATGGCCTTAGCCTTACCTGGCTTGGAATTAGTATTCAAATACAACGCAGCCCCCTTAATCAGCGTACGAATCGTTGAACGACGCATGGCCATTCACGGATAAGCAGTCGTCGGACTGACAAGATCGCGAATGATTCCGCACAAAGCGTGTCGGTCGTTCCAAACTGCGCAATCATAGACACTTCCAGAAAACCTGTAAGAGTCTGTTGCTCAAATAGATAATAAAAATGTTACCGGACCATCATTGGTCAGTGAAACTTGCATATCGGCCCCAAAACGACCTGTTGCCACATGGGCATGGCGGTAACGCGCAAGTCCTACCAGATGCGAGAACACCGCCGCGCCCTGTGCAGGCGGCGCTGCGGTCGAGAAGCTTGGACGCAAACCACTTTGCGTATCCGCCACCAGCGTAAACTGCGAAACCAGTAGCAACCCACCTCCTGCATCCGTAAGCGAGCGATTCATTCGCCCTTCCGCGTCCGAAAAAACCCGGTAATTAAGAACTTTGTGCAGCATTTTTTCGCAAGTTACTTCATTGTCCGTCGGTTCTATGCCCACCAAGGCCAGAAGCCCCTGGCTGATCTCACCGACTATCTCACCGTCTACCTCTACACGCGCCTGCGTGACGCGCTGTATAAGGACTTTCATTCAGCCTCCGGGGGAACATCGAGCAACTGTCGTGCCATGGCATCGGTTGCACGTACCAAGGCATCACAGATGCCCGGTTCGCCACCGGCATGACCTGCGTCGCGCACGATTTGCAACTCACTATTAGACCAGGCCTTGTGCAAGGCCCAGGCATTATCCAGCGGACAGACCACGTCATATCGTCCATGAACGATGACACCGGGAATATGGGCGATCTTGGGCATATCCCTGATCAATTGGTTGGGCTCAAGAAACGCATTGTTGACAAAGTAGTGGCACTCTATGCGCGCAATGGACAATGCGTGTTCTGAAAATCGCTCGACCACGTCAGGATTTGGTCGAAGCGTCGCCGTACGCCCCTCCCAACAGGACCAGGCTCTGGCAGCGCCCATCTGGGCAATTTCATCAGGGCAACTGAGCCGCTTGTAATAGGCCTGCATCAGGTTGCCTCGCTCCTGTTCAGGAATCGGTGCGAGATAGTCTTGCCAGTAGTCGGGGAACAGACGGCTCGCCCCATCCTGATAGAACCAGTGGAAGTCCTCAGGACGACATAGAAAGATGCCTCGAAGGATCAGGGCATGTACACGATCCGGGTGCGTCTGCGCATAGGCCAGCGCCAGAGTCGATCCCCAGGAGCCGCCGAAAAGTACCCATTTTTCAATTCCCAGATGCTCACGGATACGTTCCATGTCAGCAACCAGGTCCCAGGTTGTATTGCGCTCCAGACTGGCATAAGGGGTTGAGCGCCCGCACCCACGCTGATCGAATGTGACAATCCGATAAAGGCCTGGATCAAAGAACCGCCGGCTCAACGCGTCGCAGCCTGCACCGGGTCCTCCATGAATGAACAGCACAGGTAGGCCATCCGGTGAACCGCTTTCGTCCAGATAAAGGACATGAGGATCATCTACAGCAAGTGTGTGGCGGGCGTATGGCTTGATTTCCGGATAGAGGCTGTGCATGTTACTCCCCTTCGGGCTTGTCAGTGGCGATAAAGCATCGTCGTATTTGTCCGTGCTATAGCCATCATAGCGCTAACCTAACCAGGAAAAGGAATTCTCGTGATGCGTTTGACCACCTGTCTGCTCATTTCTTCACTTCCGTTATTTATCGTGGGCTGCAAAAGCGACCCTCAGCAAGCACTCGACAAGGCAGCTGATCAATTGCAAGCCAGCCTGGAAGCCAAGAAAACCGGAGCGGTATATGAACAACTGCACCCACAGTTTCTGGCCCAGCAACAGAACGATCGCGCGTGGGCCCGCCAAACCATGGCAGGTATGTTTCTAAAATATCGCCATATCCATATTGTTACCTTCCGCAAACACAGTCAGATCGATGCCACTTACCAGAACAAAGGCTATACGGATGCCGAGGTAGGCATGACAGGGGCTGAAGGCCTTCTGCCTGATGCGGCCCGCCACTACAGTGTAAGGCTGGAGTGGTGGAAAGAAGGCGACGACTGGAAGCTGGCGCGAGCGGATTGGCAGTAAATGATTGTTATACCCCACGTGTACACTCACGTACGAGACACACTCATTCTCTGATCGGAACGTTTCCATGTCTTCAGCCGACTCTGTACACCTGCTGATTATCGATCCACAAAATGATTTTTGTGATATTGCGGATGCTGCGCTTCCCGTCCCAGAGGCAAGTGCCGATCTCCGAAAGGTTGCCAGCTTAATCCACATGTGGGGACACAGGCTGGACGCCATTCATGTCACGCTGGATTCTCACCAACCCTTGCACATAGCGCATCCGTCCTGGTGGCAGGATGCCGAAGGGCACTCCCCTCCTCCGTTCACGGTTATTTCTGTGGATGATATCGAGCAGGGCCGCTGGACAGCCTGCGTGTCGGAAAAGCAGAGCTATAGCCTTGAATATGTGAAAGCTCTGGCCGAGCGTGGGCGATATCAGTTGACCATATGGCCGGAGCATTGCCTGATCGGAAGCTGGGGGCATAATGTCTATACGCCCCTGCTCAAAGCACTCAATGAATGGGGCAGGACGCGCTTGAAGACGGTCCATTACATTCCGAAGGGCAGCAATCCCAACACAGAGCATTACTCCGCTATTGCCGCTGAAGTGCTAGATCCTGACGATCCAGGTACACGATCCAATATCCATCTGTTGAATCAACTGGAACAGGCTCAGACTGTACTGATCGCCGGCGAAGCCCTCTCTCACTGCGTCGCAGGAACCGTAAGAGATATCGCGGATCACTTGGGCGAGACCAATCTTCACCGCCTCGTGCTGCTCACCGACTGCTCGCATGCAGTACCCGGCTTCGAACATCTGGCGGAATGCTTTATTGAAGAAATGAAGACCAAGGGCGTCAGATGCCTAACCAGCAAAGAGGCTGAGCCCCTACTCGCCGCGTCATAAGACGTACATAACGATCGGCCATCGCTTTGTGCAATGGCCGATACGCTTTATTTCAACTCATACAGACCGGTATAAGTTGCGGAGGCGATCTGGTTCAGATGCGTCATGAACCGTGCTACTGCATTGGTAGCCTCTGCCGGCACAGGCAGGCTTTCGACTGCCAGCGCATGGATTTGAAAGATATACCGGTGCGCTTTATCGCCTTTTGGCGGCGCGGCACCACCAAATCCAACGGTCCCATAGTCATTGCGCAGCTGTAGAGCCCCTTTTGGCAGCAGGCTTCCATCCGCGTAGCCTGCGCCTTCCGGCAAGTTTGTGACATCGGCAGGTATGTTCACCACAACCCAGTGCCAGAACCCGCTGCCGGTTGGAGCGTCGGGATCATACACCGTCAAGGCGAAACTCTTGGTTCCCGGCGGAGGATTCTCCCACATGAGCGCGGGTGAAATATTTTCACCCGATACGCCAAAGGCCTCAACATCAAATTCCTGGCGCTTTGACATCAAACCATTATCAGCGAACGCATCGGTCCACAGGCGAAACTCCGAATCGGCCATGCTTGCCCCCTTTAGTTGGATGACTGGCCTCGCCAGACCAGCCTGGATGTATCAAATCCTTTGGCTTTAGCAATGCCAAGAAAGGTATCGCGCTGCTGCTGGGTGATCTCGGCTGAGCGAGATAGGAACCAGAGAAACTTGCGATCAGGGCTCCCTACCACGGCATTATGGTATTCAGGGTCAATATAAAAGACCCAATAAGGGCCCTTGGCTATATTGGGAAATACGCCGCTGAACCAAGTATCGAAGCGCACTTCCAGTCGGTCCGTTACACCAGGCTTCATTGGCGAGGCAACACCGGTCGCCTGATCCCAGTCGCCAGACTTCGTCAGACAGCGATTGAGCACCGCAACATTCCCATCGTCACGCAGATGGTAATGCGCCT
Organism: Pseudomonas luteola NBRC 103146; assembly: GCF_002091675.1. Lineage (GTDB taxonomy): Bacteria > Pseudomonadota > Gammaproteobacteria > Pseudomonadales > Pseudomonadaceae > Chryseomonas > Chryseomonas luteola. The sequence goes on along the minus strand of NZ_BDAE01000003.1, from coordinate 154,155 downwards.
CGGACTGAACGCAGCTGCGCTGGAAAAACATGGGCAGGCGCGCCTGCTCATACCATGTCCCCTGATAGCGCTTCAGATCAAGCGAACCGACGGTTTCAGGCGGTGGTGTCTTGGTCGAACTGGCACAGGCGACCAACAATCCTGCCGCGCCAGCCAGTAGTAAAATCTTGGTAGATGTTTTCATCGCAACCCCTGTCCTGCATACATGACAACCTTGTCGTTGACATACTGCACGCTGATGAACGCGGAAGACTGATCACCCCATGTGCAGCTTGATAACCCCAACGCACCGGAACACTCTGTAGGCTTGCCCAATAGCTCTTCGACTTCGGCCTTGGTTTGGCCAGCCTTGAGCCGATTGTAATTTTCCTGATTGATCTTGCTGCAGCTGATCAGCCACAAGCAGCTCAGCATCACTGCGAACACGCGAAACTTCATTCTGACTCCTAACCTGGACCGGAGGGCTGACACCATCCTCACTCTCTGATGAACTCCTGACCGAGCCCTTTCAAATGCCCGTTATCATCTATGGTCCAGACTTCAGAAGTAGGCGGCATGTCGACGCGCAGCCCCTCATCGACCAGGGTAGCACCATAGGTTTGTGGGGAAAGCGCATCGCCCGTGACCGTCACACGCCATGCGACTTCCTCCGGCGCGATTTGTAACTTGACCTGACCTGTATTGAGACTTTTCCACTTGCCTTCAAAATCGTCATGACTGCCACAACCGGCGAGAAGAACCGATGTAAAAAGCATCAGTAAAAATGATTTCATAGCAGTCCCCATCTCCCTTAGCAGCATTTAGAACCTAACCTTATACAAGGGGTTCGGTATTTCCGGGCAATAAAAAACCCCGCTTGAGGCGGGGTTCGCTTTTGAATCAACCCTTAGGCAGCGATCTTGCCCTTGAGCTTGTTCATTGCATTTTTTTCAAGCTGACGAATCCGCTCAGCCGATACGTTGTACTTGGCAGCCAACTCGTGCAGTGTAGCCTTGTCTTCAGCCAGCCAGCGCTGGTAGAGGATGTCACGGCTACGCTCATCCAGGCCTTCCAACGCCTCATGCAGATTGGCCGAAGAGTTATCGCTCCAGTCGGACTCCTCCAGCTGACGAGCCGGATCGTAGCGATTATCTTCAAGATACTGCGCGGGCGATTGGAACGCCGTATCGTCGTCTGCATCGGAAGCCGGATCAAAAGCCATATCCTGGCCCGTCAGACGACTTTCCATTTCGCGTACTTCACGCGGCTCGACGCCCAGCGTGCTGGCAACCGCCTGAACCTCGTCATTGTTCAGCCAGGCAAGACGCTTCTTCTGGCTACGCAGGTTGAAGAACAACTTGCGCTGGGCCTTGGTAGTAGCCACTTTCACGATGCGCCAGTTACGCAGGATGAACTCGTGTATCTCAGCCTTGATCCAGTGGACGGCAAACGATACGAGACGAACACCCATTTCAGGGTTGAAACGCTTTACAGCCTTCATCAGGCCGACATTACCTTCCTGGATCAGATCTGACTGGGCCAAACCATAGCCCGAATAACTTTTGGCAATATGTACGACAAAACGCAGGTGCGCGAGCACCATTTGCCGTGCCGCCTCTAAATCCTGGTTATAGAAGAGGCGTTCGGCCAGTTCGCGCTCCCGCTCCGGCGTCAGCATGGGAATGCTGTTCACAGAGTTGACATAGGCCTCCAGGCTAGCGCCAGGAACCAATGTTGGAACAGGTTGCAGAGAATTGGTCATGCGAATCCTCCGATTCACTTATGCACAGGGCAGTGTATCACTGAAGAATCAGACAGAAAACAAGACTAACAGTTCCCTAAAAAAGAACCTATAGCCTTTAAAATCAATCACTTAAATAGTCACTATCAATCAAATCGATAGCTTTACATCATAATTTGAGACAGTTGTTTGATTCATGAATCGGCGCCCTTATCGGGGCGCCAACTCTCTCAGATGGCGAGCCACCGCCAGCCAGGCGCCAATGTAACCCAGCAGTATTGCACCAATAAGTAACTGGATGCCTTCATCCATGGACACGCTGGCCAGCGCAAAATCGCTGCCGTAAAGACCGGCCAGCTCGATGACAGCCTCGTTAAGCCAGTTCAAGCCAAAAGCCAGTAGTGCCCAGGCTGCAATACCGGCGCCTATCCCATACATGGCGCCCATGTACAGGAAAGGTCGCCGCACATAACCGTCAGTACCGCCTACCAACTTTATGACCTCGATTTCGGTCCTGCGGTTTTCGATGGCCAGACGAATTGTATTCCCGATGACGAGTAGCAGGGCTACGATCAGAACGACTGTAAGCCCAAACACGAACTGCTCACCCAGCTTCAGAATGGCGGTCAGTCGCTCGACCCATTGCATATCGAGCTGTACCTGCTGTACGCCAGATAGCTCAGCCAGACGACTGCGCAGCATGTCCAGCCGACCTTTATCAATCTCTTGTGGCGTCACGGAGATCACCGAAGGCAACGGATTTTCTGGCAGTTCCTTCAAGGCTTCGCCCAGACCAGCCTGCTGTTGAAGCTCTTGCAGAGCCTCGTCACGTCCGATCCAGTGCACCTCACTGACATCAGGTAGCGCTGCAATCTGTTCCTGTAATTGCTTGCCTTGAGCTTCGTCCAGATTAAGGTCAAGAAAGACAGAAATTTGGGCCGCGCGCTGCCATGAGCCGCCGAGCCGCTCCACATTGTTCAGCAGCAGCGATACACCCATCGGCAACGCAAGGGCAATTCCCATAACCAAGCAGGTCAGAAAGCTTCCGATCGGCTGTCGGCCCATCCGCCACAGACTGTCACGCAAGCCAATGAGATGCGCTTCGAAATAGGCATGTAACGGGCTGCGCCAATCCTGCTTCGGCTTGGCTGTCTTGCGACGTTTGGGCTTTTCCGGTTTTTCACCCTGTACGTCGCCGCGTGGAAGTTCCTTGGCACTCATGTAGGACTCTCCTCATCCCCGATCAGACGGCCACGCTGCAGCGTCAGCATACGATGACGCAGGCGTGCGATCAGGGCATGGTCGTGGCTGGCAATCAGTACAGTGGTGCCAAGGCTGTTGATGTCCTCGAACACACCCATGATTTCGGAGGCAAGCCGCGGATCGAGGTTACCGGTTGGCTCATCCGCCAGCAGCAAGGCTGGTCGATGTACGACAGCCCGCGCGATCCCGACGCGCTGTTGCTGGCCGGTAGACAGGTCCGACGGATAGTCTTCGAGCTTGTCCTTCAGGCTGACCCGCTCCAGCGCCATGGTCACACGTTTGGCAATCTCGGCCTTGGACAACCCCAGGATCTGTAGAGGCAAGGCTACATTGTCGAACACGGTACGGTCGAACAGGAGCTGGTGGTTCTGAAACACCACACCAATCTGACGACGCAGGAATGGAATCTGCGCATTGCTGATCCGCGAAATATCCTGTCCAGCCAGCGAAAGCTTGCCACTGGTGGGTCGCTCCATCGCCAGAATCAGGCGCATCAGGGTGCTCTTGCCGGCACCGGAGTGACCGGTAATGAACAGGATCTCCCCGCGCTCCGCACGGAACGATAACTCATGCAAACCGATATGCCCGTTCGGGTAACGTTTACTGACCCGATCGAAATGAATCATGGCGTCTCCCGCTCAGCGAACAACGCTCGAACGAAGGGCTTGGCTTCGAACTCACGCAGATCGTCAATGCCTTCACCGACACCGATGTAACGGATAGGCAGGCTCATCTGCTTGGCCAGCGCGAAAATGACGCCACCCTTGGCAGTACCGTCAAGCTTGGTCAGCGCAAGGCCGGAGAGCGGAACGGCAGCATGGAATTGCTTGGCCTGATTCATGGCATTCTGGCCGGTACCTGCATCCAGCACCAATAAAGTCTCATGCGGGGCGGATTCGTCCAGCTTGCCAATGACGCGGCGCACCTTGCGCAGCTCTTCCATCAGGTTGTCCTTGGTGTGCAGACGACCGGCCGTATCGGCAATCAGAACATCGACACCGCGAGCCTTGGCAGCTTGTACAGCGTCATAGATCACCGAGGCGGAGTCAGCGCCGGTATGCTGTGCAATCACTGGAATGCGGTTACGCTCCCCCCAGACCTGTAACTGCTCGACCGCTGCGGCACGGAACGTATCACCAGCGGCCAGCATGACCTTCTTGCCCTCAAGCTGGAGCTTTTTAGCCAGCTTGCCGATGGTCGTGGTTTTGCCAACACCGTTCACGCCAACAACCAGAATAACGAAGGGTTGAGTAGCCTTATCGATAACCAACGGTTGCTCAACAGGCGTCAACAAGCCAGTTAACTCTTCCTGCAATGCCTGATAAAGCGCCTCGCTGTCAGCAAGCTGTTTACGCGCTACCCGCTGGGTGAGGTTTTTCATGATGGTGGTCGTCGCCTCGACACCCACATCCGCCGTCAATAGCCGGGTCTCCAGCTCATCGAGCAAATCATCGTCGATGGCTTTCTTGCCCAGAAACAGGCTGGCCATCCCTTCGCCAATGCTGGCGCTGGTCTTGCTCAGCCCTTGCTTGAGGCGAGCAAAGAAGCCCAGCTTTGCCGGTGCAGCGGGCTGTGGTGCCAGCTCCGGTTCCGGTTCTGCGTCTACTCCTGGTTCTGGCTCAGGCTCCGGCTCTGCAATCGACACGACAGGCTCGGCTACTGGCTCAGGCTCAGCAACAGGTTGGAGCTCGGCCGTCCTCGATTCATCCAGCCGCTCGGGCTCAATGAATACAAGCTCAACAGGCGCCAGCATAGCAGGCTCAGGCTCTGGCTCAACTGCAGGCGCTTGCAGAGAAGGCTGCACCGTTTCAGGCTGGCGTGGCGGCTCAACCGGCTGCGCCTGAATCGGCTCCGGCTGAAAGGTTTTTACGCTTTCGTCCTGCTCGGCTACCGGTGCGGGTGCCTCGGTTTCCTCAGCAGGAGGTAGCTGGGTTGAAGGAATAGCGTCAGCCGGCTCGGGGACCGGCTCCGGGTGTACTACCGGCTCGACAGCCGTTTCTGGCTTAGCCTCGGTTGTCTCCTGCGGCTTCTTGCGAAACCAACTGAAGAACCCTTTCTTTTCCCCTGCGGGAGGGGACTTTTTATCGTCGGAACCAAACATGCAAAGGTCTATCTCAAGGGGCGGGCACGCTGTGGCAAATCCATAAAGATGTGCTGCCAGGCGTGGCCGGCATGAAAAGGGATGCGTATCCTAGCACCTCATCGCTTGCTGGCGCTAAAGACCGGCAAGCCCTGGAATGAGTTCATAGATTGATGACAGTCTTCTCTCGACGTACTACTGGTCTGCTGTTCAGCCTGCTCTGCGCGCCGCTTACCGTCCTGGCCGCCGAGACCCAACCCACGCACGAATACACACTCGACAATGGTTTGAAAATCGTTGTTCGGGAAGATCATCGTGCTCCTGTCGTGGTTTCACAACTCTGGTACAAGATCGGCTCAAGCTACGAGACGCCTGGATCGACCGGCCTTTCCCATGCCTTGGAACACATGATGTTCAAGGGCAGCAGCAAGATGGGTCCTGGAGAGGCCTCCCTGGTTCTGCGTGATCTCGGAGCAACCGAGAATGCCTTCACCACGGACGATTACACGGCCTATTACCAGGTGATGGCCAAGGATCGTTTGCCTGTGGCGCTTGAGCTCGAAGCCGATCGCATGGCCACCTTACGCCTACCTGCCGATGAATTCAGCCGCGAGATAGAAGTCATCAAGGAGGAGCGTCGCCTGCGCACTGACGATCAGCCAATGGCACTGGCCTACGAACGTTTCAGCGCGGCGGCCTATCCTGCCAGTGGCTACCGCACGCCAACCATTGGCTGGCCTGCTGATCTTAAACGCATGAACATCGACGATCTGCGGCACTGGTATCAATCCTGGTACGCGCCCAATAATGCGACCCTGGTTGTAGTGGGCGATGTGACCGGGGAAGACGTAAGACAGATGGCTCAACAGTATTTTGGCCAGATTCCTAAGCGAGACCTGCCACCGGCCAAGCGCCCGCTTGAACTCCAGGCATCAGGTGAACGCCGTCTGATCCTTCCCGTTCGTACGCAAATCCCCAGCCTCATGATGGGATTCAATGTGCCCGGTTTTGCCAGTGCAGAGAATCAACGGGATGTGCATGCCTTGCGCCTGATCTCAGCGCTGCTCGATGGTGGCTACAGCGCCCGTCTCTCCACTCAACTGGAGCGTGAGCAGGAGCTGGTTACCGGCGCCTCGGCCTCATACGAGTCCTACACTCGCGGCGACAGTCTGTTCATGCTCAGCGCCATGCCCAACCTGCAAAAGGGCAAGACCCTGGCAGATGTCGAAGCCGGCCTTTGGGCGCAACTGGATGCGCTCAAGCAAACGCCACCGAGCACCGCCGAACTGGAGCGCGTCAGAGCGCAGGTGATCGCCAGCCTTGTCTATGAGCGCGACTCAATTACAGCCCAGGCCAGCAATATTGGTCAATTGGAAAGCATCGGCGTGTCCTGGCACGAGATGGATAACGAGCTTGCAGATTTGCAATCTGTCACTCCGACTGATCTACAGCGTGTTGCACGCACTTACTTCACTCGCGATCGCCTGACAGTTGCTCACGTGATTCCCGAGACCCAAACGCAGCAGGAGGCTCGTCCATGAACGCCCGTTTTTCTTATGCATGGGGCGCCTTGCTCAGCCTGACGCTGCTTGGCGGCTGCCAGAACACTTCCCCCGTGGCGGACAGTGCAGCGGCCCATCCTAAACTGGAATCACTGCAGGCGCTGAGCAAGACAGCTCCGGTTACCCGCAAGCTCGATATCCAAAGCTGGAGAACTCCAGAAGGCGCGCGCGTCATGTTTGTGGAAGCCAATGAGCTGCCCATGTATGACCTGCGCCTGACATTTGCGGCCGGTAGCAGCCAGGACGGCAATACGCCTGGCATTGCCACGATGACCAATGGCATGCTCAACGAAGGCATTGCCGGAATGGACACTACCGCGATAGCCATCGGCTTCGAAAACCTGGGTGCCAACTTCTCAAACGGTGCCTATCGCGACATGGCCGTTGCCGGGCTGCGTACCTTGTCCGACTCGGCTAAAAGTGACCCGGCGCTCGATCTCTTCACCAAGGTGGTAGGTCATCCTACGTTTCCTGCCGCCCCGCTGGAGCGTATTCGCAATCAATTGTTGACCAGCATCGAATACAAGAAACAGGACCCCGGCGCTCAGGCAGGTGATGCGCTGATGAAACAGCTCTACGGCAGTCACCCCTATGCGCACCCCAGCATGGGTACGGCTGAATCGCTGAGATCGATCACACCTGCTCAGTTACGCGCCTTTCATCAGCGTGCGTATACAGCAGGCAATGTGGTCATCGCGTTGACAGGTAATCTGACCCGTCCCCAGGCAGAAGCCATTGCCGCCAAGGTATCCCGTGCTCTACCCAAGGGCCCTGCCCTGCCGTCGGTAGCCAAGCCGCAACCACCTAAACCGGGCGTTACGCATATTGAGTTTCCCTCACAGCAGACGCACCTCATGCTGGCCGAGCAGGGAATCGACCGCCGGGACCCTGACTACGCCGCGCTATATCTGGGTAACCAGATCCTGGGTGGGGGCGGGTTCGGCACTCGCCTGATGACCGAGGTCCGCGAAAAGCGCGGATTGACCTATGGTGTTTATTCCGGCTTTACGCCGATGCAGGTCGCGGGGCCCTTCACGATCGGCCTGCAAACCCGAGCCGAGATGAGCCAGAATACATTGGGGCTTGTGCAAAATATTGTCCGCCAATACCTCAAGGAAGGGCCGACACAGAAGGAGCTGGATGATGCCAAGCGTGAAATATCAGGCAGCTTCCCGCTCTCGACCGCCAGTAACAGTGCGATCGTCGCCCAGCTCGGCATGATTGGCTTCTACGACCTGCCACTCGACTTTCTGGACACCTTTATGAAGCAGACGCAAGCCGTGACTACGGATCAGGTGCGCGAAGCCATGGCCCGGCATTTGAATCCTGATGGCTTTGTCATCGTGACGGCAGGCCCAACCGTTGCCCAGCAACCCTTGCCAGCGCCGGTTGAGCGCGGCAATACACCGCCTCCCAGCGTACCGGAGCATTGAGCATGGCGCAGAGTAAAGGTAGCAGCCAGCTGCGTATCATTGGAGGCGACTGGCGCAGCCGACGCTTCAGCTTTCCAGAAGCACCAGGGCTCAGACCTACACCTGACCGGGTTCGCGAGACGCTGTTCAACTGGCTGATGCCCCATGTACCCGGCGCACGGGTACTGGATCCGTTCCTGGGCAGTGGTGCGCTATTGCTTGAAGCGCTGTCCCGGGGTGCCAGTCAGGCGCTGGGACTGGACTTGAATCCCGCAGCGGTAGGCTCGCTGCGCGGTCATCTGGCGTCACTCGGATGCACCAATGTCCAGGTCGTACAGAACGATGCCCTGCACTACCTTCAGCACAATGAGGCCACGCCTTTTGACGTAGTGTTCCTTGACCCGCCCTTCCAGAAAGGTCTGCTTGAGCCCGCCTGCCAACTGCTCGAGGAGCAAGGCTGGCTGGCCAGGGATGCATGGATTTACACTGAAAGCGAAAGTCAGCCCTCATCGCTTCCCATGCCCGCCAACTGGCACCTGCACAGGGAAAAGAAGGCGGGAAGCGTACATTACGCGCTCTGGCATCGAACCGCGTAACGGGATGCCCATGCACCCTATCGTGGAGGACCTATCAGCTCAGACAGATGCTTTCCGGCCCGCTTGGTGGCTGCCAGGCCCTCACCTGCAGACCTTATGGGGGTCGCTCTGGCGTCGTCTTCCCCTGATAACGCGCCCACGCGAGCGTATCTGGCTAGACGACGGTGACTTTCTCGACCTTGACTGGTACGGACCGGAAGATCCTTATGCGCCGCTGGTACTGGCTATCCACGGACTGACAGGCAGCTCTTCGTCACACTATATTCTGGGTTTGCAACTGGCCCTTGCCGAGCATGGCTGGGCCAGCGTTGGATTGAACTGGCGAGGGTGCTCAGGCGAGCCGAACCTGTTACCGCGGGGCTACCACTCAGGCGTCACCGAAGACCTTGCCGCTGTTATCGCCCACCTTCAGGCCAAGCGCCCTTTGGCACCGCTCTATGCTGTTGGCTACTCGCTTGGCGGTAACGTGCTGCTCAAGTACCTGGGCGAAGCAGGCTTGAATTGCCCACTCCAGGCGGCTGCCTCCGTGTCGGTTCCTTTCCGGCTCGACCTTTGCGCAGACCGTATCGCCATTGGGTTTTCCCGTGTGTATCAGGCGCACTTCATGCGAGAGCTGGTGAGCTATGTAAAACGCAAGCGAGAGGCTTTGCAGCAGCGCCAGCAACACGACCATGTAGCCTCGCTGGATGCCTTGGGTAGCCTGGAGGACATGAAGAGCTTTTGGGATTTTGACGGACGCATCACCGCCCCGCTCCACGGATTCAAGGATGCTCACGATTACTACCAGCAGGCATCAAGCCGTTATTACCTGAAAGACGTCCGAATACCGACCCTTATGATTCAAGCGGAAGATGATCCTTTCATTGGACGTGAAAGCCTGCCAACACCAGGAGAGCTATCCAATACGATATGCTTCGAGCGCCATGCTCATGGAGGGCATGTAGGCTTTGTCGCAGGTACATGGCGAAACCCTGATTACTACCTGGAGCGCCGCATACCGCAGTGGCTCTTGTGGCAGCAGGAGAGACTGACATAGACGTGGCGGCTATAGCCGATCAGCGAACGCTATCCGCGTCAGATGAAAACAGGCAACCCGAGAAGGCTGCGTTTTTCGACAATTTTTTCTACACTCCTCAACGCTTAAAGCTCACCTTTGATGAATACCAGGCCGCTTATCCACCTTTCGACTTGGACATCTGATCTGGCTGAGCTACCATCCAAGCCCCCACGGACCGTAAGGACGCCGCGATGAATCGAGTGCTGTACCCGGGAACCTTCGACCCGATCACCAGGGGTCATGGTGATCTCGTCGAACGCGCCTCACGTTTGTTTGAGCATGTCGTCGTCGCCGTAGCGGCCAGTCCGAAGAAGAATCCGCTGTTTCCGCTGGAAAGGCGGGTAGAGTTGGCTCGAGCGGTTACGGCACACCTGCCTAATGTCGAGGTCATTGGCTTTTCTTGCCTGCTGGCCAATCTCGTCAAGGAGCAGAAAGCCACGATCCTCCTGCGAGGATTGCGTGCTGTTTCGGATTTCGAATTCGAGTTTCAGTTGGCCAACATGAACCGTGTGCTGGCGCCTGACGCAGAAAGCATGTTTCTTACTCCGTCGGAAAATTACTCCTACATCTCTTCGACGCTGGTACGTGAAATTGCAGCACTGGGTGGCGACGTCACCAAGTTCGTGCACCCGCTTGTCAAGGAAGCGCTGGCCGAACGTTTCAAGCCAGCCCCTTGAAATTTTGCCGTTAGGGCACATATATCGGCGCAGACGTGCACCACGCGCGCCGATAAGGCACAATTCGCGTTTACCTTTTCTGTATCGCCGTCATCCGTGAGCGGCGGGAGCAATTCATGTCCCTCAAGATTACTGAAGACTGCATCAATTGCGATGTATGTGAGCCTGAGTGTCCTAATGGTGCCATCTCCCAGGGCGAAGAGATTTATGTGATCGACCCTAATCTCTGTACCGAGTGTGTAGGTCATTACGACGAGCCGCAGTGTCAGCAGGTTTGCCCGGTGGATTGCATCCCGCTCGACCCGGAAAACGTCGAGAGCAAGGAAAAACTGCACGAAAAGTATCTGAAAATCAGCGGTCAGGCCTGATCCAGGCTATTGGCAGCGCGACACTATCAGGTATTTACAGGCGCCATAAAAAAGCCGGTCAATTGACCGGCTTTTTTATGGGATTCAGTCCGACTGGCCATATCCTGTGCGGGTACAGCCCAGGCAACGAACAAAAGCAGCCTTACCCGGCTCAACGACCAAGGCCCTGCCCGCCTCGCCTACATTACCGCCTGCAGCGGTAAAGGGCAGACTGACCACAAAGGCACCCGCGCCAATAACAGTGGCAGCAATCAAAAGCGGCCGGGCAATCAGCAGATCACCGATCATCGAAAAGGCTTTTGGTGCATTAGCTTGGTAGTTCGGATCGCCACTGACATTGTTAACGGTTTCCGTCTCATAACCCGAATCGGCTAGTGCCGGTGCGGCAGCACTCCATAAAGCCATGGAGAAGGCCAACGTGGTGGCCAATGCGCGGAACGGGCTCATACTTCTGTCCTTTAAGTGAGAGGCGATTAACCATTAACTATAAGCACCACCTCTCGACTTGTCAGTGACCTTTCACCTGAAGATCAGGTCATTCCGTCAGAGTTCTGGTCTTTCCCTGATGCCGATAGGCCAGAACCATCAGGAAGGCCCCACCCAGAATCATCGGTACGCACAAGACCTGTCCCATCGTGAGCCAGCCCCAGGCCAGATAACCCAGCTGCGCATCCGGCATGCGGACGAATTCCACCAGGAAACGGAAAATGCCATAACACAGGACGAAAAGCCCTGATACCGCCATTGTTGGACGTGGCTTGCGTGAGAAGAACCAGAGAATAACGAACAAGGCGACGCCTTCCAGCGCAAACTGATAGAGCTGGGAAGGATGGCGCGGCAACTGGGCCGGATCGCTGAAGGGCGGAAAAATCATTGCCCACGGCACATCGCTCGGCTTGCCCCACAGTTCGGCATTGATGAAGTTACCAATCCGCCCGGCGCCCAGGCCGATTGGAACCAGCGGGGCGATGAAATCCATCAGCTCGAAGAAGCTCTTGTTGTTGCGGCGACCAAACCACCACACCGCCAGAATCACGCCCAGCAAGCCGCCATGAAAGGCCATGCCGCCCTTCCAGACCTCAAAGATCAGCGTGGGATTGGCAAGGTACTCATCTAGGTTATAGAAAAGGACATACCCCAGCCGCCCTCCGATGATGACGCCGCACGCCACCCAGAAGACCAGATCCGAAAGTTTGTCTTTATTCCAGGTGGGATCGAATCGGTTCAAACGACGTGAGGCCAGCAGCCAAGCCCCGCCAATACCAATGAGGTACATCAGACCGTACCAGTGAATCTTGAGTGGACCGATCGCGACCGCTACCGGGTCGATCTGTGGATAAGGCAGCATTACGACTCCTTGATAAAAGGGTTCTCAGACCAGAAAGCTGAGCCCTACACTGAACAACAACAACGCAAATAGCCGCTTGAGCAGCCGTGGAGAAAGCGTGTGCGCCAAACGCGCACCAAAACGGGCAAAGAACATGCTGGTCAGCGCAATACCTACCAGGGCCGGCAGGTAGACATATCCCAGACTCCACTCAGGCAAGCCAGGCTCACTCCAGCCCACCACCATGAACGAAAGGGCTCCGGAGAGCGCGATCGGCAACCCACACGCAGATGAGGTTGCCACCGCCCTTTGCATACTGACGCCTCGCCAGGTCAGGAAAGGCACAGTCAGCGAGCCGCCTCCGATGCCGAAAATGGCAGACGCCCAGCCAATGACCACACCGGCGAGCGTTAGAACCGGCTTGCCCGGTACCGGTCTGCTGCTTTTGGGACGAAGGTCAAGCACCATCTGTAGCGACACGAGGATGGCAAAGGTACCGATTATTTTCTGCAGAATTGGCCCCTGAATATAAGATGCCGTAACCCCGCCGACAAAGCTGCCCAGGATGATGCCAACCGTCATCCACACCACGAGTGGCCACTGGACCGCTCTCTGGCGATGATGCGCCAGAATGGAATTGATTGACGTAAAGACGATTGTTGCAAGTGAAGTACCGACGGCCAGATGCGTCAGCACATCGGTATCCATTCCATGGGCAGTGAAGCTGAACACCAGAACCGGTACGATGATCAATCCGCCCCCGACGCCGAACAGACCCGCCAGAACGCCTGCACATGCGCCAAGAATCAGATAGAGCACGAATTCCATATCGAATCCTGCTGAACAAAACGGCAATGGTAGCCCAATCGGCCAATGCAAACGAGCGAACCCTCAATGATCAAGGCCTTACGGAGCCCAACTGATGTGTCTGATTGTCTTTGCGTGGCGCCCTGAAGATAACGAGTCACTTATCCTGGCCGCCAACCGTGACGAGTTCTATGCACGCCCCAGCGCTCCGTTGGATACATGGGACGATCAACCAGACATTATTGGAGGAAGAGACCTGACCGCAGGTGGGACCTGGCTCGCGGTAGGAAGGGATGGTCGCTTTGCCACCGTGACCAATATCAGGGATCCTGGTCAGCCGGTATCCGACCGCTCACGGGGCGAACTGCCTGTACGCTTTCTGGAACGTGATATCTCGGCCGAAGAGTATGTACATGAAGTGGCTCAACGTAGCGATGAATACACAGGGTTCAACCTGCTTCTAGGCGATCGCCAGTCGTTATGGCATTTGAATGCTCGCAGCCGAAAACCGCATCGACTGCCGCCGGGCGTTTACGGCGTATCCAATGCCGATTTGAACACGCCATGGCCCAAGTTGCTCAGAGCCAGAGCAAGTCTCGAACAGGCCCTGGAAACCCCTTCGGACGAGGCTTTATTTGCACTGTTGGCCGACACCTGGCGACCTGATCCCGCAACGCTTCCGCATACCGGCATCAGCCATGAACTGGAAATGCTCTTGTCCAGCGTTTTCATCTCCAGCGAACACTACGGCACACGGGCCAGCACTGTGCTACGGCAACAGGTAGACGGACAGACCGTCATTACGGAACGTCGCTTTGGAGCCTACGGCAAGTCGCTTGGAGAAAGCCGCCGGACGCTGTAGTCCGGCGTGCTGTCAGCTCTGGACGGTGGAAGCCGGGTTGATGACGCGCCCTAGCCCCAGGTTACGCAAGGCCAGATGCAGCGCACTGTGCACCACTTGCGGATTGTCAATCTTGAGCAGCTGATCCAGGAGCTCCTTTGCCTTGGACAGGCTCATCTGACGCAGCAACCACTTCACCTTGGGGAGGTTGGTTGCATTCATGGAAAGGGAGTCGTATCCCATGGCCATGAGCAATACCGCTGCGGCCGGATCGCCTGCCATCTCGCCACAGATACTCACTGGAACGTTTTCCGCATGAGCATCCTCCACCACGCTCTTGAGTGCTTGCAGCACGGCTGGATGGAAGTAGTCATACAGGTCAGCCACGCGTGGGTTATTACGATCTACCGCCAGCAGATACTGGGTCAGATCGTTGGAGCCCACCGAGATAAAGTCCACCTCACGGGCCAGATCCCGGGCCTGATAGACCGCCGAAGGCACCTCTACCATCACACCGACAGGCGGCATGGGAATATTGACCCCTTCATCACGCACCTCGCACCAGGCGCGATGCAGGAGATGCTGGGCCTCGTCCAGCTCGTGTACCCCCGAGATCATGGGTAGCATGATTCGCAGGTTATCCAGACCTTCACTGGCCTTGAGCATGGCTCGCGCCTGTACCAGGAAGATTTCCGGATGGTCCAGCGTGACACGAATCCCGCGCCATCCCAGGAAGGGGTTGTCTTCCTTGATGGGGAAATAGGACAGGGATTTATCTCCGCCGATATCCAGCATGCGCATGGTGACCGGCTGGGGATGGAACGCCGCCAGTTGCTCCCGGTAGATGGACAGCTGCTCCTTCTCACTGGGGAAGCGGTCGTTGATCATGAACGGGACCTCAGTCCGATACAGCCCCACCCCTTCCGCGCCACGCTGCTGCGCCCGGGCAACATCGGCCAGCAGCCCCGTGTTCACCCAGAGCGGCATACGATGGCCATCCAGGGTTTCGCACGGCAGGCTGCGCAGGGCTTCCAGCCCCTGGGTCAGCTGACGCTCCTCCTCGACCACAGCGCTGTACTGCTTGAGCAGCTGAGGTGAAGGGTTGGTAAAGACTTCGCCGTGATAGCCGTCGACAATCAACGAAATACCATCGACTTTTGAATAAGGCAGGTCTACCGCGCCCATGACGGTGGGAATACCCATCGCGCGTGCCAGGATGGCAACGTGGGAGTTGCCAGAGCCGAGCACGGAAATCATGCCGGCCAGCTTGCCTTCAGGCACCTCGCCCAGCATGGCGGGTGACAGCTCCTCACTGACCAGGATGGTCTGGTCGGGGTAGACCAGACATTGTTGCCGTGCCTGCTGCAGATAAGCCAGCAATCGACGGCCAAGGTCCTTCACATCAGCGGCACGTTCGCTCAGATAGGCATCGTCCATCATCTCGAAACGACGAACATGCTCGGTCACGACCTGACGCAGTGCCCCCTGTGCCCACTGCCCTTTCTTGATGATTTGAGTAACCTCGTTACCCAATGCCGCGTCGTCGAGCATCATCAAATAGACGTCGAACAGGGCGCGCTCTTCCTTGCGCAGCTGGGTCGAAAGACGCTCTGACAGCTGGCGCATGTCCTCACGTACAGACTCCAGCGCATGCTGGAACAGGGCCAGCTCTGCCTCGATGTCCGTAACGGTCTTGTCAGGAACGACTTCCAGATCAGCTGGAGGCAGCACGACTACAGCCGTACCCACACCAACACCGGGAGCACCGGGAATACCTACGAAACGAGCCTCCTGGATACCCTTACCCTGCCGTCCGAGCCCACGAATGGTACCCGTGGCTTCAGCATGTGCGATAACGCCGGCCAATTGGGCGCTCATGGTCACAAGGAAGGCTTCTTCACCTTCGTCGAACTGGCGCCGCTCCTTTTGCTGAACAACCAGAACCCCCATCACACGACGATGGTGAATGATTGGCGCCCCCAGGAAAGAGGCATAGCGCTCCTCGCCCGTTTCGGCGAAATAGCGAAAACGCGGATGACTGGAGGCATCCTCAAGGTTGAGCGGCTCTTCGCGCGTGCCGACCAGGCCGACCAGGCCTTCATTGGGCGCCATGCTGACACGCCCGATGGAGCGCTTGTTCAGGCCCTCGGTCGACATGAGGACAAATCGATTGGTTTCAGGGTCCAGCAGATAGACCGAGCACACCTGAGTGCCCATGGCCGCCCGAACGCGCTGAACGATGATCGATAACGCTGTCTTGAGATCCTTGGCGCCGTTTACTTCTTGAACGACCTTACGCAGCGTATTCAGCATGCTAGAAGCCCTGGGCTCTGGTGACGTTGGACGACATCCTGGTAAAGGATTTCGAGGCGCGAGCAAATTGAGTTCCGGTCACCGACCTGATAGCCACGATCGATGAAGGTGGACAGCAACGCCTATCTGACAGCGTATTGCCACTCAACGTCACAAATCGTTCATCCAGCATGGCCACAGCATTTCCTCCGTCCACGGCAGGCCCGGCATAACCGGGCAGGCCGGTGAGGCAATGCAAACGGTGCCTCTTCCGTCTTCCATACGTACACGTATGGTACAGGCTTAACATATCGATCAGGCGAGCAAGCGCGGGGCCAACTCCTTGAGGGCTCGACGATACACTTCCCGCTTGAACGTCACCACCTGCCCTAATGGGTACCAGTAGCTGACCCAGCGCCAACCGTCGAACTCCGGCTTGCCTGTCACATCCATGCGTACCCTCTGATCCTCAGACATCAGCCGGAGCAGAAACCATTTCTGCTTTTGACCGATGCACAGGGGCCTACTATGCGTACGCACCATGCGTTGGGGCAAGCGATAACGCAACCAGCCCCGCGTACAGGCCAAAATCCGGACATCATCCGGACTCAGACCCACTTCTTCGTTCAATTCGCGATAAAGCGCTTCTTCCGGCGTTTCACGATCATCGATACCTCCCTGTGGAAACTGCCAGGCGTCCTGGTTGATGCGCCGAGCCCACAGCACTTGGCCAGCGTCATTCGCGAGGATGATGCCGACATTCGGGCGAAAACCATCAGAATCGATCACGGCTGACACCCCTGGAAAGTCAATAGACTTGCATTGTTCCATAAAGCTTGTTGGAGCGGCAACGCAGCTCCCTGCCTGTATTTTTGCCGTCTGTGGCAATACGCTGGCAAGTGCCACTCCTGCCTGCTCGTCCATATGGACATTACATTGGGGTAATCCCGCCGGAGCGCCTGAAAATCCGCGAGCAGTATCCTCAGCCCTTGCTGAACAAAAGCTTACATAGCCAAACAATCAATGGATTCTGACGGGTAAAGCATGACCCGTTTCCCACTCCTATCAGCGAAAGTGCCGCTGCAGAAGCATGTAGATAGCCAGAATTACACCTACCCAGCCGATCAGGTAGAAATAGTCCAGGAAGCCCAGGATCGCAGCCTGGCGATTGACCAGCGAGGCCATCTGGCTCATGGAGGCATGCCCTACCGCCTCGCTCAGCTGTTCCCGATACTGCTGATAGAGCGGATTGAATGAGGTGATGTGACTGCGCAGAACATTGCCATGGAACGCATCGCGCCATTGCAGAAAGACGTTGGCCATGACGATTCCTAGCGGCATGACGATCTGCTGCGTCATGTTCTTGATCTGATATGCCTGGCTGAAGTAACGCGGAGGAATGGTCATGAAGGTGTACATGATGATCACCGCAAAGGTCGAGATCAGGAACACACCATGCATCATGAGCGCAGGCTGAAGCTGCTGCACAAGCGGCACCTCGCCATTCTGGCTGGACATCCAGAAGCCATAGCCGGCCAGCAGCGAATAGCCGAGCACCAGAAACTTCTTGAAGCCACCCCACGGGAAATACCGCTTGAGCGTGCCGGAGGTAATGGCCATGAGCGGCACTATCCCACACAGCCAGCCGATAGCCATGATCGTTCCAGCGGTGTAGATCGGCACCTGCAGGGCGTTCAGGACATATTGGGGAATAACGTAGTTATAGGCACCGAGCATGAAGTAGTTCAGCATCATAAACAGCATGCCGAGCAGAAAGGCCGGATTGATGGCGTTACGAAAGTCGAGGGTTGGCCGCTCCCGCTGCCGCTCACAATAGATGAAGACGGCCATGAGGCAGATACCCAGCAGAAAGAGTCCGAGCAGCTCCCAGGTATCGCTGTAGAAATCAAAACTCATCCGCTGGATAGTGGTTTCGACAATGATGCTTCCAACCAGCAGGATAGCCATGGGCAGCAGTGCTGGTCTGGCCGACAACTTTTCGGGTATGACGCGCGAGGGAATGGCCATCCAGATGCACACGGCCATGACCAGACAGACCACCAGCGGCACGGCAAAGATACCGCGCCACTCCTCATGCGCCAGCAGTTGCGCCGTACAAAAAGAAGCCATCGCCGCGCCAAGCGGCACGCCGCTGGCAAAGGCTCGTATGCCTGTGGGGGTTTGCGGCCCCGGGAAGAACATGAGCACCAGCACCCGCGCACCGGCGAAAAAGGTCGCGGCGGCCGCCCCCATGAAGACTCTGCCCGTGGCAAAGACCCACAGGTGGTCGCCGGCCAGGCAGAGCAGCTGGCCTATGGTATGGACAACTGTCGCCGCCATCATCAGGTGCCGGTACCCCAGATGCTGCACAAACCACTGGTGAGGCGCCGTGAAGACGATGACCGCGACGCTATAGGCTGCCGTGGCATACACATAGCTGCGCTGATCAGCACCCAGGCCGCCGGATACATAGCGGTTGGCCAGCGCGATGGAGAGGCTGTCGAGAAAATAGACGGTGACCATCAGCGTGATGCTGAGCATCAGCAGGCCACGGTGATGTGGAAACGTAGGTGAAGACATTCCGACTCGGTTCGATGACTGGTATCAGCTGGCCAGTAAACGTGGCCAGCCTTTCATCGAACACGGCCCGGGCGCTTGGTTCCCTACCAGACGCCCGCCGCCACCCTAAGCGTTAACTCAGAAACAGTTTATACGCAGGGTTATTGGTCTCATCCCAATAGCGATAACCGATCTCTGCCAGCGCTTCGGGCACACGGTGCCGCTCCTCCTCCGGAACCTCAAGCGCCGCCAATACGCGGCCATCAGCCGAGCCGTGATTGCGATAGTGGAACATGGTGATATTCCACCGCCCACCCAGGCGATTGAGGAAGTTGAACAATGCGCCAGGCCGCTCGGGAAACTCGAAACGGAAGACCTGCTCGGTATCCACATGGGCCGCATGTCCACCTACGGTATGCCGTATGTGCAGCTTGGCCAGCTCATTGTCGGTCAGATCCAATACGGGAAACCCTTGCTCACGCAGGCTTTCGATGAGCTTGCCGCGTGGATCGGTTTCCGGATGAGTCTGTACGCCGACAAAGATATGGGCTTCCCTATCCGTGTTATAGCGATAGTTGAATTCGGTGATCTGGCGCTTGCCCAGTGCCTCGCAGAACGCTTTGAAACTACCGGGACGCTCAGGAATGGTCACGGCGATGATAGCCTCACGCTGTTCCCCCAGCTCGGCACGCTCTGCCACGTGACGCAGGCGGTCGAAGTTGACGTTAGCACCCGAGTCGATGGCTACCAGGGTCTCCCCTTTTACGCCACGGGTAGCGACATACTTCTTGATCCCCGCCACGCCTAGGGCACCAGCCGGCTCGGTGATGGAGCGCGTATCGTCGTAGATGTCCTTGATAGCTGCGCAGATCTCATCGGAGCTGACGGTAATCACGTCATCCACATAGTGTCGGCAGATCTCGAAGGTGTGATGACCGATCTGCCCGACCGCTACGCCATCGGCAAAGATACCCACTTGACTCAGCACCACCCGGTCACCTGCCTGCATGGCGGCCTGGAGGCAATTGGAGTCGTCTGGTTCAACACCAATAATCTTAATGTCAGGACGCAGGTACTTGACGTAGGCGGCGATCCCCGCGATCAGCCCTCCACCGCCTACCGGCACGAAAATGGCGTCCAGCTGCCCTGGCTGCTGGCGCAGGATTTCCATGGCGACAGTGCCCTGCCCGGCAATCGTATCCGGATCATCGTACGGGTGAATAAAGGTGTATCCCTTTTCCTCTACCAGTTTCAGCGCATGAGCCAGCGCCTCAGGAAAGGCATCGCCGTGCAGGACAGCCTTGGCACCGCGGGCACGTACCGCCTTGATCTTGATTTCTGGCGTCGTCTTGGGCATGACGATAACGGCCTTGATACCCAGCTTCTGAGCAGCTAAGGCCAGGCCTTGGGCATGGTTGCCAGCGGATGCCGCGATCACGCCGCGAGCCTTTTCCTCGTCAGTGAGCTGGGCCACCTTGTTGTAGGCGCCCCGAATCTTGAACGAGAAGACGGGCTGCAGGTCTTCGCGCTTGAGCAGAATCCGGTTACCCAGACGCTCCGAAAGGCTGTGTGCGGGATGCAGAGGTGTTTCAACGGCCACGTCGTAGACGGGCGAGGTCAGCATTTTCTTGACGTACTGTTCGAGCATCGACTTTTCTCGGCAGGGCTTTTGCGGGGAACAGTCAGTCTACTGCGCAAGCAGCACGACAAGCCACCCACAATGCGTCAACCACCCTGCTCACCGCTGATAGGGTCAGCCCGGCTATAATCGAACCTCTACTTCTCCTTTGCCGGAATCGATCATGAACCAGGATCAGCTCAAGCAAGCCGTGGCGCAGGCCGCGGTGGACTATATTCTCCCGCACCTCTCGCGTGACAGCGTCATTGGGGTCGGCACCGGCTCCACCGCCAACTTCTTCATCGACCTGCTGGCCCAACACAAAATGGAATTCGACGGCGCAGTAGCCAGCTCCGAGGCAACGGCCGAGCGACTCAAGAAACATGGCATTCCGGTGTATGACCTCAATGGCGTCAACTATCTTGAGTTCTACATCGATGGCGCCGACGAGGCCAACGAGCACCTGCAACTGATCAAAGGGGGCGGTGCAGCATTGACGCGTGAAAAAATCGTAGCGGCCGTGGCACAGACCTTTATCTGCATTGCCGACGGCAGTAAACGCGTGGACGTGCTGGGCGAGTTTCCGCTCCCCGTCGAGGTCATCCCCATGGCACGCAGCTACGTAGCCCGCGAGTTGGTCAAGCTGGGCGGCGATCCGGTCTACCGTGAAGGTGTTAAAACCGACAACGGCAACGTGATCCTGGACGTGCATAACATGCATATCCTTGACCCGATCGATCTGGAGTCCAAGATCAATAACATCGTCGGCGTAGTCACGGTTGGCCTGTTCGCGGCTCGCTCGGCGGATGTCCTGCTGCTGGGAACCGCCGAAGGCGTTCAGACGCTCAAGCCTTAAGCACCTACGTCCCACGACGAGACACGCACTTCAGGCTGTGCACGATCACAGTGCACAGCCTGCCCGGCATTTTTTCCATCCCCATCTATAGTTACGCCCAGGCAGCGCTGTCAGTCTGCCAGGCGTCGCCTGCCTGTCCGCTTTTCAAGTCGGCACGCTATCTGCTCCATGCAGCTCCGCACTACCCATAACTACAACACAACAAACCATAACAATGAGGATCGCTTGTGCATTCCTTTTCCAAACTAGCGCTTGCAGTCGGCTGTATCTTGATAGGGGGTACCGCGGGTGCCTATGACTTTGGTGAATACGCCGACGAGACACTGGACGTTCTGATCAATGAGTATCCGGGTCGTTATCGAGGCACTACGAGTTTTGAGGGCGCCTCGGCCTGGATGCAGCAGCGTATAGGTAACAACGCCACTCTCCAGTCCTTCACCTGGAACGGAAACCGGAACTCACAGAACGTAGTGGCTCAGCTGGCAGGCACCAGCGGCAACACCCTTGTACTAGGGGCACACTTTGATACCTACTTTGGCCGCCCGACACTCCAAGGCTTGGATGACAACGGTTCCGGTGCCGCCGTCCTTACGGAGATCACGCGCAACCTCAGCGGGATCGCGCTGGAAAATGGTATCAATGTGGTTGCCTTCGGAGCTGAAGAGGAAGGCCTGCGCGGCTCACGCGCCTATGTAGCCGGCTTGAGCGATAGCGAGCGGGCCAGCCTGCTGGGCATGATCAACCTCGACAGCCTGATCACGGGCGACCTGATGTATGCCCATGCCGGTGCCAATAGCGTCGATAACCCCGCCCTGGCGTCCATACGCGAGCAGACGCTTCGTATCGCACAGGAACTGGGGATCGATATACGCACGAATCCCGGGCTGAATTCGGAATACCCTGCCGGCACCGGCTGTTGCAGTGATGCAGCAAGCTTCGAGGCGCTCGGTATTCCGGTGCTGTTCGTCGAAGCGACCAACTGGGAAATCGGCGAGTTGGACGGCTATGAGCAGACCACCAATCCAGCCATTCCTGGCGGCGCCACCTGGCATACACCATCACTGGACAACGAGACTGTGCTGACCGGCGCCTTGGGTGCAGAGCGCATCCAGCAGCGCCTTCGTAATTATTCACGTCTGCTGACGCGTCTCCTACTGGAGCTGACAAATGCCGACCTGCTCGCTTCCACCGCCTCCAGCGGTGCGCTGGCACAGGCCATGGAGGACAACCTGCGCAGCCAGCATGAAACTCTTACTCGGCTGCATGACCGCCGTTGGCTGGGCCTTCAGCTCGCTCCACTTGCACTCAACCAATTCAGCGGCAGCGTGGGAATCGAGGGGGAGTACCAGCCTGAGCGTGGATTTGATGTAGATCCAAGTCAGCGCTCCAAGCGGGCCACCGCTTATGCCATTGGCGATTATCGGGCCAGTGAATGGCTGACCGCAGGCGGTAGCCTGAGCATTCAGCGCGGCAAGGATGACCTAGAGCATTCCGGCAAGGTTCGTAACGAGACATGGCAGGCCGGGCTGTATGGTCTGGTCAGCAACGGCGGGCCGCTTTGGGCTGCAGGTGAGCTGAGCGCGGGTCACACCCGCTTCGATACGGATCGCTCCGTGTTCCTTCAGGCCAGTGGCGGGCCGGTTCTCCTGAACCAGACGTTATCTGGCGATACCAGGGCCCGCTTCTTCGGTGCTCGCCTGACCGGGGGCTACGACATGACGGTCGGTCAGCTGCGAACCGGTCCTCAGCTGGGACTGGACTATACCCGTTACCACATCGATAGCTTCGATGAAGACGACAGCCGCCGGACCGCCATGTCATTTGATGATCAGACCTATGACTCCATTCAGGCAAGCCTGGGTTGGCGGGTCTATGGCGATCTCCCCATGAGCCGTGGCATGGCCCTACAACCCTATGCTCATGTCGCCTGGGTCGAAGAACTGGGTGATGGCCGCGAGAGTCGGCTGGATGTTATCAGCCGTGGAGATGGTCGGCTGCGTACGGCAGCGCTGGACTCGGTAGACAAGCACTTTGCCCGCGCTCAGATCGGGGCTCAGTGGGCGATCACACCGGAGATTGGCGTCTATGCCGAGGTCAACAGTCGCCTGGGCCATTCCGAGGGCAGCCAGACCGGATACAGCCTGGGTGCCCAGTGGCGGTTCTGATCCGTATAACGCAGTTTAGTTACGCTTGAATCGATAAAAGAGGTTCGGTTCGCTCACGATATACAGCGTGCCCTGGTCGTCCATGGCCAGGCCCTCGGCCTGCGGCACGCTTTTCGTCAGACCCTGCCGCCCGGCATCGAGCGGCAGGGTGCTCAAGGGCTTCCCCTCGCTATCCAGCTCAATAACCAGCCTCGACTCATCCGAGAGCGCCAGCAGGTGATTCGTGCTGGCACTAAAGTGGAGGCTCGACAGATCGTCGACAAACAGGCCCCTGTCACGCAGCACATTGGACCTGATTGTAATATTGGCCGGTGCGCCGGGCTCAGGATCGGCAAAACCATCGACCTCATAGATCTGCACAGGGTCCTTTTCTTTAGCTACATAGAGTCGCTTGTGTCGACTGTCATAGGCGAGCCCTTCGAAACCCCGATTATCGAACGCAGCCAATTCCAGAGAGAGACGTGTCTGATTGCGAGGGTCATTCGCATCGATGACGCGCGTTATGTCATCGACATGAATCTGAACCAACCGTTGCCGGCCCTCTTCTGCCACGACGAAAACGCCCGGGCGAATGTACTCAATCGCCTCGGGGTCATCGAATCCCTGCATAGGGATTTGTCGAAGAACTTCACCGTCGAGTGATAGCTCGATGAAATGGGATGACTTGTTGGTTAGGCTCGCAAGCGTGCCCCGGCTCGGGTCATAGGTCAGCGCCGACAAATCCGCGTGCCCTGGCACAGGCTTGGCCTCGATATCGACATGATAATCAGGAAGCCAAACCGAGACCTCACGGCGCTCATCGGCATGCCAGTGCTGCTGAACGCCATACCAGAGACGCGCCAGGAGCGGGGTCTGCTGGCTGGCTATGGTTGCGATGAGCACTGCCATCAGCAGGCCAGCCAGAGGAATGCGGTAAGGATAGATACGCTGCATGGGTAGGCCCGTTGCCGTCGAGGGATCGATCATCCGGGCGACCTGCATGCCCGCGCTCGACGACAAGCCTACGGATATTTTATGTCAGTCAGATTTCCGGAAGACATAGAACAGGTTAGGCTCGCTTACGATGTAAACGGTTCCTTCTTCATCAATCGCAACACCTTCAGCCTGAGGGATGTTTTTACTGAGTCCATTGAGCCCCCCGATCAGGCTGATGAAACTGACCGGCTTTCCGCTTTCGTCCAGTTCAAGCAACAGGTGCGACTCATCCGAGAGCACCA
Source organism: Pseudomonas luteola NBRC 103146 (assembly GCF_002091675.1). Taxonomy (GTDB): domain Bacteria; phylum Pseudomonadota; class Gammaproteobacteria; order Pseudomonadales; family Pseudomonadaceae; genus Chryseomonas; species Chryseomonas luteola. The sequence goes on along the minus strand of NZ_BDAE01000003.1, from coordinate 129,738 downwards.
GCGTATGGCCGGTACGGGGATCGACGCTTAGCGCAGAATAATCATTCATCAGGTCGGGCTGATCGGGAAGATCCCTCATCTCACCCAGGATCTGATCACCATCGCTGGACAGGCTGAACAGTGCTGCAGGGTCTCGCTCCTTGCTGAGCAGGAGACGTTGCTGTCGCGCATCCCAGGCAACGCCTTCGAACCCCTTGTTGCCGGCATCGGCAAAGCCCAGGTCGAAAAACTGGAAATCTGCGGGCTGCAGCTGGCGGGTCTCGGGGGTCAGATTGAACAGGGCCAGCGTACGCTGACGCTCATCGACAATACCCATGCGATTTCCATCCAGGACCACTAGGCCCTCAGGGTTGGAAAGCCCGGTTATGGGAATCTGCCTGAGAATGTCACCGCTCAGGTTGGTTTCCACCAGCAAAGGCTCCTTGCCCATAACAATGAACAGGGTGCCGGTCGCCGGGTTATAGGCGATGTCCGATGCCTCGGCCTTTTCCATGCCGGGCAAGGGCTTGGCCTGAATGACCGCGGTATAGCCCGGAAGCCAGATATTGTCCGCATGCTGGTTGGCAGGCGTGTTACGTTCCTGCCACCAGAGCCAGGCACGCTGGTCCCAGTGAAACAGGTATGTGAGCGTGGCGGCGACGACCAGCACGAAGCCGGCCAGCCACCATTTGAGGGATCGACGTTGTAATACTTTTGGCATGACGACGGTTTCGACTGCTTAGCGGTTTGGATCCGTCGCCTGATGCTTCCGGATTACTCAAGGGTGGATGTTAGAGAACACGACTCGTGAAGCGGCTTTTGCCAGGCAACTCCAGGACCAGTTCCTCACCTTTGTTCAACGCGCCGACTCCCTTGGGCGTACCGGTCAGTACCACATCGCCGGGTTGCAGGGAGAAGTGTGTGCACAGGTGCTGGATCAACGGAATGATCGGGTTGAGCATGTCACGGCTGTTACCGTCCTGGCGTACCTCGCCATTGATAGTGAGGCGAACATCGATATCAGCCAGATCGCTGTAGGCATCACCCGGCACGAAAGGCGCCAGGACACAGGCGCCATCGAACCCCTTGGCGATTTCCCAGGGATAACCCTTTTCCTTCAAGCGGGCTTGCACATCACGCAAGGTCAGGTCCAGCGCCGGCGCGAAACCCGAAATGGCATCCCGGACCTCTTCTTCGCTTGGCGTGCGTGACAGGGGCTTGCCGATCAATACGGCGATTTCCGCCTCGTAATGCACCGCACCGCGGTCTTCAGGAATACTGAAGCCACCTTCAATCGGCACGACCGAACTGGCCGGTTTGATAAAGATGAGCGGCTCGGTGGGTACAGGGTTGTTCAGTTCCTTGGCATGCTCAGCATAGTTGCGGCCAATACAGACCACCTTGCCCAGCGGGAAGTGGATCTTCGTACCATCGACGTACTGGTGTTGGTAGCTCATGGTGAACCGACTCCGAAAGAGGAAAAGTCCCGTTTAATCCTTTATAACCAAAAGCTTGGCCGCATTACCAAGGCAGGCGGCCAAGCATAACGACACGAACCTGAACGTTAGCGGAACGGTCGATTCATCGCCTGATCCTCAAGGGCTATCAGGCGATGACCTTGCCCGGATTCATGATGTTATTGGGGTCGAAGACTGCCTTGACAGCCTTCATGTAGGCGATTTCGGCTTCTGAGCGGGAATAGGTCAGGTAATCCCGCTTGGTCATGCCCACGCCATGCTCGGCCGAAATGGAGCCGTTGTATTTCGCAACGGTCTCGAATACCCACTTGTTCACGACCTTGCACTTGTCAAAGAACTCATCCTTGGAGAGATCATCAGGCTTGAGAATGTTCAGGTGCAGGTTGCCGTCACCGATGTGACCGAACCAGATGATCTCGAAATCCGGATAGTGCTCGCCCACGATGCCATCAATCTCACGCAGGAAGGACGGCACGTTCGAAACCGTTACGGAAATGTCGTTCTTGTAGGGCGTCCAGTGGGAAATCGTCTCGGAGATGTCTTCTCGCAGACGCCACAGGTTTTGCAACTGCTGATCGCTCTGGCTCATGACGCCATCGAGCACCCAGCCTTCATTGACACAATGCTCGAAGGTAGCCAAGGCCTGATCGGCGCGCTCGTCCGTTGTCGCTTCAAACTCCAGCAGCGCATAGAACGGGCAGCGGGTATCGAACGGCGCAGGCACGTCACCACGGGCCAGGACCTTGTCCATGGCCTTGTCGGAAAAGAACTCGAAGGCCGTCAGGTCTAGCTTGTCCTGGAAGGCATGCAGTACCGGCATGATCGAATCAAAATCCGGCGTACCCAGTACCAAGGCGGTCAGATTAGTTGGCTGACGCTCCAGGCGCATCGTGGCCTCAACCACAAAGCCCAGCGTGCCCTCGGCACCGATGAACAGATGACGGAAATCGTATCCAGTCGCGTTTTTCATCAGGCCTTTGTTTAGTTCGAGCAACTCGCCCGTACCGGTCACGACCTTGAGGCCGGCTACCCAGTTACGAGTCATGCCGTAGCGGATCACCTTGATGCCGCCCGCATTGGTACCGATGTTGCCACCCAGCTGACTGGAACCGGCCGAGGCAAAGTCGACGGGGTAATAGAGACCTTTGTCTTCAGCAAAGGCCTGCAACTGCTCGGTGATCACGCCCGGCTGGCAGACCACGGTACGATCGAATGTGTTGAAGTCGAGAATCCGGTTCATGTAATCGAATGCCACGACGACTTCACCATTAGCTGCGACCGCTGCCGCCGAAAGACCGGTACGGCCACCAGAGGGCACCAGGGCTACCTGATGTTCATTGGCCCAGCGCACAATGGCCTGCACCTCTTCTATCGTCTTGGGAAAGACAATGGCAGACGGTGCCGGGGCAAAGTGCTTGGTCCAGTCCTTGCCGTAAGACTCCAGCGAGGCCGCATCCGTGAGCACCTTTCCGGGCTCGACCAGGGTTTTCAGCGATTCGATCAAAGCAGCGTCAATCATGTTGAAACTCTCGTGGCATTCATGGTCGTCCTGAGAACCGCTCAGGTCGTATCCGGGCAAGGAAAAGGGAGAACATGCTAGCATATGCCTACCCTTCGGCGACGCCAGCCGGCAGCCGATTCACACTTCCTCGGGACTACGGGTTCAACGCAGATGAGCAAGACCTCACTCGACAAGAGCAAGATCAGATTTCTTCTTCTCGAAGGCGTACACCAATCGGCAGTAGACACGCTGAAAGCGGCTGGCTACTCCAACATCGAGTACATCTCCAAAGCGCTGCCCGAGGCTGAGCTTAAAGAGAAGATCGCCGATGCGCACTTTGTGGGCATTCGCTCCCGTACTCAACTGACCGAAGAAGTGTTCGACTGCGCCAAGAAGCTGATCGCCGTTGGCTGCTTCTGCATCGGTACTAACCAGGTGGACCTGAACGCCGCCCGTGAACGCGGTATCGTCGTGTTCAATGCGCCCTACTCCAATACCCGCTCGGTCGCCGAACTGGTATTGGCCGAGGCCATCCTGCTACTGCGCGGCATCCCGGCCAAGAATGCCTCCTGCCACCGTGGCGGCTGGCTCAAGAGTGCCAACAACTCCTTTGAGATTCGCGGTAAGAAGCTGGGCATCATCGGCTACGGTTCCATCGGTACGCAGCTGTCCGTCCTGGCCGAAGGCCTGGGTATGCAGGTCTACTTCTACGATGTAGTTACCAAGCTGCCGCTGGGTAATGCACAACAGGTTGCTTCCATCACCGAGCTGCTCGGCATGGCCGACATCGTAACGCTTCACGTACCGGAAACGCCCTCGACCAAACTGATGATTGGCGAACGTGAAATCCGCGCCATGAAAAAAGGCAGCATCCTGCTTAACGCTGCACGTGGCACTGTAGTTGATCTCGAGGCACTGGCCGCTGCCATCAAGGACGAGCATCTACTGGGCGCTGCCATCGACGTATTCCCGGTCGAACCGCGCTCCAACAATGACGAGTTCATCAGCCCGCTGCGTGGTCTGGACAATGTCATCCTGACCCCGCATGTAGGCGGCTCCACTATGGAGGCCCAGGCCAACATCGGTCTGGAAGTGGCCGAGAAGCTGGTGAAGTACAGCGACAACGGTACGTCCGTATCCTCCGTCAACTTCCCGGAAGTGGCGCTGCCCTCTCATCCGGGCAAACATCGTCTGCTGCACATTCACCAGAATGTGCCGGGCGTACTGTCTGAGATCAACCGTGTGCTGTCCGAAAACGGCATCAACATTTCCGGTCAGTACCTGCAGACGGACGAAAAAGTCGGTTATGTGGTAGTCGACGTAGATGCCGCCTACTCTGACATGGCTCAGGAGAAGCTGCAGAACGTCAAGGGCACCATTCGCTGCCGCGTGTTGTTCTAAGCGTTCATCCAACAAAAAGGAGGCTTTGGCCTCCTTTTTGTTTTGTACATGAATACTATTTCGCTTCGAGCGCCTGCAGGTAGGCTACAGCCTCGTTCAGCTCGCTTTCATTGAAGACCTTTACACCGGCACGCCGCAAAGCTGCAGCTGTTACGCCCTCACCCGGGACTCGGTGTCCGGAAAAGGTGCCATCGTAATTCTCATGATTGCCGCACGAGGGGCTACGCGCCTTGAGCACCGCCATCTGGATACGATGCTGCCTGACCAGCTCAACAGCCTGACAGGCTCCAGCCAGAAATTCCGCACTGACGTCCTCACCGGTATCGGTCATCACCGGCTGCTGGCCGTCCAGTACGGCAGCACCTTGTCCGCCAGGGATTTCAGCCGGCGGCCGAGGTGTAGGCAGGCCACCGGCAACCTCTGGACACACGGCGACGACACGTCCTTCCGCCAGCCAGGAACTCAACTGATCATAGGGGCCATGAGCGCCCCCGTCATAGCGGACCCGGTGGCCCAGCAGGCAGCGGCTGATCAGTATCTTTTCCATTTACAAAACGTTTTCCAGTACGTTTTCACCCCGCCGGCGAAACCAGCCCGTTAATGACATACGCTCACGCGTCGCAGGCAGGACTTCATGGGGCAAATCGCCAGACATGAAGCAGACCAGGCTGCCACCAGCAGGCAATACATCGCGGGTCTGTCCGTCAGGCAGGTGCATGCGCAGTGCGCCCCCATGCTCGGGCAGCCACGCCTCATTCAGGTACAACACCAGAGACACCATACGCCTGTCGTCATCCTTGAAGCGATCCAGATGAGTGGCATAAAAAGCCCCTGGCGGATACATTGCAAAATGGCTTTCATAGTCTTCGAGACCCATGAAGAGGCTCTGATTGAAGGCCAGCCGGAGCGCATCCATAAGCGCCAGATAGCGGGCAATAGCAGGCGAAGACTCATCGCCCTCTAACCAGGCAATCTGATCACCACGGACACCTTCGCGAATGACCTGGCTGTCGCCACGCCCGATAGCGGCTGGAGCCAACAGTCCGTGCTGCGCACGTTTGTGGCACTCTTGTGCCAGCGCACGGGTCAGATCATCGGGTAGAAACACAGTCTGATGGGACCAGCCGACATCGGCCAGATCATCGACGATACGCTGCAACAAGGGATGATCAGGGCGAATGGGCATATCGAATTCCTGCGAGACATCGCAACGAGATAACCAGCATAGACAAGAGCGGCTGGCGGCGTCGGCATTGTAATAAGTCGTCAACGCTTCTGCTCAAATTTATACGCTCCGACGAATCGGCCCTTTCCAACCTCGACAGCAACGTGATACCTACCCAGAATACTGTCTTTTTTCTGGCATGCTGCAGCTCAAGGCATGCCCTTGCAGGAGAGTTCATGCGCGTTTTTATTGCTGGTCTGCTACTCGCCATCGGTCTTCCCGCGCTGGCCGATAATTATCAAACCCTTTACCAGACCGCGGGCTGGCCCGAACAGCGCAGCCACTTCCGCGATGCGCTGCAAGCGGCACAGCAGCGCTACCAGAACAGCCTACCGCCAGCGTTGTACCAGACGCTGGTGGATAACAGTAACCGCCGCTTCTCGGCCGATGCCATCGATCAGCGTGCCATTAATCAGCTGCGCCAGTCGCTGCCGGAGACCAATCCTGCCTTGCAGTTTTTCCAATCGCCTATAGGCCAGAAGGTCGTCGCGGCGGAGGTCAGCGCCACCCGTAGCGATCAAATCGCCCGCAGCTCGGGTGGCCTGCCCAAGATCCAGGCCAGCGCCGCCCGTCAGACACAGATCAAACGAATCGCTGCCGTGATTCCGGCTCGTGAAGCCGGCGCGGAAGTCAGCATGGCGTTGGCAGGTCTGGCGGCTGACAGCCTGAGCCAGATGCTCCCTGGTCTGATGGGTCAGGCTCAGGGCATGATTGGCCAGCAACGCGAGCGCATCATGCAGCAGATGAACAATGGCGACCTGGAAAACACGTTGCTCTACGTTTATCGCACCCTTTCCGACAACGAGCTGACCCAGTTTGCCGACTTTGCCAGCTCGCCTGAGGGCCATCGCTATTACCAGGCCGCCCTGGCCGCGCTGCGAGCAGGCCTTGGCTCAGGCAGCAACTAAACCCTTCCTCTACGCCAGCCGCTCCCTTAGAAAATCAAAGTAGCGCTGGCGTAACGCTTCGGTTTCGTTGACCAGATGGTGCCGCGCTTCAGGCAGGCGCAGCACCTCTGGCTTGTCGAACTTCTGTTCCAGCACCTGCAGATTGTGTCGCCAATCCACAGTGAAGTCCTGCTCACCCTGGATGATGATGGGCCGATGCAGACTGGGCGAAGCCTTTTCAATACGTGGAATCCAGCGGGCTAGCGCTCCTACCCAGCGACTGGGCAGCTCGCGCGGTTGCAGCAGGTCATGATGCTGTAGAAAGGTAAGAAACGCTTCGTCACCGGAGTTGGCCGAAAACCGCCTGGGCAATGCCCGGACAAAGGGGCCAACCAGCCGGTAGGTCAGATGAGACATCTTCCAGCTGCAGGGGCGAACCAGCGGCGCCAGCAGGATCGCTTCGCCTATCTCCGCACCGGGCTGCCCGTTCAACAAATGGTCCAGTACAATCGCACCTCCCGTGCTCTGCCCCAGCAGATGCCAGGGCTGCGGCAGATCAAGGCGTCTGGCCTGATCGAGCAGAGCCTTTAATACCGCTTGATACTCGGCAAAATCATCGATACTTGCGCGCGGACCGCTGGATAACCCGTGCCCCGGCAGGTCGCAAGACAGCACGGCGAAATTCATCGACAGCGCCCAGTCGATTGCATGGCGATACAACCCCATGTGGTCGTAATAGCCATGGAGCACCAGAAGCGTGGCCCGCGGCTGGTCATGCCACCACCCTTGCACGGCGATCTCGTAATCAGCCACGCGCATGCGGCCCAGGCGAGCCTGGACGCCTGGGTGCTGCTGGCTCATGTCGAGTCCATAAAAGGACTGATACGCCAGAATGGCCGGGCCAGACTCGCCAGGATCGAGGGACAGTTCCGCCAATAGCGGTCGCAGTTGTTCTGGATGAAACGGCGTGGTCATGGTCGTCACACTAAAAAGAGAGGCCTGCCCATGTAAAGCTTGGACACTTAATCATGTTCTGCTTCACGCCCTGGCGTGGCAAGCTATGTCTTCTTTTGCATTAACAGTCATGCCATGCCCTCTCGTCGATTCACTATTCTGCTCTGCCTGTTCACCATCCTTGTCATTGCTGGTTCGGGTGCTGCCTACTGGTGGTTCGAGCTGCGCTATTTACGGTCGTTTGCCGAGCAGACCGCCTTTTTTGATGGCAGTCATCTACAACTCCCGCCCGAGCTTGCGGGCCCGGGACCAATCCGGCTGGTGCACTTCTGGGACCCGGACTGCCCATGCAACGAAGGCAACCAGGCGCACCTGCGTAACCTGACGGCGCGCTTTGGTGATCGGGGCGTCGAGTTCTACAGCGTGCAGAAACCAGGGAGCGAAGGAAAGCTGCCGTCCATGCTGGATGGACGTCTGAAAGCCCTATCGACGATTCCTGGAGCCAATACCCTCCCCGCCAGCCCGGCCGTAGCCATCTGGGATAATGCTGGCAAGCTGGCTTATGTCGGCCCCTATAGCGAGGGCATGATCTGTACGGCTGGTAACAGCTTTATCGAGCCTATTCTCGAAGCGCTCGTGTCAGGGCGCAGCGTACGGTCGACCAATACCTTGTCGGTAGGCTGCTACTGCAACTGGCAGGGCTAACCCCTTTCCTAGTAACGCCAAAGGCCGGGCATCGCATCGACTGCCCGGCCTTTTCGTTTTCACTGATCTTCCTCTCAGGCACTTCTAATCATTGTTGCGCTCTTAGCAACAGAGACTTTTGCAAAATGTTGCTAAACAGATAGCTGCCTAGGCAGTATTCTACTCAGACTTAGCTGCCTGGGCAGATACTGCCATGACACGTTTCAAACCAGATAATTTTTCGCTGCGTTACTCGCTCGGCCATCTGATCCACTTGGTCAATTCGCTCAAGGATCGCCTGCTGGACAAGCACCTTGTCACTTATGACATCACGGCTGCCCAGTTCAAGGTGTTGCTGATGCTGGCACGCAATACGGCGGATACGCCTGCAGAGCTGTGCCGTTGCCTGTCCCTCGACAGTGGCGCCATGACCCGCATGATCGACCGGCTGGAAAGCAAGGACCTGATTGCTCGCGTGCGCAGCACCACCGATAGACGACAGGTTCGCCTCGAGCTCACCGAGCAGGGCCACAGCTTGAGCAAACAGATCCCGCAGATTGCAGCTGACGCCATGAACGACCTGACCGGCGAGCTGACCCATTCCGAGATCGATGAGCTGGAGCGCCTGCTCAAGAAGATATTGGTTCCGGCCGGCCTGGTCCCGGCCAATGAAGGAGAACAATAACGCCATGTGCCTTAAATACCCTCTCTCAGCCCTGGCCATTGCCCTGGTGCTGTCGGGTTGCGCGTCACCCATAGGCCTGCATACAGAAGGCCGGGCGCTTGACGCAGCGAGCCTGCACAGCGAGCAGACCGTTGCGGGTTCTGCCCTGTCACCGGCTGCCTGGCCGAAAAGCGACTGGTGGAACACCTTGGGAGATCGCCAACTCGACAGCCTCATCCGTGAGGCGCTGCAATCGAGCCCGGACCTCCAGGTGGCCGATGCCCGCTCCCGTCAGGCCAATGCAGCGGTGATTGCTGCAAACGCCGATCGCCAGCCGACGCTTGATGGCAACGCCTCGATAACCCGCTCCCGGCTGTCACGTCGCGATGATCCGACCGGCCAGGGCGGGCGCTATAGCACGCTGCGCGAGCTATCCGTTAATGGCAGTTATACCTTCGACCTCTGGGGTGGCCAACGTGCCGCCTGGGAAGCCGCTTTGGGCCGCGCCCGCGCCAGCGAGGTAGACCGCAAGGCCGCTGAGCTGACCGTGGCCGCCAACGTTACACGCGCCTACAACCAACTGGGTCAGGCTTACGTCATGCTCGACCTGGCCGAGCAAGACCTCAAGCGTACCCGCGGCATGCTCGATCTTGCCCAGCGGCGTGTCTCGGCGGGCCTGGACAGTGAGTTCCAGCTGCAACAGACCCAGAGCCTGGAAGCCGCCTCGGAGGCGGAGCTCACTGCTGCCAAGCAGTCTGTAGAAAGTGCGCAGATCCGTCTGGCCGTCCTGTTGGGTAAAGGTCCTGACCGGGGTGCCAGCATTGGTCGTCCACAACTGATTGCACCCAAGACAATCGCACTGCCCAGCCAACTGCCTGCCGAGCTGATCGGTCGTCGTCCCGACCTGGTAGCCGCACGCTGGCGTGTGGAGGCCGCTTCGCAGGACATTGATTCAAGCCGGACCAATTTCTATCCAAACCTCAACCTGGTCGCCGCGGCCGGTACCGATGCCCTGCTGGGCGACGCCCTGTTTGGAGCACCCAGCCGCTTCTTCAATATCGGTCCGGCCCTGTCGCTGCCGATCTTTGACGGTGGTCGCCGCCGGGCTGATCTGGCCAGCCGCAACGCCGATTACGACCTGGCCGTCGCCCAGTACAACCAGACGCTGGTCAATGCTCTTGGTGATATCGGCGACAGTATTTCCCGGCTGCGCTCGCTGAATCAGCAGATTCAGGAACAGCAGCGTGCCCGCGACATTGCTCAGGCGTCTTTCGACATCGCGATGCAGCGTTACGGCGCCGGTATCGGCAGTTATCTCGATGCGCTGAGTGTCGAGCAACAACTGCTTCAGGCAGACCGCCAACTGGCCAGCCTCGCGACGGAGCGTATTGATACCTCCGTCCTGCTGATGCAGGCGCTAGGTGGTGGCTTTGAACCCTCTTCTGACACACCGGCTCTGCAACCGGGCCCACGTGTAACTTCGGATCGCTGAGACGTAAGACATGGCTGAATCAAACGCACAAACCGCCACTAACGAGAACAGCAAGCCCAAATCCGGCAAGCGCAAGTTCTTTCTTTTGCTCCTGCTTCTGCTCGTCATCCTGGGAGCAGTGGGCGCTTACTTCTATCACACACTCTATGGCCGTTTTCATGAGGGCACCGATGATGCCTATGTGAGCGGCAACGTTGTCCAGATCATGCCGCAGGTGACCGGTACGGTTGTCAGCATTACCGCTGACGATGGTGACTTGGTGCATGAGGGTCAGGTCCTGGTGAAGTTCGACCCGAGCGACACCGAAGTCGCGCTGCAGAGCGCTGAGGCCAATCTGGCCAAGACGGTTCGTCAGGTCCGCGGCCTGTACAGCAACGTGGACAGCTACAAGGCCCAGGTAGCTTCACGCAAGGTCGAGCTGGAACGTGCACGATCCGACTACAAGCGTCGTCAGGATCTGGCACGCGGCGGTGCGATCTCGCAGGAAGAACTGTCCCACGCCCGTGATACGCTGAACGCAGCCGAAAATGCACTGACCAGCGCCGAGCAACAACTCAGTACCAGCCGTGCACTGGTAGACGATACGGTGATCGCGTCCCATCCCGATGTGAAAGCCGCCGCCGCCCAGCTGCGTCAGGCCTATCTGAACAATGCTCGTAGCACCATCATTGCACCGGTGACAGGCTATGTAGCCCAGCGCTCGGTACAGGTTGGCAGCCGCGTACAGCCGGGTACAGCGCTGATGGCCGTGGTGCCACTGGATCAGATCTGGATCGACGCCAACTTCAAGGAAACCCAGCTCAGCGACATGCGCATCGGTCAGCCGGTTGAAATTCATTCCGACCTGTACGGTGAAGATGTGAAGTATCACGGTACGGTAGAGAGCCTGGGGGTCGGCACCGGCAGTGCGTTCTCCCTGCTTCCTGCCCAGAACGCGACGGGTAACTGGATCAAGATTGTTCAACGCCTGCCCGTGCGGATTCGCCTGGATCAAGATGCGCTGGAAAAGCACCCGCTGCGCATTGGCCTGTCAATGAACGTCGACGTCGACCTGCATGATTTGGACGGCCCGGTCCTGGCGCAGAAGCCGCTGGCCCAGCCCCGTTATGCTACCGACGTCTATACCCGCCAGCTGGAGGATGCCGATCGCCTGATCGAGCGTCTGATCCACGAGAACGGCCCGGCCTCCCGTGATGTAGCCAAGCGCTAATCGGAGATCACATGAGCGATTCTGCATTCCGCCCGGCGAGCCTGGTGCTCGCCACGGTCGGCCTGTCGCTGGCCACCTTCATGCAGGTGCTGGATACCACCATTGCCAACGTGGCCCTGACCACGATTTCAGGCAATCTGGGCGTAAGCTCCGAGCAGGGTACATGGGTAATCACATCGTTTGCTGTCAGCAACGCGATTGCCCTGCCCCTGACCGGCTGGATGGCACGTCGCTTCGGTGAGGTAAAGCTGTTCCTTGCTGCGGTGGTGCTATTCGTTATCACTTCGTTCCTGTGTGGCATCGCGCAATCGATGCCACAACTGGTATTTTTCCGGGCGCTGCAAGGGTTCGTGGCCGGGCCGCTATATCCCATGGCCCAGACGCTGCTGCTATCAATCTTTCCGGCCGCCAAGCGAGGGATGGCCCTGGCGCTCCTGGCCATGGTCACGGTGGTGGCTCCCATCATTGGCCCGATTGCCGGTGGATGGATCACGGATAACTACACCTGGCCCTGGATTTTCTTTATCAACGTTCCCATCGGTATCTTTGCCACCCTGGTGGTTTGGGCACAGCTGGGCAAAAAGCCGGAGCAGATCATTCGGCAGCCGATCGACTATGTGGGCCTGACGCTTCTGGTAATCGGTGTCGGTGCCCTGCAGGTTGTACTGGATAAAGGCAATGACCTGGATTGGTTCGAGTCGAACTTCATTGTCATTGGCAGCCTGATTGCCGTCATCGCGTTGATAGCGTGCGTCATCTGGGAGCTGACCGACAAGCACCCCATCGTGAACCTGCGGCTGTTCAAATACCGTAACTTCTCCTTTGGTACGCTGGCCCTGGTACTGGGCTATTCAGGCTTCTTCGGCATCAACCTGCTTCTGCCCCAATGGCTGCAAACTCAGTTGGGTTATACGCCGGTCTGGGCGGGTCTTGCCGCTGCGCCGATGGGATTTTTGCCTGTGTTCCTGTCGCCTCTGGTTGGCCGGTTCGCCCATAAGACAGACCTGCGCCTGCTTGCCGGGGGCTCCTTCTTGGTGATCGGTGCCTCGTGCTTCATGCGTGCCACGTTCAATACCGAGGTTGATTATCGCCATATCGCCGAAGTGCAGATGTTCATGGGGCTGGGAATTGCGCTGTTTTTCATGCCTACAACCAGCATTCTGTTGTCCAGCCTGCCGCCTAAAGACATTGCGGACGGCTCCGGGCTTGCGACATTTTTACGGGTACTGGGCGGTAGTTTCGCGTCGTCACTGACGACTTGGATCTGGGCACGCCGCGCCACGTTCCACCATGCTCAGCTGACCGAGCAGGTAACGGTGTACGACCCAGCGACACGGGACTACATTTCGATGCTGGGGGGCCCTTCTCACACCACGTACGCCCAGCTCGATCGCGTGGTCGAAAGTCAGGCCTATATGCTGTCCACCATTGATTATTTCACGTTGCTCGGCTGGATGTTCATGGGCCTGTTCCTGATCATCTGGCTGGCCAAGCCACCTTTCGGCGCCAAGGGCCCCGCTCCTGCAGGCGGCGATCACTGACCAAAAGGCCGGCATGGAAACATGCCGGCCTTTTGTTTTGGCGATTGATCAGTCGACGCAAATCAGACCGCAGCGAAGAAAAGAAAAACAATACACAGCATGCCGAGGGCCCATACCTTGGAGCGCTGGGTTGCACGGTCCTTGATATACAGCCAGGTATAAATGATACGGCTGACCACGAACAGGAGCGCCAGGAAATTGATCGTTCCCTGAGCCGCACCTCCGGTGACATGCGCCACGATCACGGCAGCGGCAAACAGCGGTGTAATTTCAAACGCATTCTGCTGCGCTGCGTTAGCACGCGCCTGAGGCCCTTCCAGCTTGGCAAGGAAATCCCGTGGATGCCGGTTGTTATCCGGCGTAAAGCCACTGCCGGTAAATTTTGCGTACGCCGCGGCGCCATAGGGAATGAGGTAGGCGAATAGGATGCACCAGTAGCCGAACGTCACGGGAATTCCTTGAATTGGCAGACCTGATAGTGACCTGTTTATAAGCCAAAGGTTAGGGCTTTTCCAGACTCTGCACGCTTGATATCCGCTTTCCAGCGAGACGGACATATCAACAAGATGATCCAGGCACCCTCATGGCCTTGGCTACCGTTGTGACTTTTGTCCGCAGCCGGTGCCCTAAAAAACTGTAACTTTCCGCGTCTATAGGTGTTCTTAATGAGAATTACCTAATGGCCATCATGGCCTCTACTTTCTATCCGCTGTACTGAAAGGATGTTCAATGCTTGAACTCGCCGCTGCCTTTATCTGTTTTACTGCGCTGCTCACTTATGTGAACTACCGGTTCGTCGGTCTGCCGCCCACGATCGGCGTCATGGTGATTGCACTGGTGTTCAGTGTGCTGCTGCAAATTGCGTCGGCGCTGGGGTTTCCCATGCTGGAGGTAACCATTGAAAGGCTGATCCAGCGAATCGACTTCAACGAATTGTTGATGAACTGGATGTTGTCATTCCTGTTGTTTGCCGGCGCCTTGCACGTCAATGTTCAGGATCTTCGCAGCTACCGCTGGCCGATCGGCCTTCTGGCTACCCTGGGCGTTCTCGTTTCTACCGCCCTGATCGGCGGAACGGCCTATTACGTCTTTCCCTTGCTGGGCTGGCATGTAGACCTGGTGTATTGCCTGCTGTTTGGCGCGCTGATTTCTCCAACCGACCCGATTGCCGTTCTTGGAATCCTGCGTTCAGCCAAGGCGCCAAAATCACTGGAAATCACCATCGTGGGTGAGTCCCTGTTCAATGACGGCGTTGCTGTTGTGGTGTTTACCGTGCTGCTCGGCATTCTCGCCTCCGGCGAGACACCCTCCGCCGGGCACGCTGTCATGCTGTTTGTCGAGGAAGCCTTGGGCGGCATCCTGTTCGGCTCGGTGATCGGCTATGTCACCTACCGGATGCTCAAAAGCATCGATCAGTACCAGATCGAGGTGCTCCTGACACTTGCGCTGGTTATTGGCGGCGCTGCCGTGGCTCCCCACCTGCATGTATCCGGTCCGATTGCGATGGTCGTGGCCGGCCTGTTCATCGGCAATCGTGGCCGTGAAAAAGCGATGTCCGATACCACACGCCGCTATGTGGACGGCTTCTGGGAGCTGATCGACGAGATCCTCAATGCCATGCTGTTCGTGCTCATCGGCATGGAGCTTTTGCTACTGCCTGTGACAGGACTGCACCTGGCCGCCGCTGTGGCCTTTACCCTGGCCATCCTGCTTATCCGCTGGATTAGCGTGACACCGGTTGTGATGCTGACGCCGCACTGGCGACACATGGCCAAAGGCACCATGGGCATTCTGACCTGGGGCGCACTGCGGGGTGGGATTTCAGTGGCGCTGGCCCTATCGCTACCCGCAGGGCCGGAACGGGACCTGATCCTGACCATCACTTATATACTGGTGTTGTTCTCCATCCTCATGCAGGGCCTGACCATCGGTCGCGTCGTACGTCGCGTGACAGGTAACGCTCCCTCGGAGCCTGATCAGCACGGGCACTAAGCGTCACCGGTGCTACGGCCGTCCTGACCGTAGCACCGCCCGGGTGGCCTTTCGTCGGTCACCCAGCCATTCCTCCCGCCTATTGAGCCAGGTCAGTATGCACTGACGGCTGCCTATCTATCCTTGCGCTAATCAAGGCGTACTCCGCGCCCGCACTGACTGTCAGGGAGGTGTTATGACAGACCTCAGCGCCCGCGTGACCATCAACGGCCACAGTATTGAGACTTCAACCAGCCGCTCGCTTCTAGAGGCGGTGATCGACTCTGGACAGCCGCTCACCGATGGTGTCGGCTGCATGGGACAAGGTGTATGCGGCTCCTGCCGCGTGCTGCTGCGCCGCAAGGATTCGCGCGAAGTCACGACGGCCCTGGCTTGTGAAACCGCCGTGGAGGACGGCATGCAGGTCAGCTTTCTGGATCACCTGCCGATGAACCGCCATCACACCTACACCACCAACAACTGGGACGATACCTGGAACCTGCTGGACCGCATCAACAGCGCCTTTCCCGAAGCCAGCCACTGTCGGCACTGCGGCGGATGCGACCGTGCCTGTCCCAAGCACCTTGAAGTCCAGAAAGGCGTAAACCTGGCCGCATCGGGCGATTTGAGCGCAGCCAAGGTGTTCGATGAATGCATCATGTGCAACCTCTGCACCATTGCCTGCCCGGAACACATCTCGCCCAACCACCTGGGGCTGTACATTCGCCGGATGACGGCATCCGTGATGTTGCGTCCTTCCGACCTGCTGCTGCGACTACGTCAGATCGACCTGGGCGTCATGCCGGTCGATCCAAACGTCGAGCTCACCTGAGGATTTGGCCATGAGCGGAATTGCCTACGAACTTGCCCTGGCGAACCTGAGCCGGTGCGACGGCATGGCGCCCCCGGCAGTGGACAAAACACCATTGTTGCAACGCTATCACCCGGATTACCAGGAGGGTACTCGTACTCGCCTGAGCATCGGGGCCAACCGCGGTGATGAATGCCCCTCCCGGCTGGCCGCCCTACTGCAGAGCAATGCGCAGATCAGTGATGCCGATCTGGCAGGTGCACCGGTCATCAATACCGAAGTACTGGTCATCGGAGGCGGCGGTGCGGGCTGTGCGGCCGCGCTGACAGCCGCCGAACAGGGGCGACGCGTCATCCTGGCGACCAAGCTACGCCTGGGTGACAGCAATACCGTCATGGCGGAAGGCGGGATCCAGGCCGCTGTCGGCGAAGAGGACAGCCTGCAGCGTCACTTCGAGGACACCCTGCGCGCCGGCCACCTGTGTGCAGACCGTACGCTGGTAGCTCGCCTGGCAGAGTCGGGACCTGATTGCATTCGTTGGCTGATTAGCCGCGGCATGCTGTTCGACCTGACCGAAGGCAGCCCGGTGGGTGGCAAACTCTTGCGCAAGAAACCCGGCGGCGCAACATGCGCCCGCATCCTTTCCTACCGCGACTATACCGGCCTTGAGCTGATGCGCGTCCTGCGTGAGGCCGTGGAGCTGGATGACCGTATCTCGCTGTGGAATCGCTGCCCGCTGGTAGAGCTGCTCTCCGACGAGAGCGGCCAATGCGTAGGAGCCGTGCTGTACAACCTCGACTGGCATGGGTTCATTCTGGTACGCGCCAGCCGGGTAATCCTGGCGACAGGCGGCGCGGGACGGCTGCACCTGAACGACTTCCCAACATCCAACCACTACGGTGCAACCGCAGACGGACTGGTGCTCGCGTATCGGATGGGTGCTCGACTGCGGGAGCTGGATTCGTTCCAGTACCACCCGACCGGCCTAGCCTGGCCTTCGCACCTGGTTGGCGGCTTGATTTCCGAGGCGGCGCGCTCTGCTGGCGCCTGGCTGATCAATGGTGAAGGCAGGCGCTTTGTTGATGAGCTGCAACCACGCGATGTAGTGGCCGCTGCCATTCTCAAGGAGTGCGCAGAGGGCCGTGGGGTGGAGCGTGACGGTAATCTGGGCGTCTTCCTGGATACCCCCGGTCTTGAGCGCAGGCATCCGGGCATCCTGGAAGAGCGACTGGTCAGTCTGGGGCATCTGGCCCATCGCTGCGGAATCGATCCCAAGGTCAAGCCCATGATGGTACGGCCTACCCTGCACTACCAGAACGGCGGTGTGGAAATCGACGAACACGGCGCGACAGCCATACCCGGCCTGTATTGCGCAGGCGAAATCAGCGGTGGCATCCACGGCCGTAACCGCATGATGGGCAATGCCTTGCTGGAAATCATCGCGTTCGGCCGCCGGGCGGGGCAGCATGCAGGCGCGACAGCCAGTCCGAAACCCGCCCCCAAGGTAGGTCTTTATCACCTGTACGACTGGCAGCGGCAAATCACATTGGCAGGGCTGCCCACCCATGTCTGCGGCCCCTGTCTGTTTCCTGATTACGGCAATTTCGATCTGCGCCGCGATGTGGCCCTGCGTGCCAGCGCACCCGGTGCTGTTCAGGCCATGCTGGCCGGCATGACGCCGTCCTGAGGAGTACCGTCATGAGTTTCACACCTGTTCTGCTCTCACCCTCAGCCCAGGTCGGAGCCAATCTGCAAGCCTGGTTCGCTCAGGGCGGCGGCCAGGGATTACGTCAGGCACTGGCCGCGCCGCACGCCATCATCCCCCTTCTGGAGGAAGCCGGCCTAAGGGGTATGGGAGGTGCCGGCTTTCCTACCCATCGCAAATGGGCACCTGCGGCTGCGCAACCGTCATACCTGGATAAATACGTCGTCTGCAACGGCAATGAAGATGAACCCGGTACCTTCAAGGATCGCGTACTGCTGGAAAAATCCCCACATCAGGTCATCGAAGGTGCACTGATTGCCGCCACGGCCATTGGGGCCAACCATGTACTGCTCTATGTGAATCCCCATCAGCACGCGTCCGTCGTGTCATTGGGACAGGCCGTACAGCAATGGCAGACAGAGCCGCTCTTTCAGGAGCTGGCAGCTCTGCAGGGTCGACCAATTGACCTGCGCGTAGTGGAAAGCTCGGGGCTGTACATTGGGGGCGAAGAAACAGCCGTTATTGCCACCCTCGACGGAGGCTTTCCCTTCCCCCATCGCAAGCCGCCTTACCCGGCCGAGTGCGGGGTGGATAACAAGCCTACCCTTATCAACAACACCGAGACGCTGGCCAACGTCTCGCATATCCTGCGGCACGGTGCAGACTGGTATCGCCATCTGGGTATGGGCAGCGCTGCAGGTACCAAGCTCTACTCGCTTTCCGGCGATGTGCTCAAGCCGGGGCTGTACGAACTGCCGATGGGTACGTCGCTGCGCGCGCTCATTTTCGAGCACGGCGGCGGCATGCTGCAGGGCCGCGCCTTCAAGGCCGTCTTTACCGGCGGTCCATCTAATACACTGTTAACCGAACAGCATCTTGATGTAGCGCTAGATTTCGATTCTGTGAAGGCACGCGGATCCAGCCTGGGGACCGGGGCCATGATTGTGATCTCCGAAGGCACCAGCATCGTACGCAAGGTGGCCGAGTATGTGGACTTCTTTGCTGCAGGTTCCTGCGGGCAATGTCCACCTTGTAAAACAGGTACTTATCAGCTGTCTCGCCTGCTGCGACGGATCGATACCGGTGGCGGCCTGCACAGTGATCTGCGTGCCCTGGAAAGCTTGTGCGAGTTACTGCCCGGCAGCGGGCGCTGCGGCTTGATCGACGGCGCAGTAACAGTCGTGCGTAGCTCACTGATGCAGTTCAGGAAAGATTATCAGCGGCAACTGATCGACTAATCTGCGACAATTGGCCGCTCTAGCGCGCTTATCAATGGGGCAGAATACGACCTATTGATTAGGGCGCTAACGTTAGTTTTGGTCTACGGTGCCCGCAGCTCCGCCCCGTCATGACAATGATAAGACTGGAAAGCGGGCATGCTTCTATCCTTGCTGTGAGGTTCCACTGATGAGTGATCGCATCCGCCACCCCGCGTTCGCTGCCCTACGCATGTCTGCCGAGCAGGCAGCTCGCCATATTCGCCATGGCATGACCGTTGGCATGAGCGGTTTTACCGGCGCAGGTTACCCCAAGGCCGTTCCTGGTGCCCTGGCCCAGCACATTACCGAAGTCCATGGCCGAGGCGAGCCGTTTCGTATTCGTGTCCTGACGGGCGCATCCACTGCGCCTGAACTGGACGGTGCGCTGGCCCGCGTCGACGGTATCGAGTTGCGTGTACCGTTCCAGTCCGACCCCGAGCTGCGCAGCCGCATCAATGCCGGCCAGCTGGATTACATGGATATTCATCTGGGGCAACTGGCTGAAAAGGTTCGCTACGGCTTTTTCGGCAAGGTTGACATTGCCGTGGTGGAAGTAACCGCCATTCGTGAAGACGGCAGCCTGGTGCCCTCCTCCTCGGTCGGCAACAACAAGACCTGGCTGGACATGGCCGATGCCGTGATTCTGGAGGTGAACCGCTGGCAGCCGGATGCGCTCGACGGTATGCACGACATCTTCTATGACACCGCCCTGCCGCCCAACCGTACCCCTATCCCACTGACCCATCCGGGTGAGCGTGTAGGTGAGCCTTATTTGCAGGTGCCGTTGGAGAAAGTAGTGGCCGTGGTCGAGACCGACGCGCCAGACCGCAACAGCCCGTTCAAGGCACCGGATGCTGCCTCCAAGGCCATTGCCGAGCATATGATCGATTTCCTGCGCTTCGAAGTGCGTCAGGGTCGTATTCCGGCCAACCTGCTACCGATCCAGTCCGGGGTCGGCAACATCGCCAATGCCTTCATGCAGGGGCTGGGCGAAAGCGAGTTCGCGGGCCTGACCGCTTTTACCGAAGTGATCCAGGACGGCATGCTTGAACTCCTGATCAGCGGCAAGATGGACCTGGCTGCTGCTACCTCGTTCTCCCTGAGCCCGGCCGGTATCGAGCGTTTCCTCGAACACTCGGAGATGCTGCGCAAGAAAATCATCCTGCGCCAGCAAGGCGTGAGCAACCACCCCGAGCTGGTGCGTCGCCTGGGCTGTATCGCACTCAACGGAATGATCGAGGCCGACATTTACGGCAACGTGAACTCCACGCACCTCATGGGCACACAGATGATGAACGGCATCGGTGGCTCAGGCGACTTTGCCCGTAATGCCTACCTGTCAGTCTTTATGGCGCCGAGCACGGCAAAAAATGGCCTGATCTCCACGATTGTGCCAATGGTGAGTCACGTCGATCACACCGAGCACGATGTCAGTGTCATCGTGACCGATCAGGGTCTGGCTGACCTGCGCATGCTCAGTCCTAAGCAGCGTGCCAAGGTCATCCTGGAAAAATGCGTTCACCCCAGCTACCGCGACATGCTGGCGGACTACATCGATCGGGCCAACAGTGGTAGCTACGGCAAACATACGCCTCACCTGTTGCCGGAAGCCCTCTCCTGGCATGAACGCTATCTGGTGACGGGTAGCATGTTCCGTCCGGAAGCCAATCAGGCACAGGATTGATTCTGCCCTGACGAAAAAGCCCCAGCGTCTATTAGGCGCTGGGGCTTTTTTATACGCTCAAGGTGGGGCAGGGTCACCTAATGCGCCAGCTGCGCCCGCACAGACCACATACCCACGGTATGCAGAAGAGGTCTGTGTAACTCGAAATCGGGTTGGTCAGCTCAGGGCCTTGATCAACTCGTCTTTCTTCATGCGCGAGCGACCGGTAACGCCTTGCTCTGCGGCTTTCTTCATTAGTTCATCACGTGTCATGTCACTCAGCGATGTACTGCCGCGACGTCCGCGCGTCGACGCGCTACGACTGGGTGAGCGTCCTGAATTCGGCGAATGCCCATGCTTGGTTGCGACCGCACGGCGAGCAGAGTCCTTACGATCGGCGCGCTTGGCCGTCTCGCTTTTCTGTTTGCCGGAGCCACTCTTGTTGCCGCCACCAGACTGTTTGTTGACGGTAGCCCAGGCACGCGCCTCCGCCTGGTCTTCCGACATGCCCTTGGCTTCGTAGCTTTCCTCGATGTGCTCGGCCTTGCGCTTTTGTTTATCGCTGTAGGTTGACTTGTCGCCGCGTGGCATAGGTGCCTCCTGTTCAGACGGATCAGTCTTCGGCTTTGATCGTTGCTACGTCATCAGCCCGGACGCGAATCTGGCGGCCGGAAACGTCTTTGAATTCATAGAAACCATCGGCAGTTTTAGTGTTGGGTTTGTCCTGGGTGATGTACTCGGTACCATCCTGCAGGGTCACAACCGTGGCGGTGGAACAACCGCCCAAAACAACAGCGCTCAGCAGCAGTAATACACCCGCAAAACCCTGTGTCAGGTTTTCCCTGAATGCGCGAATCATTGCGCTACTCCATCATCCAGTCGGTGGATCGAAACATCACTGATGCCCACGATAGGCAAGCCCGGTTCGAGATCGAACAGCAGGTACTGTGCATCGTTGACGGCAATCAGATGCTTGACGGCCAGCTCACGAACCACATCGGTGACCGGTACGTTCAGGTCGGCAATGCGGTCGGTGTGGGGCTCGCCCAGCAATTTGTAGTGAATTTCATACTCCTGGCCCATATCGCTCATGGCTTGGGTCTCCCTGAGTGAGATACACCTGTTTTGAGAGGTATAACCCTTCACTTGTTCTGTCACGCCCGCTGAACGGTCGCTTCGTTGCGGCCTGACAGATAAACGGTAAAGCCTGATTAGTTCCCTCTTTTCATCTGTTGAAGCAGGGCCTTGCACTGGTTGTCCTGACTGTTATTGCTCGGGGCCACAAGTGCCAGCAGGCCCGCAGCCGGGGCGGCAAATGTGGCAAGCAGTGCGGCAGCGGCGCCCCGTGCAGCCAAGGGCAAGGGTTTGACGCCTGGCGAAGGATTCTTCAATGTTCCCCGCACATACAAAGGCGAGCGGAGCGAGAAGATGCGATAGCCCTTGCTGTGCGGCTCAATGGACAGGTCAATCTGCTCATTAGCAAAGTTGACGGTGCCGTCGATGTTGATCAAAGCGTTTTCCGTATCGAATACGAAGACACGCGTCTTCATCAGTCCATTCGTGACCTGCAGATCCGACGCAGCGCAATTGATCGCCACCTCATCGTCACCAAACAGGCGGCTGACCAGATAGTTGCCCACATTGAGGCCAGCGATTTCCATCAGACTACGACTGATGGAGCCATCATTCATCAGCACCTTGAGTTCACCATTGCTGCTGCCCAGCAGTGCTGCGACCGAGTTACCCGTTCCCGTCAGGGTGGCATCACCGTTGAGTTCGCCAAAGCTGTCACGCATGGCTTCAACCGTAGGGAACAGCTGCTTGAGTTTGACGCCCCGTATGTGCAGATCCATCCGGGCGGGCATGGGGCTCTTGTCTCCTTCCAGGCGAACCGTGCTATTCAGCGCACCGCCTGCGGCGCCAAAGCGCAGTGGATCGATGAGCAGGACGCCATCGGTCAGCTTCAGATGCAGATACAGATCAGACAGCGGCAATGAGGCATTCTGAACGATGCGCTGGCCGGTAAACTTCACGTCGGCATCCATGGCGCGCCACCGTTCGGTACGAAACTCGGAGACAGGTAGCGCCTTTTCCGCAGGCTGCTTGTTCTCTTCACCGCGGGCCTGCTTCTGCTCGGCAGAGTCGGCGCCGATAAGAGGCGCCAGATCAGCAAAAAGCAGCTGATTTGAGGTCAGTTCGCCGGTCAGTTTTGGCCGTGGCTTGCCCCCTGTATATTGCAGATCTCCATGAAGATCGCTCTGCCCTACCTTTCCAGAAAAGTCCTCGTATTGGAAACGTGGCCCGGCCGGGTCGTTGAGGACAACGGTAAGGTGTCCATCAGTCGAGTACGGCGCCGTTTCCGGGAGCGTTACGCCCGTCAGGCGATAGAGCTGCCCCAGGCTCTGCCCGGACAGCTTGAGCCGCAGATCCAGAGCCCCCAGCTTGAGCGGTTCGGTCAGCGTTCCGAAGACATTTAGGTGCGTGGCACCCGCGCGGACATCGGCCTGAATGGGAAAGGGTGCGTCCGGATCATGCAATGCCAGTAGCCCACCGATCTTGCCGCTGCCCTCCACGGCTTGCTCCTTGTACCGGCCCTTCACGGTCCAGCCAAATTGCAGTGCCTGGGTCTGTTTGACATTGGCCCGCTGCCGCTGAGTCCCGGCCTGCCCAACGATGTCGGCATAGGCAATGGGAGCATCCAGTGAGGTGATCGTGGTTTTGACGTGGGCCTGTACGATGTCATCGTCATAGGCGACCTGGCCTGCATCAAAACCAATGGTGCCGATGTCCACGGTCCAGGCTGAGGATGCTTCGTTTGGGTCCTTTTCCTGTTTGTCGCCCTGGTCGAAGGTCCAGGTATTACGACCATCCGCCAGGCGTTGCAGGTTGGCTTCCGGCTTGGTCACGTCGATACGTGGGATATAGACCTGCTTGCTCAAAAGCGCCAGAGGCGAGATCCGCAACTGTACCCGGTCCAGGTGCACGAAGCGTGGGTTGCTTGCCCAGGAAGGATTGCCGATCTCGATGTTTTCCGCCGAGATGTGCGGCCACGGGACCCAGGCCCGCCAGCCGCCCTGATCCGTTTCGCGGCGCCAGTCCACACCCAGATTGCCGTTGATGGCGAACGAACGGTTGAGCGCGGCTGACGCCTTGTCATTGAGGGTAGGCTTGAGCCGGTTCCAGTCGAACGTCGAGACGAAGACGATCATTACGACGATTAACGCCACCAGGATGCCTAGCGTCCAGACGATGATTTTCCGGGTCCGTGTCACGCCTTTTCTCCGTTTCGCCAGCCATCAGAAGGTCACGGCGTTATGCCATGTACCTACTACGTCAACGACGAACGGCAGTGGTTCAACCGCTCGCTCAGCGACCTCCAGAAATGTCGAGTATCGCACCGCTGGCATAAGAGGCCTCATCCGACAGCAACCAGATGATTCCGGCGGCAATCTCTTGCGGCTCACCTGCCCGGCCCATGGGCGTCGTGACACCAAGCCGCAAACCGCGGTCAGGATCGCCGCCACTGGCATGAATCTCGGTCAGGGTCAGACCAGGACGTACCGCGTTGACGCGCACGCCCTGCGGTCCCAGCTCTTTGGAAAGCCCTAGCGTCATGGTGTCGATTGCACCTTTGGACGCGGCATAGTCAATGTATTCATTGGGCGAACCCAGCCGCGAGGCAACCGAAGACACATTTACGATCACCCCGCCCCGGCCGCCTCGCTCGGTAGACATGCGCCGTGCAGCCTCACGCGCGCACAGGAAGGCGCCCAGGATGTTCACCTCGAACATGCGCCGCATACGGTCGATGGGCATATCGGCGAGCTGCAGGGACTGCCCCGTAATACCGGCGTTGTTGACTAACCCGTCCAGCCCGCCGAACTTGTGCTGAATGGTATCGAACATGGCCAAAACGTCCGCCTCGACGGACACATCGCCACGAATGGCAATCGCCTCGCCACCAGCCTGCTCTACCAGCGCCACACATTCATTAGCCGCCGTCTCGTCAGCCGTGTAGTTCACACCCACACGCCAGCCGCGTGCACCGGCCAGTCGCGCTGCTTCACGACCGATACCCCGGCTGGCGCCGGTAATCAGAATAATCTTGCTCATGGAGGCCTCTCTTGTTCGGAAAGTCCGCTCAGCTTAGGCAGGAATTGATAAGGGTGCGAGCGGCAAGGCGGATAGGACAGGTGCTGTTACATATCGCGAATGACCTTGAGCCCCTCGTGATCGGTGTGCGGGGAGCCAAACAGGTCGGCATAGCGCATCGTCGCATTAGCATGTTCGCGCATCAGAGCTTCTGCACGCGCGCCCTGTCTGTTTACCAGGGCATCGACGATGGCATGGTGCTGCATGTGCGCAAAGTTGAAGCGCCGATATTCTCGGGCCATGTCGTTGCGATCCACTGCCAGCGAGCTGACCGAGGCAAACGGCAAGTGATCGTTACGCGCCAAGGCATGACTGATCGCAGGATTACCGCTGGCCTCAATGATGACCTGATGAAAGCGCCGGTTGAAATCATGGTAAACCTCCATGTCTTCCTCGGTGACATAACCTTTGGCAAATAGGACATCTCCCGTGGCAAGGCACTGCTGCAAGGCTTCCTGAGTCGTTGGATCCAAACCGCGTTCTGCCGCCTGTCGCGCCGCCAGCCCCTCCAATACACCCCGGACTTCCACCGCACCTGCAATCTCTTCGCCAGTCACCGTCCGCACGGTATAACCACGGCCTTCGTTCTTGGACAGCAATCCTTCCTGCTCCAGCGTCCGAAAGGCCATACGCACCGGCATGCGCGAAACTCCCAGCCGCTCGGCGGTAGGAATTTCCACCAGCCGCTCACCGGCCGGTAATTCACCGGACACGATCATTTTCCGTAATGTGACCAACACCCGTTGTCCTGGCTTGCTCATGAGGTCCTCTCGGCGCTGTAATCAATTCATCTTAGCGCAGGCAGCTTCCGGCTGGGCACGACACCTGCGGCAGCTATCGTCAGGGAGCAACCCGGCGTTCGTCGAACCCAATGGCCGTTAATCGCACCAAAAATGGATCCAATAGTGACTTATAGATTGACTCAGGATCTGTATAGCGCGAAGTATTGGATCCAATAAAAACAAAACAGCCCTGCGAGGAGCCCACCATGTTCCCGAAAAATACGTGGTATGTAGCCTGTACGCCTGACGAGATCGCCGATAAACCGCTCGGTCGTCAGATTTGTGGTGAAAAGATCGTTTTCTACCGTGGTCCGGAAGGCAAGGTCGCGGCCCTGGAGGATTTCTGCCCTCACCGTGGCGCCCCGCTCTCGCTGGGCTTTGTACGTGACGGTGTCCTTGTATGCGGCTATCACGGCCTGGAGATGGGCTGCGATGGCAAGACCGTTGCCATGCCGGGCCAGCGCGTTCGTGGTTTCCCCTGTATCCGTCAGTATCCGGTCGAAGAGCGCTACGGCTTCATCTGGGTCTGGACCGGCGAGGCCGGAAAAGCCGATCCTGCCCTGATTCATCATCTGGAATGGGCCGACAACCCCGAGTGGGCATATGGCGGCGGCCTGTATCACATCAACTGTGACTATCGCCTGATGATCGACAACCTCATGGACCTGACCCATGAGACCTATGTCCATGCCAGCAGCATCGGGCAGAAGGAGATCGACGAAGCCGCACCCATCACGAAAGTGGAAGGCGATACCGTCATCACCAGCCGCCATATGGAAAACATCATGGCCCCGCCCTTCTGGCGCATGGCCTTGCGTGGCAACAACCTGGCGGATGACGTCCCCGTGGATCGCTGGCAGATCTGCCGCTTCACGCCACCAAGCCATGTCCTGATTGAAGTGGGTGTGGCCCATGCCGGGCATGGCGGTTACGAGGCCGATCCCAAATACAAGGCCTCCAGCATTGTGGTCGATTTCATTACACCGGAGACCGAGACCTCTATCTGGTACTTCTGGGGCATGGCGCGCAATTTCAGACCTGAAGACGAGGCGCTGACGGCGACCATCCGTGAAGGCCAGGGCAAGATCTTCTCCGAAGACCTGGAAATGCTGGAACGTCAGCAACAGAACCTGCTGGCCTATCCCGAACGGCAACTGCTGAAGCTGAACATCGACGCGGGCGGCGTACAGTCGCGCCGGATTCTGGATCGCCTCATCGAAAGCGAGCGTAGCGCAGCTGCCCCGCTGGGCATGATTGCTACCGCCTGATGCCCCTGGCGCCTCCTTCGTACAGAGGCGCCTGCTATTGAGGTGGCTTGCATGGCAGGCCACTCAGCCGAGGACTTTATCGTGATCGACGTTCTGATCGTTTCGAAGAAAACCGAAGCCACGGACATCTGCAGCCTCGAGCTGGCCAGTGTCGATGGCTCACCCTTGCCGGAATTCAGTGCCGGCTCGCATATCGATGTGCACTTGCCGGATGGCATCGTTCGGCAATATTCGCTCTGCAACCCGCCAAGCGAGCGCCATCGCTATCAGATTGCCGTTCTCAAGGACCCCGCCTCCCGTGGCGGCTCGCTCGGTGTTCATCAGCTCAAGGAAGGTACACACCTCACTATCAGCGAGCCGCGCAATCTGTTTCCCCTGGCACATGGCGCCAAACGCAGCCTGCTGTTTGCTGGCGGTATCGGCGTGACGCCCATTCTGTGCATGGCCGAGCGTCTGTCGAATATGGCCGCAGACTTCGAGATGCATTACTGCACCCGCTCCGCCGATCGCACGGCATTCGTCGAGCGAATCAGCACCTCACCGTTTGCCGGTCAGGTACATTTTCACCATGACGATGGCCCCGCGCAGCAGAAGCTGGACGCCACTCAAGTGCTGGGCCAGCCGGAGCCGGATGTACACGTGTACGTGTGCGGCCCGACAGGCTTCATGGAGTACGTTCTCAGCACAGCCAAAGCCAACGGTTGGCCGGAGGAGCAACTGCATCGTGAATATTTTGCGGCAGCACCCACCGACACCTCCAACGATGGCAGCTTCGACCTCAGGATTGCCAGCACCGGACAGACCCTGCATGTTCCCGCTGAACGTACCGCACTCGACGTTCTGCTGGAGGCGGGGTTCGACATTCCGATGTCCTGTGAGCAAGGTATCTGCGGCACCTGTCTGACCCGCGTGCTGGACGGTACGCCAGAACACCGGGACATGTTCATGACAGAGGATGAACAGGCTGCGAACGATCAATTCACGCCCTGTTGCTCACGTGCCAAGAGCGCTGTGCTGATCCTGGATATCTGATAGGCCTGATGGAAGCCCGTCAGGTCATCAGATCGCCATCAAAAGCTGTTCGTTAAGCGGCCACTCTTCTACGTCGAGAGGGCCGCGGTGTCGTATAAGTACTGCATCCGGTCTGCCTCGAATATCGCGATCAAGGCTTGAACGCTTCGAGCAGACTTCCAGCACTACAACAATAACAAGAGGCCCCCCATGCTCATGACACCGCTACCTCTGCTCTGTTATGCACGTCACTTGCGCGCCACCACTATTCGGGAGGCGGGCCATGCATAACGACCTTCGCCGGGCTGTCGATGAAGGCCGCATGAACGGCTTTCAATGGACCGCCATTATCATTTGTATCGCGTTAAACATGATCGACGGCTTCGACGTGCTGGTCATGGCCTTTACCGCCGCGTCCGTTTCCGCTGAATGGAAGCTCTCTGGCGCTCAGCTGGGCGTACTGCTCAGCGCGGGACTGTTTGGCATGGCTGCGGGCTCGCTATTTATTGCTCCCTGGGCGGATCGCTTTGGCCGTCGCCCGCTCATTCTGGCGTGCGTAACCGTTGCAGGCCTTGGTATGTTGCTGTCTGCATTCAGTCAGTCAGCTACTCAGCTGGCTGTATTGCGGGCCATCACTGGGCTTGGCATTGGTGGCATCCTGGCCAGCAGTAATGTGATTGCCAGCGAGTACTCATCCAAGCGGTGGCGTGGGCTTGCAGTGACCCTGCAATCCACCGGCTATGCCCTCGGGGCCACCATTGGCGGGCTTATTGCCGTGGCATTGCTGTCTGCCTGGGGCTGGCGCTCGGTCTTCGTCTTTGGTGGCCTGGTGACGTTCGCTATCATTCCCTTCGTACTGTGGCGTCTGCCCGAATCGTTGGATTTTCTGCTGGCCAAGCGCCCGGACAATGCCCTGGTGCGGGTCAATCGTCTGGCCCAAAAACTGGGCTATGCACCGCTTACCGAGCTGCCTCCGCAGCCCCTGCGCGAAGCGCACAAGGGCAGCAGCTTCAAGCAGCTATTTTCACCCGCGCTGCTACGCACCACCCTGCTGATCTGGGGCTCATTCTTCCTGACAATGTTCGGTTTCTACTTCATCATGAGCTGGACGCCCAAGCTGCTGGTGTCAGCCGGTCTTTCCGCACAGCAGGGCGTGACGGGTGGAGTATTGCTGAGCATTGGCGGCATCTTTGGTGCAGCCTTGATCGGTATGCTCGCTGCACGCTTTAAGATCAGCCACCTGCTGGCCGTTTTCATGGCCTGCACAGCCGTGCTGCTCAGCCTGTTCGTTTCCTCCACCTCCTCACTGACCACGGCCTTTGCCCTGGGTCTGCTCATTGGCCTCTTCAGTAACGGCTGCATTGCCGGGTTGTATGCCTTGGCCTCCATGGCATATGACGCCTCGGTACGCGCAACGGGTATGGGCTGGGGTATTGGCATTGGCCGCTTCGGGGCTATTCTCTCGCCACTGGTGGCCGGTGGGCTGATTGACCTGCAGTGGGGTCCGGCTCAGCTGTATCAGGGCTACGCCGTGGTGTTTGTATTGGCGGCGGCTACGGTGCTTCTGCTCAAACTGTCTGCCCCTGTTCGTACCGTGGGCGCACCTTCACAGGCTCATTGAGTGAGTAGACTAGAGGCCGCTCCGGCTGCCTCTAGTCTGATCCGATTACTCCGGCAGCGTGACCTTGACCGGCCCCGGATGCGCCTTGACGGTCTTGTAGGGAATCACCGTATCGCCTGGCTCATCGCAGCTTCTGGCGGCCCGGGCAAAAGTAGGCCCCAGGTAAATTCCACGAGGCTCGAAATACCACACCGAAAACTGCCAGACAGAAGGGTCCTGGTAATTGCATTCGTTTGGGTCGTCGTTCATCAACTCGGGATACAGACGCTTGAACTGGTCAACCACCCACGGGGCAAACAACTGCTCGCGGTAGTTGGAGTACGCCTCCAGATTATCCATGCCCCGCTCGTAATGGATGTACGGCCCCTTACCCAGCCAGAACACATCTTCCAACTCTAGAATCTTGCCGGTGGCCAACTCCATGTTGAGCGGCGCATCACCAAAGTCTGGATGCGCACCGCCGCAGTCGTAGCTGGTGAACAGGCTGACGCTCAGTACAGAGTCATTGATAAATACCGGTTTGACCGTCTGATCGAACTCTGTCTCACGATCACGTGCCCCGGACAGACACCCAAAGTAGCTGTTCACCTCCTGCCACTGCCGATTCTGCAACGTCCTGTTGGCAGCGCTCAGATCCATCGCCGTAGGGGATGAAACCAGCTGGAATAGGCGAATGCGGGAAACAGGCTCCACCCACCACTGCAAGCCATATCCCATAAAGGTGTCTTGCCTGTCTTTCTTCAGGCTCAGCCCTTTCAGGCGCAGATACTCATAGGGTGATGTACGCCGCAGCTCGTCCAGGGCGGGTAAATCATCAGGACGTGCTGGCGGCAGCGCTACAGGAGAAAGACTGATATCGAGCGTCTTGCCTTTGCTGGCCCAGCGGCCGGTCCAGCGACCATTGGCGCCCTGTTTGAGCGTCCACTGCATGGGCACGCTTTTCGTGCTGAAAAAAGGACGATTCTCACTCAGACGCAGGGTACGCTGCTTGTCCAACGCTCCGTCGAGCGCAATATCGGTGTGGTACTTCTGGTAGAAATAGCGCCCGGTCACCTCGTCGGGTTTAGCCAGATCCAGTTCAACCAGCACCTTGGCCTGCCCGACAGTGCCCTGCAGCAGCTCCGGCTCTGCCATGGCCGAACCGGCAGCCAGCAACAGTGCCGCGCCACAGCACTGCAGCACAGAAACGATACCTCTCATGGACTCTTATCCTCGACCCTTTCTTGTACGAACCGACACAGCCTAATCGACCCATGTGTCAGCCCATACTCTACGAGGAATAAGCGGCTCAGCACATCCCTACCATAGTTATCCGCAGGGAGCGGATGTCAGCAGGTCCTGATAACTCCGGTTGAAGTAGACCAGCCCATCTACATCGTCCTGGCGCTCGATAGCGACCACTTCGCACAGGAGTACGTCGTGAGTGCCTACGGTATTGATCGAAACGATTCGACAATCAAATGAGACTACCGCTCCTTCCAGCGCTGGCGAGCCGGTAATCAGGGTATTCCAGCACGCCGCGGCAAACCGCTCCTCCACATCGGTTTTACCGCCAAACAGATTGGAGAGTGCCTTGTGCTCACTGCTCAAGGTATTCACGCACAAAGTGCCGTTGGCCTTGAAAATCGGATAGACCGAGGCCGAACGGTTCAGGCAGACCAGCAAGGTAGGCGGCTCGTCGGTCACGCTGCACACGGCTGTTGCTGTGAAGCCGGCACGGCCTTGGGGACCATCAGTCGTCACGATATTGACCGCCGCGCCCAGCCGGGCCATGGCATCGCGATAGTCCTGCTTGGGTACACGAAGAGGTTGTACGGGCGAAACGATATTCAGGTTGGCAAGTGACATGGCATAGCCTCACTGCAGGAGCGACGCTCCTGTCATCGGATTCAGGTCAGGTAGTCGAGCATTAAAGCGTTAAAGGTATCGGGGTCCGTCACGCTGGAGGCATGCCCGCCGTAGCTGAGCAGCTCGAACTGCGCATCGGGCAGGTGTTTGGCCAGATGCTCGGAACACACCCACGGCACTAGCAGATCGTCCTGGTTGGCGACGATCAGGGTGGGTGTTCTGATCTGCGCCAGCTGGGTATCCACATCGAATGCCTGCAATGCGGCGATACGTCGGCGCACATTCTCGCTATCGGGAAAATGCGCCAGGGCATGGGCTTCGTCGGCCTCGAGGCGTTTGGTGTTTTGCAGCATCCAGTCGGCGGGATACAAAAACAGGGGCTGGGCCTGTACGTAGGCGGCCGGGCCTGTATCGTTCAACAGCGCGAGTCGTACAGCAAAACAGCGGGCGCTGTGCGGATTAGGCTTGCTCCAGGCGTTGACCAGAATCTGGCTGATCAAGAGTTCAGGCCGCATCAGGGCGATCTGAAGCCCTACAAGACCGCCCAGGGCGTGCCCCATGAAATGGCAACGCGTGATACCCAGCGCATCGACCATATCCAGTACATCCTGCGCCATGGCCTCGATGGTATAGCCCTCAGGGATAACCGCCGGGCTCTTGCCTGTGCCGGTCTGGTCGTAAGTCACCACGCGGAAGTGCTCGCCCAACGCCGCGAGCTGTGGTGCCCAGAATGCCCCCGCACCGCCAAGACCGGATGACAGTACGATGGTATCGGCCTCGGCATCCTGCCGGCCATGGATCTCGTAGTGCATGCAAGGCTCCCCTGTATACCGTTGGATAACGCGCATGGGTTGTTTCATGAGGTGCGTGACGGGAAATCCCCCTGGTAGCAGGTATCGCCTGACGGCTCGACCCAACCTACAGACTCATAAGATGGGTTGAGCGAAGCGATACCCACTACTTCACTTGCTCACTTACGTTCCCACATGGGCAATACTGGCGATCTCGATCAACGCATCCGGCTTTACCAGGCCGCATTGGATGCAATAACGCGCGGGCTTCTCGCCTGGAAAATACTCGGCGTACACCGCGTTGATCGCCCCGTAGTTCGCCCAGTCGGTGATCATGATCATGTTGAAAGTCACGTCATCCATCGTTCCGCCGGCCTCCTCCACGACCCTCTTGATGGTTTCCAGCACATGCCGCGCCTGTGCAGCGGCATCGCCTACGTGTACGACGTTGTTGTCCTTGTCGAATGGCAGGGTGCCGGAAACATACAGAACTCCATCAGCCAGTGAGCCTGGAACAAAGGGCGCAAGGGGCTTTCCGGTTCCGGAGGGAATCACGCCGTGCTTGGGCATGGTCAGTCCTTTTTGAAGGTGGCGTGGAAATCGGCAACGGTTGAAACCCAGCCAAAAAACGTCTCGATATTGAATAACGCCGCCTCGTGCGCCGAGCGCGGCCCGGCCTGATGGCAGGCATCGCCCAGGCAGACGCCAAAGTATTCGAGAAAGAACCCGTCTCGTAGCGTGGACTCCACGCAGACGTTGGTGGCGATCCCTACGAACACGAGGTTACGAATGCCGCGGGCACGCAGGAGGCTATCGAGAGGCGTATTGTAGAAACCGCTGTAGCGGGTTTTGGGTACGACCAGATCCCCCTCCCGCGGCTGAAGCTGATCCACCAGCGCATAATCCCAACCGCCCCGTGCCAGGAGTCGGCCCTGCAGTTCAGGCTGGCGGCGCATGGTCTTGAGCGCATTGGACTTATGCCAGTTGGGCGATCCGGGGCCACCGGCTTCCTGATAGGCCGGGTCCCAGCCATTCTGAAACCAGACAACCTGGATACCGGTCGCACGCGCGGTTTCCACCACCCCGGCAATGTTTTCGATTACCGGGCCGGTTGCGTCTACATCAAAGCCGGCAAGGTCCAGATAGCCACCCTTGCTTGCATAGGCGTTCTGCATATCGACGACTATGACTGCCGTCTCGCTGGCCTTCAGTCGCAGGGGCTCAGGGCGTGCAGGTAGCGTGACCACGTCCTGGCTGCCTGTCGGCACGGCATACCCTGCCACGGATTCAAGCGTGTTCATCAGGCACTCTCCTGCAGCCGAGTGACATGGCGGCGGCTTTGCATCAAGGGCTGGATTTTTTCACCAAATTCGGTGACGCCCTGCATGAAGTCGTCAAAGGTCAGCAACACACCACTGGCCCCAGGCACCTCGGCGATTTCATCCAGCATGCGGGCCACATTGGCGTAGGAGCCCACCAGCGTACCCATGTTGATGTTGACCGCGGACGTCGGGTCCGACATCTGTCGTACATTTGTATCGCCGCCTGACTTGGTATCTGCTGCTGCCTGAGTTCCCAGCCATTTGATGGCCTCTTCGTCGGCGCCGGCCTTGTAGTGTTCCCACTTGGCACGTGCCGCTTCATCGGTTTCGCCGGCAATCACCATGAACAGCACGATGGAGCTTACGTCGCGGCCTGTCTTGGCGGTGGCGGCCATAAGACGCTCGGAGGTCGGCGCAAAAGCCTTGGGCGTGTTCACACCTTTGCCAAAGACAAAATTGTAATCGGCGTACCGTGCCGAGAACGCCATGCCGGCGTCGCTGGAGCCAGCGCACACGATCTGCATATCAGCTTGCGGTTGCGGGCTGACACGGCAGTCTTCCATCTGGAAATGTTCGCCCTTGAAGTCGGAGCGACCGGTTCCCCACAAGTCTCGCAGGATCTGGGCGTACTCACCCAGGTAGTTGTAGCGGGTAGCAAAAAACTCATCGCCCGGCCAGAGGCCCATCTGGCTGTATTCAGGCTTTTGCCAACCGGTCACAAGGTTCACGCCGAAGCGGCCACCGGAAATAGAGTCAATGGTAGAGGCCATCCGCGCCACGATGGCAGGCGGCAGGGTCAATGTAGCGGCAGTAGCAAACAGCTTGATGCGGGAGGTAACGGCGGCAAGGCCTGCCATCAGGGTGAAGGATTCCAGGTTATGATCCCAGAACTCGGTCTTGCCACCAAAACCACGCAACTTGATCATCGACAGGGCAAAGTCGAAGCCATAGTGCTCGGCGCGTTGCACAATGTTCTTATTCAGCTCGAATGTGGGTTTGTACTGCGGTGCGTTCTCGGAGAGGAGCCAGCCGTTGTTGCCGATCGGGATGAATACGCCAATGTCTAGAGTCATGCTCAGCCTCGGATTCGCTCGTGGGTCGAAGTGATTTCCCGCCCGTACCGCAAGCCAGGAATACCAAGGACAGAGCACAAACTCTGCCAGCTTTAGGTTTCTGCTGGGCAAACAAGGAGTTAGGTCAAAACCTGCTTCTTAGCGTGGACCATTTGGTCCAAACAAAAGCACCTGGTTTGTGCAGCCCGCACGATGATGGGGCGAAAGCCGCAGGCGACCTGCTACTCTGGCGAGCATGAAATTCGACTGACGGTACTCACTCAAGGCCGCTCGCGGTAAAGTGCAGTTCGTGCTGTAGAGGCAGGAGTCGTTGTGAGTCAGGACCGTTCATCCACACCCAGCAAGCCCACTCGCAAGCCCAGTGCTGCGACATTGGAGCGCCGCCGACGGCAGATCGAGGAAAAGCGCGGCATCATCCTTGAGGCAGCGCTGGACTTGTTTTCCCGGTACGGCCTGCATGGCACCAGTCTTGACCAGATAGCCGCCCAGGCAGAGGTTTCCAAGACCAACCTGCTGTACTACTTTGGCAGCAAGGAAGACCTCTACCTCAACGTGCTACGCCAGCTGTTGGTGATCTGGCTGGCCCCCTTGAAGACCTTTAGCACAGAGCAGGACCCGATCGACGCCATCAAGGGCTACATCAGGCACAAGCTGGAAATCTCTCGTGACTACCCAGCCGAATCCCGCCTGTTCTGCATGGAAATCCTGCAAGGCGCGCCGCTGCTCCTGAGCGAACTGGAAGTGCCCCTGCGGGAGACGGTCGAGGCTAAAGCTGCAGTAATCCGCGCCTGGATCGACGCCGGTCAACTGGCTCCGGTCGACCCGCATCACCTGATCTTTACGCTCTGGGCAACCACCCAGCACTACGCCGATTTTCGTGTCCAGGTTCAGGCCATCCTGGGCAAGACCCTCGATGACCCTGTGTTTTTCGAAGAGGTGCTGAGCAGTATACAGGCACTGATTCTGGAGGGTTTGAAGCCCCGTTAGCCTGAAATGCAAAAGCCCGGTCAATGCCGGGCTTTCTATCGGTCTTTCGACATTCAGTCGTCGATCGTGAGCGTGCCCTTCATGATGGCCGCATGACCGGGGAAGGAGCAGAAATATTCATAGTCCTCTCCCTTCTTCAATTTGGAGGTATCAAACGTCACGGACGTCTTTTCGCCACCCCCAATCACCTTGGTATGGGCGATCACGCGGGAATCGTTTTCCTTGAGGTAATCCTTGTCCATACCGGCCGCGATACCGTCAGTGGCGACGCCCTGGACATCATCCTTTGTGGTCAAGACCCAGTTATGCCCCATCACATTCTTGGGAAGCGTGCCGGGATGGATCAGGTTGACCGTGAATTGCTTGCAGTCCTCATTGACCTTGATCTTGTCCGTGCTGAAGGTCATCTGATCAGTTCCCTGAATATCGACCGAGCACTGGTCGGCTGCCCATACGGATGAGCTGGCCAGAGCAAGCAGAGAGACAGCGAAAAGCGAACGTTTCATGAAATCTCCTAACGCATGTGTTCACTAAGTGAAGACTGGCATGTTTGAAAGCGAGTTCCAATCGCTAAAACGTCTGGAACATGGTTTGCAACGAAACGGCTATGGCTGCCATCGAAACTTTTGAGCGGCAAGGCCAGCCTGATATTGAGAGGATGCCCCTGTCACTTGCCGTCTTGAGGAGTACCCACCATGAAATTCCCGGACTACATCAACCAGCTTTTCATCGCCTACGCTCTGGGTGCCAGCGGCACCTGTCCTGAACAGGTCTCTGCCTGATGCTCCCTCCAGCCTGAAGTAATCGGCACGCGCGCACCTGCGATCAGCCGATTGCTTCATGGCCACCTCTCCCCGCATGCACTACGGCACTGATCATGACAAGGCTTGGTTAACCTTGGCGTGAGGATTACGCTTACGCCTCCTACCAGCCAAGGATCAGCAATGTCGTTGAAAGCCGTTTGTGTATTTTGTGGCGCCAAGACAGGCGCCGACCCAATCTACCGTGAAGCTGCCGAAGCCTTGGGTCGCGCCCTGGCCAAGCGCGGTCTTACGCTCGTCTATGGTGGCGGTGCCGTGGGCCTGATGGGCATCGTAGCCGACGCGACCCTCGCAGCCGGAGGCGAGGTGATAGGCATCATCCCCAAAAGCCTCCAGGATGCCGAAGTCGGCCACAAGGGACTGACCCGTCTTGAAGTAGTCGATGGCATGCATGCACGCAAAGCACGTATGTCTGAACTGGCGGATGCCTTTGTTGCCTTGCCCGGTGGACTAGGTACGCTGGAAGAACTCTTCGAAGTCTGGACCTGGGGTCAGCTCGGCTATCACGCCAAGCCGCTGGGCCTTCTGGAAGTAAATAACTTCTACGCGCCCCTTGCACAGTTCCTGGATCATGCAGTGAGTCAGGGCTTTGTGGCTGGCCCTCATCGCGAGATGCTTCAGGTCAGCCAGTCGCCGGATGAACTGCTCAATGCGCTTGAACAATGGACGCCCACCGTAGCGCCTCGCTGGCACGCCAACGCGCCCAAGTAGATCACTTCAGTCGATAAAGCGAGGCGTATGGCCTCGTTTTATCGTTTCAGCACCATTCATCTCTTTTGGTGAACCCGCTCAACGTATGGCATGTCGCATTTTTACATCGCCCTAACACGTTTGGAGGAATTCATCATGACCGATTACCCACGCCCGCCTTTCCCCGAACAACCCCAAGAGCCGCCAGCACTTCAATCCAAAATGACACCCGTTCCGGACTGTGGCGAGCAGAGCTACAAGGGATCTGGTCGTCTGGCTGGTAAGGTTGCGCTCATCACCGGGGGAGACAGCGGCATCGGTCGTGCAGTGGCCATAGCCTTCGCTCGGGAAGGTGCCGATGTTGCCATTTCCTACCTGAACGAACATGAAGATGCCGAGGATACTGCGCGCTACGTGAAAGAAGCCGGACGCAAGGTTCTGCTACTGCCAGGCGATATCAGCAAGCGCCAGCAATGCCTGGATATCGTTCAGAAGACCGTGTCTGAATTCGGCCGCATTGATGTACTCGTCAATAACGCCGCATTCCAGATGTCCCATGACTCCCTGGAAGAGATTCCGGACGAAGAATGGGTGTACACGTTCGATACGAACATCACGGCCATGTTTCGTATCACCCAGGCAGCCGTCAAACACATGGGCAAAGGTGGTTCGATCATCAACACCACCTCTGTGAATTCGGACATGCCCAAGGCCACTCTGCTGCCCTATGCCACCACGAAGGGGGCGATTGCCAACTTCACGGCAGGTCTGGCTCAGCTCCTGGCCGAAAAAGGCATCCGTGCGAACAGCGTAGCTCCAGGCCCGATCTGGACACCGCTGATTCCGTCCACCATGCCGCCTGAACAGGCCTCGCAGTTCGGTAGCCAGGTTCCGCTGGGACGAGCAGGTCAACCGGCCGAGCTTGCGCCTGTATATGTCATGCTGGCCTCTGACGAAGCCAGCTATGTGTCTGGCGCTCGCGTTGCGGTCACTGGCGGCAAGCCGATTCTGTAAGACCTGCTGCGCCATGGTCGGCTACAAACCGGCCGACCATGGCCAGACCCAAACATCTACATGCTCTTAATGACTCATGCGCCCTTGTGAGCGCACGGGATTGTTTTGCCTGCCTGTTCCTCATCTGTACTAAGGAGCACACATGGACTGGTACCCTCTTCGGCTATCTACCCCTATCCGTAGCCACATGTTTGGCGGTCACGCCATTGCTGAAATACTGGGTCGCCGCGGGCTACCTGCTGGCCGTATTGCCGAGACATGGGAAGTCAGCGATGTCGAAGGCAGCATTGCAAATGTCACCGAGGGCTCGCTTGCCGGTCAATCGCTTCGTGATCTGGTGAAGCGTTATCCCACCGAGCTGGTGGGCCCGGGGTTTGATGGTCCCTATTTCCCCCTGCTCAGCAAGTTTATCGATGGCTGCGGCATGTTGCCGGTGCATTTGCATGCTGATGACGAAACCGCTCGCCGTCTCGAATGCCAGCCCAACGGCAAGACCGAAGCCTGGCATATCCTTTGGGCCGAGCCCGGTGCCACCGCACTGGTCGGAATCAAGCCGGGGATTAATCACGATACCTTGCGCAGCGCCCTGATTGCCCAGGATTACGACGCCGTCATGCGCCGTCTGCCGGTCCGTGCAGGCGAAACCATCTATGTGCCTGGAGGCACACTGCACAGCTTTGGCCCCGGTACGCTGATCTATGAGATCGAGCAGACTTCGGATATCCAGCAACAGGCAATGCCCTGGCAGATGTCCGACGGCTCGCCGCTCAGCCATCAGGACTGGATTGCCGGTATCGATCAACTGCTCGAAGAGTGCTATCTCGAACCCCAACCCGAATTCACACCCGGCTTCCGGCTGCCCCAAGGCGATGACATTGATCGCTTAATCTGTACTGCTAGCCCCTACTTTGCCTTGGAGCGCTGGCGTGTAGCCGGTGCGGGCGCCAAGCCCCTTACCTACCGTTTCAACAAGGCCACACTGCTTAGCAACGTCGGCACACCCATCCGCATTCAGGCCGGTAGCTGGTCTGGCGTCCTGGGCGCTGCCGAAACCCTTCTGCTGCCTGCCACGCTAGGAGAAATTCAGTTGGCCGGACCGGCTGACGTCCTGTTCGGCTACGTGCCTGACCTTGAACAAGACATTCGGACGCCCTTGCGCGCTGCAGGCTACGGTGATCAAGCCTTTGCAGTGCTGGGCGCCACGCATTAATCCGCTTTTCTAACCACTTGAAAGGAGGTCTTTATGTCCGACTATCCAACCCCCCCCATGCCAGCCGAAACCCAACCCTATCCGGGCTATGAAAGCCAGATGAATCCGCGTCCGGACTTTGGCGAACAGAGCTACAAAGGCTCCGGCCGCCTGAAAGGCAAGGCCGCACTCATTACCGGCGGTGACAGCGGTATCGGCCGCGCGGTGGCCCTGGCCT
This sequence comes from Pseudomonas luteola NBRC 103146, assembly GCF_002091675.1. Lineage (GTDB taxonomy): Bacteria > Pseudomonadota > Gammaproteobacteria > Pseudomonadales > Pseudomonadaceae > Chryseomonas > Chryseomonas luteola. The sequence goes on along the minus strand of NZ_BDAE01000003.1, from coordinate 90,506 downwards.
TTGCTCGCGAAGGTGCGGACGTTGCCATCTCCTACCTGAGCGAAGACGAAGACGCCCGTGAAACGGCACGGCTCGTTACCGAAGCAGGCCGCAAGGCAATCCTGATTCCAGGTGACTTGAGCCAGCGCGAAAACTGCCTGGCCGTCGTGCAGAAAACCGTTGAAGCGTTTGGCCGTATCGATGTGCTGGTCAACAACGCCGCATTCCAGATGACCCGCCAGTCGCTGGAAGAAATTCCGGATGAAGAGTGGGTGCACACGTTCGATGTGAACATCACCGCCATGTTCCGCATTACCCAGGCGGCTGTGAAGCACATGCCCAAGGGCGGCTCCATCATCAATACCTCCTCGATCAATGCGGACATCGCGCCGCCTTCATTGCTGGCTTACTCCGCCACCAAAGGAGCAATCGCCAACTTCACGGCAGGTCTGGCGCAACTTCTGGCCGAAAAAGGTATTCGCGCAAACAGCGTGGCACCCGGACCGATCTGGACGCCGCTGATCCCCTGCACCATGCCAGCCGAACAGGTGGAAAGCTTCGGCAAGATGGCGCCGCTGGGTCGTCCTGGCCAGCCTGTCGAACTGGCGCCAGTCTATGTAATGCTGGCCTCGGATGAATCCAGCTACGTCTCCGGTGCCATGGTGCCTGTCACTGGCGGCTCGCCCGTGCTCTGATCGATCACGGCTGGGCTGTCTAACGGCCCAGCCGGCTTCTTACGCTGTTCTGTCATCTCTCCGCTTCATACTGCGCCTACCGTTTCGTTGAAAGCATGCTATTGCTTAAAGGATGAAGCGATCCGCTTGGTATGCCTCTCTGGCATGCATATCCCTCTGCACCTGGAAGCGCTAGATGATGCCTGTTCGCTCTTATGCTGCCCTGGGCCCTGTGGCCTTGTCCCTCCTGCTGACGGCCTGCTCTTCGGCCCCGACCCAACCGTTAGAGATCAACCTGGCCGTATTCAATGACTTTCACGGCTACCTGCAACCCGCCAGACTGACCTACCCTGACTCCACCGCACCCGACGGCAAACGCACAATCGAAGCGGGTGGTATAGAGGTGCTGGGTGGCGTTATCAACTATCTGCGTCAACAGGATCCAGAGCTACTGGTCATTGCCAGCGGTGACCTCATCGGTGGCAGCCCACCCATCTCATCGCTCTGGGCGGACGAGCCTACCATCGAAGCCATGAACCTATTGGGGCTGCAACTTTCGGCGGTCGGTAATCATGAGCTGGACAACGGAAAGGATGAACTGCTGCGGGTCATCAATGGCGGCTGCGCTTCCAACCGGCCCCAGAAAGCCTGCCAGCTGCACAAAAACTACCAGGGGGCGCACTTTACCTACCTGGCTGCAAACCTGATCGATAACCAGACGGGTAAACCCGTGTTTCCGGCCTACCAGATCCTGGAAGCCCACGGACAAAAAATCGCATTCGTGGGTGCCGTGCTGAAAGACGTAGCCCGGATCGTCTCGCCGGCTGGCATGAACGGACTGAGCGTTCAGGACGAAGCCGATGCCATCAACGCCCAGATCCCTGCCCTCAAGGCCCAGGGTGTAGAGGCCATCGTCGCAGTCATTCACCAGGGCGGAGGCACGAATGAATCCTACAATGCGCCAGACTGCACCCGCCTGCGCGGCCCTATCGTCGAGATTACCAAGCGCCTTGATCCGGCAGTCGATGTCGTTGCCAGTGCCCACACGCATCAGTCTTATACCTGTCACGTGGACAATCGCCTTGTCTTTCAGGGCGGCTCCTACGGGCAGTTCGTTAGCCATGTACGGCTCGGCATTGACCCCAAGACCCACGACATCATCTCGGCCAGCAGCGAAAACCTGACCGTAGACGCCCATCGCTACACTCCCGATCCTGCGCTCGCCGCGCTGCGTCAGGACGTTGAAAAGCGTAGCCAGCATGTGCTTCAGCGGCCTATCGCACGTATTGCTGTCCCCCAGATCACTCGCATGACCGATGCGAATGGCGAATCGACGCTAGGCGATCTCATTGCCGACGCCCAACTTCAGGCGACACGCAAGCTGGGCGCCCAGATTGCCCTCATGAACGCAGGCGGCATCCGCAGCAATCTGGCTCTGGAGCCTGGCCAATCCAGGCTGACCTACGCCCAACTGGCCGCCAATCAGCCATTCGGCAATACCCTGACCTTGCTGACCTTGAGCGGTGCCCAGCTCTATCAGCTCATGGAGGAGCAATGGAGCAGTGACGACAGCGCCAGTCTGATGCAGGTTTCGGAAGGCTTCAGCTACCGCTGGAATCCGGCAGGCAAACCGGGCCAGAAAGTGGTTTCCGGAAGCATGAAGCTGAATGGACAGCCGATCCGGCTCGACCAGGATTACCGCATTACAGTGAACAACTTCATGGCCCAGGGAGGGGATGGACTTGAGATCCTCAAGCACGCCCGCCACGTACAGGAGACCGGCATTCTTGATGTCGATGCGCTTGAACACTATCTCGTTGAACGGGACACGTCCGGCAAGCCGGCCGGCCAAGCTAAACCTGCCGGACGTATTCAACGCTTGTAAGCGTGGCTGATATGACCCTTCTTAGCGCCATGCTATGTAACATGGCGCTTCATCTACGGACTGCAGCGGTAGTCCGCCTGCCCTTACTGGCTCGCATGCTCTCAGTGATAAAACTGATCAGCCAGCGCCTGCAAAAAAGTTAGCTAGGCATACAAATAACTGACTTAATAAGAACGTATCGCTCGAAAATCTGAAATATTTTGTTACTACTGTAGAGGCCAGCTCCGTTACTGAGGTTTCCTCCGATGAAAGATGACGACCGTAATAAGCCCGATTCCACCCTCGAGAAATCAAGACGCCGCTTTCTGATCGGAGCAGGTGTCGTCGGGTTAGGGCTAGGTTTGCCCGGTCTTGACCGCATGGGAATGGCTGAAGCTGCCGAGCGCAAGGCATTCGACCATTCACTGAAACGGCAAATCAAAAATGTCGTTGTGATCTACGCGGAAAACCGCAGCTTCAATAACCTGTTTGGCAATTTTCCTGGCGTCTCGAAGCCACTGTCTGCGGTCAACGCCAAGCATTTCCAGCAGAAGGACCGTAACGGACAGCCGCTACCGCACTTACCCAAGATCTGGGGTGGCCTGGTGCCTATGGCTCAGACCATTGACGGTCAGCAATACCTGATTACTGAAGATCAGATCAGTGGGCTTTCCAATGCACCCTTTCCTCTGAAGGATGCTCAAGGCAAGCTGCTTAACCCGGGCTTGATCACTCGTGATCTCGTACATGCGTTCTACCAGAACCAGATGCAGATCAACGGCGGACGCAATGACGGCTTTGTCGCCTGGGGTGACTCCGGCGCACTGGTCATGGGTTACTACAGCCAGCCCGAGAAGTTGCGCTTGTGGAAACTGGCCCAGGAATTCACCCTCTGCGACAACTTCTTCATGGCTGCTTTTGGTGGCTCTTTCCTGAACCATCAGTTCCTGATCTCGGGTCGCGCGCCGTTCTACCCCAACCACACCACCAGCCCGGCAAAGGACAAGGTGGCGGTGCTTAAAGGGAAGAATCCGCTGGGCTATGAGTTGGCTCTGGCGGACAACTCTCCTGCTTCGGCCCTGGATGGACGTCCGGTATTCGTCAATCCGGGCGCGCTTAGCCCTGACGGCTATGCCATCAACACCATGCTGCCGCCCTATCAGCCCAGCCAGATTCCGCCGCCGGCAGGAGGCGACCCGGCCCTGTCCGATCCGACCAACCCGAGCGTACTGCCACCACAGACCCATGCCACCATTGGCGACCTGCTGTCAGCCAAGGGCGTGGACTGGGCTTGGTACTCGGGAGGCTGGCAGGCAGCGCTGGAGGGCAATGGCGCCGATACCCGGTTCCAGGCGCACCACCAGCCATTCAACTACTTCAAGCGCTTCGCTCCGGGCACGGCAGCACGCGAGCAGCACATCCGCGACGGCGGGATTGGCGATGATCCGAGCACCAACCGCTTTCTGGCAGACATTGATGCCGGTCGCCTGCCGCCTGTAACCTTCTATAAGCCCCAGGGCAGCCTAAACCTGCATGCCGGTTATGCCGATGTCGCTTCAGGCGATCAGCACATTGCCAAGGTTATCGAACATCTGCAGAAAGGCCCGCAATGGGAAAACACCGTAGTCGTCATTACGTTCGATGAGAACGGCGGCTGGTGGGATCACGTAGCACCGCCCAAGGGTGATCGCTGGGGTCCAGGCACACGTATTCCGGCCCTTGTCGTGTCACCCTTCGCACGCAAAGGACATGTCGATCACGACCTGTACGACACTACCTCAATCCTACGCCTGATCACCCGGCTCCACGGCTTGCCGCCGCTCAAGGGTCTGGTGGAGCGCGACATCGCACGCGTCACCCACGGTCTCGCCCCCTTGGGCGATCTTACCGGCGCGTTGACGATCCGCTGATAGCAAAACGGCGAGCCTGAGGCTCGCCGTTTCATCAACGCGGAATATTGGGTTCTCGCCGGGGCTTTTTCTTGCCCTTGGCAAACGCCACCGCCTGACCTTCCTGTTTCTTGTCCCATCCCTTGCTGCCATCCGCCGCACGCGGCGGTAAGCCGGTATGCTGAGTCAGCAACGGCTTGCCTGCTTTTTTGCTACCCAGCGGCGTCGAATTCTTACGACGTGCACTCTGGTAAGTACCATCCACAGCGGGCTGGAACGTGGGAATCAGGTGATGCTTGCCGTTACCGATCAAGTCGGCACGCCCCATATCCTTGAGCGCTTCACGCAGCATCGGCCAGTTGTTTGGATCGTGATAGCGCAGGAATGCCTTGTGCAGGCGGCGCTGACGCTCCCCCTTCACGATCGGTACGCCATCGCTCTTGTAAGTTACCTTGCGCAGCGGATTCTTGCCCGAATGGTACATCGCAGTCGCGGTTGCCATTGGCGACGGATAGAACGCCTGTACCTGATCCGCCCGGAAGCCGTTACGCTTGAGCCAGAGCGCCAGGTTCATCATGTCTTCATCAGTCGTACCCGGATGCGCAGCGATGAAGTAAGGAATCAGGTACTGTTCCTTACCGGCTTCCTTCGTATACTTCTCGAACATCTGCTTGAAGCGATCGTAACTGCCGATGCCCGGTTTCATCATCTTGGAAAGCGGACCTTCCTCGGTGTGCTCTGGCGCAATCTTCAGGTAACCCCCCACGTGATGGGTTACCAGCTCTTTTACGTACTCCGGCGACTCTACCGCCAGGTCATACCGCAAGCCCGACGCAATCAGGATCTTCTTCACACCCGGCAGGGCACGCGCAGAGCGATACAACTGGATTAGCGCCGAGTGGTCGGTGTTCAGGTTTTCGCAGATACCCGGCCACACGCAGGACGGCTTGCGGCAATGCTTCTCGATTTCCGGGTCCTTGCACGCAATCCGGTACATGTTGGCCGTCGGGCCACCTAAGTCGGAAATAACCCCGGTAAACCCTGGCACTTTGTCGCGAATTTCCTCGATTTCTCGAATAATGGACTCTTCCGAACGGTTCTGGATAATGCGGCCTTCGTGCTCGGTAATGGAGCAGAAAGTGCAGCCGCCAAAACAGCCGCGCATGATGTTGACCGAGAACCGGATCATCTCGTACGCAGGAATCCGCTCGCCTTTATAAGCAGGATGCGGAACACGGGCATAGGTCAGCCCGAAGACGTAGTCCATCTCTTCAGTGGTCAGCGGAATCGGCGGCGCATTGAGCCATACGTCCTGATCGCCATGACGCTGAACCAGCGCGCGGGCATTGCCCGGGTTGGTCTCCAGGTGCAGCACGCGGTTGGCGTGGGCATACAGGACCGGATCGCCCTTTACTTTCTCGAACGACGGCAGCCGAATGACCGTCTTGTCACGGGTAAGCTTCGGGCTGGGCAGCAGCTGAACAACCTTCGCCTCCTCAGGATCTTCCTGCGGCCCCTTGGACTGCTCAATGGCACACGCCTGCAAATCCTGTGTATTGACGTAGGGGTTGATGATCTTGTCGACCTTCCCCGGACGGTCAATACGCGTCGAGTCCAGCTCGAACCAACCTTCCGGCGTGTCCTTGCGAATAAACGCAGTGCCGCGAATATCGGTGATCGCCTGGATGGGTTCACCCGCAGCCAAGCGGTGAGCAATCTCCACGACTGCACGTTCGGCATTGCCGTACAGCAGAATATCCGCCTTTGCATCCATCAGGATGGAATGGCGTACCTTGTCCTGCCAGTAGTCGTAGTGAGCAATCCGGCGCAGTGATGCCTCGATACCGCCCAGGACAATCGGTACCCCCTTGTAGGCTTCACGGCAACGCTGGCTGTAGACCATGCTGGCACGATCGGGACGCTTGCCGGCCAAACCGCCTGGTGTATAAGCGTCGTCGGAGCGAATCTTGCGATCGGCTGTATAGCGGTTGATCATCGAATCCATGTTGCCTGCCGCCACGCCAAAAAACAGGTTCGGCTTGCCAAGCTTCATGAAGTCGTCTTTGGACTGCCAGTCTGGCTGGGAGATAATCCCTACCCGAAAGCCTTGCGCTTCCAGAAGACGTCCAATGATGGCCATGCCAAAGGATGGATGATCCACATAGGCATCGCCTGTCACGACAATGATGTCGCAACTGTCCCAGCCGAGCAGGTCCATCTCCTCCCTGCTCATCGGCAGGAAAGGCGCAGGTCCAAAACACTCAGCCCAATATTTGGGATAGTCGAACAACGGCTTGGCAGCGAGCATGAAGGCTTCCGGGGATTAAATATGGTGCGGGAGGAGGTGCAAGAATAGCACAAAAAATAGCCAGTTAAGAGAGGCGAACCGCTATCCGTCGCCTGACAGCCGCATGGTTACTGGACTGCTGAGCTTGCCGAACGCGCGCATCCACGCCTGGATTACCACATGCAAGGCCAAGGCGCTTATAAAAAAGCCGCACAGGTGTGCGGCTTTTTTGCGCCCCCGACAACTTAGTCGTCGTCGAAGTTATAACTGCCGGGCGCCAAGTTCTCGAAACGGGTGTATTTGCCGATAAAGGCGAGTCGCACCGTACCGATAGGACCGTTACGCTGTTTACCGATAATGATTTCGGCTACACCCTTGTACTCGGTTTCAGGGTGATATACCTCATCCCGGTACACAAACATGATTACGTCGGCGTCCTGCTCGATCGCTCCGGATTCACGCAAGTCGGAGTTCACCGGGCGCTTGTTCGGCCGCTGTTCCAGCGAGCGGTTAAGCTGGGACAACGCGACCACCGGACAGTTGAACTCCTTGGCCAGCGCTTTGAGCGAGCGCGAAATTTCGGAAATCTCATTGGTCCGGTTTTCACTGGCTGCCCCGCCAATCCGCATCAATTGCAGGTAGTCGACCATGATCAGCGCCAAGTCACCGTGTTCACGCACCAAACGCCGCGTACGTGCACGCATTTCCGACGGGCTGATACCTGCCGTGTCGTCGATAAACAGCTTGCGGTCATTCAGGAGGTTAACCGCTGAGGTCAGCCTTGGCCAGTCATCGTCCTCCAGCTTACCCGAGCGGACCTTGGTCTGATCGATTCGCCCAAGGGACGACAACATACGCATCACGATCGAATCAGCTGGCATTTCCAGTGAAAATACAAGCACGGCCTTGTCCGTACGCAGTACCGCATTTTCGACCAGGTTCATGGCAAAGGTCGTCTTACCCATCGAGGGACGTCCCGCCACGATAACCAAGTCCGACGGTTGAAGGCCGCTGGTTTTATCATCCAGATCCACAAATCCTGTGGAAACACCCGTAATCGCATTATCCGAGTTGAACAGGGTATCGATTCGATCAATGGCCTTGGTCAGAATGTCATTAACGCCAATCGGACCTCCTGTTTTGGGACGGGCCTCGGCGATTTCGAAAATCTTGCGCTCCGCCTCATCAAGAAGCTCATTGGCGCCCCGACCTTCAGGGTTATAGGCACTGTCGGCAATGTCATTGCTGATGCCGATCAGCTGGCGCAGCGTGGCGCGCTCGCGCACGATCTGGCCATAGGCCTTGATGTTTGCAACAGAGGGGGTGTTTTTTGCCAGCTCACCCAGGTAAGCCAGCCCCCCTACCTGGGGTAGTTGTCCTTCCTTGTCGAGCTGCTCGGATAACGTAACCACATCGAAAGGCTGGTTGCTTTCAGCCAGACGAGCAATGGCACGAAAGATCAGGCGATGGTCATGGCGATAGAAGTCGCCGTCCGATACCTGGTCCGAGACGCGTTCCCACGCATTGTTATCCAGCATCAAGCCACCCAGCACGGCCTGCTCGGCCTCGATGGAGTGCGGTGGCACCTTCAGCGCGGCAGTTTGCAAATCGTATTGTTCAGCGATGGCGATCTCATTCATGGCGTAGCGATTGGCACCGAAAGTTCGATCAGAGAAGACAGGCCTTCATGGCCTGAAAAAAAACGGGCACGTCATTACGAGAATGACGTGCCCGATTGTCGGCAGGCTTGCATGTTCGTGCAAGCCCGCCAGTCAGTTGTCATGACCGCTTATTCAGCAACCACGACCACCTTGACGGTAGTTTCAACGTCGGTGTGCAGCTGCACATCTACGTCGAACTCGCCAACGTTACGCAGAGCGCCGTTGGGCAGACGAACTTCGCTCTTGTCCAGCTCAACGCCAGCAGCAGAAACAGCCTCGGCGATGTCGCGAGTACCGATAGAGCCGAACAGCTTGCCTTCGTCGCCAGAGTTGGCAGCGATGGTAACGGTCAGTTCGTTCAGCTTGGCAGCACGAGCTTCAGCAGAAGCCTTCTTATCGGCAGCCTGCTTCTCGAGCTCTGCACGACGTGCTTCGAACGCAGCAACGTTGTCAGCAGTAGCGGCAGTTGCCTTGCCCTGCGGCAGCAGGAAGTTACGAGCGTAACCGCCCTTGACGTTCACTTTATCGCCCAGGTTGCCCAGGTTGGCGATCTTTTCCAGCAGGATGACTTCCATTTGAGTCTTACCTCTTAACTTTTAACCTTCACCGTTCGTGGAGTCCTTGGACGTATTGCCCAGGCGCCCACGAAAATCAAACAGACTGTCGACCACGGCTACGATCACCAACAACGGATAGATCAACTGCCCAAAGATCAGCAGTGTCACGTACAACCCCACCAGCCAGAACGTGGCCATGTGCTTCTGTCTTACCAGTCCGTGAATCAGGGCAACGCCAGCTATCGCCAGGGGTACACTGCACAGCGGTGTCAACATCCCAAGTCCCAGGTTGATGTTGGGTGCCAGTAGCATGACCAACAGCATTCCCAGTGCCAGGGCGGGCGACAATCTCAGCGCATGAAACTCACGCGCGAAACCGCCTGGGTTATACAGCGCAGCTTGCCAATAACGTCCCAACATCAGGCACAGCAGACAGACAATCTGGAAAAGACTCGCCATCAGACCGGTCAATACAGGCACCAGCATGTCATGCAGCTGGGCCTGCTTGGCTTCCGGCAAAGCATCCGGTGACTGACCCGCCATCTGAGGCAGAAGCTTTTGAATTTCCTCTGCCAAGAGGTTGATGGGCTCTGCGTAGACATGACCAATGGTCACAGCAAACGCCAGACCGACCAGGATGCTGGCGAGCAGGACACGCGGCCAGGAAACACTGCTGCGTAAAACCAGCGCCAGCGCCAGGGTACCGACGAATACGAGCGCAATGCTCGGATCCCCCAGATACCACCAGAACGCGGCCGGCAGCAATGCCCAGACCACTACACCTGCAGCGTCACTTGCGCCACGGCGCAGGACGACCAGACTCCCTGCTGCAGCGCTGAGCCAGTACAGAAATGGCACAACCGCTGCAATCACCACCGTAAGGGTGGCTTGCATGCGACCGCGCATGATGAAATCAGCAAGGGCTCGCATGCGAATTATCCGTTAGTTCGTGTCGATGCCCGGTCTCAACGGCCGTGGCTGTCGGTGTAGGGCAACAGGGCCAGATAACGAGCACGCTTGATGGCAGTACCCAGCTGACGCTGGTACTTGGCCTTGGTGCCAGTGATACGGCTCGGAACGATCTTGCCGGTTTCGGAGACGTAGGCTTTCAGGGTGTTCAGATCTTTGTAATCGATCTCTTTCACGCCTTCAGCGGTGAAACGGCAGAATTTACGACGACGGAAGAAACGTGCCATAACAATGATTCCTCAATAATCCAGGCTTACTCGGCGCTATCGTCGCCATCGACGTCAGCATTGTCGCTGCCATCGGCGGACTCGGACTCGGCAGGACGCTCGCGACGCTCACGGCGCTCGCTACGGTTCTCTTCGGCCTTGAGCATTTCAGACTGGCCGGTAACGGCTTCATCGCGACGGAGGATCATGTTACGGATCACGGCGTCGTTGTAACGGAAGTTGTCTTCCAGTTCAGCCAGTGCTTTGGCGCTGCACTCAATGTTCATCAGAACATAGTGAGCCTTGTGCACGTTGTCGATAGCGTAAGCCAGCTGACGACGGCCCCAGTCTTCCAGACGATGAACCTTGCCACCGTCTTCTTCAATCGCTTTGGTGTAGCGCTCAACCATGCCGCCCACCTGTTCGCTCTGGTCAGGATGAACCAGAAACACAACTTCGTAATGACGCATAAATGCTCCTTACGGGTTATAGCCTGCCACATGATGCGGTCAGACAAGGAGTGAATGTTTCGTTTTGACTTGCCTGCAAGCGGAGGCCCGCTACAGGCAAGGGGCGGTATTCTAGAGAAGGGCACCGGGTGGCGCAAGGAAGATCACGAGCCAACCGGCTCGCCGGTACAACTATCTGACGGACAGATCATCGAGCAGCTGCCGGATCTTGAAAAGATCGTATGGCTTGAGCAGCGCCTTTACATGTTTGAGTTCGTCGTCCTTGTCAAAGGCATAACCGGAAGCCACTACGACATGCAGTCCGGGATAACGCTTGAGCGCCTGACGGCTCAGGTCCAGCCCTGACATGCCTCCAAGCCCGATATCTGTGAAAAGGACATCAAAGGTACTGCTCTGCAGCGCGTCCAGTGCCTCTTCGGCAGAAGCCACGGCCGTAACCTGATAGCCCAGCTCTTCCATCACCTCGCTAGTCAGGCTACGTAGCGTCAGGTCATCCTCGACCAGCAGAATATTCAATACCTTGTTACTTGCGGTTTCCTCCAACGCCATGTCCTCTTCTGTTACAGCTGTAGTAGGGGTGTGCTGTCTGTGCATACCGAGCATCATACGCACCTTTTGGGCTAACTCATCCCGACGATAGGGTTTACTGAGCAGGTTGCCTCCTGCCTCGAGCCGTCCGCCCTGTATTACAGCGTCCTGTGTATAGCCCGAGGTAAACAGTACCTTCAAGGAAGGCCTGAGCGCCCCTGCTCTGCGTGCCAGCTCGGTGCTGCGTACCGGGCCCGGCATCACAATGTCTGTAAACAATAAATCTACAGGCGCCCCCTGCTCAAGCATCGTCAGGGCAGCCTGCCCATCACCGGCTTCCAGCACGTCATAGCCTAGCTCACTCAGCATATCCACCACGATGTGACGAACATCAGGGTCGTCTTCCACTACAAGGATACATTCGCTTCCACCTTCCTCAACCGACGGCAAGGCCATGGAACTATCGGCTGTATCGGTATTCGGTAGCGAGCGTGGCAGATAAAGAATGATCGATGTTCCCTTGCCCAAGGTACTGTTGATCAAGATATGTCCGCCACTCTGCTTCACGAAACCATAGACCATGGACAGGCCAAGCCCGGTGCCATGCTCTTCACGCTTGGTCGAGAAAAAGGGCTCGAAGGCTTGCGCCTTGACCTCTTCGGACATTCCGCGCCCGGTATCCGTGATGATCAGCTGCACGTACTCGCCTGGAATCAACTCGTCAGCGGTCTGCCACTGCTCCTGGGAAAGCAACACGTTATGTAGCTCAACAGTGACATGCCCCTCATTAGCCATTGCTTCGCGGGCATTGAGTAACAGACTGACCAGCACGTTTTCCAGCTGACCTGCATCGACAAATATCGACCAGACATCAGGGTCAGCAAGCACAGTCAGCGTGATGGACTCGCCCAACGCCTGATGCAGCAAATCACTCATGCCATCCAGGAGACTCTTCGTATCGACTGACATTGGCTGCAGGGGCTGCCGCCGCGCAAAGGACAAGAGCTGAGAAGCAAGGCTTGCACCCCGCTCTACGGCTGTATTGGCCGCCTGCAGCCGACGCTGGCCAACCTCATCGCCTGCCAGTCGGGTTTTCAGCAACTGCAGGTTGCCTCCGATGATCTGCAGGACGTTATTGAAATCATGGGCAACGCCCCCCGTCAGTTTGGCAACGGCTTCCAGCTTTTGCGCCTGAACCATAGCGGCCTGTCGCTCATCTTCACTGCGTTTGAGCTCGCGCGTCCGCTCCTGCACCAGATCTTCAAGGTGCAGCCGGTAATTGGCCAGCTCGGTTTCCGCCCGCTTCTGCTGGGTGACATCGTTACCCTGGATAAAAAGCCCTGCCACCTGCCCGTTATCAATAATCGGCTGCAGGATGAAATCTACGTAGATTTCGTTGGAAGGCCCCAAGGCGGTACGTTGAATATCCAGGCGAACGCCGCGTCCAGAAAATGTTTTGAGAGAGACTAGCGCCTCATCAAATAACCTGAGAGCACCTTGCTCTACCAATTCGGGAAAGACAGTACGAAGAGGATGACCGACAACGTCTCCTCGCGCTACAAGGTGCAGAAACGCATCGTTAGCCAGCTCAAACACATGGTCAGGCCCGCTCAAGACACAGATGAAACCCGGCGCCTGCTGAAACAGCCGTCTCAGCTGAGCCCCTTCATCCTGTAAGGCTTTCGCTCGATTGATCAGGCGCTGCCCCAGTTGAATGTTCGTCGATGTCAGGCTGGGAGAACGAGCTACATCGGCACGCATGGCCTGGAGTTCACTGATATCCGTAGCGTGCTGGAGGATATGCTGCAATCGACCTCCAGCATCGAAGAGTGGCGTATGCGTAACACTCCAGACATGGTCTTCAAACACTACCCCCCTGGCACTGCTACGCGGTATCGCGTAACGAATAACAGGGAGGGCATCTTCCTGCCTGAGCGTAACAGCTCGCTCGATGGAGGCTTTCAGGGCCTGCTGTGATGGCACGTTGCCCTGCAACGGATCGACAGGAAAGGCCTCGAACAAATGGACCCCAAGCAACTCCTGACGCTGCCGCCCCACGGCTCTCAGGTACGCCTCGTTGGCGTCCACGACGGTCAAAGCGCTGTTCAGCAGAACATACGAATTCGGCGAAGCCCTGAAAATGCTTTCAAAATCGAGCATGTAACCTAACTACTTTCAGCGGGCGAGCCGATCCCTCTAGCGAGAACGACGTTGACGAACGGCTTCGAACAGGCAAACCCCTGTCGCTACGGAGACGTTCAAACTGCTGACACTGCCGGACATAGGCAAACGCACCAGAAAATCGCACAGCTCACGTGTCAATCGGCGCATTCCCTTGCCCTCTGCACCCATGACGAGAACGGTCGGCCCGGTCATGTCTACATCATAGACATCCTGCTCTGCTTCTCCTGCTGTGCCCACAACCCACAGCCCTCGCTTCTTGAGCTTTTCCAGCGTACGCGCCAGATTGGTAACCGCGACCAATGGAATAACCTCAGCGGCACCACACGCTACCTTACGAACCGTAGCATTCAGACTGGCTGACTTGTCCTTGGGTATGATGACCGCCTGAACACCTGCCGCGTCGGCTGTACGCAGGCAGGCCCCCAGGTTATGCGGATCCGTCACCCCATCCAGCATCAGAAGCAGTGGCGGGCCTTCGGCTCTATCCAAAAGTTCTTCAAGCATCGCCTCGCCCCAGATCTGGCTCGGACTTACATGCGCCACGATCCCCTGATGCACACCGTCCACCTGCTCGTCGAGCGATTGACGGCTATGGGTCTGCACCGGCACACGTGCAGCATCGGCCAATGTGACCACTGCCTGTATGCGCGGTTCCTGACGACCTTCGGCTATCCATAGTTGCTTCACCCGCTTTGGATGATGACGCAACAACGCTTCTACGGCATGGATGCCATAGACCATTTCCCACTGACTCATGACTTGACCTTACGTTTACGGACTTCACCAGAAGCCGCCTGTGCCTTGGCCTTGGAAGGCCCCTTGCGATGTTTGCTCGGCTTCGTTGCCTTGGCCGATTTAGCTGGCTTGCCGGGTTTAGCGCTGTCTGCTTTTTTGCCTTTCTTTGCTGGCGTGCGCGCCGGGGCGGCCTCCTGTCTGGCAGGTTGCGCCCTGGCGGGCTTTTCTCCACCGGTCTTGGCCTCATCCAGCAGGGCGCGCTTGACTGCACGACTGCGCTTGACGTCCGTATTGCCCAGCAACACTTCTGCCTGCTTGAGCAATTCAGGCGAGACCTCGATCCCTACTGCTGAATTCTGGGCAGGTACCTGGGTTTTCTCGCGCTTTCGAGACTTATCTCTTGAGGGCTTGGCATCGCCTCGCTGGCGACGACCTGCCGGAGCCGATTGTGCCGTCTCGGACAGCTCAAAGTCGATCTTGCGCTCATCCAGATCCACACGCGCCACCACGATTTCGACCAAGTCACCCAGCCGATAACTGCGCCCGCTACGCTCACCTGAAAGCCGATGGTGTACGGCATCGAAATGATAATAATCGCTTGGCAGCGCCGTGACGTGAACAAGCCCCTCGACGTAGATATCGCTCAGCTCGACAAACACGCCAAATCCCGTCACAGCGGTGATGACACCCGGGTACGTCTCGCCGACCCGATCACGCATGTACTCGCACTTGAGCCAGTTCGCAACGTCTCGTGTAGCTTCGTCGGCACGGCGTTCGGTCATGGAGCACTGCTCACCCAGCTGATCCAGCTGCGCCTCATCATACGGATAGATACGCGACTTGGGCATGGCAGCGGCGCCGGCACGCTTCACATGCCGTGTTTCAAGCTTGGAACGAATGACGCTGCGAATTGCACGGTGAACCAATAGGTCCGGATAACGCCGAATGGGCGATGTGAAGTGTGTATAGGCTTCGTAATTGAGACCAAAATGTCCCTCATTGTCCGGGCTGTAAACCGCTTGGCTCAGTGAGCGCAGCATTACCGTCTGGATCAGACGGTAATCGGGACGGTCATGAACGGCTTTGAGTAGCGCCTGGTAGTCTTTGGGCGTCGGTGTAGCCTTGCCCTTCGTCAAAGTCAGGCCGATCTCACCCAGGAACTGCCGCAACTTGGTCTGTTTCTCAAGCGGCGGCGCATCGTGAACCCGGTACAGGGCTGGAATGCTGTGCTTCTCGAGAAACTTGGCTGTCGCTACGTTCGCGCACAGCATGCATTCTTCGATCAGCTTGTGGGCGTCGTTACGCTGAGTAGGCCGGATTTCCGAAATCTTCTTGTCGGCACCAAAGACGATTCGCGTCTCCTGTGTCTCGAAATCGATAGCACCCCGCTCCTGCCGGGTAATCACGAGCACCTTATATAAGGCATACAGTTCCTGGATATGCGGCACCAGTTGCGGCAGCTGCTCACGGAACTGCTGCGCCTCAGTGCTTTCCGGCGTTTCCAGTAACTGACTGACCCGGGTATAGGTCAGGCGCGCATGGGAGTGAATCACCGCCTCGTAGAACTGATAGCCCGTAAGCTTGCCCGTCGCCGAGATGGTCATCTCGCATACCATGGCGAGGCGATCCACCAAGGGGTTCAGGGAACACAGCCCATTGGACAGGATTTCAGGCAGCATGGGCACTACGCGCCCTGGGAAATATACCGAGTTGCCCCGGCGTGCGGCCTCGGTGTCTAGCGCAGAGCCAACCTTCACATAATGAGACACGTCTGCAATCGCGACGAAGAGCCGCCAGCCTCCGGACTTCTTCTTCTCGGCATAGACCGCGTCATCAAAGTCACGCGCATCTTCACCGTCAATTGTCACGAACGGTACGTTGCGCAGATCGACCCGCTTTTCCTTATCTTTCTCAGAGACTTCAGGCTTGAGCTTGGCAGCCTCTTTCTCTACATCGGCCGGCCACTCATGGGGAATATCGTAGCTGCGCAATGCCACTTCGATTTCCATCCCTGGCGCGAGGTAATCACCCAGCACCTCAACTACCTCGCCCTGGGCCTGGCGATGAACAGTAGGCCAGTCGGTGATATGAACCTGAACAAACTGCCCATGCTGCGCTCCGCCATGCTTGCCGGCGGGGACCAGCACCTGCTGTTGGATCCGGGGGCTGTCCGCCACTACATACGCGATGCCGCTCTCTTCAAAGAACCGGCCGACCACGCTCTCATGGGCACGGTGTACGACTTCGACCAGAGCACCTTCACGGCGGCCTCGACGATCCAGACCGGATACACGTGCCAGCGCCTTGTCACCATCGAACACGAGTCGCATTTGCGCAGGGCTCAGGAAAAGGTCATCACTGCCGTCGTCAGGGATAAGAAAGCCAAAGCCGTCACGGTGACCGCTGATTCGCCCACAGACAAGATCGAGCTTATCAACAGGGGCGTAAGCACCGCGACGCGTATAAAGAAGCTGCCCATCCCGCTCCATGGCACGAAGGCGACGGCGCAATGCTTCAAACTGATCCTCTTCCGTCAAACCGAACTCTTCTATCAGCTGCGTGCGCGAGGCAGGACCGCCCCGCTGCGCCAGATGCGCCAGAATAAGCTCGCGACTTGGAACAGGGTTTTCATATTTTTCCGCTTCTCTAGCGGCCTCGGGATCGAGGGATTGCCAATCGGCCATCAGTTTAGAGTTACCTTTTGTCTGGTTAAGAGCTCTCTATATATTGAAGCTCGAAAATGCCTTAAAGGTTAGTCTTCGAAAAATAATAAAAATTTTCCACTTCAAGGGTTTACAGGTTTAAAAAAGCCTCGTATAGTTCGCGCCACAGCAACGGCAACAACGTTGCTAACGCGAAATACGATGAGATCATCGCATATCGCAGAGTGCCCAGGTGGCGGAATTGGTAGACGCACTAGGTTCAGGTCCTAGCGGTGGCAACACCGTGGAAGTTCGAGTCTTCTCCTGGGCACCACTTTACAGACAACCGAGCTAAATAGCTCGGTTTTGTCGTTTCTGGGGTTATGCTTTTTAATCCCCCCTTCTCAGTTGCTTTTACTGGCGCCTATAAAAAGGGCCGCCTAAGCGACCCTCCCTTCTATCTACCCGATCAGATCAGGCAAACGGATGACGAAGCGTAATCGTTTCGTTGCGGTCAGGGCCTGTCGAGATAATATCGATAGGCGCGCCAACCAGCTCTTGAATACGCGCAATATAAGCACGCGCATTTGCAGGCAGCTCATCCATGCTGCGAGCACCTACGGTAGACTCGGACCAGCCTGGCATTTCCTCATAGATAGGCTCCAAACCGATATAGCTGTCAGCATCGGTCGGCGCTTCGGTCAGCTCACCTTCGGCATTACGATAACCTACACAGATACGCACGGTTTCCAGACCATCGAGAACGTCCAGCTTGGTCAGGCATAGACCAGAAATGCTGTTTACCTCGATAGAGCGACGCAGGATGACTGCATCGAACCAACCACAACGACGCGGACGACCTGTTACCGAACCAAACTCATGACCTTTCTTGGCCAGATAAGCGCCAGTCTCGTCAAACAGTTCCGTTGGGAACGGACCGGAACCTACACGCGTGGTATAGGCCTTGGTGATTCCAAGGATGTAATCCAGGTACAAAGGCCCTACGCCAGAACCCGTCGCTACACCGCCTGCCGTGGTGTTAGAACTGGTAACAAATGGATAAGTACCGTGATCGATATCCAGCAGCGTACCCTGAGCCCCTTCGAACATGATGTTCTCGCCGGCTCTACGCAGCTCGTGCAAACGCGACACTACATCCAGCATCAGCGGCTCGAGTACCTTGGCGTGCTCCATCGCATCATCATAGGTCTTCTGGAAATCAACAGGCTGCTCGTTGAAGAAGTTCTGCAGCACAAAGTTATGATACTCCAGCACTTCACGCAGCTTTTGAGCGAAGCGCTCAGGATGGAACAGATCACCTACGCGCAGGCCGCGACGGGCAATCTTGTCTTCATAAGCCGGGCCGATTCCACGACCGGTCGTTCCGATCTTGGCATCACCTCGGGCCTTTTCGCGCGCCTGATCAAGCGCCACGTGATAAGGCAGAATCAATTGGCAGGCCGAACTGATACGCAGTCGCTCACGAACCGGAACGCCTCTCGCCTCAAGCTCGGCAACTTCCTTGAACAAGGCGTCCGGCGCCAGCACCACGCCGTTACCGATCAGGCACTGTGTGTCGGCACGCAAAATACCGGACGGAATCAACCGCAGAATGGTTTTTTCACCATCGATAACCAATGTATGCCCAGCGTTGTGGCCACCTTGGTAACGAACAACCGCTGCCGCCTGATCAGTCAACAGATCGACAATTTTGCCTTTGCCCTCATCACCCCATTGGGTGCCCAGGACGACGACATTCTTACCCATAACCTTTCCCCTATAGGAATCTCTGGAGCCGGCTAACCCGGCGAACTCTCACGACGCCAGGGGCGCCACCTGCCAACTTCCATCCTGCCACGTCAGCTGTCGGTCACAGCCCGACTCGCGCGCATCCGAATCCGCCTGGCCAGGCAACGCCTGCACCACGCGCTCACCGCCTAAACGTAACTGGCGAATCGCATTCCATAGCTGAGCATCCTCGCCATGAGGTGCCCAGATACCTGTTAGCGGCTCGGTCATTTCCGCCTGACCCAGCATAACCAATGTTTTCAGATCGGTAGAAAAGCCTGTTGCCGGGCGTGCCCGGCCAAAATTCGCGCCGATATTGTCGTAGCGCCCCCCTTGAGCAATAGCTTGACCGCTACCTGGGACAAACGCCGCGAAAACAACGCCGGTGTGATAGTGATACCCACGCAGCTCGCCCAGATCAAAATACAGCGGAACATCTGGAAACCGTTGAGCTAACGTATCAGCAAGAGAGCACAGCGCCTCCAGGGCAGAGACAACGGCAGGCGGCGCTTCCGCCAGGCGCTGACGCGCAGCCTCCAGGGCCTGACGCCCACCGCACAGCTCAACCAGGCTACGCAACATGTCGCCATAAGGCGCAGGAAGCTCTTGGGTCAGGGTAATAACTTCATCTACCGCCTTGCGCTGCAGCGCATCGAAAAGCGCCTCTTCTGCTGCGCCGGATAGGCCCGCCGCTTCGCACAAACCACGATAGATTCCGACATGTCCAAGGTCCATGTGCACATCTGGGATTTGAGCCAGTTCAAGCACACCCAGCATCAGGCTGATGATTTCAAGATCACCGGCCGTGTCCTTGGCACCATATAACTCAGCCCCGACCTGAATCGGACTGCGCGACGTAGACAGCGCACGCGGACGGGAATGCAGGACACTGCCGGCATAGCACAGGCGACTCGGGCCTTCCCTATGCAACGCATGGGCATCCATTCGAGCGACCTGGGGTGTGATATCGGCGCGGAATCCCATCAGGCGCCCCGACAGCGGATCGGTTACCTTGAAGGTGCGCAGCTCCAGATCCTGGCCCGCCGCCGTCAGCAACGACTCCAGAAACTCGACATGGGGCGTTACGACAAATTCGTATCCCCACTGTTGAAACAACTCCAACACCCGTCGACGCGCGATCTCGATGCTGGCAGCCTCGGGAGGCAGGATTTCTTCAATTCCGTCAGGCAGCAGCCAGCGGTCTACCGTTGCCATTTAGCCTTTCTCCATCATGCGAGCAGCAGCCTGTCATGAAGACCTTATGCACGCGCAGGCAAAACCTGCCGCACAGAGCACGGTACAGTAGCGAGCAAAGCGCGCAGCGACGGTAGATCGCCTAAGCCATCCCCGTGATACAACCTCGCCGCCATGCAATGGTTCATGCAGACGCAAAAAAGCCGGGATGTTCCCGGCTGACTCATGATACCACGAAATACAAAAAGGTCACCGGCGGGCGACGAGCGCCCGCCAACCTTTTTACGGGGTTGGATCACCCAAGTATTTGAAGAACTCGTTCTTCGGATCCATCACTAAGATGTCGCTCTTATTAGAGAAACTGTTGCGATAAGCCTGCAAGCTACGCGTAAAAGAGTAGAACTCAGGGTTTTTTGTATAAGCCTGGGCATAGATCGCAGCAGCACGAGCATCACCATCGCCTCGTGTTTCTTCTGCCTCGCGATAGGCTTCCGCCAGAATGACGCGACGCTGACGATCTGCATCTGCACGAATACCTTCAGCCAGCTCACGTCCCTTGGCACGGTGCTCACGTGCTTCACGCTCACGCTCAGTGCCCATACGCTCATAGACGCTACGGCTCACCTCTTTCGGCAGATCAATAGCCTTGACTCGAACATCTAACACCTCGATGCCTAGCTCTGCATTAGCCATTTTGTTAAGTGAACCTGTTAACTCGGCCACCATGGCATCACGCTCGCCAGAAACCACTTCATGCAAAGTGCGCTTACCAAACTGATCACGCAGTCCGGCTTCTAAACGACGCATCAGACGCTCATCGGCAATCTGCTTCATACCTGAGGTTGCCGTATAGAAACGTTCAGCATTAAAGACACGCCATTTGGCATAGGCATCAACCATCACAGCTTTCTTTTCCAAGGTCAAAAACCGCTGTGTTGGAGAGTCTAGCGTCATAAGACGGGCATCGAACTTACGCACCTTATTTACAAAGGGCAGCTTGAAGTGCAAACCAGGCTTAAGGTCAGCATCTACTACACGACCAAACTGCAACATAACTGCACGTTCGGTCTGCTGAACGATAAACAGGCTGCTCCAGGCAAATAGTCCTAGAATGACCACTACAACCAGAGCGGCGATAGACTTGTTACTCATCAGCGGCTCTCCCTTGTCCGTACTTCAGGCAGCTGCGGCAAAGCCCTTACCGATGGCGAAGGATTATTCGAGCTGTTATTGCCTGAAGAAGGCGAGGTCGATGAATCACTCGATTCGGCAGGACGGTTTTGCACCATCTTATCTAGCGGCAGATAGAGCATATTATTCTGACCGCCCTGTGCTGTAATCAGAACCTTGCTCGATTGGCTAAGCATATCTTGCATAGCCTCAAGATACAGACGCTCGCGCGTTACCTGAGGTGCTTTCTCATACTCGGCTACCAAGTTATTAAAGCGATCCGCTTCACCCTGAGCGCGTGCAATGACCTCCTCACGGTAACCATTGGCATCTTCAATCAAACGCTGAGCCTGACCACGCGCCTCGGGAATCACGCCGTTAGCATAAGCTTCGGCTTGGTTACGCTCACGCTGCTCGTCTTCACGTGCACGAATAACATCATCAAATGCTTCCTGCACCTCGCGAGGTGCAGCAGCACTCTGGATGTTTACCTGAGTTACTGTAATACCTGTTTTGTAGGTATCCAGGAAACGCTGTAAGCGCTCACGCACCTCACCTGCGACCTGCTCACGGCCAGATGTCAGCAGCTGATCCATGGTCGAAGAGCCAGCCACATGACGCAGAGCACTATCAGTAGCATGCTGAAGACTGAGTTCCGGCTGATCCACGTTTAATACAAAAGACTCCAAATCGGTAATCTTGTACTGAACAGTCAGCGGTACCTCGACGATATTCTCGTCCTGAGTCAGCATTTGCCCCTGCTTGCTATACGCACGCTCACGCGTCACGTTTTCCTGGAACTTGCGATCCATTGGGGGGAAATAAATATTCAGGCCAGGACCTACCGTTTCGTAATACTTGCCGAAGCGCAGCACAACTGCTTGCTCCTGCTCGTCAACGACATAAATAGCGTTGTATAGCCACAAGCCAAACAGCAAGGCCAAGCCAATTAAAATCAGACCCGCACTGCTGCCCGCCTGACGGTTACCTCCGCTGGAATCCGGGCGCTTTTTACCGCCAAACAAGCGATTCAGCTTGTTCTGCAGCTTACGAAGCGCTTCATCCAAGTCCGGTGGACCTTGACGGCCGCCACCATTACCATTACCACCGCCACGGCGATCGCCCCAGGGGTCTTGATTATTTGAGTTGCCACCCGGCTCGTTCCAAGCCATAGCGCTCTCCCTACTGACTAAAGCGAAAACGCGCCGGTTGGCGCGCCGACCAATGCTACCGGATGCCGGGCACCCGGACCAAAAACGTCGATAAAGGCTTTATTGCAAAGTATGTTGCGCCACGAAGTCATCCGGCTTGAAACCTTCACGACTGACGAGACGATTAAGTTCTGCACGAGGCAAACGTACTGACAACACCGTATACCCTTCTTCGTCATGCGATTCTTCCTGTACAGCACCTTGACTGAACAATAGCGCACGCAGACGTCCCATAGCCTGAGGCAGCCGCAATTTACCTACGAACAGGTCGTCGCCCAACAATTCGGCCACAGCTTGACGAATCAGTTCCAAGCCCCGGTTTTCCCGAGCAGAAGCCCAAACTCTGATCGGACGACCAGTTTCCTCGTCGCGCTGGATGTGCGGCTCGACATTCTCAAGCAGGTCGATCTTGTTATAGACCTCCAGCATGGGAATCTCGTTAGCACCGATCTCTTCCAGCACGACGTTCACCTGCTCGATTTGCAGCATGCGATCCTCTTCGTGAGAGTCGATCACATGCAGTAGCAGATCCGCGTTGCTTGATTCTTCCAGCGTGGCGCGAAACGCCTCAACCAGCTTGTGTGGCAGATGTCGGATGAAACCCACGGTATCAGCCAGTACCACTGGTCCCAGGTCAGCCAGGTCTAGACGACGCAATGTAGGATCCAGCGTCGCGAACAACTGATTCGCTGCATAGACCTCGGAAGAGGTCAGGGTGTTGAATAGCGTAGACTTGCCAGCGTTGGTATAGCCAACAAGCGATACCGCTGGAACTTCGGCACGTCGCCGCCCTCTTCGGGCCTGCTCACGTTGACTGCGTACCTTTTCAAGGCGCTGTTTGATCTGACGGATACGAACACGCAACAGGCGACGGTCCGTCTCGAGCTGTGTTTCGCCCGGCCCTCGAAGACCGATACCACCTTTTTGTCGCTCAAGGTGGGTCCAGCCACGTACCAGACGAGTACTCATGTGCTCGAGCTGGGCCAGCTCCACTTGAAGCTTACCCTCGTGAGTTCGGGCTCGCTGGGCAAAGATATCGAGAATCAACCCGGTACGATCAAGCACCCGGCACTCCAGGGCGCGCTCGAGGTTGCGCTCCTGACTGGGCGTAAGGGTATGGTTGAAAATGACCAGTTCGGCTTCATCGGCCTTCACCAGGTCATGGAGTTCATCGACCTTGCCGGTACCGATGAGAAAACGTGCAGAAGGCTGGTGTCGCGACACGGTAACCATCGCCACCGTGTCAGCGCCAGCAGAGCGCGCAAGTTCTTGGAACTCCTGAGGATCCTCGCGGGATTCAGGATCTTGGCCTTCGAGATGGACCAGAATGGCCCGTTCACCACCACCCGGGCGTTCAAAGAACAAAGGCGACTCCTATTTACATGTTACCGGGTTCAGCCGGCTGATCACTGCTAGGCAGACGAACAGGACGACTAGGAACTACCGTTGAGATTGCGTGCTTGTAAACCATCTGGCTGACAGTGTTTTTCAGCAGGATGACGAACTGATCAAAGGACTCGATCTGACCTTGCAACTTGATGCCATTGACCAGGTAAATGGAAACTGGAACGCGTTCCTTACGCAAAGTATTCAGGTAAGGGTCTTGTAGCGAATGCCCTTTTGACATTGTGCCGCTCTCCTCAAAGGTAAAAGATTCGTTTGTTGCAAGGTCAGAAGGTTCGCCATCACCGGCGTGGTTCTTCTTGAGACTCAACTGCATATGGAGACCGCCTTAAGGCTTTTCAAGACACGCGACACATTGTCACGGGCCATACTGTCCAACCACTGTAGCTGGCCCCAGCTGCGTAGCCAGGTAAGCTGCCGTTTAGCCAGCTGACGCGTAGCGATAATGCCGCGCTCTGTCATTTCGTCGTAACTCATTCCGCCGTCCAGATACTCCCATACTTGACGGTAGCCTACGGCACGCATGGAGGGTAGTTCAGGCTGCAAATCACCTCGCGCCCGTAGACGTGAGACCTCATCGACAAAGCCCTGTTCCAGCATGTGGCGGAAACGCTGGGCTATTCGCGCATGCAATAGCGCACGCTCTTGAGGAGCAATAGCCAGATGAACGGCAGTATACGGGAAATGTGCGACAAACGGCGCGTCGGAATCTGCATTTCCTTGTCTTTGACGCTCCCGATGCTCGGTCATCGTCATTCCACTGACGCGATGGACTTCCAGTGCACGGGTCAGGCGCTGGGGGTCATTGGGATGGATGCGCGCCGCTGACTCAGGATCGACCTCTGCCAGTTGCCGATGAACCTCACCCCACCCCTGCTCTGCCGCAACGGCTTCGATTTCGGCACGAATGGTTGGATCGGCGCTGGGCATGTCCGCTAACCCCTCAAGGAGCGCCTTGAAATACAGCATGGTGCCGCCTACCAGCAGAGGAATACGCCCTGCCGCCGTGATGTCTGCCATTGCCTGACGGGCATCGGCACAGAAATCAGCTGCCGAATAGGTCTCGCTGGGCTCGCGGATGTCGATCAGACGATGGGGAAAAGCCTCCAGAAGTGCTTTCGAGGGCTTGGCCGTACCGATATCCATCTCACGATACACCAGCGCCGAGTCGACACTGATCAAGTCGCATGGCAGAACCTTGGCAAGCTCAAGGGCTAGATCGGTCTTGCCGGAGGCTGTAGGGCCCATCAGAAAAATGGCAGGTGGAAAAGACATGGAAACTCTCATGAAAGTCGACGCCGCGTCATGCAACGTCGATTACCTGCCACGCAGGAATAATTTATCGAGATCATCAAGGCCCATCTGCGTCCATGTGGGTCGACCATGATTGCATTGGCCGCTTCGCTCGGTGATCTCCATATCCCGTAGCAAAGCGTTCATTTCAGGCACTGTCAAACGCCGGTTGGCTCTGACGGAGCCGTGACAGGCCATGGTGCCCAGCAGTTCGTTGATATGCGCCTGGATACGATCACTCGTGCCGTACTCCAGAAGATCTGTTAGAACATCTCGAACCAGATCACCTGCTTCGGCCTGTTTTAGCAGCGCAGGTATCTGCCGGATGGCAAGGGTTTCCGGTCCCAGCCGCTGCAGCTCAAAGCCCAGCCTGGAAAACCATTGGGCATGTTCTTCTGCACAATCGGCCTCTCGCTCGCTGACCGCCAATGACTCAGGCACCAGAAGTGGCTGCCCACGCAAGCCTTCACTGGCCATGGCAACCTTCAGACGCTCATAGGTAATACGCTCATGAGCAGCGTGCATGTCGACCAGCACTAGACCGTGAGCGTTTTCCGCCAGGATATAAATGCCCTTGAGCTGAGCCAGGGCATAGCCCAACGGAGGAATATCCCCCTGGCTTTCCGGCAAGGCAGCCGGCATAGCTCCTGTACTACTGGCCGCAGAAGGCAACGGAGCAAAAAAGGTCTGGTAGGCTCCCTGCAGCTCGGCCACACTCTGGGTAGGGTATGCCGGCTTGGCCGAATAGCTGCCGGAGCCGCCGTAGCTTCCACCAGAACCACCGCCAGCAACTGGCCGTGGCGATGTTTCCGGCATGGCCGGTTCGATGCGATACGATGCAGGCGCAGGCTGGCTACTTTCCAGTGCATGCGCCGCCAGACTCATTTCACCTTGGGGACCAAATTCTCCTGCAGCGGAGCCTGTGGTGCGAGGCGGCACGGTAACAGCCGATGCCGGTGCCGTCACCTGATCGTCCGGACGCACATCGGCCAGCGCACGGTGCAAGGTGCCGTAAAGGAAATCATGCACCATCCGCGTATCCCGGAACCGAACTTCATGCTTGGTGGGATGTACGTTCACATCCACCACGCCTGGGTCGAGTTCGAGAAACAACACGAATGCAGGGTGCCGCCCGTTATAGAGGACATCGCGATAGGCCTGACGGATAGCATGCGCAACCAGCTTGTCGCGCACCATGCGACCATTCACATAGAAGTACTGCAGGTCCGCCTGGCTGCGAGAGAAGGTCGGCATACCAACCCATCCCCACAGGCGCAGCTCGCCGCGCTCATTCTGAATAGGCAGGGCCTGCTCCAGAAAATTCGGTCCACAGACCGCCGCGACACGGCGGGCCTGAGTAAGATCATCCGTAGCCTCACGCAGGGCTAGAATGCTCTTGCCGTTGTGGCGAAGATTGAACCCCACGTCAAAGCGGGCCAGGGCCAGGCGCTTGATAACTTCCTGCAGATGATCGAATTCAGTTTTTTCCGAACGCAGGAATTTACGACGCGCCGGTGTATTGAAGAAAAGGTCGCGCACTTCGACCGTGGTGCCTTGCGGATGCGCGGCCGGTTTGACTGATGAGTGCATTTCTCGCCCTTCGGTCTCGACCTGCCACGCCTGATCGGCATCCTGGTGGCGTGATGTAAGGGTCAGGCGCGAGACCGAGCTGATCGAGGCAAGCGCTTCTCCTCGAAAGCCCAGGCTGATGACATGCTCAAGTTCATCCAGGTTATAGATCTTGCTGGTCGCATGGCGCTCCAGCGCCAGAGGCAGGTCGACAGAAGGAATACCGCTACCATCGTCCCTGATTCGCAGCAGCTTGACACCGCCCTGCTCGACATCAATGTCGATACGGCGTGCCCCGGCATCCAGACTGTTTTCCAACAGTTCCTTGGCTACCGAGGCCGGGCGCTCAACCACCTCGCCGGCGGCAATCTGGTTAGCCAGACGTGGGCTGAGCAGTTGAATACGACGAAGTTCAGTCATGGAATTAGCCAGGCTGGTCTGAGAGTCGAATGGAAAGCAGTTCCAAAACGAAACCGGCCGCGCTGCCCGAGGCAGTGGCAGCCGGCCGATTCGAACCGCTATGGCGTAGGCATCTCGCTATTTTAGCGCGAGCCGGTTGCCACTTGCTGTGCTTTTTGGTCACGCAGCCAGGCCAGGTATGTACCTGGCGGCGGACTCTTCTGGAAGTACGTGGAAATACCGCTGCGGATCTGCCGTGCCAGCAATTCCTGATGTGAGGCCGTTGCAAGCTTGACGGACTCGGTCGGGTTCGAGATGAACCCGGTTTCAACCAGGATCGAAGGAATATCCGGCGATTTCAACACCACGAAGGCAGCCTGCTCCACGCGATTATGCAGGAGCTTGGTCTGTTGCCCGATGTTGGCCAGAACCTTCTGCCCGACATCCAGACTTGCGGACATGGTAGAGGTCATGGACAGATCCAGCAAAACACCGGCAAGCATCTGATCCTTGTTGTCCAGAGCACTGCCCACCCCGCCTACAAGGTCTGAGCTGTTTTCAGTGTCTGCCAGCCAGCGCGCTGTTTCAGACGTGGCGCCCCGCTGAGAAAGCGCAAATACCGATACACCCGAGGCGGTTCGGTTGGGCGCTGCGTCGGCATGAATGGACACAAACAGATCAGCCCCTTTCTTACGCGCTATCTCGGTACGCTTGCGCAAGGGGATGTAATAGTCACCCGTACGGGTCAGCTCGGCCTTGAAGCCCTTCATGCTATTGATCTGGGCTTGCAGTTTTCGCCCGATGGCCAACGTGATGTTCTTTTCATAAAGGCCGCCACCCTTGGCAATTGCACCAGGGTCTTCACCGCCATGACCAGGGTCGATCACTACAATGATGTCGCGCTTGCCAGAGGGACCAGCCGGCACGGTGACCTTAGGCTGCGCAGGGGTTACCGGCGCAGATGGCTCACCCGGCGTAGGCGTCGCGGGAATATCAGATGACAGGTCCGCGCCCTGATCGAACAGATCGACTACCAGACGATTTCCGTACTGCTGATTAGGCGCAAGCGTAAAGCTCTTGGGCGTAACCTGTTGGGACACATCAAGCACCATGCGCAGCTCGTCGGCTGAGCGTTGGGCCGAGCGCAGTCCGGTAATCGGTGTACCCTTCAGGCGAGCCTCGTTGAGCTTGGTCGCCAGTTTGGCTCCGCTGACATCAATGACGATCCGGTTGGGCGACGTCAGAGTAAAGACATTGGCTTTGACCGGCCCTGACAAATCGAATACCAGGCGCGTATTGTCCGGCGCACGCCAGACACGCATATCCTTGATATCTGACGCCGCCAACACCTGGCTGGTCAGACAACACAAAATGACTCCCAACGTTGCCCATCCCAGGCGTACACGCTTCCCCCACCCCATTTGCATCAAACTCCTGTGGATAGGGCGGCACGCCAGGCATCACCATGTGAGCCTTGAAAAACCAACTGCACGTTACGGCCGCCCGCATGCGGCGTAATGGTAATGTCCAGGTCCGGCTTTGGCAAAAGCCCCATGCCCCGTTCAGGCCATTCGATCAGACAAAGGGCATCACCGGTGAAGTAATCCCGGATTCCCATGAACTCGAGTTCTTCCGGATCAGCCAGACGATACAGATCGAAATGGTAGACCCGGATCTCACCGATCTCGTACGGCTCGACCAGCGTAAAGGTAGGGCTCTTGACCGCACCTGTATGGCCTAGACCCCGCACGATGCCGCGTGACAAGGTCGTCTTGCCGGCTCCGAGGTCTCCGTGAAGATAAAGCGTTCCACGGCCGCCGCTGGCCTGGGCTATCATGCTGCCCAGGGCTGTCATGGCGTCCTCGTCAGGCGCGAACAGGGTTATCGTCTCGGACGAAGGCGTTACTGCAGACATGGATTGTAACTCTCTAAAAGCTGACGAACGGTATCGGGTAAATCACTGGCAGCCAGTCCTCGACCATGCTGTCCCAGCAGCTCTCCTGCACGGCCATGTAGCCAGGCGCCCAGGCAGGCAGCATCGAACACCGAGAGGTGTTGTGCCAGTAAGGCAGCAATAATGCCTGTGAGCACATCGCCTGCGCCACCAGTAGACATCGCCGGGTGACCACGCCCACAAAGCGCCATGCGGCCATCCGGTGCAGCAATAAGGGTCCCGAGGCCTTTGAGCAACACCACTGCGCCATAGTGCTCCGCCAGCTTTCGGGCTGCGGCCGGGCGTCGACTCTGAATCGTGGCAATATCGCTGCGCAACAGGCGCGCAGCCTCACCTGGGTGAGGGGTCATGATCCACTCGCCCCTGGGCTTGGTGACCGCCTGGCTGGCCAGCAGGTTGAGCGCATCGGCATCCCATACCTGAGGTACTTCTCGGGACGCCGCCACGCTGATCACACTGCGGCTCCAGGCGCCCTGCCCCAGACCAGGCCCGACGGCCAGGACATCGGCTTTTTCTGCAAGGGCAATGACTTTACCCGCGGACTCGACACCTGCCACCATCACTTCAGGTCGACGTGCCAGCACAGGCGCCACATTCGAAGGTCGCGTAGCCAGGGAAATCATGCCGGCGCCGCAGCGGAGCGCTGCCTCGGAGGTCATGAGCGCAGCGCCGCCAGTGCCCTCATCCCCTCCAATGACCAACACATGGCCAAAGTTACCCTTGTGCGAGCTGCGCTTACGCGGCTTAAGCTTGGGCAGATTACGGGGCGCCAGCCGTTGCGCCATGGCATCGGCAGGGTTCTGGGGTTCCTCAACCAGGGCGGCAAACTCGATACTGCCGCAGTAGTCAGGCCCATTGCCTGTGAACAGCCCGAGCTTGAGACCGATAAAGGTAATGGTAAGGTTGGCTTTGACGGCTTGATCCCTGACAAAGCCTGTATCAGCGTTAAGCCCCGAGGGAATATCGACGGCCACGACCGGAAGGTCGCAGCTATTGATCTGCTCGATGGCCTTGGCATACGGCTCACGTACCTCGCCGGAAAAGCCGGTACCCAGCATGGCGTCCACTACAACGCCTGTCAGCTTTACGCCCGCTCGCCAAGGCTCCGGGTTGATACCGGTACCCTTGGCCTCCATATATGCCTTGGCCGCATCGCCTTCGAGCTTTTCAGGGTCGCTCAGGTAATACACGTTTACCGGCCAGCCACTCCGCTGAGCAAGCGAGGCGATTAGATAACCGTCTGCGCCATTATTACCGCCCCCGGCAAAAACAGTCAGTGCACCGGCATCGGGCCAGCGTTGACGCAGGGACCGCCAGGCGGCTCGCGCGGCACGGTGCATAAGTTCGAAACCGGAAGTACCCGATTCGATCAGACGCGCGTCGAGCGCTCGTACCTGCGCAGCGCTATAGAGGGAAAGCGGCAGTTCGTCGTGCATGCGATACCAAGCTCCAAGGTCTGGCAAAATAGGTTCTCGTCAGTAACTTAAACACGTCATGTCTTCTTACGCACTCGATCTCGATACGCTAGCAGCCTCCATCAAGGAATGGGGTCGCGAGCTGGGCTTTCAGCAGACCGGCATTACCGGTGTAGCGCTGGGCGACCACGAAGCGTACCTCGAGCGCTGGCTGGCCGCGGGCTATCACGGCGAGATGGACTATATGGCCGCACACGGGCAAAAACGTTCGCGCCCGGACGAACTGGTGCCAGGCACGCTACGGATCGTTTCGCTTCGCATGGACTATCTGCCGGGTGATACCGACATGGCGAAGCGACTGGCGGACCCTGCACACGCCTATATCTCTCGCTACGCTCTGGGCCGCGATTATCACAAACTGATCCGCAAACGGCTGCAACAGCTGGCCGAACGTATTCAAGCCACGATCGGCCCGTTCGGCTACCGTGCATTCGTCGACAGCGCCCCTGTGCTTGAGAAGGCGCTGGCGGAAAAGGCCGGCCTGGGCTGGATCGGCAAGAACACGCTGGTACTCAACCGCAAGGCAGGCAGTTATTTCTTTCTGGGAGAACTCTTTACCGACCTACCCTTACCTATCGATGAGCCTCATCCCAGCAATCACTGTGGCCGGTGCAGCGCCTGCATGGATATCTGTCCGACACAGGCGTTTGTTGCCCCCTATGTACTGGATGCGCGGCGCTGCATTTCCTACCTGACGATCGAGTTCAAGGGCTCGATTCCCGAGGAATTGCGCCCGTTGATCGGCAACCGGGTCTTTGGCTGCGATGACTGCCAGATTGTCTGCCCCTGGAACCGATTCGCCAAGCCCACCGCGCAACCGGACTTCCAGCCACGGCATAACTTGGACAACAGTGATCTGGTGACGCTATTTCGTTGGACGGAAGACGAATTTCTAAGCCGTACGGAGGGTTCGCCCTTGCGCCGGGCAGGCTACGAGCGCTGGCTGCGCAACCTGGCGGTGGCGCTGGGCAACGCGCCTACCAGCATTCCGGTGGTCGAAGCATTGAAGGTGCACCAGCAACACCCATCCCCACTTGTACGTGAACATGTGGAGTGGGCGCTGGGTCGTCACGGCTATGCCTAGACCTTGATGAAATGCTTGCGGTAGTAGCGCAGCTCCTCAATGGAGTCACGGATATCGTCCAACGCCAGATGACTGCCGGTCTTCTTTACGCCATCACGGACATGAGGAGCCCATCGCGCCGCCAGCTCTTTCAGGGTTGAAACATCCAGGTTGCGATAGTGGAAATAGGCTTCCAGCTGCGGCATGTGCCGATAAAGAAAGCGGCGGTCCTGGCAAATGCTGTTTCCGCAAATGGGCGACTTGCGCGCCGGCACCCACTGCTCGAGGAAGGCCAGGGTCTGGCGCTCGGCCTCCGCCATGCTGATGGTGCTTTCGCGGACCCGCTGGGTCAGGCCTGACTGGCCGTGCTGACGTGTGTTCCACTCGTCCATGCCGTTCAGAATCTCGTCCGGCTGATGAATCGCGATGACCGGACCTTCGGCCAAGGTGTTCAGCTCACTGTCCGTCACGATGGTGGCCATTTCTATGATCACATCGTTATCCGGATCCAGGCCGGTCATTTCGAGGTCGATCCAGATCAGGTTCTGGTCATTCTGCATGGCAATACTCCTTAAGCAATGCAGGCAGTTTAGCGGAATAAATACAGCTCGGCTGGCCTTGCGCCACGCCGTCAGCGTTGCCAGATGAGAATTTTCGACTGGCGCCAGTCATTCAGCTCGATGACCTGCCGGGGAGGCACACCCGGAATCTCGAACGTGTTGCTGACAAACAGCGCACCCGGACGCATTTCGGCCTGCGCTTTTTTCCATAGGTCAGGCATTGGGGCGGGCGAGAGAAAACAGTAGACGACATCGTATTCAGCCAGATCGACTTTCCAGAGGCTCTGATAACGAATCCGACAGTTACGCCGCGGTAGGCAGCGCAGCCAGGAGAGCAGAAAACTCATCGGCGCGGTCTCGACGCCCGTAAAATGGCTCTTAGGGTGTAAACGCGACAGATAGACGAGCGTTCCGGCCAGACCGCTTCCCAGGTCGATGAAAGACACCTTGTCTGATCGTTCAGCTATCAGCTCACTGAGCTTTCGCTGTGTCTCATGCCCGGTCAGATAGAGCGGAACCCGTTCGGTCAGGCTGTTCCAGTTCAAGAGCAGAATAACGAAAAATCCTGCGAGAAAGACCCAACCGGGAATGGCATAACCGGCGAAGGCAACCAGGGCTGGTACGAAAGCCAGATTGATGAAGAGCCACCAGCGGTGCAGGCCCATCCACTGCCCAATCGCTGCGGCCAGGACCCCTTGCAGGCACGCCGCACCGATCAACGGTGCGCGGTAATGGAGCGTAACCAGACCAACCTGTAGAACAATCCAGGTAACAAGCAGTGCAAGCACCTGCACCAGTAATGCAAGGATAGCGGGATATCGGCGGCGTAAGGTGTCGAGCATATGGCCAAGTCATAACAGCGGATAATGCTGTGCAGTCTAGCCAAGATCCGACCGCTGGACGATCTCTGCCCCGGCAGGCGAACCGCCTGTTAGACTTTATCTTTACTTCAGGTTTATCGAGCTACTTAATGGCCAAACGCCACCTCACTCGCCGGCAAAGCTGGCGTATTGAAAAGATTCAGACCGAACGTGCGGCTCGCGCCGAGCGCCGGGAGTCCCGGTTGATCGAAGAGCTTGAGGGTGGCGACCTGGGCCCGGAGTTGAAGGGTCGGATCATTGCCCACTTTGGTGTACAGGTAGAGGTGGAGGGCGAAGACGGCCAGCTCCAGCGCTGCCACTTGCGCGCCAACCTGCCAGCTCTGGTGACGGGAGACCGGGTAGTCTGGCGGGCGGGTAATCAGGGCATTGGCGTTATCGTCGCCCAACTGCCTCGAATTTCGGAGCTGTGCCGTCCCGACATGCGGGGGGTCCTGAAGCCAGTTGCGGCCAACGTCGATCGATTGATCATTGTATTTGCGCCGATTCCCGAGCCCCACAGCAACCTGATCGACCGCTATCTGGTCGCAGCCGAGCATGCCGGCATTCAGCCTATTCTACTGTTGAACAAGGCTGATCTGATCGATGAAAGTAATGCCGAGCGGATGGATAACCTGCTGGGCATCTACAACAACCTGGGCTACCCCTTGCTCGAAGTATCGGCGTTGAACGGCCTGAGCCTGGACAAGCTGAAAGAGACGCTCGATGGACACATCAGTGTTTTCGTAGGGCAGTCCGGTGTAGGCAAATCATCGCTGGTAAACGCCTTGTTGCCGGGCGTGGACACGCGTGTCGGGGCGTTGTCCGAGATAACCGGCAAAGGAACGCATACGACCACCACGGCCCGCCTGTTCCACTTCCCGGGCGGCGGCGATCTGATCGACTCACCCGGTATCCGCGAGTTCGGCCTGGGTCATGTAAGCCGTCAGGATGTGGAAGCCGGCTTTATTGAGTTCGCCGACCTTATCGGGCATTGCCGCTTCCGTGACTGTAAGCACGACCGGGAGCCGGGCTGTGCTTTTCTGGCGGCGCAGGAAGAGGGTCGAATTCACCCTCAACGCATGGCCAGTTACCGTCACATTATCGCCAGCCTGCCCGAACCTGAGTACTAGGTCCGGGCAGGCCCTCTTTACCGCTAGGGCTTAGGCGGCGGGCTCATTTGCAGCGCACCGTCGTCGAAGGCGTTGATTTCCTTCTTCAGGTCGATGCCCTTGAGCGGGTTGGCCAGATTGCTCGTAGCCTTCACGCTGCCGGGGTTACCGGTCGAGGCACCCGTGTCGCTGCCTGCCGGAGCCTGGTCCGGAGTCGCGGCCGGCGGGGTATCGGCTTGGCCGCCATTGTCACCCTCGATGGCCTTCTGAGCCTTCTTGGTCAGAACAACAATGTCGATACGACGGTTGACCGGATCGAGCGGGTCCTTGCGATCGAACAGTGCCGACGAGGCATACCCTACTACACGGGCCACCTGGTTCTCTGGGTAACTACCTGCCACCAGCGCTCGACGGGCCGCATTGGCACGAGCAGCCGACAGTTCCCAGTTGCCGTAGTATCCCTTCCCTACGAACGGCTTGGCATCGGTGTGACCGCTGATGCTGATCTTGTTTGGAACTTCCTTGATCGTATCCGCCATGGCCAGCAGGATATTCTCGAAGTACATCTTCAGCTCAGCACTGCCCGAGTCGAACATCGGCCGATTTTCCGCATCGACGATCTGGATACGCAGGCCGTCCTGAGTGATCTCGAGCAGGATCTGATCCTTGAAACGCTGCAGATCCGGGTTCTCGTTGATCTTGTTCTGCAATTCCTGCAGGAGCAGTTGCAGGCGCTCCTTGTCGATCTTCTCCGCGATGTTCTCGGCCTGCTGAGCATCAATGCCGCCCGCATCAGCCGGACTCGGCTTGGTAGTCTGGTCGATCTGCTCCTCATCAGTGCTATCAGGTGAATCCGGCGTCTTGGGGTCGTTTTCCATCGTCGGGTTCAGCGTCTGATTGGGAGACGGTGTTGGCGTACCGCCAAGGTCGATCACATAAGGACTTCCGCTTTCCGTAAACCCGATCGGGTCCTGAAAGTAGCCTGAAATGGCGATCCGCTGCTCGGGAGTGGTCGAAATCAACAGCCACATCACCAGGAAGAACGCCATCAGGGCTGTCATGAAGTCGGCGAAGGCAATCTTCCAGGCGCCGCCATGGTGCCCGCCTTCAACTTTCTTGACGCGCTTTATGATAATGGGCTGGTTGTTATCCATGACGGCTTAACCTCACGCGCCGCGCATTGCTTGCTCAAGCTCGATGAAGCTTGGGCGATGGGCGGGATACAGGACTTTACGACCGAACTCGACAGCCACGGTTGGCGGCATGCCCGATGCGGAAGCAACCAGGGTGGCCTTGATGGACTCGAGAACGTTCAGTTCTTCCTTGGCGTCATGCTCGAGCGAGGCCGCCAAGGGTGCAAAGAAGCCGTAGGACGCCAGAATACCCAGGAAAGTACCTACCAGGGCGGTACCTACGCTCGCACCAATCTTGATGGTGTCCCCTTCGGCCAACAGGCCCATGGTAATTACGATACCCAGTACCGCTGCCACAATACCCATGGCTGGCATACCGTCGGCGATCTTGGCTACGGCATGAGAAGGGTGCTCAAGGTCAGCCTTGGTGCTATTCAGCTCCATGTCGAATAACCCTTCCAACTCGTGCGGAGCCATATTGCCAGACGACATCAGACGCAGATAATCAGTGATGAAGGCTGTCATCCGTGCATCTTTGAGGATGGCAGGGTATTTGCTGAAGATCGGGCTTTCGTTAGGCTCTTCAATATCGCCCTCAATGGACATCATGCCCTCACGACGGCTCTTGTTGAGGATTTCGTAGAGTAGCTTGAGCACGTCCAGGTAGTACGCATGAGTGAAGCGATGACCAAACATGGACAAAGACTTCTTAAACACGATCTTGAAGGTGCTGCCCGAGTTGGCCTGTAAAAAGGCACCCAACGAAGCGCCACCAATCGTCAGCACTTCGTAAGGATGCACGAGAGCCATGATACTGCCGCCCGACAGCACAAAGCCTGCGAGTATGCTACCGATGACAACGATAATGCCGATGATCTTGACCATGATTTTCAAACACTTCTAGTTAAACAAGGGCCCACAAAGAGGCTGCTGATTTAGTTATCGGATAATCTGCGCCAGACTGTAGGTATTTCTGTAAGCCATTCATGCGAGCTCTCTATGTCCATTACTACCGCTCGTCCAAATACGCTCGACGCCTGGCTGAAAAGGCTGGAAAGCGTACGTTTATCCGTACCCCAGGAAGTCAAGGAAGATGTCCGCAGGGCTCTTGCCAATGGCAACAAGACCGTTCCTGAAATTGCCGAGGTGGCGCTTCAGTCACCGATCCTGTCGCTGGTGCTGCTCAGGGAGTCCAACCGAAGCCAGCTTGGCCGGGAGAATCCTGCGGTTTCGCTGGAAGTAGCCTTGAGCCGGCTCGGGCTGGGTCCCGCTGAGTACCTGTTATCGGCACTTCCGTCGGAAGCTAAAGAGAAATACTCGCCAGCCCTCTCGCAGCTCCTGTTGATCAGCGAACACGCCATGGCGCAGGCCAATGGCCTCTTCGGCAATACCCTGGCCCGCCTGCGCCAAGAGGTTCGTCTCTCTACGCTTCTGTTCCTGGCGCCCGTGTGGCCACTGGCTCAGGCTTATCCAGAGCTCTGGGAAGAATGGGAGCAGCGGGTACTGGGCAACAACGAGCCGGCCATCACGGTCGAGCAGGAGCTGCTTGGCGTACCCCTTCTGGACCTGTGCCTGACCCTAGCCGAGCGCTGGAGCCTGCCCGCCTGGGTTGTAGACGGATATCGCCTGCTGGTGAAAGATCGTCGCCGGCTGGTCAAGGCGCTGCACATTGCCCACAACGATGCCCATCCTCTTCAGCAGCAACAGCGCCTGGATGAGGACTTGCCGCTACGTCGGTGGCTCACCCAGCCCGGCAACACAATTTTGTTGGCGAATGGCCTGGCCGTGGCCGCCCACCAGAGCTGGAGCAACCCGCACATCCTCCGCTGGCAACGGCTGGTCGGCCTCTATATGCATGAGTCACTGGATCATATTCAGCAGGTCACCCATCAGGCCGCCGCGCAGCATGCTCGCCAACAGTTCATTCCAGGCCTTTGGCATCCGGCCGAAGCCCTGATCTGGCCCTGGGATGCAAGACGCCTGCAGTCAAACAGGAAGGCCGCGCCTGACACCCAATCAGCCGCGGCCAATAACCAAACGACAGGCGATGGACTAGACGCGTGGCGCCGATATTGTGCCGAACTGGTAAAGACGCCCAGCCCCTTTACCAATGGTATTCAACTGACAGCCTGCGCCAGGGATGCCTTGGCGGCAACCGGCCTGCCACGCCTGCTCCTGCTGACACCCGATGCGGACCAGACAGTGCTCATGGCCCAAGGCATCCATGGCCTGCCCGAAGCAGCCAAGGGGCTTCAGCTGCCTATCAACAATCATCCCCTGCTGCGCAAGCTGATGAGCGATCCCGCCCAACTTCGTATTACTCCGGAGAACAGCGCGCAGTTTCGCCCTCACCTGCCCGGTAATCTGCAAGCCCTGTTTCCACACTCACACATGGTGCTGCGCTCGATGGGCAGCAAAGGTCGCGTTTCGATGCTGACTATCATTGACAACGGAGGCGAGCCGTTTTCCGAGCGTGACCAGCAGGCTATCAACAAAACCGTTACCTGCATTGAGCGTGGCGTGATGAATTACGCCCAACGGCTTACATGATCGCTACAATCG
The DNA here is from genome assembly GCF_002091675.1 of Pseudomonas luteola NBRC 103146. Lineage (GTDB taxonomy): Bacteria > Pseudomonadota > Gammaproteobacteria > Pseudomonadales > Pseudomonadaceae > Chryseomonas > Chryseomonas luteola. The sequence goes on along the minus strand of NZ_BDAE01000003.1, from coordinate 53,117 downwards.
AACCCATGATTTCAGACCGGATGACCTGATATGTCCTTTACAGACCTGCCGCTCGTGATCGAGCCTGCCGACCTTGCCGCCCGCCTCGACACGCCGGAGCTGATTCTGGTCGATCTATCCAGCGCTGCGCATTATGCCGAGGGGCATGTGCCCGGCGCCCACTTCGTTGCGCCCCAACGTACACAACTGGGCAAACCTCCAGCGCCAGGGCTTCTCCCTGAAAAAGCCGACCTGGAAATATTGTTCAGCGAACTGGGCCATCGCCCTGAGGCCGTTTATGTCGTGTATGACGACGAAGGCGGTGGCTGGGCAGGACGTTTTATCTGGTTGCTGGATGTGATCGGTCATCACCGCTACCATTACCTTAACGGCGGCCGTCATGCCTGGGTCGAAGCGGGCCTGCCATTGACGCAGGATGTGCCACCGCCGGTGGATACGCCGGTCAACCTCACGCTGCATGATGAGCCTACTGCAACGCGTGAGTATCTGCAGAGCCGCCTGGGTGCGGAAGATCTGGCCATCTGGGATGCACGCGGGCCACAGGAATATCGAGGCGAAAAAGTCCTAGCAGCCAAGGGCGGGCATATCCCGGGCGCCATCAATTTCGAGTGGACGGCCGGCATGGACCCGGCACGTAGCCTACGTATCCGCAGCGATATGGCCGAAACACTTAATGCCTTGGGGATCACGCCCGACAAGGAAGTGATTACCCATTGCCAGACGCACCACCGCTCGGGATTTACCTATCTGGTCGCCAAGGCGCTGGGTTACCCCCGAATCAAGGGTTATGCCGGCTCCTGGGGAGAATGGGGAAATCATCCGGATACACCGGTCGAACGCTGATAGCAGGTTTCCAGCAGCGAGCCGAATAGCTGTACAATGAAACGAGAACTGGGTCACGGCAATCTGACCCGGCCTTTTCTGTTTTGCCTTGTCTGGCCTCGCCCGCGGGTTCACGCTTCATATATTGCCGCTCAAGGACACACCATGAATTTGAAAGACCGCCTGTTCATTCTTAGCCAGCACGTACTGCCTCATCACTTCCTGTCACGGTTGATTGGCGGCTTCGCCGAGTGCCGGATGCCCTGGTTCAAGAATGCCCTGACGGCATGGTTTGCTCGTCGCTACGACGTGGATATGCGCCAGGCTCAGGTCGAAGACCTGACGGCATACGAAAACTTCAATGCATTCTTTACCCGCAGCTTAAAGCCAGATGCACGTCCGCTACCGGAAGATCCGACAGCCATTGTCAGCCCGAGCGACGGCGAAGTCAGCCAGATCGGTCAGGTCGAGCATGGCCGCATTTTCCAGGCCAAGGGGCATAGCTACAGTCTGCTGGAGCTTGTAGGTGGTGATGCCCAACGGGCTGCACCGTTCATGGGTGGATCGTTCGCGACGATCTACTTATCGCCCAAGGACTATCACCGCGTACACATGCCTATTGCCGGCACGCTGAAAGAGATGGTGTATGTACCCGGGCGAATCTTTTCGGTCAATCACCTGACCGCCGAGAACGTTCCGGAATTGTTTGCCCGCAATGAGCGTGTCGTGTGCATCTTCGATACCGAACGCGGTCCGATGGCCATGATTCTGGTCGGTGCCATGATCGTGGCCAGTATCGAGACCGTTTGGGCCGGTATGGTGACACCACCCAAGCGCATGTTGAAAACAACACGTTACGACGAAGCGGCACGTGTGCCCATTCATCTGGAAAAAGGTGAAGAAATGGGCCGTTTCAAGCTGGGCTCCACGGTTATCGTCCTGTTTGGCCCTGATCAAGTGAACTGGGCTCAGGAGCTAGGCGCCTTCAGCACGGTCAATATGGGACAGCAGATTGGCTCGCCCAAGGTCGCCGAGGTTATCGAGCCTCTGTTGGGAGACGTCTGATACCTGCGACACAGGGACGCTAGCCCGATACCGCTGGCGTCCAGTAGTTGAATATTGGGGATAATGACTGTTATCGCCGCTCAGTCTGGAGAACCGACAGTCAATGGATAGTAAAGGCCCTCAGCAGTTGCTGCGGGTACCGACGCCCACGCAGCGGAGCCTTACGTTCTGCGAAGCCAGCCCCGCCGGATTGAAACGCTGGCTGGACCAATTGCCGCGAGCAAAGCTCGGGGAAGTGGCGCGTCTGTTGTACCAGGGGATGCTGGAAATCAACCAGCTGATCCAGTCGAACGATCAACGTCTGCGCATGCTTGAGTTATTGCGACCGGAAGTGAACCGGACGTGTGTCATGCTCGAACGCCATGTTCTTGACCAGCCCATTGTGCTGGACGAGCGCTCACGCAAGGTAGCCAACCTGTGTCAGGCGCTACAGAACCATATGGCGGCAGGCTACAAGTTGGTGGTGGTCGACGAACTCAATACGCCCTCGCGTGATCGGGCCAGCCTGTTGCCATTGGCCCTACAGCGCGCCATGAAAGGCCTTTACGGCCCGCTGATTCGCGCAGCCCAATTGTATACCCCAGCAGCCGATCATCTCTGGCTGGAGCTGCATCAGCTCTTCCAGATCGCCCTGCGTCTCAACCTGCAGGGCCAGCGTGTACGGGACGACCTACTGACGCGCCCTGACGGCCAGAGTTTGCAAGAGGCCTATGCTGTCCCGCTGCTATTTGGGGCAGCGCGGTGTAACCAGATGCGCCAGCGTCAGATTGCCCAGCTGGTCGAGTACCTCGATCAATGGGCAAATCTCGTGCAGATAAAACCCGCTGACCAGCCAGGCGTACTGTTTGTAGTCGCACCTCAGATCGATGCGCCGCCACGTTACCGAACCCTCCTCAAGGAGGCCAGCCTGAGCGGCCTGCTAGGCCTGTCAACACAGGTATTGGTCAGCCAGATTTCTGATTATCTGGCATTGCCGCCGGAAGAGCGCAGCCGTGCACGCCTGCCAGTGCAGCCGGACATCAGCACGGACCTGCTGCAACACCTGCGCGCGGCATGGGGCCAGGAATCCGACCGGGCCTTTCAGCGCACCCCGGGTCAAGGACGTCTGGAGATCTGCATTGGCATGAGTGCACTGCACTATCACCTTTCGGGTCGCGTAGCCTTTGCCCAGACGCTCAACTTGCCGGAACCGCCCAAGTCCAAGCCGGACTTTGCCCCGGCCGAGAAGACGTCGGATGTATGGTCACTGGCCTTCGATGCCGAGCACAATACAAGTTTGGACGCGCATGAGGAAATCCACTACGACACGCCTGTGGATGTGAAAAGCGAACAGATTGAGCTGGATAAAACCTACCCCCTCTTCTCGCTGCCCATCGTCAATCACAGTCCGGGCGGCTACTGCGTCAGCTGGCCTGGGGAAGTGCCGGACCAACTGCAAGCGGGTGAAGTGCTGGGGCTGCGCGGCCTGAACGAGAACAGCTGGGGGATTGCAGTCATTCGCTGGATACGGCAGGTCCCTGGCAGCGGCACCCAGATGGGCGTCGAGCTGCTGGCGCCTACGGCTCGCCCCTGTGGATTGCAGCTGCTTCGCAAGACCGAGCAACACAGCCAATATCTGAGAGGCCTGCTGCTTCCTGAAATCAAGGCCATAGACCAGTCTCCCTCTCTCGTTGCCCCGCGTCTGCCCTTCCAGGAAGGCAGCAAGATTCAGATCAATCAGAAGGGAGTCGAGCAACAAGGCATGCTGACAAGGCGTCAAAATGCTACCGTTAGCTTCAGCGTCTTCGAATATCGTCTGCTGGAGCAGGCGCGACCGACGCCAGAAACACCCAGGCCGGGAAGCCAGGGACCGTCCTCCAATACAGAGGACGATTTTGACTCCTTATGGAAGTCTCTGTAGATTCCAGCCTCTTCGATTATTAACCGCTTTAACTGTCCGGGTTCATACGTAGACCTATGGCTATCGAAAAGAAGACCATCCGCCTGCTCATTGTTGAGGAGTCACAGAATGAAGCCGAGCGACTGGTAAGTCTGTTTCGAAATGCGGGCTGCGCAACCCGGGCACAGTGCGTCACAGAGCCGGACGAGCTGGCCGCTGCACTTCAGCAGAGTTGGGACCTGCTCATTGCGGCGCCCAACTGTGAAGAGCTTTCTCCTCACGAGGCGCTCAAGACCATCAAGCGCCAGGCCAAGGATATTCCGGTTATCCAGCTGGTCGATCCTGAAGAGCCCGACGCGATTACCCAGGCGTTACTGAATGGGGCTCAGGATGCCGTTCCGCTGGGTGAAGACGAACGACTCGTGCTCGTATCCCGGCGCGAGATTGGCAATCTGGAAGTGCGGCGTGCCTATCGCACCGCCGAACTAGCCCTGCATGAGGCAGAAAAACGGTGCCAATTGCTTTTGCAAAGCTCCGAAGATGCCATCGCCTATGTCCATGACGGGATGCATGTTCATGCCAATCCCATTTACCTGCAGCTCTTCGGCTATACGGATGTGGAAGAACTGGAAGGGATGCCGGTCATTGATCTGGTGGCAAGCGATGATCAGCAGGCGTTTCGCGATTTTCTCAAGCAATACTCCAACGATCCCGAAGCCAACGGCACAGCCCGCTTCCTCTGCCAGGGCTTGCGCGCCGATGGCTCTACCTTCACGGCGGACATGAGCTTCTCTCCAGCCACCTACGAAGATGAGCCCTGCATTCAGGTTGTCATACGTGACGGCAACCAGAACGATGCCGAGCTGGAAGAAAAGTTGCGGGAAGCCACCAGCGTAGACCCTGTCACCGGCCTGCTGAATCGCACCCGGCTTATAGAGGCGCTGGAAGCGGAAATGGAGAAAGTGGTCCAGCACGGTCAGACAGCCAGCTTCGCCTACCTGCAGCTGGACCGGTACGCGGCCATCCTCGCTGAAATCGGCATTTCCGACATTGATGCGCTGCTGGCCGCCCTGGCCAACCAGCTGAAAGAGCACTTTGTACCGCCGGCGCTGCTTGCACGGTTCAGCGACGATGCATTTGCCGTCCTGGTTCAGGGCAGCACTGCCGAGCAGCTTGAAAGCCGCCTGAAACCACTGCTCCGTCAAGCGGTGTCACAGCCCATTGAAATCAACAAGCGGGCCTTGCAACCCTCCTATTCTATTGGCTTGACGGCTCTTGATGAGCAGACCGTCAATGCGCACGAAATCATGGACCGCGCTCACCGCTGCGCCCTGATGATTGCCAAACAGGGCGGTAATGCCATCAAACGATACGACCCGGCAGAAGAACTGGCCGCAGCGGCCAGCCGAGGCAGCCTGATTGCCATTGTGCAACAGGCGCTGGAACAAAGCCGTTTCCGCCTGCTCTTCCAGCCACTCATCAGCCTGCGTGGTGACAGCCGCGAGCACTATGAAGTGCTGCTCCGCCTGAACAATACTCAGAACGAAGAAGTACCGCCGGCCGAGTTCTTCCGGGTAGCGGAAGAAAGCGGACTAAGTGCAAAGATAGACCGATGGGTAATCCATAACGCCATCAAGGTATTGGTCGACCACCGCGCCCGTGGGCACGATACCTGCCTGTTCATTCACCTGTCCGCCGCCTCGCTACAGGACGCAAGACTCCTGCTCTGGCTGCAGGCGGCCTTGCAGGCCGCTCGCTTACCGGCTGAATCCCTGATCTTCCAAATCAGCGAAGCCAATGCCCTGGCTCACCTCAACCAGACCAAGATCATGGCCAACGGCCTTAAAAAGCTGGGGCACCGCGTCACTCTGGGTCAATTCGGCTGTGCATTGGCGCCGTTCAATATTCTCAAGCAGGTTCCAATCGATTTCCTTAAGGTAGACGGCTCGTATGTCCGCGACCTGGGCAATCCGGAAAACCAGGAAACGCTGAAAAACCTCATTAGCGGCATTCAAGAGCATAAAAAGCTATGCATCGTGCCGTTCGTTGAAAACGCCACGATCCTCGCAACGCTCTGGCAGTCCGGTGTGAATTACATCCAGGGTTACTACCTGCAGGAACCCAGCCAGGCAATGAACTATGAATTCGTCGCGGACGAATAAGCGACAGACATGAAAAAGCCGGCAATAGCCGGCTTTTCTTTCAGCGCCTGATCAAAGCACGTGGTCTCGGTCTCTGACACCCAGCAGATACAGCACGCCATCCAAACCCAGTGTTGTAATTGACTGGCGCGCCGACTGACGCACAAGCGGCTTGGCGCGAAAGGCAACGCCCAACCCGGCCAGACCCAGCATAGGCAAGTCGTTTGCCCCATCCCCTACGGCAATGGTCTGTTCAAGGCTCAGCCCTTCCTTCATGGCCAGTTCACGCAGCAGATCGGCCTTGCGCTGCGCGTCCACAATGGGCTCTACCGCCACACCGGTCACCTTGCCGTCCACTGTTTCCAACTCGTTGGCATAGACATAATCGATGCCCAGCCGAGCCTGGATCTGACGGGCAAAGTAAGTAAAACCGCCGGACAGGATGGCGGTCTTGTATCCCAATCGCTTGAGCTCGGAAAACAGTCGCTCGGCGCCTTCGGTCAGACGCAGCCCTGCACCGATGTCTTCGAGTACCGTTTCAGGCAGGCCGTTGAGCAGGGCGAGTCGCTCCTTGAAGCTGGCCCTGAAATCGAGCTCACCGCGCATGGCTCGCTCGGTGATGGCGGCAACCCGCTCCCCGATACCAGCGGCCTTGGCCAGCTCATCAATGACTTCCGCCTGGATCAATGTTGAATCCATGTCGAATACGGCCAGTCGCCGATGGCGGCGGAACAACGTGTCAGCCTGAAATCCGATATCCATCTCAAGGTTCTGGGTCGCAGTGAAAAAGGCAGCCTTGAGCCCCTCCAGATCCTGCGGCTCACCCGCCAGCGTGAATTCCAGCGCAGCACGCTCCCTGGCGTCAGGTGCCGACAGCCGCTCGATACGCTCAATGGTCATACCGTGGGACTCGACAAGTTCGCTCACATGTTGAACCTGGTGGGCGTCCAGCTGGCGTCCCATGAGCGTCAGGATATGGCGAGGAGCCAACTCGTCGGCCTGCCACGCGGCATAAGCCTCTGCATCCAGAGCAGCCAGGTGCACTCTGGCCCCCACGGCCGCAGCGCGCAGTTCGAGCGCTTCACCCAAGGCAGCGGCATCAGCGCCTTCGGGCAACTTGATGAGCAATGCAAGTGTTATGGCCCCCTGCACACGACTCTGACGAATATCCAGCAACGCTGCGCCTGACTCGGCCACTACGCTCGTCAATGCAGCACTCAAGCCGGGGCTGGCATACCCGGTGCTGGTAATGAGAAGAATGTCTCGCAAGGCGCAGCCTCCACCAAGGGGTCAAAAACCCGATTCTACCTGTTTCCGAAAACGGTGCAGAACCACCCATACGCAGACGAGTGGTTGACGGACTCGGTTAGTACGCTTTAACGACCTCTGGTCGCTGGTTATACTTCGCCCCACATTTTTGCCCAAAGAATTCACCAGTGACCCGGCACGCGACCGTCAAGCCCGACAATTTCTTCGTTCTGCTGTTTCGTGCAATGCGCCAGCGCCGTGTTCCTATCGCGCTCCGCATTGTTTCCCATAGCCTTATTCTCGTCATCGCCGCCCTGGTGATCTATGCCGTTGTCGTGGCCTTGCAGTTCCGGCATGCCATGCAGCAGCAGGCCGATGCCGTAGGCCAGACGCTGGTTACCCAGACGGCCGCCTCGGCGACGGAGCTGCTGGTATCCAACGATACGCTGAGCCTCAACGTGCTCTTGGGCAATCTGGCGCGTAATCCGCTGGTTGCCCACGCGGCAGTGTTCAGCCCGGATAATCGTGTACTGGCCGAAGCAGGCACCCGCCCGACGCGCAATCTTCTGGGCGAGGCGGAAGGCATCTACTCCACATCAATCAAGTTTCAAGACGTGACCACTGGCCAGCTGCGTATCAGTCTGGACATGAATCAGTTCCAGCAACCCATGGTGATCAGCCTGCAAAACATGGGATTGTTGGCGCTTATCCTGTTGATGCTGACTCTGATTCTCAGCCTTCGCCTGGGCCGCAACATTTCCACGCCCCTGCTGGAGCTGCGCGTCTGGCTGCGTGACCCGGATGATCCGGCTCCCAGCGTTGGTCGTCAGGATGAAATTGGTGACTTGGCACGTCAGCTCCAGGCGCGGCTGGTCCCGGAAAAACCCAAACCGGCGCCGGTTAAACCGTCCAAGAAAACCAAGGCAGCAGCTCCGGTAGAAGGCGACGAGGACAACCCGTTCCTCGATGAAAGCGCCGGTATCAAGGTTCGCTCCACCTCACCACGCAAGGCTGCCGCAGCCGCCAAGAAACCGGCCAAAGCACCGGTGACTACCGAAGACGGTGACGACGAGTTCGACGAAGACGCCTTTGCCGATGTCATGCCGGACGAGGCAGAAAACGAAGTTGTAGAGACAGCGGCAGCCGCCGAGCCCGTTACACCGGCCATGGCGTCAGAACCCGATATCGTTTCCAGCGCGGTACTGGCGATCCAGCTCGGGTCTCAAGAACAGTTACGCAAGCTGCCCCGTGCGCGCCTGGTCAGTCTTCTGGAGCGTTACAGGGATTGCCTGGAGCAGGCCACCTCGCTGTACAAGGGTGAACTGCATAGCCTCATCGATGGCGGCAGCCTGATCCTTTTCCACGAAACCCAGGGCGAAGATGATTATCTGACTCATGCCTTGTGCTGCGGTGAAATCATGCGAGCGCTGGGCCATGCCCTTCAGGTCGAAGTAGCCGACAGCGGGATCACGCTGCAACTGCAGCTGGGTCTGACGCAGGGCGAACGTCTGGTGAACCTGAAGCTGCCCGAGCTGCTCAATAACGATACGGTCCGGAACGCTATCGCACTCAGTCGGCACAGTCGCAACCTGCTCCTGGTCGAGCACAGCATCGCCGATGATGAACTGCTGCGCCAGCGTGCCCGAATCCGCTCTATTGCGAGTCCAGAAGGTGCCAGCTGTGTCGAACGCCTGCTTGAACCCTATTCGTCTACCCTTGAACGCCATCTGGTTCGTCTCGAATCCCGTTAAAGCCGGCACACGCCGGCTGGCGGCCCGCATCCATCAGGGCCGTTCCCTCTGGATGGTAAGGCCGCCCTATCGGGCGACCCGAGCGCTTCTTCCCCTGGGGCTCGCCATGAGCCTCGTAATTCTTCCCGCCCCTTTCGCTCAGGCAGCCGAGATCCGTCTGCCGGATGGCTCGGTCTACCACGGCGATGTGGAGCGCGGACGCCTACAAGGTGAGGGGCGCCTCGATTGGGCCAATGGCAACTGGCTGCGGGCCTCGTTCAGAGACGGCCTGGCCGAAGGCCTGGGCGAGCAGTTTTTTGTGGATGGCACCCGCTATCGAGGCCGCTTTCACCATGGCCTCTATGAGGGCCAAGGGCAGCTGACCTCCCCCAGCGGACGTTACGAAGGCTCCTTCCACCGGGGGATGTACCATGGCAAAGGGGTCTTGGAGTCCAGTGACGGCTGGCGTTACGAAGGTGATTTCTTCGAGGGCCGCATGCAGGGCCGCGGCGCGCGGACTGAAAGCGACGGCAGTCAATATAACGGCATTTTCACGGATGGCCGTCTGAACGGCAGAGGTCAATGGGTCGATCAGGAAGGCAATCTGTACGAAGGCAACTTTGTTGACAGTGCTTTCTCCGGCCAGGGTCGCTATCAAAGCGTAGATGGTAATGTCTGGGAAGGGTCCTTCCAGAAAGGGGAAATGACCGGCCAAGGCAAGTACCACGGCAGCGATGGCAGCCGTTACAGCGGCAGCTTCAAAAGCTGGCAGTACCATGGGCTGGGGCAATACACCGAGGCAGACGGCAGCGTGTATATCGGTGACTTCCTGAACGGCCAGTTCGATGGCAATGGCACCTACACCCATGCCGATGGGCGCCGCGAAAGCGGGCTCTGGAGCGAAGGCCAGTTCATCCGCAGCGATGACGGTGTTTACCAACCTGACCCCATGGAAGTTGCGCTACTGGAACAAGGCGAGCGCCTGGGTCAGGAACTCAATAACGTCCGTCCCTCTACGGCCAGTACCGAGCTTTACGGTATTACTCTAGCAGGCGATGGCGATCAGCGAGTGTTTCAACGTGAAGCCGATTATGTCGCCAAGCTGATGGTCAATCGTTTTAATGCCCGTAGCGTGGTTCGCCTGATCAATCAGCGTGATCTTAAAAGCGTAACCCCACTGGCAACGCGGGAAAATCTTCATCGCGCCATTGCCACCCTGGCCGAGCGCTCAGGGCCTGAGGATTTGATCTTTGTCTACCTCACCAGCCATGGCTCCTCCGACCATCGTTTATCCTTGAGCGAGCCGGGTCTGCAACTGGCCAGCTTGCCGGCCATTGAGTTTGCGTCCCTGCTTGAGCCGCTGAAGAACCGCGACAAGATCGTTGTCGTTTCAGCCTGCTACAGCGGCGGCTTCCTTCCCCCGTTGCAAGATGACCATACCATGGTCATTACCGCCTCACGTGCGGACCGGACGTCTTTTGGCTGCACGGACGAAGCGGACTTCACTTATTTTGGGAAGGCCTTGTTTGCAGAAGCCTTCCAGGCAACAGACGATCCCGAGCAGGCATTTTCGATCGCCAGCAAGCGTGTCGCCGAGCGCGAGGCGGCACAAGGGTTCGAGCCATCGGAGCCGCAGATCTGGGCGCCGCCTGCTGTTCTGAAAAAATGGCAGGCCTATCGCGCTGGATCAACCAGCCACGTTGCAGAGCAATGAGCCTTTCGCTCTGAAATGTTGTCCGATGGCATAAGGGCGGGCATTACAACGAAGCGGACCGGGCAGAAGCGCGGGCCGCCTACCTGCTCCGCCAGTCATGCTCATCGAAAGGAGCTTTGCGATGCACCTGACTCCGCAACATGTCCTGATTACAGGCGCCACGGGGCTTACCGGCGAACACTTACTGGATCGCCTGCTGAATGAGCCAACCATTCAACGTGTCCTGGCGCCCACCCGCCGACCACTTCCTGCTCATCCACGCCTGGAAAACCCGGTTGGCGAATTGCTGGATGTGCTGCCTCAGCTCACCGGCCCGCTGGATACGGCCTTTTGCTGCCTGGGCACCACGATCAAGAAAGCTGGCTCACAGGAAGCCTTTCGCGCCATTGATTATGACCTGCCCATCGCTGTCGGACGTCGCGCACGCGAACTGGGTGCCAGACACTTCGTGGTTATCAGTGCCATTGGTGCCGACGCTTCCTCCTCGATCTTTTACAACCGGGTAAAAGGTGAGCTTGAAGAGGCACTACAGGATCAAGGCTGGCCGCAGATCACCTTTGCACGCCCCTCGCTGTTGCTCGGCCCCCGTAACGAGCAGCGGTTGGGCGAGCAGATTGCCGCCCCGCTCTCCCAGCTGCTGCCTGGCAAGTGGCATGGCATTGAGGTCTGCGTGTTGGCACGAGCACTCTGGCGACTCGCGTTGGAGGAAGGCGACGGTGTTCGTTTTGTCGAGTCGGACGAGCTACGCCGGCTGGGGCGTTGACGCACTGGCCAGGGCCTCCTCAACCAGCCAGTCATGCAGTGAGCGTACACGTGGATCAGCGAGAGCACCTTGCGCATAAAGCAGGACATAACGCTTGCGCGCCGGTACGGATACCCCGAAGGGAATAACCAACGCACCCCGCTCCAGCTCGTTAGTGATCAAATGACGCCGCGCGATGGCAACCCCCATGCCGGCAATGGCCGCCTCAATAGTCAGGTGATTGCGATTGAACGTATGACCTCGCCTGACATCCAGTGCAGGGGCGCCAATGGACGCCAGGTAAAACTCCCACTCGGCATACTCATAACTGCCGCGCCAGGCAGTGATGTCATGCAGCAATGGGTAATGATCCAGCGCCTCGGGACGATCAAGTGGCGGGCGCCCCTCCAACAGCGAAGGAGCGCACACCGGAAATATCTGCTCGTCCAGCAACGACGTGGATGCAAGACCAGGATAACTACCGTCATTAAGATCAATGGCAAGGTCAAACTCGCCCTCGCGCAGCGACCATGAACTGTCCTCAGCAACGACCCGAAGCTGGATATCCGGAAAGCGAGCCTGCAGCTTGGGTAGCCGCGGCATGACCCATTTGCCGAGAAAGGAAGGAATCGAGCGTAGCCGGAGCACGCCGCCAAACTGACCGGCATTCAGCCGTCGCAGCTCCGCATCCACAAGTCCTGAGGCCTGATTGACCGTTGAGGCCAGCCGTTGCCCCTCCGCCGTCAGCTCCAGCCCACGGGCTATTCGGTGAAACAGCTTGAACCCCAACCGCTCTTCCAGCTGTCGCATCTGCTGGCTAATGGCACCTGGCGTTACGTGCAACTCCTCGGCACAGCGGGTAAAGGACAGGTGGCGTGCCGCACAGGCAAATACTTGAAGCCAAGCTTGCGTTTGCGCGTTTAGGATCCGGCTCATGGGTTTAGCTCTACTAAAGGGTCGCTTAGAACGTATCGATTGTGCAGGGAGGCCGCTTTTCCCATGATGATCCTCAGACTGTTACGTACGTTACGGTCACCATTGAACCTCATATTCAGGACTTCAGCATGGCCATCAGCGTATTCGACCTGTTTAAAATCGGCGTGGGTCCTTCCAGCTCTCACACGGTAGGCCCCATGCGAGCCGGTGCATTATTCGTCTCCACCTTACGTGAGCAACAATGCCTGGAGCAGACTCGCCGGGTAGAAGTACGCCTGTATGGCTCCCTGTCCGCAACAGGTGTCGGGCACGGGACCGACCGTGCAACGTTGATGGGGTTGATGGGAGAGTGGCCAGACCGGGTTGATCCCGACCGGGTCGAGCCCTGCATCCAGACGCTCAAGCTTGAAAACACGCTTATGCTCGGGGGTAGCCATCCTATCGAGTTCGTCTGGACCCGAGACCTGCATCTGCTCCATGAGAACCTGCCTTACCATCCCAATGCAATGACCATCACCGCATTTGGCGAGACCGGAGAGCTGTTCGAGGAGACTTATTATTCCGTGGGCGGCGGTTTTGTTATCGACAGCCAGCAGGCGGCCAGCGGTCAGCGTGATCAGGATACCACTACCCTGCCCTATGACTTCTCCAGCGCAGCGGAGCTGCTCCGTTTATGCCGCGAGCATGGGTTGTCCATCTCCGCCCTTATGCTTGCCAATGAAAAAGCCTGGCGCAGCGAGGATGACATTCGCGCAAACCTTTTACATATCTGGCAGACCATGCGCGAATGTATCCGGAATGGGCTGGCTCACGAAGGTGTACTGCCGGGTGGCCTTAAAGTCCCACGTCGCGCTGCTCGCCTACACCGTAGCCTGCGGGCGATGACCAACCCGAGCGTTATCAGCTCGACGCTTTCAGCCATGGAGTGGGTCAACCTGTTCGCCTTGGCGGTCAACGAGGAAAATGCCGCAGGAGGTCGCATGGTAACGGCGCCTACCAACGGCGCAGCAGGCATCATTCCTGCGGTACTGATGTACTACATGAAATTCAACCCGGATGCTAACGATGAAGATGTTGTGCGCTATCTGCTGGCCGCAGCCGCAGTAGGTATTCTGTGTAAAAAGAATGCCTCGATCTCGGGCGCCGAGGTGGGGTGTCAGGGCGAAGTGGGCTCGGCCTGTGCCATGGCCGCCGCCGGACTAGCCGAGCTGCTGGGCGCGACGCCAGAACAGGTGGAAAATGCTGCGGAAATCGGCCTTGAGCATAACCTGGGCCTGACATGCGACCCGGTGGGAGGACTGGTTCAGGTGCCCTGTATCGAGCGCAATGCCATTGCCGCCGTGAAAGCCATCAATGCCGCCCAGATGGCGCTACGCGGTGACGGAGAACATTTCATCTCGCTGGATCGAGTCATTCGTACCATGCGTGATACCGGTGCCGACATGCAGGACAAATACAAGGAAACCTCTCGGGGCGGGCTCGCTGTCAGCATGGTTGAATGCTGATCAAGGGTTGACGCACGCGCCCGGCTTTTCAAGAATCCAGGCTCTACCGAATGGGAGCCCCTCATGAGCCTGGATTCAGTCCGCGACTTTTTCACGACCCACGCCCCGGATATTCACATCATTGAGCTTGAAACCAGCACCGCAACCGTTGCCCTGGCGGCCGAAGCACATGGCGTCGAGCCGGGGCGAATTGCCAAAACGCTTGGACTGAAGATTGGTGAGCTTGAGGTGCTGCTCGTGGCACGAGGCGATGCACGACTGGACAATAAAAAGCTCAAGGCTACGTTTGGCGGCAAAGCCAAGATGCTGGATGGCGAGCGCGTGCAGCTGCTGACCAGCCATCCGGTAGGCGGCGTTTGCCCATTCGGACTGGCAACGCCCATGCCGGTATATTGCGATTGCTCGCTCAAGGCTTTTGATGAGGTCCTGCCGGCAGCTGGCGCAATCCACAGCGCCGTGCGCATTACCCCGCAACGGCTGGCCGAACTGGTCGAGGCCCAATGGGTGGATGTCTGCCAGGAACCGACCGAGTAGCTGGCAGACATTGGCGCTACATCAGACGACGCTGACCGACTGGGATGCCAATAGTGCTTCCTCCTCACGGTAACGCACGATCTCCTCAATGGTCAGCACCGGTATCCCGTGCTGCTGCGCGTAGTGCTCGACATCAGTACCACGCGCCATGCTGCCATCAGGGTTCATCAGTTCGCACAATACGGCCGCCGGACGTAGCCCTGCCAGCATGGCCAGCTCTACCGAGCCCTCGGTATGACCGCGCCGAGTCAGCACCCCACCTTCACGCGCGCGCAAGGGAAAGATATGCCCGGGGCTGACGATTCGGCTCCGACCTTCGCAGGAGTCCAGCGCGGCCCGAATAGTGATCATCCGATCAGCAGCCGAAACACCGGTAGTCACACCTTCCGCCGCCTCGATGGAAACTGTAAACCCTGTTCCATGACGTGCCTGGTTATTCTTGACCATGGGTGGCAGGTCCAGGCACCGCACACTGGCATCATCCAGGCACAGGCAGACAATACCGCTGCCATCCCGGATCATCTTTACCATCGTGCTCAAGGTGAGGTTTTCGGCAGCGGCTACCAGATCAGCTTCGTTTTCGCGGTCGGCATCATCCAGCAGAAGCACTGGACGCCCCTCGCGGTAGGCTGCTACAGCAGCATACAGGCGGGAATGGCGTTGTGGGTCGAGCATAGGCATGAAACGTCCTCGTTGGAGTGAGTGAACGTTTCAGGGCAAAAAGCGCAGACGCCACTTATGCCAGGGGGCATAGGCAGACAAACGCATCTTCTTTCATCCGGACTATGACCGTCGGCCCTGGAATCACACCAGGTCTGCTGACCTCCGACGTATCGGAGCGCTCGCGGGCTTGCCACCATGTGGTTTACCGCCGGTGGGGAATCTCACCCCGCCCTGAAGACCCGACCGACTATAACGAAGTGAAGCCGCCTTCGCCAATGCCTGGGATATCTCAACTGCCTCCGCGAACGTTCAGCCCGATACCCAACACCTTTGCCAGGGCAAGGGGGAATAACACCGTGTCCACCAGCAGACTGCCCGGCAGATCGAACCCTGGATAGGCAGGAGCCTCTACGCCAAAGCGCTCCGTTGGACAGCAGCCCCCTTGAATAGCATACCAGTCCAGCCGGGTTCCCGAGTAAACGATCGGAGCGCCCGGCTTGCTGGCGTTGAGCGTGCTGACGCTGGCGCAGCCACTCAGCACAAGCACCAGGCACGCACAGAGGAACTTACTCATCGCTCACCAGATGATGCTCGCCCCACCGGGGCAGCATGTCTTGGGGAATACTCAATGTATTAAGAATCCGGGCCACGACAAAGTCGATCAGATCATCCACCGTTTGCGGCTGGTGATAGAACCCTGGCGCAGCCGGAAGAATCGTCGCGCCCAGGTTGGACAGCTTGAGCATGTTTTCCAGATGAATACTGGAGAACGGTGATTCCCTAGGCACTAGAACCAAGGTGCGCCGCTCCTTGATGGCCACATCGGCAGCGCGCTCGATCAGGTTATTGCAGGCACCTGTTGCAATGGCGGACAGCGTACCGGTCGAGCATGGGCAAACCACCATGGCTGCCGGCGCACTGGAACCTGACGCCGGGGGCGCCATCCAGTCGCTCTGGCCAAAGACTCGAATCTGCCCGGGCGCAGCGCCAGTGTATTCCGTCAAAAACGCCTGCATGGCCTGAGGTTTAGCCGGTAGCGCCACATCGGTCTCAGTGGCCATGACCAGCTGTGCAGCCTTGGAGATCAGGAAGTGAACCTCACGCTCCTCCTGCACCAGACAGTCAAGCAGCCGTAATCCGTATTGAGCACCAGAAGCGCCGGTCATTGCCAAAGTAATGCGTTCAGGGCCAGCCATCATGTCTCCTTACTCCGGATTACTGGGGGTAGAAGATGTATCGCGCTTGTCCTCAAGCTTGCTGGCTAGTTTAGTTTTAGCTGTCGCAACTGAGCGGACTACAGCATCACTTCCTTTATTTAAAGCTAACCGTAGGGCCTCAGAGTCATCCCGTGCAAATAACTTGATATTGTTTAACGCTTCTGGGTCTTCGCTATCAAAGTAAGGCACCGTGTCGAAATTCAGTTTGTTGGCAATCAACACAGTAGGAAAGCTGTTGCGCTTGACGTTATAGCCTTTGACCTGCTCGTTATAGAACTCGCGCCTCTCGAAGATTGTCTGCTCCAGCCGCTCTAGCTGCTCCATTAGCGTCTGGTAGGTTTCATTGGCACGCAATTGCGGATAATTCTGCGCCAACGCAGATACCCGCTCCATCGCGCCCTCAATATTGTTTGAAAGGGTAACGTGGGTTAGCTTTTCGTGCTCGCCATACCCAGAGGCTATATCGATCACCTGATTAGCCAAGTCGACCCGCTTGCGCATCGAAGCCTGCAAGTTTGAGGAGGCTTCGCGAATCGCCTGCATTGCCGCTTGCAGGCTGTTGTATTGCGAGACGACCCAAACTGCTAGCGCCACGACTAGGGCTAACAGAATCAACAAATACTCCATGATTTCACTCCATTGAAGACAAAAGGCAGCAGCGTAATGCAAAGCTTAACGCAATGCTTCAGCTAATTTTTTATGTAAGCCACCAAACCCGCCGTTACTCATGATAACTACATGGGTCCTGCCTTTCGCCGCCTCTTTAACGCGCGCGATAATGGCCTCAAGCGAGTCGCAAACAACCGCCGGGACAGGGCAATTCGCTGCTGTCTCGGCCAGATCCCACCCCAGGTTCGGCGGTGCATACCAGATAACGGAGTCGGCCTGTCGAACACTGTCCGGCAGGCCGTCACGGTGGGCGCCCAACTTCATCGAGTTGGACCGTGGCTCAATGACTGCAATGATGGATTCCTCTCCTACACGTGCCCGCAATCCTTGAAGCGTAGTGGCAATGGCCGTGGGATGATGGGCGAAGTCATCATAGATCGTGACACCGTTGATTTCGGCAACCGTTTCCATTCGGCGCTTGACGCTCTTGAATGCATTCAACGCCTCGATCCCTTGAGGCGGCACGACGCCTACATGCCGCGCGGCGGCCAAGGTGGCCAGAGCATTGGCTACGTTATGCTGGCCGGTCAGACTCCACTCAACCGTTCCCTGTGTCTTCCCATCGAAGATTACCTCAAACCGCGAGCCGTCCTCATGGAGCAAGCGGGCCTGCCACTGCCCGCCCTCTCCTGTCGTCTGAACCGGCGTCCAGCACCCCATCGTCAGGACATGAGACAGCGCTTTTTCAGCAGTTGGATGAATGATGAGTCCTTCACTTGGAATCGTACGCACCAGATGATGAAACTGCCGCTCGATCGCTGCCAGATCAGGAAAGATATCGGCATGATCGAACTCGAGGTTATTCAGGATAGCGGTGCGCGGTCGATAATGGACGAACTTGGAGCGCTTATCGAAAAAGGCGCTATCGTACTCGTCAGCCTCTACGACAAAGAAAGGCGTTCCGCCCAGCCGGGCGGATATCCCAAAATTTTGGGGTACACCGCCAATCAAGAAGCCCGGGCTCATGCCTGCATGCTCCAGCACCCAGGCTAGCATGCTCGTGGTGGTGGTCTTGCCGTGGGTACCCGCTACAGCCAGAACCCAGCGTCCCTGCAATACATGATCTGCCAGCCATTGCGGTCCGGATACATAGGGCAACCCCTTGTTCAGGACATGCTCCACAGCCGGATTACCCCGGGAGAGTGCATTGCCGATCACGACCAGATCCGGCGCCGGTTCAAGGTGGGCAGGCTCGTATCCCTGCATCAGCTCGATACCCTGTGCCTCCAGCTGCGTACTCATGGGCGGATAGACATTGGCATCGGAACCGGTCACTCGATGACCCAACTCCTTGGCCAGCACGGCCAGAGAGCCCATGAACGTCCCGCAGATGCCGAGAATGTGGATATGCATGAATAACCCCTGACAAGCGAGGCCCTGGCAGCCCCATTGAAAACGAGCCGAAGGTTAGCACAGCGCCGTCAGGACTCTATGGGCTCATCCGCCTCGTGAATCACGAAATTCCATCTGATCCCA
Source organism: Pseudomonas luteola NBRC 103146 (assembly GCF_002091675.1). Classification (GTDB taxonomy): domain Bacteria; phylum Pseudomonadota; class Gammaproteobacteria; order Pseudomonadales; family Pseudomonadaceae; genus Chryseomonas; species Chryseomonas luteola. The sequence goes on along the minus strand of NZ_BDAE01000003.1, from coordinate 34,776 downwards.
GCCGAGCTCCGGCCTTGAAAGAGAAGAAAGCAGATATCCGTGCGGTAGATCGCAAATCCCACCCTACCGTTTACCCTAATGGCTACTCGCGACCTAGAGCCTTCGCCCTATAATGGAGCTTCGACCCGCTGCCATAGATAGGCTGTACATGGACTTTAACCCGATCGATCTGATCCTCCACCTCGACGTTTACCTGGAAATGCTGGTCAGCAACTATGGGTCATGGATCTATTTCATCCTGTTCCTGGTCATTTTTTGCGAAACGGGCTTGGTAGTCATGCCCTTCCTGCCCGGTGACTCATTGCTGTTCATTGCTGGTGCCATTTGCGCAACAGGCGGCATGGACCCCTGGCTTCTGGGTAGTCTTCTTGCCTTTGCGGCCGTTGCCGGTGATAGTACAAACTATGTCATTGGCCGAACCCTGGGTGAAAAGCTTTTCTCGCGACCAAACTCCAAGATATTCCGTCGTGACTATCTGGAGCGCACCCAGGCGTTCTATGCCCTGCATGGCGGCAAGACCATTACCCTGGCGCGATTCCTGCCCATCATCCGAACGTTCGCGCCATTCGTGGCGGGCATCGGTCGCATGCACTATCTCCGTTTTCTGGGCTTCAGCGTCCTGGGCACGTTCCTCTGGGTAGGCGGCCTGGTCACGCTGGGTTACTTCTTTGGCAATGTGCCGTTCATCAAGCAGCACCTGTCCATGCTGGTTATCGCCATCATTGCCATCTCGCTGCTGCCCATGGTCATCAGCATGGTCAGCCGTCGCCTGCGGCCGAGCCCCAGCCGCAGCGAAATCGGTTAACGCATGTGGTCCCTGCGCGCCTGGCGGGATCGACGTGTCCTTGAACGGACCGTTATCCCGCCGGCGCTCTGGGATGAAGTTCATTCCCGCCTGCCTTTCCTCGACGGACTCCCGCCTGAATCTGATCAACGGCTTCAACAACGCAGCATCCTTTTTCTGGCGCACAAACGCCTGACGCTACTGGGTGACATTGCGCTTGCTGACGTTGACCGCCTGGCCCTGGCTGCCCAGGCCCAGCTGCCCTTGCTATACCTGCCTGAGGAAGACTGGTATGGCAACTTCCACGAGCTGATCCTCTACCCCTCGGATTTTGTCAGCCAGCAACGCTACCGTGACAATAGTGGAATCGAGCATGAGGGGAACGAAAACCATAGCGGTGAGGCCTGGCTACAAGGTCCAGTGATTCTGGCGTGGTCGGGTGTTCAGGAGAGCGGTGACTGGACGGGTTACAACTTGGTCATTCATGAATTGGCGCATAAGCTCGACATGCTCAACGGCGATGCCAATGGCCTGCCCCCACTGCACCGGGACATGTCGCTTCCTCGCTGGGCTGAGGTCATGCAGGCTGCTTACGATGACCTCAACCGACAGATTGATACCCATAAGGAAACACTGATCGATCCCTATGCCAGCGAGCATCCTGCTGAGTTCTTTGCCGTCTGCTGTGAATACTTCTTTACCGCACCCGATGTACTCGATCAGGCATACCCAGATGTTTATATGCAGCTACGTCAGTTTTTCCGTCAGGATCCACTGACGCGGCTACAGACATTGGCTCAGCGGATTTCAATTCCCGCAGCCGAGTCACCCCCACGAGGAGCGTCCGGCGAACTCTGATAGGCCAAGGGAACCTCCTCCAGAAACTCCAGCGACCGAACAGGCATACCGAACTTGATGCCACGCTGGTCCAGTTCCTTGAGCAGTGCCAGATTGATGTTCTGTTGAATATCCATGTACTGGTTGTAGTCCGCGCTCAACACGTAATACACCACCTCGAATTTCAAGGCGCTGCTTTCCAGTGCCAGCAGATGCGCACGATCGAAACGGGTGTTCTCCAATGACGTGACAATCTGCTTTACGAGTGGAGCAATTTCACCCACTTGATCGGCAGGTGTACGGTAACTGATATCGAACTGGAACAGCACCCGCCGTTCGGACATCCGCTTATAGTTATGGATCGTCTGCTGCAGCAGCTTCGTGTTGGAGCAAACCACCTGCTCACCGCTAAGGCTGCGAATACGCGTGGTCTTGAGGCCGATGTATTCAATGGAGCCGGCAATATCGCCAAATACGACGAAATCACCTTGCTCGAAAGGCTTGTCGATACCAATGGACAGCGAGGCAAACAGGTCACTCAGCACATTCTGAACGGCCAGCGCGACGGCAATACCACCAATACCCAGGCTGGCGACGAACGCCGTGATATCCACACCCAGGTTGGAGAGTACTGCAAGCAGAACCACCGTCCACAAGGCTACCCGGACCATCAGCGAAATCATGGTCATGGTGAGCTGACTGCGCTGATGGCCATTCCTGTTCTGCAGTGCCGAACGTGCCCACAGCAGAATTGCGCCATCGACCCACAGCCCGAACTGTAGAGCCAGGACCAGGAACCAGATATGGCTGACGCGTGCCTCCCAGCTTGGGCTCAGATCAATGACATACAGTCCGATCTGAATAGCCATGAGCAGAATCAGCAAGCGACTGGTTCGACCAATGATCTCGCCTACGTAATGTGCCCAACCGCTGTTTGCCCGGGAGGACCAATTTACAACGCGACTGGTAACGGCTGTAACGAGCCGGCGAATGACGCCATAGCTGATGATAGTAATGACAAGTGCAAGCGCCAGGTTGATGGCTGTCGCCTCATTGATCCATTGGAACATGCCGATGTTGTCTCCGATTCAGAGGAAAGCTGCCCCGCCCTCTAACAGGCAGGCCTCTTTTTTCGGGTCCGTTACCGTTACAAAGTTCCTGCTTTGAACCTTATCCCACCCCAAGGCTCGAATCGCGGGTCAAATATGCCTATACTCCAAACCACATCAATTTGGCCTACCAACAAAGGTGAGTCGCTCTATGAGCTATAGCAAGATTCCGGCCGGCAAAGACGTGCCGAACGACATCTACGTCGCGATTGAAATCCCGGCTAACCATGCACCCATCAAATACGAAATCGACAAGGACAGCGATACTCTGTTTGTCGACCGGTTCATGGCGACTCCGATGTTCTATCCGGCCAACTATGGCTATATCCCCAACACGCTGGCTGATGATGGCGATCCCCTCGACGTGCTCGTCGTAACGCCTTATCCGGTTACACCAGGCGCCGTCATTCGCGCACGTCCGGTTGGCGTACTGCACATGACCGACGAAGCCGGTGGCGATGCAAAATTAGTTGCCGTTCCGCATGACAAACTGTCTGTGCTGTACCATGATGTAAAGGAATACACCGACTTGCCGGCTCTGCTGCTGGAGCAGATCAAGCACTTCTTCGAGAACTACAAGGATCTTGAAAAAGGCAAGTGGGTAAAAGTTGAACGCTGGGGCAATGCTGAAGAAGCCCGTGCGGAGATCTTAAAGGCAGTCGCGGCTTACCAAAAATAAGTCGCTACTACCTCACGAGGCCGGCCACAAGCCGGCTTTTTAATGCCTATCGTTTTACCCGGTTTCGGTCAAACCTGAACAAAGCCGGACCTTTGGCTCTGCATCGACTCGTTGAGCGCTATCCAAGGCGGTCATCTAGCGAATAGTGCGGGAGGGTATAGCGCTCAGCGAAAGGTGCCCTTTTAGTTTTTTGTCATCGCTGGACTGTGCGCAACCCAGCGAAGCGTCAAGCTCTGAAGAGCACACCGCGGGGCCTTATCCTTTAAACCCCTTTGCCACCAGATAGACCTCCCTTGAGCGCGGCCGCGATGCCTCTGGCTTGCGTATCATCACCTTCTCGAATGAGGTGCGAACGTCTTTCAGAAACTCGTCGGAGCCCTCTCCCTGGAATACCTTGGCTACAAGGTTACCGTTGGGCTTGAGCACCTGACGCGCCATATCAAGGACGAGTTCGACCAGATACATCGAGGACGCCTGATCGGCAGCAGCGATGCCACTGATATTGGGAGCGATGTCAGAAATGATCAGATCAGGTTGATTGCCATCGAGCTTGTCGAGAATCTGTTGGAACACCGCGTCGTCGGTGAAATCGCCCTGGATGAAGTCGACGTTCTCCAGCGGGTCCATCGGCAGAATGTCACTAGCCAGAACCCGTCCCTTCTCGCCTACGAGACCGCCAGCCACCTGTGACCAACCGCCCGGTGCGGAGCCAAGGTCCATGACCAGCATGCCGGGACGTATCAGTTTGTCCTTCTCGTTCAGCTCGATCAACTTGTAACTGGCACGAGAACGCAAGCCATCCTTCTGAGCCCGCTTAACATAAGGATCGTTGACGTGTTCATCCAGCCAACGGCGGCTGCTTTTGGATCGTTTCATGAGGGAGCCAAGCACGGAAAATTCAATGGGAGAAGCAGACCAACGCCTGGGAAAAACAGAAAGCGATTGGACGCACAATGGCAATGATTATAAACCGATAATATAAGACTGGTGGGCAGGGATCGTGTAGCACCCCTTAGGCAGGACTGTCAGGGAGGGATAGAGAGAGGTATAATTCGCCTCTTACCCCACCCTTTCTAAAGCTTCCTTTGCCGGAGTCACCGGCCAGGATTACCGCCATGATTCGCATCAACGAACTGTCCCTGCCTCTTGATCATTCCTCGGATGAGTTGCGCAAGGCCATTGTCAAACGCCTGGGCATCAGCGACGCCGACTTGCTGAACTTCACTGTATTCAAGCGCAGCTACGATGCACGCAAGAAAAACAGCGTCATTCTGTTCATCTATATCATCGATCTAGAGGCACGCAACGAGGCGGCAATCCTGGCGCGCTTTGCCGATGACAATCATGTACGTCCAGCACCGGATACTCACTACTACCCAGTAGCTCAGGCGCCCGCCCACTTGCGGGAGCGCCCGATAATCGTAGGCTTTGGTCCTTGTGGATTGTTCGCGGCGCTGCTGCTCGCACAGATGGGATTCAAGCCCATCGTGCTGGAGCGCGGCAAGGATGTACGTAAACGCACCAAGGATACCTGGGCGCTGTGGCGTAAAAAGATCCTGACGCCGGAATCCAACGTACAGTTTGGTGAGGGAGGAGCCGGCCTGTTCTCGGACGGTAAACTCTATAGCCAGATCAAGGACCCCAAGTTCTACGCCCGCAAAGTGATGCACGAGTTCGTCCGCGCTGGCGCGCCGGAAGAGATCATGTATGTGAGCAAGCCGCATATCGGCACCTTCCGTCTCACCGGCGTGGTCGCAGCGATGCGTGAGGAGATCATCGCCTTGGGTGGCGAGGTGCGCTTCGAGAGTAAAGTGACCGATCTGCTGATCGACAACGGCCAGCTTGAAGGTGTGGTGTTAGCCAATGGCGAGACAATCCGCAGCCGCCATGTGGTGCTCGCGCTGGGTCACAGCTCTCGCGATACCTTCCGCATGCTACACCGCCAGGGCGTATATATCGAAGCCAAACCTTTTGCGGTGGGTTTCCGCATCGAGCATCCGCAAGGCATGATCGATCAGGCTCGCCTGGGCAAATACGCCGGCCATCCGGAGCTGGGCGCCGCCGATTACAAATTAGTGCATCACGCCAAAAACGGTCGTGCCGTCTACAGTTTCTGCATGTGTCCCGGCGGGACCGTAGTGGCCGCCACCTCCGAGCCGGGGCGCGTCGTGACCAACGGCATGAGCCAGTACTCGCGCAACGAGCGCAATGCAAACTCAGGCATTGTTGTGGGTATCAACCCGGAGCAGGATTTCCCAGGCGACCCGCTGGCTGGCCTGGATCTGCAAGAACGCCTTGAGTCGCGGGCCTACGAGCTGGGGGGCAGCGATTACTGCGCACCAGCACAATTGGTGAGCGACTTCATCCGTGGAGTGCCGTCGACCGAACTTGGCGAGGTAGAGCCCTCCTACAAACCCGGCGTACGCCTGGGTGATCTTGCGCCCTCGCTGCCAGACTATGCCATCGAGGCCATCCGCGAAGCACTGCCGGCATTCGGCAAGCAGATTCGTGGCTTTGATCGTGATGATGCCATTCTCACAGGTATCGAAACCCGCACGTCCTCTCCTGTCCGCATTACTCGCGACAACGAGACCCTGCAAAGCCTCAACCTGCGCGGCCTGTATCCGGCTGGTGAAGGTGCCGGTTATGCGGGGGGCATTTTGTCGGCGGGCGTAGATGGAATTAAAGTTGCCGAGGCTTTGGCCAAATCGCTTCTATCGGACTTTGAGATGGCGAACATGCAGCCCAGCCGAGCGGCGTCTTGATGAAATTCGATGACGTCAAAAAACTTCACCAGAAGAAATACCGGGCCGAGTTCGGTTATTTTCTGGTGGAGGGCGAACATCTGCTGCTGGAGTTACAAAAGGCGGCGTTACAGAATCCGCTGCTACAGAGCAGTCAACTCTATGTAACCGAGGCTTATGAACACTGGGCAAGCTCGTTTGAAACCCATGTGATCAGTGACCGCCAAATGGCGCAGATATCCGATACCAAAACACCGCAGGGCGTTATTGCGCTGGTACCGATGCCGGTCATTAACGCACCAGGTTGCGCGCCTGCTGATAACGAACGCGCCATTTACCTGCATGAAATTCAGGATCCGGGCAATCTCGGCACCATCCTGCGCACGCTGGTATGGTTCGGTAACTTTCGCTGCTTGCTTAGCCCTGGCAGTGTTGATCCGTACAACCCTAAAGTTGTTCGCTCCAGCATGGGCGCCATTTTTCATGCTTCCATTGAGTTGGACGTGAAAATAGATTCGCTGCGCACACGGTTTGACCGCATTGCCTGTCTGGACATGAGTGGTGATCACGTTCAATCGGCAGCGTTTAAGACATTCGATTGCTATCTGTTCGGCAATGAAGCGCGCGGCGTACCCCATGAGCAATTGACCATACTTAATGCGCAGCCTTTTACCATTCCCGGATGCGGCGCTATCGAATCGCTGAACCTGGCATCAACAGTCAACATGTGTGCGTATGAGCTGAGTCGATAGCCGATATCAGGAACGTCACCTCGCTTAGTAAAAATCGGATCGCGTGCTCGACGCTCACGTAACGATGTAGCGAGGAGATAGTTTCAACTGCGCCATGAAATACTCAGACAGTGGTTTTTGCTCCACAAAAGCGCATCTGTTTTCTATTTTTTCAGGCAGAAAGCCCCTGAAATCAAATTGTCATGCCCTGGCGCGATAGTTGCTATGTGTGTTGGCCAGCGAGCAAACAGTTTCGCTTGGTAACACCTTATAGAGTGCACTTCCTCCCCGGACCGATGCCTTGGCGTCTGTCCAGCCGTATACGGCCTTGTCCTGGCGCTTACCCCATCGGCTCCTGGACAGGGCCGTTCTTATTTCCGCTGCAAGTATTTACTCGGCTTCCACGCCTCTGCTAGTGTCCCGCGATTGTGTATCACCCCCGAGATTGCCAATGGCCCGCAAGAAAGCTCCCGATTTCGAACACTCCCTGGCAGAACTGCAAACCCTGGTCGAGCGCCTGGAAAGCGGTGAGCTTTCCCTCGAAGAATCACTGGGCGCCTTCGAACAGGGTATTCGCCTGACCCGTGAATGCCAGAGTGCACTGAGTCAGGCTGAGCAGAAAGTCCAGATTCTGCTCGAGCGCGACGGAGTCATGACCGAAGCCCCCTTCGACGTACAGGGCGACGACACATGATCAAGGATTATCAGGCTCGCAGTCAGGCACGTGTCGACGCCATGCTGGACACCCTGTTCGTCTCGCCACGCCCGGAGCTCGATCGCCTGTATGAGGCAATGCGTTATAGCGTCATGGGTGGCGGCAAGCGTGTGCGCCCCCTGTTGGTGTATGCCGCCTGCGAAGCCCTTGGGGGAGAGCCCTCTCAGGCCGACAATGCTGCGTGCGCCGTCGAGCTGATCCACGCGTACTCACTTGTGCATGATGACTTGCCGGCTATGGATGACGACGACCTGCGCCGTGGCCGTCCGACTACGCACAAGGCTTACGACGAAGCGTGTGCCATTCTGGCAGGCGATGCACTGCAAACATTTGCAGTTGAAATACTGACCAACGCACCGCAAACGGCCGAGACACGTTTGGAAATGCTTAATGTCCTGGCTCAGGCTTCTGGCCCTGCCGGCATGGTAGGCGGTCAGGCCATTGACCTTGAGTCCGTTGGTAGACAGATAGACCAGACGGCGCTTGAAATCATGCATCGTCACAAGACTGGCGCACTGATCGAGGCCAGTGTCCGCCTGGGTGCATTGGCCAGCGGCAAGGCCACGCTCGAGCAGCTGGATGCCCTGAGCCGCTATGCCCGCGCAGTAGGATTGGCCTTTCAGGTACAGGACGATGTGCTGGATGTAGAAAGCGACACCGCCACCCTGGGCAAGCGCCAGGGCGCAGATGTTGCGCGGGACAAGCCCACCTACCCAGCCCTGCTGGGCCTGGATGAGGCCAAGCATTATGCACAGCTATTGTGTGAACAAGCCCAGCAGGCCTTGCAGCACTTTGGCGAGTCTGCCGAACCCTTGCGGGCATTGGCACTCTACATCGTCCAACGCCGCCACTAGTCACACACAGAACAGCTCGAAGCTCTATATGACGGTTCACTGTTGGGTGACTGGAGGGCTTCGGGTAAACTTCGATCTTTCATACCTTATAACGATGACCTGATGCCCAAGACGCTGCACGAGATTCCACGCGAGCGGCCCGCCACGCCATTGCTCGACCGCATCGACACCCCGGCTGCGCTGCGCCACCTGAGCGAGCACGAGCTGGAAACGCTCGCCGATGAGTTGCGCCACTATCTGCTCTATACCGTCGGGCAGACCGGCGGGCATTTTGGTGCCGGCCTCGGGGTCATCGAACTGACCGTTGCGCTGCATTATGTGTTCGATACACCCGACGACCGCCTTGTCTGGGATGTCGGCCATCAGGCTTACCCGCACAAAATCCTGACCGGACGCCGTGACCAGATGGGTACACTGCGCCAGAAAGGCGGGGTCGCTGCCTTTCCGCGTCGCTCTGAAAGTGAGTACGACACCTTTGGGGTTGGCCACTCCAGCACCTCGATCAGCGCGGCGCTGGGCATGGCCATTGCTGCCCGCATGCAAGGCAGCAAGCGCAAGTCCGTTGCGGTGATCGGTGATGGCGCCCTGACCGCAGGCATGGCATTCGAAGCGCTCAATCACGCCTCCGACGTAGAAGCCGACATGCTCGTCGTTCTCAATGACAACGACATGTCGATCTCCCATAACGTGGGAGGTCTGTCGAATTACCTTGCCAAGCTCCTGTCCAGTCGCACGTATCAGAACATGCGCGAGGGTGGGAAAAAGGTACTGGCCAAGCTGCCTGGTGCGTGGGAAATCGCCCGCCGTACCGAAGAGGCTGCCAAAGGAATGCTGGTTCCGGGCACCCTGTTTGAAGAGCTGGGCTGGAACTACATTGGCCCCGTCGATGGGCATGACCTGCCGACGCTGATCACTACCCTGCGCAACCTGCGTGATGCCAAAGGTCCGCAGTTCCTGCATATCGTGACCAAGAAAGGCAAGGGCTTCAGCGCTGCCGAAGCAGCACCTATCGAATATCACGCCATCACCAAGCTTGAGCCCTTGAATGCGGCACCCAAGAAGCCTGGTAGTCCCAAATATTCGAACATCTTCGGCGACTGGCTATGTGACATGGCGGCAGCTGACCCAAAACTGGTAGGTATAACACCGGCCATGAAGGAAGGCTCCGACCTCATCCGCTTCAGCGAGCAGTATCCAGACCGCTATTTCGATGTTGCGATCGCCGAACAGCACGCCGTGACACTGGCAGCTGGTCTGGCCTGTGATGGTGCCAAGCCGGTAGTGGCGATCTACTCCACCTTCCTGCAGCGCGCCTACGACCAGCTGATCCATGACGTAGCCGTACAGAACCTCGATGTGCTGTTTGCCATCGATCGCGCCGGTCTGGTGGGTGAAGACGGCCCTACACATGCTGGCAGTTTCGATCTGTCGTTCCTGCGCTGTATTCCCGGTATGGTGATCATGGCGCCCAGCGATGAGAACGAAATGCGCCGTATGCTGACGACGGGTTACCAGTTCAAGGGGCCTGCGGCTGTTCGCTATCCACGGGGCAGCGGCCCTAACGCAGCCATTGAGCCAGGGCTTGAGCCACTGGAAATCGGCAAGGGCGTTGTTCGCCGTCAAGGTCGCAGGGTTGCCTTCCTGGTATTTGGCGTACAGCTGAAAGAGGCCTTGCAGGTAGCAGAAGGCCTTGATGCAAGCGTGGCCGACATGCGCTTCGTCAAGCCGTTGGACGAAGCACTGATCCGGACACTCGCAGACAGCCACGATCTGCTGGTTACGATCGAGGAAAACAGCATCATGGGCGGTGCAGGCAGCGCCGTGAATGAGTTCCTCGCCCGAGAAAACCTGCTCAAGCCGATCTTGAATCTGGGCCTGCCCGATTACTACGTCGAGCATGCCAAGCCCAGTGAGATGCTGGCTGAATGCGGACTGGATGCACTTGGCATCGAAAAGGCCGTTAAGCAGCGCCTGGCACAGCTTGAAGCCAATACAGCTTCCGAGCCCGCTCCGCTTGTACTCGCTTCACGCAACCCCTGACGGGACGCGTTGGGACAGGCCCGCCTAGCGGGCCTTGTCTATCAGTTCACACAGCCTGACCACTGCGTCCAGCATGCCATAGCTGGGCCGCTCAAGCCGCTTGTCACCTACAGCCCAGAGTTGGTGGTGCGCCACCGCCTTTAATGTTGGCCACTGCCGCCACGGTTCGAGCTGAGCCTGCTCCATGGCCAGTATCAACTCGGGGTTTCTTGTCAGCACAGCTTCCACACCCACTTGCGGCGCCGGTTGTGAGAGATCAGCAAATATATTTTCGCCTCCACATACCCGCATGGCATCGCTGATAATTTGCGTGCCCCCTACGGTATATAGCGGTTTGTCCCAGACTTGATAGAACACGCGCACTGTCGGTAATTGCCTGTAGCGCTCGCGCATATCGGCGAGTCGCTCACGAAACTGGATCGCCAAGTGCTGCCCTTTATCAGGAACACCTACCACCTGAGCGATTCGAGCGAGCCCGTCTGCCAGGTCATCCAACCGATGAACATCCAGGGTTTCAATGGTATAGCCCAACTGCCTGAGCTGCTCGCGCTGGGCAAGCGGAACTGCACCAGGCCAGAGCAGAATAAGGTCAGGGTGCAATGAGACAATCTTTTCGATGTTGACCTGACCATAACGCCCAACGGAAGGCAGCCCGGACAAGGAAGCAGGACGCTTGCCTGCATCCAGTACGCCTACCAAGCGGCTCTCTACGCCCAGCTCCAGCATGATATCGGTCATCGAAGGCGCCAGACTGATGACGCGTTCGGCGGCCTGGGAGAGAACGCAGCAGAACAGCAAGCAGACGCCGGTCAGAACCGAACAGCGCCTGCCTGCCTTCATCAGGAAGGAAGGACTTCGCCTTGATGGATATTGCCGAGCATGTGGCCCAGCTTACCAGCCTTGGTGGCCAGGTAACGCTTGTTATGAGGGTTGAGGCCCGTCTGCAGCGGTACACGCTGTGCTACGGTAATTCCCAGATCCTCTAGGGCTTTGACCTTGCGAGGATTATTGGTCATCAGCTTCAATGCATTGACGCCCAGATGCTTGAGCATTGGCTTGCACAGGCTGTAGTTACGCTGGTCTGCACCAAATCCCAAACGTTCATTGGCCTCAACCGTATCAGCTCCTGCGTCCTGCAGCTCATACGCGCGGATCTTGTTCAAGAGGCCAATACCACGCCCCTCTTGGCGCAAGTACAGGATAACGCCACGGCCTTCTTCAGCAATGGCTCGCATTGCCGCCTCCAGCTGAAAGCCGCAATCGCAGCGCAGGCTGAACAGGGCATCCCCCGTCAGACACTCGGAATGTAGACGCCCCAGCACCGGCTCACCGTTGGCAATATCGCCAAGGGTCAGCGCCACGTGCTCCTTACCATCGGACTCATCGAGAAAGCCATGCATGGTAAAAATGCCAAAGGGCGTAGGTAATTGGGATGCGGCGACGAAAACGACAGACACCGTCAGGCTCCTATCGGAAAGAGGGTTATAGTATACCATTCATGAACAGAGACGGCTCAGTCATAAAGGCTATGAGGCTATTGCGCTTGAAGCTATCACGTCAGTTCTTGGCCTCGACATACAGAACGCCCTGATCCTCGCGCCAGCCGACCCGGTTGAGAAAACTCATGCCCAGTAGCGTTTCTGTCGGATGACCACCTGCCAACACCATGGCCTCGACACCCAGCACCTCAATGGTGCCAACCTTGACGCGATCCAGGCGTACAAGCCAGGCCCTCCGGGTTCCGCCTGCCGTGTTGACCTGTACCGGCCGCCCTTTCTGGTAATCCAACCCAAGACGGTTCGCCTGCTCTTCGTTCATGGCAACAGTCGAGGCGCCAGTGTCGATCAGAAACTCGTTAGGCTGGCCATTTATAGAGCCCGCCGTCCAATAGTGGCCGTCATTTCGGCGAGCAATGCTAAGTTGGCGCTTATGCGGCGCAGCAAAGCCGTCACTGTATTCACGTGAAAGCATGAACGTTTGGTTGGTTTCTCCAATCCGCAGCACCGCTTCCCGGCTCGTCGCGCTGACCAGCTCGACCTCGCCCTGTCGCTGACCGACCTTGAGCATTTTGCGCTGACCATCGATATTGATTACGGCTGCGCCGTTGAACAGACCTACCACTTGAACCTGAGGCGCGGCAGTTACCAGCGCAGGCAGCAGACTCAATACACCGATACCGATCCATTTGCGCACCACACCGCCTCCTTGTAGCGCCTGCGATCAGGACAGCGTCCCGATATGCGCCCAGCTCCAGCCCAGTCCCTGCATAACTGCCCAGGCAAACACACCGGCCAGCACATCATCAATCATGATACCAACGCCGCCTTGAACATGACGATCAAGCCAGCTGATCGGCCAGGGCTTCAGAATATCCATGAACCGAAACACGGCAAACCCCACCAGCCACCAGGCCCAGCCGGCCGGAGCCATCCAGAAAGTGATCCAGATGCCTACCATTTCGTCCCAGACGATACCTTCGTGATCGTGCACACCCATGTCATCCGCAACACGGCCACACAGCCAGAAACCGAATATCATCAGCGCAACCAGTAGCAGCCAATAGCCCCAGTCCGGCAACAGATGCCAAAGCGGGACAAAGGGCAACGCCACCAGGGAGCCCCAGGTACCAGGTGCCTTAGGCAACGTACCTGAGCCAAAGCCAAAGGCTAGAAAATGCCAGGGATTACGCCACACCGCCGGTGTAGCCGGCCCTGAGGTAACAGGTCTGTTCACGAGAGGGCTCCCAGGACAGATAAATCACCAGCACGATACGTCATGGCTTCATCGCAAAATGTTGATAACCGCCCCGCAAGGGTGTGACATCCCGGCCAATGGCGTCCTGTACCTGAACCCCCTGCCCAGAGGCAACGCGCCCAATGACACCTACCTGGGGGAAGTCTGCCTGCAATGACTTGAGATACTGTGCAGGCAATGTAAAGGCAAGCAGGTAATCATCACCGGCGGACATTGCCAGTGAGCGAATCTGCTCAGGCTCAAACAGTGCCGCCAACGCAGGGCTGACCGGCAACCTTTCATTCTCAATGATCAGCTTGACGTTCGAAGCGGCCGCGATATGGCCGCAGTCGGCCAGGAGCCCATCGGATATATCCAGCGCTGCGGTAGCCCGACCTCTTAGCGCAAGCCCCAACTCGAACTGAGGCGCTGGCGACCAGTAGCGCGCCACGAGCGTATCAACGTAGGCGCCCCGCTCCTCGCGTTGCCCCAAGACAAAGGGCAAGGCTCCGCCAGCCTCTCCAGGCGCACCGCCGACACAGAGTAAATCGCCCGGCTGGGCACCCGACCGCGTCAACGCCTGCACGTGGGGTACGGAGCCAAAGACAGTCAGGGTCAGAGAGAGCGGCCCGCGGGTTGTATCACCGCCGATCAAGGCCAGACCACAGGCCGCAGCCATGTGATCGAGTCCTTGAGCAAATCGCTCCAGCCAGCCTGGGTCGACATCCGGCAGCGTCAGCGCCAGGGTGAAACCAAGGGGTGCAGCCCCCATGGCGGCCAGATCGCTGGCGCTGACAGCCAGGGCGCGTTGCCCCAGCAGAAAGCCATCGCAGACTTCTGGAAAATGCACCCCGGCTGTCAGCGTATCGGTAGAAATCGCTAATTGCTCGCCTGGGCGAGGCATCAGCAAGGCACAATCGTCGCCCAGACCGAGCGCGATATCCTTACGTGGCTGTGCGCAGCGCGCGGCAGCAAAATAACGGCGGATCAACTCGAACTCGGTCATGGCTACAGTCAACGCTTGGCGCGTAATTCAGCAGCGCGCAGCTTGGGCGCCAACTTATCCAGTACACCGTTGACGAACTTGTGCCCGTCGGTTGCACCAAATACCTTCGCCAGCTCGATACCCTCGTTGATAACGACCTTATAGGGAACATCGATACGGTTGCGCAGTTCGTAGCAGGACATGCGCAGGATCGCGAGTTCAACCGGATCAACGTCTTCCAGCGGGCGGTCCAGGCAAGGGGTGATCAGATCATCGATCTCGGTTTTCAGGCCGGGAATGCCATGCAGGATCTCATGGAAATAAGCGCCATCAACATTAGCGAAATCGTTGTCCACACGGAACTGGGCTTCGATCTCGTTGATCGCCTGCCCCGCCATATGCCACTGATACAACGCCTGAACCGAGAGGCTGCGGGCTTCACGACGCGCAGCAATCTTGCCGCGCGGAGCTTTGGGCTTTTGGCCGTCTACAGCGCTCACTTGGCCTCCAGCTGCGACAGCAGGCTCACCATTTCAAGAGCAGACAGCGCCGCTTCGGCACCCTTGTTACCCGCCTTGGTGCCCGAACGCTCGATGGCCTGCTCGATGGAATCAACCGTCAACACGCCAAAGGAGACCGGCACACCGAACTCCATGGAAACCTGCGCCAGGCCCTTGGTGCACTCGCCAGCAACGTAGTCAAAATGCGGAGTGCTACCACGAATCACAGCGCCCAGCGCGATGATGGCGGAATATTCGTCACGCTGGGCAGCCTTCAGGGTAGCCAGCGGAATTTCAAAGGCGCCAGGAACGCGGATAATGGTGATGTCTTCCTTGCGGATACCATGGCGTACCAGGGCATCTACGGCACCTTCAACCAGGCTTTCAACCACAAAGCTGTTGAAGCGGCCAACCACCAGGGCAAAGCGGCCTTTTGGGGCAATGAAAGTACCTTCAATGGTCTTCACGGTCATGAGCAGGTCTCGTCTGTTAAAGAACCGGGGCGTTTTCGTACGCCCCGCAAATAAATCCGATCGTCGGCGCGACGGTTCTCAACCATCGCACCGTTCAGGCCATCCGTAGGCCGGTTTATACGGGAGGCAGGTATTCTACAACTTCAAGGTCAAAGCCGGATATGGCATTGAACTTCATCGGTGCACTGAGCAGACGAAGCTTACGTATGCCCAGGTCACGCAGGATCTGCGAACCAGCGCCTACGGTGCTGTATGTACTCTGCGGCTTGGGCTTGCTGACCGGCTCGCGCAGGTGAGTGAGCAAGTCGTCGCCTGCCAGGGAATGCCCCAGCAGTAACACCACGCCTGTGCCAGCTTCCGCGACCTTGGTCATGGCATCGCGCAGACTCCAACGGCCTTCCTGATTCACCAGCAGCAGATCGCGCAGCGGGTCCATATTATGCACGCGCACCAGGGTCGGTTCATCACTCTTGATGGTACCCATAGTCAGCGCCAGATGAACGTCACCTTCCACCTCGTCACGGTAGGTGACCAGATTAAAGCGTCCCAGCTCGGTTTCCAGTGGCTGTTCGTCGATCCGCTTGACGGTATGCTCGTGCAGCAGACGATAGTGGATCAAATCGGCAATCGTACCGATCTTCAGCCCATGCTCTTCGGCAAAGGCTTCGAGCTCCGGACGACGGGCCATGGTGCCGTCGTCGTTCATGACCTCACAGATCACCCCGGTCGGCTCAAAGCCTGCCATGCGCGCCAGGTCGCAAGCCGCCTCGGTATGTCCGGCACGGGCCAGCACACCGCCCGGCTGAGCCATGAGCGGGAAGATATGACCTGGGCTGACGATATCGGCGGCCGTTGCTTTTTTAGCCGCGGCCACCTGTACGGTACGTGCGCGGTCTGCAGCGGAAATACCTGTCGTCACCCCTTCGGCCGCTTCGATGGAGACGGTGAACTTGGTGCCGAAACCCGAGCCATTGCGGGCTGCCATCAATGGCAGGTTCAGCGCCTCGCAGCGCTCCTTGCTCATCGGCATGCAGATCAAACCACGAGCATGCTTGGCCATGAAGTTGATGTGCTCAGCCTGCACGCACTCAGACGCCATGATGATATCGCCTTCGTTCTCGCGATCCTCATCATCCATGAGGATGACCATCTTGCCTTCACGGATGTCCTGGATAATTTCTTCGATGCTGTTCAGTGCCACGGAGGTCTTCCTTTACGCTCAGGAGTTGAGATAGCCGTGTTGGGCCAGGAATTGTTCGGTAATACCGCTGCCCTTCTGCGGTTCGGCAGCCTTGTCACCCATGAGCAGGCGCTCCAAGTAGCGGGCCAGCAGATCCACCTCCAGGTTGACCTTACGGCCGGGGCGATAGTCCGCCATGATGGTCTCGGCCAGGGTATGCGGTACGATGGTCAGTTCAAACTCGGCGCCATCCACCGCATTAACGGTCAGGCTGGTGCCATCAACGGTGATCGACCCCTTCAGGGCAATATAGCGCGCCAGCTCGCGAGGAGCACGGATACGGAACTGTACGGCGCGGGCATTATCCTGGCGTGAAACCACTTCACCCACGCCATCCACATGCCCGCTAACCAGATGACCACCCAGACGGCTGGTTGGCATCAGAGCCTTCTCAAGATTGACCCGACTGCCAATTTTCAGATCAACAAAGGCCGTACGCGCCAGTGTCTCGCGGCTTACGTCCGCCCAGAAGCCATCACCGGGAAGCTCTACGGCCGTCAGGCATACGCCACTGACGGCAATACTGTCACCCAGCTTTACATCGGCAAGATCCAGCTTGCCGGTCTGTACATACACGCGCATGTCGCCACCTTTAGGCGTCAGCGCGGCGATCGAGCCTATGGCTTCGATGATGCCAGTGAACATGTCTACCTCGAAACGTCAGAAATAAGGGGCGCCGGGGCGCCTGAAACGGGTTTAGCCACGATATGCCAGTCACGCCCCACGGGAGTGACTTCAATGATTTCAAGCTCAGGCGCTTCGCTCATGGTCTCGATCGGCCACGCCAGCAACGGACGCGCCGTCGAGCCCAGCAGCTTGGGCGCCATGAAGAAATGGAATTCGTCGACCAACCCCTGCCGCGCGAACGCACCGGCCAGATGGGGGCCAGCTTCGACCAGCACCTCATTCACGCCACGGTCAGCCAGAAGCTGTAATAACGGCAGCAGGGCGATATGCCCCTGATCCTCGGGAAGCGTCAGCAATTCATGCCCTTGGGACTGGTACTGCGCTGCTCGCTCAGTTGAAAGGGCCGCGACCCAGGCAGGTCCTGCTTGAAAGAACGCCGCATCCAGCGGGACGCGATATCGGCTGTCCACCAGTACACGCTGGGGTTGGCGGCCCATGGCAAGCGCAGCCTGCTCCACCGTCTCGCCAAGCTCTTCAGCGCGCACGGTCAGCCGAGCCTTGTCCATCAATACCGTATCGGCACCGGTCAATACGACGCTGGACTGCGCACGCAACCGCTGCACCTGAGTACGAGCGGCCGGGCCGGTAATCCATTGGCTTTCACCGCTGGCCATCGCTGTTCGGCTATCCAGACTCATGGCGAGCTTAACGCGTACGAACGGAAGGCCCGTGACCATACGCTTGATAAATCCCTGGTTAAGCGCCCTGGCTTCATTTTCGAGTACGCCACAGGCCACCTGAATACCTGCCTCTGCGAGCCGCTTGAGACCACGGCCGGCCACCTGTGGATTCGGATCCTGCATGGCAGCCACCACGCGTCCGACCCGAGCACTGACCAAGGCGTCGGCACAGGGCGGCGTACGGCCAAAGTGACTGCAGGGTTCCAGCGTGACATAGGCGGACGCGCCCTGTGCACGCGCGCCTGCCTGACGCAGCGCATGGACTTCGGCATGGGGTTCGCCAGCACGCACATGCCAGCCCTCACCAATGACCTGGCCATCCTTGACGATGACACAGCCCACGCGGGGGTTGGGATGGGTGGAGTACAGACCCTGACGCGCCAACTCGAGCGCACGGGTCATGTAGAACTGATCGGCCGGTTCCGAAGCGTTGGGATTGCCTCCACGGCCGGCGGCGCCAGCATGATCAGAGGAATCGACAGTAGACATGAAACGTCCTCGCTAAACATGAGTGAACGTTTCAGGGCAAATAGGCAAAAGCTGCACGCGTACGCTTTCCGGCACGCGCAGACAGACGCATCTTCTTTCATCCGGACTATGACCGTCGGCCCTGGAATCACACCAGATCTGCTGACCTCCGACGCATCGGAGCGCTCGCGGGCTTGCCACCACGTGGTTTACCGCCGGTGGGGAATCTCGCCCCGCCCTGAAGACCGGAACGACTATAGCGAAGTAGAGCCTCTGCCAGCAATGGGCTAGCGACAAATGACCCACTGCAGCGGTCAGGCTTTACTCGGATCACGGGCCAGCCGATCAATTTCCTCACGAAACTCGGACAGGTCCTGAAACTGACGATAAACGGACGCGAAGCGGATAAAGGCAACCTCATCAAGCTTGCGTAGCTCTTCCATCACCAACTCACCCACGACACGGGACTTGATCTCGCGTTCGCCCGTCGCGCGCAGCTTGTGCTTGATATAGGCAATCGCCTCTTCCAGACGCTCGATACTGACCGGGCGCTTTTCTAACGCACGCTGCATACCGGCCCTAAGTTTTTCTTCGTCGAAAGGCTGGCGAGTACCGTCCTGCTTGATCAGGCGCGGCATGACCAGCTCAGCGGTCTCGAACGTTGTAAAACGTTCCTGGCAGTTCAGGCACTCACGACGACGGCGCACCTGCTCGCCTGCTGCAACCAGGCGTGAGTCGATGACCTTGGTGTCGTGGGCACCGCAAAAAGGACAGTGCATGTCAGAAGCAGCCGAAATAAACGGAGGGCCATGGTAGCGCATCCTGCCTGAGAAGGAACCTTGCAAGGCCTCAAGAATCGACAGAACACGTCTGGCGGCTCCGTGACACAATCCTCTTCCCGCCGGTCGTAGGTTGTATAAGAATGCGCCGCCGAATCTGCCCTGGAGCCGTTACCATGTCGTTGCGCCCGCTGTTGCCCGTGTTGTTGATCAGCCTGCTTGCAGCCTGCTCTGAAAAGCCTGTTGCACCGGCAGAACCTGCCAAAGAACCCGAGCCGGTGGCCGGTGCGCCGCGCCCCGGAAATCTGCGGGAGGTCTCTGGAACGTTACGGACACCAGACGGCGCCATCGCACCAGGTGCACAAGTTGAAGTGGCCATGCTGGTGATCGACAGTCAGGACCGTCCCCAGCGGCTGCTCGCCAGCGAGACATTGACTGGCAATGGCAAGGCCCTGGCGTTCCGCCTGCCCTTTAATCCAGAGGTATTTCCCCAGAACGCCAAGGTCGAACTGCACGCTCGCGTCAGTCAATCCGGTCAGCTGGTCTGCTACCTGTCTCCCGTCACGATCAATCAGCCTAGTACCCAGGTTCTAGGGGAATTAGTGCTGGATCAGACTCCATGATCCCACCCGCCACCCTGCGAGCAGCGCTAAGGGATCTGCTGGGTGATGCTGAACTGAGCATTCAATCCCTGCCGGAATGCGACATCGCGCTCTGGTTAATCGATCCCGCCAACATGGAGCGGGCCTTTTCACCCGAAGAAACACAACGACTGCTGGCGTCCCCACCCTACTGGAGTTTTTGCTGGGCCAGCGGTCTGGTACTGGCCCGTTGGCTGGCCGAGCAGCCGGAGTGGGTACAAGGCAGGCGCGTGCTCGATTTTGGCAGCGGGTCAGGGGTTGCCGCAATTGCTGCTGCCAAGGCGGGGGCCGCTGAAGTAGTAGCCTGTGACTGCGATCCGCTGGCCTTGGCCGCCAGCCGAGCGAATGCGGACCTGAATCAGGTGACGCTGGAGTACTCCGACGACTTCTTTGCTGAGGCCGACCGTTTCGATTTGATCATTGTGGCCGATGTGCTGTACGACCGTGCGAACCTGCCCTTGCTGGACGATTTTCTGAGTCGCGGACAAAGCGTGCTGATAGCGGATTCCCGAGTCAAGAATTTTGACCACCCTCGGTATACAGCGCTAGCAAGCCGGGAGGCCTGCACCTGGCCGGACCTTGCCGAGCCGGCTGAATTCAGATGGGTTAATCTCTACCACGCACAACGTACTTGCTGAAGGTTGTTTTCGGCAGGCGCGTCTCCACATATAGTTCATCTTTTCGTTACCCGAGTCTGTCTATGAGCCAGGACACGTCCTACATTTTTGATGCGACGCTTGAGAACTTCGAACAGAAGGTCATGGAGCAGTCGTTCAACACGCCCGTACTGGTCGATTTCTGGGCCGAGTGGTGTGCGCCCTGCAAGGTACTGATGCCTATGCTGGCCAGCATCACCGAGTCCTTTGGCGGTGCACTGCATCTGGCCAAGGTCAACTGTGATATCGAGCAGGAACTGGTAATGCGTTTCGGCATTCGCAGCCTGCCGACGGTCGTCCTGTTCAAGGACGGCCAACCGGTCGACGGCTTTGCGGGTGCGCAGCCTGAGTCTGCCGTTCGCGCCATGCTGGAGCCGCATGTACAGGCGCCTGCACCCGAGGCCGAGAACCCGCTGGACGCCGCACAGTTGCTGTTTGATGAAGGTCGTGCTGGCGAAGCGGAGGCCGTACTCAAGCAGCTCTTAGGTGAAGACAATACCAATGCGCCCGCGCTGATTCTCTATGCGCGCTGCCTTGCCGAGCGCGGCGAATTGGATGAGGCTGAAACGGTACTGGGTGCAGTCACTGGTGACGATCACAAGCAGGCGCTGGCAGGCGCAAAGGCACAGCTGACGTTCCTGCGCCAAGCTGCCAGCCTGCCTGATGCAGCCGATCTGAAGGCGCGTCTGGCTCAGGATCCATCCGATGACGAAGCCACCTATCAGCTTGCCGTCCAGCAATTGGCGCGCCAGCAATATGAAGCGGCTCTGGATGCCCTGCTCAAGCTATTCATGCGCAACCGCACCTATGGTGAGGACCTTCCTCGCAAGACCATGGTGCAGGTGTTCGATCTACTCGGCAACGAACACCCGCTGGTCGCAACCTACCGCCGTCGTCTCTATCAGGCGCTTTACTGATGCCCGTCGGGCGCTGGCTCCTGGCCGGCGCCCGCCCACACAAACACCTGTGCCTCGTCTATTTTCTCGATCCGGATATTCGGGTTATGCCGCAGCCGTACAATCAGCTGCTTGGCTGACCCCACGTTACCTGCCAGCTTTTCCAGCGCACTTAGCAGATGAGGCCCCTCGATACGCCGCTCCTGCTCGACCAACGCAAGCACCGACTCCCACAGGGGATCGCTACGGGTCTTTGGCACCGGAACAGGCGTATTGGACGGCACAGGCTGAGCATGGTTAAGCCCCTCGGCAAGACGAGTCCAGTCTTCTGCTTCCAATTCGACCGTCAGATCCACCGGCCACGCGCCTATTTTCCCCTGGATACGGATCATCGTTATCGCCTTTTTTGAACCATGTCTTATGATGCCACGTGCCAGTGGGTGAGAGCATTGCTATTGCGGCCATCTTTTGTTACGACATAACATACAGTCAAATCCATCAATGGAGCTGACCATGCGTTCGTTGCTGCTTGCCCTGCCGTTTGCCGTATTGCCTCTTACCGCTGCCTTTGCCCACGATGAACATGATCACGCACATGGAAGCCTGGGCGCCCATGAGCATGGCGTCGCACAACTCAACGTCGCGCTGGATGACAACTCGCTGGAACTGGAACTCCACAGCCCTGCCATGAATCTGGTGGGCTTCGAACATAAGGCCCAGTCCGATCAGGACAAGAAGGCCGTCGAAATGGCCAAGCAGCAGCTGGCCAACCCGATTACCTTGTTTGGCATCCCAGCCGCCGCAGGCTGCAAAGTAAGCAAGACTGATCTGGATAGCCCCCTGTTTGGTTCTGAAGAGCACCATGACCATGACCATGACCATGACCATGACGATCATGATAGCCATGCCAAGGGCGAGCACGAGCACGCTCATAGCGACATCGACGCGGACTACACCCTCGCCTGTGAAAATCCAAAAGCGCTGACTGCGCTGGACCTGGCGGGCCTGTTCAAGCAATTCCCAGCCACACACAAGGTCAATGTTCAGGCCATTACCGCTCAAGGCCAGAAAGGTGAAGAGCTGACGCCTGCCCAAACTCGCCTCGCGCTATAACCGTTCCCCTTAAAACGGGTAGCCTCCCTACTTTGCTGCCCGTTCTTTTTATGCCAAGGCCACCATGAGCGCATTAATCGAACTCAACGACCTGGGCTTCGCCTGGCCCGGTCAGCCCGAGCTACTGGATATCCCTTATTTTCAGTTGCAGCGCGGCGAAACCGTCTTTCTCAAAGGCCCCTCAGGTAGTGGCAAGACTACCCTGCTGGGCCTGCTCGGCGGTGTAAACAAGCCAAACCGTGGACACGTCAGGTTATTAGGAGAAGACCTCTCCAGCCTGTCTTCTGCGCGTCGTGATCACTTCCGCGTCGACCATACCGGCTATATCTTTCAGCAGTTCAACCTGCTGCCCTTTCTATCTGTCCAGGAGAATGTCGAACTCCCCTGTCATTTTTCGGCCCTGCGCTCGCAGCGCGCCAAAGAGCGCCATGGCAGCCAGGCAGAAGCGGCGCGTGCCCTGCTTTCTGCTCTAGGACTGGGTGAGCGTACCCTGGGAGAGCGTCGCGCAGGAGCTCTTTCGATTGGGCAACAGCAACGTGTAGCGGCAGCGCGCGCCCTGATCGGTCAACCCGAACTGGTTATTGCAGACGAACCCACTTCAGCGCTTGATGCCGATACTCGAGAGGCCTTTTTGAACCTGTTATTCGCCGAATGCCGCGCCGCCGGCTCAAGCCTGCTCTTTGTCAGCCATGACCAGGGATTGGCTCCGCTTTTTGACCGCAGCCTGTCCCTGCTTGAACTCAACCGCGCGGCGCGACCGGCAGAGGTGTGAGATGTACTTGTTTCGCCTGGCGCTTGCCAGCCTTTCCAATCGTCGCTTTACTGCCCTCCTGACCGTATTCGCCATCGCGCTATCAGCCTGCCTTTTGCTGGCAGTCGAACGCGTCCGCACCGAGGCCAAGGCTAGCTTTGCCAGTACCATTTCCGGAACTGACCTGGTGGTTGGCGCACGCTCCGGAGCGGTCAACCTGCTCCTGTATTCGGTGTTTCGCATTGGCAACGCTACCAACAACATTCGCTGGGACAGCTATACCCAGCTGGCCGAAAATCCCAAGGTCAAATGGGCCATTCCGCTTTCACTGGGCGACTCCCACCGCGGCTATCGGGTGCTGGGTACCAGCCAGGCCTATTTCGAGCATTACCACTATGGTCGCAACCAGGCGCTCACGCTCAGCGAAGGCAAGCCATTTCAGGATATCTACGATGTAGTGCTTGGTGCCGAAGTCGCTCAAACCCTGCATTACAAACTGGGCGACCATATTGTTCTGGCCCATGGAGTCAGCACAATCAGCCTGGTCGAGCATGGGGACAAACCGTTCACGGTAGTGGGTATCCTCGCGCGGACGGGCACGCCCGTGGATAGAACACTGCATATCTCCCTTGAGGGCATGGAAGCTCTTCATGTGGACTGGCAGAACGGTGCACCGGCGCGTGGCGCAGGCAAGATCAGTGCAGACCAGGCCCGCCAGATGGACCTGACACCCAAGGCCATCACCGCCGTGCTGCTCGGCCTCAATAGTAAAGTCGCCACTTTTGGTCTCCAGCGCGCCATCAATGAATACCGCGGAGAGCCGCTGATGGCCATCTTGCCCGGTGTTGCGCTCCAGGAACTCTGGAGCCTGATGGGCACCGCCGAGCAGGCACTGTTCATCGTCTCCCTGTTTGTGGTTCTAACCGGCCTGATCGGCATGCTGACGGCTATTCTGACCAGCCTTAATGAGCGGCGGCGAGAGATGGCTATCCTGCGTTCGGTGGGCGCCCGCCCGTGGCATATCTTCAGCCTGCTGGTAGCCGAAGCCTTCGCGCTGGCACTGGCAGGTGTCGTGGCCGGGCTTGCCCTTCTCTATGTGGCGATTGCTATCGCGCAGGCACCCGTACAGGCTTATTATGGCCTGTATCTGCCTCTGGAATGGCCTTCACGTTACGAGTGGACGTTACTGGGCGGTATCCTGATCGCTGCGCTGTTGATGGGCTGTGTTCCTGCCTGGCGCGCTTACCGTCAATCCCTGGCCGACGGCCTGTCCGTTCGCTTATAGCCTCAAAGACCGGAGCGTCCATGTATCGCGTGCTGTTGGTGCTTGCCCTGCTGTTCACCTCTTCCGTCTGGGCAGCGCCTCGCGCGCTTTCTTGGGGGGAGCTGATCCCCGAGGGCGCACCGCCGCCTCCGCCACCTGTACCCTTGCATCAGGGCTCACTGGATGAAAGTGGGCCTGCCGCCTTGCAGCAATCACCCAATGCTCCCGTGGTAAAAGCGCTGGAAGGTCAGGAGGTCAAGCTCCCAGGCTACATCGTGCCAATCATGGTGACTGAGGAAGGGGAAGTCACCGAGTTCCTGCTTGTACCTTATTACGGTGCCTGCATTCATGTACCTCCGCCTCCGTCCAACCAGATCGTCTATGTCAAAGGCGCCAAGGGCGTTGAACTGGCCCAGCTACATCTTCCGTACTGGGTAGAAGGTACGTTGCATGTTGATTCAGCCAGTACGGACATGGCTGAAGTCGGTTATCAGATGCAAGCCACTCAGGTAACTCATTATTCGCTGTAATCAGCGTTTCGTTGAGCCAAGTCAACATATGATGCATCTCTCATCCTTAACATGTCGTTAGCCAACTAAACAACATGCTTTGGAGTGCATCATGCGCAAGCTGCCCCTAACCGCCGCCCTGCTGGCCCTCACCGCTGTTTCTCCGCTCGCCCTTGCCCACCAGGCCGGTGACATCATCATCCGTGCTGGCGCAGCGACCGTGGATCCACATGAAGACAGCGGCAATATCTCGGCCGCAGCAGCGGGCGGCAAGGTTGCAGGGACCAAGGCCACCGTTGACTCCGATACTCAGCTTGGCTTGGCAGCGGCCTATATGATCACAGACCACGTCGGCATCGAGCTGCTGGCCGCAACGCCGTTCAATCATCGGATCGGTGTAAAAGGCCTGGGCGCTCTGGATGGCAAGCTAGCAGATGTCAAGCAGCTGCCACCCACCCTTTCGCTTCAATACTATCCGCTGAACCCTCAGTCCCGTATTCAGCCGTACGTAGGCGCCGGTATCAACTACACCCTCTTCTTTGACGAGGATCTGACCAGCAGCCGCAAATCCGCAGCCGGTGGCGGCTTCAGCAATCTGAGCCTGGACGATTCCTGGGGTTATGCGTTTCAGGCAGGCGTGGATTATCAGCTAACGGATCATCTGCTGTTCAACGCCGCCGTCTGGTACGCCGATATCGACACCAAGGCGACCGCCGACTCGGCGCTGGGTCGCGTAAAGGTTGATGTCGATATCGATCCCTGGGTCTACATGGTAGGTCTGGGCTACAAGTTCTAATCAGTACCCGGCAAAAAGGCCTTCATATGAAGGCCTTTTTTATTCTCAGCTAATCCGCCCCGCCTTCCTTCCTGGCCTTTGCCAACTCGGCGCGCCGCTTGCGGGCTTCCTTGGGGTCTGCAACCAACGGTCGATAAAGCTCAACCCGATCACCTGCCTCCAGTACGCGCCTATCTGCATCAGGAATGACCTTTCCAAAGAGCCCGACAGCCAAGGTATCGATCGGCACCTTTGGAAAACGCTCAGCCACTCCGGATAGCTCCAAGGCTTCACGTACGGTGGTGCCTACCGGAACCTCCAGCGCAATCAGGGCCTGCTCGTCAGGCAAGGCCAGCGCGACCTCGACATTTATCCGCTCAGCCATACAGCTGCTTGGCTCTTTGGCAGAACGCATCAACCATGGTGTTTGCAGCCTGATTGAACAGCGGGCCCAAGGTGGCCCGAATCAAAGCGCCCTGATACTCGAACGACAGGTCCAGCGAGATCTTGCAGGCTTTCTCACCCAGTGCCTTGAACTGCCAGACCCCATGCAGTTGACTAAAAGGTCCCTTTTCCAGATCCATGACGATGCATTGATCCGGCGTCAGCGTATTGCGTGTCGTGAACTGCTGGCTAAGCCCACCTTTGGCGACCGTCAATCCTGCACGCATTTCGTTTTCGCCCTCCTCCAGTATCTGGGCAGACGAACACCAGGGCAGAAATTCCGGGTAACGCTCCACGTCATTTACCAGCGCATAGAGCGCCGAGGCGGGGTAAGGCAATAAAGCCGAGCGTTGTATATGCGTAGTCATTGGTACCTCAATTCCAAAACTGTGCGGCAAACACAATGAGAATGCCTAGAGGGGCAACGTAGCGCATCAGGAAAAGCGCCAGAGCGAATAAGGCCGGGCTGCGCACCGACAACTCATCCCTCACCTGCTCACGCCCCATTACCCACGCTGCGAACACTACAAAGAACAGACCGCCGAGCGGCAACATGATTCGCGACGTCAGAAAGTCGATGACGCCAAAGAAATTCAACCCGCCTTCAGCGCCCCATTGATACAAGTGGAAGTGCCCCGCCTCGCTTACGAAGAACTTGGCCTGCTCCCACAGGTTGAACGATAACACTGTGCCTAGCCCGACCAGCCAGCAGATGAAAGCCAGAATGACAGTCACCCAGACGCGGCTCAGTCGGGTGCGCTCGATCAGGTAGGCCACCATCGGCTCAAGCAGAGAGATTGCCGAGGTCCAGGCGGCAATCGCCACCAGCACAAAGAACACCAGCCCCACGATCTGCCCCATGGTCACACTGCCGAACGCCAACGGCAGCGTCACGAACATCAATCCCGGTCCTTCACCAGGATTCAGGCCTGCCGCAAAGACGATTGGAAAAAGCGCCACACCCGCCAGGAGCGAGACGAATGTATCCAGCAAGGCAACCGCTACGACGGTCTTGCCCAAGGAAGAGGACTTCGGCATGTACGCACCGTAGATCATCAACGAACCTACGCCTACGCTCAGCGAAAAGAACGCATGCCCCATCGCAGGAAGCAGGCCCTCCATGAGCCGCGAGGTATCAAAATGGAACATGAAGTGCAGCCCTTCCATGAAATGTCCCGTTGTCATGCTATAGCCCAGCAGAAGCAGCAACAGCACAAACAACAGCGGCATCAGGATACGCAAGGCTTTTTCCAGGCCATTCACCACCCCCTTGGCAATAACCCAGGCGGACAACACCATGAACAGGGTGTGCCACAAGGTCATTCGCCATGGATCGGAGGTCAACGCACCAAACAGTGCACCGGCTTTAGGTCCATCGACACCTTGAAAATCGCCACGGCCGACACCAAGAATATAGTCAAGCGACCAACCGCCAACGACGCTGTAGAACGATAGGATGAGCAAGGCATTGACCATGCCGGCCAGCGCTGCCCAGGACCATCTTGGTGATCGGGCAGCGGCTACTGCCAGATCACGCATGGCATTGGCCGGACTTTGCCGGGCACGCCGTCCAATCAGCGTTTCCGCCAACATGACAGGCAAGCCAATCAAGGCGATGCAGACAAGGAACATAATGACAAATGCACCGCCACCATAAATCCCTGTCATATAAGGGAACTTCCAGATGCTCCCCAGGCCTACAGCGGAGCCGGTCGCGGCTAATATAAACACCCAGCGGCTAGCCCACCCGCCATGCACGGAAACCTGATCATTTGCCATTGAAGTTATCGGTACTCAAAAAAGTTGGCTATTGTCCGACTTTCACCGCTCCCTCTCAAGCACATGGCGGTTGCCCCACTGACTCCCCTATAATGCGCGTCTATGGCCAAACAAAAGAAAATCTCTTCCGGAACCATTGTGCAGAACAAGAAAGCGCTGCACGACTACTTCATCGAAACCCGCTTCGAGGCAGGCATTGCCCTGTCCGGCTGGGAAGTCAAAAGCCTGCGCGCAGGCAAGGCACAACTGACAGACAGCTATGTTCTGCTCAAGGATGGCGAGGCCTGGCTGCTTGGTAGCCACATCACCCCTCTGCAGACAGCCAGCACCCACGTCATTGCCGATCCTCAGCGCACTCGCAAGCTGCTTCTACACAAACGAGAGCTAGGCAAGCTGTTTGGTGCAGTGCAACAGAAAGGCTTCGCCTGCGTTGCGTTGTCCATTTACTGGAAAAAGCACCTGATCAAATGCGAAATTGCCCTGGCGAAAGGTAAAAAAGAATTCGACAAGCGTGCGACAGAGAAAGAGCGCGACTCGAATCGAGAGATCCAACGTGCTATGCACAAGGATCAGAAATAATAAAAGGCGCTCCAAGCGCCTTTTTATACCTTCGAAAAGTCTTCCGTCTTCTGTCGGCGCTGTGAGCGTGCGATACGCTGCGCTTCTTCCTGTGCTTCTTCCAGCACTTCCTGCACATAATGAATGTGTCGGCTGGCAATTTCCCGTGCATCGTCAGCACGCCGCTCGATGATGGCCTGATACAGCTCCCGGTGCTGCTGCATCAACATATCCCGTGTCTCGCTACGCTGTGCGTACATACCACCGATA
Organism: Pseudomonas luteola NBRC 103146; assembly: GCF_002091675.1. Taxonomy (GTDB): domain Bacteria; phylum Pseudomonadota; class Gammaproteobacteria; order Pseudomonadales; family Pseudomonadaceae; genus Chryseomonas; species Chryseomonas luteola. Next base: position 6,082 of record NZ_BDAE01000003.1, on the reverse strand, counting down.
TTGGTCACTACATTGCGCTTGAGCAAATCGAACAGACCGCGAATGGTATGCAGCAGGATAGCGTTGTGGCTGGCTTCGGCAATAGCCAGGTGAAAGCTGGCATCCGCTGATCCCTCTTCCGAGCGGGAGATCGTTTCAGGTTGCGCATAGCAGTCCTGCAAAGCCTTGAAGGCCTGCGTCAAACGCTGATGATCGAGTTCGGTCGCACGCAAGGCGGCGTAATAAGCGCAAGAGCCCTCAAGCATGTGACGAAACTCGAGCAGGTCCTGCCGTGTTTCTTCACGACTTTCGAGTAACTGAAGCAAGGGATCGCTAAACGTGGAGCCGAACGAGGCAGCAACGTATGTACCGCCGCCCTGGCGACTGATCAATACTCCCCGAGCAACCAGCTTCTGAATCGCCTCGCGTAGCGAAGGCCGTGACACGCCAAAGCGCTCCGCCAGCACCCGCTCGGCCGGCAACCGCTCACCGGCCTTCAGTGAACCCTCAACAAGCAGCGCTTCAATATGTTCAATGATGTCATCCGACAAACGACGTTGGCGTACCTGATCGAACCCCATCTCCATCCTCTGATGTGCCTGCCAGAGCGGCGGCGTTGATTTTGAGCCAAACGGCCTTCGCGCATCCAGACTAAAGTCTTAAAAAGCAAGGTTTGACAGACTTGCCAGGCAACTTTTAACCTCAACCGTCAGCCATTGTAAATTGGTATGACCAATTTAGACATTAAGAAACCGATACGCTTATCGGAAGCACCGCCCCCTACACAACAACAATCAAGGGAGCTCTACATGGAAACCTGGCAACAGCTGTATACACCGCTTGGCAGTCTGGGCTTGTCCGCGACGGCGGCACTTGTCCCTATCGTGTTTTTCTTTCTTGCATTGGCTGTCTTTCGCATGAAGGGCCATCTCGCCGGAACCATTACCCTGGCGCTATCCCTTGGTATTGCCATTCTGGTCTACCGGATGCCGGTAGAAAAAGCGCTGGCAGCGGCCGGGTATGGATTCCTTTATGGCCTATGGCCAATCGCCTGGATCATCGTCGCAGCGGTTTTTCTCTACAAACTGACCGTCAAAAGCGGTCAGTTCGATGTCATCCGCAGCTCAGTCCTTTCCATTACGGATGACCAACGTCTGCAGGTGCTGCTTATCGGGTTCTGCTTTGGAGCCTTTCTTGAAGGCGCCGCAGGCTTTGGCGCACCCGTCGCCATTACCGCAGCCCTGTTGGTGGGTCTGGGACATAATCCGCTCAAGGCGGCAGGTCTATGCCTGATTGCCAATACCGCCCCGGTTGCATTCGGCGCTCTAGGTATTCCAACAATCGTAGCGGGCCAGGTAACCGGCATTGATGCTTTCAAACTGGGCGCCATGACCGGTCGCCAGCTTCCACTGCTATCTCTGCTGGTCCCCTTCTGGCTCATGGCCATGATGGATGGCATGCGTGGTCTGCGTGAAACCTGGCAGGCAGCCCTCGTATGCGGTAGCAGCTTTGCCGTTTCCCAGTACTTTACCTCGAACTACATCGGCCCTGAGCTACCCGACATTACCTCGGCCCTGTTCAGCATGGTTTCGCTGACCGCCTACCTTAAGCTGCGTCAAAGCCGTCACGCTGTTGCACAAGAGGTTGTCGGGGTCAGTGCAGGCGGGGCAGCAACCCTGGGCGGCGGCTCCGGCTTTGGCCGAGCACCAGGCAACCGCACACCTTCGCCCTATACACTGGGACAGATCATCAAAGCCTGGTCGCCCTTCCTGATCCTGACCGCGCTGGTTACCGTCTGGACACTCAAACCCTTCAAGGCAATATTTGCCGCAGGTGGCTCGCTCTACAGTCTGGTCATTAATATTTCGGTGCCGTTCCTGGACAAGCTTGTCCTCAAGACTGCCCCGATTGCGACAGACCCTACTCCAATAGCAGCCGTCTTCAAATTCGATCCTGTTTCTGCCACAGGTACGGCGATCCTGATTTCGGCCCTTATCTCCATGGCAATCCTCAAGATCAAGCCTGGCGTAGCACTGTCCACATTCAAGGAAACGCTGGTGGAGTTGCGATGGCCAATCCTTTCGATTGGCATGGTGCTGGCCTTTGCGTTCGTAACCAACTATTCCGGCATGTCGACAACACTCGCTTTAGTACTGGCGGGAACAGGAGCGCTCTTCCCATTCTTTTCACCATTTCTCGGTTGGCTGGGGGTTTTTCTAACAGGATCGGATACCTCTTCAAACGCTCTCTTCGGCTCCCTACAGGCCACCACTGCCCATCAAATTGGAGTATCGGACACCCTGCTGGTTGCGGCTAACAGCAGCGGCGGCGTAACAGGCAAAATGATTTCACCACAGTCGATTGCCGTTGCCTGTGCTGCTACCGGCATGGTTGGGAAAGAATCTGACCTGTTCCGTTTCACCCTGAAACACAGCCTGATCTTCGCCACTATTGTAGGCCTTATCACGCTGGTCCAAGCCTATGTACTCACCGGCATGATCCTTCACTAACAGATAAAGGCGAATTAAGAAGTTGCCGCCAAGACACCGGTGCCGGGCTCGTCCCGGCACTGCCATAACCCCATCCCACAGGATGGATAACCGGGCAAACCCGGAGACGCCTGAATGAGTGAGCTTTTTTATAACGCAGCGCCCAATGCCACCCGCATCGCTCCACCCATTCCAAAGCAGCGGGAATACCCCGCGCAGAAGCCTCAACACGTTTATTTATTCGGTACCTGTGTTGTCGATCTGTTTTATCCAGAAGCAGGCATGGACAGTATCCGTCTGTTGGAGCGTGAAGGTATTACGGTCCATTTTCCCCAAGGTCAAAGTTGCTGCGGGCAGCCTGCCTATACTTCCGGTTATACCGATGAAGCACGCGAAGTCGCACGAGCACAGCTGGGCCTGTTCCGTCAGGACTGGCCGCTGGTTGTTGTTTCGGGATCATGCGCAGGCATGATTCGTCATCACTATTCGGAACTGTTCAAACATGAGCCTGCTACGCTTCGTCAAATCGAAGCACTGGCCGACCGAACCTATGAATTGGCCGAATTCCTGCTCAACGTTTGTAAAGTTGACCTCAAGGATCGCGGGGCGCCTACCAAGGTTGCACTTCATACCTCCTGCAGCGCACGCCGCGAGATGAATACACACATCCATGGCAGAGCCTTACTCGCTCAGCTAGAGGCGGTCCAACGGTTGGATCATGACCATGAAAGCGAATGCTGCGGCTTTGGCGGCACTTTCTCGGTCCGTATGCCAGATATCTCTGGTGCCATGGTGGCAGACAAGACACGTGCTCTTCAGGAATCGGGTGCTGCTCAAATCGTGACCGCTGACTGCGGTTGCCTGATGAACATCAATGGTGCCCTGGAAAAGCAGAACGCTACATTGCGTGGGCAGCATCTTGCCAGTTTCATCTGGCAGCGAACCGGAGATAGCGTATGAACCAGATGACCCGAATTCCCGCTCTGGAGATTCCCATCCCCCCCTTCAAGACGCGAGCGCGCCAAGCGCTGAACGATGAGCAGCTGCGCCGTAATTTCCGTGTTGCCATGGATTCACTGATGACCAAACGCCTGGCCATTATGAGTGATCCTGATGAGCGTGAGCGGCTACGAGAAATGGGCAATCGCATTCGTGCACGGGCGCTTTCTAAGCTGCCTGACCTTCTTGAAAAGCTGGAAGCCAACCTGGCACGCAACGGTATTCAGGTTCATTGGGCAGAAACGACAGACGAAGCCAACGCTATCGTTCAGTCAATCGCCGAGGCACACAAGGCCACACGCCTGATCAAGGGAAAGTCCATGGTCAGTGAAGAGATGAACATGAACCACGTGCTGGAAAAGCAAGGCATAGAATGCCTTGAGTCAGATATGGGTGAGTACATCATTCAGCTGGCCGGGCAAAAACCTTCGCATATCATCATGCCTGCGATTCACATGAATGCTGCCCAGGTGGCCTCACTATTCAGCAACACCCTTGGCACCGAATACACCACAGATGTCGATGAACTAATTCAAACGGGCCGGCGCGTATTACGACAAAAATTTTTCGAAGCAGATATCGGCATATCAGGCGTTAACTTCGCAGTAGCTGAAACAGGCACTCTGCTGCTTGTTGAAAACGAAGGGAACGGCCGCATGTCCACAAGCGTTCCTAACGTACATATCGCTGTCACTGGAATAGAAAAAGTTGTGGAAAACCTGCGTGACGTCGTGCCGTTGCTATCGCTTTTGACACGCTCAGCATTAGGCCAGCCGATAACTACCTACGTGAATATGATCTCAAGCCCACGCAAATCCGATGAGCTGGATGGGCCACGAGAAGTGCACCTTGTTCTTCTAGACAATGGCCGCAGTCAGGCCTTTGCTGATGGAGAGTTGCGACAGACACTTAACTGCATTCGCTGTGGGGCCTGCATGAATCACTGCCCGGTCTATACCCGTATTGGTGGTCACGCCTACGGCACGGTATACCCTGGCCCTATTGGGAAAATCATATCGCCACACTTACTGGGGCTGGAAAACACGCCGGATCACCCCAGTGCTTCATCGCTGTGTGGTGCCTGCGGAGAAGTCTGCCCCGTAAAAATCCCCATTCCCGCGCTGTTACGCCGCTTAAGGGAAGAAAACGTTAAGCCACCGGAAGCTATCCCTTATCTCATGCGCGGCCAAGGCAGCAAGTTCTCTCCGCGTGAAAGACTGACCTGGAAAGGCTGGAAGACACTCTACACATCTCCAACGCTCTATAAATCTTTTGCCTACCTCGCAACACGCTTTCGAAATCTTACTCCCGGAAATGTTGGGCCATGGAGTGAGCACCATGTTGCGCCCAAGCCTGCCTCGAGATCACTTCACGAGTTAGCTCGTGATCACCTAGGGGAGGACAAAGCATGAATGCCCGCAGCAATATTTTAGGCAAACTTCGGAAAAGTTTGGCTGGCACAACGCCTGTAAAAGATGACTATGACGTATCACTAGTAACCCAACCCTGGAGCTATGCGCCTGAGGAGCGCATCAGTCGACTACGAGCACTTATGGAGGCGGTTCATACAGAGATACACCTCACCACAAAAGAGCGTTGGCCCGCACTGGTCGAACAACTTCTTCACGACAAACAAATTCCTAGCCTGCTTATAGCCCCTCAGACACCCCATGGCGACCAGCTTACGGCCTATTGGAAAGATAAAGCGGGAGTTCCTTTTCTCAAGGCCTATGACCGCCCAATTGAGGAATGGAAAGCGGAACTCTTCAACGAGACTCCAGCCAGCTTAACCGGGACGCTCGGAGCCATAGCAGCAACAGGTAGCCTAGTGCTCTGGCCAACCCGTGAAGAACCTCGATTGATGAGTCTGGTTCCACCTGTTCACATTGCTCTCCTGCAGGCCAGCAAGATCGAAAATAACCTTTATACGTTTCACGACAAATACCAGTGGCGGGAAGGTATGCCTACCAACGCACTGCTCATCTCTGGGCCATCCAAAACCGCTGACATAGAACAAGTACTAGCGTACGGCGCACATGGTCCCAAGGATTTGGTCATCCTAATAATTGAAGATGCTTAACTTACATAGCGGTTTGGAGCGCGCTTCTGTAAGGGTATTTGAAGCATTTCTTTAAAAGATAAATGAAACGTAAGCGGCCGATAGCAGTCCACTCGTATGAGGCTGGTTAGTCCTTTAATGGAGCCAGCAAGGTCCTTCTGACTTAGCCTGGAAATTCGCTTACGTCATTCATGTTCAAGGAGATGTCTATGAAACGCACTGCTTTAGTAGCTGCCGTAGCTGCCCTAATGGCTTCACCTGTTTTTGCTGAAGATCTTTGCGCTATTCAGCTGCAAAAAATTGATGACGCCATGAAAACCACACCATCAATGGCAACCGCTACCGCAACAGACTCTAATGTCCAGGTGCAACGTATCAAAGAGCTTCATGAGGAGGCGGTAAAGCATCAACAAGCAGGTGATACCAAGAAGTGTATCGCCTCGGCCAACCAGGCATTATCCCTGATCCGCAAGCCAGGCGGAGAGACAGGCGGCAGCAAATAAGCAGCTCTTGTAGGCCACGCAGGAAAGGAAAGCCCATCGCCTTTATTTCTGCC
>NZ_BDAE01000002.1 GCF_002091675.1 Pseudomonas luteola NBRC 103146 | reverse complement strand
TTTGAAATATATCTGTAATCAACCTTTATCGATCTTGATAGAGATCGACAGGCGCCAGGAAGTAGCCCTGCTCACTTTGGACGACGCGGTATTGCTTTATCTCTCCGGGTGCAAGCAACAATGACTGACTCTTTATAGAAGCCATTGGAGCAGAGCAATAGCCAGCACCCAGCGAACGCAGCGTAACAGTGGTTTCGCCCGGCGGCAGGTTAAAGGATACGCTTTCGCCTGCCATCAAACGGGCAGCCAGCTCATTCTTAAGGTAAATGCCGACATCACAGGCAGATGTAGTGGCTGTATCCCCTCGCGTAATCATCAAGACTGAAGGAGAGCCGCCTGCAGCGCCCGGGCTATTAATGGTCTGGGCACAGATAAAGCTAGCGTGAAACGCCAGAATGCCTGCTAACAGCTTTAGGGGATGCCGCATGTTGGTTTCTCCTGCTCACCTGTGGTGATGATTTTCTGCTCTGCTCAAGCGTGGAACAGAGCCTTTCCTTTATATCGACAAAGCGCCCGAATTCTTATTACACGGTGCTCATTTTTTTGCACGGCGAAAAGCCTACCTGTCGGCCTTACCTACCGCTTACCTGATTGACTCAAAAAGCCCTTTCGCTTGGCTTAGACCTCTGTAGAATGCCGCCGCCCAAACCTTGGCTCTGTTCTTGCTAAACGGGGAAAAGCCTGACCGAGCGGACAGGTTTGGAGCGTTTATTACTAAAAACGACTTTTCTCTAGGAGCAGACAATGAGCCGCGCCCTTTCTTCCGTTGTATTAGCCAGCGGCCTGTTGTTAACAGGAAATGCTATGGCTGATGGCATGTTACATTGGCAGGACAATAGCCTTACCTACCTATATGGGCAAAATTACAAGGTTGATCCTGATACCCAACAAACGATCACCTTTGAACATGCCAGTGACTGGTCATGGGGCGATATCTGGTTTTTTGTCGATAACAGCTGGTACAACGGTGTCGGGCGCTCCAACGCCAATGGCCATCACAGTTACTATGGCGAATTCAGCCCTCGCTTCTCGCTGGGTAAGCTGACGGGTACCAAATTAGAGCTTGGCCCGATCACTGATGTGCTGCTGGCCACTACCTATGAGTTTGGTGAAGGTGATGTCGATAGCTACCTGATCGGCCCTGGTTTCGATCTGAAGGTGCCCGGCTTCAATTTCTTTACTCTGAACTTCTACTATCGCAAGCCTGAAGGTAGCCGGGTTCGCTCAGGCGCCTGGCAGGTTACGCCCGCATGGTCCATTACTTTGCCGGCGGGGACTTCAGATATCCTGTTTGACGGCTACATCGACTGGGTCGTTAATAATAGAAACGATAACAAAACTCCTAGTCGCAGCTATCACGCCAATTTCCACTTCAATCCACAGATCAAATATGACCTTGGCAAGGCGATGGGCTACGAAGCCAAGCATATGTATGTAGGGGTGGAGTACGATTACTGGTCTGACAAATACGGCATCAAAGACAGCCACGCTTTTCGCACGGACCAAAATACTTTTAGCGTGATAGCCAAATATCATTTCTAAGAGCTTAGGCGCAGTGCCTATTTGATGCGCTGCGCCTGCTTATGCTACTCATTTTATCAAGCGCCGTTCTCGAAACGCGGCACTCCTGAGGCCCTGACTGGCTTTATAAATACCATTGCCCAGCGGGTCGGCTTGCCCAAGGCAAACGTACATTACTGTTTCAATAACACGTTAGGCTTCATATGGCTCTGCTGGCCAATATCCTTGAGCTCTGGCAGTACATTTAACACGCTTGCGTTTAAAGAGAATCCTGCCGAAGCATTGGCTCGCTACATTCAAGCCAAAACGACGCTTTCTCGGCGGTATCTTTTAGCCTCGTGTATTTTTGCCGTGGAAATTGTTGGTGACGGTACTTGCCTGTATGAATATTTCGATCAGGACTACCGGAACTGGTTTAGGCAGCAGGCAGCTGTCTTTGAAGCATGGATCAAACACGGCAAAATGGATCCCGTTGACCCTGTACATCTTATTTTCCTGCTATGGGGCAGCACTTAGCACTATGCTGACTTTTCCAGCCAACTCTGCCATGTGACAGGACGCAATCAATTGACTGACCAGGATTTCGAGGCAGCGACCCATACGTTGACTCATATCACATTCAAGGGCTGTAGCCTTCAGCTGCCGGCTCGCATATGAGCGAAACACTATTAGTTGAAGCGGTGTTTCAGGAAGAGATCCGCAAGAGTCGCTTTCAGGCCTTTGCTGCGCCTATTTCAAGTGCTGCCGATGCGCAGACTTTTATTGACCGGGTCAGCGACCCTGGCGCTACTCACAATTGTTGGGCCTGGAAGCTTGGCCAACAATATCGGTTCAACGATGACGGCGAGCCTGGCGGGACTGCCGGCCGCCCCATCCTAACGGCCATCGAAGGACAGAACTGTGACCGTGTGGTTGTAGTGGTAACACGCTGGTTCGGTGGCATAAAGCTGGGGACAGGTGGATTGGTGCGCGCATATGGAGGCTGCGCTGCCAAATGCCTTCAACAGGCTGAGCGTGTGGAGTTGGTACCTCGAGTACTGGTGGCCTGCCACTGCACTTATTCTGAGCTTCCCCTGCTCGAATCCAGACTACATGAATTTGATGCTCTTCTAGACGACAAGGCATTCGGTGCTTCGGGTGTCGATATTCGCCTGGCTTTGCCGGAAGAGCATCTCTCTCCTCTAGAGCGCTTTCTGGCAGATGTTAGCCGGGGCCGCATAGCGTTGCACCGTATCCGAGAATAAGACTGCCCAAGCGAAGCGTATAGCTTCGCTCTTCACCGCTTCGAACGGCACAAGAATTGCTGCCTTATGGTGCGCAGGAGAGGGACCCTGCTCTGCAAGCGTGCAATTGAGGCTTGCGGGCTCGTCTTCTCTGCCATTTAACATCTGCACCTAACATCAAAGCATGTAAATCACGTCAGGTAAATGCGCCATTTCAGTGCGCCGACCTTGAATACTGACTGCTTTTGGTGCCGTTATTCATTCTTGTGTAACTGCCAATCATGAACGAACTGCAAAGCGCCGTAAGCATTCTGATCCACGGATCCAACACATTATTCATTCTGGTAGGCGCTGTCATGGTTCTGGCCATGCATGCTGGTTTTGCCTTTTTAGAAGTAGGCACGGTTCGCCAGAAAAACCAGGTAAATGCGCTATCAAAAATACTGGCTGACTTCGCCATTTCTACCCTGGCTTATTTTTTTATCGGGTATTGGATTGCCTATGGCGTCAACTTCTTTGGCCCGGCTGAAGCGCTAATGGCCGATAACGGCTACGCCTTGGTGAAGTTTTTCTTTCTGCTGACATTTGCAGCCGCTATTCCGGCGATTATTTCTGGCGGTATTGCTGAGCGGGCACGGTTTGCACCACAGCTCTGCGCAACGGCTCTAATCGTGGCTTTTATCTATCCGTTTTTTGAGGGAATCGTCTGGAATAACAACCACGGCATACAAGCGTGGCTTGAAGCCTCTTTTGGCGCGAAGTTTCATGACTTTGCCGGATCGGTTGTGGTGCACGCCGTTGGGGGTTGGCTTGCATTGGGAGCCGTCCTGTTACTCGGCCGCCGTAACGGTCGTTATCGCGATGGACGGCTGGTGGCGTTCCCTCCCTCCAATATTCCTTTCCTCGCACTTGGCTCATGGATTCTGATTATTGGCTGGTTTGGCTTTAATGTCATGAGCGCTCAGACACTGGACGGCGTGAGCGGTCTGGTTGCCGTAAATTCGTTGATGGCCATGGTAGGCGGTGTCGTGGCGTCGCTTATTTTTGGCCGAAACGATCCCGGCTTTCTACACAACGGTCCGTTAGCTGGACTGGTCGCGGTTTGTGCCGGTTCGGATTTAATGCATCCTATTGGTGCATTGGCAACAGGCCTGGTTGCTGGGGGACTCTTCGTATGGGCATTCACTGCCACCCAAGTGAAATGGAAAATCGATGACGTTCTGGGTGTCTGGCCTTTGCACGGCTTATGCGGCGTCTGGGGTGGTGTCGCATGTGGCATCTTCGGGCAACCCGTGCTGGAAGGCCGTGGAGGCGTAAGCCTTGTAAGCCAGCTGATTGGCACATGTATGGGCGTAGCGATTGCACTGGCAGGCGGACTAATCGTTTATGGCGTCATCAAAAAAGTGCTTGGTCTGCGTCTGACGCAAGAGGAAGAGTATTACGGAGCGGACTTATCCATCCACAGGATTTCTGCTACCAGTCCAGAATAAGTGCTTGATTTCAAAGCGTGTATCGGATTAACAGGCGCGTTGAGAGGCTCGACTTGCTCACACTTAACGTGGATGGGGCTGTGGATAAGCCAAGGATACATGTGCCAAACGCATACGTTGCGCGGCCTAGGGAAAATTGATCACTTTTTGATCACTCCATGACGGATTGATCCTTTATCTTGCTCCCCTATAGATTTTCAGCCCTACCCTAGTGCTAATGGCCTACAGGCCTTCCCTTGCCTAGCCGTTTATTAGGAGTCTAGTAATCCCAATTGTTACCAACAATATGGCAGGCCGAAAATAAGGTGCATTGAATTTTCAAGTTGCCACTTTCTGAACGATGCATGGAGCGGGCAAGCATTACCAAGCCCGCCCTCAAGATCAAAGACCTATGATTGTCAGCATAATAAAGGTCAGGAACAGTACAAAGTGAGTCATGCCTTCAATTGCATTGGTCTCACCGTCATTGAGATTGATGGCAGCAATGATGAGGGTGACACCCATCATGACCGTCTGCACTGGGGTCATAGCCATTTGCATAGGCTGCCCGGTATAAAGTGCAATGGCCTCAACAACCGGCACCGTTAGAATAACGGTGGAAAGCGATGCTCCCAACGCGATGTTGATAACAGACTGCATGCGGTTGGCCATAGCTGCACGCAAAGCAGTAAGAATCTCTGGACTGGCTGAGATAACAGCAACCACCAAGGCAGACACCATAGGCGGAACCGGCAGCCCTTCAAGACCAGCGTCTAGTGATTTTGACATGACTTCGGCCAATGCGCCTGTCACTACCACGCCTACAATCAGCAGACCAACCGATAACCCTGTATTCGCTGGCGCTTCGTGCTCTACGACAGTTGAGTCACCAGCAGGCTTCTTTTTCTTCTTTTCTGGATAGTTGTAGCTGAAGAAGTAACTATGGGGACCAGTCTGCATCCGCAGAAACAGGGCATACATCAAGACCATTACGATAATGGTAAAGCCGGAGTAGACATGCCAGCGCTCGACCGGAATGAATTCCGGCACCAGCATGGAGATACTCACTGCGGTCAGGATCATTACCCCATAACTACGGCTGGAATCATCATTGTAGCGCTGCTCGCCATGCTTGAGCCCTCCAAGAAGAGCGGCCAAGCCGATCAGTCCATTGATATCGAGAATAACAGCTGCGTAGATCGTATCTCGCGCCAGGGTCGGCGAGTGATCGTGCCCCATCATAATGGCTAGGATGATCACTTCTACCAGCACCGCCGAAAGCGTCAGGATCATCGTACCGTAGGGATCACCCACTTTTTCAGCAAGCACCTCTGCATGGTGAGCAACACGCATGGCAGCGCAGATGATGGCTGCGATCAGGGCCACCGCCCCGACCAAAGCAATCGTCTGGCCGCTTCCTATCAATTGATGCTCGAAAACATAGGCCAGCACGCCGGCGATAATGGCGATCAGCAGAAATGCTTCGCCCCTCAATGTTGAAACCATGTAAGTCGTATCCTTTGAAAGACTCGCCTCATGCGGCGAAAGGCCAGCCAATTGACGGCATAGGGTTACGACATGTTTCAACGCGTGATTTCGCCATCGGCCCGCAAAAAATCATCGCCCTCCGCCAAAATGCCCTCGTGCCACAGGGCTCTTTCTGAAAACGACTGGCAACCTGTAGGCGAGATCGAGCTGCTAGTTGAGGATTTCTATCTGAACGCTTTTCCTGCTCGTCTTTTTCTACAATAGACAACACAGAGATGGGCCAGGAGGCTGCCAGACTGCAAGGCGTTGGCCTGACACTCTGCACGGGCATTATTAGCGCTTTGCCTGCTTCAATGCCCCGCTCAGGCAGTAAAGACCTGCATAGCGCCGGTGGGCATGACATAATTTCGGGCAAATCGCTGTTAATGAGTAATCCCACCATGTACGACTGGCTCAATGCCCTCCCCAAAGCCGAACTTCATCTTCATCTGGAGGGCACGCTCGAGCCCGAGCTCATGTTCAAGCTGGCTGAGCGCCATGGCATCCAGTTGCCTTTCGAGAATGTCGAGGCGCTGCGCAAAGCCTACTCCTTCAACAACCTTCAGGAATTTCTGGACCTGTATTACCAGGGCGCGAATGTTCTGCGCACTGAAGAAGACTTTTACGACCTGACGTGGGCCTATCTGCTCAAGTGCAAGGAACAAAACGTCATTCATACCGAACCATTCTTCGACCCGCAAACACATACGGACCGTGGTATTCCGTTCGAAGTAGTCCTGCGCGGTATCCAGCAGGCGCTCAAGGATGGCGAGCAGAAGCTGGGTGTAACCAGCGGCTTGATCCTGAGCTTCCTGCGTCACCTGTCTGAAGACGAAGCCCAGAAGACATTGGATCAGGCGCTTCCCTTCCGTGACGCCTTTATTGCGGTTGGCCTGGACAGTTCCGAGATGGGTCATCCACCAAGTAAGTTCAAACGTGTTTTCGACCGCGCGCGCAGCGAAGGCTTTGTTGCTGTGGCACATGCTGGCGAGGAAGGCCCGCCCGAGTACATCTGGGAAGCTCTGGATCTGCTGAATGTGGTCCGTATCGACCATGGCGTCCGTGCAGCCGAAGATGAGCGCCTGCTGCACCGCCTGATTGACCAGCAGATTCCGCTGACGGTCTGCCCGCTGTCCAACACCAAGCTGTGCGTGTTTGATGACATGAGCCAGCACAACATTCTCAAACTACTTGAGCGTGGCCTGAAAGTAACCGTGAACTCTGACGATCCAGCCTATTTTGGCGGTTACGTGACCGAAAACTTCATGGCACTGTACGAAAGCCTGGGCATGACTCAGGATCAGGCCAAGCGCCTGGCCCAGAACAGCCTGGACGCCCGACTGGTCTGACAGGTACTACCGGTCGCTCTCGTGCGGCCGGTTTTCATTGTGCTTTCCGTAATCGCTATCGAGAACTTCAATGCCTTTGAATGCCGCTGAAACGACCCAGTATCAACAGTTCGCCGAGCGCCTGGCCGATGCCGCCGCCGTGGCTATCAAGCCGTATTTCCGCTCGCAGCTTCAGGTAGATGACAAAGGCGGTCGCCTATTCGACCCCGTCACGCTGGCCGACAAGGCCGCCGAGCGCGCCATGCGTGAGTTGATCCTGAGCGAATTTCCGGAACACGGCATTCTGGGTGAAGAAGAAGACGCTGTTACCGGAAGCAGTTCGCTGACCTGGGTGCTGGACCCTATCGATGGCACGCGCGCCTTCATTACCGGGCTACCGCTCTGGGGTACCTTGATCGCCCTGAACGATGGCTTTCGCCCCGTCATCGGCGTAATGAATCAGCCGTTCACAGGCGAGCGCTTTGTCGGCACACCAGAAGGCGCCTGGCTCAATGGCGCCCCGCTAAAGACCCGCGCCTGTGCCAGCCTCTCCAAGGCCCGTGTGATGTGTACAAGCCCCCAGATCCTTGATACACCAGAGCGTCTGGCAGCGTTTGAACGCATTGCCGAACAGGCCCAGCTGGTTCGCTTCGGTGGTGACTGTTACGCCTATTGCATGCTGGCGTCGGGCTTTGTGGATGTCATTATCGAGGCGAGTCTACAACCCTATGATGTCCAGGCGCTGATTCCGATCATCGAAGGCGCTGGCGGTGTCATGACCAGTTGGAATGGTGGCGACGCGCAGAATGGCGGTGCAATCATCGCCTGTGGTGACAAGACGCTGCATGCCGAACTCATTCAGCAGCTTGCCCCCTACGCCTGATTTCTGTCTATAGGCCTTGCCAGGGCGCTTTTTCCAGAAGCCTCTGGCAATGCAGCCGGATCAGATCCCTCAATTGCGTCACGGCGCTCGATAGTTGGGCGCGGTGTGGACAGAGCAGGTTAAGCGGCGTTACTTCGCCATGCCACTCCGGTAGCGCCAGTTCCAGTAGCCCCGCTTCGACATCACTCGCGACATCCAGCCACGACTTATAAACAAGCCCCTGCCCGGCCACGGCCCAGCGTCGAATGACATCGGCATCATCACTTATGCGGTCTCCCTGAACGGTGACCGTTACCTGTCGCTTGCCATCATCGAATACCCATCGATCATGAGCCCTGGAACCACGCATATAGCAGAGGCAATTATGCTGACGCAGTTCATCCGGCTGCTGAGGATGGCCCCGTCGTTGAAAGTAAGCAGGCGACGCACACAGTACACGTCGATTGAGCGGAGCGAGGGGCAAGGCCACCAGGGAAGAATCTTCAGGTGCGCCATACCGGATGGCAATGTCTACAGACTCACGAAACAGATCGTTCAGGTGATCGGACAGGAGCAATCGAAAGCTTACCTCAGGATGCAGCGCCTGAAATTCGTCCAGCCATTCTAGTAGATGATTGCGACCCAGATCCGAAGGTGCCGACAGATGCAGCACACCCCTGATCCCAGCCTTGCCGCTTTCCAGCAGGCGCTGCCCTTCTTCAAGGCTCTGTAAGGCTTGTCGGGCGTGCTCCAGATACATCTGCCCTTCAGAGGTTAGCCGAAGGCTTCGGGTCGAGCGCGCCAGCAGCCTGGTATCGAGCGCATCCTCCAGACGCTTCAGTGCCGCGCTTGCGACTGCCGCAGACAGACCTAATTCTCGCGCAGCGGCGGAAAGACTGGCGCATTCCACAGTCCTAACAAACAGTTGTAAGTCAGCCAGACGGATCATTTTCAAGATTTTATTGAAAGAGCCTTGCTTTATAACGGCTTTTATCATCCAGCGAAAGAGAACACCATTACTGCATTTCACAGGAGAAATACGATGACTACTCCCCTGACACTGGTTGCTACCCTGGTTGCCAAAGAGGGTTCCGAAGCTGAACTGGAACAAGCCCTACGTGGCCTGCAGCCGCAGAGCCGCGCAGAAGATGCCTGCATCCAATATGACTTCCATCGTGATGCCGAGCAGCCACGCACGTTTCACATGATCGAACAATGGCGTGACGAAGCGTCCCTGGCCCAGCACGAGGCAACACCACACTTCCAGGCCGCATTACCGGTTATCGAGCGTACCGCTGAGAAATTCAGTGTGACCAAGATGTACCGTATTTCCTGAGGAAAACAGCATGAAAGTCGTTGCACATTACAAGTGCCTGCCTGTCGACAACCCGGATAGTCTGCAGGACATCGAACTTCCCGAGCCAACCCCAGGCCCGCGTGATCTGCTGGTTGAAGTCAAAGCTGTCTCGGTGAATCCGGTAGACACCAAGGTTCGCCAGGGTTACGTACCCCATGCCGATGAATCGCAACCGCGTATTCTGGGCTGGGACGCGACCGGCATCGTCAAATCGGTAGGCCGCGATGTCACCCTATTCAAGCCGGGCGATAGGGTTTGGTATGCCGGATCACTGGTGCGCCCGGGCAGCAATAGCGAGTTTCAGCTGGTTGACGAGCGTATCGTAGGTCGCATGCCTGAGTCGCTGGCGTTTGCTCAGGCGGCTGCGCTGCCATTGACCTCCATTACAGCATGGGAGCTGCTATTCGACCGCCTGGGTGTCACACGTGATAAGGCTGATCGTGGCGAAACCCTGCTGATCGTGGGTGCTGCGGGTGGCGTAGGCTCTATCATGACGCAACTGGCTCGCCAGTTGACCGGGCTTACCGTCATCGGTACGGCTTCTCGTCCTGAAACGCAGGCTTGGGTAACCGAACTCGGCGCGCATCATGTGATCGATCACAGCAAACCGCTCAGCGAGGAGCTCAAGCGCATCGGCATTCCGCAGGTTACCTATGTCGCGAGCCTGACCCAGACCGATCGTCATTATGAGCAGATCATCGAGTCTCTGATGCCTCAGGGCAAACTCGGCCTGATCGACGACCCTGAGTCGCTGGACGCCGTACCGCTCAAGCGCAAGAGCCTGTCGCTGCACTGGGAGCTGATGTATACCCGCTCGCTGTACGAGACGCCGGACATGCAGGAGCAGCATAATCTGCTCAACGAGGTGGCTCAGCTGATTGATAGCGGTGTACTGCGCACTACGTTCGGTGAGCATTACGGAAAGATCAACGCCGAGAACCTGCGTCGCGCCCATGCTCTGCTGGAAAGCGGCAAGGCCAAGGGCAAGATCGTATTGGAAGGCTTCTGATCGCCAGCAGCTCGGTAGTGAAAAGCTGCCGGGCTGCTTTCAGAGAGCTATCAAGCGTCAGGCCAATGGCATGGCAGTGAACCTCGTCACACGCTACCCTGTCCACTGTGGATATCAGCTTTCGCTTCGTGCGAACGATGGGGACACGGATGCGGACATTTCATCCATTTCGCTTGGCTGGTCTGTATGCCCTGATCGGGATTGCGTGGGTAGGGATCACTGACTACCTTCTGGATCATGCGTCATTCAACGCCAGTACGCTTAGCGCCCTGCAAACGACCAAAGGCATTCTGTTTGTCTGTGGCATTGCCGTCCTGCTCTACTTCTATGTTCGTCGAGAACACCACGCGCGCCAACAGCTGATTGATGAGTTACAGCGGCACGTAGAGCAACTGCAACAAACATTAAATACCACTGCTCAGGCTGCCGATGATCCCTCCCCGCCCCAGCCTGTTGCTCAGACGCACGCTGAAACACATCATTATCAGGACATAATCGATCATCTCCCGATTGTGGCCTTTCTGGTCGATATAGATGGGCATTGGCGCTTTCTCAGCTCTGCCTGGGAGCGGATGACCAACAAACCCATCGCTCAGACGATAGGCGTTTCGGTTTTCCAGTGTTTCCATAGCCAGGAAAGCCAGCCCATCCGCCAGATGCTTAATGAGTTTCGTGATGGTACGCGACAAGACTGCTCTGCCACGCTGCGCCTGTGTCAGGCAGATGGCTCGCATCGCTGGGTCTCGTTCAGGATTCACAAGGTCATCGATAATGGTCTTCAGGGAACTCTCACTGATATCCATCATCAGTTCCAGGCCGACGCCTTACAGCGCGCCCGCAATGCCGTGCTCGACGAGCTCCTGCTGGCGCATTCCAAACGCAGCATCCTCACGGGTATTGCTAAGCGTCTGGAGGATATATTCCCTGAAATGCGCGTTATCATTCAGCTAGCGGATTATTCTCAAAACAAACTCCGCGTCAGCGCAGCACCAAGCCTGCCGGATGCGTATATCAATGCAATGGAAGACTCGCCTATTGCTCCAGACTCAGGCACCTGTGGCGCAGCGGTCTATCGTAACGGACTGGTCATCAGCCAGGACATCGAGCACGATCCGAACTGGGAAGGTTTGCGCGAGGCTGCCCGACAGGCCGATATCCGCTCCGGCTGGTCCTTGCCGATTCGTGATGAGACCGAAAGTGCTGTTGGGGTATTTGGCATCTATTACCACACGCTCACGTCACCCGAGCAGGCCACCATTGCGCTGGTCAACGAATTTACCCGCCTGGCCGCACTGGCCATCCGGCAACAGCGTCATACTCAAGAGCGGGACGAGATTGAACACCGCTTCCGCGCCACGTTCGAACATGCGGCCATCGGAATCGCTCTGGTAGGGCTTGATTACAAGTGGATGCGTGCCAATCGATACCTGTGCCAGATGGTGGGATATTCGCACGATGAATTAAGGAACCTGACGGTTCATGATGTTACCTATTCCGAGGATTTGCCTTCCGGTACCGAGCGGATTCGCGAACTGCTCGCCGGAACAATGGATAGCTATGAGCTTGAAAAACGCTATGTGCGTCGGGATGGCCAAGTCATCTGGGTCGATCTGAACGTTACCCTGATTCGAGGCACGCAGGGCGAGCCTCACTACTTCATTGCGGTCATCGAGGATATAACGCTGCGCAAGATTCAGGAGGAGTCGCTGCGTCAGGCGGCGGCTCTTTTCGAAAACAGCCGTGACAGTATTGTGGTGCTTGATCAGCGACGCCGTATCCTCATGGCTAACCCAACCTTTCAAGCCTTGTGCGCTCGCTCCATCATGGAGTTGCAGGGTCAGAAACTGCCGCTGCCGCTCAGTGGCCGCCAGGATCATCACTTCTATCGCACCCTATGGCGCACGTTACTGAAGGAAGGCCACTGGGAAGGCGAGGTCTTATGGCGCCGCCCCAACGGCATGAACTTCCCCGGCTGGCTCAACATCAGCCAGATTAGCCAGCGGGACCAGCGTCAGTTCGTCATGGTGCTGAGCGATACCAGCCAACTTAAGGAAAGCGAAGCACGGCTGGCCCATTTGGCCCATTTCGATCCACTAACTGATCTACCCAACCGCCTGCTCGCCCGGACCCGACTGGATCATGCCTTGAAACGGCTGCAGGGAGAGGGTCAACTGGCCGTGCTGCTGCTTGATCTCGACCATTTTCGTACTGTTAACGAAAGTTATGGCCATCCCGCAGGGGATGATTTGATCAACGCAGTAGCCAATACCCTCAGATCCGGCCTGAGACCCGAGGATACGCTGGCCCGCATTGGAGGAGATGAGTTTCTGGTCATCCTTGAGCAATTCGAACGGCTCGATGAAGTGGCGACGCTGGCGCAAACGCTGCGCCAGCTGTTAGAAGCCCCGCTACGTCTGGAAGATGGCGAGGAGGTCTTTCTTAGCTTGAGCCTGGGTATCAGTGTCTACCCCAGCGATGGTAGCACTGCCGACGAGCTGATTCGCAATGCAGACGCGGCCATGCACTTGGCTAAGAACCAGGGCCGCGACACCTATCGCTTCTATACACAGGCGTTGACAGAGCAGGCTCGTCGGCGGTTAAGCTTGGAATCGCGCCTGCGCGTAGCGTTGCAACGCTGCGATTTTGTCTTGTATTACCAACCCCTGATTGATGTCGCAACGGGCCAACCCATTGGCGCAGAGGCGTTGGTGCGCTGGCGTGACCCGGAATTTGGAATGATCTCCCCAGCCGATTTTATTCCTCTGGCCGAGGAAACCGGGCTGATCGTCCCTCTGGGCTTCTGGATTCTAGAGCAAGCCTGCCACCAAATTCGAGAGTGGCTCGACAAGGGTATTGAACTCGACATCATCGCGGTCAATTTGTCTCCAAGGCAGTTTGCCCAAGCCGATCTGGCTGAGCGCATTACCAGAGCCCTGAATCGACAACATCTGCCTGCCAATAAGCTGGAGCTGGAAATCACAGAGGGAACGCTGATGGAAAATGTCGAGATGGCATTGACCAGCCTTGCGGCTCTGAAAGCGCTTGGGGTGCGCATTGCAGTCGATGACTTTGGCACTGGCTACTCGTCGCTTGCCTACCTGCGCCGTTTCCCACTGGATAAACTCAAGATCGACCAGAGCTTCATGCGCGATATCCGTACCGATAATGGCGAACATGGCAATCAGGCCATTGCGTCCGCCATTATTGCCTTGGGGCACAGCCTGCACCTGGACGTTCTGGCAGAAGGTGTTGAAACCGACGAACAGCTTGAAGTGATCCGTAAACTCGGCTGTCAGCAATGCCAGGGGTATCTGTTCAGCCCTCCGCTTCCACCGGAAGCGTTCGAGAAATGGTATTACGATTACCACCGGTCACTAACTTGACCCACGTCACGCTTCTGTAACCTAAGTAATGTCTACACTAAGCGCCCACCGACAACCGAGGGAAGGGGGAATACGCAATGAAAATTGAAGTCCGCCCGTTGACGCGCTCGCCTCAAAGTAGTTGGCAAGTTCGTCTGGATGATCAAGCCATCACCTTTAGAACCGAGGACGAAGCGCGTACATACGTCGATAAGCTCAATGCTCGATTGAAAGCCCCTCATAAGCTGCCGGAAAGCCTTCCGGCCTGATCGGATCAGTGGGGTGCTGGCCTTGTACGTGTTGTCAGCCAGGCCAGCACCGCTGCTGCCACGCCACAGATCGCAATGATTGCCGCCATTGGCCGTGCCGTACCGTCATGCAGCATTCCTACCGCCGCGGACGATAAGGCCGCGATGGAAAACTGCAGGCATCCCAACAGTGCAGACGCACTGCCTGCGTTGCTCCCCTGACCAGCCATTGCGCATGCCGAAGCGTTGGGAATGATGCCGCCTAACGAGGCGATGCAGCAGAACAGCGGCACACAGATCCACCACAACATGGCGGGCTGAAAGGCCGCGATGGCGAGCAGCACAAGGCTTGCCGCACCGTAAAACCGCGTGACTCTTGTCAGCAGCCAGGATGGGCCGTGCCGGCTCAAAAGGCGCGCATTAATCTGACTAAATAAGATGAATCCTGCCGCATTGCTACCAAACACCCAGCCGAAATGCTCTGCCGGTACACCGTACAGGTTGATGAACACAAACGGAGAGCCTGCGATATACGCAAACATACCTGCCATGGAGATGCCGCCGATAAGCGCAAACCCCATGAAGTTCCTGTCACTCAACATTTGCCAGTATTGCCGCAGCGCGTTGCGCAACAATGGACGCGGTGCCTCGGGCGGCAGGGTTTCTGGTAGCCAGCGCGCAACCGCGCTGCCACATAGCAGGGCAAAGACCACCAAACTGATAAAAATGGCTTGCCATCCAACATGATTGAGTAGGAAGCCTCCGCCAATCGGCGCGAGGATCGGCGCAACCCCGGTCACCAGAACGATCTGGGAAAACGCCTTGGCAGCATGAATCGGATCGCACAAGTCACGCACTACGGCACGCGAAATCACCATGCCTGCGCAACCGCCTAATGCCTGAACGAAACGCGCTGCAATCAGCCATTCCAGCGTAGGCGCCATGGCACAAGCCAATGAGGCAAGGGTGAACAGAACGATACCCGTGAGTAGCGGTATACGCCGGCCGAACCGGTCTGCCAGCGGTCCGTAGAACAGTTGTCCAATGGACAAGCCTGCGAAATACGCCGAAAGGCTCAACTGGACGTGTTCCACATCCGTTGAAAAGGCTTTTGCCAGTGACGGGAAAGACGGCAGGTACATATCGATGGCAAACGGCGCAAACGCGCTGAGCGCACCCAGCATTAACAAAATGCGAAATGTCATTGAGGAGATCCGGAGGGGGCTAGCGGCCCAAAAGCGATGAACTGCCATGCTGTTACATACAACAATGTTTGTAAATACACGGCCAACCGTTAAACTATCGTTTTAATCCTTGATTTTCATACGAACCTTATGCGCAGAACCAAAGAAGAAGCCGAGCAGACCCGACGCGACATTATTGAGGCCGCTGAACAGCTCTTTCTCGCCAATGGCGTGGCGCATACCAGCCTTGAGATGATAGCTCGTGAATGCGGAGTCACACGTGGCGCTGTGTATTGGCACTTCCAGAACAAGGCACATCTGTTCCATGAGATGCTCAACGAGGTTCGTACCCCCATGGAAGTGCTTAATCAGCAACTCTGCGGTTGTCAGGGACGAGATCCGATTATTTCCTTGAAAGATGTCTGTGTGAACGGCATGCACCGGCTGACTCAGGATGAGCGCAGTCGCCGGGTCATGACCATTCTGCTGCATCGCTGTGAATTTACCGACGAGTTGCGGGAGGCCGAGGAGCGCAATAACGCCTTTATTTCACAGTTCATAGGTTTGTGCGAGCAGCTATGGAAGCATCAGGAAAAGCGGCTGCAACCGGGCGTCACGCCTCGCATGGCTGCCTTTGCCGTGCATTCGATGTTCATTGGCCTGATCAGCGACTGGCTGCGCGACCCCGGCCTGTTTGACCCGGTCAAGGATTCGACCGCAATGTTCGATATCCTCTTCCGGGGCCTGGTGCGGGACTGGGATCAGGCGATTTCAGCGGAATAACCTTCTTCGCGAATCGCCTCCAGCAGCGGCTCGGGAGCTTCGCGACTGTCTACCGTGACTTTGCCGGTTGGCAGATCCACGTCGACCCTGGCCGATGCGTCCAATGCGGTGATCGCCTGGGTAACCGCCTTGACGCAGTGGCCACAGCTCATGCCTTGTACATTAAAGGTATGCATGGGGTATCTCCTGACGGGAAAATTTCATTCTCAACCTTCCCACGAGGTCAAGGTCAAGTCCGACAGCTTCTGTTAGCACGGTAAGTCACCTATTATTGCGGAAGGTCGCCTTGCCCTTTCGGAAGAACGGCCTATCACCACTACACCGTGCGGATAGGGACTCGCTCATGGCTACACTGCCGCGTTATTCGAATGCACAGATTCTTTTGCATTGGCTAACGGCCCCTCTGGTCATCCTCATCATTTCCCTTCCCTACTTCGAAGATTTTTTCAGTGGGCTACTGGGCAGCGGAGCCGATGTCTTCACCCTGCATAAATCGCTGGGCATTACCGTTCTGGCTCTGACCGTGATTCGTCTGATGATTCGCTTCAAACATGGCTCACCAGCCCTGTTGCCGCCGGATGCCGTGCTTCAGCAGAAACTGGCCAAGCTGGGGCATGCAGTACTGTATGCCCTGCTTTTTCTCATGCCCATCACAGGACTTATCTTCAGCGTTCGCCCCGTCAACTACTTCTGGTTGTTCAGCTTTGGTCCCCTGCCCTTGCCTGAAGCGCTTCGCGGTGCAGCCAAGCAATTTCATGTCACCGTGCAGTATGCGTTTATCCTACTGATTCTGGGACATGCCAGCATGGCGATCTGGCACTACGTGGCGCGTCGGGACCGTGTATTGCCCGGCATGTTGCCCCTGATCAAGGATTGATCGGCAGGGCTTGACCTTAACACGAGGTCAAGGTTGATCCTCTATCCTGTGATGAGGAGATTAACCATGACCGAATTCGATCTACCCGTACACGGCATGACATGCGCGGCCTGCGCCGGCCGGGTGGAGCGTGTGCTCAGAAAAGTTGAAGGTGTGGAAAGCGCCAGCGTCAATCTGGCCAATGAACGTGTCCGGGTCCACGCACCAGAGGGATCGCTTCCTATCTTGCAGCAAGCCATTACGCGCGCAGGATATAGCGTTCCTACCGAGTCGCTCGAACTTGATATCACCGGCATGACCTGCGCCAGTTGCGTCAACCGGGTCGAGCGCGCGCTGCGCAAGGTTCCGGGCGTCAATACCGTAAGCGTGAACCTGGCCTCCGAACAGGCCCATGTCGAGCTGATACCGGGAACAGATTCGAGCCTGCTCCTGGTCGCCATCGGCAAGGCGGGGTATGAGGCCCGACTTGCTACCACCCATGATGACAAAACGGCTGGGCAGCGTTTGGCCCGGGAACGAGGTGCCCTGATACTCGCTTTGTTATTGGCCCTTCCCCTCATTGTGCCGATGCTGCTGCAACCACTGGGTATCCACGCCATGCTGCCACCTTGGGTGCAGTTTGCACTGGCAACACCCGTTCAGTTCCTGCTGGGTGCTCGCTTTTATGTGGCTGCATGGAAGGCTGTGCGGGCCCGCTCCGGCAATATGGATTTGTTGGTTGCCCTTGGCACCAGCGCAGCCTACGGCCTCAGCCTGTACCAGTGGTGGAGCGCCCCGTCCAACAGCATGCCGCACCTGTATTTCGAGGCGGCTGCCGTAGTTATCGCCCTGGTCCGCCTGGGCAAATACCTGGAAAGCCGCGCCAAGCAGCAGACCGGTGATGCCATCCGGGCCCTGCAAGCCTTGCGACCGGAGCGGGCTTTTAGGTTATCCAACGACGGACTGGAGCAGGAGGTCAGTCTGGCGGAGCTCAAGATAGATGATCGGGTACGTATCCGCCCCGGTGAACGGATACCCGTAGATGGCCTTGTGGAATCTGGAGACAGCTACGCCGATGAAGCCTTGATCAGCGGAGAAAGTCGTCCAGTAGCCAAGGGGCCAGGGGATCGTGTCACAGGAGGCTCCATCAACGGCGAAGGTGTACTGACGGTTCGTGTGACCGCATTAGGCAGTGAAAGCGTTCTGTCGCGTATCATTCGTCTGGTAGAGGACGCCCAGGCCGCCAAGGCGCCCATTCAACGCCTGGTCAATCGCGTCAGTGAGGTGTTCGTCCCCGTCGTGCTGGGTATCGCGTTGTTGACGCTGGTTGGCTGGCTGCTGGCAGGCGCAGGTTGGGAAACATCGCTCATCAATGCCGTCGCCGTTCTGGTGATTGCCTGCCCCTGCGCCCTGGGGTTGGCCACGCCTACGGCCATTATGGCAGGAACAGGCGTCGCGGCACGCCACGGCATCCTAATCAAGGATGCGCAGACGCTGGAAATAGCCCATGCCGTGGATACCGTTGCCTTTGACAAGACCGGTACACTGACCTCAGGGCAGCCTCGCCTGATTCATCTGGCGACAGATACCGTAAGTGAGAAAGAGGCACTGGCCCTGTCGGCCCGCCTGCAACGCGGTAGCGAACATCCTTTGGCTCAGGCCGTTCTCACTGCCTGCGAGCAGAACCTGCTGGACGCACCTGCTGCGCAGAATATCCGCGCCCTGCCGGGGCGCGGTATTCAGGGCCAGATCGGCCACCGGCAGTTGGCGTTGGCCAATGGGCGACTGCTCCAAGAACTAGCGCTCGATAAAGGTCCGCTTTTCGCTCAGGCCAACGCCTGGGAAGAGGAAGGTCGCACGCTTTCCTGGCTGATTGAGCAGCAGCCCGAACCAAGGGTGCTGGCCCTTCTGGCCTTTGGCGATGAGCTCAAGCCGGGAGCGGGTCATGCGATTGCCACGCTTGAAAAACACCATATCAGCAGCCATCTGATCACAGGTGATACCGAAGGCAGCGCAAGGGTTGTTGCACGGCAGACCGGTATTCGAGACGTTCATGCCCAAGTGCTGCCAGCCGATAAGGCCGCGGTCGTACAACAGCTCAGGTCGCAAGGTCGCTGTGTGGCAATGGTGGGTGACGGGATAAACGACGCACCCGCCCTGGCGGCCGCCGATGTGGGTATCGCCATGGGCAGCGGGACGGATGTGGCCATGCATGCCGCCGGGATTACCCTGTTGCGTGGCGACCCGGCATTGGTGCCAGGGGCGCTGGATATCTGCCGTCGTACGTATCGCAAGATTCGCCAGAATCTGTTCTGGGCCTTTATTTACAACGTCATTGGTATTCCGCTGGCGGCGTTTGGCCTGCTTGACCCGGTCTTCGCCGGGGCTGCTATGGCCTTTTCCAGCGTGAGCGTTGTCAGTAACGCTTTACTGCTCAAACGTTGGCAACCAGAGAAGATGAATCAGTCATGAACATCAGCCAAGCCGCCCGTGCAAGCGGGCTTACCCCCAAGATGCTCCGGTACTACGAAAACATCGGGTTGCTGGACCCAGCCGGGCGCAGCGCCAGTGGTTATCGACAGTACCGCACCAGTGATCTGGAGACGCTGGCCTTTATCAAGCGCTCACGAGACCTGGGATTTTCGCTTGAAGAAGTCGGCAGGCTCCTGGGGCTCTGGCGTGATCGGCACCGCTCCAGCGCCGAAGTCAAGGCCCTGGCCAGCGCCCATGTGGATGAGCTGAACCGCAAGATCGCTGAACTGGCGAGCCTGCGTGACACTCTTCAACAGTTGGTGGATCAATGCCCGGGCAACGAACATCCTGAATGCGCCATTCTGGACTCGCTGGGCAAAGCGTCCTGTCGGCATTGCAGTTCTTGAGCGATACCAGGACCAGCACTGAAGGCATGCGCTCTTTTCGCTTCGTGCCGCCAATGTTCGCTGAGCCTCACCCTAGACACAGACCTGCAAAAAGACCTGAGGCGAGTTTGATAGGGTATTGAGTGGAACTAACGAAATCTCCAGCGTTCAGGTCATTACGCCTAGTTACATTGGAGGAGCAACGCGAATGTACGGAAGATTCAGTGTATCGGACATTCCGATTCATGAACCTATTATCATGGGCGCCATCGGCTTCATTATTCTGGTGGCCCTCTCCTCTGTGGGTGCACTCACCTATTTTCGCAAGTGGCGCTGGCTGTGGTCGGAGTGGCTGACCTCGGTCGATCACAAGCGAATCGGCGTGATGTATATCATCGTCGCCATGGTAATGCTGCTTCGTGGTTTCTCGGATGCAATCATGATGCGCGCCCAGCAGGCCATTGCGGCGGGCGGCGCAGAGGGCTACCTACCTCCGCATCACTATGACCAG
Source organism: Pseudomonas luteola NBRC 103146 (assembly GCF_002091675.1). GTDB lineage: Bacteria > Pseudomonadota > Gammaproteobacteria > Pseudomonadales > Pseudomonadaceae > Chryseomonas > Chryseomonas luteola. The sequence goes on along the minus strand of NZ_BDAE01000002.1, from coordinate 467,716 downwards.
ATTTTTACCGCCCATGGCGTGATCATGATCTTTTTCGTAGCCATGCCGTTGGTGGTCGGCCTGATGAACGTGGTGGTACCGCTGCAGATTGGTGCACGTGACGTGGCCTTCCCGTTCCTCAACTCGCTCAGTTTCTGGCTGTTCGTTGTCGGAGCAGTACTGGTCAACCTGTCGCTCGGCCTGGGCGAGTTCGCCAAGACGGGCTGGGTCGCCTATCCGCCGCTCTCCGGGATCAAGTACAGCCCTGGCGTTGGCGTGGACTACTACATCTGGAGCTTACAGATCTCAGGCCTCGGCACGCTCCTGACCGGCCTCAATTTCTTCGTTACGATCCTGAAGATGCGTACCACCGGCATGACGTTGATGAAAATGCCGATCTTTACCTGGACGGCCTTTTGTACCAGCGTGCTGATTCTGGCCGCCTTCCCGATCCTGACCGTAACCCTGGGACTCCTGAGTCTGGACCGCTACCTGGGAATGCACTTTTTCACCAATGAGCTGGGCGGCAACGCCATGATGTACGTGAACCTCATCTGGGCCTGGGGCCATCCCGAGGTGTACATCCTGATTCTGCCGGCGTTTGGTGTGTTCTCCGAAGTGACCGCGACGTTTACCCGCAAGCGCTTGTTCAGTTACAACATGATGATCTGGGCTACGGTGGCGATCACGGTGCTCTCGTTCCTCGTATGGCTGCACCACTTCTTCACGATGGGCTCAGGAGCTAACGTCAACGCATTCTTTGGCATTGCCACCAGCATCATTGCTATTCCAACCGGCGTAAAGATCTTTACCTGGCTCTTCACCATGTACAAGGGGCGGATTCAGTTCACTACCCCAATGCTGTGGACCGTTGCCTTCATCGTAACCTTTACCATCGGTGGCATGACCGGTGTGCTGCTGGCCGTCCCGGGGGCTGATTTTGTCCTGCACAACAGCCTGTTCCTGGTGGCCCATTTCCACAACGTAATCATTGGTGGTGCCTTGTTTGGCTACTTTGCCGGCATCACCTACTGGTTTCCCAAGATGTTTGGCTTCACTCTGAACGAAAGGCTTGGGCGCTATGCCTTGTTTTTCTGGGTGGTCGGCTTCTACCTGGCCTTCATGCCGCTTTATGTGCTGGGCTTCATGGGCATGACGCGCCGCCTCAACCATTATGCCAATCCAGACTGGCATCCCTGGCTGATCGTGGCAGCTGTCGGTGCCCTGACCATCCTGTGCGGCATCATCTGTCAGATAGCGCAGCTGCTCGTCAGCATTCACCAGCGCGCCCACAATAAGGACCTGACCGGCGATCCGTGGGATGCCCGTACGCTCGAATGGTCCACAGCCTCGCCTCCAGCTCCGTATAACTTTGCCGAGCTGCCGGAAGTCCATGGCATTGATGCCTATCTGGACATGAAAGAGCATGGCGTCAGGGAAAAGCACCAGGCGGATTACAAGGATATTCACATGCCGAGTAACACCGGCGCCGGGCTGATCATCGCCGGATTCAGCTTTGTGCTGGGCTTTGGTCTGATCTGGTACATCTGGTGGATGGCCATACTGGGATTTATCGGCATGATTGCCACTGCCATCCTGCATAGCTTCAAGGACGATCACGGCTATTACATCAAGGCTGCAGATGTGGCCCGCATGGAGGAAGCGCACAAGGCGCAGCGGGAGCAGTGTACGGGGGTGAGTCAGGAGGATGCGGCATCGCCCAAGGCGTATACGATGGTTTAAGCGGCCCGCCTGCTGAGTGGAAGTTCTCCGTTCAGCAGGCAGTCGGGCTCACTGGAGTCGGGACGCGAAGAAGCGCCTTACTCTTTCACGTTCATGTAGTCACGTGCCCAGACACGGTACTCATCAAGCGTGGAATACTTCGTCGAGAGTTCGGAAGCACTCAGGTCGGAAGCATGGATGCCGCGCTGTTCACGCAGGCAGTCGTAGGTGGCCTTGATAGCGGCGAAATAGGCCGCATGGCCATTTAGAACGATACGCACGCCCAGGCTGGCCAGACGCTCGAAATCACGCAGCTCAGGATTGCCATAGGCAACCAGCATCAGCGGCACGCTCAGGTGCTGCGAAATCTGCTCCAGATGATCGAAGTCCTTGATACCCACCATGCAGATACCATCGGCGCCTGCATCCTGATAGGCGCGGGCGCGCTCGATGGTTTTCTCAACGCTCAAGACACCGGCATTGGTCCGGGCAAACACGCTTAGTGCCGGATCGATACGGGCTGCCAGAGCGGCCTGGATCTTGCCAACAGCTTCATCCAGTGGAATCAGGTCGGTGGACTTGCGACCATACTGGGCAGGCAGCAGGGTGTCTTCGATGGTCAAGGCTGCCACACCGGCGCGCTCAAGCTCGACGATGGTACGCATGACGTTCAGGGCATTACCGTAGCCATGATCGGCGTCGGCAATGATGGGCAGTGTCGCAACACGACCGATACGGGTCGCCTGCTCAACGAATTCGCTTAAGGTAATGAGGGAAAAGTCAGGTGCAGCCAGAACCTGGAGCGATGCGACAGATCCACCCAGGATACCCATTTCGAAGCCTAGATCGGCCGCGATGCGGGCAGACATCGGATCGAATACCGAACCAACGTCATAGCACTTATTGGATTCAAGCAATGCACGAAACTGCTTTCGCAACTCATGCTGCGAAGGTGTGGCCATAAGACCTCCATTGGACAGGGCTGATGGATTCGAAGCCGATGACACACGAGCGCACCATCTATGCTTCTATGACAGCTGTACGGGAGAAGATTGCTCCATGGCAGCTGTCACTCCTCGGGATGCACCATCATACACCCTACTAAGGTCTAATCGCCTATCGGCTTAACACCTGCACGCTGATGAGCACGCGTATAGGGGTTCGCACCGTTGGCCAGCTTGGTTGCGACATCTTCCATGAAATGCTGGGTCGGTGCATTGAGTCCATAGAGCACCAGCAAGGGGGCCAGCAGGCTGGCAATGACAGCCAAGTTTGATTTCACCACGACCGCTCGATCACGCATGAGCCAGAGAAAGACACCACTGGCTGCAAAGCCGATCGGCACCCCGGTAACCACTTCGGAAACCGAGTGAAACCCCAACTTGATTCGGGTGACCGCAATCGCGAGGGCGAAGAGCGCCCCGGCTCCGGCACAGACCCAGCGCACGACAGACCGGGCCTTGGCTGCCAACAGCCAGAACAGAACCGGTATGACACTGCAGGCCAGCATGGAGTGTCCACTAAAGCCGGTGAAGTCGTAGGCGCGGATGCCAATACCCCAGCCAAAGAAAGCCATCTTGGAAATTGCTACCAGCAGGCATGCCCCACCAAACAACGACAGCCAGAGCAGTACCGTACGGCGTGAAGCGCCCAGCCACAGCCATAGAGCAATAATCAATGCGCACGGCAACATGACCGAGGAATCACCAAAATTGGTAATGGTTGTCAAAGCCTGCATCGCTCAATCCCTTAATTACAAAAACAATCCTCAGACACCCTAGGATAACGGCATGTCGGCGCAAGTGATCACCGGATTGCCAAGGTGTGTATTCCTGCAAATAACCGGCAATGCGTTACGGTAAAGACGAGACCTGGATCAATTCATAATGCAGCGAGCAGGTGTCTCAATGGTTGTTCGTGAGCGTACCAATGATCTTGTCGACAACACCTTCCTGCTGGAGCTGTCCGAAGGCGGTGCGGGTCCTTTCCACGACAGCATCATCCGTTGCCACGCTATAGGCCATGTACAGTTCCGCCTCAATGGTACCTAGCGCTGCAACCTGTTCCAGTTCGGTACAGTCAAAATGCTTTCGGGCGCACTCATGGGCGGCGCTGCTTTCCGTCAGCGGTGCCAGCTGCACCTGCCCATTGATAAGCTTTTGAAAGTTCTCTTCAACCCCAGCCGATATCACCAACCGGGAAAACCCATGGTGCAGTAGATACTGATGCCGGAAATCATCACGCATCACGCCTACGCTGTATTGCCGCGCATCCTCCAGGCTCTGCGGATCAATATCCGTACGGGACTTTAGCTTGTAAAAGTAATATTGCATGCTCGTTACATGCCCTACCCATTTGAATAAGGATTCACGCTGCGGTGTTCGGGCAACCAGATAGATGAGAACGTTTGGCTGGTTGGTCGCGATATCGTAGGCCCTTGCCCAAGGGTAAAGACCAATCCTGTAGTCCGTCTGCCCGGCCCGGCTCAGCGTGAGCTCAACGACCTCTGTTGCCGCCCCTCCAATACGCCCATTTTTGACTGTAATGAACTGGCTTTCTTCGGTAACCACCTGAATCGGCTCGGCCATGACATGATTAACAACCATCCCCGCCAGCAGTGCCATCCATTTTCCAATTTTCATAACGTCTCCCTGAATGTGGCGCTCACCACCCGATTACGACCATCCCCTTTCGCCTGGTACAAGGATCGATCAGCCAGTTCGAGCAGCTCATGAAAGGTGCTGGAAATGCCTGCTTCGAACGTGGCCAGTCCGATGCTCAGGGTGACGATGGGTGCGACAGACGATTCGTCATGAGGAATAGCCAAGTCACAGACAGCCTGACGCAATCGCTCTGCCAAGAGGTACGCCGCATCCTTGTCTGTAGCCGGCAGCAGAACAGCGAACTCTTCCCCACCCAGGCGCGCGACCAGATCACCCGCCCGCGCAATGCTGGCCTTCATGGCCGCCGCCACCAGGCGCAGACACTCATCCCCCTGGGCATGGCCATAGGTGTCGTTGTAGCGCTTGAAGTAGTCGATATCGCACATCAGCACGGACAGGGGTTGGCCCGAACGCTGAGCACGGCTGAACTCAACGTCCTTGACCTCATCGAAATGCCGCCGGTTGGGCAACCCCGTCAGCGGGTCGCTCCGCGAAAGCGCTTTCAACTGAGCATTGGCTTCCCGCAACGCCTCCTGGGTTTGCATGATGTCGCCCAGCTGCACGCGATGCCGGGTGCTGTGCAACAGCATTTGCGCCGTCATGGCCAACAAAGCGTGCTCATCGGGCTGCCAGACGTCGGTAACCTGCTTGCGAATGAACACCAGAAAACCCAGCTGCTCATCGCCAGCTCCTACCGGGACAAATGCAGAGGCTTCGGCATTCAATAATTGGAAGGCGGCAGCACCATACGCTGACAGCACATCGGTAAGCGCCTTGCCGGAAGTGAACGTAACCGGCTCGCCCTGATCAAGAAGTACCTCCAGATGCGCCAGCTGCGCTGCGTTGATCTGGTTTTCCGGGACGGCGTGGGTTTCACAGCACCAATGCATGGCCAGACGAAAATAAGCACCCGACTCCTCACGGATATACCAAAGGGCATAACAGGCCCCCAGGCGCTGGGCCACTTCGCTCAGGCAGGACTGCTGATACAGCTCCAGCCGCTCATACGGCGCACGGATAAGCCGATTAGACAACAACAGCACCATGTGCTGCGCCTCGGTCAGGCGTTGCAACTCCGCCGTACGGGCCTGTACGCGCTCGGCCAACTGATCCCGGTGCGCGGCCAACTCCTTTTCGTACACATGTTGCCGCCCCAGATACCCGGACAGGTTGTTCTGTAGCTGATTGATCCCCTGTACCAACAGGGTCAATTCGTCCTCGCGCCCGGCAGAACGAAAAAGCCGTAAGGGAAGGTGAAGCCGCTCGGGGCTCAACTCAGCCAAGTGAAGCGCAATACGCCGGATATGTACCGTGACCAGACGGCTGAACATAAGAATGATCAGGCCGGCCAGCGGCATGGATTGCAGGAGCTGGAACCCGACGATTGACACCACGACCGATTTCAGTTCAGACCAGAGCAGCTCTTCATTGCCATAGAGTCTCAGCGCCCCAACAGTCTCCCTACTCCCGGCGTACGGTGAAAAGACCAGAGGAACCTGGCGCATCGGAGCCAGGTTTGACTCGATCCATCCGGTACGGGAGCGCACCTGAACGATCGGCGTTTGCTGAGCGGAAAACACGGTCAGCTGCACGCGCGCCACCGACGCGATATGAACGGCACTGTCCAGATGCGCCTCGACCGACTCCTGATCCATGTCCCAGATGGCCTTGGTCAGGGTGCGCTGGTAGACCTGCTCGATCAGCCCCAACTCAATGTCCATTTGATGGACATTCTCGTGCCACACCGCCCAGGTACGAACCCCAACGGTGATCAGCGTGAAAAAAAACAGAACCCCAGCGTGACAACTACCAGACGCCAGCCCAGCGAGTGTCGTCCCTGCTGCCAGTGCTCCGGCAGCTCTGCATGAGTATTATCGGTATCTACAGCCATTTCTTTTTCAATGCCTCATAGATACCGTTACGCTTGATCTGCTCGAACCCTTCTCGGGCTCGGGCGACTACTTCATCGGGCGTCCGGGCGCTGAAAGCCATATACAGCCCTTCGTTGCGTCCGATATCGGTCAGTGGATAAACCTGAGTCACGGTGTCATCAAACGGTTCACCTGCCTGCCGTGCCAGATACTTGGCCATAACGGCATTGGCGACCCACAGGTCCACCCGTCCACGCTTGAGCTTCTGGTAGTTTTGCGCATAGGTATTGCTGGATTGCAGGTTCAGTCCCACGGAAAAGCCGCGGGACTGCAAATACTGTTCACCTACATCACCATGTACCGTAGCGATCTGATAGCGCCTGGCATCCTCAAGTGCATTAAGAGAAATATTTCGCGTACGGTCACTGAATAGCCCCCATTGAGCTGGAGCAATGACGCCAACCCATTTGAATAGCCCGTCCCGCTGGGGTGTACGGGCAATCGAATAAATCAGGACATTTTCATCGTGCAGCGCCGTCTCGTAGGCGCGGGCCCAGGGCATTGACTGAAAGGCCCCGTTGAGTCCGGCCTGGACCAATACAGCCTCTACAACTTCTGTACTAAAGCCGGTCAGCTTGCCGGAAATGGTCATGTTGTAAGGCGGCAGCTCTTCCGTCACGACGCGCAGCGCTACCTCGTGGGCCTGAACAGGTTGCAGACCGCCCATGAGAAGCGTCAGAAAAAACAGTGCGGTCTTGATCTGGCTCATTGCCTGATCCCAGAAGCCCATAGGCTAGTTTCGTGTTAACTGTGAGAGGGTATCGCTCGAGTGATACAAATCTTTATTCGTCTCGGACGGAGCGTGCCTGTACGGATTTGAAAGCGTGAACCGGATTGCCCACCGCGGCCTGGAAGCCGACAATCATCCAAACCCTGACGAGATGAGATCCCCGCCATGCTCGACATCGACCTCTGCTGGAATGCCGTCTGTACCCGCGATACGGCCCATGACGGCCGATTCGTGTTTGCGGTCCAGACCACTGGCATCTATTGCCGCCCCTCCTGCCCTGCCCGTCGCCCTCGTCAGGAGCGTGTGACGTTCTACACAACGCCAAGCGAGGCAGAAGCAGCCGGGTATCGCGCCTGTAAACGCTGTCAGCCGGACCGGGAAAGCCCCGTTAAGCAGCAGGACGCCTTGATTCAGGCCGCATGTGCCCTGCTCGACCAGGCCGAGCAGCCGCTCTCCCTGGATCAACTGGCCTCGCGCATTGGGCTTTCACCCTCGCATCTGGCCCGGTTGTTCAAACAGCGTACCGGGCTTACACCCCGCGCCTGGGCTGAAGCCCGTCGCCAGCAGCATCTGCAGGCCAACCTGCCTCGAGCGGAGACTGTTCTGGAAGCTGCGCTAGCCAGTGGGTATGGCAGCAGCCGCGCTGTCTATGAACAGCCCAACGCCCTGGCGCTGGCGCAACGTCGGCGCAAGGGTGCGGGAGAACACATCCGTTATGGCATTGCTGTCTGTTCACTTGGGCTGGTATTAGTCGCCAAGACCTCCCGTGGTCTCTGCGCCGTATTGTTTGGGGACGAGGCATCAGCGCTTGAACGGGAATTGGCCGAGCGCTTTGCCGCCGCCCATTGCGAGCATGACGACGCCGCCCTGGCCGATGAGCTTGCCCATGTCCATGCTCAGCTCGATAAGCCGACCCAGGTGCATGCCCTGCCGCTGGATATGCAGGGTAGTGCCTTTCAGCAACGGGTCTGGCAGGCCCTCATGCAGATCCCGCCCGGCGAGACCCGGCGCTACGGGGAGCTTGCTGTAGAACTGGACAGTCACCCACGCGCCATTGCCCGCGCCTGTGCCAGTAACACCCTGGGCCTGCTGGTGCCCTGTCATCGCGTCATCGGCGCCAGCGGAGCGTTAACCGGTTATCGCTGGGGCGTTGCGCGCAAGGAGACGCTACTCAAGCGCGAAGCCGAAATGATTGAAACGAGTAAGGCGCCGCCGCGGTCCATCTAGGTACAGGCCCTTCAAGGAGATCGTTATGCATAACCTGCACCGTTACGCCATTCACTACCGCTTTAATGGCGAGCCGCTCGAAGAACAGATGGAGAGTTTTGAACCCATCACTCAGGAGCAGGCCATCATGCAGCTACTGATCAAGCATGTCCCCGAGCCCACCGGTGTGGTGGATGCCCCTTGGGAGCTGCATGCTCAGCCCAGCATCGAGCGACGTGCCGTTGAGGTTGGGCTAAGTGATGTCTGTATTCAGGAAGTGGCCTGAGGCGCTGTATTGCGCCTCATAACCAGGCGCGCTATACCGTCTCGGAAGGCTCGCCGGCCTTCATTTGGGATTGCAGGTAATTTTCCAGTCCCAGCTTGTCAATCAGCCGCAGCTGTTGTTCCAGCCAATAGGCGTGGTCTTCCTCAGTGTCTTCAAGCTGTGCCACCAAGATTTCACGACTGACGAAATCACCCACGCTGTTACACAGCGCAACGCCTTGGGCCAGTGCCTCACGCACTTCGTATTCCAGCGCCAGATCGCTGCGCAGCATGTCCGGCACTGTATGGCCTACATTGATGTCCTTGGGGCGCATGTCCGGCTGCCCTTCCAAAAAGAGGATACGACGCAGCAGGGCATCTGCATGTTGGGTTTCCTCTTCCATTTCATGGTTGATGCGCTCGTAAAGGCGCAGATACCCCCAGTCTTCATACATACGGGAATGGATGAAGTACTGATCGCGTGCGGCCAGCTCACCACGGAGCAGGTCCTTTAGATAATCAATGACTTGCGTATGACCTTTCATGGTTACTACCTAATTAAATGATCGCACCGGACCGAGCATCAGGCTCAGCTCAGCCATGGTGGGGGTGGAGGCTCATCGCTGGACGACGGTGCCTCGGCCTCTTTACGAGCCGCTTGGCGACGTGCCTCTTCGCGCCGGGCATCTTCGATTTCGCGCATGACGGATGAAACATCGGTCTGCCCCTCGGGTTCAGCATAGATGCCCGTAAGCGGGGTGTGCGGGTATAGCTCGCCCTTCTGATAAAGCGCCCACATCTCCGGTGCATACCGGGTCTGCTTCAGCTCAGGCGCAAAACGCCCAAAATACTGGGCCATGTTTTCCACATCACGGGCGAGCATACGGAAGGCATGGTTGTTGCCCGCCGCATCGATTGCCTGAGGGAGGTCAATGATCATCGGCCCATCGGTCGCCAATAACACATTGAACTCGGACAAGTCGCCGTGTACCAGTCCGGCACACAGCATAAGCACCACCTGCCGGATCATCAGCTCATGATATTCACGGGCCTCGTCGGGCGTCAGGGTCACGTCATTCAAACGCGGAGCGGCATCCCCCCGCTCGTCCGTCACCAGATCCATCAGCAGGACGCCGTCCAGGAAGTCATGCGGCTTCGGTACGCGAACGCCGGCGCCAGCCAGCCGGTACAGGGCGGCAACCTCAGCATTCTGCCAGGCTTCCTCCCGTTCCTTTCTGCCGTATTTAGTGCTCTTGGCCATGGCGCGCGCCTGACGGCTATTACGCACCTTGCGACCCTCCTGATACTCGGACGCCTGACGAAAGCTGCGCTTGTTTGCTTCCTTGTAGACCTTGGCGCAACGGATCTCGTCGCCGCACCGAACTACATATACGGAGGCCTCCTTGCCGCTCATCAGCGGGCGCAGCACCTCATCAATCAGGCCGTCCTCGACCAGAGATTCCATGCGCTTGGGTGTTTTCATCTGTTTATACGTTGATCACTTCTGGCCATACCTACATAACGTTATACGTCATGACGCACGGCTCAGCAAAAATCACTCGCACAAACGGCACCCTCTAGTCCGCACATAAGTTCATTTCATGGTGCTTGAAGAACCGATAGAACCGCTTGAGATCACCCTGGGCCTCCTCCAGCTCGATCGGCCTGAAGCGCACTTCATGGTGGGCGGGGCATTGCGCCAGCCGGCAGAGATCCAGCGGATGCACGAAGCCGAGGACCGGATATCCCCCCATGGTCTGACAGTCTGCCATGAGCACAATGGGCTGGCCTTCCGGCGGAACCTGAACCGCTCCGGCCAGAACCCCCAGAGACCACTGACGGACTGGCGCTGCAAGCGGTGCATCGCCCTGTAGACGAATCCCCATCCGATCGGCCTGAGGACTGATTCGCCAGGATGAACCAAAGAACCGATCCCGCTGCTCGACCGCAAAGGCTTCTCCATCGCCCCCGACGACCAGACGTAACACCGGAGACTCACGGTAGTCGGGAATGAAGCGGCTCGCCGCACCCAGTGCCTTGTCGAAAGCCTCAAGCCCAGGGCTGCAAACCAGAATGTCATCGGCCTGCAACGCTTGACCATCGCCATTCAGTCCGCCCAGACCTTCGCGACGATGTGTGGCCACGCTACCCAGCACGGTCTTACCCCTGAAGCCACCCACTACGCCCAGGTAAGCGCGTTGCCCGGCCTGGGCAAATCCCAATTGCAGCCGCTGCCCGGCCTTCATGCAGAAGCGCGACCAGGCAGGAACCGTCTGTCCATCTACCGTCGCGCCCAGCGGCGCCCCGGTCAGCGCCAGCCAGGTATCGACCTGGGCTTCCATCTCTACGCCACCCAGGGCAATTTCCAGGACCGGACTACCATAGGGATTTTCGAGCAGATGATTGGCCCAGGCCGCCGCCTGACGGTCCATCGGACCTGATGTGGATACGCCCAGATGACGCCACCCATAACGACCGACGTCCTGCAGCAGGCTCAGCGGCCCCGGTTTTATGACTTTCAACCCTTTCATACCTGACCTCCCGCGGCGCGATAGGCGGCCTCGTCAACCGCAACGAACCGAACCTGATCGCCCACAGCAAGCGGACATGGCGGCTCGGCCTGTGCGTCAAAGAGCGGCCAGGCACTTAGTCCAAGGATATGCCAGCCCGCGGGTGACGCCTGGGGATAGATGGCGGTCATGCGCTCGGCAATCGCCACGCTGCCAGCCTCTACCCGAGGCCGTGGTGAGGCCAGTCGAGGCAGGACAATTCGCTCATCCAGCTCGCCCATATAGGCAAAACCGGGCGCAAAGCCGATGGCACCGACCAGATAATCGCGTCCGCTATGCAAAGCAATCAATTCCGCGACCGTCAGCGAGCAGGCCTTGGCCACCGGCTCCAGGTCCGGCCCGCAGTACCAGACGGGCACTTCATGCCGGCGTGAAGTGCTCTGCACGGCTTCCGGCTCCTTGCGCCACCGCTCGACGATCGCCGTGACGCGAGCCTGAATGTCCGTCAGGTCGTAGCGCAGCAAGTCATAGTGAATGAGCAACGTATTCCAGCCCGGCACCAGATCGATCACACCGTCGCCCAGTCTGTGTTCAATCAGATCGGCCAGACGGGCAATACGTCCGGGGAGATCGGGCGTGGGTGTATCCGCCAGGGTCAACATCAGCGCCTCGGCGCCGTAGGGCTCAATCCGGATCATGCCGCATCCAGAGCCGCCCGCAGGCGACGTAACACAGCGAGTGACTCGGCGTTGTCTCCATGGACACACAGGCTGTCTGCCGTCAGGCACATGGGTTGGCCATCGAAACCGGGAAAGGCATCCCCGCGGGAAATGGCGATCGCCTGGGACAGAATACGTTCAGGATCATGATGGACCGCGCCCGCTTCCCGGCGAGGCGCCAATTGCCCGTCGGGCATGTAGGCGCGGTCGGCGAAGGCTTCACGCAGCAAGGGTACGCCGACTTTCTCCGCCAGCTGCTGCTCACGGGTATTGTCCGTCTTGGCGAGCACCATAAGCGGTAGCCCCTCACGAAACTGCAAACAGGCCTCGAGCACGGCAGTGAGCAAGGTATCGTCACGCACCAGATCGTTATACAGGGCGCCGTGAGGTTTCACATATTGCACGGTCGTTCCTGCTGCGCGGCAGAAGGCATCCAGTGCGCCGATCTGATAGAGCACCAGCGCCTTCACCTCCTCCGGCGAGCACACCATATGCCGGCGGCCAAAGCCGACCAGGTCTGGATAAGCCGGATGAGCACCGATTCGAACACCATGCCTTACGGCCAGGGCTACGGTCTTCTGCATCGTCAGCGGGTCCGAAGCATGGAAGCCACACGCGAGATTGGCCTGGTCTACCAGTGGCATGGCATGAGCATCGTCGCCCATCGTCCAGGCCCCGAAGCTTTCGCCCATATCGCAATTCAGAAGGATACGCGTGCTCATATCAGGATTCCCTTGATGCGGAAAAACCAGTCTTTGAGGAAATCATGCCGGCTGTCCAACAAAACTTTCCGGCCCCCGGCGATAAGGCTTTGTTGCTTCAGGCCGGTAATGCCTGTTCAGGCCCCACCTGCGCACAGAAGCCGCCGACTACCTGCTGGCTGAGCGTTACAATGGCCTCGTTCAACGTCAGTCCCACGCCCGTATGCCAACTGGCATACACGGCAAACGGCGGCGGCGCCTCGAAAGGCAGAAGCGCCAGGGCCCCGTGCTTCAGCGCCTCGCTAACGAGGGCCGGGGGCAACGCACCAATGCCAAATCCGTCCCTGATCAACTGGATGATGGCCGCCGCCGAGTTGACGCAAGAGACCCGGGGCGTCGAAATCCCATGCTGATGCAGAAAGTTAAGCAGGTCCTGATGGGGACGCGAATTACGCGAGAAGGTAATCAACCGCTCGCGGGCCAGCTCATCCAGACTGGTGTACGCGCGGTTGAGCGGCGAGTCGGTTGCAACCACCCAGCGGATGGGATAACTGGCCAGCTTCAGGTTACGCACGCTTTCGGCGCGCAAGAGATCGGTCTGGAATACCAGATCAAGCTGTCCCTTGAGCAGCTGGTCGCTCAAGTTGAGCGCTGTATCGGCCAGCAACTCGATTTCCACGTTTGGATGGGCGTCGGTTACACAAGTGAACAAGGCGCTCAGCCAGCTGTGGATGACCGTGTCCATGGCGCCGATGCGTATCCGTCCGCTCAGCCGGGTTTCCTGCCCAAGCACTTTGCGCAGGTCGTGCCAGGTATCGATCATCTGCTCGGCGTAACCCAAGACCTTCTGGCCATCGGCTGTCAGCGTGACGCCTCGTGGATCGCGCAGGAACAGCTGGACACCCAGCTCGCCTTCAAGCACGGCGATACGGCTGGAAATTGCCGCCTGGGTGCTGGACAGTTTTTCAGCTGTCAGCCGAAAGCTGCCCAGACGCGCCACCCAGACAAATGTTTCGAGAAAGCGAAGGTTCATGCTGGCTTACCATCCCCGTAGAGCATTTCACTCTACCCCCTTTGAACGACCTCTCACCACTGGCCGTCAGTCGCCTCGCCCCTGAAAGGCCACGCTTTTTATCAATCAGCGGTGAACACTTTTATTTGTTGGACGTTCTTCACTATCCATACAAAAAATGGGGACGCTTCGCCTTGAGCGAGCCACTGCAGGTTTCTGGTATCGCAGATTGATACCTTTGGCGCGATCGTGCCCGTTGCAGTCATAACAAGAACTGACGCCGGCTCGGGCGGCGTAAATATCAAAGGAGGCGCTCCCGATCGCCTCCACACAGCCGTCAAACCCACCTGCCTGGGCATAACCGGCGAGGGAGACTCCCTATGCAAACCACAGTCAACCTGTGGCCACTGATCGGTGTGCTGGTCATCGTCATCGGCTTTGTGCTGCGCTTCAATCCCATGCTGGTCGTAGCCCTGGCAGCCCTGGCGACCGGTTTTGCGGCATCCATGCCGTTCGAGACCATTCTTGCCACTATCGGCGCCGGGTTCGTCAAGACACGTGCCCTGCCCCTCATCATCCTCCTGCCGCTTGCCGTAATCGGTCTTCTTGAACGGCATGGCCTGCGTGAACATGCCCAGAACTGGATTGCCAAGATCCGCACCGCCACGGTGGGCCGGCTCCTGATCTTTTACCTGTTTGTACGGGAGCTGACGGCTGCGCTGGGCCTGACCAGCCTTGGAGGGCATCCGCAAATGGTACGCCCTTTGCTAGCGCCCATGGCGGAAGGTGCTGCAGAAAACCGCTACGGCAAGCTGCCGGAGAAAATTCGCTACAAACTGCTCGCCTTGTGCGCCGCTACCGATAATGTCGGCCTGTTTTTTGGCGAGGACATCTTTGTCGCCTTTGGTGCCATCGCCCTGATGCATACCTTCCTGCTCGGCTCCAATATCGATGTCGAGCCGCTGCACATTGCGGTCTGGGGCATTCCTACCGCCATTTGTGCGTTCATCATCCATGCCATTCGCCTCAAGCGCTTCAATAGCCAACTGGAGCGCGAGCTGGGCGGAAAACGTCCGGACACCGACCATACGCCTATCGGCCGTCAGGAGTGATGCCATGATCCTCTCGATTCAATACCTTTACTGGCTGGCCGGCATCATCCTGGCAATCACGGCAATCATGACCTTTGCCGATCGCGCTCATCCCAAGCGCTGGACGACAGGTTTTTTCTGGGCGCTGTTCAGCCTTGTTTTTTTGGTAGGCGATCTATTGCCGCCCGCCTGGGTAGGCGTAGGCGTGCTGGTCATGGCCGTCATTGCAGGCACAGGTGGCGTCGGACTGGGCAAGCATGGGGAATTGCCTGCTGAAAAACGCCAAGCCAGTGCGCTGCGCCTCAAGAACAAATTGTTCATTCCCGCCCTGGCCATTCCGCTGGTCACCGTTATCGGCTCGGTAGTGGTCAAGGACGTGCAGATCGGTGGTCTTCCACTGCTGGATCCTAAAAATACGACCTTTGTCTCCCTGGGGGTCGGCTGTCTGATTTCCTTGGCCCTCGCCTGCTGGCTGACGCGCGATACGCCTGTGCAATCCATGCGCGAATCACGCCGCCTGACCGAGGCCTTGGGCTGGGCCCTGGTACTGCCGCAGATGCTCGCCATGCTGGGGCTCCTGTTCAACGATGCGGGCGTCGGCAAGGCTGTCGCCCACCTCACCACCTCCTATATCAACATGGATTTCCGCTTCGTGGCGGTGGCCGTGTATGTCGTGGGGATGGCGCTGTTTACCATCATTATGGGTAACGGCTTTGCGGCTTTCCCAGTGATGACAGGCGGTGTGGGCGTTCCGGTTCTGATCGGGCAATACGATGCCAACCCGGCGGTGATGGCGGCCATAGGCATGTTTTCAGGCTACTGCGGCACGCTGATGACACCTATGGCAGCCAACTACAACATCGTGCCAGCCGCCCTGCTGAATCTGCCGGACAAGAATAGTGTCATCAAGGCACAAATCCCCACCGCCTTGAGTCTATTGGCAGTTAATATCATGCTGCTATATATCCTGATGTGAGGACCACCATGACTACCATCCTGTTGACCGGATTCGAACCGTTCGAGAACGAGCCCGTGAATCCTTCCTGGGAGGCCGTGCGCCAACTGGATGGTCTGAATCTGGGCGATGCCTACATCATCACGCGCCAGCTGCCGTGCGTCTTTGGTGCTGCCTTGGTCTCGCTGGATCACATGCTGGCAGCTCATCGGCCCGCCCTGGTGATTGGTGTAGGCCAGGCCGGGGGGCGTACGGACCTGACCCTCGAGCGCATAGCCATCAACGTGAACGATGCCCGTATTCCCGACAATAATGGTCAACAACCCATCGATACACCTGTAGTGCCAGGCGGTCCGGCGGCCTATTTCTCGACGCTACCTATTAAAGCCATTGTACGGGCACTCAGGGATGCCGGTATTCCTGCCTCGGTATCGCAGACGGCTGGCACATTTGTCTGCAACCATGTGTTCTATGGACTGATGCACCGGCTCGCCGGCACGAATGTGCGCGGCGGCTTCATTCATATCCCTTATCTGCCCGAACAAGCGGCCCGGCATCCAGGCCAGCCCTCCATGGCACTCGAGACCCTGGTAGCGGGTCTTGGAATTGCCGTGAAAGCGGCCATGATGACGCCCACCGATCTCAAGGAAACCGGTGGACAACTGAACTAGCTTTTACCGTCACACGGAACACGGCTGTACAGTGCAAGGCTCAAAAGGACAGTCCTTCACCGATCCCACGCAGGCCTCACCAGCTCCAGGCCGTGGTTTCCCTTGTAACCCGCCCGCTCCGGGGATGACCAGCCTGCCAGTAGGGTGTCATCCAGCGAATAAACCTCAACGCCCAGAGGGCGGCAGACGGACAGCGGGTCTTGCGCGTCCGGCCCCCACAGCGCAACGGACAGATCACCACCCGGGCAGGTCGACAGAGCGCACAGCACGTCGATCTCCGTGAAAAGCTCCAGGTAGTCTCCTTGCTTCGCCGGGCAGGCCTTCATGAAGTACATGTCCTCATCGTTAAGCCCGGTCACCTGAAAAATGTTCAGCACATCATGTACGTCGAACTCGGTCAGCCCGTAGGGCAATACCGCGCGGGTCAGGTTCGAATGGCAGTGATGATGGAAATCTTCTCCGGTCAGGAGCTTGTTGACGTAAGGATCGCAGCGGGTGCCCAGCAGGTCATGAACGCGCCCGCCATGTTCGTCGATGCCATAATTGGCCAGGGTGTCGTCCGTGATGGTGACCATTGGCCGCAGAAAGGGCAGGTTCGACCACAGTCGATCATAGATAGACACATGAGCGCCCTGTAGCTGACGGGTACGGGCTGCCCATAACCGCTCGCGTGGATCATGGGCATTCCAGATATTGAAGTCGCCCACTTGCGGCCCTACAGGCGTCGTCACTCGAAAGACATGCCCGGCCGGCACCCGCCACGCACGACCGGTACGGATCGGAACGTCAAAGGACTCAATAAGCGTCCGCTTATCCTTGCCCTCCCGAATACGGTCATAGAAGGCCGTATCCACCGACAGGGCCGAACCGTGGCTCGCTTGATAGGCAGCAGGGTAATGCTTATACATGTCAGCTCCTTTCCCAAAGAAAAATCACTACACACAGGTAATGCCATGCCGATGGCGCACCCTCAACACTAGCCCTGCCGCCCCTGCCCGGCCAGTACTGTTTTCTCAGCCATGAAACATGATGATCGGTAAGCCTTTACACTAGGGGTTCTGCTGACTGGAGCCCTTATGTCCACCCTGCTTGCCGATTGGCGCTACCGTCCAATGCATCGTCGTGTCTGGCTGCTGGCCGGCCCGATGATTCTGTCCAACCTGACCGTACCCCTCGTGACCCTGGTAGACAGCGCCATCGCCGGTCATCTGCCGGATGTACATGATCTGGGCGCCGTGGCGGTGGGGGGAAGCCTCTACACTACAATGGTCGCGGTGCTGGGCTTCCTACGCATGGGAACGACCGGCTTCGCTGCGCAAGCCAGCGGCCGTAAGGATGGCAGTGCGCTTCGGCAAATTCTGTTGCAAGGTCTGTTGCTGGCCTGTGTGCTGGCGCTGGGGTTGATCGGCCTTTCACTGCTAGGCCTTCCTCTGCTGCTGAACAGCATGACCTCCTCGGCAGCGTTGAGCGAGGCCACCGAGCGCTTTTTCCAGATTCGCCTGTTGGGTCTGCCTGCCGCCCTGTCGAGCTATGCCCTGATTGGCTGGCTGCTGGGCACCCAGAATGCGCGTGCGCCGCTGGCGATGCTGCTGACCACCAACATCGTCAATCTGCTGCTCGACGTGTTGTTCGTGTTCGGCTTTGGCTGGGGAATTCGCGGTATTGCAGCAGCAACCGCCATGGCCGAGTGGTTCGGCGTGGGGCTCGGCCTATGGCTGGCGCGCCAGACACTGCATCACATGGCAGGCGCGGTTCGCATCAAGCGACTCAAGCGCTGGTCCACCTGGCGCCCCCTGCTGGCGGTTAACCGCGATATCTTTATCCGCTCGCTGGCCTTGCAAGGCGTCTTCTTTCTGATCACATTTCAGGGCGCACGTTTAGGTAATGCCACGGTGGCCGCTAACGCCCTTCTCCTCAATGGCCTGATGGTGACCGCATTCGCCCTGGATGGACTTGCCCATGCGGTGGAAGCGTTGGCAGGGCACGCCATTGGGGCTCGTGATCGCAAGGCCCTCCGGCAAACCCTGGTCATTGCCGCCGGCTGGTCGCTGCTGGCCAGTCTCTTATTTGCCCTGGGATTTGCCTTGTTCGGTGCACGCTTCATCGACTTGCAAAGCGATCTTCCCGCGGTACGTGAAGCGGCTTATACATACCTTCCGTATCTGGCCGCACTGCCAGTCATTGCCATGAGCAGTTACCTGCTGGATGGGCTGTTCATCGGAGCAACCCGAGCCCGGGAAATGCGCAATGCGATGGTCATTGCCGTCCTGCTCGCCCTGCCGCTAGGCATTGCGCTCAAAGACCTGGGCAACCATGGGCTATGGTTGTCGTTTCTGGGCTTCATGGCCTTGAGAGGTATCGTCCAGAGCTTTCAGGCCTGGCAGATGACCAGACGCAACGCCTGGATACCTGATCAGCACCCTCAAGACCCTTCTTGATGCCTAGCAAAGGTTGGCACAGGTAGCCCAGCGGAGAGATGACAGCCGGGCTTCGTCTCTCGCCTCCTACACGCCGCCTATTTTCCTTGGCAACACCGCGCGTTTCCAAGGGTCATATCAAGCGGAACGCCTTCTGGAACAAGGTTATCGCACCTACCTGCCACAGGACTCACCATGCACGCTGCGCCTGCACACCCTCGTGAAGCCGAGCGCCAAAAAGCGCTGGAGTCGCTTGAAATACTGGACACCCCGGCGGATGCCTATATGAATGCCCTGGTGCGGATCGCGCGG
The DNA here is from genome assembly GCF_002091675.1 of Pseudomonas luteola NBRC 103146. GTDB lineage: Bacteria > Pseudomonadota > Gammaproteobacteria > Pseudomonadales > Pseudomonadaceae > Chryseomonas > Chryseomonas luteola. The sequence goes on along the minus strand of NZ_BDAE01000002.1, from coordinate 448,833 downwards.
GACCTGTTCAAGGTCGACCGAGTGCTGATCAGCTTGATCGACCGTGAACAACAGTGCATCAAGGCCCACAGTGGATCACCCTTCAGCGCTACAGCACGCAGTGTTGCCTTTTGTGCCCATGCTCTGCTCGATACCCATCGCCCGCTAATCGTACCGGACGCCTTGAGCGATGAGCGTTTTGCATCCAACCCACTGGTGATCGAGCCCCCGTACATACGGTTTTATGCCGGGCATCCCCTCGTAGCGCCATCAGGTCTGCCCATTGGCACCCTGTGCCTGATGCATTCCGAGCCCAGGCAGCTGACGGCTCAGGAGCGTGACCGCCTGAGAGACCTTGCCCAAATGGCTGACGGCTACTTGAAACTACGCAGCCTTTCAGAGCAGACCCGCTACCTGCGCACCATTATCTCACGCGAACGCCGCAGGGCGATGCTCGATCCGCTGACACAATTATGGAATCGTGCGGCGCTGGAGCACTTCTATCCGGTCGAGCAAGCTGCCGCACGGCGCGACAACGAGCGAATCGGCGCATTGTTCATCGACCTGGATCACTTCAAGGCAGTCAACGATCAGCATGGCCATGCCGCAGGCGATCAGGTGCTTGTCGAAACCGCGCATCGGATCGCCACCACGCTTCGCCCCCATGACCTGTTACTCAGACTGGGAGGTGAAGAATTTGCCGTGATTACCCGCATCGACAAGGCGGAGCAGCTGGATGGCATCGCGGAACGCATACGCTTTGCCATTGCCGATACTCCCTTTTTGACCGTCAGCGGCCCTGTTGCGGTTACTACCAGCATTGGCGGTGCCAATGGGGATGCCGATGAGCCTGCCGAGTCACTGTTGAAACGCGCTGATGCGGCTCTTTATCAGGCCAAGCACGAGGGCCGTAATCGAGTCGTGATGGCCTCTGAATAAAATTCCCGAGGAACCTGATGGGCATTTATCGGCCCAAACAATAGACCCCGTATCCACTGGAGGACGCCTGTATGCCTGAAGCTGATGACTATCCCAAGGACGATACCCAGCCTGAAACCCTGGATGACACGACGCCGGAGCACAGCAAGAAAGAGAACATCGACAAGATCAAATATGACTCTAACGACATCATTCCTCCTAGCGTCTGGTAATTCACCTCTGAACGGGTAAGCCTGGGTTCCCCTCCCGGCTTACCCGGCGACTGCACCACTTCTTTCAACATCGCTGACATGAGGTATGATGCGCGTCATCATCATTCACCCTTACGTCGGAATGTCATGTAATGCGCAAGTCAGGGTATCTGCTAGGCGTTATCGCTTCGCTGCATGCAGGCCTTTCCCAAGCCGTAGACGGCTATAAGGATTTGCACTTTGGTGATAGCAAGCAAACGGTACTGGAAAGCAAGATCTGCACCCTGACACCGCGTACTGCACCTATCGAGGGGCTGGAGTATTACAGCTGCCCCGATCTTAAGCTGGGCAAGGATAGCCTTGAGGCTGGGCTGTTCTTTATCGACAACCGCTTCTTGCGCCTTTCGATTGTCACGCCGGTTGAAAAGAGCTTTCTCATTGCTCAAGGCCTGACCGAGAAATACGGGCCACCCTCCTCGCAATCGCCGTCCGATCACTTCATCAAACTGGAAAGTCAGCCCAACAGTCATGCGTTCATGGCGTTCGATAACAATACGGTGTTCTACAGGTTTTCCACCAACGCAGATATGAAGCGGCAGGCACTTCTGATCTACACCTCACCCGATTACGAGAAAATCCTCGTCAAACAGCAGCTCAAGGGCATCAATCCAGACCTCTAGACTGCCAGTGAGCACTCCAGCGTGCAGATGTCCAGCCTCAAATGCTGATTTGGCGATCTGCCAGACAGAACAGCGAAATCTTTTCAAAGCGCCACGGAACAATAGCACATCGCCATTGTCAGACCTCGTCGCTGGAGTTGTGATTGTTCCATAAACACGTTTTTATCTTGTTATAAAACCCGTTCTTTATTCAGGGTTTTATTGGCGTATTTAATTTTGCCAATAACAATAAGCGTGTGCAGGTCTGGCCAGACTTTAAAGCAAATCTCGATTGTCGGAATTATTTTTTTAGACTTTTCACTATACGTTTCACATTCTAATTTATGATGACTTTACGATCTCGCGTTGTTATTAAAGCGGCCAAGCCTGATCAAGGAAGCGGAACTCCTCAGGAACAGGGATGAGCAGTTGGATCCCAACTTACTACCTCTAAAAAATCGTCTTAGTTTCAACCTTTGAATCAAGGATAGTTCAATGAATAACCGAAATGTGTGGGTCGATTATGCCAAAGCCATTGGCATAATCCTGGTTGTCTATGGCCATGTGCTCCGCGGGCTTTTAAATGCCGGCATCATCAAGACCGATGTCGAGACGCACATGCTTGTGGACAGCATCATCTACAGCTTTCACATGCCGTTGTTCTTCTTCCTGTCTGGCCTGTTTTTCTTCAAATCGCTAACGAGTCGCGGCGGCAAGGGTGTATTCGTCAACAAGCTGGACACGGTTGTCTACCCTTTCCTTGTCTGGTCAATCCTGCAGGGCGTAATTGAAGCCTTTCTCTCTCGCTATACCAATGGCGATGTGACGCTGGGTGAGGTGTTCTCCCTCTTGTGGCGGCCCAGAGCGCAGTTCTGGTTCCTGTATGCGCTGTTCTTTGTATTTGTTTTGTCCATCGTGCTGTACGGCAGCAAATCGAAGAAGGTTTTCCTACCCATTTTCCTGCTGTCCGCCGTGGCCTACGGGCTCCAGCAATACGCGCCGCGCCAGATGCTGGTCGACTTTCTGATCCAGAACTTCGTGTTTTTCGCCTTTGGCGTCTGGTTTACCAATATTGCTGCTGCCATCGAAGCGCAGCCAGGTCGCATAGCAGCCTTTACGCTTCTGGTTACAGCGGGACTGGAGTATCAGTTCCATATCATCTCGCATCACACTTATACCGACCGCGGATGGATGTCGCTGATGGTGGCGCTATCGGCCATTCTGCTGGTTACGAGCCTGTCCATGCTGCTGGCCCGCAAACCTGTTCAGTGGTTCATTACCATCGGCACGCTGTCCATGCCGATCTATCTCATGCACATCCTGGCCGGGAGCGGCGTACGCGTTATCCTGAGCAAGTTCCTACATATCGATAACGTCTATCTGCATATTTTTGCAGCATGCCTTGTTGGCATTGTCGTACCGATTATTGCTGCTAAAATCATGCTGAAACTGCACATGGACTATATGTTCCAGGCACCAAAGTTAAACTTCCTAAAAAAGCACCCAAAGCAGCCGAGTAACGATACACCCCCGGTTGCTTCTTAAAGCGTTAACTAAAAGCCCCGCCAACTATATTGGCGGGGCTTTTTTATTCTCCAAACACTTACTATTATCCAGCAGTATTAATTCCCTAAAACAAAAACAGTGAGTAGATAATTAATGCCTTCCAATCTGGATACTTTATTAAAAGAACTGGAAACCTTTGGGGAAGTTAACGATAGCCGTACGCATGAGCGGCCAAGTCGCATGCTGAACATCACACGTGATACGGGTGAGTTTCTTTATGTCATGGTTCAGGCTACCAATGCCAAGCGTGTCTTGGAAATCGGGACCTCCAATGGCTACTCCACTTTGTGGCTGGCAAAAGCGGCTCATACAGTGGGCGGAACCATTCGCACCGTGGAGCTTTCTGAAGCCAAAATCGAGCTGGCACGGCAGAACTTCAAGCGCTCCGGGCTCGAGGCGCTGATAACACAGCTTCACAGTGACGGCGGTGCCATCCTGGCTGCACAGGACAAGTACTCACTGGACCTTGTGTTTCTTGATTCCGAGCGCTGCCAATATTGTGGCTGGTGGCCTGACCTCAGAAGAGTCCTGCGCCCGGGCGGCCTTCTGATCGTGGACAATGCCTTGTCCCATGCCGATGAAATGGCGGCCTTCAAGGCTCTGGTTGAGAGCGATCCGGACTTTTCGACTTGCCTTGTGCCGGTAGGCAAAGGTGAGTTTCTGGCAACCCGTCGGCCTTGAACCTGCCCTGCCGGGAGCACTGCGCTCCCGTGCAGAGCTTTACACCATCAGATTGTCTCTTTATCGGACAAGTACGGTGTCGGCTGATGAGCGGAGGTACTTTGCTCAAGGGACGGAACCTCGAAAGCTACAGCACCCTGCGGGTTTGTGGCCGAGACACCGGAGTAATGCCCAGAGGGGTTGTGCGACTCAATAGCCTTACCGTTGAAGCGTTGGGTTGCAATTGTATAGCGCTGACCGGAGCGCCCAAGACGCTGACTCCATGACTGACCCTGGGAAACCCCATCGCCAGTATCGGATTCTTTGGCTGTCTGCAGTAAGTCCCGGGTATCCATCACATCACCACCCGTAGAGCCGACCGGGGTTTCAACAGAAGCATCGCGATCTGCTGCCAGGGCGGTGTAGCTCACGGTATTGATTACTGCAAACGCTGCCATTTTCTGAAAGAGATTCATAATACTGTCCTCGCTGGCCATGAATGAGCAAGCAGGGTCAGAGTAGAAAAAGAGCTCTTAACAGCGTCTGAATCGCGGCTTAATACAGGCTGAACGAAGCCTGCATTAGCGGGAGAAGAGAACTGGCCAACGGTAAATGACCATTGGCCAGTCGGTCATCAGGCGTCCTGATGGTAACGGGTAACGCGCTCGACTTCTTCTTTGGAGCCGAGGAAGACGGCTACACGCTGATGCAGGCCTTCCGGTTGCACTTCCAGAATACGCTGGTAACCATTGGTGGCCGCACCGCCTGCCTGCTCGACCAGCATGGCCATCGGGTTGGCTTCGTACATCAGACGCAGCTTGCCGGGCTTTTCCGGTTCACGAGCATCACGTGGGTACATGAAGATACCGCCACGGGTAAGAATACGATGCACATCGGCCACCATGGAGGCGATCCAGCGCATGTTGTAGTTCTTCTCCAGTGGACCTTCCTTGCCAACCAGCAGCTCGCTTACGTAACGCTGTACCGGCGGCTCCCAGTGACGCTGGTTGGACATGTTGATAGCGAACTCGGCAGTTGTCTCCGGAATGGAGATGTTTTCGTGTGTCAATACGAAGCTGCCCAGCTCACGGTCCAGGGTAAAGCCTTTGACGCCATCACCCAGGGTCAGAATGAACATGGTCTGGGGGCCATAGATGGCATAGCCTGCAGCGACCTGCTCAGTGCCCTTTTGCATGAAGGCTTCTTCAGTGGTATCACCGTAGGTGGCACCCCCATGATCCTTACGCAGAACGGAGAAAATAGTGCCAACCGACACGTTAACGTCAATGTTGGAGGAGCCGTCCAGGGGATCGAACATCAGCAGATAAGCACCCTTGGGGTACTCACCAGGGATCTGGTGAACCTGGTCCATCTCTTCGGACGCCATGCCAGCCAGGGTGCCGCCCCACTCGTTGGCTTCAAGCAGGATTTCGTTGGACAGGACGTCCAGCTTCTTCTGAACTTCGCCCTGAACGTTTTCAGTGCCCATGCTGCCCAGTACGCCACCTAGCGCACCCTTGGATACCTCATAGCTGATTCGCTTGCAGGCACGGCCTACGACTTCGATCAGAAAACGCAGATCGGCTGGGGTTTTATGACTACGGGTCTGTTCGATCAGATAGCGGCTCAGCGTAATACGGGACATGTGAGGCTCCGGTAGAAAAGGTTCGCGCAGTGTAGCGCGGATGCTCAAGCTCCGTCTCAAGCGAAGCGGCCTACAAGCCCCACCCAACGTTCTGATTGTTCGAGAGACAAGGTCTGCACGCCGCTAGGGACGCAGCAACTCCACGGCTATGCTAACACCGCGGCCGAGCGCTAGGCTTTCGGCGCTGGAGTAGACTGCATGACCGGCTTCCAGTTCAGGTCGTGCGCTATCTAGAATGAGCGACCAGTGATGGCCGTCACGAGATAGCGCTAACCGACACGTCTGAGGATGGTTAAGCGGCTGGAAACAGAGCCATAACCGCTCTGCCCTGAGGTGCCCGGCACCGTTCATGGGCGAGAGCACCAGTGCCAATGGCGCAGATTCAGGCCTATTCCAACCCGCCTCGTCCAGGGGTTCACCCTCTGCATCGAGCCATTGCACGCTAACCCAGTCACCGTAAGCGGGACGCCCGATGAAGTGCTCGGCTTGCAACGCCTTGTATTGACGACGCAGCGCAGCCAGCCGGGCGACAAAATCGATCTGGCGTTTGCCGGTTGGGCTGCTGGCAAGTGCCCAGTCCAACCATGACAGCGGATTATCCTGAACATAGGCATTGTTGTTGCCATGCTGAGTACGACCGAACTCATCGCCAGCCGTCAACATTGGCGTGCCACCTGCCAGCAGCAGCGTTGCCAGCAGGGCACGCTGATCAGCTGCACGCTGCTCATTGATGTGGGGATCGTCGGTCGGGCCCTCGGCACCGTTGTTCCAACTGTGATTGTCTTGAGTCCCGTCGCGATTTTCTTCGCCATTGGCTTCATTATGCTTATGTGCATAAGTCACAAGGTCTGCCAGCGTGAACCCATCATGAGCCGTCACAAAGTTGATGCTGGCGTCGATGTTCCGGCCGTGCCGGTCATACAGATCGGCGCTTCCTGACAATCGGGTCGCCAGTGCGCCACGCATGCCGTCGTCGCCCCGCCAGAACTTGCGAACATCGTCGCGAAAATCATCATTCCATTCAGCCCAAGGACTGCGGAACTGTCCGACCTGATAGCCGCCCGGGCCAATATCCCAAGGCTCGGCGATCAGCTTGACCTGTTTTAGGACCGGATCTTGGGCAATGGCCAACATGAGTGGCGCGTCGACGCTAAAGCCGGTCTCAAGCCGTCCAAGTGCGGGCGCCAGATCGAAACGGAAACCGTCTACACCTGCCGCCTGCACCCAATAGCGCAGCGAGTCCATCGTCAGCCTCAGCCCTGGCTCGCGTTGCAGCGCCAGGCAATTACCGCAACCTGCATCATTGATGTAAATCGAAGGATCATCCGGATGCAGCCGGTAATAGCCTCGGTTATCCAGTCCTCGCATACAAAAGGTCGGACCCAGCTCGTCACCTTCACCGGTGTGGTTGAACACCACATCAAGGATGACCTCGAACCCTGCCGCATGCAGCGCTGCCACGGTTTCACGTAACTCAATAATGGCGTCACGTCCTGCCAGACGGGGGTCGACAGCCATCATGGTGACGGGGTTATAGCCCCAGTAATTGCCAAGCCCAAGCTTGGGCAGATGACGATCATCCGCCCAGGCCGCAATAGGGAGCAGCTCCAGCGTAGTCACGCCAAGCTTTTGCAGATACTCGATCACGGCAGGCTGCCGAAGCCCGGCCAGTTTACCGCGCATGGTTTTAGGAACTTTGGAATGCTGCATGGTCATGCCACGCACATGCAGCTCATAGATGAGGCTTTGGCTACCCCTGTAACGCGGGCCTTCCAGCTCAAGCGGTGTTAGCGGTGCCTGAACAATGGCCTTGGGAACATGAGCCGCGCTGTCGCGATGGTCCGGTCGATCATGGTGGTCTGGATCGAAGCCATAGACGCTGGGATGCAGCACGAACGGGCGGTCTACCGCTTTGGCGTAAGGATCGACCAGTAGCTTATGAGGGTTGAAGTAAAGTCCTTGAGAAGGCTGATAGGCACCGTAAGCCCGCAGCCCATAACGCTGCCCCGCCTTACCTCCCGGAAAATGCCCGTGCCAGACACTGCCTGTCTTTTCGTGGAAGACGAGTCGATAGGTTTCATGCTCGCCCTTGGCATCGTACAGGCAGAGCTCTACCCGCTCGGCCTCTGGCGCCCACACAGCAAAGTTGATGCCATCGCCGACCAGTGTCGCGCCCAGTTCAGCAGGGTTTCCGGTTTCGAGATGAGTCACGTGGCGGGGCACAGAAAATCTCCGTAAAGCAGAAAAAAGCCGGCACGCGAAAGGTGCCGGCTATTGAGACTTACAAGACTTGCCAGATATCCGTGGCGTATTCACGAATGGTTCGATCGGAGGAGAACCAACCCATGCTGGCCGTGTTGAGTACCGCTGAGCGCCACCACTCGTCCGGCTGATTCCAACGCTCCTCGACGGCCACCTGAGCATTCCAGTAGGCATCAAAATCAGCACAGACCAGGAAGCGGTCGTGCCAGGTCAGCACGTCCAGCAGCCCGTTATAGCGAGAGGGATCATCCGGTGAGAACTGCCCGCTGCGAATGGCCGAAAGCACGGCCGACAGCCGTGGCGAGCTGTTGATGATGTCCGAAGAGTTGCCCCCCATGCGCTGGCGCTCTTCAACCTCGGCCGCCTTTAGGCCAAAGATGAACATATGTTCCTGACCGACAAACTCGCTCATTTCAACGTTGGCGCCATCGAGCGTGCCAATGGTAAGTGCACCGTTCAGGCCAAATTTCATATTGCTGGTGCCTGACGCCTCGAGACCCGCTGTGGAAATCTGCTCGGAAAGGTCGGCCGCCGGGATAATGACTTCAGCCAGGCTCACATTGTAGTTAGGCAGGAACACCACTTTGAGCAGGTCACGAATGGACGGGTCATTATTAACCACCTTGGCCACGTCGTTGGCCAGCTTGATGATGAGCTTGGCCTGGTGATAGCTGGCAGCTGCCTTGCCCGCAAAAATCTTTACACGAGGTGTCCATTGCCCGTTGGGGTTGTCCTTGATGGCCTGATACAGCGCAATGGTCTGCAGCAGGTTCATCAGCTGCCGCTTGTATTCATGGATGCGCTTGATCTGCACATCGAAGATGGCGTCGGTACTGAGGGAGACGTCCAGCGTCTTTTTCACCAGCTCGGCAAAACTGTTCTTGTTATGCAACCGCTGGTGGGCAAAACGCTCTCGAAAATTGGCATCGTTGGCATAGGGCTTGAGCCGGGGGAGCGATTTTTCAGGATCGTGCTGGACATCCTCGCCCAATACATCCACCAGAAGATCGGTCAACGCAGGGTTGGCCTGATAGAGCCAGCGGCGGAAGGTAATGCCGTTAGTCTTGTTGTTGATTCGATCCGGGAAGAGCCGGTGCATGGAGCGGAAGACGGTCTTGCGCATCAGCTCGGTATGCAATCCGGACACACCGTTGACCTTGTGCGAACCGATAAAGGCCAGGTTGCCCATACGTACCCGACGGCCGTGACTTTCATCGATCAGGGACACGTAAGACAGCATGGAGCCATCTGTCTCGCCCCGTGCCCGGAGCGAATCGAGGAACTGGGCATTGATCATGTAGATGATCTGCATGTGGCGCGGCAGGAGGCGCTCCATCAGATAGACCGACCAGGTTTCCAGTGCTTCCGGCAGAAGGGTGTGGTTGGTATAGGACAGCGTGTTGACGGTGGTGCTCCAGGCAGCGTCCCATGGCAGACCGTACACATCCACCAGCAAGCGCATCAACTCGGCCACGGCAATGGCCGGGTGAGTATCATTGAGCTGGATGGCCGCGTATTCGGGCAGGCTCATGATGTCGCCGTGCTGCTTGATATGGCGGCGGGTAAGATCCGCCAGCGAGGCGGCCACGAAGAAATACTCCTGACGCAGGCGCAGCTCCTGTCCCGCCTCGGTGCTGTCGGCCGGATACAGCACTCGAGAGATGCTTTCAGCCCGGGCCTGATCGGCTACGGCCCCGACATGGTCACCTGCGTTGAAGGTGTCCAGCTTGATGTTTTCCAGAGGGCGGGAGCGCCACAGGCGCAGCGTATTGGCCCCTTCCCCACCCCACCCCATGATGGGCGTGTCATAGGCAACCGCACGAACTTTCTCACCCGGCGTCCAGACCTGACGCAAGGAATTACCTTCATAGGGCGTGACATGACCGCCGAACCCGATCTCGTACACGACCTCGGCACGCTCGAATTCCCACGGATTACCGAAATCAAGCCAGTTCTCCGGCTGCTCGTGCTGGAAACCATCAGCGATGACCTGACGGAACAGGCCGTGCTCGTAGCGAATACCGTACCCATGGGAAGGAATACCCAGCGTCGCCATGCTTTCCATGAAGCATGCCGCCAGACGGCCCAGACCACCATTACCCAAGGCAGCGTCCGGCTCCAGTCCGCGGATACGCTCAAGGTCGACACCCAGGTCTGCCAGTGCGCGACGGGTTTCCTCCAGTATGCCCAGATTGGACAGGCTATCGATCAGCAGGCGGCCAATGAGAAACTCCAGGGACAGGTAATAGACGCGCTTCTGGTTGGCCCGGTAAGCCTCACGCGTCCGACTCATCCAGCGATCGACGATATAGTCACGCGTCGCCAGGGCAGTCGCCATGAACCAGTCATGATCCAGGGCGTGCTCGGGGTCCTTGCCTACGTCATAGGTCAGCTTGGAAAGAATGTTTGAACGCAGAGCAGCAACTTCGTTGGGCGAGATAAAACGGGCTCTCGTCATCTAGTAACAACCTCGGCATAACGAACACTGATAGGCTGACCGGCAAGCGTGTCTGGAAGGTATTGGGAGACACATCGACCGGCCCATGATTAAGGGTGCATACCTATCTTTGTAGGTCGAAACGGCAAATAGGTCCAAGGAATCGACGACTTTTTTATGCGCCGACTCCTATTTCAGACCTCTTTATTACCACTGCCACGACACACTGAGGCCTACAGACTGCTGGGCATCGTCTTCCCGGCTCTTGCGATAGGAATAGCTCGCACGCACTGCCACATCGTCGGTCAGCTGTTGGCTAACCCCTAGCGAAGCACGGTCCAACCGATCCGATGGCGTATAGCCCTGCAACGTATAGCTGAGTCCTGGCAGGTCAACCTGAGACATCGTAAGGTCCTGCGTACTGTCCTCGAATTCCTTTTCCCGAGCTACTTCTGCGAAAACCTGCGTTCTGGTGGTCAGCTCGAACTGCCCCTGCAGACCAGCACCCAGGCGCCGCGAGCGGCGCTTTTGCTCGTCGATGTTCAGCGCCGTTGCTCGATCACTGTTTTCCGAATAACTGTCCACGGTAATTCGCGCGTAGTCGGCACTGATGAACGGCGACAGGTGCCAGGCGCTTTGTGGCTGGGCCAGATCAAAGCCCAGCCGTCCGCTTGCCGCCCACAGATGACCGTTGGTATCGCCTTTTTCGCTACGCTCAGTCGGCCCCAGGGCGAAGGTACGCTTGAGATCATGGTAATCCAGGTGCCCCCCGGTCAAGGCCAGGTCGGCCCACCAGTGATTCTGCTGATATTGCGCGAAGGCGGTAGCGAAATAACTGCGCAGGTCATAGCGAGAATCAGCAGCACCCACGTTCAGATCCTGCTTGTAAAACCCGGCGGCCACGCCCACACGCCAATAGTCATTCAGGCGGAAACTGCCTCCCAAGTCCAGGCTGTAGCCGTCGCCATCACCGCTCACGCTGCTGGACTGTCCATCAAAGTTCTGACGCAACCCGCCCGGCGATACGAAGGAATTCCATGTGCCTACTGGCTGCCAGTGATTGCGGTCACTCAGCCATTGCGAATACAGCTGCCCCTGATGGGCAGTCAGCGAACCGTAGGCCATTTCCGGCAGCAAGGTCAGCTCCCAGGGGGCCGCCAGAATTGAATAGGCATAGTCGGCGATCAGGCGCTGACCAGTAATCGTAGGGTGCACACGGTCGTTGTAGAGCAACCGGGTCGGATCAGGGTTGGCGCTGTCGAGGCCGTAAACAGCGTTCTGCTGCGTGCAGTCATCGAAACAGGTAGCCGTCAGGTTCTGGTCGGCCGCCAGGCCGTAACGGGCAGGATCGGCCAACACTTCACTCAGAAGTCGTGGCACATTCAATGGAATGATTTGCGCATCGATGGTGGGAAGCTGTGACACCAGCTGGTTGTTGAACACAGCACTGAGCTGGGACGCAGCCGCTTGCTGTGGGGTTCCGCTCAAGGCAGGCGTAAGGCCGATATCAGGCAGCAGCCAGACCATGATGTAGCGGGCACCGGCCTGCTGCAGTGCGCTGGCACTGGCAGCCAGTTGATTGGCCGCTGTCTGGGCGGTTGCAGGCGATGTGACCACACCCTGCAGGAAGTCATTTCCCCCTCCCGTCAGGTAATACAATGCGTTGGAGTCAAGGCGTTGGCCCTGATCCGCCAGATCGACCAGATAGCCATCCCGGCGGCGGAGCGTCAGACCATTAGTGGCTACAACAGAGCCATTCTCCTCGGTAATCGACGCGAGGATCTGGTCGGTTCGATAACCGCCTACCGCCCAGTTGTTGCCGTCGGGAAGTCCCAACACGGAATTGATGAGCGCTGTGGAAGGCCCAAGCTTCTGGCTGGAAAAGCCTAGCCGGCCGCCCAGCAGCATGACGCTGGTAGGCCCGACTGGCTCACCACTCCCCGGTTGGTACGTGGGCCCTACCCGATTGGTAAAGCGCAGCGAGGAGCCTAATGGGCCATTCAGGTCGGGAAACTGTCCCGAGTCGCTCAGACTATCGCCAAAGACGACCAGATGACTGTAAGGGTTGGGAGCGGCATGGGCGGCGCTGGCGAAGGAAATCGCAGCGCACAGTGAGGCAAGAGCGAGACGACGGACTGACATGGCTTATCCTTGATCTTGTGGGTCAGTTCTGCTGTTTGGCAAGCGACCACAGCCTAGACCAGGATTCCGCCCTGTGCAGCCCGTACGTTAACCGGCTGACTTATAAAAAGAGAAATAGCTCACGCACGTTCACTTATCGCTGGCATTTGCCGCAATAAACACTGGCGCGTTGCCCCAGCCGTATCTCGCGCAGGCCAGAGCCACAGTTCTTGCAGAACTCACCCGCCCGGCCATAGACAAACAGCTCCTGCTTGAAATAGCCCGGCTTGCCGTCGCCGCCCACAAAATCCCGAAGGGTTGTGCCCCCGGACTCGATAGCCAGTGCCAGGATGCGCTTGATCTCCTGGGCTAACCGGTCGTAGCGCGCTCGGGAAATGCTGCCCGCCGCCCGACGCGGATCGATACCGGCCGCAAACAGGGCCTCCGTCGCGTAAATATTGCCAACGCCCACCACAACGGCGTTATCCATGATGAAGGGCTTTACTGCCATGGAGCGACCACGCGACATTTCGTAGAGACGCCGCCCGTCAAACGCCTCGGTCAGAGGCTCCGGCCCCAGCGACTTGAGCAGCACATGCTCCAGAGGCTCATGGGACCACAGCATGGCGCCGAAGCGGCGGGGGTCGGTATAGCGCAGCGACAATCCTGACTCGAGTTCGATATCCACATGCTCGTGCTTAACCGGCGGCGTCCCGACCGGCACCATTCGCAGGCTGCCGGACATGCCCAAATGAGCAATCAGCGTACCCGCCTCGGCACGAATCAACAGGTACTTAGCGCGCCGCTCGACCGCCTCGATCCTCTGGCCGGACAGGCGAACATCCAGGTCTTCCGGAATGGGCCAGCGCAGCCGGGCATCACGAATGATGACGCGGGACACACGCTGCCCTACCAGGTGCGGCGCTATTCCACGCCGGGTCGTTTCGACTTCAGGTAATTCAGGCATTCAGCCCTCGACAGAGAAAACAATATGCTCTTAAAAATGGATGTGCCCAAGCCCCATTTCAAGGATGTTGTTCTTGAGCATATCGAAGTCATACTCGGACAGACCGATGTAATCCAAAACCTGATTACTGACCAGATTCCACTCGGCGTCCTGAGCCTGATTGCCCAGCACGCGATAACAGCCACAGATATGCTCGGCCATTTTCAGAATGGCCAATAGGTTTTTCATCGGCACACTGCTGGCGTCACCGTCGACAAAAATCCGGTGGGCATTGTGATGATTGGAAATGGCCTCAGCGACATGGGCCGGCAAACGCCATGAGCGGGCCGTGTAATAACCGACGACCGCATGGTTGGTGTTGAAGTAATGGTTTTCCGTATCCACGACACGCCTTTCAGGCCCAACCCGCCCATAGGCCTCCTCCAGCACTTCCATATAATGAGGAAACCGCCCTAGCATCAGCGGTATGCCGCAGTTGTGAAAGAGCCCAAGAGCGTATGCCTCATCCGGAGCCTGATAGCCTGTCCGCTTGGCCAGTGTCAGGCAGGTTTCCGCCACATCCTGGGCGGTGTCCCAGAAGCGGTTTAGCGTCACGATCGTCTCATCACTCATCTCGCTCTTGATGGACTGCGCATTGATGAGATTGACGACGGAATTGATCCCGAGCAGGTTGACGGCCCGCTGGATAGACGTAATCCGGTTGGCCAGCCCGAAACAGGGTGCATTGACGAGCTTGAGCAGCGCGCCTGCCAAGCCGGGGTCCTGGCTAATCAGCTGCGCAATCACCTTGAGGCTGGGATCCGGGGCAAGCTGCTCAAGTTGTAGATCAACCATGATCTGCGGTTGAGGCGGGATGGTGATTCCCTGAAGCGCCTGGCGAATCTGCTCGGGTTGAAGCTCTAGCGACATGGATCAGATACCTGTGAATGACCTCACATTTTAGCCCACCCTACGCTCAGCAACCACTGATCACTGGAGGAACTTGCCTGCTTTCCCGGGTTCGACTCATACAGAAGCCGTGGAAACGCATCTCCACTTAATCCTAGATCACATAGCTTACGGAGGTTCCATGATGGCATCGTTAGAAGGCAAAAAAGTAGCAATCCTGGTAACTGACGGTTTCGAGCAGGCCGAGCTGACCGGTCCCAAGGAGGCCCTCGAGAAGGTCGGCGCCAAGACTCATATCATTTCTGCCAAGTCTGGCACCGTCCAGGGTTGGAACCACACCGACCCGGCGGACACATTCAATGTCGACCTGACGTTCGATGCTGCCAACATCGGCGACTATGACGCGGTGGTTTTACCAGGCGGCGTCGTCAACTCAGACACCATTCGCACCGATGAGCGTGCGCAGACTTTGGTCAAAGAGGCCAGCAGCAGCGGCAAGCCGATCGCCGTGATCTGCCATGGTGCCTGGCTGCTGATTTCCGCCGGTCTGGTGGATGGCAAGACCATGACTAGCTGGCCTTCGCTGACCGATGACCTGAAAAATGCCGGTGCCCAGTGGGTGGATAAGGAAGTCGTCGTGGACGGAAAACTGGTCAGCAGCCGCAAGCCTGATGACATTCCCGCGTTCAATCGCGAGCTGATCAACATGATCGCTGCCTGATCTCCAACCTGCCTGATCCATGGCCCGCGCGGTATCAGCCGGGCCATTTTTCATCCGTACGTCGTGTTTCTCTCTATCTTTGAGACTGATCTTCAAGCGCGAAGGCGCCGTGCCGCCCGGGCAGGTATACTTCGCCCCTTTTTCTTGGAGTCCCTCAAATGTCCTTGCCCAGCCTGCGACTGAAAGCCAATGCCGAGCGCCGTCTGCGCGCCGGGCACCTTTGGGTCTACAGTAACGAAATTGACGTGGCAGCCACTCCGCTGACCGCTTTCCAGGCCGGCGAACAAGCCGTTCTCGAAGCTGCTGGCGGCAAGCCGATCGGTATCGTTGCCCTGTCCCCACACAACCTGATCTGCGCCCGTCTGATCTCCCGCGATACCAAGCATGTACTGGACAAATCCCTGCTTGTTCATCGCCTGAAAGTCGCCCTGAGCCTGCGTGAGCGCCTGTTCGATAAACCGTTCTATCGCCTCGTCTACGGCGACTCGGACCTGTTGCCCGGCCTAGTGGTGGATCGCTTTGGCGATGTCATCGTGGCTCAGCTGGCATCGGCCACCATGGAGCGTCACAAGGATGATGTGCTGGCTGCACTGCTTCAGGTGCTCAAGCCAGCGGCCGTATTGTGGAAAAATGACTCCAGTGCTCGAGAAGCCGAGGGCCTGCCCCGCTATGTCGAGTCCGCCTACGGTGACGTACCGGAATGGGCTGCCCTGGAAGAAAACGGCGTGAAATTCGAAGCGCCTATCGTTGAGGGCCAGAAGACCGGCTGGTTCTATGACCATCGCATGAACCGTGCCCGCCTGGCACCTTATGTACAAGGCAAGCGCGTTCTGGACCTGTTCAGCTACATTGGTGGCTGGGGCGTGCAGGCCGCTGTATTCGGTGCCAGCGAAGTGATGTGCGTGGATGCCTCCGGCTTTGCCCTGGATGGTGTAGAGCGCAATGCGGCCTTGAACGGCGTTGCCGAAAAGATGGTCTGCGTAGAAGGCGACGTGTTCGAGGCCCTGAAGGAGCTGAAGGCTGCTGACGAGCGCTTCGACGTGATCGTGGCCGACCCGCCCGCCTTCATCAAGCGCAAGAAGGACGTGAAAAACGGCGAGGCCGCCTATCGTCGTCTCAACGAGCAGGCCATGCGCCTCTTGAACAAGGACGGCATTCTGGTCAGCGCCTCCTGCTCGATGCATCTCGTTGAAGAGAACCTGCAGGAAATCCTGCTCAGCAGTGCACGTCACCTAGATCGTCATATCCAGCTGATCGAGCGTGGTGCCCAGGGCCCTGATCATCCGGTCCACCTTGCCATCCCCGAGACCCGCTACATCAAGAGTCTGACCTGCCGTATCCTGCCCAGCTGATCCCACGCTCTGGCCGTCCGATCCTTACCGGACGGCCAGTCACCGATTCAGTCCGACCAGTGCCATCCACAACGGCACGGTTACGACAGCCAGAACGGTTGAAAGAAACACCGTTGAGCTGACGACACGGTTTTCCTCAGGCGTCCGGGCAAATGCCAACACGTTTACCCCGCTCGGGCAGGCGGCCATCAGCATCAGCACACTCCGTGCTGCACCGCTCAAGCCCGGCAGCCACAGGCATACCGTCCAGACCACGAAGGGAAAGACCAGCAGCTTTATTGCCGTCAACCCGACAACGAAAAGGCTCGGCCTTAGCCGGTAGCGTGAAAGGTTCACGCCTAGCACAATCAAGGCGCAAGGCAGACCGGCTTGTGCCAGCCAGGTCGCGATTTGCCATATCGGGCCCGGCAAAGTTAGCCCCGATACATTCACGGCAGCCCCCAGCAAAAGTCCGACGATCAACGGGTTTGCCAGACTCATCAGCAGCTCTGGGATGCTAACCTTTTCCGTGCCGCCAAAGGCCGTATAAAAGCTCTGCATGGCAAACAACGTCAGGCTATGCAGCGCCAGAATAGCGAACACATAGACGAGATTTTCCTCCCCCATCAAATTGACGACCAGAGGAATACCGATCAGGACATTGTTCGAATAACTGGCCGTCAATCCGAACGCCGTAGGCTCACGCCGGCGCCAATGCACAAACAGATTGACCAGTAGAAACACCAGCAGGACCGGGCCGAAATATCCGAGCAGCAGTAAAGGTGACAAACCATGGCGCAAGTCTGCTTTGGCAATTCCCGTGAGCAGCACAGCCGGCATGAACACCTTGAACGCCAGTTGGGTCAGCCCACCCATAGACTCTGGCGTCAACCACTGCCGCCACCCTAATACATAACCCAGCACAATCAGTCCGAATACGGGCATGATTGCGAGGACAACCACCATGTACGTCTACTCCTTGCCTTAACCATCGGGACGCCGGACTGAGGATTCAGACGCCATGAACATGCCTACCGATGCAAGCTAGGACAATCGCAGCGGATAGCTGAGCAGCAGAACATGCAGCACATTGACAGCCAAATGCAAGGCCACGGCCATACTCAGTCGCCGTCCACTCCGCTCGAATATCGCGCCGTACCCCAGAGCCGCCACGGCAGCAACCAAGGCAAAACCGGCACTGAATGGCCAGTGCGCCATGCCAAACAAGACTGCCGTTACCAACAGACCTGCCCAGAACCCAAACCGATCAATCAACCCGCGCTGCAGCAGGGCTCGAAACAGCAGCTCCTCCGCCAGTACCGCAACGCCCAGATTAAGAGAAAACCAGGTCCAGAACAGTGCTGGCCATTTGGGCTGGAAGGCCACTAATCCCATTCCTAACGCTAGGGCAGGCACTACGGCAAGAGTACCGACAGCAATCAGCACGCATGGCCTGACCTGCAGCATACGCCGCGTATCGTACGGAACCGCCTTGCCAAGCCACCAGGCCAGTAGCGTCACTCCCACCAGTGCCTTATCCCAGCTTAACCTTAGCCACACTGGCCCGGCGTCCGGGCTGTATTGCAGCGGCCCGCCGAGCACATGAGGAGAGAATCCCGGCGCGACATGAATGGCGAGCGCAACACTGGATGCCAATGCCCCAAACCACCATAGCCAGGACGGCAACCGCCCCTCGCTCAGCACCCAGCCGACATAAAGTGCTCCGGTCAACAACCCCGCTTCGTCAATATCGCCCAGCCCATAGCCCAGCGCCAGCAAAAGTCCGGGAAGCAACATTTGTAGATGAAACGGCATGGCTACTCCCAAACAGAAGATGACAACGTAACATCGTGCAGCATGCTAACCGAGCCTTTTGCCTGACCGAGCGGACAGGTTCGGCAAGTCGCGATAAACTGTGCGGCTGCTTCTGGATGGACCAGCACCATGACTATCGCTTTACCCGCACGTGCCTGTGGTATCGACTTTGGCACGTCGAACTCCACCGTCGGCTGGCTGCGGCCCGACTCGGATATCCTCATACCTTTAGAAGACGGCAAGGTGACGCTTCCCTCGGTCATTTTCTTCAATGTGGAAGAGCGCCGTCCCGTCTACGGCCGTCTGGCGCTTCATGAATACCTGGAAGGCTATGAAGGACGCCTCATGCGCTCGCTCAAGAGCCTGCTCGGCTCCAAGCTGCTCAAGAGCGAAACCAGCATTCTAGGCAGTGCCCTGCCTTTCAAGGACCTGCTTGGCCTGTTTCTCGGTACGCTGAAAAGCCGCGCCGAAGCCACGGCCGGACGTGAGTTCGACAGTGTCGTGTTGGGCCGCCCTGTTTACTTTGTGGATGATGATGAAACCGCCGACCGCGAAGCTCAGGACACATTGGTTGCCGTAGCGCAAAAGCTAGGCTTTAAGGACATTTCCTTTCAATTCGAGCCTATCGCGGCAGCATTCGACTACGAGCGAACACTGAATCAGGAAGAGCTGGTGCTGATCGTCGACATTGGCGGCGGTACGTCCGACTTTTCCCTGGTACGTCTGTCACCCGAGCGCCGGCAGCTGGCGGATCGACAATCGGATATTCTCGCCACCGGCGGGGTACACATCGGTGGTACCGACTTTGACAAGCAGCTTAGCCTGCAGGGCGTCATGCCGCTTTTCGGCTATGGCAGCCTGATGAAAAGCCAGGCACTGATGCCTACCAGCCACTTCATCAACCTGGCGACCTGGCACACCATCAATACCGTATACAGTCAGAAGGCACAGCTTGCCCTCAAGGACATGCGCTACGACGCTCAGGACACGGCCGGGATGGATCGGCTGTTCAAGCTGATCGAGCAGCGCGCCGGGCACTGGCTCGCGATTCAGGTAGAAAACAGCAAGATAGAACTGACCCATGCCGATCGGTTGAGTCTGGACCTGTCGCATATCGAGAAGGACTTGTCTGCTGAACTGACCCGCCCATTGTTCGAGGAGTCGATCGCTCAGCTACTGGCGCGTATTCAGGCAAGCGTCAATCAACTGCTGGCCTCGGCAGGCGTTTCCCATGAGCAGATCAATACGGTCTTTTATACCGGCGGCTCGAGTGGTATTCCGGCGCTGCGCCACAGCATTGACCAATTGCTGCCCCAGGCGCGCAAGGCAGAAGGCGATCAGTTCGGCAGCATTGGTAGCGGTCTTGCCATCGAGGCCTTCAAGCGCTACGGCTAGGCCATACAGCAACCTGACCTATCAAGGCAGTTGAACTCGACCCATCGAAACAGGCTCAACTGGAAATATTCCTCATGGGCCTGTCCAGGCGCGACGCCTCTATCTACAAGGAGACCACCATGCCGCTCAGTATCACCGAGCTTCCAGCGTTTACCGTCGTGGGCCTGGAGTACACGGGCGATGGCCAGGGCGGCAGCATTGCACAGCTCTGGCATGACGTTACGCATCGGCTAGCCGAGCTGCAATTGCCTAGCGCCCCGCAACAGTGGTTCGGTCTGACACTCAGTCCGCCCCCCGGTGTGCTGCGCTATCTGGCCGGTATAAAGGTCGACGAGAACACACCCGTACCGGAAGGCATGCTCCGTTACACGGTGCCTGCGCAGAAATATCTGCAGTTCACCCACATCGGAACGACAGACACGCTCCCAGATACCTACGAGTATCTGTATGCCCGCGTCCTGCCTGAGCGTGGTCTGGAACCGAAGAAAGCTGTCAGCTTCGAGCGGTACGACGAGCACTTCAAGGGGCCGGATAACCCAGCCTCTGAAGTAAACCTGTACATCCCGATCTACTAGGCCTTCCGATCAGCCTGTCAGAACATCACCGGAGCCTGTGATGATCACGCCACCATGGGCGGTGGCGCTGCCCAGGTAAGCCAGCGGCTGGCCATTGACGAATACGGTAGCACTTCCTACCGCCACGGTATCACCGCAAGCGCTGGAGTCACCGACACGCAAGGCAGGTAGGGAGTTGATCAGAACGTCGGGGGAGCCAGTCATGGTCGGGTTGGGGCCGTGGCCCGTCATGGGGCAGGCGTTGACGTCGGAGAGACGAGCAGCGGGGTTGGCCATGTGCGCTTTCCTTGTGGACATGAAAGCGCACACTTTACCGCGGATCAAGAAAAAATACCGTGCCCGTGCACAGAAACCCAAGCGTCTTTTTCTTAGCCGGTGGCCTGTTCCTTGATACTGGACAGATAGGTTCCTGTCGGCGGACGCTCACTGAAATAATGATGGATACCGCCAAAAATGGATTGGGCTAACTCCTTCTGATGACGTGGGTTCAGAAGCTTTTGGCTGTCCCGATCATTCGACATGAAGCCGGTCTCCACCAGAATCGACGGAATATCCGGCGACTTGAGCACGGCAAAACCGGCCTGCTCGACGCGTTTCAGATGCAGACCTGTGACATTGGATAGGCTGTTCAGGACACGGTCTCCCAGATCGAGACTCGACGAGATCGTGGCATTCATGGACATATCCAGCAGTACGCCCGCCAGGACCGGATCCTTGTTTTTCAGGATCTCATTGGCACCAATCAGGTCGACATCGTTTTCCTTGTTGGCCAGCCAGCGTGCCGTTGTCGAGGTCGCCCCATGTTCGGACAGGGCATATACCGAAGCTCCTGAAGCCGTGCGGCGCGGCGCAGCATCGGCATGCACGGAGATGAACATGTCTGCGTTGTACTTGCGCGCAACATCCACACGCTTGCGCAGCGGAACGAAGAAGTCATCGTTACGTACCAGCTTGGCCTTGTAGCCCTTCTGCTGATTGATCATGCGCGCAAGATTTTGCGCAATGATTAAGGCGACATCCTTCTCGCGGTCCCCGCGTTGGCTCAGCGCGCCTGGGTCCTTGCCACCGTGACCGGCATCGACGACCACAATAATGTCGCGGCCTTTGCCAGCCCTTGTCACGACGGGGGCTGATGCGAGCATTGCCTCAGGCTCCGGTACAGGGATGCTAGGTACCTGGGCAGGCTTGAGATCCAGCACCAGACGATGCCCTGCATTCTCGGCAGGCCCGAGCAGGAAGCTATCCAGGGTAACCGGCTGGGAAAGTTCGAGGACGACACGGGTATCGGATGAGCCGAACGGGGCACTTCGAATGGAGCGCACCGGGGTATTCTTGAGCGGCACATTGTTGAGTGCGGCTACCTGTTGCGTATTGGCCAGATCCAGAATGATCCGGTCAGGCGCACTAAGTCTGAACGTCTTGAATCGGACAGGGCCGCTCAGATCGAAAACCAGGCGAAATTTATCCGAATCCAACCAGGCGCGTGCGCTGGTCAGACGCTGAGGAAGCGCCAGCACTGGAAAAGCAGCGGGTAGTGTCAGGCTGGCCAGGAGCAGGTTGAGCAAGCGGCGGCGATTCATGCGACCCTCTGACGTAGCAAGTAATATTTTGAAATATTATAACGATACCAATGCAGCGCATGTTTAGATAGCGCGTACGATGTCCAAATCAGTATTTCTTCCTTTTAAATCGGAAGGATAGGCACTTTTTTTAATGTCATCTATAGATAGACCAACAAGCCGACAAGGGGTCATTTCAGCGCTTAAACGGCAGACAGGACTCTTCTTGAGCAGGAGGAGGAATCAGTGTGCTGACCAACCGGCATTTCGAGTGCCAGCTTGAATAACGAGCTCAGATCGGCAAGCTGTTGAGTCTGCACGACATTTGGCCGTGCGCTGTCAAAGTCCGTCGGCTTTCAGGCGAAGCGCATGGTCGGTGTAGAGCGCTACCGGATTGACGCCATGCCCTATCGCACCGGCCAGTTGATTGATGATATCGAGGTGATCAAGCGGATAATCGGAGCGGATGACTTTCCCCAAATGTGAACTGAATCGCCCAACGAATCCATCGTTTTGATCTGCTTCCAGCTCGAAGCAACGAGACAGGCGTACACACATGCTATGGGTAGGGTCGAGCCGATTGGCACCTCGGTCCGTCAGCTCCGGCACCAGAATGCCGGACCAGGAGTAATAACGGACGTCATTGACGACAGGAGCACCTTCACCGCCCCAGGTAGCGGGAAGTCCTTGCGGGTATTTATCGTTGAATGCTGCCACGCCTTCGGTAGTAAGTGACTCATGACTGGCAATCGCGCTCTGGGGATAACCATTACTGCGATCCAGAAAGGCCATGAACTTGGCCATGCATTGAACATACTCAGCGGCCAGATGCGCCTTCAGACTACTGGTACGCATGGAGAGCTGGAGCATATCGGCCAGCTCCGACCCATGATTGGGACCTGCTACAGAGGTGACTGACGCAACCCGCTCAGGACGAATGGCGGCTGCGTAGCGCGCGGTCAGGGCACCTTGACTGTGACCGATCAGATTGACCCGCTCGGCCTTGCTGTCGCGCACGATATCCTCGATAAGCGCAAGCAGCTGTTCCCCCCGCACTTCGTTGCTATGAGCACCGGAAAGCCGTACCGGATAGACCTTGACCCCCATGGACTCCAACGCCGAAACGATGCCATACCAGTATGGATAGCCTGCAATTTCCACAAACCCCAGCAGACCATGGACCAACACTAGCGGATAGCGGGTCAGGTTTTGATGCTCGCTCATGCCACTCCCAGAATTACCCTCTGACCAGTCAACCGTTGGATCTCAATCATCACGGTTGTTTCTTCCTAGGGTACGCCTCTTTATTTGAGACCGTTTCGTTGAACATCACGAATTCAGTGAATTTCTGGGCAACGGCACGCTCAAAGAAGTGACCGGTCATCAACGACCTTATAGGAGAATCATATGTACAAGAAGACACTCGCCGTTGTTGCTCTCGCTGCCGTGGCCGCTGGTTGTAGCTCCGTCAAGGAAAACGTCGATACGGCCAAGGATCGTATTGAATACCGTGAACAACCACTGGTTCGCGACGTGAAGACAGGCATGACCAAAGAGCAGGTGCTGCAGATTGGTGGTACCCCATCCACCCAATACACACGCAAGGTCAAACCAGGCTCCTGCAATAACTACGTACTCAACAGAGACGGCAAAGAGCAGGTGTATTCGGTAGGCTTTGACAGCGCAGGTCGCGTCGATAGCAAAGGTTTCGAAACATGCGAATCGGCCGATCATTATTGATTAGCCGCTCTACGCTTTCGGTAACGACCGCTTCCGGTCGTGTCATGTCTGATACGACCGGATGGCGCGTATGAACAACGCGACATTTCGTTTCTACGCACGCCTCAATAACTTTTTACCTCCAGCTCACCGCCAACGCAGCTTTACGCTCAGCTGCAACCCGAATTCCACCGTCAAACACATGATCGAGGCGTTGGGCGTTCCGCATCCAGAAGTCGAGTTCATTCTGGTCAATGGTAAATCCGTAGGATTTGACTACCTGATACAACAGGATGATCGGATAGCGGTCTACCCGCCCTTTTATCGTTTGGAAGTAGAAGATGCTGTCCCCTTGCGCGATCGGCTAACGGCGTTTCGCTTCATTGCCGATGCCCATATGGGCGCGCTAGCGCGGCTGTTACGACTGGCTGGATTCGATACGCTGTATTATCCGGCCATTCATGACAATGAAATTGCCAATTATTGTGCGCGAGAACCTTATATTGTCCTGACCCGGGACCGCGAACTGCTCAAGCGAAGCCAGATTGTCTACGGCTGCTACGTCCGCTCAAACAAGCCTGAGGCACAGCTGCGCGAAGTATTCGAGCGCTACAACCTGGCTGACCATGCTGCGCCCTTCAGCCGGTGCTTGGTCTGTAACGATACCCTTCATTCCGTCGATAAGAGTGTCGTCCTCGATAGCCTGCCGCCACTCGTGCGGGAACGTCATGATTATTTTTTGAAATGCTCGGGCTGTGATCGTGTCTATTGGGAAGGCACCCACTGGGAGAACCTGCAAGCCCAGCTGAAAAGCCTGCTTAATCCAACGTCCGATACCTGATCAAGGAATCCTCATGCGCCTGTTAACCCTTCTGGCTGCCGGCCTGTTTGCACTCGCGTCCAAGCCCGGACATGCCGATGATTGGAAAACAGCCTGGACAGCCCCCGTGCAGGCAGCCTACCCCAACGGTTCGCCCATCGCCCAGCCAAAGCTGGAAGGTATTATTTCGGCTAGTGGGGCTCAAGATCAAAGTATCCGGCAGATCATTCGACCTAGTGTATGGGGAAGCCAGGCACGCCTGCGATTCTCGAATACCTTTGGCAACAGGCCCATTACCTTGCGCAGTGTCTATATCGGGCAACCTTTAGGGGGCGCAGCTCTGGTACCGGGCAGTAATCGCCCGGTCAGCTTTGACGGCCAGAGCGAAATTCAGCTTCAACCTGGTGAGACTCGCTGGACGGATCCGGTCCCGCTACCCAAAGCACCTTCCCACACCCTGGCGGTAAGCTTTCATCTCGCTGGGAACAGCGGCCCGCTGAGCTGGCATGCTGCAGCGCTCGCAACCTCCTATTTCAGTGTTCGCGGCACCGACCACGCCGCCGAGGAGCAGGAAAGCGCCTGGCCCTTTACTACGACCTCGACGTTCTTGCTCGACGCGGTTGATATCCAGGCACCAGACGTTGCGCGAGTCATCGTAGCCTTGGGCGATTCCATTACCGACGGTACCGGCTCAACACCCAATGGATATGACAGCTGGCCAGACATCCTGAATCGTCGCCTCGCCCAGTTGGCACCGGGACAGTACTCGGTAGTGAATGCTGGCATTTCTGGCAACGAGGTCGCAGGCCCTCTGAATGAAAGCACCCGGCAAGGCTACGGTGGCGGTCCATCTATCATGGATCGTCTGGAACGGGATGTATTAAGCCTTTCTGGTGTAACAGACGTTATCTGGATGGAAGGTATCAATGATTTTTCACCGGGTACTGGTGCGTCCGTCGAGGTCGTCGAGACAGCTATGCGCAATGCGATTGAACGTATGCGCAAAGCGTTGCCCGGTGTACGCCTTCACGGCGCGACCCTGACCAGCAGCCTGGCGGCCAATCCTGCAGACCCGGCCTTTCAGGAGCAGGATCAGAAACGTATGGCACTTAATCGCTTCATAAAGGAAAGCGGTCTGTTTGACTCGATCATTGACTTTGATGCGGCCACGCTCGATCCCACTACGGGCGGCCTGCGTGCAGAGTTCATTCCCAGCAGCGCAGGCGGCCCTGGCGATGGACTGCATCCCAACCGGGCAGGTTATGTAGCGATGGCAAATGCTATTGATCCAAAGATCTTTGGGCTGCACGCAAACAAATGACGCCTTCTTGAACCGTGAAAGCGCAAGCCAAGACATACCCTTTGTCGTACGCTTTCCTCTTTGAACAAATGCGGAGTAGAATCGGGAGATTCCCTCGCCATTATCCCCGGCGGGTCTGTGAGCCCAAGCCAGTCACGCGGAGATCCCGCGCTATCCGACCGGCCCAGAGCACGGCACTCGGTCCACTTCCGTTTGCTTTGCGCTCCGTCCGCGCTCACGATAGCCCTGAGCCTATTCAATGCTCGCGTGCCCTAAGCCTCCACTGCTACCTTTACAGTTATACGGTGGATACGCCGCAGTGTTTGAACAGATTACCGTGATAAGCAAAGCCGCCCCGGAGAGCAGCCTCCATGCCTGATTACCGCTCGAAAACCTCCACCCACGGCCGCAATATGGCTGGTGCCCGCGCACTTTGGCGTGCCACCGGCATGAAGGACGAAGACTTCAAGAAGCCGATCATTGCGATAGCCAACTCCTTTACCCAGTTCGTGCCAGGTCATGTTCACCTAAAGGACCTGGGCCAGCTGGTCGCCCGCGAGATAGAAAAAGCCGGTGGCGTTGCAAAGGAATTCAACACTATCGCTGTGGATGACGGCATCGCCATGGGTCACGATGGCATGCTCTATTCCCTGCCGTCCCGTGAGATCATCGCTGATGCCGTAGAGTACATGGTCAATGCTCACTGCGCCGACGCGCTGGTATGCATTTCCAACTGCGACAAGATCACCCCCGGCATGCTGATGGCGGCCCTGCGCCTGAACATTCCGGTCGTATTCGTCTCCGGCGGCCCAATGGAAGCCGGCAAGACCAAGCTGGCCAGCCACGGCCTGGATTTGGTCGACGCTATGGTCATCGCCGCGGATAGCACCGCCTCTGATGAAAAAGTAGCCGAGTATGAGCGCAGCGCTTGCCCAACCTGCGGCTCTTGCTCCGGCATGTTTACGGCCAACTCCATGAACTGTCTGACCGAGGCCCTGGGCCTGGCACTGCCGGGTAATGGCTCGCTGCTGGCAACCCATGCCGACCGCAAGGAGCTATTCCTGCAAGCCGGCCGTACGGCGGTCGAGCTGTGCAAGCGCTACTATCAGGAGAACGATGCCTCTGTACTGCCACGAAACATTGCGTCTTACAAGGCCTTTGAAAACGCAATGACGCTGGATATCGCGATGGGTGGCTCCACCAATACCATCCTGCACCTTCTGGCAGCGGCTCAGGAAGCCGAGGTCGACTTTGATCTGCGCGCCATTGACGCCCTGTCCCGTAAAGTACCCCAGCTGTGCAAGGTGGCGCCGAACATCCAGAAATACCATATGGAAGATGTTCACCGTGCCGGCGGGATCATGAGCATTTTGGGTGCACTGGCTCGCGGCGGTTTGCTCAATACGAATCTGCCAACCGTGCACAGCAGAACCCTGGGCGAAGCCATCGAGAAGTGGGACATCACGCTTACTCAGGACGAAGCGGTCAAGACCTTTTTCCGCGCAGGTCCGGCCGGTATCCCCACGCAGGAAGCCTTCAGTCAGGCGACTCGCTGGGACACCCTGGATGACGACCGCGCCGAAGGCTGCATCCGTAGCGTCGAGCATGCCTACTCTCAGGAAGGCGGTCTTGCCGTGCTATACGGCAATATCGCGCTGGACGGTTGCGTGGTGAAAACGGCGGGCGTGGATGAATCCATCCATGTTTTCGAAGGCTCGGCAAAGATTTTCGAAAGTCAGGATGCCGCGGTGAAGGGCATCCTGAACGACGAAGTGAAAGCCGGCGATATCGTTATCATCCGCTACGAAGGTCCCAAGGGCGGCCCGGGCATGCAGGAAATGCTCTACCCCACCAGCTACCTGAAGTCCAAGGGACTGGGCAAGCAGTGCGCCCTGCTCACCGACGGCCGTTTCTCGGGCGGCACGTCAGGACTTTCCATCGGCCATGCTTCGCCAGAAGCGGCGGCTGGTGGTGCGATCGGCTTGGTGAAAGACGGCGACAAGGTTCTGATCGATATCCCCAATCGCAGCATCAACCTACTGGTTAGCGATGAGGAGTTGTCTCACCGCCGCATCGAACAGGACAAAAAGGGTTGGAAGCCTGCCACGCCACGTGCGCGCCGCGTGAGCACAGCGCTCAAGGCGTATGCCCTCTTGGCCACCAGTGCCGACAAGGGTGCCGTCCGTAACAAGGCGATGCTGGAAGACTGATCTGGGATCGTGTTGAGCACGCCGCCTTCGGGCGGCGTTTTTGTATCTGCGCTGCAAAAAGCGCAGCCTCTCCGCTGGTCTGGTTGGGACTCTCTTACTCTTGGCAAAAAGCCTGTTTCAGGCAAGATGGCGGCGCCTGTAGAACGTCTCCCTTTCTGCTCGATGATAGCCCTCCGACAGCATGGTAAATCGTTACCCTCGTATTTCATGGATGATTATGAATTGAGCCATTGCCCAGAGCGACTACGCTTTCTATAGAGTCCTGTTTTAGACGCACCGCTGCTGTGCCGCGCCCGCAAGACGTGGCAGATCAATCGATAGTTGGAAACTTCGAGTGAACGATATGCCGGACACCAATGCCGAGCCCAGGGTAAAAAAGGATGTCAACACCGCCCCCTCGCCTTCCTCCTCCGCTGCTGAACTTGAGGCACGCCTGCAGTTCGCGCTCGATGTAGCGGACCTGGGTGAATGGGAACTGGACGTCGCTAGCGGAACGCTGACCTGTCTGTTGAGAAACGGGCCGGATTTCGGTACGTCCATACAGCCGGACACATGGGCGCTCGAGGAGTTTTTCGAGCGTATCCACACGGATGACCAAAGGCATGTACGCCGCGTCATCGAAACGGCAGCGAAACGTGCCGAGCATTGGCATTTCGACTGCAGGTTGCTGCTGTCAGACGGCCGCACCCGCTGGATCAGTGTCAAAGGCAAGGTGCTGAGCGACGCTGACAGCCTCCGGCTACGGGGCATTGCGTCAGATATCAGTGATCTGAAACGCACCGAGGCCCTGGCCAACGGTCAGCAGCAGGCACTGGCACAGGCCGTCGCGGGAGCCCCGCTCAAGCAGATTCTCGATACCCTGACCCGCTCTGCGGAAGAGCAGGCAGGTGGCAATATCTGGGCATCGGTCATGCTCATGGACACCGATGGCCTGCACCTGCGCTTTGGCTCGGCCCCCTCGCTCCCCCAATCATTCAATCAGGCCGTAGAACGCATACCCATTGGCCCCCTCGCCGGCTCCTGTGGAGCGGCCGCGTATACCGGCGCCTCGACTATCGTCAGCGATATAGAGAACGATCCGCGCTGGGTTGAAGCCAAGTCTGTGGTGCTCGGTTATGGTTTCCGCGCCTGTTGGTCTCACCCGATCCTGTCATCCTCTGGAAGAGTATTGGGCACCCTGGCCTATTATTGCAGGGACGCGCGTGAACCGAGCGATTCAGAGCAGGAGTCCATGCGCCTGCTGGTCAATACTGCGGCGCTGGTTATCGAGCGCGACCGGGAAACCACGGAGCGCAAAGCGGCAGAGTTGGCGCTTCAAGCCAGCGAACAACGCTTTCGCTCACTGGTAAATGCTACAGGAGCCATCGTGTGGACGGCTTCGCCTACCTTGGAGATTGTTTCTCCTCAGCCGGACTGGTGTGCCTTTACCGGCCAGACTCAGGAGGAGATGCAGGGGTTTGGCTGGATGAACGTGGTTCACCCGGACGATCAGGAGTCCACCGCTGCGCTGGGAGCCAAAATGCTGCAGGACCGCCAGCCGGTATATGCCCAGTACCGGCTGCGCCGGGCCGATGGTCAATATCGCCATGTCAGTGGTTATGCCGTTCCCATTCTTGATACGGAAGGTCAGCTTATCGAATGGGCAGGCAGCTATACGGATGTCACCGAGCAGAAGCTGGCCGAAAGTCGCCTGCACCAGCTGGCCAACCATGACATGCTGACAGGGCTGCCCAATCGGGCGTACCTGAACGAGCATTTGCAGGCTCTGATCAATTTCACGCCGCTTAACAGCTGCCTTGCCATCATGCTGATCGACCTGGACCGCTTCAAGCAGGTCAACGACTCGATGGGGCATGATGCAGGCGACACAATGCTGCGCGAAGTGGCGCAGCGATTGAGGGCAGCGGTACCTCAGGGTGATCTGGTGGCGCGCCTGGGTGGCGATGAGTTTGTCGTGGTGGCCCACGCCCCGGAAGGTGAAATCTCCGTTCAAGCGGTGGCTAACGCCATCATCCGAGCGGTTGCGGCTCCGATCGAAATCAATGGCAGCCGTGTTTTTTCCGGTGCGTCGGTAGGGATAGGACTCTACCCTGAGCACGGCCATACCAAGGAACAACTGGTCCAGCATGCAGATATTGCGATGTATCGTGCCAAGGCGGCAGGAGGCCATTGTTGCCGCATCTTCTCAGAAGAAATGAGTGTCGAAGCCAAAAACCGCATGGTGCTGGAAACGGCGTTGTACCACGCCTTGGAGCAGAATCAGTTTTCGCTTTACTACCAGCCGCGTATTCGGCTGCCTGAGGGCACCCCCCAGGGCGTTGAGGTCTTGATTCGCTGGCATCACCCGGAGCGGGGTTGGATTTCGCCTGTGGATTTCATTCCGATCGCCGAAGAGATTGGCATGATAGACGAGCTGGGGCTGTGGGTTCTGCAAAAGGCCTGTCAGGAAATTCACGACCTGTCCAGTCGACTTGGGCAGTCGCTGGAACTGTCCGTGAACCTTTCACCCCTCCAGCTCAAGTCACCACATTTGAAGGACAGGATAGAAGCGATTCTGCACACGACCAAACTGAGACCCTGTCACCTGGAACTCGAGTTGACCGAGGGGGCTTTCATTGAAGACATGGACGCCTCCAATCAGGCGCTCGGAGCGCTGAAAACTTTGGGTGTCAAACTGGCGGTAGACGACCTGGGAACCCGCTACTCCGGCCTGTCCTATCTTAGGCGTTTTCCTATTGATACCGTCAAACTCGACCGCACGCTTATTACCCATCCCGCCGAAGGGTTGGACCGCTACGTGTTCATCAAGGCCATTACCGACATGGCCCATGCCTTGAACCTTGTTGTCGTGGCGGAAGGTGTGGAAGACGAAGAGACGCTCGAACTGCTCAAGCGCGCGAGTTGCGACGAGGCGCAGGGGTATTTTCTGGCCGAGCCACTGCCTCTGGAAGGCTTGTTCGATTTTCTGTCAGCAGCGCAGCACTCCCTGGCCTAACCTTCACGGTTTTCTTCAGTAACCGTTTAGATGACCCGACCTGCAAAGTGCTAGAGTGGCATGCAGGTACGTTAGAGGGGATTGCTATGAAGTGGGCAATTCTGGCGGTTGCGGTCTCAAGCCTGGGCGGCGTCACCCATGCCCAGGCAGACACCATACTCAAATGCGTCGACAAGGCAGGCCAGATCACGTTTACACAAGGCCATTGCCCATCTGATCAATCCCTGGCCGACCGTATCGAAGTTGATAACCCTCCGCCAAGAGGCAGTGGCCCGGTCACCCGTATGGCCGACCCGACGCCACCACCGGTAGTGGAAAAGCCCAGCATCAAGCCTCGGGACGAGACGTCTCAGTCAAGCACTCGTACACCATCAGACGCTGATCGTTATTACGATCTCGACGATGATGACTATGATGTCCCGCCACCGATCCGACAGGACCGCTACTATCCCTATCCAGAGCCCTATTACGATTATGGTGGACACCGTCCGCCCTGGCATCATTATCCCAGGCCAACCCCACCAACGCCCCAGCCAGCCCCCGAGCCCGCACCGCGCCCCAGCGTAACAGAGCGTGGACGCGCCGCGATCGAGCAGAAAAAGGCGCAGGTAGAAGCACAGAAAGCCGAGCGCAGGCGTCTGCTGGATCAGCGCTAGGACTCATCCCTGGCGCTATTCCAACCCGTCTAGCCTTCCCGGCAGTCTTCCCGGTTGTTGGTTTTAAACAGGCGATACAGGTAAACGAGCACAATCACTGCCAGAACTATTTTGGAGGCCGGATCCAAAAGCGTCGCGACACGCTCGTATTCGGCATTCAGCAGGTAACCCGCCAGTGTCAGCACCGTTGTCCAGATCAGAGAACCCGCCAGGGTATATCCGGCGAAGCGACGAAACGGCATATGGGCAATACCGGCCGGTACAGAAATCAGGGTACGGATTGCCGGTACCAGGCGGCCAAAGAAGACAGCCTTACTGCCATGCGACCTGAACCAGAGAGAGGCCTCACTGACGTCCTTGGCCGAAAGAGTCAGCCAGCGCCCGTAACGCTGCGCCAGCTTGCGCATGCGCGCCTCTCCCCATACCGCACCAGCGTAATACCACGGTAGCGCGCCCAGAAAGGACCCCAGCGTTCCCGCCAGCACCACGCCGATAAAATTCAGCTCCCCTCTCGCCGCTAGAAACCCTGCCAGCGGCATAATGACCTCCGATGGAATAGGCGGAAACACGTTTTCCAGAAACATGAGCAAAAGAATGCCCAGGTAACCCCCCTGTTGAATCAACCCTGTGATCGCGTCAAACACGCAAAAGCCCTCGGTAAAAGAAGAAGGTATGGGCAACCTGGCTGCTGGATCTGCATGGCATGACTGCTGAAGTGCTTGCCATGAAGCCCGGCGGGATGGGAGTAGTGAATGCCAAGCGCCTGTCATCAGAACAAGGCCTAAGACCCTGGATACTGGTAAAGTTAGGCCGTGGGACTTTCGTCTTTATTACTGAACGTTAACGCCATGCCCAAGGCGCATGGCAGCAGCCTGTCCTATCGCCTGTCTCTTTTATGAGATGAAGACTGTGCGGCGCATCACCGGAACAGTACACTTGCCGCCTTTTGCGGAACCGCTACATGAGCCAGCCGGACGCCTCTCCCTCCCGCCATGAACTGGTCTACGGTCTCGACGATCGGCCTCGCCTGCCTATCGCCCTGCTCGCTGCGTTGCAGCATCTGCTGGCGATCATCGTGCCTATCGTCACTCCAGGCCTTCTAATTTGCCAGGCACTGGGTGTCTCACCACGGGATACCAACCTGATCGTGTCCATGTCCCTGGTGATTTCAGGCATTGCCACGTTCATCCAGTGTCGCCGCTTCGGCCCGTTCGGGGCAGGGCTACTAATCGTTCAGGGTACCAGCTTCAACTTTGTCGGCCCCTTGATCGCTGGCGGCGCGCTGATGGTCAAGCAGGGCACGCCGGTTGAAGCCGTAATGGCTGCCATTTTTGGCGTGGTCATGGCGGGCTCTTTCGTCGAGATGGGTATCTCCCGGATATTGCCTTTCGTGAAGCGCCTGATTACTCCGCTGGTAACCGGCATCGTGGTGCTGATGATCGGTCTTACCTTGATCAAGGTCGGACTCATCAGCATGGGCGGCGGCTTCTCAGCCATGAGCCAGGGCACCTTTGCCAACGGCGAGAATCTGCTGCTGTCCGGTGTGGTGCTGGCAATCATCGTCGTGCTCAACCGCGTTCGCGTGGTATGGGTACGTAGCGCGGCCATCGTCATTGCGCTCCTGGTCGGCTACGGCCTGGCGGCCTATCTGGGACGTCTGGACTTTACCGGCATGCATGAAGCGCCTCTGTTCCAGGTGCCGGTTCCCCTGCATTTTGGGCTGGGTTTTTCCTGGGCACTGTTCGTTCCCATGTTGGTGATCTATCTCGTCACCTCCCTGGAAGCCATCGGTGACGTGACCGCAACCAGTAAAGTGTCCCGCCAGCCGGTAGAGGGTCCGGTCTGGATGGCTCGGATCAAGGGCGGTGTACTGGTCAATGGAGCCAATTCCTTGTTGGCCGGACTGTTCAACAGCTTTCCCAGCTCAATCTTTGCGCAAAACAACGGCGTGATCCAACTGACGGGTATCGCCAGCCGCCACGTCGGGCTGTGGATTGCCGTCTTTCTCGTTCTGCTCGGCCTGTTTCCAGCCGTTGCTGGCATTATTCAGGCCGTACCAGAGCCAGTATTGGGTGGCGCCGCACTGGTGATGTTTGGCGCCGTTGCAGCTTCGGGGATCAACATTCTGGCCGGCATTCAGTTGGACCGCCGTGCCCTGTTGATTATTGCCGTTTCCCTGGCACTGGGTCTGGGTGTGTCCCAGGTCCCTGAGTTTCTCGCCCACATGCCAGCAGCGCTACGTGATGTGCTGAATTCAGGTGTGGCCACAGGAGGGCTTTGCGCTCTGATCATGAACTGGTTCCTGCCAGACAGCACCACAGACATAGCACAGGAATAAAGGGCGCTTGTGATCGACGCCTGCACTGGGCGTCGATCACACTCATTCAACCCTTACACACTTTATCGGTCAAAGGTTATACAGACCCAGCCTGTGTACGGGAGAACCATGCCTGCCTCCAACCATCCGATTTTTCGCATTGGCGTTATCGCCGATACGCACAACCACCTGCGTCCCGGCGCATTGAGTGCACTTGAAGGGAGCGACCATATCATCCATGCCGGTGATATCGGCAAGCCCGAAATCCTTGAGCGACTTCGGGAAATAGCTCCCCTTACCGTCGTCCGCGGCAATAACGACACGGACGACTGGGCCCAGACCCTACCTGAAACAGCTACGCTTCGTTTTGGCGAGGTCGATCTCTACGTGATCCACATCCTCCAGGATCTGGTGATTGATCCGGCGGCCGAAGGTATTCGCGTTGTAATCTGCGGGCATTCACATAAGCCAAAACGGGAGGAGCGCGAGGGCGTGCTCTACTTCAACCCAGGCAGCCCTGGCCCTCGCCGCTTCAAGCTGCCTGTCTCTCTGGGACGCCTGACCATACAGGGTACTGAGGTCAACGCCGAACTCATTACCCTGGAAGTCTAGTCAGGGCCTTCACAGCGAAGGTCTGGCCAGCGGCGCCGGGCTGCGATGACGCTGCCCGGCACAGGCAAAGTAGATCACCCCACCAAGTGCCGAACCGGTAAACCAGCCGTAATCGTAAAACCAGGTCATGACGCCCGTTGTCAACGCCATGAGCG
Organism: Pseudomonas luteola NBRC 103146; assembly: GCF_002091675.1. GTDB lineage: Bacteria > Pseudomonadota > Gammaproteobacteria > Pseudomonadales > Pseudomonadaceae > Chryseomonas > Chryseomonas luteola. The sequence continues at coordinate 414,339 of NZ_BDAE01000002.1, read as the reverse complement.
TCAGCACGACAGGAATACCGAACGCAACGAAACCCGCCACGTTGTAGGCTGGGTAATAGTCGTCACGGTATAACCCGGCCAGATCAAGCTGCTGCTTTTTCACGATGAAGTAGTCCACCACCATGATGCCGGCGATGGGTCCCAGAAGACTGGAGTACCCCAGCAGCCAGTTCGAGTACACGCTCTCCAAGCTGACATCCGAGACGATCCAGCCTAGTTTCTTGAGCAGTTCATGGGCCATCAGCGCCAGGCCCACCAACCCAGTTATCAATACGGCTCGGGTCCGATTGATGAGCCGGGGCGCAAGATTCTGGAAATCATTCGTGGGCGAAACGATATTGGCAGCTGTATTAGTCGACAGCGTCGCAACTACGATCAAGGCCATGGCCAAGGCGACCCAAACAGGGCTCTGGATATGACCGATAAGCGAAACCGGATCAGACACCGTCTCGCCCACCAGGGCCGCCGAAGCGGCCGTCATTACCACGCCCAGGGAGGCAAACAGGAACATGGTGACCGGCAGGCCAATTACCTGGCCTATGATCTGATCCTTCTGGCTTCTGGCATAGCGACTGAAGTCTGGAATGTTTAACGAGAGAGTCGCCCAGAAACCCACCATGGCAGTCAGGCCTGCCAGAAAATATTTGGTCACCCCCTCGCCTTCCGGTCGTTTGGCTGGCTGGGACAGGAGCTCCGTCATCGACACATGGGGCATCGCCCACATCAGAAGACCGACCCCGACAAGTAACAGGAGCGGCGCAGACAAGGTCTCCAGCCACTTGATCGACTCGGCGCCTCGAATGACCACCCATAGATTGGCCGTCCAGAACACCATGAAGCCAATGACCTCACCCGTACTGCCCAAGGCCTTCCAGCCCTCGAAAAGTGACCCGAGAAACAGGTGAATCGCCAAACCGCCAAACATCGTCTGGATGCCAAACCAGCCGCAGGCCACGACTGCTCGAATCAGGCAGGGCACGTTCGAGCCCAGAATACCAAAGGAGCTGCGCAGGAGGACCGGAAAAGGAATCCCGTACTTGGTGCCTGGAAATGCATTTAATGTCAGGGGAATTAGCACGATCAGGTTGGCCAGCAGAATGGTAGCCAGCGCCTCGCCCACTGATAATCCAAAGTAAGCCGTCAGTACGCCACCCAGGGTGTACGTGGGTACGCAGATGGCCATGCCCACCCACAGCGCTGCGATATGCCACTTATTCCAGGAACGCTCCGCTACCTGAGTAGGCGCCATGTCGTGGTTATAACGTGGGCTGTCCAGAACATCCGGGCCGGCATGAAGCTCATGAAGACCATCGCGCACAATCACTTCGGATCTGTTGTATGGCATGGCATGCTCTCCCTGTTTTCTCTCATAGGGGTGAGTAGGTCCTGCTAGCAGGCTGATCGCCCTTTCTCTCAATAAGCGTGCCGGAACCGTGATCGAAAACAGTCAGGGGAGCGGGCCTTGCGCTAAGTCCTTGATATCACACCTGGAATATTGGTTTGCCTAGCAAGGCAATGGCAGTTGATCACCGAAGCGAAGCGTCCTAACAACATTGTCAGGAATCAAACTGGTGCAGAAAAAAGCAGGGTGATCGCTTGCAAGCGTTGAAAAAGCAACCAACTCATTGATTAAGTTCAGAAAAGCCAAGCCATAGCCTGTGCAACAATTTGGTGAGCGACGATCACCAAGGCAGCGCCGGATACCCTTTATTCCTGACAGCTACGTTAGGAATGCTCAAGGCTCCAGACCAATTCCTCGCAGGATAACCGCCGTCACCGTCTGTACAGCCTGCTCGAACTGGCGGTCGCTTAAGGGCGTATGACCGTTGATTAGGTCGATCTGATAATTGAAATCTGCATAGTGCTGAGTCGAGGCCCAGATCATGTAGAGCAGATAAGCCGGCTCTACCGGCAGGATACGTTTGTCATCCACCCACTGCTTGATCTTGGCCTGCTTGAGTCTGGCCCACTCCATCAGGTGTTCATCCAGAGCGGCCCCCAGCAGCGGTGCACCATGCATGATTTCGTTGGCCCAGATCTTTGAGCCATAAGGGCGAGTACGGGAGTGGTTCATCTTGGCGCGGATATAGCTCGCCAGCACTACCCGGGGGTCATCGAACTGCTCGAAACAGATGGCATCCTGTTTCCAGAGTTCCAGTAATCCGAGCACCACCTCACGGTACAGGTCATCCTTGGTCGAGAAGTAATAATGCAGGTTCGACCGCGGCAGCTCTGCTTCCTGGGCAATATCGCCCATGGAAGCAGCACCAAACCCTTTCTCGGCAAACACCTTTTCGGCAGCCAGCAATATCTTCTGCGTATTCCTGCGGCGGATCTCGATCTTGTGATTAGCCATGGCATTTCCGATACGAGCAGTAAACGCCAAGGCTACTCCAAGGTCTGTCGCGAACCTAGAGCGACTCAGGCGCCCTTTTCTTCATCCTTGAACTGATCTTCGATGTACGTGATCTTCGTCTTGCCATGGGGAGTCGGATTACCCTCCTCGTCCAGGTTGACGAAGACGATCTTGTCGATGGTCAGAATGCTCTTGCGGGTAATCTTGTTGCGGACTTCACAGCGCAGGGTAATGGAGCTGCGGCCAAATTCAGTAGCCGTGATCCCTAGCTCGATGATGTCACCGATACGCGATGCGCTGACAAAATTGATCTCGGAAATATATTTGGTGACGACCCGCTGGTTGCCCAACTGAACGATGGCATAAATCGCAGCCTCTTCGTCTATCCACTTCAGCAGGCTGCCGCCAAACAGAGTGTTGTTGGCGTTCAGATCCTCGGGCTTTACCCACTTGCGTGTATGGAAATTCATGTCGTCTCCTTGAGTAATAGCGGTCCACAAGCTTAACCCTTTCCGCCGGTTAGAGAAGCCACCGAAGCGGTCGTTCCTCTCTATGCAGTCAATTACTGATCATCATGAATCCGGTACACCTACAAAGCCTGGGGATTGCCCGCTATACTTCGAGCCCATGGCGATTTTCAAATCGCCACCCGCCATCCTACCGAGGGGCGCTGCAGCAGGGTTTCCCTGTCAGGCTCGGGGGAGCGTAGCCGCAGGCCTGGCCTGCACACGCATCAACGGCGCCCATTCGCATTTACAGCTGTCCTGCAGCAGCACGTTATCGCCGGGGCAGCCAACAACTTCGAACGAATGGAGAGCTTAATGAGCGCTGTTATCACGCCTGCCGGTTTCAACGACTACAAGGTTGCCGACATTTCCCTGGCTGACTGGGGCCGCCGCGAAATCATCATCGCCGAGTCCGAAATGCCAGCCCTGATGGCCCTGCGTCGCAAGTACGCCGGCGAGCAACCGCTCAAGGGTGCCAAGATCCTGGGCTGCATCCACATGACCATCCAGACTGCCGTGCTGATCGAAACACTGGTCGCGCTGGGCGCTGAAGTGCGTTGGTCCTCCTGCAACATCTTCTCTACCCAGGATCAGGCCGCAGCCGCCATTGCCGCTGCCGGTATTCCTGTCTTTGCCTGGAAAGGTGAAACCGAAGAAGAATACGAGTGGTGCATCGAGCAGACCATCCTGAAAGATGGCCAGCCTTGGGATGCCAACATGGTCCTGGACGATGGTGGCGACCTGACCCAGATCCTGCATGACAAATACCCGCAGGCCCTGGAAAAAATTCACGGCGTTACTGAAGAAACCACTACTGGTGTACATCGCCTGCAGGACATGCTGAAGAAAGGCACCCTGAAGATCCCGGCGATCAACGTCAATGACTCCGTTACCAAGAGCAAGAACGACAACAAGTACGGCTGCCGTCACAGCCTGAACGACGCCATCAAGCGCGCTACCGACCACCTGCTCTCCGGCAAGCAGGCGCTGGTTGTCGGCTATGGCGACGTAGGCAAGGGTTCTGCTGCCTCCCTGCGCCAGGAAGGCATGATCGTAAAGGTGTCCGAGGTCGACCCGATCTGTGCCATGCAGGCCTGCATGGACGGCTATGAAGTCGTTTCGCCCTACAAGAATGGTCAGAACGATGGCACCGAAGCCTGCGTTGATGCCGACCTGCTGGGCAAGATCGACCTGATCGTCACCACAACCGGCAACGCCAACGTCTGCGACGCCAACATGCTGAAAAAGCTGAAGAAGCGCGCCGTGGTGTGCAACATTGGCCATTTCGACAATGAAATCGATACAGCCTTCATGCGCAAGAACTGGGGCTGGGAAGAAGTGAAGCCGCAGGTTCACAAGATTCACCGCACCGGTAAGGACATCGATCCGGCCAACGATGATTATTTGATCCTGCTGGCCGAAGGTCGCCTGGTCAACCTGGGCAACGCAACCGGCCACCCAAGTCGCATCATGGACGGCTCCTTTGCCAACCAGGTTCTGGCGCAGATGCACTTGTTCAACGAGAAGTTTGCCGACCTTCCTGTAGTCGAAAAGACCAAGAACGTCACGGTTATGGTTCTGCCCAAGAAGCTGGACGAAGAAGTGGCGCTGGAAATGGTCAAGGGCTTCGGCGGTGTCGTGACACGTCTGACCAAAGAACAGGCGGACTACATCGGCGTTGAGCAGGACGGCCCGTTCAAGCCGGAAACCTATCGCTACTAAGCGGTAGGCATCAATCGACACGGAGAAGGTCTTCCCCTTCTCCTCGGCAGTTCAGGACAACACCGCCCAAGCGGCGGTGTTTCTTGAGGAAGCGCCAATGCGCTCCAGGAATTACCCATGACTCGTACCACACCCAACGTCAGTTTCGAGTTCTTCCCGACGAAGACCGAAGCCGGCCACGAAAAATTGCTCAATACTGCTCGCCAGCTGGCCGGCTACTCCCCAGAATTCTTCTCCTGCACTTATGGTGCTGGCGGCTCGACCCGGGACCGTACCCTCAATACCGTTCTTCAGCTCGACAGCGAGATTCGGATTCCTACAGCGCCCCACCTCTCCTGCGTAGGCGACTCCAAGGCCGAATTACGGGACCTGCTGATTCGCTACCGTGAAGCGGGCATCACGCGTATTGTGGCACTACGCGGTGATCTTCCTTCCGGCATGGGGATTTCCGGCGGCGAACTGCGTTACGCCAACGAGTTGGTTAGCTTTATCCGCGAAGAAACCGGCGATCATTTCCACATTGAAGTTGCCGCTTATCCGGAAGTTCATCCCCAGGCACGCAACTTCGAAGCCGATCTCGCCAATTTTGTTCGCAAAATCAAGGCTGGAGCCAACGGCGCGATCACACAATACTTTTTTAATGCCGACAGCTACTTTCATTTTGTCGACAGAGCGTGCAAGCTAGGCGCAGACGTACCCATCATTCCTGGCATCATGCCGATTACCAACTACAGCAGCCTGGCTCGCTTTTCCGAAGCCTGTGGCGCCGAAATCCCACGCTGGATTCGCAAGCAGTTGGAAGCGTATGCTGACGATGTCAAAAGCATTCAGGCGTTTGGCCAGGAAATCGTGACAGACATGTGTGAACGCTTGCTGGCCGGCGGAGCGCCTGCCCTGCACTTCTACACATTGAATCAGGCTGAACCCAGCCTGGCCATTTGGAATAACCTTGGCTTTAAAAGCTGAACATCATCGCCTGGAGCCATTTTCCAGCCTTCCACCCAGCGCAGGGCGGTAGCGTGTGGAGAAGACGAACACATTATTGTCGTCAGTTTCAGGCGAAACCGCGCCCCAACGTCGGCGGGACGCCGACTTAGTAGACAGGAACCCCGCATGTCCTTCACTTCCCTCGGTCTCTCCGAGGCCCTATCCCGCGCAGTAAACGACGCGGGTTATGTCAACCCGACTCCCGTTCAACAACGGGCCATTCCCGCTGTACTGCAAGGCCGTGACCTGATGGTTGCCGCCCAGACCGGTACTGGCAAGACGGGTGGATTCGCCCTCCCCGTTCTCGAACGGCTCTTTCCGAACGGACAACCTGACGGCAAAAAAGCCGGTCCGCGCCAAGCCCGTGTGTTGGTATTGACGCCTACCCGGGAGCTGGCCGCCCAAGTGCATGATAGTTTCAAGATCTATGCACGCGACCTTCCCATGCGTAGCACCTGCATCTTTGGTGGTGTTGGCATGAAGCCCCAGGTCACTGCGCTCTCCAAGGGCCTTGACGTCCTGGTAGCGTGCCCTGGTCGTCTTCTGGACCTTGCCGGTCAGAATAACGTCGATCTGTCAGCCATCGAGATTCTCGTGCTGGACGAAGCTGACCGCATGCTCGACATGGGCTTCATTCACGACGTGAAGAAGGTTCTCGCCCTGCTTCCCAAAGAACGGCAGAACCTGCTGTTTTCGGCAACGTTCTCCAAAGACATTACCGATTTGGCCGACAAGCTCCTGCGTAATCCCGAGCGCATCCAGGTCACGCCGCCAAACACCACGGTCGAACGTATCGAGCAGCGTGTCTTCCGTATTGCCGCTGCCCAGAAACGCGCCTTGCTGGCTCATCTGATTACTCTTGGCGCCTGGGAACAAGTGCTGGTCTTCACACGGACCAAGCACGGTGCCAACCGCCTGGCCGAATACCTGAACAAGAACGGCCTTCCGGCTGCGCCTATCCATGGAAACAAGAGCCAGAACGCACGTACCAAAGCGCTGGCCGATTTCAAGGACAATTCCATTCGCGTGCTCGTAGCAACCGATATTGCCGCTCGCGGTCTGGACATCGACCAGCTTCCCCATGTCGTCAACTTCGAGTTGCCGAACGTGGAGGAAGATTACGTACACCGCATCGGCCGTACAGGTCGTGCCGGTCGTAGCGGCGAAGCCATATCCCTTGTGTCTCCCGACGAGGAGAAACTGCTGCGCGCCATCGAGCGCCTGACCAAGCAGAACATCCCTGACGGTGACATGCAGGGCTTTGACCCTGCCAGCGCACCGGTTGAGAAAGTGGAAGCGCGTGAGCCACGCGAGCCCCGTCGCCAGGCACGACAGCCACGTGCACCCCGCAAAGAGCAGCCTGCAAGAGCAGCGGAAGGTGAAGTTTCTGCTGAACACGCAGCACCACAGCACGAGGAGCGGCAGGCACGCCAGCCACGTCGTGGCCGCCAGCAGAACCAGGGTCAGGACCAGGCACGCGCCGGTAGAAACAAGCCACGCCAGGAGCGCAGCGGCGAGCGCCAGCCACAGCAGACAACTCAGAGCCCCCAGAACCGCGATCCGGAAGAATTTCTGGATGACGATTTCGATAACTTTGGTAACCGGGTCGATTATGTCAGCCCTTATCAAGGCAAGAATCGCCGTAATGGTGGTCCGCGTCGTCCAGGTCAAGGGCAACCGCCGCGTACCCATAGCCAAGGCGCAGCGACTTCAGGCGCTACGGCTCAAGCACGCCCGCCCCGTCCTAGACAAGGTGCGGCCAATGCCAGCAACGCGCCTGCAACCGATAGTCGTGGCCCAGCTCAGAACAAGCGTCGCAACAAGCCGGCCGGACAACGTCCCCGTCAGGAGAATCGTCCTTACCAGCCACGCGAACCCCGTGAGCCGCGTCCCGCTATGACAGAGGAGCGTGCACCCAGCAAGCCGCAACCTCGCATTCTGCACAAACCTTCTCGTGCAGACCGCATGCTGACGCCTGAGCAGCTGGATTCGCTCCAGGTTCGTCCAAAGGCTGAAAAGCCTGCCTTGCTGACACGTAATCGCTCGGCTGACGCTGACGCTTGATGCGTTTTCCCTCCAGCGCAGGCTGGAGGGAAAAATAGGCATAAAAAAAGCCGACTCAATCGAGTCGGCTTTTTCATGTCTGCCTTACTAGCGCTTTGATGTGATTGCGGGCGTCGCACTGACGTTGTTATCCGTCGTACGCTCCAACCAGCCACCGCCTAACGCCTTGTACAGCGTCACACTGCTGCTGAGCTGATTAAGGCGGTCTGCGAGCAGCTGCTCCTGAGCCGAATATAAGGATCGCTGCGCATCAAGCACAGTCAGGTAGTTATCGATGCCCTGACGGTAACGCTTCTCAGCCAAATCGTAATACTCCTGACTTGCCGTCACCAGATCACGCTGGGCCTGAAGTTGGTCATCATAAGTTCCCTGTGCAGCTAGAGAATCAGACACTTCCCGGAAGGCTGTCTGGATGGCTTTCTCATACGCAGCGATATTGATGTCCTTCTGGATCTTGGCCGCATCGAGGCTTGCCTTCAGACTACCGGCGGTAAAGATCGGGATATTGATGCTGGGTGCGAATGTCCAGTATCCCGAATGGGCATCAAACAAGCCAGAAAGCTCCCGGCTACCCGTTCCACCCTGGGCGGTCAGGCTGATGCTTGGGAAGAACGCTGCCCTGGCGGCTCCAATATTGGCATTGGCTGCCTTGAGGTTAAGCTCGGCCTGCAAAACATCCGGACGGCGCTGTAACAGCTGCGACGGCAAGCCAGCTGGCAGCTTGGCCAGCAGGTCATTGTCATCCAAGCTCTTGCCGGCCGGTAAATCGGTCGGCAAGGGCGCGCCCAACAGCAACCCCAGCGCATTGCGATCCTGCGCCTCCTGACGAGTGTACTGCGCAAGACTCGCCCGAGCGCCCTCCAGCGCCGTACGGGACTGACGTAGATCTAGACCGCTACCCACCCCATTATCCAACAGACGCTTGGTCAGATCGAATGAGCGCTGATAAGCGTCCAGTGTATCGCGGGTAAGCTGGAGCAATTTCTGATCGGTTTTCCAGGTGAAGTAGGCGTTAGCCACTTCGGAAATCAGGCTGATCTGCGTACTGCGCCGCGCCTCAACGGTTGCAAAATAACTTTGCAAGGCCTGCTCGTTCAAACTACGCAACCGACCGAACAGATCCAGCTCATAGGCCGACATACCAAGCGTTACCGTGTATTGGCTGTTGATCGAGCCGCTACGAGAGCTTCCCGCGCCAGCCTGACCAGTGCTTTGCAGCAACTCCTGGATCGCCGCTGCCGAGCTCATGTCTGCTGGCGTACGCGTCCGCGAACCATTGGCATTGACGCCAATGGTCGGGAACAGCTCTGCACGTTGGATACGATACTGCGCCTGATACAGGCGAACATTCAGAGCCGCCTGCCGCAGATCACGGTTGTTATCCAGAGCGACTTGAATCAGACGCTGCAATTGCGGATCGCTATAGAACTCACGCCAGCCAATATCGGCCGTGTATTCCGAACCACTGCTGGTTGGATTGCCTTTGTACGCCTCGCCTTGCGGCCAAGCGTTTTCCACAGGCGATGCAGGCCGCTCGTAGTCGGGAATCAGGGTGCAGCCCGAAAGCAGCACTGCACCTATTGCGATGGATAAAAGAGACTTCTTCATACTCAATGTCTTCCCTCGGCGCCTGATTCCTGATCACGTGAAGCCTTGTCCTTGAACAGACTGCTGACCACGACGTAGAACATGGGAATCCAGAAGATCGCCAAAACGGTTGCGGTTACCATCCCGCCAATCACACCCGTACCAACCGCATGCTGACTACCGGAGCTGGCACCATTGGAGATGGCCAGCGGAACCACGCCCAAGATAAAGGCCATGGACGTCATGATAATCGGGCGTAGACGCATCCGTGCGGCTTCTACGGCGGCATCGACGATGTTCTTGCCGCCCTCGTGCAATTCTTTAGCAAACTCCACGATCAGAATCGCGTTCTTGGCTGACAAACCAATGGTGGTTAGCAGGCCCACCTGGAAGAACACGTCGTTTGCCAAACCTCGGAAGTAGGTAGCCAGAAGCGCACCGATCACGCCCAGCGGCACTACCAGAATAACCGCAATCGGGATCGACCAGCTCTCATACAGTGCTGCCAGACAGAGGAAGACCACTACCAGGGACAAGGCATACAAGGCAGGTGCCTGCGAACCTGAAAGTCGCTCTTCGTACGACATGCCGGTCCAGGCAATACCAACGCCCTGCGGTAGCTCCTTGGCCATGTTCTCGATTTCGGTCATGGCATCGCCCGTACTGTAACCAGGCGCAGGAGAGCCCTGGATCTCGACAGACGAGATACCGTTATAACGCTCAAGCTTGGGTGAACCGTAGACCCACTCGCCATGGGCAAAGGCCGATACCGGCACCATCTCGCCATTGCTGTTACGTACGTACCACTTGCTCAGATCTTCCGGGTTCATCCGTGAATCGGCTTCGCCCTGTACATACACACGCTTTACGCGGCCTCTGTCGATGAAGTCATTGACGTAACTGGAGGCCCAGGCAATTGACAAGGTCTGGTTGATATCGGTCTGGGACAGACCTAGCGCACGGGCCTTTTCATCGTCGATGATCAGCTTGTACTGCGCTTCGTCATTCAAACCATTGGGGCGAGTCTGAGTCAGCTTCGGATTCTGTGCCGCCATGCCCAGCAATTGATTCCGCGCCTCCATCAACTTCTCATGGCCAAGGCCGGAGTTGTCCTGAAGATAGAAGTCGAAACCGGTAGCGTTACCCAGCTCAAGTACCGCTGGCGGAACGATGGCAAAGATCATGGCATCCTTGATCTGCGACAGATAACCCATAGCGCGTCCGGCTACCGCACTGGCGCGATCCTTGGCATCCGGACGATCTTCCCAAGGCTTGAGCTGAACGAATGCAAGGCCGGAGCTCTGACCACGACCGGCAAAGCTGAAGCCGTTGACCGTAAACATGGAGCTGACTGCCGACGGCTCGTTCTTCATCATCATTTCGCGCATCTGATCCAGCGCAACCTGAGTGCGTGCCGCAGACGATCCAGTTGGTGTGGTTACCTGCACGAAAATTACGCCCTGGTCTTCCTCAGGCAGGAAGGATGATGCAATGCGGGTAAACATGAACGCCATGCCAGCCAGAATGACGACATATACCAGCAGGAACGGTACCTTGTGACGGATAACAGTAGCGACGCTGCGCTCATAACGGTTGACGCCACTGTCGAACTTGCGGTTGAACCAGCCAAAGAAGCCGCGCTTCTCGTGATGGTTCTTGTCGACCGGTTTGAGGATCGTGGCGCATAGCGCGGGCGTCAGAATCAGGGCGACCAGTACCGACAGCGCCATGGCTGAAACGATGGTAATTGAGAACTGCCGGTAGATCACCCCGGTCGAGCCGCCAAAGAAGGCCATCGGCACGAATACCGCTGACAGCACCAGAGCGATACCCACCAGCGCGCCCTGGATCTGATCCATGGACTTGCGGGTCGCTTCCTTGGGACTTAGCCCCTCTTCCGCCATGACCCGTTCGACGTTTTCCACCACAACGATGGCATCGTCCACGAGCAGACCAATCGCCAGCACCATCCCGAACATGGTCAGGATATTGATGGTAAAGCCTGACGCGAACAGGATACCGAACGTACCCAGCAGAACGACCGGAACTGCAATAGTCGGGATCAAAGTGGCTCGGAAGTTCTGCAGGAACAGATACATCACGAGGAATACGAGCAGAATCGCCTCGCCCAGTGTCTTGACCACCTCATGAATGGAGGCAGTTACAACAGGCGTGGTGTCATACGGGTACACCACTTCCATGCCTTCAGGCATGAACGGCTTGAGTTGCTCGATGGTCGCACGAACGGCCTTGGACGTGTCCAGAAGGTTGGCCCCGGTCGCCAGACGCAGCGCCATACCCGACGCAGGCTTGCCGTTGAACTGGGCGTCGATCGAATAGTTTTCACCGCCCAGCTCGATACGTGCGACGTCACGCAGCCGCACCTGGGAACCATCGGGATTGACCTTCAGGAAAATGTTACCGAACTGCTCTGGGGTTTCCAGACGGGTACGGCCAATGATCGTAGCGGTGAGCTGCTGGTTTTCAACGGCAGGCAAACCGCCCAGCGAGCCCGAAGCCAACTGGACGTTCTGGCTCTGAATGGCATTGGAAACATCTCCGGGAATTAACTGATATTTATTCAGTTTGGCCGGATCCAGCCAAATACGCATGGCGTACTGCGAGCCGAAGACCTGGAAATCACCTACACCCGGGGTCCGCGCGATGGGGTCACGCATGTTGGACACGATGTAGTTGGACAGATCCTCACGAGTCAGGGAGTCGTTGTTTGACACCAGGCCCACTACCAGCATGAAGTTACGCTGATACTTGGCCACCCGAAGGCCCTGCTGCTGCACCTCCTGAGGCAGAAGCGGTGTCGCCAGCTGCAGCTTGTTCTGTACCTGAACCTGCGCAATGTCCGGGTCCGTGCCTTGGTTAAAGGTCACGATAATGGTCATGCTGCCATCGGAGTTGGACTCCGAGGAGAGATAACGCAAGTTGTCGATCCCGTTCATCTGCTGCTCGATGACCTGAACGACTGTATCCTGAACGGTCTGTGCCGACGCGCCGGGATAGCTCACCTGGATCGAAACAGCCGGTGCCGCGATGTTTGGGTACTGGTTGATCGGTAGGTTAAGAATGGCGAGACCGCCCGCCAGCATGATCACCAGGGCAAGTACCCAGGCGAAAATGGGGCGGTCAATAAAGAATCTTGACATCGACAGCGGCTCCCTTATTGCTGCTTGTCGGCACTACCCTGCTGAGCAGGTTGTGCCGAATCGCCAGGCCCAGCCACATTGGTGGCCGGCTTGGTCGTAACCGAAGCACCCGGGCGAATACGCTGCAGGTTTTCCGTAATCAATTGGTCGCCCGCCTTCAGGCCATCGGAGATCAGCCAGTTGGTGCCGATCGTACGCTCGGTCTTCACGGTACGCTGCTCGACCTTGTTGTCCGGCGTAACAACCATCGCTACGGCGTTACCTCTCGGGTCGCGCGAGATGCCCTGCTGTGGCGCCAGGATAGCCGTCTGACGGACTCCTTCCTGCAGTTGCGCACGCACGAACATGCCTGGCAGCAACAAACGGTCAGGGTTGGGGAACTCTGCACGAATGGTAACCGAGCCGGTTCCCTGATCCACTGACACCTCAGAGAACTGCAGCTTGCCCAGATGCTTGTATTCGGAACCGTCTTCCAGCATCAGCTTCACCTGGGCGGCATCTTCACCCGCCCGCTTGATCAGACCGCTGTCCAGCTCACGTCGCAGACGCAGCATCTCGGTGCTGGACTGCGTCACGTCCACGTAAATGGGATCAAGCTGATTGATGATGGCCAAGGCAGTCGCCTGATCAGCGGTAACCAGCGCACCTTCTGTCACCAGTGAACGACTGATCTGTCCCGAAATCGGCGCCGTCACCTTGGTATAGGCTAAATTGATCTCTGCAGTACGCAGATCAGCCTTGGCAGTCTCTACCTGGGCTTCGTTCTGCTTGAGAGTCGCCTGGGCGTCATCCGCTTCCTGGCGGCTGATCGCTTCGTCCTTTACCAAGGCAGCATAGCGCTGGGCCTTGAGCCGGTTGGACGCCATGGTCGCCTGCGCCTGTGCCAAAGTGGCCTTGGCTGCATTCAGGTTGGCCTGATAGGTGCGAGGATCGATCTGATAGAGCTGCTGGCCGGCCTTGACCTCAGAACCTTCCTTGAAGTAACGCTTCTGGAGAATACCACCGACCTGAGGTCTGACTTCCGCTACACGGAATGCCGAGGTCCGGCCAGGTAATTCAGTCGTCAGGGTAACCGGCTGTTCCTTGAGCGTAACCACACCCACTTCAACCGCTTGTGGCTGCTGTTGCTGAGCCTGCTGATCCTGATCCTGCTTACCGCATCCATTGAGCGTCAGCGTCGCCAGCAATAAAACCGGGACAAAATAAGCATGCGCCGACTTGATGTGCATATCGGAGTCCTTGAACAAAACCTTTGAATAGGGTGCTAGGCAACGCGACGCTATGCGGCCGCATCATTCTTGGCAGATTCTTGTGATCGCCCAATATACTTACGTACATGGTTGTTTGTAAACAGGAACAAGTCGCCTGCGGGGACTTATCCAAGCGATTGAAAAAACCATTTGGCATCTTGCTCCTGAGCTTTCAACAGACCCGCATTCGATGTGATGCGTTTCATGGTTAACAGGCTAGAGCACTGCTGAACTTGGTTATTTAGCCTAGACAGTGTGCAGAAGTTATGAAGATTTAAAGGCTATTATCACGTTTGTCAGACTAGGCCCATAAAAAAAGCGCAGCCCTTGCGGAACTGCGCTTTGTGTATCGAAATGTTTAGTTACTGGCGTACACCTTCCAGTGACAGGGTCAACTCAACCTCTTGCGAAGCCGGACCCAGGTCACGTTGGATGTTGAAATCCTTGAGCTTGAGCTTGGTCGAGCCTTCAAATCCGGCGCGGTAGCCACCCCACGGGTCATTGCCCTGCCCCATCAGCTTGGCCTTGATCACGACAGGCTTGGTCACGCCGTTGAGCGTCAGATTGCCTTCGATGTCAGCTGCATTATCACCTGTCGGCGTCACCTTGGTGGACTCGAAGGTTGCCGTCGGATGCGCTGATACGTTTAGGAAGTCGGCGCTGCGTAAATGCTTGTCACGTTCGGCATGGTTGGTGTCGACGCTATCGGTCTTGATCGTAACCTTCACCTTGTCTGCAGACGGATTTTTTTCGTCATAGGTGAAATTGCCATCAAAATCCTTGAATGTCCCATAGAGCCAGCTGTAGCCCAGGTGCTGAATACGGAACTGGATAAAGGCATGCTGCCCTTCCTTGTCGATCTTGTAATCGGCGGCCATGGCGTGGCCGGCGGTCAACAGTGCAGTTCCCAATGCCAGAGCAGCGAAGCTTTTCTTCAACATCATGATGTCTCCCTTCTGAAATAGGTCACGTCATGCCCGGCGTCGGCCGAACATGCGTAACAATGTGGCATCGCGGTCGATAAAGTGGTGCTTGAGCGCGGCAAGTACATGCAGCCCGCTCAGAATGATCAACGTCCAGGCCAACCAGAGATGAATCGCCCCAGCCCAATCAGCCTGATCACGCAACCCACTGACGGTAGCCGGCACATTAAACCAGCCAAATACGTTGATCGGTTGGCCTTCAGCCGTCGAGATGAAATAACCGGCGACCATAACGCCCAGCATGAGTGCATACAGCGCCAGATGGCCAAACGTGGCAGCCAATTGAGTCGTTCGGCTTCCTTCGATGGCAGGCGGCCGACTGACGAAACGCCAGACGATACGCATGAGCAGAGCAATCAGCAGAAGAATGCCGATGCCCTTGTGAATCTCGGGTGCCCGGTGATACCAGGGACTGTAGTAATCAAGCCCCCGCATCCACAGTCCAAGCCAAAAGAGGGCAACGATGGCGATCGCCATCACCCAATGCAGGGTTACGCTGACAAGCCCATAGCGATGCGGATCGTTACGCCAATTCATCATGAATCTCCTTGTTCATGCTGCTAGCAAGCCTAGCGATAAACGTATCGAAACGAAGCGGAAAAAGTTGCTTTAATCGATCGTTTTATTAGATAGAACAAGATGACAACTCTGGCTGAACGGAAAACATAGGTGCTAGAGGGGGTAAGGCTAGAAGACCGCCCGGCAGGATGCCAGGCGGTGAAACATGTCGTAAATCAATGCATCCAGGAGAACATGCGAGAAAAGAAGCCCTTTTTCTCGTCAGTAGCTTTAGGTGCTGCGTCAGGCGCAAGGCTGGCAGGCTTGGCATCGGTAGGCTTGGTCTCAGGCGCAGCGGATTTACCTGCTGCGAGATCTTCGACCTGTCGAGCGGCCCGCTGACCGCTGGCCAAGGCGCCTTCCAATGTCCCCGGATGCAGCGCATCGGTATGCTCACCAGCAAAGACGACGCGCCCCTGAGGCTGCTCCCATACACGCCAGTAACGGCTGACCTGCCCCGGGCCATAGGCCAGATAGGAACCACCTACACCTGGGTCGGTGCTGTAGCGACGCACTTCGTAGCCGGAAAATGCACCGCGAGCCTTGGGATAAAAAGCGTTCAGACGGATCAGGACTTGATCTGCCAACTGGCGATCTCCGAACGCCTGCATCACACGGGCATTATCACCGGACAGGTTGATCAGCACGTTGGCGCCACCTTTCACAGCCGGCTCGATCCACAGCATGCCCAGCCCCTGATCACTATAGATTTCGCCAGACAGACGAGATTTGCTGTCCCAGACCGGCGTCTTGAACTTCAGAAGTATCTGGTCTCTCCATCCATAGTTCGTGCCTTTGAGCGCAGCCCGCTGTGCCTCGGCCAGTTCCGGCGTCATTTGGATCGAGCTTAAGGCACGCAGGGGCACTGCCATGACCACATAATCGGCATGGTACCCCGTAGGCCCTACCTTGACGGTCACGCCATCCTTGTCCTGCGAGATAGCCGACACCTTGGAGTTGGGCTTGAGCGTCTTGATCTGCTTGACAAATGCCTGGGCCAGCACGGTACTACCACCCGGCAGACGGGCCGCACGCAGATCGGCGTCACTGATATCCCGGTAGGCGCGGGTCTGCTGAGCCAGATACAACAGCGACAGGCGCGATGGCTCATCATAGCGGCTACGGATACGCTGATTGATCAGTTTGCGCGCCAATGGCGGTAGGTTCTGCTTATCCAGCCAGCTGGCCACGTTCGTCTGATCCAGTGCGAACAGGCCTTTTCCAGCGGTCGGCTTGAGCGGATCGCTGATTGATGCCGCAAGCTCATCCAGCGCCTTGTCGACGCGCTTGAGTGCAGCGCTCACGTCCGGCATTTTTTGAGCAAGATCTTCTGGCGAATAATACTGCCCATCGATTAGATAACCCGGCGTGCGCACATAGCTAGGTGCATCGACCGTCTTGATCTTGAAGGTATCCAGATAGCTATTGAGGGCCGGCTGAGCCTTGGCATTACCGATCCACTCACTGGTCGCCAGCGCTGAACGTCCGCCAACACTGGGCTTGGCTTCAAGTAGCGTCACCTGCCAACCGGCTTTTTGCAGCTCATAGGCCGAGGCCAGACCGGCCATGCCGGCGCCGATTACGATGGCCGACCGACCATTACCTTTGGCAACAGGCTGCTCCGATTCCTTTGCGGTCGGTTTTTCCGCATGCTTTTCAACATGCTTTTCCACCTTGCCTGCAGCCAGCGCAGATACGCTGAACAACCCATAAACAGCAAGCGCTCCGAGACGCGCTACACGTACCGACATCTTTCAGACTCCTCAGCCCCAACGGCGGTGCGCAGCATACGCCAGCGAAGCGGCATCCACTAGACGCGCCTTGCTACCGTTCGGAGCATTGCATAGGCTTGCCAGCCAAATGTGTTTGGAGGATGACCTTTATGGGCCTGAATGCCGAGTGGATGCAGCGTGACCTGGATGTGTTGTGGCATCCCTGCACCCAGATGAAAGACCATGAGCGCTTGCCAGTCATCCCGATCAAATCTGGTCGTGGTGTATGGCTGGAAGACTTTGAGGGCAACCGCTATCTTGATGCGGTCAGCTCGTGGTGGGTCAATGTATTTGGTCATGCCAACCCACGTATCAACCAGCGGATCAAGGATCAGGTCGACCAACTGGAGCATGTGATTCTGGCCGGCTTCAGCCACCAGCCTGTGATTGAGTTGTCCGAACGGCTGGTGCAGCTGACCCCAGCGGGCCTTGATCGCGTCTTCTATGCCGATAACGGATCGTCCTGCATCGAAGTTGCGTTGAAAATGAGCTACCACTACTGGCTCAACAGCGGAAAGCCTGAAAAGAACAAGTTTGTCACCTTGACCAACAGCTACCATGGCGAAACGGTAGCGGCCATGTCGGTAGGCGATGTCGCGCTTTTCACCGAAACCTATAAATCGCTCCTGCTGAATACCCTCAAGGTTCCCAGCCCCGACTGTTACCTGCGACCGGAAGGCATGGATTGGGAAGCGCACTCCCGCGCTATGTTTCTCCATATGGAGCAGACTCTGGCAGAGCATCATCAGGAAGTAGCCGCTGTCATCATCGAGCCGCTGATTCAGGGTGCCGGCGGAATGCGCATGTACCATCCGGTTTACTTGAAGCTATTGCGTGAGGCGTGTGACCGCTATGGCGTGCACCTTATCCACGACGAGATTGCCGTCGGCTTTGGCCGTACCGGAACGATGTTTGCGTGCGAGCAGGCCGGTATCCGCCCGGATTTTCTGTGCCTGTCCAAGGCTCTTACAGGCGGCTATCTGCCTCTTGCAGCCTGCCTCACTACAGATGACATCTACCAGGCGTTCTATGATGAATACGATACCCTGCGTGCGTTCCTGCATTCCCACAGCTACACAGGCAACCCGCTGGCCTGCGCCGCAGCCCTGGCAACGTTGGATATCTTTGCAGAAGACAAGGTAATAGAGGCCAATCAGGCACTGGCTGCGCGGATGCAACAGGCCACCCAGCATCTGGTAGATCATCCCAATGTCGCCGAAGTGCGCCAGACCGGAATGGCGCTCGCCATCGAGATGGTTCAGGACAAAGGCACCAAAACACCATTCCCCTGGCAGGAACGACGTGGCCTCAAGGTATTCCAGCATGGACTTACCCGGGGAGCCCTGCTTCGTCCGCTGGGTAACGTGGTCTACTTCTTGCCGCCCTACATCATCACGCCAGAAGAGATTGATTTTCTGGCCGAGGTCGCCAGTGAAGGAATCGACATAGCCACTCGTGAAACCCTACAGGTTCCAGTGAGCGGCTTTCATCCGAATCATCGCGACCCGGGTTGACTCAGCCAAACAAAAAAGCCCCGCACAAGCGGGGCTTTTTCATGAAACCACAGGGTTTACCAGAGACTGGCTTACCAGAGGTTATCGCCCAGGCCATCCAGGTAGCGCTCGACATCCAGCGCAGCCATGCAGCCAGCGCCTGCCGAGGTAATCGCCTGACGGTAAGTGTGGTCGGCGATATCACCGGCAGCAAACACACCCTCGATGCTGGTTGCCGTAGCATTGGACTCACGGCCGCCCTTGACCACTACATAGCCATCCTTCAGCTCAAGCTGACCTTCGAACAGCGAGGAGTTTGGCGTATGGCCAATCGCAACGAACAGGCCGGCAACTTGGATTTCATCCATGCTGCCATCGTTGTTCTTCAGGCGAACACCAGTAACGCCCATATTGTCGCCCAGCACTTCGTCTACAGCTGCGTTGAGCTTCAGCTCGATCTTGCCTTCGGCCACACGGGACTTCAGCTTGTCCTGTAGAATCTTTTCAGCGCGGAACGTATCGCGGCGGTGGATCAGCGTGACTTTGCTGGCAATGTTGGCCAGGTAAAGCGCTTCTTCCACAGCAGTGTTACCACCGCCCACTACAGCCACTTCACGATTACGGTAGAAGAAACCGTCACAGGTGGCGCAGGCCGACACGCCCTTGCCCATGAAGCTCTCTTCGCTGGTCAGGCCCAGGTAGCGGGCACTGGCGCCGGTTGCGATGATCAGTGCATCACAGGTATAGGTGCCACTGTCACCCGTGAGGGTGAAAGGCTTGTTGGCCAGATCCACACCGTTGATATGGTCGAACACGATCTCGGTTTCAAAGCGCTGGGCATGCTCACGCATCCGCTCCATCAGCGCAGGCCCTGTCAGATCGTGGGGGTCGCCCGGCCAGTTGTCTACCTCAGTCGTGGTAGTCAGCTGTCCGCCCATCTGCATGCCAGTAATCAGTAACGGCTTGAGGTTGGCGCGTGCAGCATAGACTGCCGCGGTGTAACCGGCAGGGCCGGAACCGAGAATGATGACTCGAGCATGACGAACTTCAGACATGTTTGTCTCCATGCCGCGCATAGGGCGTCGGCACACGTGCTAATAATAAAAAGGGCTGTCGAAGCACCAGGGGAAGGCTTACAAAGTCGACAGCCCGCGAACCGTGCGGGATTTCCCACTTATTGTCCAGAACCTTGTCTGGATGGCAGGCCCGTGTAGGACCTGCCTGCCCAATAGTTACAGATTATGAGCATTCTCAGCCAGGTAGTTGGCGACGCCCTCTGCGTCGGCCTTCATACCTTTCTGCCCCTTGCGCCAGCCAGCCGGGCAGACTTCGCCATGTTCTTCAGTGAACTGCAGTGCCTCAACCAGACGCACCATCTCATCCACTTCCCGGCCCAGCGGCAGGTTGTTGACCACTTGATGCTGCACGACGCCTTCCTTGTCGATCAGGAAAGACGCTCGCAACGCCACGCCGTCCGAATGCTCGATGCCATAGGCGCGAACTACTTCGTGCTTGACGTCAGCCACCATGGTGAACTCGACCGGGCCAATGCCGCCTTTCTCTACTGGCGTATTACGCCAGGCGTAGTGCGTGTAGGTAGAGTCAATGGACACACCAACAACCTCTACGCCCAGCTCACGGAATTTAGCGATGCGGTTATTGTGGGCAATGATTTCCGACGGGCAAACAAAGGTGAAATCCAGCGGCCAGAAGAACAGCACAACGTATTTGCCACGCAAAGTGGACAGCTGGAAGTTCTCGACAATAGTACCGTTAGCTAGAACAGCTGGAGCTGTAAAATCCGGGGCCTGCTTGTTTACCAGAACGCTCATTAGCCTCTCCTTAACGCGATAAGGCAGCAGCCTACGCGGCTTGCCGCTTTGGATAAAATGGCGAGTTTCAATCCAAATCATAGGCATAACCTATGCGGACCCGCCTGATGTCGGACACTATGGTACGCCACAACGCACAACCCTAGAATCACGTCACGGCTGTTTACAGGTCACTATTGGCATTCGACCGTAATAAGGCTTCATTATTGCGCTCTTACTCGCTACCGGAGTTTTGAATGAGCAAGCCTTTATCCGGCCCTTTGTATTTCAGTGAGGGCCTGAAACTGATCCTGCGGCCTGGCCTGCGTCGCTTTGTCGTACTGCCCCTGTCGATCAATCTCATCCTGTTCATCGCAACGATCAGCTTTGCGCTAAGCAAGTTCAATGGCTGGGTGCATCATCTGATGCCTTCCATTCCTTCATACTTAAGCTTTCTGGATTATGTACTGGTACCGTTGCTGTACGTTTTTTTCTTCGTACTCGTCCTGTTCATGATCTATTTCACGTTCACCATGGTGGCTAACATCATTGCGGCACCTTTCAATGGCTTTCTCTCCGAGAAGGTTGAGGTCGTGGTACGCGGCCAGGACGACTTCCCGCCGTTCAGCACGGGAGAGTTAGTTGCCATGATTCCCAGAACCATGGTGCGGGAATTCAAAAAACTGCGGTACTACCTACCCCGTGCACTGGGGTTATTGGTGCTCTCGTTCATTCCAGGACTTAATCTAATTGCTCCACCGCTTTGGCTGCTGTTTGGCGTCTGGATGATGGCGGTGCAGTACATCGACTATCCAGCGGACAACCACAAGCTGGGCTTTACCGAAATGCTGGCCTGGTTGCGTAGCAAGCGGACACGCTGCCTGGGATTTGGCGGAATTACATACCTGGCCCTTCTGGTCCCGGTCGTGAATGTGGTGTTCATGCCTGCAGCAGTGGCTGGCGCGACGCTATTTTGGGTCAGAGAGGGTGGCGCAAAGGCATTGCCTGCAGCGGGGGAGCCTCGGTAACTGCGCGGCTCGCCCCGCCGCCTTTGCGCTAGGGAAGCGCTTTCTCGATGGCCTGAACCAGATTGGGATCATCTGGCGCAGTTCGGGGGCTGAAACGAGCCAGAACCCGGCCATCGGGACCTACCAGGAATTTCTCGAAATTCCAGGTGATCTCTCCGGGAAACTCCGCACCTTCACCAGCCAACTGCCGGTACAGGGTATGACGTGTCGGGCCGTTTACCTCGATCTTGCTCGACAGAGGAAACGACACGCCATAGTTCGTGCTACAGAATTGTTGAATATCCGCATCGCTTCCAGGCTCCTGGCCTGCGAATTGATTGCATGGAATGCCCAGGATGACCAACCCGCGGTCGCGGTAGGTCTGATACAGCGATTCCAGGCCCGCATATTGCGGGGTCAATCCGCATTTGGATGCCACATTAACCACCAACACCACCTTGCCTTTGTAAGGTGCCAGGGGGAGATCCTTCCCATCCAGCCCTTGCAAGGTGAGATCGTGGAACGCACTCATGATGTGCTCCTTGTGAATACAGTAGGCGTAAAAAAAGCGTCCGACCGGGCTGTTCCCTTTCGGACGCTCTCGCTTGGACATTCTAGTGTGGGTTCGTTCCCGCCACACCAGGATTTCCGTCGCGTTTTAGTGCTGATGACCACCTTCACCGTGTACGTGACCGTGAGCGACTTCTTCAGAAGAGGCATCACGCACGTTCACAACCTTGACCTTGAAGTTCAGGCGCTGGCCAGCCAGCGGGTGGTTGCCGTCAACGGTCACGTCATCGCCATCGATGTCGCGCACGGTAACGATCTGCATGCCGCCGTCTGGACCGGAAGCGTGGAATTGCATACCCACTTCCAGCTCGTCCACACCTTCGAACATGCTGCGGTTCAGGGTAGCGACCAGCTCAGGGCTGTACTCGCCATACGCATCTTCAGGCTCGACGGCAACGTTGAGTTCATCGCCAGCCTGCTTGCCTTCGAGCGAACGCTCAAGGCCCGGAATGATGTTGCCTGCACCATGCAGGTATACCAGCGGGGCGCCGCCAGCGGAACTGTCGATAACCTCACCGGCGTCGTTGGTCAGGGTATAGTCGATGGAGACCGCTTTGTTGGCCGCAATCTGCATGGTAAAAACCTTTGAATAAGATGAATGAAAGGTCAAGTGTACGCGGCAATCGCCCCGATTGCGACCCACCGCCATCAAAGCAGACGAGTGTCATTCTGGATTTTTATCAGGATGAAGAGGGTCATTGGGTAGTTTTATTGAGTTGTGGGCACAGCCAGCACCTCCGCCACGACCCGCCCTGGCAAACCCGTACCTGGGTAACCGACGAGGCGCAGCGCTTGAAGCATATCGGGCAATCATTTCCATGCGGCTGGTGCGCCAAAAGCTGAGTAGCATGAGGCCAATCCGGTTTAATCCTGCCGTGAGCGCTTATGAAGCATGTCTCCCGACGCTGGCTTGTTTTATGATTTGCCGCCTTTTTGCTGTTGGGAATGCTTGATGCTTCATTATCTACCTAGCCTGGTCCGTGGTCTTGTGGGCGGCCTGCTCCTGGCGGCCAACACGCTGTTCTGGTGCTGGCCGCTGTTTGCCGTAACGCTACTCAAGCTGTGCCTGCCCTTCCCGACTGCACAACGGCTGTCCAGACGCCTCATGAATGCCATCCACGAGGCCTGGATCAGTGGTAATCATCTCTGGATTCGCCTGACGGGTCGCATCCACTGGGACGTCCGCGGGCTCGCCAGCCTCGATTACAAACACTCCTATCTGGTGACCAGTAACCATCAGAGCTGGGTTGATATCTTTGCGCTCCAGTACCTGATGAATCGCCATATCCGTCCGCTCAAGTTCTTCCTCAAACAAGAGCTTATCTGGGTGCCTGTCATTGGATTGTGCTGGTGGGCACTCGACTTTCCCTTCATGAAGCGCTATTCGAAAGCGTATCTGGCCCGCCATCCTGAAAAGCGTGGCAAGGACCTTGAGACTACGCGTCGGGCCTGCGCGCGCTTTCGCGATACAGCGGTGGGAATCTTCAATTTTCTGGAAGGAACCCGTTTCACCCAAGCCAAACATGACGCCCAGCGCGCGCCGTATCGTCACTTGTTGAGCCCGCGTGCGGGCGGTATCGCCTTTGTGCTGGATGCGATGGGAGAGCAGCTGCATTCGCTGGTCAACGTTACCATCCACTATCCCAACGGAACGCCGAGCCTTTGGGATCTGCTCTCCGGGCGGATTGCAGCCATTGTCGTGCGTGTCGAAGAGATTGCCATCCCCGCAGCCTTTTTGGGCAAGAGCTACGACCTGGACAGCGAATACCGCGCAGCCTTCCAGGCCTGGGTTAACCAGCTTTGGACAGCCAAGGATGAACTGCTGGAGCGGCTACATCAGGAGTATCCGCCCAAGCATTACCTTCATGCAGGCAAGCGATAGTCTTCCTGCGTCATTAGGTCGATCCCGCACTCCAGGGTTTCGATCCAGTCCAGAAACGCCTTGATCACGGGCGGCGACGCAAAGGGCCGCCCGTGCTGAGGCACAATCATGGCAACATTCATTTCCCTGACCATGCCTGCCCATAGCCGGCAGGCTTTGTTGCAGGCCATGTAGCGTCGATGAAAGCACTCCATGCTGGGCATGTGAGCCTCGAAATTCTCGACCGGTGCCGCGTCATCTACGAGTGAGGCGCCCATATCGCCCGAAAAGAGAATTCGACTGACAGGATCGTATAGCTGGAAATTACCGACTGAATGCAGAAAGTGGGCGGGAACGGCCATGAGGGCGCATTGGCCCAGCCGGAAAGATTGGCCCCGATCAGGCAAGGGTATGATTCGCTCAAAGACCGACAGGTTGTGACTAATGGACAGATAGCCAGCCGTCAAATGAGGCAGAAAGCGTGCCCACAGCTTCGAGCAGATGACCTGAGCCCGCGTATGCAGCAGCCATTTGTCCAGCGCCGCGATAATGTCGGGATCCTGGTGCGATGCAAAGATATAGGTCAGATCCTGCAGCGGAATATGCCTGGACAGCTCCAGCGACAGCGGCGTATAGGTCAGATCACCGCCGGGATCGAATAGTAGATATTCATCATGATCGATGATGAGAAACTGGTTGGATTGCACTCCGTCTCCTGTAACCAAGCTATCGAAGCACAAACATTTATGGGAGCCGTTATCAAACAGCACAATGGGATCGCGGCGCATAGGGTCCTCGCGTAATAGCGCGGTGACTCTATGCGCACAAGCCGTTGCGCATGTTGACCTGAGTCAATAGCGATCCCGCTGCGCCTGACGAACGAACGCCAGCAGTTCGGGATAAAAGTCAAAGAAGTCCTGCTCAAGCAGCGCATAACATGCTTCTACTTCCGCAAAGGCGCCCTCAAAGAGTACAGGCCGGGACAGTCGACTCGCCATACCATTGATGACCTGTTCGATGATCCTGAATTCCTGATAACTGCCTAGCCAGTCCTGAGCTGCCATACGCGGAGCGATCCTCGCCAGCCGTGGCGGCAAATCAGGCTCCGACAGCAGAATACGATAGAACCGCGCAATAAAAGCCTCCAGCGGCTGGTCGGCGTAAGCAGCCCAATGCCGGCTGAGGCAGTGATCGAAAAAGACATCGACCAGGATACCGCTGACGCGCCGGCGCGCCTCGGGAAAGCGTGCACGGGCACGATCGATCAAGGGATGGCTGTCGGTAAAGGCATCAATACGGCGATGCAGGCGGATAGCCTGTTCGATAGCCAAGGGCCAGCGATTATCGAGAGGACCTTTGACGAAGTCACCGTAAAGACTTCCCAGCAGCTGTTCACGATCTGAACCGCCAAGATGGAGATGAGCGAGATAATTCATGCCTGTCAGCTTGCTACCTTGCCCCTGCGCCAGGGGCTTCTGCTAGGCTGGCAGTTCCGGCCAATAATCATAAGGACACCCCATGAGCCTAGCCCGTCGTGCCGCCTTTCTGGATTATGCCTCATTGGACCTGGGAGATCTGGATCCAGCTCCGTTGAAGGCAGTCTTCAGCGAATTCCACGTCTACCCGACCACCGCGCCTGACGAGATTATCGAGCGCCTGCAGGCCGTGGAGGTGGCTATCGTGAACAAGGTCAGCCTGACCGCTGACTGCCTTTCTGCATGCCCATCGCTCAAGCTGGTACTGGTCAGCGCCACCGGCACCAATAATGTGGATCTGGACGCAGCACGCCAATATGGGATAACCGTCTGCAATTGTCAGGGGTACGGCACGCCTTCCGTTGCACAACACACGCTCGCGCTCCTGCTGGCCCTGGCCACGCGACTGTCGGATTATCAGCGCGATGTTCAGGCTGGACGTTGGCAGGAAGCCAAGCAGTTTTGCCTGCTCGACTATCCCATCATGGAGTTGGAAGGCAAGACGCTTGGCATCCTGGGTCACGGTGAGCTTGGCGGTGCAGTTGCTCGCCTGGCGGAAGCATTTGGCATGCGTATCCTGCTGGGTCAGTTGCCTGGACGGCCAGTGCGCGAAGGCTACATACCGCTGGAAGCGCTACTGCCCCAGGTAGACGCGTTGAGCCTGCATTGCCCCCTTACCGACGCCACGCGCAACCTGATCGATGCTCCGCAACTGGCTGCCATGAAGCCCACCGCTTTTCTGATCAATACGGCTCGAGGCGGTATCGTGAACGAACAGGCATTGGCCGACTGCCTGCGGAGCGGTCATCTGGGAGGCGCCGCCACGGACGTCCTCACCCAGGAGCCGCCAAAAGACGGAAATCCCCTGCTCGCCCACGACATTCCCAGGATTATCGTGACGCCTCATAATGCATGGGGAAGCCGGGAGGCTCGCCAGCGGATCATCGGTCAGCTGACCGATAACGCAACCGCCTTTTTTGCGGGCGCGCCGACTCGCACGGTCTGCTAAGCTTCGCGCTTTTTTACCGAGGACGCCCATGGATCCACGCAGCGAAGTCCTGCTCCGTCAGCCCGAGCATTTTCAAGGCCGAACCTTGCTGGCAGGATTACCTGCAGATGATCTATTGAGCCACCTCCCGGAGGCACATGGCTGGACCTGGCATGCAGGCGATGAGGCCTATTTCCAGGCTCGCTTTCCCGGGAGAGTCGACTTCGGAACCTCTATACCTGCTCAGCCATACGATACCGCCGTACTGTTCCTGCCCAAGTCCAGAGAGCTGACGGATTACCTGCTCAGCGTCTTGGCGGCCATGGTCCCTCAAGGGGCACTGTATGTGGTAGGCGAAAAGCGGGGTGGAATCGAGCGGGCTGCCAAACAGCTGGCTCTGCTGGGCGCCGCCAGCAAGCTGGACAATGCTCGGCACTGTCAGTTGTGGAAGGTCTCACATCCCCAGGCAGCCCCCGTCATGCTGCATGAGCGGGCCGAGCGCTTCGAGCTGGATGTTGCCGGTTCAATGCTTCATGTAGTCAGCCTGCCAGGTGTGTTCAGCCACGGGCGGCTCGACAAGGGGAGCGCCCTTCTGCTCGAACACCTCGATAATCTACCTGCTGGTGCGCTGCTGGATTTCGGATGCGGCGCAGGTGTAGTAGGTGCATCGCTCAAACAGCGCTATCCCCACAATGACCTTCATATGCTCGACGTGGATGCGTTTGCGGTAGAGAGTAGCCGCCTGACCTTGGCTGCCAACAGGCTGAACGGCACCGTATTGGCTGGCGACGGTATCGCTGCGGCACCCATTGGGCTGGCCGCCATTATCAGCAACCCGCCGTTTCACCAGGGCGTACACACTCATTATCAAGCCAGCGAGACCCTGCTACGCGAAGCCGTCCATCACCTGCGCCCAGGCGGCGAGCTGCGCATTGTGGCCAACAGCTTTCTCAGGTATCCCCCGCTGATCGAGCAATATCTGGGGCCCTGCAAGGTGTTGGCAGAGCGTGACGGCTTTCGTATCTACCAGGCCTTCCGCCGCTGATAGAGACAGCGTATCGCTCTTTTGAATTGCACCTGCCTGGATGTTTGGGCAGAATGCGCGCCGTCCTAGGGGAGTAGTCTCTGGCCATCAGCGCCAGGCGTCCGTCAACATACTTGGTCCTCGACCATGGCGTTCGCGACCTGCGGGTTTGACAAGACCTATGACATGCAGCCTTTACCCGGGGTGGGAAGGCATGCATGTCATTTGTCTAATTAATGCCCGCCCCTTTTGGAAACCTGATGGAATCCCTGTTAGTCCCTACGCTGGTCGTCGCCCTTGCAGAAATGGGTGACAAGACTCAGCTGCTTGCTCTGCTGCTGGCTGCCCGATTTCGTAAGCCCTGGCCTATCATTATGGGAATGGTGGCTTCGACGCTGGCCAACCACTTTGTTGCCGGCGCCGTTGGCAGCTGGGTCAGCCGCTTCTTCAGCGAGACAGCCCTGAGTTGGATTCTGGCGATTTCATTTGTAGCCGTCGCCCTCTGGACGCTGATCCCGGACAAGCTGGACGAAGATGAGGCATCAGGCCTTAAAAAGAGCTCTGGACCTTTCCTGACAACGCTGGTGGCGTTCTTCCTGGCGGAAATGGGAGACAAGACACAAGTCGCCACGGTGATGCTGGCAGCCCAATACCCTCATTTCATTCTGGTCGTCATGGGCACGACACTGGGTATGCTTGTGGCCAACGTACCCGTTGTACTCGCAGGCAACTTTGCCGCTGACCGGCTGCCATTGGTGTTGATCCGCCGACTCGCCTCTACGGCATTCGGCATCCTGGCTCTCGCGGCGGCTTATCACGCGCTTGAGCTAAGCGGTGTGTTCTAATTATTCCTTTCTGAGCATAAAAAAGCCCCGGCTATCAGCAGCCGGGGCTTCTGGCTCTCGATAGCCGACCTGTCACGACTTACGGCTGGCCTCATAGAACGGCATGACCTTGGGAATGGCAGCCTCCAGATTGCTCATCCGCTTGTCATCGGACGGGTGGGTGCTGAGTATCTCTGGTGACTGGTTACCATTACTCAGCTTGGCCATCTTCTGCCAGAGCGTCACGGCGGCATTGGGGTTATAGCCCGAGCGCGCGGCCAGTTCGAGCCCGATGAGATCTGCCTCGTTCTCGTTGGAACGGCTGAACGGCAAAGTCAGACTAACCTGGGTAACCTGATCCGCCACCTGCATACCACCCTGACCAATGCCCAGCAGCGCCCCGCCGATATTCTGACCCATCTCGATGGCATAGGCGCGGGACATCTGCTCGCGGCTGTGTTCACGCAGTGCATGGGCAATCTCATGCCCGATCACAGCGGCCAGTTCGTCGTCCGTAGGCTTTAGCTGATCAAGCAGGCCGGTGTAGACAAAGATCTTTCCACCCGGGCCACAGTTGGCATTCACTTCATCATTCTGGAGCACGTTGACCTGCCAATCCCAGTTGGCCGCATCCGCCCGCAGCGCAGACGTATGAGCAATCAACTGCTTGGCTATTGCCTGTACTCGCTTGCCCTGAGCCGTATCGTTGGCCAGCTTGCCAGCGTTTTTCGCCTCGGTAACCGTCTTCTGGTACGACTGCGAGTACATCTGGTTGACCTGATCAGCCGACAACATGCTGAACATATACTGCTTACGCTCAACCCCAACAGCATTTCCGCTAGTGGTATTCACCGCCTGACATGCGCTGAGCAGTACTGAAAGCGAAAGACCGACGATGGGTAAAACACGACGCATGACACTCTCCTGATTGCGCGACTGCGCAGATGGTAGGTCGCGCCGCCAGTCTCGACAACTCCTACCGACCAAGCGACGAGTGACACGGCTAGCAGTTCGGCATTGCCAGCCCAACGCCTAAAGCGGCGTCAGGCATTCCGGCCCGTCTACCGAGGGATCATTCACAATACCGGCAAGCACTCTCTCACGTAGCGGCATTGAGGGCTTCAGCAGGATCTCATTCAGGACGCGCGGCTCTGTTGTGGGCGACAGCCAGGCGTCCCGTTCGGCCTCGGCCAGCACCAGCGGGCGACGGAGTCCTCCGGCGGGCTGAGTCAGCATGGCCACACTCAAATAGACCTGCCCCATGACCGGATAGGCCTCCCAGATGCCTGCAAAGAAAGCCAACGGCTCGCCATTGATCATCCAGAAGGCCCGCTTGCGCGAAGTCCCTCGCCATTCATAAAACCCATTGGCCAGTAACAGGCAGCGGCGCTGGGCAAATGCTTCGCGAAACATAGGCTGATCCGCTACCGTTTCCGCCCGGGCATGGGTGGGCGTGCGCGAGAGATCCGTGAGCCAGGCGGGCGTCAGGCCCCAACGGCCACTGTCGACACGACACTCGCCCTCATGGTGCCGCATGAATAGCACCTGGGCATGGGGAGAGATGTTCCAGCGCGGCTGATAGTCCGCTGGAAAACCGGTCATCCGAGTTACCTCGGGAGGCCAGCGAAACAAGGCGTAGCGTCCAGACATACACAACCAGGCAAGAAAACAAACAGAGCGATTCGGTTCGCCTTTTCAGGCAAAACCGACTACCGCTTCAGCACAATAACACGGCCGGCCCGCTGTCCGGGTCCTCATAAGGCAATGGCTGAGCAGCGTTGTAATCGGCAATCAGCTCGCGGGCGCGCGGAGCATCTGCGTCATGCACGGCAATTCCCAGAAGCCCAATAGCAGGCAACTCGCCAATGGCGCCTATCAAATGGCGCCCTGCCAAATGCGCGTCAATACCCTCACTGTCCAGCATGGCCAGCAGCATTTCTGCCTCCAGGAGATCTCGCGGCTCATAGATCCGGAGCATCATTCATCCTCTCGCCGACTTTCGAGAGACCATGTCATACCCTCTGTGTGTAAGATAAAAAAGATAGGTCTGCAACAGACGGGGCAATCCTCATAGTACGACTGATCGCCACCCGACAGGTCTACCACCGCCTCGGCAGGTTCTCCGCAGTAAGGACACTCATACGGTTGGCTTTCCAGCATAATGGGCTCCTAATAGGCTCCGGCACCGTGTTTTTGCGATGATTGGAATCGCCAGGGGCGACATTAACGCCGTATTCGGCTTGCATCTCTCGCTGCGCGCTCTACTATGGCCGCCACTTTGCGACACGTGTCGCCACTTGTTATTAAAAAGAGAACGATATGGGCGAGTTCGAAGCCATTCGACCCTTCAACGATACAGAAGTCCCTGCCGTCTTGGCCCGACTCATCAATGATGAGCAGTTTATCGACATCCTGACCCGCTACCGTTTCCCCAAACTGTCCAGCCCGTTTGGATGGCTGTTAAAGCCTATGCTGCGCCATCGGCTGCGTCAGGAAGTGTCCGGTATCACCAGCGTCAGCATGCTTCAGGACAAACTGGAGCCTTATGTCGATCGTACGATCGAGAAAGCCACCGATGGTGTGACTTATTCGGGCCTGGATAATCTACGTAGCGGCTGTGCCTACTTGTTCATGGCTAACCACCGTGACATCGTCATGGACCCGGCTTTTGTAAATTACGCCGTGTATCATGCCGGGCTGCCAACCCCGCGCATCGCCATTGGCGATAACCTCTTGCAGAAGCCCTTCGTCAGCGACCTTATGCGCTTGAACAAGAGCTTTATCGTCCACCGCTCCATCACCGGACGGCGTGAAAAGCTTGCGGCGTATCAGACGCTTTCGGCTTATATTAATTACTCCATTCGCCAGGATGGCCAGTCCGTCTGGATCGCCCAGGCCGAAGGCCGGGCCAAGGATGGAGACGACCGCACCGATTCAGCCATCCTCAAGATGTTTCACATGGGCTGCAAGGACGACTCCTTTGCCGATATGGTAAAGGCGTTGCACATCGTGCCTGTGTCGATCAGCTATGAGTATGATCCCTGCGATCTGGCCAAGGCCCGTGAACTCTATATTCGTGAAACCACCGGCACCTATGCCAAGGCGCCTGGCGAGGATGACGTCAGCATTGCCTTGGGCATCACGGGCTACAAGGGACGCGTGCATGTGGAGTTTGGCGAGATGCTGACCGGCGAATTCAGCGATGCCAAGCAGCTGGCAACCGAAATGGACCGCCGCATCTTGACCAACTATCGACTTTTCCCTGCCAACCACCTGGCCTATGAGCGCTGGGACGGCCGTGACGAGTCACTGACCATACCCTCGGCAGAAAGCCTGTTCCCAGCAGACGAGCTGGCTGAAGCTCGGCAGAAGTGGCAGGAGCGCCTCAATAACTGCCCTGCCGAATACCGCCTGCAGATGATCCGCCAATATGCCCAGCCTGTACTGAACAAGTATCGGCTCCTGGCAGGGCGACCACTGGATTAAGTTGGTTGAATCAAAAAAGCCCCGTTGCCGGGGCTTTTTCAGATAACAGGCTTACTGCCCGTTAAGAACCTGGGCGATAGTCTGGTCCTTGAAGACGCGGGTCAACGCATCGCTCAGCACATCGCTTACCAGCTTGGTATTGGTTGCCGTATTGGGTGCCATACCGAAACGCTGCTCCAGCGAGGCGCCATAGCGACCGCTGTAGCCACGCATGCTGTTACGCACATCCACCTTGAAGGTGGCGCCAATATTGGCCGAGGTGACGTATAGCTCCTTGGGCGACTGATACTTCAGTTCCGCCAGGGTCAGCGTCAGCTGGGGAGCATTGTAGGCATTGGCCGTTGGCGTGAAGCCCAGCAGACGAACCGCTGACTCCGCTTCAGCCTGAAGCTTTGGAATGACATCGTTGCTCTGGACCGACACGGTACTGGTTTCAGGATACAAACCACCCCGAGTTCCCAGCGAGAATGACGAGCGACCGTCCACGACACGTACCGAAACAGGCTGCCCGTGCCCGACCGCAGCGATTGGGGCTGTCAGTTTGGGTTGCGGACTCAATTGCTGTGGACTGCTGGCACAGCCGGCAATAGCCAGTCCGGCAACAGCGATCAGACCAAGCAACAAGCGATTGCGCATGCTCTACTCCATCTTCATGTGGGTCGTTGATGGCAGGCAGTATACCCAGCCCGTGAATGCCTGACAGCACTGTATGAGCCGCCGCAAGCGAAACGCTGCAAACAGCAGGGCGACGTGTTCAAATAAATCCATCACGCACACACAAGGCATACCATGTCCATAAGACGCGCAACGCCTACAGACATTCCCTTGCTGGTCGAGATTTGGGAACAGGCCGTCAGGGCAACCCATCACTTTCTACCTGAGGACGACATCGACCTTTTCCGTCCGCTGGTCCGTGACAGTTACCTGCCCAGTCTGGAAACGTGGGTCAGCTTGTCCGATGACGATCAACCTGCAGGATTCATCGGTCTTACCCAGGCCAGCGTAGACATGCTTTTTGTTGATCCAGCCCGACATGGTCAAGGACATGGGAGGCGACTCTTGCGCCATGCGGCCGGGCTACACGGCCGACTAACGGTAGACGTCAACGAGCAGAACGATGGGGCCAAAGGCTTTTACCTGGCACAAGGGTTCACCGTGACAGGGCGCTCTGCCGTAGATAGCCTCGGCAAGCCTTACCCTATTCTGCATCTCAAGCAAAAGGCGTAAAAAAGCCCGCGTCCTTATCAAAGAGGCGGGCTTTTCAGAACAGGTGATCAAGCGTGAGCGCCACGCACCGCATCCACGTACGGCTCAGCCTTGCGATGGGCACGGATCAGATCGATGAAGTCCTGACCCTCTGCATCACGAGCGTCCAGGTCATAACCTGCTTCAACGAAGAAACCAACGAAACGTTCAAAGTCGTCAGCTCTCAATCCACGGTATGCCTTTACCAGTTTATGCAGGGAAGGCGGCGTATCATCGGCCGGTTCGACTGCGAGAAACAGCTTGATCTTATCGTCGCTGATTTCCTCGCCGATTACCTGCTTTTTGTCCTTACGCATCGCAAAGTACCTGTGCGGAAAACGAGAGGGCCGCATATTACTCCGCCCCACCCCGTCACTCAACGCCCAAAATCATGCTCAGCCGAGCGGTCAGGACTCGAAGCGGGCCGCCATCCAGTCTCGATAGGCCTGGGTTCCCGGCTCGCCCTCACGCGGCGCCCAGGGACCATACTCGTTATCCTGCAAGGCGCGGAAAGGGCCTGCCTTGCATTCGAAGATAACAGTATCAGTCTCAAGCACTACCAGCGAATGATAGAGGCCTGGAGGAAAATCGACCCCCACACAATCACCACCCGCTTCAAGCAGACGCTGTCCGGTCAGCGCTCCCTCTTCATCAAAGAACAGGACACCAATACGTCCCTTGAGCACCAGCAGCGTTTCGGCCTTGGTCAGGTCCAGATGCCGGTGAGGCGCAACGTAGGTGTCTGGCTGCATGCCGATTGACAGGCGATGACAGGGCTCATCCATGGTATGAAAACCATGGTGGTAGCGCAGGCGAGGACTGTCTGCCGCCTGTTGGGTAAGCCCGGCGAACAGTACCTGATCGATGAACGCCGGACCCCGCATATCAAAGACCTTTTACCGCGTAGATACCGGGTGCGTTGCGCCAATAGCCCTTGTAGTCCATACCGTAGCCAAAAATGTAACGATCGATACAGGACAGCCCGGAATAAGTAGCTTTCAGGCCAGGAACGGCCTTGCGATCATGATCCTTATCGATCAGTACGGCCGTATGCACCGCCTTGGCACCGGCATGCTTGCAGAATTCGATGATGGCATTGAGCGTATGCCCTTCGTCGAGAATGTCGTCGACGATCAGTACATCACGGTCAATAAAGGAAATTTCCGGCTTGGCCTTCCAGAACAATTCACCGCCAGTTGTCTGATTGCGATAGCGGGTCGCATGCAGATAGGACATCTCCAGCGGAAAATTGAGCTTGGTTGCCAGCTTGCCGGCAAAGATCAAACCGCCATTCATCACGCAGAACATGACAGGATTACGGTCAGCCAGATCAGCCGTAATCGCCTCGGCCACCTTGCCAATGGCTGCCTCTACCTGGCTTTCGTCGAACAGGCAGTCGGCCTCCGCCATGACATTACGGATATGATCGAGATCGGCGGACATAGGGGACTCTCCAGACATGGTACACACCTGCCTGCGGGGCAGGCTTGGGTAAAAGGCGGCAAAGTTACCGGGCTAACCGTCGGCGAGCAAGCCAATCGC
The DNA here is from genome assembly GCF_002091675.1 of Pseudomonas luteola NBRC 103146. GTDB lineage: Bacteria > Pseudomonadota > Gammaproteobacteria > Pseudomonadales > Pseudomonadaceae > Chryseomonas > Chryseomonas luteola. The sequence continues at coordinate 380,067 of NZ_BDAE01000002.1, read as the reverse complement.
GACAAAACATCTGCCCGAAAGGGACCCTAATGATTTAATCTAGCGTAATTTTGCCAGTACGCCGGAGACCATTCCCATGCCCATTCATGAAATTCGACATCCGCTGATCCGCCACAAGCTTGGATTGATGCGGCGGGCCGATATTAGCACCAAAAATTTTCGGGAATTGGCACAAGAAGTCAGCGCCCTGCTCACCTATGAAGCTACAAAAGATCTTCCTGTCGAAAACGTCGACATCGAAGGCTGGTGTGGCACCGTAGCGGTTGAGAAGATTTCTGGCAAGAAGGTAACAGTCGTACCGATCCTGCGCGCCGGCATCGGTATGCTTGACGGTGTCCTCAGCCTCATTCCCAGCGCCAAGGTCAGCGTGATCGGCCTGGCGCGCAACGAGGAAACGCTTGAAGCCCATACCTATCTGGAAAAGCTCGTCGGCGAGCTCGATCGCCGTCTGGCCATGATCATCGACCCTATGCTGGCGACGGGCGGCTCCATGATTGCCACCATCGATATGCTCAAGAAAGCAGGTGCCAAAGAAATTCGTGCACTGGTCCTTGTAGCTGCACCGGAAGGCATTGCTGCGGTCGAAAAGGCTCACCCCGATGTCAGCATCTATACCGCCTCCGTAGATCAGCGTCTGGATGAGCATGGCTACATCCTCCCTGGACTTGGTGATGCCGGTGACAAGATCTTCGGCACCAAGCAAAAGGACACTTGATAGTGCAGTCTCATAACGATCCGCTATGGCGACAGATTTTGTCTGGCGCACAAATGCTGTTTGTCGCCTTTGGCGCATTGGTCCTGATGCCGCTCATTACCGGCATGGATCCAAACGTTGCGCTCTTTACTGCCGGATTGGGCACGCTCTTGTTCCACCTCGTGACAGGCCGTCAAGTGCCGGTCTTCCTGGCGTCAAGCTTTGCGTTCATCGCTCCGATCATTGCGGCCAAGGCCGAGTTCGGTCTGCCTTCCGTGCTGGGTGGCGTGGTCGCGGCCGGTTTCGTTTATACCTTCCTGGGCCTGGCCGTTAAGCTCAAGGGGATTGGCTTCATCGACCGGCTCCTGCCCCCGGTCGTGATTGCACCAGTCATCATTTCCATTGGTCTTGGCATGTCCCCGGTGGCAGCCAATATGGCCATGGGCAAGGCTGGCGATGGCAGTGCGCAGCTGGTCCCCTATGCCACCGCCATGCTGGTCTCCATGCCTGCGCTGATAACCACGCTGATTGTGGCTATCTACGGCCGTGGCATTTTCAAGCTGGTACCGATCCTGGCAGGCATCATCGTGGGTTACACCCTTGCGTTCCTGTTTGGCCTGGTGCATACCGATGCGATTGCTGCAGCCCCCTGGCTGGCCGTCCCCCATTTTGTCGCCCCTGAATTCCACTGGGGAGCGATCCTGTTCATGGTGCCGGTCGCCTTGGCGCCAGCCATCGAACATGTGGGCGGCGTTATTGCCGTGGGTGGCGTCACTGGCAACAACTACCTGAAAAAACCTGGCCTGCACCGTACCTTGCTGGGTGATGGTATCGCCACTTCATCGGCCGGCCTGTTTGGCGGACCGCCCAATACGACCTACGCCGAAGTAACCGGCGCGGTCATGCTGACCAAGAATTACAACCCCAAGATCATGCTGTGGGCGGCCGGCTTTGCCATTGCCCTCGCCTTCGTCGGTAAATTCGGTGCCGCCTTGCAGAGCATTCCGGTGCCGGTCATGGGCGGCATCCTATGCCTGCTGTTCGGTTCGATTGCCGTGGTCGGCCTCAATACCCTGATTCGTCATCAGGTCGATCTGTCCGAGGCACGCAACCTTGTAATCGTATCGGTGACCCTGGTCTTTGGGATCGGCGGCATCGTGATCGGTAATGGCGACGTTGGTCTGAAGGGCATTTCGCTTTGCGGCATTGTAGCCATTGGGCTCAACCTGCTACTACCGGGACACAATCACTGGCGTAAGGATGCACCGCCGCCGGATAGTCTTCTGTAAAAAAAAGCCCCGCTAAAGCGGGGCTTTTTATATTCAGATTCCAGACTCACACCGCACGGGGCACCCGCTCACACAGGGTGGTGAGCGCATCAACCCACGCGGGATGATCATTCAGACACGGCACCAGTACCAGCTCCTGACCACCGGCTTCTTCAAACTGCTCCTTGCCGCGCATGCCGATTTCTTCCAGCGTCTCGATACAGTCCGCGACAAACGCAGGACACATTACCAGAAGACGCTTCACTCCCTGGGCAGCCAGCTCATCGAGACGTGCCTCGGTGTAAGGCTCGATCCACTTGGCGCGGCCAAGGCGCGACTGGAACGAGAAGGACCACTGATCCGGCCTCAGGCCTGCCTCGCGGGCAAATCCTTCCGCCGTGCGAATACATTGCGCACGGTAGCAGCTTTCCAATACGGCGCCCTTAGCATTCTGGCAGCAGTCAGCGCCCTTCAGGCAATGTGTACCGCTTGGGTCGGACTTGTGCAGATGCCGCTCGGGCAGACCATGAAAACTCATCAATACATGATCGAACGGCTGCTGTAAGTAGGACTCGGTACTCTTGACCAGGGCCTCAAGATACTCGGGCTGATCATAAAACGGCGGCAGTATATGCATCTTCAATTTCAGCCGCTGCTCCAGAATGACCTTGCGAGCCAGCTCCACAGCGGTAGTGACCGTGCTGTCGGCAAATTGAGGATAAAGCGGCGCAAAAGTAACTTCGGAAACGCCCTGCGTCGCCAACCGGGTCAATACCGACTCAATGGAGGGTTCGCCGTACCGCATCGCCAACTCCACCGGGCCATGGGTCCATTTGGCGCGCATGGCATCCTGCAGGCGACGGCTGAGCACAACCAGCGGAGAGCCCTCTTCCCACCAGATGGACGAATAAGCATGGGCCGAGGCCGCCGGCCGCTTGGCCAGGATCAGGGAGACCAACAGGCGACGCGCGGGCCATGGCAGATCTACTACGTAGGGGTCCATCAGGAACTGGTTGAGATAGCGCCGTACATCAGGTACCGACGTCGACGCCGGGGAGCCCAGGTTGACGAGCAATAATGCGTGATCAGTCATGAATAGTCCTTAGCGCGCAGCAGGTCGTTCAGTGCCGCGTCCAAATCGGTAAAGCGAAAGGTATAACCTGCATCCAGCAATCGCTGAGGCAAGGCTCTCTGCCCACCCAGCAGCAGACTCGACATCTCTCCCATCAGGCGCAAGGCAAAGGCGGGAACAGGTATTCGTGCGGGACGATGCAGTGCACGTCCTAGAGCCTGTGCAAAATCGGCATTACGTACCGGTTGTGGTGAACACAGATTATAAGGGCCACTGGCCGACTCCTGGTTCAGAAGAAAATCGATGGCCCCGATTTGATCTTTCAAATGAATCCAGGGCATCCATTGACGTCCGCTGCCCAAGCGCCCGCCCAGGCCCAGGCGAAACATAGGTAAAAGACGCTGCATGAAGCCATCATCCGCAGCCAGTACCAGCCCTGTCCGAAGCGTGACGACACGCACACCTAAAGCCTCTGTCTCATTAGCGACCTGCTCCCAGGCTACACATAGCTCGCTAGCAAAGTCATGACCAGGGACCGCATCATCCTCCTTGAGCGGCTTCTCTCCCCCATCACCGTAATAGCCGACAGCAGATCCGGAAAGCAGCACCCTGGGCGGTTTTGGCTGCGCCCTCATCCAGTCCACCAGGGATTCGGTCAGCGCAATCCGGCTCCGCCAGAGCTCAGCCTTGCGCGATGACGTCCATGGCTTGTCCGCTATAGGCGCGCCGGCCAGGTTGATAACCGCATCGACCGGCTCGCCGTTTATTTCGTCCAGACGGGCAATGGCACGCACCGAGGCGCCGCACTCACGGGCCACTTTGTCGGGCGAACGGCTTAACACAGTCAGGCTATGCCCTTTCGTCAGCCAGTCATGACACAACGCCCGGCCGATCAAGCCTGTACCGCCGGTCAGCACTATATGCATGTCGTCGTTCCTTCTTCATTTGGGGCCACATTAACGCGTCGCGCTGAAGACCTCTTCAGGTTTGTTTGTTAAGGTCATAGTGCAACTGGATCAGCTTTGTCACAGTCGTACTCGTAGAGCCTGCTTAATTGCAAAACGTTCGTCGACAGGTTCTGCCAAGACAAGCGAGGCCTTTCATGACAGCACCCATCGCCATCATCGGCGCCGGCATTGCCGGGCTTTCCGCCGCCCATGTCCTCAACGCGGCAGGACATGAGGTTCATCTGTTCGAAAAAAGCCGTGGAAGTGGAGGCCGTATGGCCAGCAAGCGGAGCGATTTCGGCTCGCTTGATCTGGGAGCCCAATACTTCACTGCCCGTGACCGCCGCTTCATCGATGCGGTCAGCCAATGGCGCATCCAAGGCTGCGTAGCGGAGTGGGACCCAGCTCTGTACCAGTACCGTTCGGGCGCGCTTACACCCTCTCAGGATGAACAGCCGCGCTGGGTCGGCATACCCCGTATGAGCGCCATTACCCGAGCCATGGTCGGGGATCTGCCGGTGTCCTTTGGCTGCCGGATTACCGAAGCATTCCGCGGCCCCCAACATTGGTCCCTGCAGGACGCCGACGGTCACAACCACGGCCCGTTCAGCCACGTTATCATCGCAACACCTGCACCCCAGGCGACGCCGCTCTTGGCCACTGCGCCAAAGCTTGCCGCAGTGGCGGCCGGTGTGGTGATGGATCCGACCTGGTCGGTTGCACTGGCCTTCAAGACGCCGCTTGATACGCCTGTTGAAGCCTGCTTCGTTCAGGAAGGTGAGCTGGACTGGTTTGCTCGCAACCGCTGCAAGCCAGGCCGGGAAACCGATTACGACACCTGGGTTCTCCATGGAACCAGCGCCTGGAGTCGAGAACACTTGGATGCACCCAAGGAACAGGTTATCGAACAGCTTCATGGTGCCTTTGCCGAACTCATCGGTTGCGCAGTACCCGAACCGGCCTTCACGCTGGCTCATCGCTGGCTTTATGCACGTCCGGCGCAAGGCCATCAATGGGGCGCGCTGGCTGACGCGGACCTGGGTATTTATGCCTGTGGAGACTGGTGTGGTACAGGCCGTGTAGAAGGTGCCTGGCTGAGCGGTTTTGATGCCGCCAGTCGTTTGCTTGATCATCTAGAATGACCTCATCCAGCGCCGCGCAAGGCTCGCGGCGCTCCGCAGCACACCTACCTTGCGTCTGATTTGTCGAATTATCACCGCCACCTCTGGTCAATAACGATATTGAACTTGTACAAGAATAATAGTTTGTATAAGTTTTGTACGTTCAATTTTGGAGGTGGCGCATGCCTTTTCGCCAATCGACGTCATTACCTCGTCCCAAGCTAGGAATCAGCGCTTGCCTGCTGGGCGAGCCGGTCCGCTACAATGGCGGCCACAAGGAATCCCGCTTGTGCAGCCACACGTTTGCCGAACATTTCGATTTTGTACAGGTGTGTCCGGAAATGGCGATTGGCCTGGGTACGCCCCGTGAACCGATCCGTCTGGTTGGTACACCTGAACAAACGCGAGCCGTAGGTACAGTCAACCGGGAACTCGACGTAACGGATGCGCTGGCCAACTATGGCAAGAAAATGGCGACCGAGCTGGATGATCTATCCGGATTCATCTTCATGCAAAAATCGCCTTCCTGTGGAATGGAGCGCGTAAAGATCTATTCAGAACACGGCATGCCCAGTCAGCCTGAAGGCCAGGGTGTATTTGCTCGTGTCTTCTGTGAGCTTCGCCCAGAGTTACCGGTTGAGGAAGCAGGTCGGCTGAATGACCCTGTGCTCCGGGAAAACTTCGTGACACGTGTGTTCGCCTATGCACAGTGGCAACAGCTGTTGCGTGAAGGCCTGACACGCAAAGCGATCCTGGGCTTTCATTCCCGCTATAAGTACCAGCTGATGGCCAATGCCCCCGAGCAGTTCAGAACACTGGGACGCATGTTGGGTGAAATCGGGCTACACGATCCACAGGAGCTGGGCCCTCACTACTTCAAGGGTGTGATGAGCGCACTCAAGCGTTGCGCTACCCGGGGAACCCACTGCAACGTCCTGTATCACCTGTTTGGTTATTTGAAGAATGCGCTGAGCCCGGCGGATAAAGAAGAAATGCAGCGCCTGATCGAGCAGTATCACAGCGGTATTGTTCCATTGGTGGTGCCCCTGACACTGCTCAAGCATCACTTCCGCCGCCATCCCCATGACTACGTAATCGAGCAATCCTACCTGCAACCGCACCCGGAAGATTTGAGCTTGAGAAATGCCATCTGACATCCAGTCCATACCCAGCAAGTCCCCAACAGAAATCGAAGGGGACGGTGACTATCAGGCCGCCTTGAATGAAGGCTGGCTTCCCATACGTGAAGTTGCCCGACGCACGGGGGTCAATGCCGTCACACTTCGAGCCTGGGAGCGACGCTACGGGCTGATCATTCCCAAGCGAACACCTAAAGGGCACCGCCTTTATGGTGAAAGCCATATCGAGCGCATTAAAAATATTCTGGCCTGGATCAACCGTGGCGTTGCTGTCGGCCAGGTCAAGGCACTGCTGGACAGTCAGCGCCCGCTTTCATCGCCCAATGACACCCCCTGGGTCGCGCTGCGCCAGGAAATGCTGGACGCTGTGCGTGAGCTGGCTGGGCGACGTCTGGATGAAGCTTATAACCGAACGGCAGCCCTTTACCCGCCCCGGGTGCTGTGCGAACAATTGCTGATGCCGCTGGTCGAGCATCTTGAACAGCACCGCAAGGCGCCTCTGATTGGCTCCCTGGAGCAATCCTTTTTTCTGTCCTGGCTGCGTAGCAAGCTTGGGGCACGGATTTACCACAATAATTATCAACTCAAAGGGCAGTCCGTTCTGCTGGTCAGTCTGGCTGAAACGCCAATGAATGCCGGACTCTGGCTCAGCGCCTGGCTATTGAGCAACGCCGACTGTCCAATTGAAACATTGGAATGGCCGCTTGCGCTGGATGCCTACGCACTGGCCGCCGAACGCATGTCGCCGCGCTGCCTTGTACTGTATTTAAATGCTCCGCTGGAATCACAGCAGATACAACAGCTGCGCAGGTTGGCTGAGACATGCCCTGCCCCCGTCATCATTGCCGGTCCGGCCGCCAAATTACTGGATGACGTCAGCAAAACCGCATTGAATGTGGCCTATGACCCTCTGGATGTCTTTAGCCGTCTTCAGGCATTGGGGTTGATGGCAGAACACGTATGACCCAACTCGTCTGGTTCCGTACCGATCTTCGAGTACGGGACAATACGGCATTGGCTGCAGCCTGCGCGGCCGGACCAGTGCTGGCCCTTTATCTGATTACACCTGAACAATGGCAGGAACACGACGACTCTCCTGCCAAGGTCGACTTCTGGCGCCGGAACCTGAAAGTCTTGGCCGAGACGCTGCATACGCTCAACATCCCCCTGTTGATTCGGCAAGTGGCTCGCTGGGCTGATGCGGCCGCTATTGTCGCCAAGCTAAGCCAACAACATGGCATTCAGACCGTCCATGCCAATGCAGAATATGGTGTCAACGAACAACGTCGTGATGAGGCAGTAAAGGCAGCGCTGAACCGTAATCGAATAGGCTTTCAGCGTCATCTGGATCAGCTGTTTTTCGAGCCTGGCTCAGTGCTTACGAAGAGTGGGGGCTACTTCAAAGTCTTTGGCCAGTTTCGTAAAACCTGCATCAATCTCCTACAACATAGCCTTCCACCGCTTATCCCGCCGCCCCGTATTCAGACTGTACGCTCTATCGAATCGGATCCCGTACCCAACCAGATCCCCTCCTATGCGGCAGTCTCGAGCGTGATACAGCAGCAATGGCCTGCAGGCGAAAATGAAGCGCATGCCAGACTGCGTCGCTTTGTCGATGAGCGCATGGAGGTATATCACCACGACCGGGACTTTCCTTCTCGCCCTGGTACCAGTGAGTTATCCGCTTATCTTGCAGCAGGCGTGCTCTCCCCTCGCCAATGTCTGCACGCGGTGTTGAGCGCCAACCGGGGCGAGCTGACGACCGGAGCGCCAGGCGCATCGACCTGGATCGACGAGCTATTATGGCGAGAGTTTTACAAGCACATTCTTGTAGGTTATCCCCATGTTTCGATGAGCAGAGCGTTTCACAGGCATACCGAGGCGCTACCCTGGCGGCGGGATACAGACGACCTTGATGCATGGAAATACGGCAAAACCGGTATTCCGATCATTGATGCAGCCATGCGTCAGATGCGTGAAACAGGCTGGATGCACAACCGGCTGCGCATGATCACTGCCATGTTTCTGAGCAAGAATCTGTTAATTGACTGGCGCGAAGGTGAACGCTGGTTCATGCAAAACCTGATCGATGGCGATCTGGCTGCCAATAATGGTGGATGGCAGTGGAGCGCCTCGACTGGCACTGACTCAGTGCCCTATTTCCGAATATTCAATACCTATTCGCAATCGGAGCGGTTTGATCCCAAGGGACGCTTCATTCGTACCTGGGTTCCAGAGCTGGCCTCGCTCGATGACAAGGCTATTCATAATCCGCTCAAGCGGTGGCAGCGTGCCATCAAGGACTACCCAGCGCCTATCGTCGAAGTCAAGGAGAGCCGTGAACGCGCCTTGATGGCGTTCAGAAACCTGCCCAAGCCTGCCAAACGCCAGGCATGAAAAAGCCGGACTTCAAGGTCCGGCTCTGGCGAAACGACTATGAATCAGATCGTGTGGCTGTAGAACAGCGCGTACGATTCGATACCGTCGTTAGGATCCTTGATACCTGCGTTGGAGTAATGCGTCGCGCGAATGCCTACTCGCTGGGTTTCGCCGATCTTTACGCCTGCGCCAATGCGGTCTTCAAAGTTGAAGGCTGAGCCCAGATCCTTTTCACCGACACGAGTGCTTGAAAAGACAGACACACCGATACCGGCTTCGATAAAGGGTTTAACAGAACCGTTACCGAACTCGTATACAAATACCGGAGCAAAGGACAGGGAATGCTTGGCGGAAGAGTAATGGTCAGCGCCTTCCCAGTAGGTATAGCCAGCATCCCAGTAACCTGTCAGGCGTCCCGTGGATGTCTCCCACCAGCTCTTGTTCCAGTCGAAGCCCATTCCCAGACGATACGTCATATCGCCTTGGCCCGTTACACCTACTGCGCCAGACACCTCAGCCGCCTGAGCGGAAAGAATGGATCCGGCAGAAAGCGCGGCCACAATGGCCAATGGAAGCAATTTTTTCATCTGAAAGTCCTTGTATTATTTTGTAACACGCACAACCTTACATTATGGGAGACACTTCTCATCCTGAAAAGGTAGCAAACTAACTGATTTCAGAAAGGCAGCGTTTCCACTGACGCAACTTTGCCCCATAGGCTAGGCAACACCGTCGAAAACTGCTCGACATCCCCACTTGTCCAGAAACGGCATTCCAAAGGAGTGTCCGTTGCCATCTGGTCTTTCTCGTAGATCAACGAACTCAGTCGACGTGCGACCGCCGAGCCGGTGTCGATGAGAGTAACTTCAGCAGGCAGCAGTTCCCTCAGCAAAGGCTTCAGGAAGGGATAATGCGTACATCCCAGAATGATCGTGTCACAACCAGCCGCCAGCAATGGAGCTACATAGCCTTTCAGCAGCGCCCGGGTCACAGGACCAGTCAGGTCCCCGATCTCTACCCGCTCCACTAGCCCCGGACAAGGTTGAGTGACGACCCTGACCGTACTGGCGAAGCGATCCAGCAAGGCGGCAAATCGTGCGCTTTGAAGCGTTCCAGTGGTTGCCAGAACCCCCACCACACCCGACTTTGTCGCTGCAGCCGCCGGCTTCACCGCAGGCTCCATACCCACGATAGGCCACTGTGCATGACATTCGCGCAGGTCGTTTACAGCCGCTACGGTAGCTGTATTACACGCGAGCACCATCGCCTTGGCGCCTTTCTCGAGAAAGAACTCAGCTACCTGCTGGCAACGCTCACGAATGAAAGCCGGATCTTTTTCCCCGTAAGGAATATGAGCACAATCCGCTGCATATAACAGCGACTCACCCGGTAGAAGCCCATGAATTTCACGCAGGACGGACAATCCGCCTACGCCAGAATCAAAGACACCAATAGGTGCATTACTCGGCATGGCGTTTCCCACATACCTCACAAGCAGGATCACGACGGACTTTCAGCTCTCTGAAGCGTGACGTGAGCGCATCAATCAACAGCAGGCGCCCCACCAGAGGAGAGCCGAACGCTGCAAGCAGTTTCAAAGCTTCCAACGCCTGAAGGCTTCCTACCAGCCCTACCAAAGGCCCTACGACCCCAGCTTCACTGCAGGTTAGCTCCGTCTCGCTGCCATGACCGTAGAGGCAGTGATAACACGGACTGTCTTCACGTCTTGGGTCGAATACGCTGAGCTGCCCTTCAAGTCGAATGGCGGCACCACTTACCAAAGGCCGAGCCGCGGATACACATGCGGCATTCACGGCCTCTCGAGTGGAAAAATTATCGGAGCAGTCCAGCACGACGTCTACGCGTTCGACCGCTGCAGCCAGGGAGTCGGCATCCAAGGCAGTTCGGTAAGCGTTATAGGTGATTTCAGGATTGATCGCCTGCAGCCGATCCAGCGCCGAATCGACTTTGCTACGCCCTACCTGGGCCGTGTCATGGATGACCTGCCGCTGCAGATTGGTCATGTCGACCGTGTCGAAATCGGCAAGATGCAACTCACCCACACCCGCGGCGGCCAGATACAGCGCAACCGGGGAGCCCAGGCCACCAAGGCCTATGATCAGCGCCCTGCCCTGCTTGAGACGCAGCTGCCCTTCTATATCGATCTGAGGCAACAGAATCTGCCGACTGTAGCGCAACAGCTCCGCATCGCTCAGCACGGCCGCTGCCCCAGTGTCACGCGCTCATGCCCACCCAGATCGCGACGGCTTTCGACCGATATGAAGCCCTGCTCAGTCAGTAGCGACCTGACCGCTGGAGCCTGATCGAACCCATGTTCCAGAAGCAGCCATCCACTGGATAACAAATGTTCCGGGGCCTGCTGAACGATAAGGCGAATATCATCTAGACCATCGTCACCCGCAACCAATGCAGAGGCAGGCTCGTAGCGAACATCCCCTTCATCAAGATGCGGATCATTGTGTGGAATATAGGGAGGATTGCTGACAATGACGTCAAACCGCTCTGCGGAAAGCGCAGCGAACCAATGACTTTGCTGAAAAGAGGCATTCGAAATGCCCAGTCGTGCCCGATTTCGCTCAGCGAGCACTACCGCGCCGTCTACACGATCCACCCCCATTACCTGCCACTGCGCACGCTCATGGGCCAGCGCCAGGGCGATGGCACCAGTACCTGTTCCCAGGTCAAGCACGCGTCTGCGTTCGGCACCTGTCAGAGCCAGCGCAGTTTCAACCAGAAGCTCCGTGTCAGGGCGCGGTATCAGGGTATCAGGCGAGACCTCGAGATCGAGCGACCAGAACCCTTGATGGCCCAGGATATAAGCTATCGGTTCCCCATCTCGACGACGCTCGATAAAGGTGCTGTAAAGATCCTTGGCTTCACGCGTCACAATACGTTCAGGCCAGGTACGCAGGAAGCTACGCGGCTTTCCCAGCGCAGCCGCTAACAGCAATTCGGCATCCAGACGCTCGCTGGGTGAATCCGGCAGGCGCGCTTCCTTGAGCAATGCCCCGATAGTGGCCATATCAGTCCCCCAAGGCCGCCAGTTGGTCGGCCTGATATTCCTGCAGGAGAGGCTCGATGACCTGTTGCACCGCGCCCTCCATGACTTCACCCAGAGAGTACAAGGTCAGGTTGATACGGTGATCGGTCACACGGCCCTGTGGAAAATTATAGGTCCGGATACGCTCGGAACGATCCCCTGAGCCTACCAGCAATTTACGGGTGCTGGCGATAGCCTGCTGATGTGCCGCCTGTTGCTGGTCATTGAGCTTGGCCGCCAACCACGCCATGGCCTTGGCGCGGTTCTTGTGCTGTGAACGCTCCTCCTGGCACTCAACGACAATACCGCTGGGAAGGTGCGTAATACGAATGGCCGACTCGGTTTTGTTGACGTGCTGACCACCGGCGCCGGAGGAGCGATAGGTATCAATACGCAAATCCGCCGGGCTGATCTCCACAGCTGCCTGCTCATCAGGTTCCGGCAGCACAGCCACCGTACAGGCCGATGTATGGATTCGCCCTTGAGACTCGGTCTCGGGAACCCGTTGGACACGATGGGCACCAGACTCGAATTTGAGCTTGGCGTAGACGTTGTCGCCCTCTACACGGGCAATCACTTCCTTGTAGCCACCATGCTCGCCCAGGTTCTCGGACATGACCTCTATGCGCCAGCCTTGACGCTCGGCATAGCGCGAATACATGCGGAACAGATCCCCGGCAAAAATGGCGGCCTCATCCCCACCGGTTCCGGCACGAATCTCAAGGAAAACGTTGCGACTGTCATTAGGATCGCGAGGCAGCAGCATTCGCTGTAGCTGATTTTCCAGGTCGATCAGCGCGGCTTCTGCCTGCTCGGCCTCTTCTTCGGCCATGGCCCGCATTTCCGGGTCGCTGTCCTTTAGCAGGGCACGAGCGCCTTCCAGATCGGCCTGCACCTTGCGAAATTCCCGAAGCGCCATGATGACCGGCTCGATTTCCGCATATTCCTTCGAATAAGCACGAAACTGGGTCTGGTCACTGATTACATCGGCATCACCGAGCAGCGCTGTCAGCTCCTCGAAACGATCATTTAATCCATCGAGCTTTTGCAGCAGAGAGGCTTTCATTTTTTATCCACGCCCTCGTCGAGAGCGAACAGTTCCTGAGCCAAAGCCAGCGCATCGATGCGCCCTTCAGCAGACAATTTCTTGAGTTGCACACTAGGCGCGTGCAACAACTTGTTGGTCAGGCTACGTGCCAGCGCGGCCAGCACCTGATCAGGCGCAACACCATTGGCGAGCTGCCGCTGAGCACGAGCCAGTTCGTCATCACGCATCTGCTCGGCCTGTTGCCGGTAGGCTCGCAATACATCCACCGCTGCCAGCTCACGCAGACGATGCATGAACTCATCGACCCCAGCCAGCACCAGCTTTTCGGCCGCCTGGGCAGCGCCCTGCCGGCTCTTAAGGTTCTCGGTGATGACCTCATGCAGATCGTCGACGGTGTACAGGTACACATCGTCCAGCTCGCTAACCTCCGGCTCGATATCGCGCGGCACTGCAATATCCACCATGAACATCGGCTTGTGCTTGCGCTGCTTGAGCGCACGCTCAACGGCACCTTTACCCAGGATGGGCAACTGGCTTGCCGTCGAGCTGATCACGATGTCGCTATTGGGCAGCTCTTCCGGAATATCGGCAAGCAGAATCGTATGCGCCCCGAACTGCTCTGCCAGGTGACTGGCGCGCTCGAGTGTCCGGTTGGCGACCACAATCCGCTTGACGCCCTGCTCGTAAAGGTGCCTTGCCACCAGCGTAATGGTTTCTCCTGCGCCAATCAAAAGCGCCTGGCTGCGATTGAGATCACTGAAGATCTGCCTAGCCAGGCTTACCGCAGCAAAGGCAACCGAAACCGGGTTTTCGCCAATGGCGGTATCGGTACGGACACTTTTCGCCGTGTTGAACGTTGCCTGAAAAAGACGCCCTAACAAGGGGCCTACGGTGCCCGCTTCGCGTGCTACCGCGTAGGCTGATTTCATCTGGCCCAGAATCTGCGGTTCGCCCAGGATCATAGAGTCCAGACCGGACGCTACACGCATCATGTGCTGGACCGCCTCGTCATCCTCATGAATGTACGCGCAGGCACGCAGCTCATCCAGCGAGAGATGATGATAGTGGGCGAGCCATGCCAGAACGCTGTCCGGAAGGGGCTGCTCCATTTCCAGATAGAGCTCACTACGGTTACAGGTCGACAGAATGGCCGCCTCGCGACTCAAGGTCTCCCGGCACAGTTGCCGTAATGCCTCTACCATTTGCTCAGGGGTGAACGCTACGCGTTCGCGTACATCCACTGAGGCGGTCTTGTGATTGATGCCAAGCGCGAGGAAAGCCATGCAGAATCGCTAAGTTTTTTGGAAAGCCGGTAATTGTCCTACGTCGTCGATTGAACGACAACTATCAGGCCCATGTGCTTGCCTAATACCTTGTGGCATGATGGGCTGAATGCAGAGAGGCCGTTTCGATCTCATGACTAAATATCTCGCGCTGCTGACCACTGCGCTGCTATTGGGTGGCTGCCAAAACCTGGCTAGCCACACGAATTCCGAACAAACCAAACCTGAACAGGCTACACCTGCTGCTGCGCCAGCCCAGCCGGAAAAGTACGGCTCCTTCAGGGAAGACACCTTATATGACCTGCTGGTTGCAGAACTGGCCGGGCAACGCAATCGATTCGATATTGCATTGGCCAATTACGTCGAACAGGCCCAGAGCACTCAGGATCCCGGCGTAGCCGAACGCGCGTTTCGCATCGCAGAATACCTGGGTGCAGACAGTTCCGCCTTGGATACCTCTGTTATATGGGCGAAGAACGCGCCAGACAACCTTGATGCCCAACGCGCTGCTGCCATCATGTTGGCACGTGCCGGCCAATATGACGAATCCATGACCTACATGGAGAAAGTTCTGCAGGGCCAGGGCGACACCCATTTCGATTTTCTTGCCCTGTCGGCAGCCGAGACGGACGCAGACACCCGCGCGGGCCTGCTCAAAAGCTTTGATCGCCTTCAGGCCAAGTACCCCGAGAACGGCCAACTGCTGTTCGGCAAGGCATTGCTGCTTCAGCAGGACGGACGAGTCGACGAGGCGCTGACGTTACTGGAAGATCACCCTGCCGCCAGACATGAAGTGGCACCGCTGCTGCTCAGAGCCCGCATGCTTCAGAGTCTTGGTCGTAGCAAGGAAGCCCTTCCGCTGCTGGAAAATGGAATCAAGGAGCATCTGGACGATAAACGTCTGCGCCTCGCTCATGCCCGCCTGCTGGTTGAGCTAAACAAGCTTGATCAGGCCAAGCAGGAGTTTGCGGACCTGGTCGCACAGTTTCCCGACGATGACGACCTTCGCTTTTCCCTGGCATTGGTATGCCTGGAAGCCGAGGCCTGGACTGACGCACGCACCTATCTGGAAGAACTGGTCCAGCGTGGTAGCCACGTGGACGCGGCCCACTTCAACCTGGGGCGTGTCGCCGAGGAATTGAATGATCCCGAACAGGCGCTGACCCAATACGCATTGGTCGGCCCGGGTAGCGACTACCTACCCGCCCAGCAGCGTCAGGCTGAAATCCTGATGGGTCAGGGGCGATTCGAAGAAGCCAAATCGCTTCTTGCGGCCTCTCGCCAACGCCAGCCTGACTATGCGGTCCAGCTCTACCTGCTCGAGGCCGAAAGCCTGACCAACAACAATCAGTCGGAGGCGGCCTGGAATACCATTCAGCAGGGCCTCAAGCTGTATCCAAACGACCTCAATTTACTCTATACCCGTGCCATGGTATCGGAGAAGCGCGGAGACCTTGGTCAATTGGAAAGGGATCTACGCCTTATTCTCAAGCAGGATCCCGACAATGCCATGGCGCTCAATGCGCTCGGCTACACCCTGGCCGACCGTACGACCCGCTACGCCGAAGCACGCACGCTGATCGAGAAAGCTCATCAGATCAATCCTGATGATCCCGCTATCCTCGATAGCATGGGATGGATCAATTACCGCCAGGGCAAGCTTGATCTTGCAGAGCAGTATCTACGCCAAGCTCTTCAGCGCTTCCCTGATACCGAGATCGGCGCACATCTGGGCGAAGTTCTCTGGGCGCGAGGCAAGAAGCAGGAAGCACGCAAGGTATGGGCGGCGGCGGCTGAACAGTCCCCTGATAACGCTGTGCTACGTAGCACGCTTAAACGATTGACAGGCTCAGAAACACTGTGAAACTCAATATCCGCTTTATCCTCATAATGGCATTTCTGGCACTCCTGGCCGGGTGCGCGGGTCAAGTGCCCCATGAAACGGTCGAAGGGCATGGCAACAGCGCGGCCTGGAAGGCTCACAAGGCACACATTACGAAGCTGGACGGTTGGCAGATCAACGGCAAGGTAGGTATCCGTGCTCCCAATGATTCCGGCAGTGGCACCCTATTCTGGCTTCAGCGGCAAGGGTATTTCGATATACGCCTGTCGGGACCTCTAGGCCGTGGCGCAGCTCGTCTGACGGGACGCCCAGACGACGTCACGCTGGAGGTAGCCAATCAGGGGCGTTACCACGCAGACTCCCCCGAGGCGCTTCTTGAGCAGCAGCTCGGCTGGCGCTTACCCGTTTCCCATTTGCTCTGGTGGGTGCGTGGGCTTCCAGCTCCAGACAGCCGCAGCCAACTTACACTGGACGGCGACAGTCACCTGTCCCGCCTCGTCCAGGACGGCTGGACCGTAGAGTACACCCGTTACACCGAACAGAATGGCTATAGCCTGCCCGAGCGCTTGAAGCTCAAAGGTCAGGACCTCGATGTGACACTGGTTATCAAGGACTGGCAGCCACGCCAGCTAGGCCAATGAAAGACGTGTTGACCTTACCGGCCCCAGCCAAGCTGAACCTTTTCCTTCATATCCTGGGTCGGCGCGACGACGGCTACCACGAGTTGCAGACACTGTTTCAGTTCGTGGACTATGCCGATGAGCTCAAGTTTGCGTTGCGTGATGACGGTCAGATCCGGTTGCATACCGTCCTTCCCGATGTTGAACATGATTCCAACCTGATCGTTCGTGCCGCTCGGCTTCTCCAACAGACAACTCACTGCTCTCTTGGAGCGGATATCTGGCTGGATAAGCGGCTGCCTATGGGCGGTGGTATCGGAGGCGGCAGCTCGAATGCAGCGACTACTCTGCTCGGGCTGAATTACCTCTGGAAGCTCAACGTCAGCGAAGAGGCACTGGCAGAGCTTGGCCTTACCCTTGGCGCGGACGTTCCGGTATTCGTGCGAGGCAAGGCAGCCTGGGCGGAAGGGATTGGTGAGCGACTGACGCCGGTAGAGATAGAAGAGCCCTGGTATCTGGTAGCTGTTCCGCAAGTGTCTGTAAGTACAGCAGAAATTTTTGACGATCCCCTGTTGACACGTGACACGCCTCCCAGTAAAGTTCGCCCCGTTCTCGAGTGGGGCGGTCGAAACGATTGCCAGAGCGTGGTAGAAAAGCGTTATCCAGAAATACGTAACGCTTTGATCTTGCTAAACAAATTTGTTTCAGCTAGATTAACCGGCACTGGCAGTTGCATATTTGGGGGGTTCCCAAATCAGACCGAAGCTGTTAAAGTTGCGGACCAACTTCCAGCTACCCTGCCAAGCTTCGTAGCTAAAGGAAGCAACACTTCAATGTTGCACCGTAAACTGAGAAGTTTGTTCTGAGAAACAGATACAACTGTATCTGAAACGTCACAGGGGCGTCGCCAAGCGGTAAGGCAGCAGGTTTTGATCCTGCCATGCGTTGGTTCGAATCCAGCCGCCCCTGCCATTTCCTTTTCATCAGGTCCACCCTCAGCCGACAGGTACTGCAGCGTGTCCAAGATGATGGTCTTTACGGGGAACGCTAACCCCGATCTGGCACGGCGCATTGTGCGTCAGCTGCACATTCCTCTAGGTGATGTTTCCGTCGGTAAATTCTCCGATGGCGAAATCAGCGTCGAGATCAACGAAAACGTTCGTGGTAAGGACGTCTTCCTGATTCAGCCGACCTGTGCACCTACGAACGATAATCTGATGGAACTGGTCGTGATGGCTGATGCCTTCCGTCGGTCCTCAGCTACCCGAATCACTGCTGTTATCCCCTACTTCGGCTATGCACGTCAGGATCGCCGCCCGCGCTCCGCACGCGTTGCTATTAGCGCTAAAGTAGTGGCTGACATGCTTACCGTTGTCGGTGTCAACCGAGTTCTGACTGTCGATCTTCATGCCGACCAGATTCAGGGTTTCTTTGACATTCCCGTTGATAACATCTATGGCTCCCCCGCTCTGGTTGACGATATCGAAGACCAGCGTTTCGAGAACCTGATGATTGTTTCTCCCGACATTGGTGGTGTTGTTCGCGCACGCGCCGTGGCTAAAAGCCTGGGCGTAGATCTTGCGATCATCGACAAACGCCGTCCGAAAGCCAACCAGTCCGAAGTGATGCATATCATTGGCGACATCGAAGGCCGCACCTGCGTGCTAGTCGACGACATGGTTGATACAGCCGGTACACTTTGCCATGCCGCCAAGGCTCTGAAAGAGCATGGTGCATCCAAGGTATTGGCGTATTGCACGCACCCCGTGCTTTCCGGACGCGCAATCGAGAACATCAACACTTCCGTTCTTGATGAGCTTGTCGTTACCAACACCATTCCGCTTTCTGCTGCTGCGCAAGCCTGCACTCGTATCCGCCAGTTGGACATTGCTCCAGTGGTAGCCGAAGCTGTGCGTCGTATCAGCAATGAGGAATCCATCAGCGCCATGTTCCGTTAAGAACTGGTGTTGGTATAACGGCCCCGCATCATGCGGGGCTTTTTAGTCAATGGTCTGATCGCTGGTCGCAAGCGACTCAGGCAATTGTCTTTTTTAGGAGACTACAAATGGTCGACTTTACTCTGAATGCCCAAGCGCGTTCCGACCTGGGGAAAGGTGCGAGCCGCCGCCTGCGTCGTAATGCTGAACAAGTTCCTGCCGTAATTTACGGCGGTGAAAAAGCGCCTGTATCCGTTACGCTTGAAGGCAAGGATCTGGCCAAGCTGTTGAACAACGAGGCTGCTTTCAGCCACGTAATCAACCTGAACGTTGACGGCCAGAACGAAAGCGTTCTGATCAAGGCACTGCAGCGTCACCCTGCCAAGGGCTACGTTATGCATGCTGACTTCCTGCGTGTAGTGGCTGGCCAAAAGCTGACCGCAACCGTTCCGCTGCACTTCATCAATCAGGAAGCTGCCATTGGCGTTAAGCAAGGCGGCGGTGAAGTTTCGCACAACGTGAACGAAGTAGAAGTCTCTTGCCTGCCAAAAGACCTGCCTGAGTTCATCGAAGTCGACATGTCCAAGGTCGAGCTGAACCAGATTGTTCACATGAGCGACCTGAAGCTGCCGGCTGGCGTTGAGCTGGTATCCCTGGCTCATGGCAGCGACCTGCCAGTAGCAAGCATCCACCTGTCCCGCGTCCAGGCTCCGGCTGAGGGCGAAGGCGAAGGCGAAGGTTCTGCTGAGTAAGGCATTGCCTAAGGCTTGTTGAGGAGAAGGTAACGCCTCTACAGCAGACTATTATGAGCGCATCGCCCTGATGCGCTTCTCGATAGGGTTACTCTGTCTGTATAGTCGCTGCCTTAACCTCATAGACAAACTTAGGAAGAAGGGCTCCCGTTATGACTGCCGTACAACTGATCGTTGGCTTGGGTAATCCAGGCGCTGAATACGAACAGACGCGGCATAATGCGGGGGCCCTTTTTGTTGAACGTCTTGCTGCTCAACATCATGTCAATCTGGTCGCTGATCGCAAGTATCATGGCCTGACGGGCCGATTTACACATGACGGCCATGATGTTCGCCTCTTGATTCCTACGACCTACATGAACCGTAGCGGCCAAGCTGTTGCGGCGCTTGCAGGTTTTTACCGTATTCCTGTGGAATCCATTCTGGTCGCCCACGATGAGTTGGATATGCCGCCGGGTGTTGCCAAGTTGAAAAAAGGTGGCGGGCACGGTGGTCATAACGGCTTGCGCGATATCATTGCCCAATTGGGCAACCAAAACGGTTTTCATCGCCTACGGCTTGGCATTGGCCATCCGGGGCATAGCAGTCTAGTCTCCGGCTACGTATTGGGCCGCGCGCCACGTGCCGAACAGGAGCTGCTGGATACCAGTATCGATTTTGCCCTCGGCGTGCTGCCGGACATTCTGGCCGGGGATTGGACCCGTGCCATGCAGCGCTTGCATAGCCAGAAGGCCTAACCTACTCCGCGAGGGACAATTTCATGGGATTTAACTGTGGCATCGTCGGCTTGCCCAACGTTGGCAAGTCCACTCTATTCAACGCCCTCACCAAGTCCGGCATTGCTGCAGAAAACTTTCCGTTCTGCACCATCGAGCCGAATAGCGGCATAGTGCCAATGCCTGACGCTCGACTCAACGCACTGGCCGAGATCGTCAAGCCCGAGCGCGTAATCCCTACAACCATGGAGTTCGTGGATATCGCCGGCCTGGTAGAAGGCGCATCCAAAGGCGAAGGCCTTGGAAACAAGTTCCTGGCCAACATCCGCGAAACCGATGCCATTGCTCATGTGGTTCGCTGCTTTGAAGACGAAAACGTTATTCACGTAGCCAACTCCGTTGACCCCAAGCGAGACATTGAGGTCATTGACCTTGAGCTGATCTTTGCGGACCTGGAAAGCTGTGAGAAGCAATTGCAGCGAGTGGTTCGCAACGCCAAGGGCGGCGACAAGGAGGCAGTAGCTCAAAAAGCACTTCTTGAAAAGCTGATTCCTCATTTCGAAGCAGGAAAGCCTGCGCGCAGCCTGTTGAAGGACATGGATGACGAACAGAAGCGCATGGTACGCGGCTTTCATCTGCTGACCAGCAAGCCGGTCATGTATATCGCCAACGTGGCTGAAGACGGATTCGAAAACAATCCTCATCTGGATATCGTCAAAGGCATTGCTGCCGAAGAAGGCGCAATTGTTGTTCCGGTATGCAACAAAATCGAAGCTGAAATTGCCGAGCTGGATGATGGTGAGGAAAAGGATATGTTCCTTGAGTCGCTAGGCTTGGAAGAACCCGGCCTGAACCGCGTAATCCGCGCTGGCTATGAACTGCTGAATCTACAGACCTATTTCACTGCCGGAGTGAAGGAGGTTCGTGCCTGGACCGTCAAGGTGGGCGCTACCGCGCCACAGGCAGCTGCCGTGATTCACACTGACTTTGAGAAAGGCTTCATCCGCGCCGAAGTGGTCGCCTATGACGACTTTATTCAGTACAAGGGTGAAAATGGCGCGAAGGAAGCAGGCAAATGGCGCCTGGAAGGTAAGGATTATATCGTCAAGGATGGCGACGTCATGCACTTCCGCTTCAACGTCTGATCTGCTCAGCGGACCTGCGACGCAGGTCCGCTCCCTTTTCCTTCTACCTGCACATGCTCAAGACAGCAGCAACTTACGCCTACTGGTTGACTGGCAAAGCCGCATGCAGCTGAGTCAGCTCGTTGACCTTGTCGTATAGCTTGTCGGTACTGGTAACCATGGCAGTAGGCACGGACTGGTTAGGCTGGGAAAAACCAGCGGCCATGGTGATAAATTTCCACTGCGCCTTAACCTTGCATAAGGCAACAGCAGTCACTTGATTTGGCGTTCCTGCTTGCCAAATAGTGCTTCAAAGTCTCTTACCAATGCCTCGAATGCTCTCTCCAGATCAGGCACAGTTGCTCATAACGACTCCATCACGACAACTCACTTCAGCTCTTTTACAGAAGTGCTGCGTTAATCTTTCAGGAAGAAATAAAGGTAGCGTGAGCAAAATGGAGGACGAAGCAATAAAGGCCATTCTGCCGATACGACAGAATGGCCCTCAGCATAGGTATCGGTCAGTTGCCGGCAGATAGCCCCGCGTACAGCCGTGTCAGCTCGTTCATCTGCTTGAACAGCGTATCGGCACTGGAGGCCATTGCTGTGGGGACATAGTTGTCGGGAGTGGTAAGGTCTACCGCTGTGCGGGTGAATTTCCACTGAGCTTCGGCTTTACGCAGCGAAGTGGCAATTTCAGGGTTAGGCGTGCCCGCAGTATTAAGTTCTGTCATGACGGTATCGAACTCACCGACGGACTTGTCAAACGCCTCGTCCAGCCCGGGCGCCTGCACACCCCAGTTCTTGGCCATGTACAGCATGGCGATCCGCTGGCTTAGCACTCGGTTCCAACCACTACGGTTCACCAGACGGGAAGACTCACCACCGTTGTTCTTTGCCACGAGATCCGTCAGCTTTTGGCACTGATCCAGGAGCTGATCACTGACGTCCAGCATGGCGACGGCCTGATCCTTGTCAGGATTAGCCTGAACCAGCTGCTTGTACTCCTGCCAAGTCTTCTCTATCTCGCTGAGTTTGCTGCGAATTTCAGTATTCGGTGCGAACTCGACAAGCAATTTGTGATGGTTGTCGAACAGTGTAACGGTGTCCTTGAGCTGCTTGGCTGCAACGTCTACGCGAACACCGGACCCCATCATCAGGTAATCCTTGGCCATGCGTTGGCCCAGCGTGCGCTGAAGGCCAGCCATGTTCATCGCTTCTTCAGGGGTAATGGCCGCCCAGCAAGAGGCACTAACAAGACTGACGCCCAAAACGGCTACACGCAAAAAATCCTTTAGCATTTACTTCTCCAAAAGGGCCATTCGCTGGCCAGGCAAAGCGGGGCCTTTTTTAGAAACAGCAAGGCGCCGCGAATAGTTAAGCTCCGCGGTTATCGATTTAATTAGTGCGGGATTTGGTATGAAGGCGAATTGTCATGACAGTTGATGTCATAACGCCATCGAATCATGAGGTCGCTATTGTAGCGTCTTGAAAAGTCAATAGGACGTTTTTACTAGGACATAATGTCGCCCCTGCCCAGAAGCGTGACAGCGACAGCACCTCCGCTGGAACAAGGGCACATTGGAAGCAGGCCGCTTACATGATCAACCGCTAACCCGCAAAGGACCGCCAACCGGAACGTACTCAACAGGTGTCTCACCTGGGAGGTCTTGGACAGGGTCGTCCTGGTAGCCGAACCCTTCCTCCTTCAGGTTGATGGAATGTGTGCTGTGTTCTCGGGCACTCGTATCGCTCAGTTTGGTAAACAGGCGATCATCATCCTGCAAGGTGAAGCGGTCTCCTGGGCAAAGCTGTGCGAAAGTGATCGTGGCGGCGGTACTCATCAAGCAGTCTCCTTATAACCGTTGAGGTCTCTTATGAATGGAGAGTTTCCGGTCGATCAAGGTTCCGAACAGCGACCGGAACTGACTTGCAGAGCACACATTGCAGAATAAAAAAGGCTCGCCTGGAAACGACGAGCCAAGACGTGGAAAACCGTTTAGCGCTTGGCCTTGCGCTTATTTCGGTACTGGTCGATGACAACGGCCACCACAATGATGATGCCCTTGATGATGTCCTGGATGTAGGCGTCGACCCCGAGGAAGGTAAAGCCGCTGGCCATGACGCCCAGAATCAGGGCGCCGATGACCGTTCCGGTAATACGCCCTACACCGCCCGCCAGGCTGGTACCGCCAATCACGGCG
This sequence comes from Pseudomonas luteola NBRC 103146, assembly GCF_002091675.1. GTDB lineage: Bacteria > Pseudomonadota > Gammaproteobacteria > Pseudomonadales > Pseudomonadaceae > Chryseomonas > Chryseomonas luteola. Next base: position 356,859 of record NZ_BDAE01000002.1, on the reverse strand, counting down.
GCGGCAATCGCATCCAACTCGTAGGACATACCCATCCCCGCCTGACCTGTAGCGGCTCGGGCCGAGGCAACGACACCGGCGAGGCCTGCCAGAAGGCCAGCGATGCTATAGACGATGATCAGATGGCGCTTGACGTTGATGCCCGAGATGCGAGCCGCCTGCATGTTGCCGCCAATGGCATAGGTGTACTTGCCGTATTTGGTATACCGCAGGGCCATATGAAAGATGACAGCCACGACCAGAAAGATGATGACCGGCATGGCACCGCTGCCAATGGCGGTGTACGAGTCGGACAGCATGCTGATGGGCTGACCTTCGGTGTAATAACGCGCCAGACCGCGGGCCGACACCATCATGCCCAGCGTGGCGATGAAAGGAGGAATGCCGGTAGCGGCAATAATGCTTCCGTTAATGACGCCGGCCAGCAGTCCCACGCCTAATCCGGCCATGATCGGCACCCAAACCGGCATGTCGGTCAATGAGGGGAAGACCGCTCGGCCAAAATCGGATGTTTGCGCCAGGCTGGCCGCAACCATTGCGGAAAGCGCAAGCACGGAGCCCGAAGACAGATCGATTCCTGTGGTGATAATGACTTGGGTAACGCCAATGGCTAGAAGACCAATGATGGAAACCTGGAGAATCATCAGCACCAGGCGCTGGGAGTTCATGAGAAAGCTCTGATCACGCATGACCCAGCCGAACAGCTCGAACACTAAGCCAATACCCAATAGTACGAGCAGAATACCCACTTCAGTAGGAATACGCCGCTTGGTCTTCCTGGGTACCTCAGCTGTTTTGTTTTCAGTGATAGCATTCATAGTGATTTCCTCTTCTCCTGCTTTCGCCCAGGCGAACGTGCCCGCTGACTACTGCCAGGCCGCTATGCGTATCGATATGCGGAGAAAACCTCCGCCCCTACTCAGTGAATCGCTCTGATTCCGGATGCGTGATGCATGATCCGTTCTTGCGTGGCCTCGTCGCGGTCGAGCACGCCAGTCACTTCCCCTTCATGCATGACCAGGATGCGGTCGCTCATGCCGAGCACTTCAGGCAGTTCGGACGAGATCATGATGACGGCCATGCCTTCACTGGCCAGCAGAGAAATCAGCCGGTAGATCTCAGCCTTGGCACCTACGTCGACCCCTCGCGTCGGCTCATCCAGAATGAGGACACGCGGGTTGGTCATCAGCCACCGTGCCAGCAACGCTTTTTGCTGATTACCGCCGGACAGGTTGGCAATGCACTGCTCCAGCGAAGGCGTCTTGACGCGCAGCTTCCTGCACATGTCTTCGCAGAGGTCGCGCAGTGGTTTTTGCTGGACAAAACCGCTACCGCTGTAATTGGGCAGGACCGCGACCTCCATGTTCTCCAGAACCGACAGGCATGGAAAAATGCCGGTGTCCTTCCGGTCCTCGGTCAGGAGCGCTAGGCCTTTCTGAATCGCCAGACAGGGGTCGCTCATGGTGATCCTTTCACCGTCCAGGTAGATTTCCCCGCTGGTGGCTGGCGTGACACCAAACAGGGTTTCGGCTACGTTGGTACGCCCCGACCCCATAAGGCCGGCGATGCCAAGGATTTCACCCGCACGCAGGTCGAACGATACGTCTTTGAAGATACCGTCCAGGGACAGGTTGCGTACCGAGAGCATGACCTTGTCGGTCGGAGCGGTACGTTCGGGAAACAGCTGAGTCAGCTCACGGCCTACCATCATGGAGATCAGGCTGTCGCCATCCATGCTTTCCGCACGCTGCAGGCCGATGTAGGAACCATCCCGGAAGACCGCGACCTCATCGGCAATCTGGAAAACTTCATCCATCTTGTGCGTGATATAGATGATGCCCTTTCCCTGCGCCTTAAGGTCAGCAATGATCGAGAACAGGTGAGCTACTTCCTTTTCGGTAATGGCTGAGGTGGGCTCGTCCATGATGAGGATATCGGAGTCGTAGGAGACCGCCTTGGCAATCTCGACCATTTGCCGGCCAGCAATGCTGAGGTTGCCGACCGGCTCTTCAGGATCGAGATCAATCCGCAGGCGCGCCAGCAGCGCTTCGGTATTACGGTGCATGGCACCATGATCGACCATGTGCAGGGCATTGAGCGGTTCACGGCCCAACCAGATGTTTTCGGCAATGGTCATGTGGGGCATCAGGTTGAGCTCCTGATGGATCATGGCGATGCCTGACTGCAGGGCGGCCAGCGGCGTTTCGAACGTCACGGGCTTGCCACGCAAGCGAATCTCGCCACTGTCGGGCTGATGAATTCCTGCAATGATCTTCATGAGGGTGGATTTACCCGCCCCGTTTTCTCCCATCAGCGCCAACACAGTGCCTGGACGAACACGGAGCTGCACATCGGATAGAGCCACAACGCCTGGAAAGCCTTTGCTGACGTTCAGGATTTCCAGCAGGTACTCCGTACCCATGGGGTCGGCTTCGTAATTGATCTGTTTGTAGGTTAAGGGCGTTACAGCAGTAGTTGAGCCGAGCATCTTATTCTTCTCCTCGGAACGTTCGTGAGCGCCAGCTGAAGCAGGGCGCTGGCGTCTGATCGTTATTTACTCTGGAATTGCTGATAGTTCTCGGGGGTAACCAGCTGCACCGGAACCCAGATGTCACCTTGCAGGTTTCCCTTGCCGCCCATCTTTTCGGCGAGATACTCCATTTGCATCTGGCCGATGCGACGCTCATCCGTGCCTACAAACACGACACCTACCGGGAAACTGTCTACTTCAGGGCGGCTGTTGAGATAAACCAGCGGGATACCCGCCTGGGTAACGCGCTCAGTGATCTTGCGGGTCGCGGCCGTATCAGCCGGGTTGACGATGATGGCATCAACTTTCTGGCTGATGAAGTTTTCAACCTGCCCTAGCTGACGCACTACATCACCACCCGCATCCTCAAGTTGCAGGGAGGCGCCACCGGGTATCTCTTTGGCACGCGCCTGCATGGCCTGAACAAGGTAGGCGATGTAGTTATCGTACTGTGCGACCGCCACACCGATTTTCATATCGGACCAGGCCAGCGGAGAGATAAGCAGGCAGAACAGCAAACCCAGACAGCGCTTCATGGTGACTCCTTAAGCCCTGTGCGCCAGCATCATCCCGGCATCGAAAAAGGCAAACCCCGACGCGGTAGAGCGCCGAGCCGGAACGGTTCTGTTCGGAGTGCGACGTGAGCAGGACGAAGGACCATGCTGGTTGTACGGCGGGACATGTGTGCTGAGCAAGCTGAGGCTCGAAGCGAGTACGCGACGGTCTACGGCTGGTAGACCGCTCGGAGTCGTCCTGTAAGGAAGAGAGGGTTTCATCGACAGTACCTGTTTGTTCTTGTTGGTGTGCACGCCTCCTGTGGAGGAGGTGCGTTACAGTCGTCAACCTTGGATCAGAATCTACTAGAATAAATTTTCCATTACAACGCAATTTCCGAATTTATTTTTCATTATATAAATAACCTGCTCTACCATAAGCGTTCCAGCTGAACACCTATATGAGCGCTGTGCCGGTCAGCGCTAAAGACACCTGTGCTCGATAATGCCGAGCCGGGTGCCAGAGGATCAGCAGCCCGTTGCGCACCACGGCTCCGTACTAAACTGCCAAGGTGTTGCCGCTGCCCCACCCTATGCAAAGCAGCAAAAGCGAGTCCATGGCGCGTACTGGAATCAATGAGGAAGTAGCGCCGCAGAACGCGGCGCAAAAGACGGTGTTGCGTTAGTGCTTGATGCGGCTCTGGAACGAATCCACATTCTCGGGCGTGATCAGCTCATAGGGAATCCAAACGTTTTGCTCAACCGGCTCCTTTTTTGCCAGCTTTACGGCTGCTTCCACAGCGCCATCAGCCTGCCCTTTGGCATCCTGGAAGACAGATGCGGCCAGCATGCCGCGCTTGACCGCGGCCAGACCATCCGGCGTGCCGTCAACGCCTCCGATCAATACCGAGCCCTTTGCCTTGCCGGCCTGCTGTAGCGCCATGGCCGCGCCAATTGCCATTTCATCGTTGTTGGACGAAACCGCATCGAACTCCTTACCTGACAGGAGCCAGTTGCTCATCAGGTCCATGCCCTTGTCACGCATGTAATTGGCCGTCTGCTCTTCTACTACTTTGATCTCGGGATACTTGGCCAGAACCTCCTTTACCCCCTTGGTGCGGTTATGCGTGGAGTTGTTGGCCAGATCGCCCAGCATGATGACCAGATTCCCCTTACCGCCCATTTTATCGGCCAGGTACTGCATCTGCAGGCGTCCGGCTTCCAGGTCGTTGGATGTCACTGTAACCACGCCTTTTGGCAGGTTTTCCTCATCAGGGCGGCGATTGACATACACCAGCGGAATCCCGGCTTTCGTCGCCGCCTCGGTGATATTACGGGTAGCTGCAGTATCGACCGGGTTGACGATAATGGCGTCGACCTTCTGGCTTACAAAGCTTTGTACCTGGTTGAGCTGCTTGACCACATCGCTGCGGGCATCCTCGAATTGCAACTGAACGCCTTCATCCTTGGCTTTCCTGGCCATCGACTCGCGCAGGTACGTCAGCCAGTTGTCGTCAAACTGCGCCATGCTGACCCCGACCTTGATATCGGCTGCCATAGTGGTTGTAGCCATGAACAGCGACAGGGCTGCGGCGGCGATTCGTTTGCTCATCTGCATGATGAATGACTCCAGATATTGTGAGTGTTATGGGTGGAAGTGCATCACGATCAAGCAGAGCCCCAGGGCGGGACTCCCTTTCTTACGGACAGGAACGCATTACTTCTCGACGGCAGCCAATTTCAGGCAAGCCGGACGACAACAAGAATCAGATGGATAAAGGATTGGAAAGGAGAAGCGAGACGGCATGGCCCGGAAAGCAGCCTGAAAGCAGAAGGGATCATCATTCATCGACGGCACCTTTTTGTTTTTATCGGCCTGCCCGTACAGATGCTGTACGGATCGTGAAATCATTAATCTAAAAAGACTTTATTGGAATTTAATTTCTAAAGCAACAATGCATAGAATTATTTTTGTTTAAATCGATTTAGGTAGAAAAGGCAGATTGCATTAGATGCAAGGCCTGGAAGGGATGTTTGCCTCCAGGCTTTTATCGAGGTGGAACTAAGATGATCAGCCCAGAGTAATGACCTGACCCTGCTGCGCACTACGGCGGGCAGCATCCAGCACTCGTGTGGTTTCCAGGGCATCTTCCAGTGAGATTGGCAGCTCGCCTTTACCGCTCAGGGCAGCTACCAGGTGTTCATAGAAGAGATCCCAACGACCCTGCTCGGAAGGCACTAGCTCACGCTCTTCGCCATGCTGCACCCAGCCCCAACGCAGGTGTTCTTCAACCCCCCAGCGGTCACGCTCGGTCTTGGGTGAACGTCCAGCCAGGAGTGCCTGATCCTGCCCATCTAGGTGCTCGATTCGATAGCAGCCCTCAGTGCCATTGACCTTGAGCCGAGGCCCGGGATTGTGTTGAACCGTGCTTCCCCAAAGACGAGAAACAACCCCGTTTTTGTGGGTAAGCGACACAAAGAAATCCTCATCGAGTTGCTGCTGCTCATCTACAAAGCGGACCTCGGCATAAACTGAGCGTACGGGTCCAAACAGCCAGAGCGCCTGATCGACCAGATGGCTGCCCAGGTCCCGCAAAAGGCCCCCGCCATTGGCATTACCCCGAGTGCCGGAGACAAAGGTCTCCACACGGGATTCGAAAGTAAGGACATCACCCAGCTGGCCGGAGGTAATCATTCGGCGAGCAGTACGGATATCCGAGTCCCAACGGCGGTTCATATAAACCGTCAGCGGCACGCCTGCTTCGCGTGCGGCCCCGATCAGCAGCTGCGCACGCGATTCATCCAACGCAAAGGGTTTATCGCTGACCACGGGAATGCCTCTGGAAATAGCCTCCAGAACCATTTTCTCTCGGGTTTCGGGTGGCGTGGAAATTACCACGGCATCTACACCCGCATCGATAAGGTCAGCCAGCGTATCGTAGGCAGGTACACCGGGGTAATCCTGCTGCAACTCGGCGCGGCGCTCGGGAGAGCGCGTCACAACGCCCACCAAGGCAATAGGTGACACTGATGTAATCAGAGGCGCATGGAAAAAACGCCCACCCTTACCATAACCAACCAAACCAACACGCATAAAAACCTCCGAGCAATAACAGGCCTACCCCGTGTCGGACAACGAAGCGCGCCAGGGTTCTTTTTTATTAGGGAAACAGCAGCACTGCATAACGGCTGTGCAAGCCGGGAGCCCGTAAACAGCTCCCGGTCGAAAGAGATGGATTAGCCAAGCTCCCGCTTGACCCGCTCCAGCATGAAGCGGCTCGATTCATCAGCTCGATCTTCGAAGCCAAACACCGCCACGGTAGCGATACCGTCGAATTTCATTTCCCGCAACGTAGAGAAGAAGGCCTCCCAGTCCACTTCGCCTTGCCCGATATCCAAGTGCTGGTGGACGGTGGCGTTGACGCCCGGCGGATTGACGATATAACGAAGGCCCGACGAAGCTCGATGATTCCAGGTGTCGGCAATAATCACGTGGGTCAGTTTGTCCCAGGCGTAATGCAGCATCGAGGCGATATCGCCCTTGCCGTCATCGTAGAAAAAGGTGTGTGGCGCAGCGTACAGGTAGTTCACGAAGTCTTTGTCGAGGCCACGGATCAGGTCGACCGACTCGTTGTTGCGCTCGCTGAAGTCATAGGGATGCGCCTGGATGTCGAGCTTGATGCCTTCGCGTTCGAAGATTGGCAGGAGCTCTTCCATGGACTTCATGAACTGGTTTTCGCACACCAGCGGCTGGTCCGACTGACCACTGAATTCGGTGTTCATGAGATCGCAGTCCATTTCTACGGAGATCTCGATAGCGCGCTTCCAGTTACGAACCGCTGCCTTGCGCAGCTCCTCATCCGGTGCAGCCCAATGATAGACCGGTAGCAGCGAGGACAGCTTTACACCGGTATCGCTCAGTGCCTTTCTGAATTCACGGATCCGAGCCTTGTCGACGCGTGGGTACTTATAGAACGGCAGGAAATCGTCCCGCGGGGACAGTTCGATGTATTCGTAACCCAGCTCCGCTACTTTATCCACCATCTTGGGGATGGGCAGGAAACGGTACATGTTCGGGTCCAGACAAATACGCATGATCTGTTCTCCTGTGGCGGCCCCTCCCCTGAAGGAGAGGCCTTTTATCTGTTATGGAAGGCTTACTCGTAGAAGGCAGGACGCTGTGGCAGGCGGATCGGCTCGATGGCGCCGCTGCGCTGGGCAGCCACGCAGGCATCGGCAGTCACGGCGGCGGTGTAACCATCCCATGAGGATGGACCGGTGATCTTGCCCGCCTTGATACCGTCAATGAACGCCTGCAGCTCCACGTCGTAGGCATCGATGAAACGCTGCTTCCAGTCCATGAGGATTTCAGTGGACAACTTGGCACCGCTGCGCAACTGAACGGAAGCAGGCTCCGGCAGCTTGGCAATGCCACGCTCGCCGACGACTTCGCACTGGATGTCGTAGCCGTACTGGCAATTGACGAAGACTTCCACGTCGATACGGGTGCCCTTGGCAGTTTCCAGCAGGACAATCTGTGGGTCCTTCAGATGAGCAAAGGCCTGGGACGTCTTTCGGGGATAGATGACCTGGGCTGACACATACTGATCGTCCAGCAGCCAGCTCAAGACATTAATCTCGTGGATCAGCGTGTCGACGATGGCCATCTCGGTGGTATAGGACTCGCCTACCGTCGGGTTGCGGTGCGCCGCGTGGATCATCAGCGGCTCGCCGATCTTATCGCTGTCAATCACGGCCTTGAGCGCGCGATAGCCCTGATCGTAAGGACGCATGAAACCGACCTGTACCAAACGCTTGCCATGCTCCATCTCAGCCTCGACGATTTTCTTACAGCCCTCTGCCGTGACGGCCAGCGGTTTTTCGCAGAAGACCGGCTTGCCGGCCGCGATGGCCGACAGCACGAACTCTTCATGGCTTGGCCCCCAGGAGGTGACGAGAATCGCGTCCACTTCCGATGCATTGATCAGGTCGTGGCCGCTGGCATAAACCTCGGCTTCAATGCCCTGCTGCTGGACGACCTTGGCGGCCTGCTCCTGATTGATGTCGTTGACTGCCACGACTGTACTGCCCACCAGTGCATGACTGCACCGACGAATGTGATCCTGTCCGATAGCCCCTGTTCCGATTACGCCGATACGCAGTGTCATGGTCATTCTCCGTTTGGAATTCTTGTTCGAAAAACGTTGGGGTAATACCGGGCGTGATAGGCAGCGCTGCACTCAACCCATCGGCGCCCTGCAAATCAGTACTGTCGCGCTTTGGCAGTGTTCTCCTTGAGCATGCGTGACACTGCCTGGACCTTCTCGCTGGTGGAGACTTCGGCACCACCGACGCGCCACCAGGAGAGGTATTTGTGAATCATGGTCTTGGGCAGGACCTTGATGTCGATCAGCGTGGAGACCGTCTGCCGACGTGCGTCTTCCAGCGCGGTATGAAGTTCGTCCAGTGTCTTCACACGGTAGGTTTTGCAGCCATAGGCGGCGGCGCTCATGGCGAAATCCACCGGGACAAAGCCGCCATCGAGCTTGCCGGTTTCTGGGTTGCGATAGCGGAACTCGGTACCAAAGCTGTCCATGCCGTGCTCCATTTGCAGGTTGTTGATGCAGCCGAACGTCATGTTGTCCAGGAGAATCACATTGATCTTCTGGCGCTCCTGAATGGACGTTGCCAGTTCGGAGTGAAGCATCATGTAGGAGCCATCCCCAACCAGGGCATAAACCTCTCGCTCGGGCTCGGCCATCTTCACGCCCAGCGCTGCATTGATTTCATAGCCCATGCAGGAGTAGCCATACTCCAGGTGATAGGTGTTGGTCCCCTTGCTGCGCCAGGCCCGCTGTAGATCGCCCGGCAGGCTGCCGGCAGCGGCAACGATGATGTCTTCGTTGGCCAGGGTTTCATTCAGCGCACCCAGCACGCGGCTCTGGGTCAGGCTGGAGCCGGTCAGCTCGACAAACTCTTCGAGCACGGCACGTGGCAGGTGATCGTCGATCTCCGGCACAAAGTTTTCGGTGCCGTATTCAACGCTATAGACACGGTCGATTTCCTCCTTGAGCTTGGCGCGGGCCTGCTGGGGAGCACCGCCCCATTGCGCCTTGTAGCCGGTAGGACCCAAGGCTTCGCCCAGTGCATCCAGCCCCACTTTCGCATCCGCTACGACCTGCATGGCATCGAGTTTGTAAGCATCGAAGGCACTGGCGTTGAGGTTGATAAACTGGACGTCCGGGTTCTGGAAAATCCACTTGGACGAGGTGGTGAAATCGGTGTAACGCGTGCCAACGCCAATAACCAGATCAGCTTCCTTGGCCAGCAGGTTAGCTGCAAGACACCCGGTTTCGCCAATGCCGCCCACGTTCAGCTCATGGGCCGAGACGATAGCGCTCTTACCCGCCTGGGTCTCGGCGAACGGAATTTCGAAGCGCTCGGCAAAGCGCTGCAGGGCTTCGGCTGCGCCTGAGTACTTGACCCCACCGCCACAAATCAGCAGCGGCTTGCGCTTGCCCTGGAGCAGCGCCACGGCATCGTCCAGCATGGCCTCAGTGGCTGGGCGGCGGTCGATGCGGTGCACGCGCTTCTGGAAAAAGTAATTCGGGTAATCGTAGGCTTCGCCTTGCACGTCCTGCGGCAGGGCCAGGGTTACGGCACCGGTTTCGGCCGGGTCGGTCAGCACACGCATGGCATTGATGGCAGCGGTCATCAATTGCTCGGGACGGGTGATGCGATCCCAGTATTTACTAACGGCCCGGAAGGCATCGTTGGTGCTGATGGAGAGATCATGGGACTGCTCGATCTGCTGTAGTACGGGGTCAGGCTGACGACTGGCGTAGACGTCCCCCGGCAGGAGCAGTACTGGAATCCGGTTGGCTGTTGCAGTGGCTGCCGCGGTGATCATGTTGGCAGCCCCTGGGCCGACCGATGAGGTGCAGGCATAAATCTGGCGACGCAGCTTCTGCTTGGCAAAGCCTACGGCGGCATGGACCATGCCCTGCTCATTACGGCCCTGATGGATGATTAGATCCCCAGCGTCCTGCTCCAGCGCCTGCCCAAGCCCCAGCACGTTGCCGTGCCCAAAGATGGTAAAGATGCCTTTGACGAACTTGGTTTCAACCCCATCGACGCTCACGTACTGGTTATCGAGAAACTTCACCAGCGCCTGGGCCATGGTCAGTCGTGTTGTACTCATGTTGTCACCCTTTCAATTCCACGCCTGGGGTCGAGTACAGGGCGACATGTGCCGCCCTGCCTTGCCCTTTGTTATAGGTACTGTCTCTGCTTAGGCCGCCTGCCCTTCGGCAGCGTCTACACGTGCTTTCAGATGCTGCATGCTGGCTAGCAATGACGGCTGAATATCCGTCAGCGCATGGACGCTTTCGGCGAACGGCTCGAACGACAGGTGGCCGTTATAGCCCAGCTTGAGCAGCTCACGAACCTGTGCGGCATTGCCCAGGATGTCGGCCTCGCCCACCAGCACGCGGTGGCCATCGCGGATGGTATTCAAGGGCAACGCACCGTCTTCCACACCCGAGATGTGTACCAGGCCGGTCATTTCAGGGAAGAACTCCTGCTCGCCTGCCAGATGGTGATGGAAGGTGTCATGCACGACACGGAACACGTCACGCCCACTAACCGCATTGATAGCGTCTACGGCATCGCGCTTGCGGCGCAGCGAGCATTCCTCAAAGCCCAGCGGTTCGACAAAGCCCAGGATGCCGTGCTCACGCAGGATAGGCGCCAGCTCGGTCAGCGCGGTATGCAGGTCACGGGCGCGTTCGGCCTCGCTACGCGGGTCTTTGGGATCATTGAGCGGGCACATGACCAGACCCTCTGCGCCACAGTCGCGGGCGTAGGCGGCCAGCTTTAACGTCTGGGCACGACGCTCGTCATTCCACACATCGAAGGGATACAGCGCATTGATCGACAGCACACGGATGCCCTTCTCCTGGCACAGCTGACGTACGCGTGAAGCGGGAGTGCCATCCTCTATTTCGATGCCTTTGAGGTCGTTGCGGATCTCAATGGCATCCGCGTTAAGCGTGATAGCAAGCGAAATGAACTCTTCCAACGGCAGGCGTGGGGCAACCATGCGGTTAAGGGCAAAACGTAAGGGCTGGCTCATCTTGTTGTTCTCCAGGATTCGATAAACGCAGTGCTGGTTTGGGGTATGGGTTATTTAGCAGTCGGCATGCTGAATTCGGCACCCTTGGCGATGCTGTCGGGCCAGCGCTGCATGACGCTCTTGTAACGGGTATAGAAACGGATGCCTTCTTCGCCATAGGCATGGTGGTCGCCAAACAAAGAGCGCTTCCAGCCGCCAAAGGAATGCCAGGCCATGGGGACGGGAATCGGTACGTTGATACCTACCATGCCCACCTGAATGGAGCGCGCAAACGCACGGGCCACGCCACCGTCGGTGGTAAAGCAGGACACGCCATTGCCAAATTCATGGGCATTGATCAGCTCGACGGCCGAGGCAAAGTCCGGCACGCGCACGATGCCCAGCACCGGGCCGAAGATTTCGTCCTTATAGATGGTCATCTCGGGCTTGACCTGATCAAACAGGGTTGCGCCAACAAAGAAGCCATTCTCGGCACCCGGCACCTTGAAGTTGCGACCGTCGACGATCAGTTGCGCACCCTCTTCAACACCTTTGGTGATGTACCCCTCGACCTTGGCCTTGTGCTGGGCAGTCACCAGCGGGCCCATGTCGGCCTCGCCTTCCATGCCGTTGCGTACACGGAGGTTGTCGATGCGGGGCAAAAGCTTTTCGATCAGCTTGTCGCCTACATCGCCTACGGCCACGGCGATGGAAATCGCCATGCAGCGCTCACCGGCGGAGCCGTAACCGGCACCGATCAAGGCATCGGCCGCCTGATCCAGATCGGCATCCGGCATGACGATCATGTGATTCTTCGCGCCACCCAGAGCCTGAACACGCTTACCGCGGCGGGTCCCTTCCTGGTAGATATATTCGGCGATGGGTGTGGAACCCACGAAGGAGATGGCTTCGACATCCGGGTGTTGTAGCAAGGCGTCCACAGCTTCCTTGTCGCCCTGTACTACGTTGAACACGCCATCGGGCAAACCGGCCTGCTTGAGCAGATCCGCCATGAGCAGGCTGGCGGAAGGATCGCGCTCGGAAGGCTTGAGGATAAAGGTATTGCCGGTGGCCAGTGCCATCGGAATCATCCACAGCGGCACCATGACCGGGAAGTTGAACGGCGTGATCCCGGCACAAACGCCCAGCGCCTGACGCATGTTGTAGTTGTCGATGCCACCACCGATGTTGTCGGTGAACGCTGTTTTCATCAAATGGGGCGCACCGCAGGCAAACTCGACAACCTCGATGCCGCGGGTGACTTCACCCATGGCATCGGACAGGACCTTGCCATGTTCAGACGTGATGAGCTGCGCCAGCTCCTTGTGGTGCTTGTCCAACAGCTCCTTGAACTTGAACAGGATGCGCGAACGGCGCAGAGCCGATTGTTCGGACCAGGCCGGAAACGCGGCCTTGGCGGCTGCGACAGCTTCATCCACCGTTTGGGTGGTCGCCAGGGCCACACGGGCCTTCACTTGTCCCAACGCCGGATTGAACACATCGCTGTAACGCTCGGTGCCCGCTTCCTGGACCTGACCATTGATGTAATGGCCGATGACTGTTTCTTGACTCATGTCGAACTCCTTAGGGGCCGCTCGAAGCACGGCGTAGCTAACAAAACCAATGGATCCTTACCGCGATCCGCTCTTATCAAATGGGCTTGGATGATAAGGCCCGACCGGTTTTCCGAGTATTGGCCGACATGGGCTGGCGACGAATCTTGGCCAGCATCACGCCTTCCATTTTTTCCAGCGATACACCACGGGTTTCAGGGACGAAACGGATGACGAACCAGTAGCTGAACACGCCAAAGCCTGCGAACAGCCACATCGGGAAGGCACCATTGAATGTGCTCATCAGGTAGGGATGGTCATTGATCATCGGGAATGTCTGGGTCACCAGGAAGTTGGCAATCCACATGCTGCACACGGCCACACTCATGCCCAGCGAGCGCAGACGATTCGGAAAAATCTCAGAGATCAGAACCCAGGTGCCGATTCCCCAGGACAACGCATACAGCAGCATGAACAGCAGCATCCCGAACAGCGTCAGGTAGCCGTCCTGATGGGTGTACATGGCGTAAGAAGTGATCAGGAGTCCGCTGACCGAGCCGATGGTGCCGTACTTCATCAGCGGAATCCGGCCGACGCGGTCGATCAGCCAGGCGCCGATCAGCGTGCCCACCAGCTGCATCACGCCAATCCAGATGGTCTGGAACAACGCGGACTCGGTACTGGCGGTGACGCCTTTGAGTACCATCGGCGCGTAATACATCATCACGTTCACGCCGCTGACCTGCTGAAGCATGGCCAGCATGCATCCGACAAACAGAATCATCCCCAAGCCGGACCTGCGCAGCTCCACTTTTTGCGGGCAGCCTTGGCGGTCCTGCTTCAATGAGTCCTTGATCTCTGCCAGGAGATGCCCGGCATGCTCGGCGTTGGAAATACGTGTCAGCGTCTTCAGGGCCTTATCGTCCTGACCGACCATCACCTGCCAGCGGGGCGACTCCGGAATGGTGAATACCATGATGCAGAAGAGAATGCAGGGCACGACTTCGGAGCCGATCATCCAGCGCCAGCCGTAATCGACCAGCCACTCCGCTGCTACATCACGGGCAATCAGGTAATTCACGGTAAAGACGATCACCTGGCCGGCGACGATGGCAATCGACTGCATGCCCAGGGCGCGCCCCCGCATGCCTTTGGGCGAGACCTCGGACATATACATGGGCGAGACCGTAGCCGCCAGACCCACGGCCAACCCGCCAATCATGCGGTAGATGACAAACCAGACGAAGCTGTCGACCACCGCCGCCCCTACTGCTGAAACGGTAAACAGCACAGCGGCCAGAACGAGCGCCTTCTTACGACCCAGACAGCCGGCTACCCAGCCTGCGCTCAAGGCACCGACGACGCAGCCGATGACCACATTGGAAACCGCCCAGCCGGTCTCGGCCGCAGACAGGGAAAAATACGCACGCAGCGAGTCCACAGCGCCGGAAATGACAGCAGTGTCATACCCGAACAGAATGCCGCCTAACGCCGCCACGGCGCAGATTCTCAGCACATAACCGATGTCATGGCGATGTGCATGGGTGGAAGTAGGGATCGTCATATCGCTCGCTCTGGTTCTTGTTCTTGGGTTTCCAGAAGTCAGCTACTACGAAGTTGCTTCTGATCGTGTATTCGGCTCGTGCACTCCTTGAAGCGCGTTGTCGTGGCTCCCGCCAACCATGGCGGGAGTTCGGTGTTGAAGCGGATCAGCCCTGAAGCAGCCACTCATGGGCCGGGTCGTTATGAAATTTCCAGACACGCTTGGGCCCGGCCATCACGTTGAGGTAATAGGAGGTGTATCCCCAGGGTACGGAAACCGGGTGGTAGCCCTTGGGAACGAGTACCACATCGTTGTTTTCCACGGTCATGGCCTGATCGATGCTGCGGTCGTCGGTATAGACACGCTGGAAGGCAAAGCCCTGGGGCGGATTCAGACGGTGGTAGTAGGACTCCTCCAGAAAGCTCTGTGCCGGCAGGTCATCCGTGTCGTGCTTGTGGGGCGGATAGCTGGAGGAATGACCAGACGGCGTGATCACCTCTACGACCAGCAGCGAATGCGCCTCGGCCGTGTCCGGCAGGATGTCGCAGACGTAACGGGTGTTGGCGTCCTTGCCTCGGGTTGAACGCTTCATGGTTGCTGGCTCGATCAGCCGGGGCGGCAACGTTTCTTCTGGATTGCCCGGCGCCAGACATACAGCAATTTCCGCATCACCGTGGGCTATCACCAGGGCTTCAGTAGCGGGCGGCAGGTAAGCGGCATAGGGTGACTTGTCCTCGAACACGCTTTGGCGATCGCCAATGTGTTCCCAGGCAAACGCACCCTTCTGCGGGTGATTCGCCTTGATGGTCGCCTTGCCGGCCAGCAGTACGATGCACACTTCCCTGTCCTGTCCGTTCACAGGCAGCTCATCGCCATCCTTGAGCTTATGGGCCGAAAAGCCCACGTATTCGAGTGCATTGTCGGGTACCTGGACCAGCGTGCGGCGTTCAGCGGAGCCTTTGACGAGCAAATCCATACAACCTCCTCTTAATAAAGGGTGAGTCGAGCGTTGGCGCGGGATACCAGTGCGCGCAGCGTTTCATACCCTTTCTGGGCGTAGAGATAACTGGGCGCCACGGCCGGATCCTGTTCGGCCTCCACTACCAGCCAGCCGCGATAATTAGCGGCATACAAGGTGTCGAGCAGTGGCGCAAAATCGATATCGCCATCGCCGGGCACCGTAAACGTGCCGTTGACGATGCAATCCGGGAAACTCCACTGGTTGTTACGGGCCAGCTGCACGACATTCTTGCGAACGTCCTTGAAGTGCACATGGCAAACGCGGTTGATATGTTTCTTTAATACGGCCAGCGGATCGCCACCGCCCATGTAACAGTGACCAGCATCGAACAGGAGCCCGACTTCCTCGCCAGTCACCTCCATCAGCCGATCAATGTCCTCGGGGGACTCCACATAGGCACCCATATGGTGGTGGTAGGCCAGACGCACCCCCTGGGACTGGGTGAAGCGTGCCAGAGCCGTCAGCTTGTCGCCGTAAACCTTCCACTGCTCGTCTGTATAAAAGCGTGGACGCTCAACCAGAGGGACCCGCTTGCTCTGAATGGAACCGGCCACTTCGCCATATACCAGGACCTTGGCGTTATTTTCGACTAACAGGCGGCAATGCTCGGCAATGTCCTTGATTTCATCTTCTGCGCTGCGATGCGCCATGAGGCTTGAGTACCAGCCGGACACCAGCTCCAGCCCGTACTCGCCCAGCACGTCACGCACACCTTCCGGCGTTTTGGGAAACTTGCCGTTGAGCTCAAACCCCTGGTAACCGATCTCCTTGCCCTCGCGCAGCGCTGTGCTCAGCGGGGTTTCGCCACCCAGCGAAGGGAGGTCGTCATTGCTCCAGGAGATCGGATTGATCCCGATCTTGACCGGTGAATTCGTCATGGTTGCCACACCTAATCTTGTTGTTGTCTGGTAGTGCGAAAAGTCGAGACGTATCAGCCCAGGCGGCGAGCCTCACGCCAGGACTTGATCAGAAACTCGAAAGTCGATTGCACCCGGCTGATCAACGCTTCGTCATCGATCTCACCGGCAAGCCAGGCGCGGCTCGGCTCCTGAAAGATCGTCCGGCCAACGGCAAACCCGCGACAGGTCTTGCTGGTACTGGCATGACGGAACCCTTCAGCCAGCTCTTCGGCCGGTGCATTGAGTCCCAGCAGCACAACCCCATGGCAATACGGATCGCGCTCGGTGATAAGTTCATCCAGCTTTTCCCACACTGCCTCAGGCTGGGACTCGATCTTCCACCAGTTGGGGTAAATTCCGATGTTGTAGAGCCGCTTGATGGCGCGGTAGAGCACATCCGGCTGATCGGAGGTGTGGTTCTTCGGCGGAATCACCTCCAACAGCAGCTCATGCCCGCTGACCTGAGCCGCTTCGTATAACCCCTTGAGCTGAGCTTCCTGCTCAAGGCGAAGCTCAGGCTCATCGTCCGGGTGAAACTGCACCAGACACTTGATGATCTGCTCCTGAGGCCACTTGATGAGATTGCTGCCAATGGAACGGCCATGCTCGAACGCCAGGGGACGCGAGCCCTGCAATTCCACCGGGCGGGCAATCCACCAGCCACGCCCCGTTGCCGTATTGAGGGCATCCTGGCCGAAACGCTCATCGGCCAGCAAACCAACATCGCCCTGCACGCCGTTCTCCCTCAGATCCGCCTCCACCCGCTCGATGGCACGGATGAACAGCTGCTTCAGCTCGGGAATGGCCTTGAGGTCGCGCCCGGCCTGCTGCGCCAGCTCTACCAGCTGACCGCGGTGATCGAAGGCAAAGATGTACAGCGGTTGCCAGGTCTTGCGCGGCACGCTTACCTGATGCAGGCGATTGAGCGCAGGGTCCAGATCCGGTCGGGTAATCGGTATCGGGCTGTTGAAGAAATAATCGAGCTCCGCCAGGGTAGGCATGGCCGGTGCACAGGCATGACGGGAGACGACCAGACCGCCACAGGCATTGGCCAGCTGGCAGCAGCGCTCATCATCACCGCCGGTAAGCCACCCGCGCAGGAAACCGGACATGAACGCGTCACCTGCGCCCAACACGTTGAGCACTTCCACACGGATGCCCTGGTAAATGCTACCGTCTTCCAGGCGCTCGGGAATCTCGCCATGAATCACGGTGCAGCCCAGCGCGCCCAGCTTAACCACCAGTGTCGCCTCGCTGACTTCACGCACCTTGCGAAGGGCAGTCAGCAGATCATCCGAGCCGCCGGCAATCATGAACTCTTCTTCAGTTCCGACGACCAGATCGAAACGCGGCAGGATACGCTGAACGTGGGCGCTTACCTGTGCATTGGCAATAAAACGGGTCTCACCATCCGCCTTACCGGTGAGACCCCAAAGT
This sequence comes from Pseudomonas luteola NBRC 103146, assembly GCF_002091675.1. Lineage (GTDB taxonomy): Bacteria > Pseudomonadota > Gammaproteobacteria > Pseudomonadales > Pseudomonadaceae > Chryseomonas > Chryseomonas luteola. The sequence continues at coordinate 339,269 of NZ_BDAE01000002.1, read as the reverse complement.
ACCGGACGATAGTCAATGTCCAGTACACGCTTGACGTTGTGCTTCTCGGCATAGTCCAGCGCACGGCTGCTCGCCTTGTAGACGCCCTCGGTGGAGAAATGCGTACCGGTAATGAGCAAGGCCTTGCTTGAAGCGATGAAGGATTCGTCGATGTCTTCCTCGCGCAGCGCCATGTCGGCGCAGTTTTCGCGATAGAACACCAGAGGAAAGGTTTCACGGTCCTTGATTCCCAGCAGGACCATGGCGGTGAGCCGCTCAGGATCGACCTTGATGGCCCGGGTATCACAGCCTTCCTTGTTCAGAGATTCCACCAGGAAGCGGCCCATATGGTCATCGCCGACGCGGGTCAGCATGGCGGACTTCAACCCCAACCGGGCGGTGCCAAAGGCGATGTTGGCGGACGAGCCGCCCAGGTACTTGGCAAAACTGCTCACATCTTCGAGCCGTGCCCCGATCTGCTCTGCATACAGATCGACGCCGAGGCGCCCAAGACAGATGACATCCAGCTGACGTCCATTGGCAAAGGTTGTGTCGCCCATGGTGGCTCCTATTTATTTTTATCGGCCTGCGGTCTTTCGCACCGGGGTGCTGAACGAGTTGAAATCAGCCTAAAACGTCTTCACGCATTAATCAAACATTTTTTCCATTTTTTTCTATTTTGGAATTTTATTTCCACAAGCGAAGCGAAAAAGTCCTTTTGGCTTGAAGGTAGAAAAATCAGGATCTTGAGCGTTATTCAGATAATCACAGGGGTCAGCCAAACCGTAACCAAATGTGGCAGAACCAGGGACATACCATTGAAATAAGATAACATTACAGATCGCACTATCTGCTGATGTGTCTCATGGAACGACCTTAAATGACCTCAACGTCCCACCGCCTCAAAAGCATCGATGCCCTGCGCGGGCTCGTGATTGTATTCATGCTGCTCGATCATGTTCGCGAAACGTTCTTCCTGCATCGGCAGGTCATCGACCCCATGGATGTCGCCTCGACCTCACCTGACCTGTTCTTCAGCCGGATTGCCAGTCACCTGTGCGCACCGGTCTTCGTCTTCCTGACAGGCCTGGGTGCCTTTCTTTATGGCGCAAAGCATAATGATCGGGCTGCGGTTTCCAGCTTCCTGTTCAAGCGCGGGCTATTTTTGGTCATTCTGGAATTCACGCTGGTCAGCCTGGCCTGGACGTTCCAGTTCCCACCCAAGGTGATCTATCTGCAAGTGATCTGGGCCATTGGCCTGAGCATGATCATGCTGTCGGCACTGGTCTGGCTGCCCCGCGCAGCGCTGATCGCCATCGGCCTCGTGCTGGTAGCCGGGCACAATCTGTTGGACGGGGTGCATTTTCCGGCAGGCTCGCCCTTCCATGTCCCATGGGCGATATTGCATGACCGCGGCTGGATCGAATTGGGCGAAAGCCTGCGGCTGCGGACGTCCTATCCGCTTCTACCCTGGATTGGCGTGATTGCACTGGGCTATGCCGTAGGCCCATGGTTTACCCAGCTGAACCCGTCCGAGCGCCAGAAGCGCCTGCTAGGCTGGGGGCTTGGCGCCCTGTTGCTCTTCCTGGTATTGCGGATGATCAATGGCTATGGTCAGGCGCAGCAGTGGGTCACCGGAGAAACACCCCTGCTGACGGTGATGAGCTTTCTGAACATCACCAAGTACCCACCCTCCCTGCTGTTCCTCTCACTCACACTGGGCCTGGGCCTGTTATTACTCGTGCTGTTCGAGCGCAAGCCGGAAAACCGTCTGCTGCACTGGTTTACCGTGTTTGGCGCAGCACCGATGTTTTTCTACATCCTGCACCTGTACGTGTTAGGCGTACTGTACCGGATTGCCGTTGCCCTGTTCGGCCTCAATCAGGGAACGTACTTTGGCTTTGTTCATGTCTGGGCCTTGTGGATCAGCGCCATTGTGCTGGCCTTTGCGCTCTACTGGCCGGTTCGCTGGTTTGCCCACCTCAAGGCGCGCCGCCGCGATATCACCTGGTTGAAGTATTTCTAGAACGAAACGGGGCGCCTGATAGGCGCCCCGTTTTACAGGCAATCAACATGAGCAGCGCCTAGCGCTTGCGTTCCCACACTTCCAGCGCATATGCCGGACGGCCATCCTCGGACGGGTGCTCGTCACGCGATACCCGCTGCCACTGCTGCTCGTCCCATTCGGGGAAATACACATCCCCTTCCGGCTCCAGCGCCACACGGGTGAGGTAGAAGCGATCCGCATTAGGCAGCGCCTCGATGAAGAGCTGTGCCCCGCCGATCAGCATAACCTCACTGGCACCCTGCTCCCGGGCCCAGGACTCGGCTCGCGTCACCGCATCATCCAGCAACGTAAAGGTTTCGGCACCTTCGAGCGTCAGATCGGTCTGACGGCTGACGACCAGATTCAAACGCCCTGGCAATGGACGACCCAGCGAGTCCCAGGTCTTTCGACCCATGATCACCGGCTTGCCCAAGGTCACGGCCTTGAAGTATTTGAGTTCTGCCGGCAAGTGCCAGGGCAGACGATTTTCGTGGCCGATCACGCCATTGTCGGCGACCGCCACGATCAAGCTGAGAGGAGGTGTCTTGTTCATAGCCGCGCAGCATAGCAGAGCACAACCGCCTTGCCAGTGGCTTGCCAGTTAACACGCCGGATGCCGACCCGTTATTCTCCGCGCATCCCCAGGACGAGTTTGACGAGTGACCGAACCCACTACTGCCCCTTCCGATTCCACCCTTGATGCACTCTGGCTGACCGAAGCCGTCCGCCTGACCGAGGAAGAAGCCGGTCCGCTGGAAGACAGCGAGGCCAACCGCCGCGCGCGCGCCGCCGGCGGCAGCTTCATGCAGCGCCTGAACCTGCGCGCCCATCTGTTAGGCCAGCGTGACGGCCTTATCGAAGCCCGTCGCCACTGGCGTCAGGGTGCCACCCTCGCCTTCTGGCTGCTCGCCTTTCTGGCTGTATTGTCCGGTGCCGGCCTCGGCTTTGGCGCTCTGGGCGATGGCATGCGCCCGGTCAATGTCTTCTGGGCCTTGGGCAGTCTGTTGGGCCTGCACCTGTTGACCCTGCTGTTATGGCTGATCGGCTTTTTCGGCGGTGGACGCAACGCCAGTGTGTTGGGCCGCCTCTGGCTGTGGCTGGCCGGCAAGCTGGCCCGGGATGCTCGCGCAGCCCAGCTCGGCCCGGCACTGCTTATTCTCCTCGGTCGTCAACGGCTGGTGCGCTGGGGGCTGGGCACACTGGTGCATGGGCTCTGGCTGCTGGCCTTGAGTGCAACGCTGGGCATCCTGCTTGCCCTGCTGGCAACCCGCAGCTACAGCTTTATCTGGGAAACCACCATTCTGAGCAGCGATACCTTTGTCACCATGACTCACGCGCTGGGTGCGCTGCCTGCATTGCTGGGTTTTCCCATGCCGGATATCGAGACCATTCGTGCCAGTGGCAACGCGGCACAGGGGCTTGAGGCGGCACGTCATGCCTGGGCCGGTTGGCTGGTAGGCGTGCTGATTGTCTATGGTCTCATTCCCCGCGCGCTTCTCTTTGCCCTCTGCCTCTGGCAATGGCAACGCCGTCGCCAGCAACTGACGCTGGATATCGAGCAGCCCGGCTATGTGCTGCTACGTGAAAAGCTGATGCCTACCACCGAGCGTCTGGGCGTCAACGACGCTGCGCCTGAGCAGCTGCCGGAGCCGTCTGCCGGTAACCTCGAAATTGCCGGTGAAAGTGCTGTGCTGGTCGCGATTGAGCTGGACGACACACACACCTGGCCACCCGCGCTGCCGGACACGGTGCGCAACGCCGGTGTGCTGGACGACGGACAGCAGCGTCGCCGCCTGCTGGAGCAACTCACCCGTTATCCGCCCGTACGCCTGGTGATTGCCTGCGATCCCCGTCGTTCACCGGACCGAGGCACCCTGTCCCTGATCGGCGAACTGGCCCGCTGCGCAGGTACTACCCGCGTCTGGCTGCTACCCGCGCCTGCAGGCGCCCAACTGGATGCCGACCGCCTCGATGACTGGCGCCAGGGGCTCGATCGAATGGCACTTCCCCATGGAGAACGGTCTCCGCTGGAATGGTTGGAGACTGGACATGAATAAGTGGCGTTTGAGCGCGGTTGGAGTAAGCAAGGCGATGCCCAACAACGCCTGCGGCGCCTCAGGAGAACGTCCATGACCCAACCGCTCGTTCTGGCTGTTGTGGGCCATACCAATGTTGGCAAGACGTCCCTGCTGCGAACACTGACCCGCGACATCGGATTTGGCGAGGTCTCTCATCGCGCCAGTACCACGCGTCATGTAGAGGGTGTCCGGCTTTCCGTGGACGGCGAAGCCCTGATCGAACTCTACGATACGCCGGGTCTGGAAGATGCCATCGCTCTACGGGATTACCTTGACCAGCTCGAACGCCCCGGCGAGCGCTTGGATGGCCCCGCTCGCGTGGAGCGTTTCCTCGATACCGCCGAAGCCCGCAACCGCTTCGAGCAGGAGGCCAAGGTACTGCGCCAGCTGCGCAGCTCAGATGCCGGGCTCTATGTCGTCGATGCCCGCGAGCCGGTACTCGCCAAATACAAGGATGAGCTGGCCGTGTTGGCCGGGTGCGGCAAGCCGTTGCTGCCCGTCTTGAACTTTGTGGCAGCCGAGCAGCATCGCGAGGAAGAATGGCGCACTGCACTGGCACGCCTCGGGCTGCATGCCCTGGTGCGCTTCGACAGTGTTGCTCCGCCTGAGGACGGCGAGCGCCGCCTGTATGAAAGCCTGGCCTTACTCATCGAGCCGGCGCGCCCACGCTTGGAGCGTTTGATTGCCGATCACGAAGCCCAGGCAGTGGCACGTCAGCACAGCGCGGCACAGCTCATCGCCGAACTGCTGATCGACGCCGCCGCCTGCCGCTATGTAGTGCCGCCAGAGGACGACGCGGTAAAGGCCGCGACTCAACGACTGCGGGACGATCTGCGTAAGCGTGAGCAGCGCTGCGTGGAGGACTTACTCAAGCTGTACGGTTTTCGCTCGGGCGATGCACGCGCCGCTGACCTTCCATTACTGGATGGCCGCTGGGGAGATGATTTATTCAACCCCGAAACCCTGCGCATTCTGGGTATCCGTCTGACCGGGGGTGTTGCTGCCGGTGCTGCGGCAGGTGCCGGTATCGACCTATTGGCGGGTGGCTTGATGCTGGGTGCTGCAACAGCGTTGGGCGCCCTGGCAGGCGGGCTGCTGCAAACCGGCGGTCATTATGGTCAACGCCTGCTCGGCAAGCTACGCGGCCAGCGGGAGCTGACCGTGGACGATGCCGTGCTACGCCTGCTCGCCCTACGCCAGCGTCAACTGGTCAAGGCACTCGATGCCCGCGGTCACGCAGCCATGAAGGCTATCGAAGTGGAAACACCTGAGGATCAGCGCTGGCGTGAGGGCAAGCTTCCTGCCGCCCTGAATCACGCCCGTGCCCATCCGGAGTGGTCTTCGCTCAACGCTTCCCACAAGTTACGAGACGCCAACCGCCGCGAGCAGATCGAAGACCTGGCCGAGCAATTGGCGCAGCAGCCTGACTAATCATCAGGCGCTGACCGGGCCTTCTTCATACAGCCGCTTCACAGCCTGCTCGTCGGCCTTTAGAAGCCCCGGCAAGGTATCGCGCAGGAAGTCCACCAGCGTCCGGATCTTTGCATCCAGGTACTGGCGAGAGGGATACAACGCATAAACGTTAAGCGGGTACAGGCTGTGGTTTGGCAGGACCTGCTGCAGCGTCCCGTCCTTGAGCCCCTTGACGGCGGCATAGATCGGCAGCGCCCCTATGCCCATGCCAGAAGCAATGGCCTCCATCAAGGCATCCGCCGTGTTGACCTGAAATAGGGTCTGGTCAATTGTTACCAGCTCCTCGCCTTTTGGGCCTTGAAACAACCATTTATCCAGTGACATAGCCTTGTTCACCAAACGCAGGCAACGATGTTGACGCAAAGCAGCCGTCGTCTGGGGGGTGCCGTATTTTTCCAGATAAGCCGGCGATGCGCACAGAATGCTATGAGTACTGCCCAGTCGCTTGGAAAAGTAGCCTGAATCCTTAAGCTGGGAGGCCAGGATCACGGAGACGTCGTAGCCGTCCTCCAGGATATCGGTAAACGTGTTGGTCAGCCGCAGGTCGAAGTTCACCTCAGGGTATTGCTCGCAGTAACGGGCAATCGTCTTGATCAGGTAATGCTGGCCCAAGCCGGTCATGGTATGAACCTTGAGCTTGCCCACCGGATGCGCATGGGCATGGCTGGCTTCGGCCTCCGCCTCCTGAATGTAGGCAAAGATCTGTTGGCAACGCTGTAGGTAACGCTCCCCCGCCTCGGTCAGCGCGATCCGACGGGTAGTGCGGTGAAGTAAACGGGTTTGAAGGTGTGTTTCCAGATTGGTGACCGCCTTGGAAACGTAGGCGGTGGTAAGCTCAAGGCGTTGGGCCGCCGCGGTAAAGCTGCCGGCTTCCACAACACACATGAAAGCACGCATGTTAAAGAGATTGTCCATCGTACTCCTCTCAGAGCGACAAATTCTGGCACAACTCCCTACCCTTTGATTACTCGCTTTGCAGTTAATAATCCTTCACGATTTTCCTGCTTATTCCCGCCACCCTGCTCTACATAGAATGGATAGCGCTCGTCTGAGCTAGTGACTGTTTGAGTAGGCCACCGTGCTGCAACTGTTTCGGAAAACGCTTCCGCTTCCCGCTCCGCCTTATCTGATCGTAACACCCCTGTCAGCCCGTCTGTTCAGGCCGCTGTCTCGTCTGTTCAAGAAGATCTTGCCGCCGCTTCACGGTCAGTGCGCTATCGCCCTGCGCTGACTGCAACGCTGTTCTTCACCCTGACCGATTCACTCCGTGCGCCCTTTGAGCGTCGAGGTTACCGTTGCGCGCTATTTCTCTTGCCAGTCGATTACCGAGCCGCTCGGCCTGGCACCGTGCCCTGCTGGAATGGGCCCGTACCGATGGCATTACCTGGGCCTTCATTTTCAAGGCGCTGCTGACAGCACTGATTGCACTCTGGCTGGCCTACCGGTTGCAGCTACCCCAACCCAGTACGGTACTGGTCACCGTCTTTATCGTCATGCAGCCTCAAAGCGGACAGGTGCTGGCCAAGAGTTTCTATCGCATCATCGGAACGCTGGTCGGCCTGAGCGTAATGGTGCTGTTCATTGCCCTCTTCGCCCAGGAGCGGATCCTGCTGCTCGGCTCGCTGGCCATGTGGGTGGGCCTGTGTACAGCGGGCGCTGCACGTTATCGCGACTTTCGCGGTTATGCCTTTCTACTGGCCGGGTACACCGCCAGCCTGATCGGCTTGCCAGCCACGAGCCATCCGGAAAATGCCTTTATGCAGGCCCTGTGGCGTGTACTGGAGATTGGCCTGGGCATCTGCTGCACCGGTGCAGTCAGCGCTATCGTCCTGCCGCAGACGACCCGCACCGTGCTGCGTAATACGCTTTCCCTGCGTTTTCGTGATTTCGCCCGCATGGCTCATGAGGGCTTGAGCGGCGCATTGACGCGTGAGCAGTTCGAAACCCTGGCGGCACGCTTTGCGGCCGAGTCCGTAGGCTTTGAAAGCCTGCGCAGCGCCAGTGCGTTCGAAGACCCACACCTGCGTCAGCGCAGCGGTCGGCTGGCCAACCTAGGCAGCCAGTTCATGCAGCTCAACACCCGCTTCCATGCCTTGAACCAACTGCTGACCCGGATGCGCCAGCGCCCGCTCCTGCTGGACGCCTTTTCGCCCTGCCTTTCGGAGATCACCACATTGCTTGCACCGTTCGGTGAGCGGCTGACTACCGAGACCGACGCGGCCCGTCTGGCAGAAAAGCTCGCGCTGCACCGTGAGCCGCTGATGCAGTCTATTCGCGAGGGCCGAACGCAGCTTCAGGATCAACAGATTGGGGACAGCGACCTGCTGGACTTCAACACGGCCGCCGAACTGCTCTACCGCTTTGCCGAAGACCTCTACAGCTACTGCCTGGCCTATGCCACCCTGAACGGTCCCAAGCCACCCAAGACGCCGCCCCCGGAAAGCTTCACCCCCGTGGCCAACCGCATGGCAGCGGCCATTTCCGGTATACGCAGCGCCCTGGTGGTTCTCGTGCTGGGGCTGTTCTGGATCGAAACGTCCTGGCCCAGCGGTGATACCTGTGCGCTGGCAGCCGTCCTGATCTCAGCGCTTTCGTCGACTTCTCCTAACCCCCGCCGTTACTGCCTGCAACTGGCCGTCGGGACATTGGCCGGTTCATTGGCTGGCTTTTTTTTGGTGTTCTGGGTACTGCCTCAACTGGATGGCTTCCCCCTGTTGTTCTACGCGCTGTCGCCCGTGTTTGCCGTCGGCGCGTTTTTTATCACCCGTCCCCAGTGGGCGGGCTATGGCACAGGGCTGATGGTGTGGTTCTGCTCGGCCGCCTTGCCGGCCAACGTCACGCTGTATGATGCCAATGCCTTCTTCAATCAGTACCTGTCCTATCTGCTCGCCGCTTTTATCGCCACGGTCGCAGCTGCGGTGATCATGCCGCCTAATCGCCCATGGCTATGGGGACGTCTCGAGCAGGATTTACGCATGCGAGTCGTCTATGCCATCAGCGGCAAGCTCAAGGGATTGGCATCAGGCTTCGATAGCAGTACCCGCGACCTGCTCAACCAGGCCTATGTGCTTTCCACCGGCCATACCGCCGTGCAACGCCAACTTCTGCGCTGGATGTTCCTGTCACTGGAAATTGGTCATGCCATCATCGAGTTGCGCTACGAACAGGAAAACCTGCCCCTGCACCCCTGCTATCAGGAATCGAGACCCTGGCGACAGGCTATTCGCATCATGGGGCGTGCCCTGATCCGCCTGTTCGTGCAACCCTGCCCCAAGCATATGGAGCGGGCCTTGTCGGCAGTAGACCACGCCATCGAGACGGCACAAGCCGCCCAGATTCATCAGGAGCCCAACTCAGGACAGTTCGAACGCTCGCCGCTGCGCCGCGTGTGCAGTTACCTGCACTTCATCCGAACTTCGCTGCTGGACCCTAACTCGCCATTGAGCAAGCATAACCGCGGCTTCACGCAGACACGTGCAACGCGGCTGGATGAGCTGTAAGTCGAGCAGATGAACAGCTTCAGACCCGGAGCGCCCTACGCAGGCAGGGCGCTCCAGTGATACATCAAACGGCGACGAGCGCCTTGATGTGAGGATGGGATTCGTAGCCGACCAGCTCGAAGTCATCGAACGTGAACTCGAACAGGTCTTTAACCGCTGGGTTGAGCTTCATGGTAGGCAGGGGCAGCGGCTCGCGGGTCAGTTGCAGGTCCGTCTGCTCCAGATGGTTGGCGTACAGGTGGCTGTCACCGCCCGTCCAGATGAACTCGCCCGGCTCGTAACCCGTGACCTGCGCCACCATCATGGTCAGCAGCGCATAGCTGGCAATATTGAAAGGCACACCCAGGAAAATGTCCGCCGAGCGCTGGTAGAGCTGGCAGGAGAGCTTGCCATCTGCCACATAGAACTGGAACAGCGCATGGCACGGCGGCAGGGCCATCTCATCCACCAGGGCAGGATTCCAGGCGGAGACGATCAACCGGCGCGAGTCGGGATTCTTCTTGATCATCTCGATAACGTTGGCGATCTGGTCGATATGACGGCCATCCGGCGCGGGCCAGCTCCGCCATTGATAACCGTAGACCGGGCCAAGGTCACCGTTCTCATCGGCCCACTCATCCCAGATGGAAACACCGTTTTCCTTGAGGTAGGCGATGTTGGTCGAGCCTTTGAGAAACCACAGCAGCTCATGAATGATGGAACGCAGGTGCAGCTTCTTGGTGGTGACCATGGGAAAACCATCGGCCAGGTTGAAGCGCATCTGATAGCCGAACACGCTGTAGGTGCCGGTGCCGGTGCGGTCGCTTTTGAAGGTGCCGTGCTCACGCACGTGTCGCATCAGGTCTAGGTACTGTTTCATGCTGGGCTCGGTGCGGCGCCTCGGAGGGCGCGGGAGAAAAGTCAGTGCCTATGATAACGAAGCTGGCTGTTTGGATCACGTGCCCGGTCGTCGCGTGTCGGCCTGATACCTTTAAAGACCTTCAACGCACTCTCTCGCAAAATAAGAGGAACAAACGCCCGCCTGAAAGCTCACACCTCCTAGTACTGTTCCGTCGCATGCGAATCAGCTGTCGAGAAGTAGCTTAACGCCAGCCTATCGGCCGGATTGCCAGCCCAGGCCCTGCGCCTGGATAACCCGCATGCACGGTCAGCCGAGCTGCTGTCCTTGCCTATCGCCTGCATCATGACGAGCCGCGAGACGGCATCCCGGCCATTCGCTTCCACGCTCCAATCGAGGAATCCGCAATGTGCTCTGCCAACACCACTTTTTCCAACGACCCCAACATCGAGCGTGATCAGCTGTGCGTGAATACCATACGCACCCTTTCCATGGACGCCGTGCAGAAGGCCAACTCAGGCCACCCAGGCACGCCCATGGCCCTGGCGCCCGTGGCGTATACGTTGTGGAGTAAGTACCTGCGCTACCACCCTGAGCATCCGGACTGGCCCAACCGCGACCGCTTTGTGCTGTCTGTAGGTCATGCGTCAATGCTGTTGTATTCGCTGCTGCATCTGGCCGGTGTGACCGAGATCGACGAGCATGGCCAGCCCTCCGGCAATCCGGCCGTCAGCCTGGATGACATCAAGCAGTTCCGTCAGATGGATTCGAAGACGCCCGGCCACCCTGAATACCGCATGACTACCGGCGTAGAAACCACTACCGGCCCGCTGGGCCAGGGGTGTGCTAACAGCGTTGGCATGGCGATGGCCCAACGCTGGCTCGGACAGCGCTTCAACCGTGACGGCGCTACCCTCTTCGATTACAACGTCTACGTGCTGTGTGGCGATGGCGACATGATGGAAGGTGTCAGTGGTGAAGCGGCTTCGGTAGCCGGGCACCTGAAGCTGTCCAACCTGTGCTGGATTTACGACAACAACACCATCAGCATCGAGGGCCACACGGACCTGACATTCAGCGAAGACGTTGGCGCACGTTTCAAGGGTTATGGTTGGAACGTGGTCCATGTCAAGGACGCCAACGACGCCCTGACCTTTGGCCAGGCCATCGAGTTTTTCCAGGCCCATGACGATGCGCCAACCCTGATCATCGTCGACAGCATCATTGGTTATGGTGCACCCAACAAGCACAACACGGCCGCCGCCCATGGCGAGCCACTGGGCGCTGATGAAATCCGTCTCGCCAAGAAATCCTATGGCTGGCCCGAAGACGCTGACTTCCTAGTGCCGGACGATGCACGAACCTGGCTGCGCGACCAGATGGTTGAGCGCGGGCAAAGCCAATACGAGCAATGGCAGGCAGCGCTGAAAACGCTTGAGCAGCAGGAGCCTACCCTTGTAGACGAGCTCAACCGCATGCGCGCTGGTCAGATGCCTGAAGGCTGGATGGATGCACTTCCAGAGTTCGAAGCCAACGCTAAGGGCGTAGCAACCCGTGAATCCGGTGGCAAGGCACTCAACGCCTTCGCCAGCAAGATCCCGTGGCTGATCGGCGGTTCGGCGGACCTGGCGCCCTCTACCAAGACCAAGCTGACCTTTGACGGCGCTGGAAGCTTCTCAGCGCAGACACCCGCCGGTCGCAACCTCCACTATGGCGTACGTGAACACGCGATGGGCGCTATCGCCAACGGTCTTGCCCTCTGCTACCTGCGCTCCTTTACAGCGACTTTTTTGGTGTTCAGCGACTACATGAAGCCGCCGATTCGCCTGGCCTCGATCATGGAGCTGCCTGTGGTGTTCGTCTTTACTCACGACTCCATCGGTGTTGGCGAAGACGGGCCTACTCACCAGCCCATCGAGCAGCTGGCTCAGCTCCGGGCAACCCCCGGTCTTCTGACCCTGCGTCCCGGTGATGCCAACGAAGCCGTCCAGGCTTGGAAGGTTGCGCTCGAGCAGACCAACCGCCCCTCCTGCATCGTCCTCTCCCGCCAACCCATGCCGACGCTTGACCGCACTCGCTACGCCTCGGCGGAAGGTACGGCGCGTGGTGCGTATGTCTTGGCGGATGCCGAAAACGGCAAGCCAGATGTCATCATCATGGGTACCGGCAGTGAAGTCGGTCTGTGTGTCGAGGCTTATGAGCAGCTCAAAGCAAACGGTATAGCGGCGCGTGTCGTCTCCATGCCGTGTTGGGAGCTGTTCGAGCAGCAGGATGAAGCCTATAAAGAAAGCGTGCTGCCTGATGACGTAACCGGTCGGGTTGCCGTCGAGCAGGCTGGCCCGATGGGGTGGGAGCGTTACGTAGGCCGCAAGGGTGCCATGGTCGTCATGAACAGCTTTGGTGCCTCTGCACCGATCGGCAAGCTACAGGCGAAGTACGGCTTTACCGTTGAAAACGTTGTCAAACTGGCCACTGAACAGGCGAACGCCGGGAGGTCATGATGAGCAGCCTCTTGCGAGAGTTGGGTATGGCCGGTCAGGCCGTCTGGCTGGATTTCGTCAGCCGGGAATTTCTTCGCAAGGGTGAGCTGCAGACGCTCATCGAGCGGGATGGCCTGACCGGCGTTACCTCCAATCCATCCATCTTTGAAAAGGCCATGGGGCATGGCACCGATTACGATGCCTCTTTGGAGCGCTTTCTCAATCGCGCCGATGCCTCACCGGTCGACGTATATGAATACCTGGCGGTCGAAGACATCCAACAGGCCGCCGATATTCTGCGGCCTGTCTATGACCGTTTAAACGGCAAGGACGGCTACGTCAGCCTGGAGGTATCGCCTTATCTGGCCATGGATACCGAGTCCACCCTGTTAGAGGCACGTCGGCTCTGGAAGGCTGTCGATCGACCGAACCTGATGGTCAAGGTGCCTGGTACCGAAGCGGGCGCAGCAGCCATCCAGCAACTGATTGCCGAAGGGATCAGCGTCAACGTGACACTGCTGTTTTCCCGCGAATCCTATCGCGCTGTTGCCGAGGCCTACATGGCTGGGCTGGAGGCGCGTATTCAGGCCGGAGAAGACATCAGCCGCATAGCCAGTGTCGCCAGCTTTTTCATCAGCCGGATCGATTCGGAAATCGAGAAAAAGATTGATGAGCAGCTGAAAGCCGGGAATGACGACGCAACGCTCAAGTCCCTCAAGGGTCGGGTTGCTATTGCCAACGCCAAACTGGCCTATGCTGATTATCAGGCCATGATAGCCAGCGAACGCTGGCAAGTCCTGGCTGCCAAAGGTGCTCAACCTCAGCGATTGCTATGGGCCTCTACTGGCACCAAGAATCCCGACCATCCCGATACACTGTACGTCGATGAGCTGATCGGACCGGACACCGTCAATACCATGCCGCCCAAGACCATGGATGCTTTTCGTGATCATGGCACGGTGAAGGAAACCCTCACTACCGGGTTGAATGAAGCCCGTACCACACTCGAAGCCACCGAGCGGTTCGGGCTGGATCTGCCGGGCATAACGACAGATCTGGTAAAGGCAGGCGCCAAACTTTTCTCCGATGCAGCTGACCATCTGCTCGGTGCTGTGGGTGCCAAGCGCGTCAAACTGCTGGCCGGCAAACTCAACCAAGCCAAGTTCAGCCTGCCAGAAGACCTGTCCCAAGCCGTCGAGCAGCAGCTTGAGCAGGCCCGCCGCGAAGGTTGGTCACGTCGGCTATGGCAAATGGATGCTTCCCTCTGGACCGGTCAGGACGAAGCGAAATGGGGCGGCTGGTTGAAAGCCGCTACTGAGCCGCATATCAATACCTCCGCTCTGGTCATACTGGAGCAATCGCTCAAAGCCGAAGGCTATACCACTGCCGTTCTGCTGGGCATGGGTGGCTCCAGCCTGGGACCGGAAGTGCTGGCGAAAACGCTGGGCAACACACCTGAAGGCCTGCGCCTGCTGGTGTTGGACTCTACCGATCCGGCTCAAATTGCCGCCGTGGAGCAGTCCATTGATTATGCCTGCACGGTCTTTCTGGTATCGAGCAAGTCCGGCTCGACCCTGGAACCTGAAATTCTCAACGCTTACTTTTTCGACGCTGCCTGCAAAGCGCTCGGTGAGGATCAGGCCAGCCATCATTTCATTGCTATTACCGATCCCGGCTCCAAGCTCGAGGTCAGCGCCAAGGCGCAGGGCTATCGCACCCTCTTCTATGGCGATCCGACCATCGGCGGGCGTTACTCGGTGCTCTCGGCCTTTGGGCTCGTACCGCTGAGCCTGCTTGGACACGATGTAGACAGCCTGTTCGAGATTACCCGCCCCATGGTGCTGGCGTGCGATCCCAGTGCACCGCCTGCGATCAATCCGGGCGTTTATCTGGGTGCGGTCATGGGTGAAGCCGTCAAGGCCGGGCGGGACAAGCTGACCCTGTTCGCCTCGCCCCAGATCGCCAGTATCGGTGCCTGGCTTGAACAACTGCTGGCGGAGTCCACAGGCAAACAAGGCAAAGGCATCATTCCGGTCGACCTGGAGCCCCCGGCTGACCCCTCCCATTACAGCAATGATCGTTTATTCGTCTATCTGCGTGCAGATAATGACGGCAGCGAACTGGATGCTCAGGTCGAGGCATTGGAAAAGGCCGGCCAGCCTGTAATCCGCATAAGCCTGATGCGGCCTGATCTTATCGGTCAGGAATTTTTCCGCTGGGAAGTGGCTACCGCCATTGCAGGTGCCGTGATAGGCATCAATCCTTTCGATCAGCCTGACGTCGAAGCCAGCAAGGTCAAAACGCGCGCGCTAACCGATGAGTATGAAAAAACCGGGCAGCTTTCCAGCGGAAATCCCTTCTTCACCGATGGCGAGCTGGCGTTTTACAGCGATTCCCCCCTGAGCGGCGATTCGGCCGAGCAGGTTCTTCGGGAGCATTTTGCTCGCCTCAATCCGGGCGATTACGCTGCCGTGCTTGCCTATATCGAGCGTAACGCCACCCACGAAACCTTGATGACGCGGCTGCGGACCCTGCTACGGGATCGTTACCGTGTCGCCACCGTTGGCGGCTTCGGCCCCCGTTTTCTACACTCCACAGGCCAAGCCTACAAAGGGGGGCCAAATAGCGGGGTTTTCCTGCAGATTACCGCCGAACCCCAGCAGGATCTGGCCATTCCCGGACGCAAGGTAAGCTTCGGCATCGTCGAAGCCGCTCAGGCACAAGGGGACCTTTCCGTGCTCGCCGAGCGAGGTCGTCGACATTTACGTATTCACATTCAGCACGGCAATAGCGAAGCAGGGCTGCAACGTATCGTACAATTAGTCGAGGCGGCTATCGCCTGACGTAAAAGCTCGTGGAGGCAACAACATGCAACTTGGCATTATCGGACTGGGCCGGATGGGCGGAAACATTGCCCGCAGGCTGATGAAAAACGGGCACGAGGTCTTCGCATACGACCGCAGCGCCGACTCCATCGAGACGCTGGCCAAAGAAGGCGCCAAAGCAACAACCGGTCTTGAGGACATGATCCAGCAGATGGCTAAGCCACGCGCGCTATGGGTCATGCTTCCGGCGGGTGACCCGACCGAACAGACCATCAACACCCTGGGCCAGATGCTGGAGCCGGGCGACACCATCATTGATGGTGGCAATACTTACTACAAGGACGACCTGCGCCGCGCCAAGGCGCTGGCCGAGAAAGGTA
Organism: Pseudomonas luteola NBRC 103146; assembly: GCF_002091675.1. GTDB lineage: Bacteria > Pseudomonadota > Gammaproteobacteria > Pseudomonadales > Pseudomonadaceae > Chryseomonas > Chryseomonas luteola. The sequence goes on along the minus strand of NZ_BDAE01000002.1, from coordinate 323,669 downwards.
TCCACTACCTCGACGTAGGCACCTCTGGAGGCGTCTGGGGCCTTGAGCGCGGCTACTGCATGATGATTGGCGGCGACAAGGAAACCGTGGACCGCCTGGATCCCATCTTCGACACCCTGGCCCCTGGCTACGGCGACATCGAGCGCACCCGCGGCCGCAACGCCCCGGACGAGCGTGCCGAGCGTGGCTATATCCATGCAGGCCCGGCTGGTTCCGGTCACTTTGTGAAGATGATTCACAACGGTATCGAATACGGCATGATGCAGGCGTACGCCGAAGGCTTTGACATTCTCAAGATGCGCGGCTCCGAAAATGTACCGGAAGAAGAACGCCTGCAATTGGATTTGGCAGACATCGCCGAAGTATGGCGCCGTGGCAGTGTCGTTTCCTCCTGGCTTCTGGACCTGACCGCTCAGGCACTGGCTCAGGATGTGGAGCTGGAGAAATTCAGCGGATTCGTGTCCGACAGTGGTGAAGGTCGCTGGACCATCGAGGCCGCTATCGAGGAAGCCGTACCTGCCCCGGTACTGACGTCCGCACTGTATGCCCGTTTCCGCTCACGCCAGAAGGCGACCTATGGCGACAAGCTCCTGTCGGCCATGCGCTTCGGCTTTGGTGGGCACGTAGAAATCCCGCAGTAACGCTTTCCGAGCAGGCTTGGAGGTAGCGCATCGAGGCGTACCTCCAGGCAGCCTGTCGCTCTTTTCTACTATGGCTCGACAGGAACGATAATGACGAACCACCCGTATCAACTCATGCTGTCGGATGTCGATGGCACCCTTTTGCGTACCGACAAGCAATTAAACCAAGCCACGATCGAGGCCGTACAGCGCCTGCGTGAGGCTGGAATCAACTTTACGCTGGTCAGCAGTCGCCCGCCACGGGCCATGCATTGGCTGATCGAAGCGCTTGATCTTACCCTCCCCGTCGGCGCCTTCAACGGCGGCACCCTGCTCAAGCCGGATGGCACGCTCTTGCAGGCACACCGTATACCCCGGAATGCCGTGGACAGCGTGTTTGAGCAGCTTGAGGACGAAGACCTGGATATCTGGCTATTCGCCGATAATGAATGGATCATTGCCAATCCAGACAACCACTACATCGGCCATGAGAAAAGAGCCCTGGGCTATGATCCGCTGATCGTCGACCGCTTTGACGACTACCTTGACCGGGTCGACAAGCTGGTAGCTGTCAGTAAGAACCATGATCGCCTCGCCAGCCTGCAACCCGAGCTGGATCAGAAGCTGGGGCAATACGCCCACACCGTACGCTCCCAACCCTACTATCTGGATATTACAGCCGCCCAGGCCAGCAAAGGCCATGCGCTAGTGGCACTGGCGGAGCATCTGAGCATTCCGCTCACGCGTACCGTCGCCATTGGAGACGGTGAAAACGATATTTCAATGTTCAAGAAAGCCGGGCTCTCCATTGCCATGGGACAAGCCGAGGAAGACGTCAAGGCTCATGCCATGCAGATCACCGCCGAAACCGACAGGAACGGTCTGGCCGAGGCCATACACCGATTCATTCTGGCAACAGGCTGATCCACCCCAGGCATAAAAAAAGCCACCTTTCGGTGGCTTTCTTGTATCAGCTATTGGTAGGCGGCGCGGTGAAACGCTCAACGTCCCGCTCATTGGCAGTTTCCGTCACCGTCGACTCCATGGCCTCCTTCAACCCCTGCAGCCGCTTCTTCTCAGCCCGACGCGTGAAATACCACGCGAGGAAGGTAAACAGCGAGACCGCCAGCAGAATCAGGCTGGCAATGGCATTGATCTCCGGCTTCACACCCAGGCGCACAGCGGAGAACACCTCCATTGGCAAGGTGGTTGAGCCAGGGCCGGACACGAAGCTTGCAAGCACCAGATCATCCAGCGATAGCGCAAAGGACATCATTCCACCCGCTGCCAGAGAAGGCGCAATCATCGGGATGGTGATCAGCATGAACACCTTCCAGGGACGCGCGCCCAGGTCCATGGCGGCTTCCTCGATGGACAGGTCCAACTCGCGCAGACGCGCCGACACTACTACCGCTACGTAAGACGCGCAAAAGCTGGTATGGGCGATCCAGATCGTGACGACACCCCGATCCTGCGGCCAGCCGATGAACTGTGCCATGGAAACGAACAGGAGCAGCAGCGACAGACCGGTAATCACCTCAGGCATGACCAGCGGTGCAGTGACCAGACCGCCAAACACCGTACGCCCGCGAAAGCGAGGAATACGCGTCAGCACGAACGCCGCCAGCGTTCCCAGGATGACCGAGGAAATCGCCGTGTAGAACGCGATTTCCAGGGAGCGCCCTACGGCGCCCATGAGCTGGTTATTGTCCAGAAGCCCTGCATACCAGTGCACCGACCAGCCGCCCCAGACAGTCACCAGACGCGAGGCGTTGAACGAATAGATCACCAGGATGACCATCGGCAGGTAGATGAACAACAGGCCCAACACCAACATCAGGTTTGTGAACTTCAGGCTTCTCATAGCTTGCCCTCCAGTTCCTTCGCCTGGTTCCTGTTGAACAGGACAATAGGCACGATGAGGATGATCAGCATGACCACCGCCAAAGCCGAAGCCACCGGCCAGTCGCGGTTATTGAAGAATTCCTGCCACAACACACGGCCAATCATGAGCGTTTCCGGCCCGCCCAGCAGTTCCGGAATCACGAACTCGCCTACTGCGGGAATGAAGACCAGCATGCAGCCCGCGATAATGCCGTTCTTGGACAACGGCACCGTGATACGCCAGAAGCTGGTAAAACGACTCGCTCCCAGGTCGGATGCCGCCTCCAGCAGTGTCAGATCGTGCTTCACCAGATTGGCGAACAGCGGCAGGATCATGAACGGCAGGTAGGAATACACAATCCCCAGATATACCGCAAAGTTGGTGTTGAGCAGACGCAGCGGCTCGTGAATCACACCAATGAACATCAGGAATTCGTTGATCAGGCCGTTGGTGGACAGAAGCCCCATCCAGGCATAGACCCGGATCAGAATGGCCGTCCAGGTCGGCATCATGATCAGGAGAAGCAATACCGTCTGCACATCCTTGCGCGCCCGAGCGATGGCATAGGCCATCGGATATCCGATCAGAAGACAGATCAGCGTACTGATGCCAGCGATCTTGAGCGAACCAAGGTACGCGTCCAGGTACAGCGGATCGTCCGTGAACATCAGGTAATTCCCGAAATTCAGGGCAATATCCAGCTGCTGGTCGGCATAGGTCAGCAGTTCGGTATAGGGTGGAATCGCGACGTCCGCAATGGCGAAACTGATCTTCAGCACAATGGCGAACGGCAGCAGGAAGAACAGGAACAGCCACACGAACGGGACGCCAATAACCAGGCGGCGGCCGTCGAACAGTTTCTTCAGACTCATGATTGCAGTACCACGCCGCTGTCATCTTCCCAGTACACCACTACCGGATCGTCCCACGTCGGGCGTTTGCCCAGGCGCACGGCGTTGGCGATGAAGCACTGGACCAGTTGCCCTGACTCCAGCTTGATGTAATACACCGAATGCCCGCCCAGATAGGCGATGTCATGCACGGTCCCGCTTAGCCAGTTGTAATTGGGGTGTTCATGGTCTTCCGGCAAGCGGCTGGCCATCAGGAGCTTTTCCGGGCGAATCGCATAGGTCACGCGCTTGTCTTCAGCGCGGGTGCTAATCCCATGGCCCACGTAGATATGCCGCTCGAGCTGCGGCGAGGCAATGATGGCGTGATCCGCATCGTCCTCGATCAGTTCACCGTCGAACAGGTTCACGTTGCCGATGAACTCACAGACCAGGCGGCTGGCCGGCGTTTCATAGATGTCCATCGGGCTGCCCACCTGAGCGATCCAGCCCAGGTGCATGATCGCGATGCGCTGAGCCATGGTCATGGCTTCTTCCTGGTCGTGCGTCACCATTACACAGGTCACGCCCACGCGCTCGATGATCTCCACCAGCTCCAGCTGCATCTGCGAACGCAGTTTCTTGTCGAGCGCCCCCATCGGCTCGTCGAGCAACAGAAGCTTGGGCCGCTTGGCCAGTGAGCGCGCCAGGGCCACCCGCTGACGCTGCCCACCAGAGAGCTGATGCGGTTTACGCTTGGCATACTGTGTCATGTGCACCAGCTTGAGCATTTCGGCCACGCGCTGGTTGATCTCTTCTCTGGGCAGCCTGTCCTGCTTCAAGCCGAACGCAATGTTCTGCTCGACCGTCATGTGCGGGAACAAGGCATAGGACTGGAACATCATGTTGATCGGCCGGTCATACGGCGGAATATTGGTGATGTCCTGCCCGTCCAGGAAGATCCTTCCCTCGGTGGGTTGCTCAAACCCCGCCAGCATGCGCAGCAGCGTGGATTTACCAGAACCGGAGCCACCAAGCAGCGCAAAGATCTCGCCTTTGTTGATGGTCAGTGAAACATCATCAACTGCCACCGTTTCATCGAATTTCTTGGTTACCCGATCGATCTTCACCAGCACTTCTTTGGTCTGCTGAACACCGGTCACGGCTTTTTTAAAGGCACCGGAGGCTATCGCCATTATTTACTCCCCAGGGGTCTTGAAATCCTGCCTGACAGCTACGGCATGAGGTTCTAGAGTCGGTGCGGAAAATCCCTCCGCCCTTCTTGCCCTAGCGCCGACCGTGCCTCTTTTCGCCTTGCTGTCAGCCAGGCATTCAGCCTGACTCAACGGTCAGGCTATCGAATATGGAACGCTATTTACCGGATTTGATCCGGGTCCAACTGCGTGTACTGACCCGCAATATCTGCGGAGGCAGTTCCGCCATCACATACAGCTTGTCCATCACCTCTTGGGGTGGATAGACCGTTTCATCCTGGCGCACCTTCTGGTCCATCAGCTCGCCTGACTTGGGGTTGGGGTTAGCGTAACCAACGGAGTCGCTTACCTTGGCAATCACCTCAGGCCGCAGCAGGTAGTTGATGAACGCATGTGCCTCTTTCGCATTGGACGCATCCTTGGGGATGGCCAATAGATCAAACCACAGGTTCGCTCCCTCCTTGGGAATGGCATAAGCGATCTTGACGCCCTTTCCCGCCTCCTCGGCACGTGACGCTGCCTGGAAAACATCACCCGAATAGCCAAAGGCCACACAGATATTGCCGTTGGCCAGATCGGAGATGTATTTCGAGGAGTGGAAATAAGTCACGTACGGGCGAACCTGCAGGAGCTTCGCCTCGGCTTTCTTGTAATCGTCAGGATTTGTGCTGTTAGGGTTGAGCCCCAGGTAGTTCAGCATGGCCGGGATGACTTCATCCGGCGAGTCCATGAAGGAAACACCGCACTTGGTCAGCTTCTTGATGTTTTCCGGCTCGAACAGCACTGCCCAGGAGTCGATCTTGTCGGTGCCAAGCACCTCCTTGACCTTGTCGACATTGTAACCGATACCGTTGGTTCCCCATAGGTAAGGCACGCTGTGCTCGTTACCCGGATCGTTGGTCTGAAGCTGCTTGAGCAAAGCAGGGTCCAGGTTCTGCCAGTTGGGCAGCTGGCTGCGGTCCAGCTTCATGAACGCGCCAGCCTTGATCTGCTTGCCCAGGAAATGGTTGGACGGCACTACCACGTCATAGCCGGTCCGCCCGGCCAGAAGCTTGCCCTCGAGGGTTTCATTGGAGTCGAACACGTCATAGACCGGCTTGATTCCGGTTTCCTTCTGGAAATCTTCCAGCGTGGTCTCACCGATGTAATCGCTCCAGTTATAGATGTGCACGACTTTCTCGGCATGGGCCAGTGGTGTAAAGGCCAGCGCAGCGGCAGTGGCAAGCAGCGTCTTACGAAGGGAAAGAAACACTCGGTCGTCCTCTTGGTTAGTGGCCAGTCCATACCTGACTGTGCGGCCGATTTCCTTGTGAAGAATCTATGAATGAATACAGGTTTAACGCGACGGCCCCGCCAAGGGATTATTACCTAAGCCTGGAACGCATCCGGCAAAAGCTGGTATCGCCCGCACAATTTACGGTTGCAAACGTGCGAACTCCTGGCAGCTACCGCCAATGGCAACAGTGCCCTCACCTGCTTACCGTACGGCCTGCCTGATAACGGGCCGCGTTGATACAGGATGAGCGTGGAAATGTCACGGATAAACTGATTTTTCGTATCGGTACAGCTCACCGAAGCTGCAATCAGATTCGAGCGTGGGTCGGATAATCGCTGCGTTGTATACATGCCCTATCCTTCCAGAAAGCCCCTCCAACAGCTGCCGGAGGGGCCTGCATCACTTATTTGCCGGACTTGATCGTTGTCCAGGCACGGGTCATCGCACGCTGCACCTTGGCCGGCAGGTCCGGGAAGGCGTACAGCTTGCCCATCGTCTCCTGAGTCGGGTAGATGCCCGGGTCGTTGCGAATCTCGTCGCTGACCAGCGGTGTCGCTTCCTTGTTGCCGTTCGGGTACTGCACGTAGTCGCTGATCTCGGCAATGATCTCCGGCTTCATGATGAAGTCGATGAACTTGTAGGCGCCCTCGGTATTGGTAGCGTCCTTTGGAATGGCCATGGTATCGAAGAACGTACCGGCACCTTCCTTGGGAATGTTGTACTTCACCGTCACGCCATTCTTGGCATCAGCGGCACGGGCCTTGGCCTGGGCAATGTCGCCGGAATAGCCGACCGCCACGCAGACGTTGCCGTTGGCCAAATCAGAGATGTACTTGGATGAGTGGAAGTAGGTGATCGACGGACGAATCTGCATGAACAGGTCCTGCGCCGCCTTCAGTTCCTGGGTGTCCTGGCTGTCAGGTTTGTAGCCCAGATAATGCAGACCGGCAGGAATGATCTCGGTTGGCGAGTCCAGCAGCGCGACACCACAGCTCTTGAGCTTGGAAATATTTTCCGGCTTGAAGATCAGATCCCAGGAGTCCACCGGGGCATTGTCGCCCAGTGCAGCCTTTACCTTGTCCGGGTTATAACCAATACCGATGGTACCCCACAGGTAAGGAATGGCGTACAGGTTACCCGGATCGCTGACCTCCAAGGTCTTCATCAGCTGGGGATCCAGGTTTTTCCAGTTGGGCAGCTTGTTCCTGTCCAGCGTCTGGTAGACACCGGCCTTGATCTGCTTGGCCAGGAAAGAGTTGGAGGGGACAACCACATCATAGCCCGACTTGCCCGCCAGCAACTTGGCTTCGAGTACCTCGTTGCTGTCATACACGTCATAGACCACCTTGATGCCCGTTTCCTTTTCAAACTTGGCAATGGTGTCTTCAGCGATGTAGTCGTTCCAGTTGTAAACGTGCAGAACCTTGTCGTCTGCCATCGCGTGACCGGCGAAGGCGCCAGCCAGACTGAGTGCGAGCAGTGTCTTGCCAAAAGCTTTCATGCGGAAATGCTCCTAAACAGGGTCGTATAAGTATTCCGGAGGAGGCTTTTCGATCCTCCCCTGGTGCGTCTGGCCAACGCACCGGCGCAGTCTGGCAAGGTCCGGCGCGCGGCTCAAGAGTGCGCCACCATTCCTTTTGATTTTTGCCATCATCCAAGGGTGCTGTTATGTCAGACAAACACCCCTGGACGCTCGTTCTGCTCGCGACTCGTCTTCACTACCGATGCAGGTCGGCAGCCGTCAGGTCCAGGCACTTGCGCACCAGCACCATCAGCTCATCGATCTGCGAGGGCGTGATGACCAGCGGTGGCGAAATGATCATGGTATCGCCCACGGCCCGCATAATCAGGCCATTGCGGAAGCAATGTTCCCGACAGATCATGCCTGCCTCGCGTCCCGTGAAGCGCGCCCTTGTCCGCTTGTCCTGTACCAGCTCCAACGCGGCCACCAGGCCCACACCCCTCGCCTCGCCTACCAGCGGATGATCGGCCAGCGTCTGCCAGCACTTCTGCAAGTAAGGTGCCGTTTCGCTTTTGACTCGCTCGATAATGCCCTCGTCGCGCAGGATGCGGATGTTCTCCAGCGCCACAGCTGCCGCAACCGGATGCCCCGAGTAGGTGAAACCGTGGTAGAACTCGCCGCCCTGGTTGAGCACCTCGACGATCTCGTCCCGCACGATCACACCTCCCATGGGGATATAACCGGAGGTCAGCCCCTTGGCGATGGGCATGAGGTCTGGCGTCATGCCGTAGTGCTGACTGCCGAACCATTCTCCGGTACGCCCGAACCCACAGATAACTTCATCGGAGATGAACAGAATGTCGTATTTCGCCAGTATTTCGCGAATCCGCGGCCAATAGGTGTCCGGCGGAACGATTACACCTCCAGCCCCCTGGATCGGCTCGGCAATAAAGGCCGCCACCTTGTCCTCGCCGAGCTCAAGAATCTTTTGCTCCAGCTGATCGGCCACTTGAATCCCGAACTCATCCGGACTCATATCGCCGCCCTCGCCATACCAGTAAGGCTGGTCGATGTGCTCGATTCCCGGAATGGGCAGATCACCCTGCTCGTGCAAGGCCTTCATGCCGCCCAGGCTCACGCCGGCCACGGTTGACCCGTGATAACCATTCCAGCGGCCGATGATGATCTTCTTCTGTGGCTGCCCCTTGGTCGCCCAATAATGACGAACCATGCGCAGGACAGTATCGTTGGACTCCGAGCCCGAACCGGTAAAGAACACGTGGTTCATGCCGTCGGGTGCGATATCTGCAATCGCCTTGGCCAACTCGATGGCTGGCGGGTGCGCAGTCTGGAAGAACAGATTGTAGTAAGGCAGTTCGCGCATCTGCCGGGTGGCAGCCTGAACCAGCTCTTCACGGCCATAGCCGACATTCACACACCACAGCCCGGCCATCCCATCGAGGATGCGATTGTCATCGCTGTCCCACAGATAGATGCCTTCGGCACGCGTGATAATGCGCGAGCCCTTTGCATTGAGCTGCTTGTAATCCGTAAAGGGCGGCAGGTGATGGTTCCGGCTGAGTGCCTGCCAGTGCGCGGTACGCTCGCTGACGGTCCTGTCGTTCATAACACCTCCTGGGTTGGAATGCGCCAGCTGTGCTGGCGCGATCAGGTCATACGCTCATCAACAGGAACTCGCGCTCCCAGGAACTAATGACCCGTTTGAAGTTTTCATGCTCGGCGCGCTTGACGGCCACATAGCCCCGCGTGAAGCGTGTGCCCAGGTATTGCTCAATGGTCACAGACTGCTCCATGCGCTCCAGGGCTGCTTCCAGCGTCAGCGGCAGGCGTAGGTTACGACGCTCGTAGCCACGCCCCTTGACGGGGGCGCTAGGTTCGATGCCTTCGATCATGCCCAGATACCCACACAGAAGACTGGCGGCCAGCGCCAGATAGGGATTGGCGTCCGCACCGGCCAAACGGTTTTCCACACGGCGATTCTGCGGGTCGGAATCCGGCACCCGAAGGCCTACGGTGCGGTTCTCTTCGCCCCACTCCACGTTTACCGGAGCAGAGGTGTCCGGCAGGAAACGACGAAACGAGTTCACATTGGGCGCAAACAGGGGCAAGGCTTCGGGGATGTATTTCTGCAACCCACCGATGTGATGACGGAACAGCTCGCTCATCGTGCCGTCGTCTTCCGAGAACACCGTCTTGCCTGTCTTCAGGTCCACGACGCTCTGGTGCAGGTGCATCGCGCTGCCGGGCTCACCGGTCATGGGCTTGGCCATGAAGGTAGCCGTGACGTTGTGCTTCAGAGCGGCCTCGCGCATGGTTCGCTTGAACACAATGATCTGGTCCGCCAGATGCAGGGCATCGCCATGACGGAAATTGATTTCCATCTGGGCCGTGCCTTCCTCATGAATCAGCGTATCCAGATCCAGCTTCTGAAGCTCGCACCAGTCGTACATGTCTTCAAAGAGCGGATCGAACTCGTTGGCGGCATCGATTGAGAATGACTGGCGGCCCGTCTCCTGGCGACCGGAGCGGCCTACCGGGGGCTGCAGGGGATAATCCGGGTCATCGCTACGCTTGGTGAGATAGAACTCCATCTCGGGCGCGACGATCGGCTTCCAGCCTTTGTCGGCATACAGCTTGAGCACCTTCTTCAGGATATTGCGTGGAGACAGTTCGATCGGGCGACCCTGCTTGTCGTAGGTATCGTGAATGACTTGCGCCGTGGGCTCGATGGCCCAGGGCACGAGGAAGACAGCGTTCTCGTCAGGCCGACAAAGCATGTCAATATCGGCCGGATCGAGAAGCTCGTAATAGATGTCATCCTCAACATAGTCTCCCGTCACGCTCTGCAACAGAACGCTCTCCGGCAGGCGCATGCCTTTTTCATTGATGAATTTCGAGGTGGGCGAGATCTTGCCGCGGGCGATGCCGGTTAAATCGGAAATCAGGCATTCGACTTCGGTGATCTTGTGTTCTTTCAACCACTGGGTGAGCTGGTCAAGCTGGTTAGCCATAAAGACCTCAAGGTTTTGAAAAACCTGCCCGGAAGGCATATGGACTTACCGTCCAGGCAGGATGATACGGCGGTCAAGGACCGCCGTCAGCGCTGCCCGGCCCGCTGTCGGCAGGCATCGCCAAAGGCGTTGAAAATCGCCAGATAATTCGAATTGGAGCGTACCTGCCATTCAGGGTGCCACTGCACCCCAACGGCAAAGACAGAGGCGCCCTCTACAGAAAACGCTTCCACCAGGCCATCCGGCGCCAGAGCCTCAGCCCGAAGACCAGGCGCGAGACGCTCGACGCCCTGCCCATGCAGGGAATTGACCTGGAACTGCTCGGGCAACCCCAGGCGTTCGAATACACCGCCCGGCTGAACATGAACGGCATGACTGGGCGCATACTGCACGTCAAGCGGATCATCCGGTCGCTCGCGGTGGTCGGCAAACGGGCCGGCCTCGTGCACCTTCTGATACAGGCTGCCGCCCATTGCCACGTTCATCTCCTGAAATCCGCGGCAGATACCGAGCACAGGAACACCTGCATCCACGGCCGCCCGAATCAGCGGCAGAGTAGTACGGTCGCGATCAGGATCATGGGCGGTGCCCGGCGCACTGGGAGGCCCCTGGTAGTGATGCGGCTCCACGTTGGAAGGCGAGCCGGTAAACATCAATCCATCGAGACGTGCAAGCAAGGTGGGCTGGTCAAGCAGGTCAGCCAGTGCGGGAATGACGAGTGGCAGACCACCCGCTCCGGTCACGACGGCACGCAGATACTTGTCGCCGGCGATGTGGAAGGTATGCAAACCGATCTGCTCGGTGCAGGCGGTCACGCCGATCAACGGCAGGCACGACATGGGACACCCGTTACGTTTGCCATGGTTGGATGAATTGGAGAGTAGTCTTGTTCATTTTTTTCCACAACCGTTCTTTCAAGATCGCTCATGCGGTTCGCACATTCTCTTTCAGCCGGCGTGTTACGGGGTCTCAAGCGAAGCCCTGTGCCCCAATGAAAGGCCTTGATGAGGCCTTCGAGCACCAATAACGAGCAAAGTTGACTTTAGGTCCCCTTTCGGATTGACTCCTAGGTGAAGTCCCCCGCTGATTGATATTTTTAACAACTATAGGTGTTGCATCATGTCGGTACCCCCGCGTGCCGTTCACTTGAATGAAGCGACCGACTTCCTCCAGGCACATCCTGAAGTGCAGTTCGTCGACCTTCTGATCTCGGACATGAACGGCGTGGTGCGTGGTAAACGCATCGACCGAAACAGTCTGCCCAAAGTCTTCGAAAGAGGAATCAATCTACCCGCCTCACTCTTCGCTCTCGATATCACCGGCTCCACCGTAGAAAGCACAGGCCTCGGCCTTGATATCGGTGACGCCGACCGCGTCTGCTATCCCATCGCCGGCACGCTCTCCATGGAGCCCTGGCAGAAACGTCCTACCGCACAACTCCTGATGACCATGCACGAAATGGAAGGCGCGCCATTCTTCGCTGATCCTCGCGAAGTGCTGCGTCAGGTCGTTGAACGCTTTACCGAGATGGAACTGACGGTCGTCGCGGCCTTCGAGCTTGAGTTCTATCTGATCGATCAGGAAAACATCAACGGCCGGCCCCAGCCGCCCCGCTCGCCTATTTCCGGCAAGCGCCCGCAGTCCGTTCAGGTGTACTCCATCGATGATCTCGACGAGTACGCCGATTGCCTGCAGGACATCATCGACGGTGCCCGCGCCCAGAATATTCCTGCCGATGCCGTCGTGGCCGAGTCGGCTCCCGCGCAGTTCGAGGTCAACCTCAATCACGTGGCCGACCCGATCAAGGCATGTGATTACGCAGTGCTGCTCAAGCGGCTGATCAAGAACATCGCCTACGACCATGAAATGGACACTACCTTCATGGCCAAGCCCTATCCGGGGCAGGCAGGTAACGGTCTGCATGTGCACATTTCGCTGCTGGACAAGAATGGCAACAATATTTTCACGAGCGAGGATCCCGAGCAGAACGCCGCGTTACGTCACGCCGTCGGCGGTGTGCTCGAGACCCTGCCCGCCTCGATGGCCTTTCTATGCCCCAACGTGAATTCCTATCGTCGCTTCGGCTCGCAGTTCTACGTACCCAATGCACCGAGCTGGGGGCTGGATAACCGCACCACGGCGCTGCGTATTCCCACCGGCACACCCGATGCCGTACGCATCGAGCACCGTGTGGCGGGCGCTGATGCCAACCCTTACCTGCTGCTGGCAGGCGTACTGGCAGGAATCCATCACGGTCTGACCAATCACGTCGAGCCTCCGCCGGTGACCGAAGGCAACTCCTACGAGCAGCACGAGCAAAGTCTGCCGAACAACCTGCGTGATGCCTTGCGGCAACTGGACGACAGCGAAATCATGGCGCGATACATCGATTCGAAGTACATCGATATCTTCGTGGCTTGTAAGGAGCATGAACTGGAAGAATTCGAGCATTCCATCTCGGATCTCGAGTACAACTGGTATCTACACACCGTCTAGCACGCTGGTTGCAGACAACGCCCGTTCGTCCTCGCCGGGCGGCCGTTGTCTGTTTACGCGAACGTCGTCACACTTCGCAGCTTTTCGTACCGTCCTGGCCTTAGTTCCACGGAAGGTCCCATGATGGAACACAAGGAGTTTCCATGCGAAAGCTGCTTATGGCGCTGGCCATTGTGCCCCTGCTCGCACAGGCCGAAGAGGTTGTGCACGTCTATAACTGGGAGGATTACATTGACCCTCAGGTCATCAGTGATTTCCAGAAGGACACCGGCATCCGAGTCGACTACCACACATTCAGCACTTCCAAGGAAGCGAATGCCCTGTTGGATAGCGACACACCGATAGATGTCTATGCTCCCTCGCACGACGAGCTCAAACGACTCATCCGGGAAAACAAGCTGCAAAAACTCAACACTCAGCAGCTGCCCAATACCAGCAAGCTGGACCCCTATGTTTCGGGCATTCTGAACTCCGTAGACCCAGGCAACCATTATGCAGTCCCCTATTTATGGGGCGCGGTAGGTCTGGCAATCAATGTTCCCAAGGCGCAGGAAGCCTTTGGCGGTCCGCTGCCAGAGAGCTGGAGCGTGCTGTTCGATCCCGAACAGATCAAGCGCCTTTCCAAGTGTGGCGTCAATCTGCTTGACGACCCCATCTACGTCTCATCGATCATGATGAACTACCAGGGCAGTATTCCTGAGCGCAGCTCACCGGCGCAGATGGAGAAAATCGCCAAAGACCTGATGAGCATTCGCCCCTACGTTCGCTCCATCGATAACGACGCCACGGTCGATGCCTTCAGAAATGGTCAGTTGTGTGTCGCCATGGTGTACAGCGTAGGCGATGCCATTAATGCACGTAAGGCAGGCCAGCCGGTCAGCTATGTCGTACCGCAAGAAGGCACATATGTCTTTGTGGATACGCTGGCTATCCCCAGCAAGTCGCGCAATGCGGAACTGGCGCATCGATTCATCAACTATGTGATGAGTGCTCGCTCCCTGGCCCGCATTACTGAAGAGACGTCTTATCCGAATGCCAACCCTGACTCGATGAAGTTGCTTTCGCCTGAACTTCAGAAGGAAAATGCACTTTACCCCAACGGGGCGTTGCGTCGCCGTCTGTTCGCTCTGGTTCCGCCACCTGCCGAGACTCGTCAGACATTCGAAGGTCTCTGGCAGACATTCAAGCAAGCCCGCTGATCTTCAAGACCAGATCGTAGTACTGAACGGGCAGGCTACCCCTGAATGGGCCGTATCAGGTTCTGGCGAGGCGCGATAACGCGGCGTGTCCGTACAGGCATCGTCAGAACCTCATCACCTTTACGACCAGGACACCGGTACAGTAATGGCCCGAACCTCCAGCCCACGCAAGGCGCGAAGCAGCAGCCGCCAGCGTATCGAGCAGATCCTGGCAGCGGCTCGGCACATGCTGATAGATCAAGGGCCTGCACGCCTGAGTATCTACGGCATTGCCGAAAGGGCGGGCCTTCCGCCGTCCTCGGTCTATCACTTTTTCCCCAGCGTTGCCGCCTTGCTTGAGGCCTTAACCCAGGAGGCTCATGCAGCGTTTCGCGCCTGCCTTCAGGCGCCTGTCGACCATGACAGCCTCAACGACTGGCGTGATCTGTCACGGATCGTCGAGGCACGCATGCTGGACGTATATGAGCGAGATGCCGCAGCAAGGCAGCTAATCCTGGCCAATCATGGCCTGACCGAAGTAGTCCAGGCCGACCGACAGCATGACACACAGCTGGGCGAGCAGCTTCAGTCACTGTTCGCAGCCCATTTCCATCTGCCTCCTCTGCCAGACGATATCGATATCTTTACCCTTGCTATGGAGCTAGGTGATCGCGTCTACGCAAGATCCGTACAACAGCACGGCGTCATTACGTCTCGCTGGGCCACAGAAGGCCATCGGGTTTTCGATGCCTACCTAAGCTTTTATCTTCCACCTTACCTGCCCAAACGAAACACCCCCTGCCAAACGATCTAGCAATTGCCCAATAAACCGATAGTTATCCGTCCATTTATCGTGCGCCGTAACGGTATTGCTTAAATTCATTTTTAAGTCGGATATTTATCCGTTATAAAGCACGCCACTGCCCACCGGCATAATGGCCAGCCAGTAATGGCACTCGAATCTGCTACCGTTAACGGAATGTCCCGCTCATTCGCGACCGTTGCCTGAACCTGTACGACTTACCCTTTCGATGGAGAATTGCAATCATGAGTCTGCTCGCCTCGACACCCCGCGCCGAAGGCTTCCGTATGCCCGCGGAGTGGGAGCCGCAAAAGCAGGTCTGGATGATCTGGCCCGAGCGTACCGACAACTGGCGCCTGGGTGCCAAGCCGGCCCAATTGGCCTTTACCGAAGTCGCACGAGCCATTGCACGCTTCGAGCCGGTGACCGTCGGTGTTTCTGCCGCCCAGTTCGACAATGCCTGTGCACGACTCAATCACCCGGCCATTCGTGTCGTCGAGATCAGCAACGATGATGCCTGGGCGCGTGATACCGGGCCGACTTTCGTCATCAACGATCAGGGCGAAGTGCGCGGTGTGGACTGGACCTTCAACGCCTGGGGCGGGCTGGTTGGCGGGCTGTATTTTCCCTGGAAGCGGGACGATCAGGTCGCCAGTAAAATCCTGATGATGGAAAGCTGCCCCCGCTACCGCACTGAGGATTTTGTGCTGGAAGGCGGTTCTATCCATGTCGATGGCGAAGGCACGCTCATCACCACCGGCGAGTGCCTGCTCAACCGCAACCGCAATCCGCATCTGTCCCAGCGTGAGATCGAGGCGATCCTGAGTGATTATCTGGCTGTGGATAAGGTTATCTGGCTGCCGGACGGTTTGTATAACGACGAAACCGACGGTCATGTGGATAACTTCTGCTGCTACGTGCGTCCTGCCGAAGTGCTGTTGAGCTGGTGCGACGACGAAAACGACCCGAACTATGCAAGGTGTCGCGCGGCGCTTGAGGTACTGGAAACCAACACGGATGCCAAAGGCCGCAAGTTCACCGTCCACAAGATTCCAACGCCCGGCCCGCTGTACGCGTCGGATGAAGAATACGAAACCGTAGATGCCTCGGTGGGCAGTCAGCCGCGTAAGTCAGGCGAGCGTCTGGCGGCGTCGTACGTCAACTTCCTGATCGTCAACGGCGCCATCATCGCACCAACGTTCGATGTCCCGGAGGATGCCGAAGCGCTGGACGTTCTTCAGCGCTGCTTCCCCGAGCGCGAGATCGTACAGGTCCCAGGCCGCGAGATCTTGCTGGGGGGTGGCAATATCCACTGCATTACCCAGCAGCAGCCTGCCCCCAGAGCGCGAAACTAAGCACCACGCGTACTGAGGAATAAAACCGGAGCCTCCCGCCAGGCTTCGGTTTTTTGTGAACATGTCAGGCGCTTCATGTACAAACCGCCATCACGCATGTGATAACGCTGAATTGTCCTCTCGGATGTGCTGTCCATACCCCTACCGCGCTCCATAAGGAGCTTATCGGCAACTGGATCGGTGGACCCATCACATGAATATCCTTCTCGTACTGACGTCCCATGACCAACTAGGCAATACCGGTAAAAAGACCGGCTTTTGGCTGGAAGAGTTTGCGGCACCTTATTATGTCTTCAAGGACTCAGGCGCTACGCTGACCC
The DNA here is from genome assembly GCF_002091675.1 of Pseudomonas luteola NBRC 103146. GTDB lineage: Bacteria > Pseudomonadota > Gammaproteobacteria > Pseudomonadales > Pseudomonadaceae > Chryseomonas > Chryseomonas luteola. Next base: position 307,202 of record NZ_BDAE01000002.1, on the reverse strand, counting down.
TGGCGTCACCCAAAGGGGGCCAGCCGCCTCTGGACCCCAAGAGTGATGAGCCAGAGGCGCGCACCGAGGCGACAGAACGCTTCCGTAATGATCCCGACGCACAGGCGGCTCTCGCTAATACCGTGCCGCTCGCGAGCGTCAAGGCGGATGATTACGACGCTGTTTTCTATCCGGGAGGCCATGGGCCGCTCTGGGATCTGGCTGAAGATCAGGGCTCCATTGCGCTGCTGGAAGCCTTTTATGCGGCGGGCAAACCCACTGCCCTGGTTTGCCATGCACCCGGCGTGCTGGCCAAGGTCAAGACTGCTGACGGTGAGCCTCTGGTCAAGGGTAAACAGGTAACAGGTTTCACCAATACCGAAGAGGAAGCGGTTCAACTCACCGACGTCGTACCCTTCCTCGTGGAAGATATGCTCAAGGCCAACGGCGGCCTATACAGCAAAGGGGCTGACTGGGCGCCTTACGTGGTGACTGAAGGTAATCTGATAACAGGCCAAAACCCCGCCTCTTCGGAGCCTGCGGCCAAGGCCGTGCTGGAGCAGCTCTCTCGCTAAACCCGTGGAGCCTTTTGCAAAAAGAAAATGCCGCCTTCCCGAAAGGGAGGCGGCATTTCCAGTCTACATACCATCGTAAAGGATGGCCTTATTCACGCCTCAGAGCAGCGGAATCGAATAGCTCAGCATCAGACGGTTTTCATCCTGATCGCGGGTGTTGGCGACATCGTTACGCCATACCGCGTTACGCCACTGAATGCCCAGCCCTTTCAAGGTTCCGGTAGGCACGGTATAGCCCAGGGTAAAGTCCCGCTCCCACTCGCTCGGATTGCTGCCAGCCGCCTCGATATGGTCTCCCTTCAGATAGGCCACACCTGCCGTCAACCCCGGCACGCCCACTTGGGAAAAGTCATACGCGTACCGCACCAGCCAGGTCCGCTCACCGGCACGCGTAAAGTTCTGATTCTGCGAGAAGGTGATCAGGTATGGCGTAGCACCATCCCCCTGGTTCAGGAAGGGAAAGTTACTGTCCCCGTTGATGACCTGATAGCCACCGCCAAAGGTATGGCCAGCCACACTGTACAGGAACTGACCGCTGTACAAATCGTTATCGACCTTGCCCTTGGTTACGCCGCTGCCGTAGTAGCCATTGGAGTAGTAGTCCGGATTATGTCCATTGGCACCATCTTCGGTACTGTGGAAATAACGCAGGTCACTCTTAAGCACACCCGGACCGATCTGCCAGTCATGCACCAGACCCAGGAAATGCTGCTTGTAGTAATCTTCAAGGTTGGCGTAGTAGTAGCTGACCGTCAGGTCCTTGGTCAGCTTGTAGTCACCCCCCGCAAAGTAGAACGCGTTGCTGCGCTCGGTGCCGCCAAGAATGCGCAGGCTGTCCATGTTTGAAGAGTTACGCGCCTTGGAATGCTCCAGGCGACCGGCATTCAAGGTCAGGCCTTCGATTTCCCTGGAGGTGATCATGCCGCCCTCAAAGGTCTGTGGCAGCATGCGGCTGTCGTTATAAGTCACGACCGGCAGGGTAGGCATTAACGTGCCATAACGCAGTTCGGTCTTGGAAATGCGAACCTTGGCCGTCAAGCCCAGCGTTGAGAAATCATCAACACCATTGCCGCTGCTGTTAGCCGGAAAAACGCTGTTGGCGTCTGTCCCGTGCGTACCCTTGCCAGAGTCAAGTCTAAGCCCAAGCATGCCCAGGGCATCGACACCAAACCCTACCGTCCCTTCGGTAAAGCCGGACTGATAGTTGAGCATGAACGCCTGCCCCCACTCCTCCGCCTTGGAGGCAGATTTAGGCGCAGCCGAGTCACGGTTATCCTGATTGAAATAGAAGTTACGTAACGTAAGGGTAGCCTTGCTGTCTTCCAGGAAGCCCGCTGCATGGGCAGCGCTGTTTAGGGTCAGGCCAAGGCAGCCGGCAGCAATGGCTGCGGCAAGAGGTTTTACGTTCAAAAGATGCTCCACAACTAACAACAACAAGAGCGGCTGTTAAGGCATACGTACGGCCGCACGGCTAGGCCGGCAAGAGAGCGGGTAAATTGAGGTTGGCTTTATAACGCCTTGTATCTTCATTCCCTGAAAGATAAAGCGTTCACTGACGCGTCCCTTGTCGGCGGCGCAAAACTAAATGTAAAAAAGTGTTTCGTCCATAACAAAGTGCCATCATTTCAGGCAAAACACTTTTTCACCGAAAGGCTTGAATATTCAGAGAAATTCTTTTCTGCCAGGTCCAAGCTTGATAAGGCTTGCCCTGTAGCGACAAGCCCCTCCAACCTCATCAGAGCAGTGGAATGGAGTAGTTGATAATAACGCGCGTTTCATCCTGATCACGCTGCCCGGGAAAGCCCGGCCGGTACATGGCATTTCTCACCGTAAGACCCGCACCCTTCAAGACTCCTCTGGGCACCGTATACGACACGGTAAAATCACGCTCCCATTCGCTTCTGTCACCTGTTTGATAACAGGCATTATCACCATGCCAGTAAGCAACACCGGCATTGAGCCCTTGTACACCTACGTTTCCAAAGTCGTACGCGTAACGGACATGCCAGGTATCCTCACCCGCATGGATAAACTTGCCTATCTGGGCATTGGTGATGGTGTACAGGGTCTTGCCATTACCTTGCTCAAGGTAGGGGAAGTCACTGTTACCTTCCGAGCCCTGATACCCTACACCCAGCGTATGCCCCGCTAGGCTATAGCTGAACATGGCACTGTACAGGCGGTTGTCGACCTTGCCTTTCACCGCACTCCCGCCATCGTAATACCCGTTGGCGTAGTACGCAGGCTCATGCCCATTGGCACCATCGCTACGGCTGTCGAAATACCGTAGATCCGTTTTCAACACACCAGAGCCTAACGGCTGACTATGTAGCGCGCCTAGGAAGTGCTGTTTGTAGAAGTCTTCCAAGCTGCCATAGTAATACTGGAGCGTCAGTTTTTTGGTGAGCTGGTAATCAGCCCCCGCATAGCGAAACTGGTTGCTGTCCGTCTTGGATCCGGCAATGGAAATCGACTCATAGTTGCTGGAGTTACGGTCTTTGACATGTTCGATCTGGCCTGCAATCAATGTGAGGTTATCGAACTCTTTCGAGGTGACCTGCCCGCCCTCGTAGGTTTGCGGCAACAGGCGCCCATCGTTGTAGTTGACCACAGGGAGCTTGGGCATCAGCGTGCCATAGCGCAGCTCAGTCCTGGAAACGCGAACCTTGGCAGTCAATCCCAGGCTACTGAAATCATCCGTGGAAGCGCCATCGCTTTCGCGGGGAAACATGGTTCCTGGCTGGCGGCTGCCTTTGCCGATATGACTGCCAGAGTCCAGTTTCAGACCCAACATACCTATCGCGTCTACTCCAAAACCTACCGGCCCCTGTGTGAACCCGGACTGATAGTTGAGTATGAACGCCTGTCCCCACTCCTCGACCTTGGAAGGGTCCGTTGCCTTGCCGCCGCTTCGGTAGTCGGAGTTGATGTAGAAGTTACGCATGGACAGCGTAGCCTTGCTGTCTTCGATAAAACCGCCTGCTTGTGCGGCCGTATGCAAGGAAAGCAGCCCGATGGCAGTCGCCAGGGCAAAAGGGGAGGTATTCAAGGTGTGCTCCAACGCAATAACGACTTCTTGCAGCGCCGGAGCGCTACAACGCTTGGGGCAAGAGGCTATTATTCGGCGGGCTGTTGTGCCTCCTGCAAGAGGCGGCAAAACTAAAGTCAAACGTTTAAAGCGTCCACCCTTCAATGCACTCTTTTGGGACAAAACACTTTTAGCCAGGTAGCGCTTTTTATGCCGCTCACCTGTCGATACAGTACCCGCCATGAGCACGCAAAAAAAAGCCCGCCATAAAGGCGGGCTTTTTTCCGAACCGCTCTATTAGAGCAGCGGCAACGAGTAGCTGACGATCAGACGGTTTTCGTCCTGGTCGCGCTGGCCAGGGAACTCAGAGCGATACATGGCATTTTTCCAGGTAAGACCCAAGCCCTTGAATGCCCCTTGGGGAATAACATAAGCAACGGAGATATCACGCTCCCACTCGCTCTTGTCACCCGTAGAGTGTCTGGCATTATCAGCGTTCAAGTAGGTAACACCAGCAGTCAAACCAGGTACGCCAACAGTTGCAAAGTCATAGGCGTAGCGAACCTGCCAAGTGTCTTCACCCGCGCGGGTAAACTTGGCAATCTGGGCATCACTGTTGATATAAGCAGTAGAGCCTTCGCCCGTGTTGATAAAGGGGAAATCGCTATCGCCATTGGTGATCTGGTAGCCAGCAGCTACTGTGTGACCGGAAATGGTGTATGCAAACAATGCGCTATAGAGTTGGTTATCTACTTTGCCGCGGGTACGGCCGCTGCCGTAGTAGCCAGTAGAGCCGTAAAGAGCTGTTTGTGTATCAGCATCTTTATTGTTGCCGTTACCTTTGCTGTTGAAGTAGCGCAGGTCAGTCTTGAAGGTACCATCACCTAGCTTAACGCTGTGGCCCAGACCTAGGAAGTGCTGGTTGTAGAAATCTTCCAGCTGACCAAAATAGTATTGCAGCGTCAGGTCTTTGGTAACAGCGTAATCAGCACCTGCGAAACGGAACTGATTGGAATCGCGAGCGGTACCGCCACTGTTGGAACCAGCAATCGAAAACTCTTCATTGCTGCTGGAGCCACGAGTCTTGGTATGTTCAAGCTGACCAGCAATGAACGTTACGCCATCAATTTCCTTGGACGTAATTTGACCACCCTGGAAGGTTTGCGGCAGCAAGCGACCATCGTTAATAGTTACAACCGGAAGCTTTGGAGAAAGCGTGCCATAACGCAGTTCAGTCTTGGAAAACTTAGCTTTGGCAGTCAGGCCCAAGCTGCTAAATTCATTTTCATAGCTACCGTCTGTATCCAGTGGGAAGCTACCGCTAGCACTGGGCTGACGCTCTGCCGTGGACTTACCGACACGACCGCCGCCATCCAGGCGCAAACCCAACATACCAACAGCATCGACACCAAAACCAACGGTGCCTTCAGTAAAGCCGGATTGATAGTTAAGCATGAAACCCTGGCCCCACTCTTCCACCTTGGAAGGATTATTGGCGCCATTGCGGTTATCTGTGTTGATATAAAAGTTCCGCATCGAAAGCGTTGCCTTGCTGTCTTCTACGAACCCAGCAGCTTGAGCGGAGGAAAAGGCATACAGAGACAAGCAAGCGCTGGCGACAGCCAGAGCCAAAGGCTTCTTACCCATGAAAATAGATGCTCCAAACTATTTTTGTGTTGCTACTGAACTTATCGGTCGATAAGTTCAGAACTTAAGCGTAGACCACTAGCAACACCGTTTTAACGCTATTTGAAATAAGGTTTCCCCGTCTTATTTCATGTAGCTATTAAAACCGTCATTAGTGACCGGTTCCTTTGCAGGGGAGCAAACTAAATGTAAAAAGGGTTTTCGTCTAGCCCTGGACGATCTGATCTTTACCCTGCCGCTTGGCCTTGTACATGGCCTCGTCAGCACGAGCGTAGAGGGCATCGAGCCCTTTGTCGTCTTCCTTGAGAACGGCCAATCCCTGACTGATCGTAACCCGCAGGGGGCCTTGGGGAGTGGGCACCATCAACTGGCGTACTGCTCGTTGCAAGCGTACCCCGATTTGCTCCGCCAGCTCTCGATCACAGCCCGGCAGCAGCAGCGCAAACTCTTCTCCACCGATGCGGCCAAACAGATCGCCCCGGCGGATCATTTGGGCTCCACATTCAGCCACACGCTGAAGCACCAGATCGCCCATCTGGTGACCGAAGCGGTCGTTGATTTTCTTGAAGTCGTCGATATCGAAAAGCAGAAAAGCCAGCGGCTCAGCGGTCGTTTTAGCCAACTCAAAGGCACGCTGTGCGCTTTCGAAGAAGTGACGCCGGTTACTGCTGCGCGTAAGCACGTCAGTTGTCGCCAGGCGCTGGAGTTCTTCCTCCATGCGCTTTTTCTCGGTGATGTCTTCGGCGATACCGACGACCAGCAGCGGCATACCGGCTTCGCTGCGCTGGCTGACGAAGCACTTGTCGCTTAGCCAGCGAATTTCTCCGTCCCCTCGAATAATGCGGTATTCACGGGATTCCATGGCGCCCTGCTGAAGCACTTGGTTAAGCGTTTCCTGAACATATTCGACGTCATCGGGGTAGACGTTATTTATCCAGACGTCGTAGCTGGTCATGGCCAGGGCGATCGGCCGACCAAATACCTGCTCATAGGCAGGGCTTACATAGATGACTTCACTAGTCTGCCAGTTGAGTGCCCACAGAACCGAATTAACGCTTTCCAGCAGAGCGCTAAAGAGTCTTTCACGTTCCCGCAGACGCTCAGCCTCAGCACGCGAATGCAGTAACGCGAGCATTGTTTCATCCGCAGAAAGCGGACCTAGCAGCTGTTCGTCCATAATGTCGCCGTTATATCAATCCAGCAGCATAAGAACATCATTCGGGTTTCCAGTTCCGCTGCCGAAAAGACAAAAGCCCGCCATTTGGCGGGCTTTTGTTCAAGTTTATTTAAGAAAGCGCTGAAGCCGTTGCTGGTCGCAGTGAGTACGTCTTCAAATGCTCTGCAAATTCCTTCAAGGATTGGATGCCACTTGTCTCCGCCTCGACAATCCACTCCTTCATGGCCGCTAGCATGTCATGTCCGTTGGCACTGGTCTTGACCCAGATATGCTGTAATGCCAAACGTTTCTCATAGATCAGTTTGAGCGACTGACTTTGCTCAAGCAGTGATTGAATTGTAGCGTGTTGGCGCTCTTTGAGCAGACTGGTTTCACGGGACAGCAAGCGCTTTGCGCTGCGGATCAGCGGCCGCTTGGCTGGATCGGCCGTGCGCCACTCCTGCTTGACCAGGGGAGCGATGACCTGCTTTCGGTACTGCGCCATGATCTGGAAGCGATTGTTGAGAATTGCCATGGCCGTATCCATATCGAGCAGCCCTTTCCCCTCCACGCGATGCGCGATGGGTGCCACGCGATTGACCTTTGCCAGCTTGAGCCAGGAAAAGAGCTTGATCCAGGCCCAGCCCATGTCGAACTCCCACTTCTTGACCGACAGCTTGGCCGAGTTCGGATAGGTATGGTGGTTGTTGTGCAGCTCTTCGCCACCAATGATGATGCCCCAAGGGATCAGGTTGGTAGCCGCATCGCGGCACTCGAAATTGCGATAGCCTACGGCATGCCCCAAACCATTGACCACACCGGCTGCCCAGAAAGGAATCCAGGCCATCTGGATGGCCCAGACGCTTAGTCCGAGCGTACCGAACAGGGCGATGTCAATAAGGAACATGAGCAGGATGCCGCCGTTGGGATAACGGCTGTATACGTTACGCTCGAGCCAGTCGTCCGGGCAGTTCTTGCCATAAATGCGCAAGGTTTCTTCGTTCTTGGCTTCCTCTTTATAGAGTTCGGCGCCTTTACGAACGACTGTACTGAGTCCCTTGAAAACCGGGCTGTGAGGATCGTCTTCGGTTTCGCATTTGGCGTGGTGCTTACGATGAATGGCAGTCCATTCACGAGTATTCATGGCTGTGGTCAACCACAACCAGAAACGGAAAAAGTGCTTGAGCGCGGGATGAAGATCCAGCGAGCGATGAGCGGAATAACGGTGCAGATACACCGTGACGCTTACGATGGTGATGTGCGTGAGCACCAGCGTAACCGCAATCAGTTGCCACACCGAAAGATCGAGCAAGCCGTTGTACCACATAGTGCTGGCATTACCTCAGAGGGGGTAAGAATGAATACGCTCAGTGAACAGGCGTTCGCCCATTATTACTGAGTATTTACAGATGTCCACTCATGCTTTTGCTACGAATGATGTCACCGTTCGGCTTCTTAAAGCTATAAAGAATAAGAAAATCACTAAACAGTATTTTAAGAAATAAAGCGTTTCCATCACTATGCGCTCACGCCGTTAATACGACATGACGATCAGGAAGACTCCATGAGCGCAACGCCCTTTCGTAGTCTGGATAACCACAACGACACCATTCTTCACGATATTCAAAACGCTCTGCAGGGCCTGCGCTTCGGCTCGGTCGAGATCACCGTGCATAACGGGCAGGTCGTGCAGATTGAACGCAAGGAAAAGTTTCGCCCACAGCTACCTTCCAATAATAAGGCTTGAACGTCTATGCGACGTTCGTGCCATGCCACCGTCTATCCTAGTAGCCAACTCTAAATAAAAAGTCACAAGGAGCCGTTTCATGTCCATCCGCCGTTTCGCTTTGGCCGCGCTGGCCAGCGTATTGATTGCAGGGCCGGCCGCAGCCGCAACGGAACTGTTGAATGTGTCTTACGATCCGACACGTGAGCTGTACCAGGAGTACAACGCGGCGTTTGCCAAGCACTGGAAAAGCGAAACGGGTGAAGCCGTTACCGTCAAAAGTTCGCATGGCGGTTCAGGCAAACAGGGGCGCTCGGTGATCGATGGGCTACGGGCGGATGTAGTCACGCTGGCTCTTGCAGGCGATATTGACCAGATCAGCAGCATCGGCAAGCTGCTGCCAGATAATTGGCAGACTCGTCTTCCCGATAACAGCACGCCCTATACTTCGACCATTGTTTTCTTGGTGCGCAAGGGTAACCCGAAAGGTATTCATGACTGGGCCGACCTGACCAAAGAAGGTGTAGAAGTCATTACACCCAATCCGAAAACGTCTGGCGGGGCTCGGTGGAATTTTTTGGCAGCCTGGGCCTGGGCCAAGAAACAGTACGGCACTGACGAGAAGGCACAGGCTTATGTGCAAGACCTCTATAAGCATGTCCCTGTACTGGATACCGGGGCGCGCGGCTCGACCATTACTTTCGTGAACAACCAGTTGGGCGACGTGCTCATCGCTTGGGAGAACGAGGCCTTTCTGGCCAAGAAGGAACAAGGCGGCGATCAGTTCGAGATCCTCGTGCCGTCACTGTCCATTCTGGCTGAGCCGCCGGTAGCGGTGGTGGACAAGGTGGTCGATCGCAAGGGGACACGCAAAGTTGCCGAGGCCTACCTGCAGTACCTGTACAGTGAAGAGGGCCAGCGTATTGCCGCGAAGAACTTTTACCGTCCGCGTAACGAGAAGGTGGCTGCCGAGTTTGCCCAGCAGTTTCCGAAGCTTGAACTAGTAACCATCGATGACGCCTTTGGCGGCTGGAAATCGGCGCAGCCCAAATTTTTCAATGATGGCGGGGTTTTCGACCAGATCTACCAAGGCCACTGATGCCCGGATGAGCTCCACAGAATGGTCCCGGCTAACCGGGGCCTTTTGCCAGGTCTGCGGGCCTGACTAAGGACACACTATGTCGCGTCGTACTTCCCCGGTCATACCCGGCTTCGGATTGACCCTGGGCTACACCATTGTCTACCTCAGCCTGCTTGTGCTGATTCCGCTCGGGGCCATGTTTGTCCATGCCGCCCAGCTTACGTGGGACCAGTTCTGGGCCATTATTACCGCACCGCGCGTCCTGGCCGCCTTACGCCTGAGCTTTGGCACTGCGTTTGCGTCAGCTGTTATCAACAGTGTTATCGGGATACTGCTGGCCTGGGTACTGGTCCGCTACACCTTTCCCGGACGCAAGATCATCGATGCCATGATCGACCTGCCCTTTGCGTTGCCAACGGCCGTTGCCGGCATTGCCTTAACGGCGCTGTATGCTCCGGCCGGACTTATTGGCAGCCTGCTCCAACCGCTGGGCATCAAGATTGCGTTCACCCCGCTGGGTATCACCCTGGCGCTGGTGTTCGTCACGCTGCCGTTCGTAGTCCGTACCGTGCAGCCTGTGCTGGCGGACATTCCCAAGGAAATTGAAGAAGCGGCAGCCTGCCTCGGCGCCAAGCCGTTGCAGGTGTTTCGTCATGTTCTGTTACCGGCGATTCTTCCAGCGTGGCTGACCGGCTTCGCCCTGGCCTTCGCCCGCGGGGTGGGTGAGTACGGCTCGGTTATCTTCATTGCCGGCAATATGCCGATGAAGACTGAAATCCTGCCCCTGCTGATCATGGTCAAGCTCGATCAATACGACTATACCGGCGCCACGGCCATTGGCGTGATGATGCTGGTGGTGTCGTTCATCCTGCTGTTGGGCATCAACCTGCTGCAGCGCCGCATCGAGCATCCTTGAGGGAACACCATGAATACATCAAATCCATCCTCCCTCAGTGCCGCTCGGCGTGGCAGCCCCTGGGGGCGACGTATCCTGATCACAGCTACCTGGATCGTATTTACACTGTTCCTGTTGCTGCCCTTGTATATCGTCCTGTCGGAAGCTCTGAAAGAGGGGTTCGGCACGTTCTTTAGTGCCATCATCGAGCCGGATGCCTTGTCGGCTCTGAAACTGACGCTCATTGCGACCGGTATATCGCTACCACTGAACGTGGTATTTGGCGTGGCGGCGGCCTGGTGCGTGAGCAAGTACGAATTTCGTGGCAAGAGCATCCTGGTTACGTTGATCGATCTGCCCTTCTCTGTTTCGCCGGTCATCGCCGGTCTGGTGTATGTGCTGCTCTTCGGCGCGCAAGGACTGCTGGGTCCGTGGCTGCAGGATCACGATATTCAGATTATCTTTGCCGTACCTGGCATCGTGCTGGCGACCCTGTTTGTGACCTTTCCTTTCGTGGCCCGCGAACTGATCCCGTTGATGCAGGAGCAAGGCACGCAGGAAGAGGAAGCCGCGCGGCTGCTGGGTGCCAACGGCTGGCAGATGTTCTGGCATGTCACCCTGCCCAACATCAAATGGGGCCTGATCTATGGCGTGGTGCTGTGTAACGCACGTGCCATGGGTGAGTTTGGTGCGGTATCGGTCGTATCCGGCCATATCCGTGGCGTAACCAACACCCTGCCGTTGCATGTCGAGATCCTTTATAACGAATATAACCATGTGGCCGCGTTCAGCGTGGCCTCGCTGCTGCTGGCCCTGGCCCTGCTGACCCTGCTGCTCAAGCAGTGGAGCGAAAGCCGCCTCGCCAACCAGAACAGCACTCAGGAGACGCATTGATGAGCATCGAAATCCGTAACGTCAGCAAGCGCTTCGGTGCTTTCCAGGCCTTGAATGACATCAACCTTGATATCCAGAGCGGTGAACTGGTCGCCCTGCTCGGCCCTTCCGGCTGCGGCAAGACCACCCTGCTGCGGATCATCGCCGGCCTGGAAACACCGGACAACGGCAATATTGTCTTTCATGGCGAAGACGTCTCCGACCGTGACGTGCGGGATCGGAACGTAGGCTTTGTCTTCCAGCATTACGCCCTGTTCCGCCACATGACCGTGTTCGACAACGTGGCGTTTGGCCTGCGCATGAAGCCCAAGCGCGAACGGCCCAGCGAGAAGGTGATTGCCGAAAAGGTCCACGAACTTCTAAACATGGTTCAGTTGGACTGGCTGGCCGACCGCTACCCTGAGCAGCTGTCCGGCGGCCAACGTCAGCGGATCGCCCTGGCGCGTGCGCTGGCGGTAGAGCCGAAGATTCTGCTGCTCGACGAGCCCTTCGGCGCGCTGGACGCCAAGGTACGCAAAGAGCTGCGCCGCTGGCTGGCTCGTCTGCATGAAGAAATCAACCTGACTTCCGTTTTCGTTACCCACGACCAGGAAGAAGCCATGGAGGTAGCAGATCGTATCGTGGTCATGAACAAGGGCGTGATTCAGCAGATCGGCTCGCCGGGCGAGGTGTATGAGCAACCTGCCAGCGATTTCGTCTATCACTTCCTGGGCGACTCGAACCGCCTGCAGGTCAATGGCTCGGAGATCATGTTCCGCCCCCACGAAGTCTCCATCAGCCGGGAGGCACTTACAGGGCATCAGCCTGCCGAGGTACGTGATGTTCGCCCGCTGGGTGCGACCACACGGGTGACGCTACGCGTGAATGGTCAGGATGAGCTGATTGAGGCAGAGGTCATCAAGGATCACGACAGCCTCATTGGCTTGCACAGAGGTGATGCTTTGTATTTCCGCCCCACCGTCAGCTGATCCTTATTATGAAAGCAGTCAGCCGTTGCCCAGCTGGCTGCTTTTTTATTGCCTGCTATAAATAGATCGCACCGCGCGTATTCACATACAGCGAATAGAGCGAGTGGCTGCTCGCCATGAAGAGGCGGTTACCGTTCAAACCACCGAAGCATAGATTCGGGCAGCGCTCCGGCAAACGGATATGACCGATCGCCTTGCCGGCCGGATTGAAGACCATCACGCCGTCCAGCTCCTCCGGCTTAGCCTCCGGGACACCTGGGCTTCCCCAGCCACACCAGAGATTACCGTCTTCGTCACACTTGATACCGTCCAGTGCCCCGTAATTTACACCTTCAATATGCTTGCGCCGCTCACCTAACGTACCGTCATCGTTGACCACATACGCCCAGACCAGACGGTTCGGCTTGGCACGCCCCTCGACCACATACAGGGTCTTTTCATCTGGCGAGAAGCACAGGCCATTGGGTCCTGCCAGATTATCGATCACCCGCGTGACCGCTCCCGTCTTGCCATCGATGCGGTAAACCCCATGCGGCAGCTCGGTCTGGACCTTATGCCCTTCATAGTTACTGTCGGCCTGGAACGGTGGATCGGTAAACCAGATGGAGTCGTCACGCTTCACAGCAATATCGTTCGGCGAGTTGAAGCGCTTGCCTTCGAACTGATCCGCCAGAACAGTGATGCGACCGTCGTATTCCATCCGCGTGATGCGGCGGCCTTCAGTGGTGGTAGTTGATCCTTCGCAGATCAACAGGCGACCCTGACGATCCCGGCACAAGCCATTGGAATAATTGGAAGAATCACGGAAAACGCTCAGGCTACCGGTAACCTCGTCCCACCGCATGATGCGGTTATTGGGAATATCACTAACCAGCAGATACCGACCGTCACCAAACCAGACCGGCCCTTCGAGCCAGCGCATGCCGGTGCCGAGCTTTTCAATGCTCGCGTTGAAAATACGGTATTTGAGAAAGCTTTCATCCAGTACCTGGACCAGCGGATCCGGGTAACGCTCACTGAGCGGTTCGGGGCTTGCGGCTTCTGCAAGACCGAAGCGGCCCAAGGTTACAGATGCAGCCGAAAGGACGAGCGATGTTTTGAGAAAGCGCCTACGGGTATCGTCAGCCGTAGCGCCATGCTGCTGTTGATCAGCCATGGGGGCATAACTCCTTGTTCTTATTATGGATAGCCTGCCGAAACGTGGCGACGGGCCTGTCATCCTCCCGACAGCAACGCACACACTGGCCGCTCGTGCTGCATACAGCACAGGAGCATTCGAAGAGGAAAGACAGACTCTAGACAAGTCATCGTATGACTTGCAAGGAAAAGGCTGAAGAGCGCCTTACAAAGCGGCTTAAAGGCTCTAAATCAGCGCCTTAAATCGTCAGACAACCTTTTTTTCAGACAATAAAAAACCGCCGCGAAAGCGGCGGTTCTTGTCATGCAGCAGATCAGGCCAGTTCGTCGAAGCACTCGCCGATAATGCTGATACCACGCTGCAGGTCTTCATCGCTGACAGTCAGCGGAACCAGGATGCGCAGTACGTTCCCGTAGGTGCCGCAGCTGAGCATGATCAGGTTCTTTTCACGGGCACGTACCACAATCTGGCTGGCCAGTGCACCGTTGGGCTTGTGGACGTCACCGTCTTCACCCAGCTCGACCGCAATCATGGCACCCAGGCCACGCACATCGACAATTGCCTTGTGCTTGGCAGCAATGGCCTTGAGGCCTGCCGTCAGCTGCTCGCCCACAGCCTTGGAACGGTCCAGCAGTTTTTCTTCCTCAAACGCATCGATGACAGCCAATGCCGCCGCACACGCCAGCGGGTTACCGGCATAAGTGCCGCCCAGGCCGCCAGCGCCCACGGAATCCATCACAGTCGCGCGGCCCGTAACGCCCGATAGCGGAAAGCCACCCGCGATAGACTTGGCAAAGGTAACCAGATCAGCATCAACGCCCATCTGCTCCATCGCGAAGAAAGTACCGGTACGGCCAGCGCCCGACTGAACCTCATCGGCAATCAGCAGAATGCCATGGTCGTCGCACAGCTTGCGCAGGCGAACCATGAATTCTTTCGGCGCCGCATAGAAACCGCCTTCGCCCTGCACCGGCTCAAGGATAATCGCCGCGATATCACCCGGCTGTGCGTCGTTCTTGAACACACGCTCTACGCTCGCAATGGCATCGTCCACGGTGATGCCATGCAGCTCACAAGGGTACAGGGCACGGAATACACCGCCCGGCATCAGCCCCATGCCAGCCGAGTAAGGAGCGACCTTGCCGGTAAGCGACAGAGTCATCATGGTACGGCCGTGATAGGCGCTGGTAAACGCGATGACACCAGCGCGCTGAGTGGCTGCACGGGCGATCTTCACCGCATTTTCAACAGCTTCAGAACCTGAGTTGAACAGTGCGGTCTTTTTGGGGAAGTTGCCCGGCACCAGCTGGTTGAGCTTTTCGCAAAGGGCGACATAGGGCTCGTACGCCAGTACCTGGAAGCAGGTATGGGACACCTTCTTCAGCTGCTCCTGTACGGCCGCTACAACTTTGGGATGCAGGTGGCCGGTATTCAGCACAGCGATACCGCCAGCAAAATCCAGGTATTCGTTGCCTTCGACGTCCCACACCTTGGCATTCTCGGCGCGGTCGACAAAGATCGGGTGAGTCTGCCCAACGCCACGGGGTACAGCGGCGTTACGGCGATGCATCAGGGAAGCGTTTGTATCAGTCATGGTGTCCTCTTGAGCTGCTCATCGTCAGCCAGATAGGGAGTAAAAGCGAGCACCGGTCGCAGGGCAGCATACGATGATCGACTGCCAACAACGCCAGCCACTCGCCGGAGGTAGTGCGTTACTAACCGCTCGCTCAAGGCGATGACACCCTGAGCGAGGGAACCACAAGACGGCTACCGGAAAACGGGTCTGGCCTTGGGCCAACCGGGGTCCGATAGCCATCAACGTCTTTTAACCAGACGCCGTGGCGATCAAACACCCAGGCAGAGGTATTTGATTTCCAGATAGTCTTCCATACCGTACTTGGAGCCTTCACGACCCAGGCCGGACGACTTCACGCCACCGAACGGTGCCACTTCAGTAGAGATCAGGCCGGTGTTGATACCTACCATGCCAGACTCCAGCGCCTCAGCCACACGGAAGACGCGGGACAGGTCGCGGGCATAGAAGTACGCGGCCAGACCGAACTCGGTATCGTTCGCACGGGCGATGGCTTCTTCTTCCGTCTTGAAGCGGAACAGCGGAGCCAGCGGGCCGAAGGTTTCTTCCTTGGAGACCTTGGCGTCTGCCGGTACGTTAATCATGATGGTTGGCTCAAAGTAGCTGCCGCCCAGCTGGTGAGCCTTGCCGCCTGTGATCACCTGAGCACCGTGGGACACGGCGTCCTCGATGTGCTCCTTGACCTTGGCAGCCGCCTTGTCGTCAATGAGCGGGCCAATCGCAACGCCCTCTTCCAGGCCATTACCCACTTTGAGCTTCTCGACCGCTGCCTTGAATTTCTCGGCAAACGCGTCGTACACGCCATCCTGTACATAAATACGGTTGACGCAGACACACGTCTGGCCGGCGTTGCGGTACTTGGAGATGAGGGCGCCCTGAACGGCGGCATCCAGATCGGCATCGTCAAATACAATGAACGGTGCGTTACCACCTAGCTCCAGAGACACCTTCTTAATGCCTGGGGAGCACTGCTCCATCAGCTTGGCTCCAATTTCGGTAGAGCCAGTGAAGGACAGCTTGCGAACAGTCGGGTTGCTGGTCAGCTCGGCGCCGATTTCGGACGCGCTGCCTGTGACCACGCTCAGCACCCCTTTCGGAATACCGGCACGCTCGGCCAGCTCGGCCATGGCCAGCGCGGTAAATGGCGTCTGGCTGGCAGGTTTGATGACCATGGTGCAACCGGCTGCCAGGGCAGGACCGGCCTTACGGGTAATCATGGCGGCCGGGAAGTTCCAGGGCGTGATCGCTGCTGTTACACCAATCGGCTGCTTGATAACGATAATGCGCTTGTCCGCCTGATGGCCGGGGATGGTATCGCCATAAACACGCTTGGCTTCTTCAGCGAACCACTCAATAAAGGATGCGGCATAAGTGATCTCGCCCTTGGCTTCGGCCAACGGCTTGCCCTGCTCCAGTGTCATCAGGCGACCCAGGTCGTCCTGGTTCTCGATCATCAGCTCAAACCAACGGCGCAGCTTCTGCGAACGCTCCTTGGCGGTCAGATTACGCCAGGCCGGCAGAGCACGCTCAGCTGCCTCGACGGCGCGCTTGGTTTCCGCGCGGCCCATCTTTGGTACTGTTCCCAGGGTTTCGCCCGTGGCCGGGTTACCCACGTTGATCGTCTGGCCGCCGTCGGCATCCACCCAGGCTCCATCAATGTAAGCCTGCTGTCGGAACAGTGAAGCATCTTTCAATTGCATGAAGGTCTCCTCGAGAGATTTCAGTGTCGACGGGGGCACTTTATTAAACCCCGCTGACGATATTCTGAATGGGAAAGGCAACAGCGCTTTCCGTTCAACTCTTTTATCGCGAATCGATAACCATCCCTCACCCTGAATTCAAAGGGTTATGAAGAAGCAATGATTGGCGGTATACAGCGGAACACGGCCCATCACCGGACGGGCCGATGGATGACACAGCGAACGTCTGCCAAAGCGAAGCGGCAAGCGTTCAAAATCTCAAACGCATGCTAGGCTTCCGCTAACATAAGCGCAATATGTGTTCGATAAAAACAACGCATGCTGCGTTATAGAAGAAATAAACCGTTAGAGAAGCTACGAAGCCAACCCGCTGATTTTGCTTGGAAACACGAACGCGAAACAGGGCATGGACGTCTCGCCTAGAGATGCGTATCATGTCGCCCTCGTAACGCATCCGTAGCTCAGCTGGATAGAGTACTGCCCTCCGAAGGCAGGGGTCGTGGGTTCGAATCCCGCCGGATGCGCCAGATACCTGTTTCGACATGCGCTGCATGTAGCGAAACACCAAAAGCCCGCCTTGTGCGGGCTTTTTTGTTTCTTATCCCCTTTCGGCTTTGAGCAGCGTTTCGTAATGTGGGCTGATTTCAGTCAGGATCACCAAGGCGGCAGCACCGAGGGCAACGGTGTCCGGGCCCGCAGCGCCGAGTTGGATACGGGGGTATTCACGGTCCGGGCGGCGGCTGACCGAGACGGGTAGCGGCGCTAGCCGGTTTACCAGTTGCTTGAGAATCGGCTCAGGTAGAAAACCGCTGATGAGGATGGTTTGCGGGTCCAGGAGGGATTCGAGGATGTTGATGGCTTGTCGCAGGGCAGGTACGGCCTCATTCAGCCAGACGTCGACGCCTTGCCTGAAGGCGGCAGTGTTGCAGTCCCAGGTGGCAATATCCTGATCGGCGGTTTGTCCCAGGTGTTCAAGCAGCGAGGCGATGGACACATACCGCTCCAGACAACCCATGTTTCCGCAGTAGCAAACCTTGCCGTCAGGAATGACGGACATGTGGCCGATCTCCCCGGCGTTATGCCAGTGCCCGGGATACAGGCGATTCTCCAGATACAGCCCTGCCCCCAGGCCGCTGCCAATGAACAGATGCACAAAGTTTTGCAGATCGCTGGCAACGCCGTGTAGCCGCTCGCCCATGGTGGCGGCGGTTGCGTCGTTTTCGATAAGCACGGGCAATTCCAGCGCCTCTTCAAGGCGCGAGGGAATGGCAGGGTCATCCCAGCCGGATAAGGCTGTTGGACCAACAGCAGTAATGCCTTCCACGTCGAACGGCCCGGGTAAGGCAATACCGACACCAATGAAGCGATGCGAGGGAAACTGTGCCCGGAAGCGGCCAACAGTTTCAGTGAGCAGGGGCAGCGCTTCGTCAAAGGTGGGGTAATCAACCGGCAGGCTGGCCTGCGCCTGACACTCTCCGAGTAGATCAAGCAGCACGGCAATGATGCGATGCTGCTCGACATGAAAGCCGATGGCATAGCCGCCCTGAGGGTTGATCGACAGGGGAACCGGGGGCTGGCCCCGGCCAACCTTTTCCGGCGCATGGGCGAGCAGCACGCCCTCCTCCTGCAGCTCCGTCACGATGTTCGAGACGGTTTGAGCGGTAAGGGAGGTCAGCCTTGTCAGGTCGGCACGGGTCAGCCGTCCACCCAGGCGGATGGCTTCCAGAATGACCCGACGATTATGCAGGCGGGCGTGTTCGGCATTGGTGCCGGTGGTCACGATGCGTTTGGTAGATGCCTTTCTCATGTTTACATCATCAGGAGCGTATATTAATTAAATCAAGTTGAATTAATATAAAGCCTATGGTCTTCTAAGGGCGGCTCGCTGTTTGGCATGTACTCACCTGACCAAAGCGATCCCTTCACTACAACAACAATGCCGAATCGGTAGAGCCGATCGATGGCACGAAGAATCTTTCATCTGCCCATCCTTTACCTTTCGAGCGAAGAGATCGTCCTATGCCGTCATCACCCGTAACCGGCCAGCCTTCCTCCGGCCTCAAGAAAAAACTCGGCCTGTTTCCTGCCACTACGCTCAACATGAGCCAGATGTGTGGTGTGGGGCCTTTCATTACCATTCCAACCATGATTGTCATCATGGGCGGCCCACAGGCCTATCTCGGCTGGATACCGGGCGCCCTGCTGGCCTTGTGTGATGGTCTGGTATGGGCAGAGCTGGGTGCGGCATTGCCAGGTGCCGGGGGTACCTATGTGTACCTGCGCGAGGCCTTTGGCAAACGCACGGGAAAGCTGATGCCCTTTCTGTTTATCTGGACGGCAATGCTGTTCATTCCGCTGATCATGTCCACAGGAATCATCGGGTTCGTTCAGTACCTCACCTGGTTCTGGCCGGACATGAGCCAGACGGCAGGCAATGTGATTGGCCTGGGGCTTATCTGGCTGATCATCGGGCTGTTGTGGCGCAAAATCGAGTCGGTCGCCAAGCTGGGCATTGTGCTGTGGGTGATCATGCTGATCAGTATTGGCAGTCTCATTACTGCAGCCCTCTCCCACTTTCACCCTGAGCTGGCCTTCAGCTTTCCCGAGGGGGCGTTTGATCTTTCCGACAGTGGCTTCTGGCTTGGCATGGCTGGTGGGCTGACAATCGGCATTTACGACTACCTGGGCTACAACACCTCGGCCTACCTTGCCGGTGAGGTTGACCAGCCGGGCCGCGTGATTCCCAGGTCCATCATCTTTTCGATTCTCGGCATTCTCGCCATTTACCTGTTGATGCAGGTGGGCGTGCTGGGCGTCGTGGATTGGCATCGCATGCTTGATCCCAATTCGGCGGCTTATAAATCCGTGGCCTCGGTGGTACTGAGCGAAACATGGGGCGCTACCGCGGCCAATGTCGTGACGGTTCTGATTCTGATTACTGCATTGGCTTCGGTGTTCGCAGGGCTTCTGGGGGGCTCGCGGGTGCCGTATGAAGCGGCGAGGGACAAGGTGTTCTTCCAGGCGTTTGCCAAGGTGCATGCCCGCCATGAGTTCCCGACGTATGGGCTGCTGAGCATGGGTGTGCTGACGTCGATCGGCTTCATGATCGGCCGGTTGAGCGACCTGACCACGCTGATCCAGCTTCTGACAACCGTCATGATTCTGGTGCAGTCTGTTGCCCAGATCATTGCACTGTTCGTGCTGCGCAAGAACCAACCGCACCTGAAACGGCCTTATGCGATGTGGCTTTACCCGGTGCCGGCCGTTATTGCGCTGGTGGGCTGGGTCTATATCTACATGGCCTCCAACCATAACGCACCCGGTGCCTACCCGATCCAGTGGTCATTGGTCTGGCTGCTGGTGGGTGGCGGCGCCTATCTCCTGTGGGCGCGTACACACCGGCTCTCCTGACTGTAGCGCCATGACACAAGCACTTGAAAGAGAGAGTCTTACGATGCCTGATCAGGGCGTACTGCTGGCCATCGATGTTGGCGGTACTAAAACCCACATTGCCTGCTATGACCCCGCCAGCGAGCAGCTGGCGACTCGGGTCCTGCCGACCCATGCCGAGGGCCTGCTTGGCGAGCCGGCCCTGATGCGCCTGCTTGAGGCCGCACGGGAATGTGCACAGCAACTCGGCGCAACGACCATTCGCAGCGTGGCGGGCGTATTCCCAGGCGTTGTACGTGGTCATACCTTGCTGATGGCGCCCAATACACCCGGCTTTGAAGGGCTCGACCTGCACGGCTTGATTGCTCAAGGGTTGGGTACGCCTGCGGTCATGCTGGACAACGACGTCAAGGCCGGTGCACTGGCCGAGGCACGCTGGGGCAGCCTGCAAGGTATCGATCATGCCCTCTACCTGAATCTGGGCACAGGGCTTTCTGCCGCAGCCATTGCCAATGGGCAGCTGATCCGTGGGCATAACGGCGCCGCCATGGAAATTGGCTATATGTTGTCACCTTTTCTGGACCCTGAGCGCGTATCGGACTGGTACAGCCACGAGCAAGGTGGCGCCCCGCTGGAGGAGCTATTTTCCGGAACGGCCCTGAATCAGCTGGCCGTTGAGCTACTCGGGCCGGGCCACCAGGCGCTCGACCTGTTCACCAGCCAGGAGCCTCGCGCTCAGCAGGCGCTGCATATGCGGATTGCTGCCTGCACCGCTCAGGTGGCCAATCTGGCGATCGCCCTGGATGTTGGCCGCATTGCCATTGGTGGAGGGCTTTATCGGCAAGCGGCAACGCTGGCCCCGCTCATCAAGCACATGATCAACCGTACTGTTCCCTTTGCGCCTGAGATCGTCACGGCGCATTTCACGCACGACGCGCCTCTATGGGGCGCGCTGAGTATGGCCATGGATGCCGCCGGGCTTGCTTTTATCCCCGAGCAGATTCTGAGCCAAACCGAGCTTCTTTCCACACCGGACGCTACAGCGTCCGAAGGTTGACGTCCCGAAGGTAACTGCAATGTCCCTGATGTTAAATGAAACCCAGTCCATTCCTGCCGTCCTGCAACGTATGCTGGACGATGACAGTGCTGTTACAGCACTGGCAGACCGTCTGGCGCGTAATCTGCCTGACCTCATGATGACCGTGGCGCGGGGCAGCTCGGATCACGCAGCCGCCTATTTTGCTCATCTGATGATGTGCCGGATCGGCATTCCCAGCCTTTCCATGCCGCTTTCGCTGGTCAGCCTCAATCAGCCACCCCTGCGCTTCAACAATGCCTGGGTGGCGGCGCTTTCCCAGTCCGGCAAGAGTCCGGACCTGATTGCCAGCGTTCGTTATTTGAAATCCCGCGGCGCTAGGGCCACTGCCCTGGTGAACACCCCCGATTCGCCTCTGGCGGCAATTGCTGATGGTGAAGTCTTGCTGCCTGCCGGACTTGAGCAAAGTGTGGCTGCCACCAAGAGCTATGTTGCCA
The DNA here is from genome assembly GCF_002091675.1 of Pseudomonas luteola NBRC 103146. GTDB lineage: Bacteria > Pseudomonadota > Gammaproteobacteria > Pseudomonadales > Pseudomonadaceae > Chryseomonas > Chryseomonas luteola. The sequence goes on along the minus strand of NZ_BDAE01000002.1, from coordinate 285,898 downwards.
TGCTGATGGCAGCCGCCCAGACAGTAGGTTATCTGGAGCGCAACCTGGATATGGGGTCAGACCTACTACAGGCGCTCCGGACGTTGCCTCGGCAGATGGAACGTGCCGTGGAGGCGGACTGGTCCAAGGCTGTCGAGGTGCTGACACCGGTCGACAAAATGCTGGTCATCGGCAGAGGCCCGGCCCTCCCGATGGCCATGGAAGCAGCCCTGAAGCTTAAGGAAACCTGTGGCATACAGGCCGAAGCCTTTTCCAGTGCAGAGGTTAAGCACGGCCCGATGGAGATCATTACCGAAGGGTATCCGGTTCTGGTTTTTGCGCCCGCAGGTCCCGAGCAGGCTGGCACGCTGGCCTTCGCCCAGGAGATGCGTACCCGCGGGGCCAGGGTATTGCTGGCTGCAACCGAGAACAATGACGGCGTCGATTTACCCAGCGCCCGGACCGACCATGCCATGCTGGAGCCTTTCACTCTGATCCAGAGCTTTTATGTTCTTGCCGAGGCATTGGCCAAGGCGCGCGGTTGCAACCCTGATCAGCCGCGTTACTTGAAAAAGGTAACCGAGACGCATTGATGAGCGCCTGCATGCTCTCGCCATGAATGCCACCTCTCCCATTCATTGATGACAAAACAAAGCCCCGACACTCCGCTGGTCGGGGCTTTTTGTCTCCGGCTTAAGCTTGAATGTCCTTTGCCGATAGCCCTCGCATATCAGGCGCACTGTGCGCCGCGCATCAGCCAAATGGATAGAGTCATGGGACGCATGCCGCTTACGCAAAAGGCATTCACTGGATCAGTGCTTTTTCTTCTACCTTGCCTGACATGGGCCGAGGATGCGGCGGCCGGGGCACTTTCCGTCAGCGATGCCGCGATCATGCTGGGTATTGTTGGCGTACTGGTAGCCTGGAGCGTCTATGAAGGGTTGCGCAGCAGTCGAGTACCTCAAAAACCCGCGCCGCACCATTCGATCATTGCTGCCAATGCACCTTTGGTTACACCCTGGCAGGCCAACGCGGAGAATTGCCCGTTCTGCTCGGCGCCCATGAGCCTGCGCACGGCCAAGGCTGGCAAGAGCTTTTATGGTTGCAGCCGCGCCCCTGTCTGCCGGGGAACAAAGCTCATCAGCCACTCTGCGAGAACGCATGGCTCTCGTCTATCGAATCTCTAATCATGTTGCTCCAGTCTGAGGGCACGTCCGCCCCTTGCCTTCAGGGCACACAGTACGAATAAGCCAGCCGCTGCGGCCAATACCAGTGGCAGACCATTTGGTCCTGCGGACATGGCTGCGCCACTCAGGATGGGACCAGCAAGACTTCCCACGCCCCACAGAAACCCTGCACTGGCATTGGCGGTAATCAGGTCCTGCCCTTGAAAATGCTGCCCGATAAGGGTGATAGCCAAGGTATAGACGCCACCGGCTACCGCACCCAGTATGACCAGCACAGGCCAAAGCAACGCTTGCATCTGGATCAACCAGGGCAGCGCGAGGCCGATCAGCAAGGCAATCAGGCCGCAGCCGAGGTAAAGGTGGTTGCGGTTGAAGCGATCAGACAGGCAACCCAGCGGGTATTGCAGGCAGGTGTCACCCAGCAGAATAACGGTCGCCATCAGTGCGGCCAGTGCAACCTCGTAACCGTGGCTCAAGGCAAACACGGGAAACATGGACAGCACGACGCTATCAAAAAAGGAGAAGAACACGACGCCTGCGCAGATCACAGGGGCGACCTTCAGAAAGCCCAACACAGTAAAGGTTTTTTCCTCGACGGTAGCCTTACCGGCGATGGGGTTGGGCAGAAATCGCGCGGTAGCCAGCAAACACACAGCAAAGATCGCCAGAACGATGCCTGTCACCCAGGCACTGCTCGGGCCCAAGGCGGAAACCATGGCAGGCCCAAGCAGCTGAAAACCGGTGAAGAATGTGGCGTACAGGGAGACAACACGACCACGGTTGGATTCATCGGCAATCTCGTTGACCCAGGCCTCCCCCAGAATAACGATCAGCCCTGCCCCTACCCCCATCAGAAAGCGGAATAACCCTAGCGAGATGAGTTCGGTTCTGAAGACTTCCAGCATGGCGATACTGATCATGGAGAGAAGAAAGCACAGCAGGTAGATGTGCTTGCGGCCAAGCCGTGCGGTGAGCCATTCGACGATAAAGGCCGTTACGAGCATACCGGCGGCCGGCAAGGCCGAAAGGATGCCAATGGTCAGGTTGGGGATATCCGCTTCGTGCAGGCGTAGCGCCACGACGGGAATGGTGGCGCCGATACTGAGGCCGACGACAGAAATGCCGACAATCAGCACGGCAAGGATCAGTTTGTTGGGCAGCACACATCAACTCCACGCAAGCCATTCGGGCTGCGTCTCGATACTCATCAGGTAATAGGTGTCCGGCGTTATGGGGTGCCGGTTCAATAGGCTTATTCATACTCAGGGATAAGCGTGTCTTATTAGCTAGCTTACTGTAAGCCCCGTACCCTTACTAATTGTTGGATCCTGTGCTCTGCCGTTTATCAAGCGGCTTATTTTTCAAACTGCTCTCGCTCAAGACTTGCCAGGTCCAGCCGATGCGCTGTAACAACTTTCACGGGCTGAAACGTGCAGCGCCATGCATGTGTAAGTCGGGTCGGACTTAATGAATAGTGATCTTTCGGCGTCTGATCGCGCCCAGATTTTGGAAACAGCAACGGATCGCTTCTGGAGCAGGGGTGTGCTTGGCATCAGGGCGGTGCTGGGTATTCACATCATTTTTCTGTTGACGTTCATTGCGCTGGACGTCAAAGCCCTCTGGCTGACCAATATTGGCAGCGTGGCTATCCACTTCTATTGCCTACAGTTACTGAAGGCCAAGCGCTATCGACTGACAAGCACGCTGCTGATGTCGGAAATCGTCATGCATGCCGTGGTCGCAACCGTGGTCATAGGATGGCATACCGGGTTTTACTACTACTTGCTCTGCATCGTTCCGATTGCCTTGTTCAATTACACCGTTGCCCCCTTCTGGCGCTGGGTAACCTGCATACTGATTTGTACTTGCCTACTGATAGGCAAGGTTACGGATCTGTTTTTCGCCGTTGAACCCCTGCTCATGTTGAGCCCCAAGGTTACAGAGCTGTTCAGCCTGTTCAATCTGAGCTCGGCCATCGTGATGCTGGTCTATATTTCGGCCCTGACGGCTTCCAGCTCGATTGCCATGCAGGTAGACCTGTTCACCTTGGCCAACAAGGACAGCCTGACCAATCTATATACCCGCGGACGTCTGCACAGCGAGGCGCAGCGGCTGTACCGCAGCCCTCAAACGTTCAAGCCGATCTCACTGATCATGCTGGATGTGGATCACTTCAAGAACATCAACGATACCTTTGGCCACGACGTGGGCGACACGGTCCTGCAGCAGGTGTCATCGGTCATTGCCGCGTCGGTGAGAGGCACGGACGTGGCCTCACGCTGGGGTGGTGAGGAATTTTTGATCCTGATGCGTAATACCGATCTGAAAAATGCCGACAAGATTGCCGAGCGGATCTTGAATGAAATTCGCGCAATACGTTTAGAGGTAGAGGGTGCCACCATTATGGTGACGGCCACGCTGGCGACCTGCGTGATTGGCGAGTGCGAGTGTCTGAAGGATGCCATCAAGCGCACCGACAAGGCGCTTTACCAGGGTAAACAGCAAGGCCGCAACCGAATCATGCGAGCCGCTCAAGCTGTCGCAGCCTGAGCGGCATCAACGCGTGTCCTACCCCGTCAACGGACCTCTAGCGGAAACCGCAGTAGCAACCAGTGCAGGAAGACGCGGTTGACCTCATCGGGCCGCTCCTGCTGGGTCCAGTGACCGGAGGACTGGATGGCGCCTCGCTGAAGGTCATGCACGTACGTTTCCATGCCTTCCGACATGGAAGGCGGCAGGAAGGCATCCTGATCCGCAGTGACCATGAGCGAAGGCACGTTTATCTCCGTCGGCAGATTGGCCGAACGCTCCCAGTTACGTGTGATGTTGCGATACCAATTAATGCCACCGGTAAAGCCGGTCCGGCTGAAGGTTTCAACAAAGACGTTGAACTCCTCCTCGGTCAGAAAAGTTTCCCGAGTATCCTGTTCGGGCTGATAGGCCTCCAGCCAGCGCACCAGTGCAAAGGCTGAGCCCTGCTCGGATGCCTTGGCCTTTGCGATACCCGCCCCGTCGACCTCGTCTCCTCCAGGCTTTTTCATCAAGAAACTGAACACTTTACGGGCATCTCGGTTGAAAACGCTGTCTGCCTCGCCGGGCTTCTGGAAATGCACCTGATACATCTCGTCTCCCATGCGCTTGCGCATCGCCTCGATCGGTTCGACGGGCGGACGTGGCAAATACGGCGTGTTAAGGCCGATAACTCCAGCCGTGCGGTCAGGATGTAGAAGCGGCATCTGCCAGACGAGCAGACCGCCCCAGTCATGACCACAAAAAATGGCTTTTTCTATCCCCAGATGGTCCAGCAGACCGACCAGATCACCGGTCAGGTGCTCCATGTCGTAGGCCTCAACAGCCTGGGGCCGCTCGGTCAGTCCATAGCCGCGCTGATCGGGCGCGATGACCCAATACCCCGCTTCACTCAGCGCCTTGATCTGATGACGCCAGGAAAAGGCCAGCTCGGGAAAACCATGGCAGAGCACAATGGGAATGGCTGGTTTGGAGCCGGTCATTCGAGGGCCGGCCTCGTAATAGGCCATCTGAATACCGTTGACCTGGGCTGTACGAGCCGGCGGCATCATGGGAAGTGCTGGGGCAGACATGACGTTCTCCTCTGGTAGACCGTTCTTTAACGGACTGCGGCCAGTAGGAAGGGTTTTATTTCGTAGTGTTTTGTTGCGTTAAGCGGAATGTGCAGCGGAAAAGATTCGATTCGCTCCAAACGAGACGGTAAGGCCAGGGTTTTGTATACAAAATGCTATCTATTTGTCATTCATCAACGCCTTTCATGAACAATCGATAGCAGGGCTTGTCCAGAGTTAGGAAGGCTTGTGGCCAGTACGCACGCCATAACAACGATGCCACATAACGCACCCTGATGAGCTGAGGACTTTCCATGTCGACCACCCTTCCCATTCGCCCACTGCTGTTTGATCCATCATTTGAACAGATCCCGGAGGATGAGGCCGAGACCACTCGCGAGCTTGTCGAAACGATGCGCAAGATCATCGAGACGACCTCCGAGGATTATGGGCACGCCGTACGCAGTGTTCATGCCAAGAGCCATGGCTTGTTGCAGGGACGTCTGAAGGTACTGGAAGGTCTGCCACCGGAGCTTGCCCAGGGTGTCTTTGCCAAGATGGGTGACTACCCTGTCGTGCTGCGCTTTTCGACCAACCCTGGAGATCTGCTGGACGATAGCGTCTCCTCGCCGCGGGGGTTGGCGCTCAAGGTCATTGGTGTGGAGGGAGATCGCCTACCGGGTAGTGAAGGCCAGCTGACTCAGGATTTCGTAATGGTGAATGCACCGGCTTTTTCGGCAGCAACACCAAAGGCCTTTCTGAAAAGCCTGAAGCTTCTGGCCGCAACCACCGACAAGGCACCGGGCCTCAAGAAAGCGCTGTCGGCTGTTCTGCGCGGTACTGAAAAGGTAATCGAAGCCGTTGGCGGTGAAAGTGCAACGCTCAAATCCTTGGGTGGCCATCCGGAAACCCATATCCTGGGCGAAACCTTCTACACCAGCGTGCCCCTGCTGTATGGCCCTTATTACGCCAAACTCAGCGTGGCGCCTGCTTCTCCCGAGCTGACGGCCCTGACCGACGCACCGCTGAATGTAAACGGCAAACCCAATGGGCTACGCGAGGCGGTAAGCGAATTCTTTGCCAGGCAGGGTGGCGTATGGGAGATGCGGGTTCAGCTGGCTACCGATGCGAAGAAGATGCCCGTCGAGGATGCTTCAGCACAGTGGCCGGAGGAAGAAAGCCCTTATATCACCGTAGCCCGGATCGAAGTCGATCCGCAGCCCACCTGGACGGAGGCCCGCGCCAGGGAAGTAGACGACAGCATGGCGTTCTCACCCTGGCATGGCCTGGCAGCGCATCGTCCCATTGGGGGTGTGATGCGTTCTCGCAAGCCGGCCTACGAGATGTCATCCGGGTTCAGGGGGCAGTTCAACGGTTGCCCCATTCATGAGCCACGCTCACTGAATAGACTGCCTCAGTGAGCGTGCCCTGCCGGTGTCTCAGAAAGTGACGCCAGCAATCAATGCAATATTGGTATAGGGCTGGCATTCGCCGGTGCGGACCTGAACGCGCGCCTTTTTGCATAGCGCCTTGAGGTCCTCATGGCTTACCAGCTGGCGCTTGCCCAACTCGCCCGCGGCGCTTAACCGCTGGATTTCAGCTAAGGCAGGCGGATGCTGGACAACAGTCTCCTCGGCGAGGACATGGGCCTCGACCTGCATTTCACTCACGATGACGCGTAGCGTAGTGGCGAAGTCGGGCACGCCATGAGTCACAGCCAGATCGATACATTCCACGCCGGGCGGTACGGGCATGCCGGCATCACCGATCACGATCACATCACCATGACCAAGGCTGGCGATCACGCGGGATAGCGCACTGTTAAGCAAAGGAGTCTTTTTCATGGGCGCTCTCAGATGTTCAATTCGCGGCGATAGGGAATGGAGGGTTGCGCTCCGGCACGGGTGACGGACAACGCAGCCGCCTGCTGGCCCAAACGAACGGCCTCTTCCAATGGAAGACCTTCACCCAGGGCAGCGGCAAATCCGCCAACAAAGGTGTCTCCGGCCGCCGTGGTATCCACCGCCTGGACAACCTGCGCCGGGAAGTGCTGCTGCCGTTCGGTATCCTTATACAGCACGCCCTGTGAGCCCATCGTCAGCAGGATACGCTTGGCGCCTGCATCAAGCAGTTGCTGGGCAGCCTGGGCGGCTGTTTCCAGCGAGTTAACCTCAATACCGGTCAGAAGGCCGGCCTCGCTCTCGTTTGGAACCAGGTAATCCACATGACCATACCAATGAGCAGGCAACGGGCCTACGGCTGGTGCTGGGTTGAGAATGACCGTCTTTCCCAGTTCACGAGCGCGGGTCAACGTCTTTTCGACCGTAGCGACCGACACTTCCAGCTGGGCGATGACTACATCGGCAGCCTGCAATGCGGCGTCGTGGCGGGTCAGGTGCTCGGGCGACAGCTCGCCATTGCTCCCCGCCACGATCACGATGCAATTCTGCCCATTATCATCGACCAGAATGGAGGCGATACCGGTCGGTACACCCTCTACGGATTCGACCGTGGAGCACTCGATGCCTTCGGCTTCCAATCCACTGCGCAGCTGCTCGCCGTAGGCGTCACGGCCTACGCAGCCGATCATGGTGACCTGGGCGCCCAAACGGGCACACGCCACTGCCTGATTGGCACCCTTGCCACCAGGCGCTGTCACGAAGCTGCGGCCCGCCAGGGTCTCGCCGCCTACCGGCACGCGGGGGGTTCGTACGACCAGGTCCATATTCAGACTCCCCACGATCACTATTTTTGCTTGCATCTTATGGACTCTCGTTCAATTCGATAGACGCAGTGGACTCGCGTACCACCAGGGTAGGCGCCACCACGGTATGTTCGGGTGTGGGCCGGTGCCGCTGCCCGAGCCGGGCCAGTAGCTGTCCGGCGGCGCGCTCGCCCAATTGCAGGATGGACTGCCCCACAGTGGTCAATGCCGGATAAAGGTAGCGGCTCACGGCAATATCGTCGAAACCTACGATGGACAGCTCCTGCGGAACGCGCAGGCCGCGCTCGGCGGCGGCGCGCAGGATACCGATTCCGATCATATCGTTCCCGGCAAAAATGGCTGTAGGCGCATTCTTTTCCAACAACTGTGCGGCAGCGGTATAACCGGCGGCGCTAGTAAACTCGGTATTGAGCAGCCACGCAGGCTGTATCGTCTGCCCAGCTTCCTTCATCGCACGGCAATAACCAGCCAGGCGTTCCTGAGCGACCAGCGTTTCGGCAGGCCCACCCAGGCAGGCGATACGCCGATGACCCAACGCCAACAAGTGCCTCGTTGCCAGATAGCCGCCCTCTTCATGGTCGATCTGCACCAGATCCGCCTCCACGCCTTCCAGCGGGCGGTCGACCAGCACCATCGGCACCTTGACTGCAGCCAAGGCCTGGGCGAACTCACCGTCGCCGCCCACGGTGGCCACAATCAAGCCGTCGATACGCCGCTCCAGCAGCACACGCAGGTAACGGCGCTGCTTGTCGTTATTGTCATCGGAGTTGCAGAGGATGACGCTGTAGCCGTTACGCTCGCAGTGATCCTCGATACCCCGCGCCAGCTCCGCGAAGTACGGGTTGCTGCCATTGGGCACGAGCAGCCCGATGGTGCTGGTGGCCTTGGCCTTGAGCGAGCGGGCCACGCCGCTGGGAACGTAACCCAGCTGGTCGATGGCCGCCTCGACCTTGGTGCGCACTTCCGCGCTGACCGGGCGAGTACCATTGAGCACGTGCGACACGGTGGTATAGGAGATACCGGCCAGTGCCGCAACGTCCTTGATGGTCGCCATGGTTAGCCTCGGCGCTTGGCGCGATGGCTGCGGTAGGTGTCCAGCACCACGGCCACCACGATCACCGCACCGGTAATGATGCGTTTGGTCGGCTCGCTGGCGCCAATCTGTGCAAGCCCGGCGGCCAGCACGGAAATGATCAGCACACCAAAGAACGTGCTGATGACCGAACCGCGTCCGCCCATGAGGCTCGTTCCGCCGATCACCACCGCCGCGATGACCTGCAATTCAAGCCCGGCGCCGGCGTTGGGGTCAGCCGCTTCCAAACGGGACACCTGAAACAACGCGGCCAACCCTGCCAGCAGGCCCATCAGAGCAAAAACCAGGATTTTGTAAGGCTTGGGGTTGATACCCGCCAGGCGCACTGCTTCTTCGTTGGTGCCGATGGCGACGAGATAGCGGCCAAACACGCTGCGCGTCAGCAAGGCATGGGCAACGGCAATCACCAGCAGCGCGATGATAAAGGAAGGCGAAATCCCAAAGGCGAACGGCGTGGACAGCCAACCATAGGCGTCACCGATGTAGGCCGTGCGCGAATCCGTTAATTGGTAGGCCAGTCCCCGCGCCATTTCCAGCACACCCAGGGAGACGATAAATGAAGGAATCCGCCATGCCACGGTTACGCTGCCCGTCACGGTGCCTGCCAAGGCTGCGCAAACCATACCTAGGGCCGCTGCCGGGAAGATACCCCACCCCCAGTTGAGCGTAGCCACGCTAACGACCGAGGCCGCCAGTGCCAGCACCGAACCTACGGACAAGTCGATCCCACCGATGATGAGGATCAGCGTCATGCCCACCGACAGCACCATCAGGTCCGGAATCTGGTTGGCCAGAGTGGTGAAGGTGTTATAGGACAGGAAATGGCTGCTCATGGCGGAGAACAGCACGATCATGGCCAGCAAGGCACCGGCCAGTCCCAGGTAGGTGCCCAGGCCAGACACACTGCTGCTGCGCTTGGGCGCGGCCGGAGTTACGGTAGTGTTCATACGGAGAGTTCCTGTATGGGAGAAACCGCTTCGCCCAGCATCGCTTCACGGCTGCTGTATCCGGCAAAGGCGGCGGCCAGGAGGCGATCCTGGCTCCAATCGTTACGGTCAAAGGTTTCCATGAGACGGCCGGCAGACAACACGGCAATCCGATCGCAGATCAACATCAGCTCACGCAGGTCACTGGACACGACAACGAGCCCCTTGCCCTGCCGGGTCAGTTCGCCCAGTAAGCCGTAGATATCGAACTTGGCGCCGATGTCGATGCCCCGGGTAGGCTCATCGAACAACAGCACCTGACAATCACGCTCCAGCCAGCGGCCGATTACGACCTTCTGCTGATTACCGCCGGAAAGCTCACCCACCGGCTGATGGGGGCTGGAGCTGCGAATGCGCATGGCCTTGATCTGCCGCTCAGCCAACGCAAGTTCGGACGCAGACTGAACCACGCCGCGCTTGGCAACGGCAGGCATATTGCCCAGCGCCAGATTCGCGCAGATGGACTGGGTGAGTAACAGCCCCTCCCCCTTGCGATCTTCGGTGATCAGGGCGATGCCATTGCGTACCGCCTCGGCTGGCGAGCTGACGTTGACTTCACGCAGCGGATTACCCACAAAAACACGCCCGCTATCGGCCCGGTCGGCGCCGTAGATGAGCCGCAGCAATTCGGTACGACCCGCGCCGATCAAGCCGGAAATACCGAGAATCTCTCCAGCGCGAACCTCGAACGATACATCGCAGACCTTGCCGGCACGGCTCAGCTTGTCCACTTTCAGTATCGGCGCGCCAATGTGGCGCTCGCCCAGGTCAATATGCTCACCCAGCTCACGTCCCACCATCAGCGCTACCAGCTGATCGGTGTTGTAACGGCTAATGGACTCGGCGGCGACCAACCGGCCATCGCGTAGAACCGCGATCCGCTGGGAGATGCGCTTGAGTTCTTCCAGGCGGTGGGAGATGTAGACGATGGCGACACCACGGGCCTGCAGGCGCTCGATCTGCTCGAACAACAGGTCGACCTCGCGCGCCGTCAGCATGGCGGTAGGCTCGTCGAGAATCAGGATGCGGCAGTCACCGATCAGATTACGGGCGATCTCGACCATCTGCTGGTGGCCGACCCCCAGATCAGAGACCAGGGTATCCGGATCAATAGCATCCAGCCCGACCTGCGCCATGGCCAGCCGTGCCTGCTCACGCAACCTCCCGCGGGAAATCCACCCGCCCCGACTGGGCAGGTTATCGAGAAACAGGTTTTCGGCAACGGTCAGGGTCGGCAGCAGGTTGAGCTCCTGCATAACCATGCGCACGCCCAGGCGCTCGGCCTCGGTGCGGCTACCGGGGGTGTAGGGCTGATCGAGAAAGGTCATCTGCCCGGTCGTGGGCGGAGTCAGCCCCGCGATGATCTTGGACAACGTACTCTTGCCGGCGCCGTTCTCACCTGTCAGCGCCAACACCTCGCCGGGATACAGCTCAAGGCTGACTTCTCCCAGAACGGGTTGCGCATAGGTCTTGCCGATGCCGGTAATGGAAAGGACTGGCCTGCCCGACATGACGGTCTCCTTTAAAACTCAGGTGCCCCGCAAGACTCCGGTGCAAAGGCGAATACGATCGACTCCGCGCCAAAGCCCGGCGGGTAAGGATGAATTACGGCTTGGTTACCAGCTCGACAGGCGTTTCGATCACACCGTCGACAGCACCGGTGGACTCACCCTTGACCAGCTTGAGCGCAGCGTCGATACCAAAGACCGCCTGCTTGCTGGCGTACTGGTCAGCCGTAGCCAGAACGCGGCCGTCCTTGAGCATGGGCTTGATGGCATTGATGTTGTCGTAACCCACTACCAATACTTCGCCCTTTTTGCCCGCAGCGCGAACGGCAGAAACAGCGCCCAGGGCCATGCTGTCATTACCAGCCAGCAGCGCCTTCAGATTGGGATGTTCGTTCATCATGGCAGAGGCCACGGCGTTGCCCTTGTCGATCTCCCAGGAGCCGGACTGGACACCCACGATCTTCATGTTGGCCGCTTCCATAGCGTCCTTGAAGCCAGCGGTGCGCTGCTGGGCATTGAAGGTAGTGGAAACGCCCTCGATGATGCCAACTTCGTCACCAGCCTTGAGCTGCTTGGCCAGGTACTCACCTACCAGACGGGCACCCTTGCGGTTGTCCGGGCCTACGAAGGGCACGTCAAGCTGCTTGCTCTTGAGTACGTCCTGATCCAGACGGTTGTCGATGTTTACGACCTTGATGCCTGCATCCATGGCTTTCTTGATGACGGGCACCAACGCCTTGGAATCTGCCGGTGCGATGACGATGGCATCGACCTGGGACACGATCATCTGCTCGACAATACGAATCTGGCTGGACGTGTCGGTTTCGTCCTTGATGCCATTGGAGATCAGATCGAACTGGTCAGAATGCTCTTTTTGATAACCCTTGGCACCGTCTTCCATGGTGCGGAAGAACTCGTTGGCGAGAGACTTCATCACCAGCGCGACCTTGGGTTTATCCGCATCCTGAGCATAAGCCGCGGACAAGGGCAGAAAAGCGGAAGTCGTGGAAAACAGAACAGCAGCAGCGAGAAGCCGCATAGGGCGGGATGCGTTCATGGTGCACTCCATTGTTGTCTTTGTTATGGCGCAAACGTTTGCGTGGCAAAACTATGAGAAGAATTGGCACGGTTGTCAATCTGCGAAGTGTGATGGCGGATGGGTTGCCAGAGAGAGAAAAACAGGGAAAACAGGCATGTCGAGCCGGCCATGACCGGCTCGACGAATAGCTTACGGTTTGGCGTGCTGAGTTTTCTCGATCAGGTCGAGGCGCTCTTTCCAGGGGTCCTCTTTAAGAACCGGACCTTCATCGGCCGCGAAATCCATGACCAGATTGCCCTCACGGTTGAACGGCAGCCAGCGCGCCACATTTGTACCGTTGGGATTACCCGTCTTGATGAAATTAACAAAGATGGCATGGGCCTCGTTTGCCATGTCCTGATCCTTGTCCGTTACCTTGTCGCCATATCGCGCTTCCAGCGTTTTGAAGAAATAGGGAATTTCGCTGGCATGCTGCGCCCCTTTGGTCTCACTGCGCAGCGAATCGGCGACGTAGGAGAAGCGATAAAGAAATGCCTGGCGATCATGCTGGGAGATCTTGCTGGCAACGAAACGAGCCGGCTCCGTCATCATCCGGTCCATAGCAACTGCGGCCCCTACCGCCTGCACATCGCCTGTATTTTCCGGGTCGTATAACTGACGGGCCCGCTCTGCTTCACGCCCAAACGGTGCGAACAGCTCTTCCATTGTCTTGGCCGTATTAAAGCCAAGATCGGCGCTGGTCGAACCGATCAGCATGGGCACCTTGTTTTCCTGACCGGCGCTGTAGACCTGCTCCGGTGTACCCACCACGACCCGCCCGTCGAGTACCGGTCCGCCCACGTAAGTAGAGGCATTGCTGCCCATGGTCATCATGTTCAGGTCGCCCAGCACACGGCTGGCCGGCAATTCACGCAGCGCCTTCAATGCCTTAGAACCAGTGCCTTCAACACCAACACTGCGGGCGAAATTCTTGCCGATGGTCTCGGCGGAGGGATTCCCGGGCAAGTCGCGGCTGATCTCATGCAGCTCACCCATCAAGGAACGTCCGCCCCCTGACATGACGATGGCACGGTCAAACAGCCCCCGCGTCAGTGGCGTGGTGGTGATATTGAGCACCGAGCCGCCGCCAGCAGACTCACCCATGACGGTAACGTTGTTTGGGTCACCGCCGAACTGACGGATGTTGCGCTTCACCCATTGCAGCGCAGCGATCTGATCCATATAGCCATAGTTGCCCAGCGGACCTTCTTTTGCAGCCGTCAGCGCAGGATGGGCGAAAAAGCCGAAGCGGCCGATCCGGTAGTTGAAACTGACAAAGACCACGCCATCGCGGGCAAAAGCGCTACCGTCATAGACCGACGGCGAAGCACCGCCATTGACGTAGCCACCGCCATAAATCCAGACGACAACCGGCAGCGTGGCCTTGCGGTTTGCCGTCTCCTGCGCCGGACGCCAGACGTTGAGGTACAGGCAATCCTCGGAAGGCTCTGCTCCCAGCGGGGCCGCGTCGCTGGCGATCGGCTTTTGCATACAGTCAGCGCCATAGGCTGTGGCTTCGCGTACACCGCGCCAGGGTTTCACGCGCTGAGGCGCACGCCACCGGTTCTCACCCACCGGCGGGGCCGTAAAGGGAATGCCTTTGAAGGAGATGACATCGCCCGACTGGCTGCCTTTCAAGCGGCCACTGTCGATGCCTACCTCAGTCAACGCGCCGGGTTGAGCGAAGGCACCCAGAGGCGCCATGAGCAGCCCTAGGGTTATCAGTTTCTTTAGGGATGGAGTCATTGTTTTTCCTTTGGCAGATCAACTGCGCCAGCCGCCTGCAGAGCATCTGGGGCGCCTGCGGGTGTGACTTGCAGGCCGCTGTCGTGGTTCCACCACCAGACCTTGCGCCAGCGTGTCTGGTACGCAGCCCGAACCTGTTTTTCCACACGAATCCATACCGCGACGGCGACCTTTTGTCTGCGAATGCGGTTGCATTGAGGAGCAAAACATTATTTGCACTGTCACAGCGGGAGTTGATGGCATTAGAGCATCATCTCGCCCTTAACCACGGATCGGCGCGCCTTTAAAAGCGTAGCCGAGACCAGACGCGGTATCGACTCGCCATACTTTCCGAGACTCATGCGGGAAAGCCCCTGGTAATGGAATGCCGCAGTTTGATGACTGCCGATAAAAGGACCCCACCCATGAGCATCGCCTCGATCATTGCCTTGATTCTTATCGTCGTCGTAGGAATCCCGTCATTTAAAATCATCAGGGAAACACTGGCGCGTGCTCGCCTGCTGGAAGACCAATTGGTCGCCATCAACACGCAACTCAAAGACGTCGAATTCAAGCTGGAAGAGCTGGATGACAAGCTGGCCGCCACACCGGCCGTACGTTCTTCAGAGCGTGCGGCACGAGTCGAGGAAGAAGCCGCTCATCACTGAGTGAGCGATTAGCCAAGTTAATGCTGCGCTCCCAGGGCGTAGATGCGGCCAGGGACCGGTCTATGGTGAACGCCTTCTTTTAGGAGCTTTCGCCATGCTTACACGCACGCTCGGCAAGACCGGCCCCCAGGTATCAGCGCTCGGACTAGGATGCATGGGCATGTCGGACCTGTACGGTCCGGCGGACCGTACCGAAAGCATTGCCACGATCCACGCGGCGCTGGAAGCGGGCGTCAACCTGCTCGACACCGGTGATTTCTACGGCATGGGCCATAACGAGCTGTTGATTGCCGAAGCGCTCAGGGATCGCCGGGAGGCAGTAACGATCAGCGTAAAGTTCGGTGCCCTGCGAGGGCCAGACGGGGCTTGGATGGGTTACGACGGTCGCCCCAAGGCTATCCGGAATTTCCTGGCGTAAACGCTCAAACGCCTGAATACGGATCATGTGGATATCTACCGTATTGCCCGCCTCGATCCAGACGTTCCTATCGAAGATACCGTGGGCGCCATCGCCGAAATGGTCAAGGCAGGCTATGTGCGCCATATCGGTCTCTCCGAAGTCGGGGCCGATACGATCCGCCGGGCCGCGGCCGTTACCCCTATCGCTGATCTGCAAATCGAATACTCACTGATTTCACGCGGAATCGAAGCGGACATCCTGCCTACCTGCCGTGAACTTGGCATCGGGATCACTGCCTATGGCGTGCTCTCACGTGGCCTTATCAGCGGTCACTGGTCAAAAGACCGCGGAGGTGAGCAGGACTTTCGCACCATCAGCCCGCGTTTTCAGGGCAGCAATCTGGACGCCAACCTCAAGCTGGCCGACACGCTCAAGGTCATTGCTCAAGAGAAAGGAGTTACCGCGGCACAGATGGCAATCGCCTGGGTGCTGGCGCGCGGTGAAGATATTGTCCCGCTGGTAGGCGCACGTACCCGTGAACGTTTGCATGAGTCGCTGGGTGCACTGGATATCATGCTAACCGCCGAGGAGCTGGCCAGAATCGAGCAGGCCATTCCCGCCAACGCCGCGGCAGGAGAACGCTATCCCGCCGCTCAATTGGCTCACATGGACAGTGAGAAGCGGCACGACTGAGCGGCTTGTCTGATTCCCTTTATGAATGAATGGGTGAATTTTTGTCATTTGTAAGGCAGGAAAGCGGCCAGCAGAATGGACTGATACCTCTATAGTCCGGCCCATCTAAGGAGCGGTATGCCATGACGACGCAGGCTTTTGTCGATCCCGATGAGATTCGCGCCCGGTTCTCCCGAGCCATGTCCGACATGTACAAGGCCGAAGTGCCCCTGTATGGAACATTGCTGGAGCTGGTGAGCGATATCAATCAGCGTACGCTGGCAAACAATCCGACCTTGGCAGAGCAGCTGCGCCAGACGGGTGAAATCGAGCGGCTGGATCAGGAGCGCCATGGGGCGATCCGTGTAGGTACGGCGCAGGAGCTGGCTACGCTGCGGCGCCTGTTCGCAGTCATGGGCATGTATCCGGTGGGTTATTACGATCTTTCCGAAGCAGGCGTGCCGGTGCACTCCACCGCGTTTCGTGCCGTCCATGAGGCTTCGCTGCAAAAGAGTCCCTTTCGCGTGTTTACCTCTCTGCTCCGTCTGGAGCTGATCGAGGACGAAGCACTCAAACAGAAAGCCGCAGCGATTCTGGCGCAGCGCATTATCTTTACATCACGTGCGCTGGAATTGATCGCCCGCTGCGAGACCGAAGGCGGGCTGAGCGCAAGCGATGCCGATGCCTTCGTGCGTGAAGCCTTGGAAACCTTCCGTTGGCACGGCGAGGCCACAGTCAGCGCCGAGGTGTATCAACAACTGCACGACCAGCATCGCCTGATTGCCGATATCGTGGCGTTCAAGGGGCCGCACATTAATCACCTGACGCCCCGGACCTTGGATATTGATGCCATCCAGCAAGGCATGCCGTCACGGGGGATTACGCCCAAGGCAGTTATCGAAGGACCGCCGCCCCGCCGCTGCCCTGTTCTGCTTCGCCAGACGAGCTTCAAGGCATTGCAGGAAAAGGTGACCTTCATCGATGAGCAAGGCAATGCCGTTGCCGGCAGTCACACAGCCCGCTTTGGCGAGATCGAGCAGCGCGGTGTCGCATTGACGCCTAAGGGACGCGCACTGTACGACAAGCTCCTGAACATTGCCCGCACCCAGGCTCCCAGCGAGAGCAACGCTCAGGCATACATGCAGGCACTGACCGACATATTTGCCGAGCTGCCGGACAGCTATGAATCCTTGAGAAAGCAGGGGCTGGCCTATTTTCGTTACTTCGTCACCGACAAGGACGATGCGGTTACCCAGGATGGGCCAAGAGATCTGGATGCCCTGATCCAGTCAGGTTATATCCACTATGAACCGCTGGTATATGAGGACTTTCTGCCGGTCAGCGCGGCCGGTATTTTCCAGTCTAACCTGGGCGATCAGGCTCAGACGCAGTATGCCGAGGCGTCCAGTAAGGACCGCTTCGAGCAGGCACTGGGCGCGTCGGTACTGGATGAGCTGGCCCTGTACGCCGAGACCCAGGCGCGCTCGCTCAAGCGCTGTGAAGAGCAGCTGGGAATACCCCTTTCATAAGGCCGCAAGGCTCAAAGCGCTCCTCTTACCAACGGAGCGCTTTAGATAGCCGCGCTAGAGCGGCCGCCGTCTTATCGCTATCCGCAGGGTGCGTCCAGCCTAAAGATATTTCATTTTTTTACCGATACAGAGCAGGTGAAACCTTTACTGCCTTCTCCTATCGGAGCACGTCCCATGTTGTCCAATTTAAGTATTGCCAAAAAGCTTGGTGCAGGCTTTGGGCTTATCATCGCGATCATCTGCATCCTGGTGTATGTAGCCCGCCACGGCTTTACCGAGGTCGATAATTCGGTCAAGTGGAACATTCATACCTATCAGACCATTGATGGAGCTAACAACCTGTTGATTAGCCTGACCAACATCGAAACGGGTATGCGTGGATTTGCCCTCAGCGGTCAGGACGACTTTCTGGAACCCTACAACGCAGGGAAAACAGCGTTTGAGCAAACCTGGACGAAGCTTAAAAACCTGACGTCGGATAACCCGACCCAACAAAGCCGTCTGGATGAACTCAAGGCCACGCAAATGAAGTGGCTGAGCGAAGACATCGAGCGTTCCATCCAGCTACGCCGCGCAGTCGTACAAGGTGCCTCCTCCATGGAGGACATGGTGCAACGCATCATCGACCGTCAGGACAAGGCCAAGATGGACAAGATGCGCAAGATCATCGCTGACTTCAGCAACGATGAATCCAAGCTGCTGGGTGTGCGTAATGAAGCCATGCAGTCAGCCGAGCAGAATGCTATCTGGACGCTTATCGGTGGTGGAATTCTGGCTGCCGTAGCGGCCCTGATCATTGCTTTCAGCCTGTCCGCATCCATCAAGCGCCGTCTGAATGATGTCATCCAAGTCGCCCAGGCCATTGCCGCTGGCCGCCTGGACACTCAGATCAGCAGCACCGGGGAAGACGAAATTGGCAGTTTGCTCAAGGCCTTCAGCGCCATGCAGCAGCGCCTGCGAGAAATGATTTCCGAGATCAAGGGCGGTGCCGAGCAGCTTCTGACAGCCGCTCACGATATCTCCAACACTTCGGAACATCTGGCAGTGGCCGCACGGGATCAATCGAGCTCGGCATCCTCCATGGCTGCTACTGTGGAAGAGCTTACCGTCAGCATCAGTCACGTTTCGACCAGCGCGAACGAGGCCCATGGTATTTCTACTGATTCCGGCAAGCGCTCCGTCGAGGGTGGCAATGTCATCAAGCAAACCTTGGACAGCATGACGCAGATCGCCGGTACGGTGCAGAACTCGGCTGAACAGATTTCCGAGCTGGGCCGCCATGCCGATCAGATCACCTCTATCGTGAACGTGATCAGCGAGATTGCCGAGCAGACCAATCTGTTGGCCCTGAACGCAGCCATCGAGGCCGCCCGCGCGGGTGACCAGGGCCGCGGCTTTGCGGTGGTTGCAGACGAAGTTCGCCTGCTGGCGCAGCGCACCGGCAAGTCCACCCAGGAAATCGCCGATATGATCAAGAAGATCCAGGCGAGCACTCAGGATGCAGTCAGCAGCATGAACGTGGGCGTGACTCAGGTGAACCAGGGTGTGGAACTGGCTCACTCGGCCAGCCAGGCTATCGACGAGATTCGCAGTGGCTCAGATCGCATCATTTCCGTGGTCGACCAGATCTCCATGGCGCTGCGTGAACAGTCTGCTGCCAGCCAGGATGTAGCCCGCAACGTGGAACGCATCGCGCAGATGGCTGAGACAAACAGCCATTCTATTGAAGGCGCCTCGCGCAATGCGTCGAGCATTCAGCATCTGGCTCAATCGCTGGACAAGCAGGTCGCGCAGTTCCGCCTGTAAGCGCTGTGTATTGAAAAGCCCACCGCCTGGTGGGCTTTTTCCTGGGTGCGTCAATAACGCCCGATGAATTTCGCTACGTTTTAGCCGGCACTGCGCTTAGAATGCGCGCCCTGCTCACAAGAGCAGATCGACTTCATGGGTTCCCTCACCCCATTCCACTAAAAAGGATGCATCATGCAACTGACCTCTTCCGTCAGGCGCTCGGCACTGGCCGGCCTGATTGGCTTTCATATCCTGATCATCATCGCGAGTAACTACCTCGTCCAGCTGCCGCTCAACCTGTTTGGCTGGCATACAACCTGGGGCGCATTCAGCTTTCCGTTCATCTTCCTGGCCACTGACCTGACGGTGCGGATTCTCGGCAAAGGCCCGGCACGCCAGGTCATTGCCCGGGTCATGGTACCGGCGCTGGTTGTTTCGTACATTCTCTCCGTGCTGTTCCAGGAAGGCGCATTCCGCGGCCTGGAAGCCTTGGCACAATTCAATACCTTTGTACTGCGTATCTCGCTAGCAAGCTTTTTTGCCTATGTGCTGGGCCAGCTGGTAGATATCCATGTCTTTGATCGTCTGCGTCAGCTGCAGCAATGGTGGATAGCACCTACCGCCTCGACGATACTGGGCAATCTGCTTGATACCTTCGCCTTTTTCTCCATTGCCTTCTGGCACAGCGACAACCCTTTTATGGCCGAACATTGGGTCGAGATTGCCTGGGTCGACTATACCGTCAAGCTCAGCGTAAGCCTGCTCCTGTTCCTGCCGCTCTACGGGGTGCTGCTGAGCGCCATCGAGCGCATGCTGCTGCGCCGCGCCTGACAGGATTCGTGTCGGACTATGTCTCATCTGCCCCAGCGGGACAGATGAGACAACCCTTGGAAACACCCTGAAAAGGCATTCCAGACCCAAATCGACAGCTTTGTGCGGTGTTTTACAGTTTCCGAAACAGAATCGAACTGTTCTCCTTCGCAAACATCTCTTACCCTCAGCCGCTGCGTTGAGGATTATTCGAGACAGGTCTTTGTTATCGGACAGAGCCGGCCCCGTTGCCACAGCGCTTGACGACACCTTAGTCACATAGGTTCATGTATGCACCGCAGAGATCTTCTGAAAGCTTCACTGGCCTTTGCCGCGTATACCGGTCTTCCTTCGACGACCGTATTCGCCGCTCAATCCTTGTCTGGCGCCTCCAGCCAGGATGTAGAACCGTTCGAGTTCGATCTGCTGAAAAATCAGGCCAAGCAGATGGCAGCCAGTGCCTATGTGGATACGTCTCAGCAGTTGCCGCCCACGCTGGCAAAAATGACGCCACAGCAGTTCAACGCCATTCAGTACGATGCCAACGAGTCGCTCTGGCATGACCTGAAAGGTCAGCTCGATGTTCAGTTCTTCCATGTTGGCATGGGCTTCAAACAGCCGGTCCGCATGTATAGCGTTGATCCCAAGAAAAAGCAGGCCACGGAAATCCATTTCCGACCTCAGATGTTCAAGTACGAGAACAGCGGCGTCGATAAGTCACAACTCAAGGGTGACCTGGGCTTCGCCGGCTTCAAGGTGTTCAAGTCACCCGAGCTGACGCAGCACGATATCGTCTCGTTCCTGGGGGCAAGCTACTTCCGTGCAGTGGACGATACCAAGCAGTACGGCTTGTCTGCCCGTGGCCTTGCCATTAATAACTTCTCGGATACGGTGGAGGAATTCCCGAACTTCACCAAGTTCTGGTTCGAGACGCCCGAGCCGCACAGCACGCGCTTTGTAGTCTATGCCCTGCTCGACTCGCCCAGCGCGACCGGTGCATATCGCTTCGACATCGACTGCCGCGCCACGCAGGTGGTAATGGCAATCGACGCTAATATCTATGCGCGCAAGGAAATCAAGCAGCTGGGTATTGCGCCGATGACGAGCATGTTCAGCTGCGGCACCCATGAGCGCCGCATGTGCGACACCATCCACCCGCAGATCCACGACTCCGACCGCCTCTACATGTGGCGCGGTAATGGCGAGTGGGTGTGCCGTCCGCTGAATAACCCCGCCAAGCTTCAGTTCAATGCGTTCGAAGACAAAAACCCCAAGGGTTTTGGTCTCGTGCAGAGCGACCATGAGTTTTCCAGCTATCAAGATACGGTGGACTGGTACAGCCGCCGCCCAAGCCTGTGGGTTGAGCCGACGACGGAGTGGGGTGAAGGCAGCATAGATCTGCTGGAAATCCCGACCACTGGCGAGACGCTGGATAACATTGTGGCCTGCTGGAATCCCAAGGTACCTGTCACGGCCGGCAAAGAGCTGCGCTATGGTTACAAGCTCTACTGGAGCGCTCTGCCACCGGTTAGAACACCGCTGGCGCAGGTCCATGCGACGCGCTCTGGCATGGGCGGGTTTGTAGAAGGCTGGGCACCGGGCGAGCACTACCCAGACGTCTGGGCACGTCGATTTGCGGTGGACTTCGTGGGCGGCGGTCTTGAGACCCTTCCCCAAGGCACCGGAATCGAGCCCGTCGTCAAGGTATCGAGCGGTGAGCTGAAGGACTTCCACGTCCTGTGGATACCGGACATCAAAGGGTATCGTGTGATCTTTGACTGGTATCCGACCAGCGATAGCGTGGACCCGGTAGACATGCGCCTGTTCATCCGCACCAACGACCGGACGCTCAGCGAAACATGGCTGTATCAATACTTCCCGCCAGCGCCTGAGCGCCGTCGATACCCTTGATCTATAGGAATAGTGCATGAAAAAAGCGGCTCCTGTGAGCCGCTTTTTATTGCGCGAAAAGAAGTTACAGCCGATAGGCGACTGAGTTACAGAGCGAACCGCCGGATCATTCCGTTGAGGTCCGTTGCCAGACGCGACAATTCATGGCTGGCCACGCCTGTCTGCTCTGCGCCAGAGGCCGTCTGCTGGGACAAATCGCGGATGCGCACCAGATTGCGATCCACCTCGCGGGCAACCTGCGCCTGTTCTTCAGCGGCAGTTGCGATAACCAGGTTACGCTCGTTAATACCCATGACCGCACAGGTAATGCTGTGCAGAGCCTGTTCAGCAGCGCTCGCCTTATCCATGGTCTCCCCAGCCTGCTCGGCACTGCTTTGCAGTGCACTCACGGTTTCGCGCGTACCGACCTGAATCTGGCCGATCATGCTCTCGATTTCGCGAGTCGACTCACCGGTCCGGTGGGCCAGGGCGCGCACTTCATCGGCAACCACTGCAAAGCCCCGTCCGGCATCTCCAGCTCGTGCAGCTTCGATCGCTGCGTTAAGCGCCAACAGGTTGGTCTGCTCAGCCACAGCACGAATAACATCGAGAACCTTACTGATGTTTTGCGTTTGCGCAGCCAACGCTTCCGCTCGCTGAGAAGCTCCCAGCACGTTGCTCACCATGGACTGGATCGACTCAATGGTTTCGCTGAGTTGAGCCTGACCCTGCTCGGCGGTACGGGTGGACGCTTTGGACTCTTCTGAAGTGGCCACCGCATTGGAGGCTACCTCATCCACTGCCGCACTCATCTCGGTTACGGCCGTTGCTGCAAGATCCAGTTCACTGTTTTGCTGTTGAATATCCCGCTTGCTTTCCTGGGTAATGTTGCTCATTTCCTCCGCAGCAGCTGCAAGCTGGTTGGCAGAACCCTCGATTTCGCCCAATGTTGTACGCAGGTTTTCCTGCATGAGGTTCAAGGACTGAAGCAGTTGAGCTGCTTCATCTACACCTTGGGTATCGATACGCCCCGTAAGATCGTTTTGCGCAATCTGTTGGGCCACGCTGACCGCCGAACGAATTGGTAAAATGATGCTACGGCTAAAAAACTAGGCAAGCAGTGCACCAAACAAGACAGCCAAAGTAATGGCTGTAATGGCAATGGTGCGTGCCTGAGTGTAGGCATTGTTGGCATTATTACCTGCACCTTGCGCTTCTTTCTGGTTATGGTTTGCCAGAACTTCAATCTGCGCATTGATAACGTCTGCGTAGGAAGAAACACTGCGAAGAACTTTCAACGCCTCTTCCGGCTTTTTAGCCTCCATCAGGGAGATAACTTTATATATGGCTTCTTTATAAACCTGATAAGAGTCGCCTAGCGTCTTCATGGCATTAACTTCTTCCGGCGCATCGGCATCCTTGTTGTAATCTGCCATGACGCGCTCGACCTTAGCCGTTATTTTGGAAAATCGCTCCTTATATTTGGTTTGCTCTTCCGGCAGGTCGTATACATAGAGTTGCAGTGCTGTGGTACGCAAACGGGCAAGTGCAATGCCAAGCTCATCGCCTAAAGCCAGACTGGGTAACGATTCGTTCTGAATGACCTCGCCGGACTTTCTGATCTCCGCCATCTGGAGCAGGCAAAAGACACCAAGCCCAAACAGCAGGATAATAATGAGACCAAAACATAATACGGTCCGTTGTGCGATTCTCATGCGTCTTAGCATACACACATCCTTTGCCTGAAAAGGCAAACTGCAGGGCTATAAAGATGCAGATATTTAATCTGCAAAAAGAATTCTGGCAAACAAACTTATCGGCTAAAAATCAGGGACCATGAATAAATTTTCAATATGAAGGATCAATAAAATACTTATTACCAAGCACTATGTGAAAACCTTGTTAAGATCTTTAAAAAAGCAGCTGGTTATAATTAAATAAACTACTTTTTATTACCGTTCATCATGGTTATCCACCGTCTTTGTCCAGATCATGCAATCAGTTACCGCACCCTGATGCTTGAGGCTTATGCCTTGCATCCGGAAGCTTTTACCTCCAGCGAGGCGGAGCGCGCGGTGCTACCGTTGGACTGGTGGCGATCCCGGCTGGAAAGCGATGCGGTATTTGGCGCATTCGACAAGGATCAGCTGCTGGGTGTAACAGGACTTTCCTTCGAATCTCGAGAAAAGATCAGGCACAAGGCCACTCTGTTTGGCATGTACGTTCCACAGCGGTTTGGCCGTCAAGGCATCGGCTTTCATCTGATCCAAGCTGTACTGGAGCATGCCCGACATCGCGAAGACATCAGGCTGGTACAGCTTACCGTCACGGAAGGCAACCACACCGCACTGCGCCTGTATGAACGTTGCGGTTTTGAGGTGTTCGGGGTAGAGCCGATGGCGGTCTCCATTGGCAAAGCCTTCGTCAACAAGGTCCACCTCTGGCAAGAAATCCATCCAGCCAAATAAAACCAACTGCCAGCTCAGGTTATCGGGTCAAAACGGTCGCGGTACAGGTCAGTCAGCCACTCCACAAAAACTCTCACTCGAGGCGATATCTGCCTGTGTTGGGGATAGAGCAATGAAACCGGCAGGCCCGGCGTAGCAAACTCTTGTAGAACCGCTTTCAGCCGCCCCGCTTTCAAGTATTTTTCCACCCGAAAGCGAGGCACCTGAATCAAACCGCAACCGCTCAGGGCTGCGCGGGTATAGCACTCGGCATCGTTGACGGAGATCCAACCGCCAAGATCGCACTCGATAACCCGCCCCTCAACCTGAAAGGTAAAGGGGTAACGAATGTCGTGGCTGCTGGCGAAGAAGCCGACGGCCTGATGGTGGGTCAACTCATCTGGATGTTTTGGCACGCCATAGCGGGCAAAGTAGCCAGGGCTTGCACAGACCACCTCAGGCATGAGCGCTAGCCTTTTTGCAACCAGCGTTGAGTCCCTGGGATGCCCTGCCCGTACCACACAATCGATTCCTTCACGCACCAGATCCACCAACCGATCACCGCTGCTGATGGATAACTCAATGTCTGGATAACGCTGCCGGAATTCGGCGATTCGAGGAAGGATGATTCGTGTGGCATGACTGCCGTGCAGATCGACGCGAAGCATGCCGCGCGGATTGGCCGCAATGGCACTCAGGGAATATTCAGCCTCTTCCAGATCCGCCAGAATACGAGAGCATCGCTCGTAGTAGGCCTGACCATCGAGCGTTGTGCGGACCTGTCGGGTTGTACGTTCCAGCAGGCGCGTTCCCAACCGCTTCTCCAGCTCCTTAACCGCGTGGGTTGCCGTAGCACGGGGGATACCTAAGGCATTGGCTGCCTGCGTGAAGCTGCCCAGCTCGACGATACGGGTAAACAGCCGCAGCGACTCGAATCTATCCATGGCCTCAGCCCATTGTTGGTGCCTGTTGAACGGTCTTACCAAGTTCTGTGCATTTATCCAATGCCAATGAATTGCAAAAAATGACAGCCATGAAAGGGCTGGACGTTCCGGCCCTGCCTTTAGGAGTCGGACATGCCGCATTCATCCCGTACAGCCATTGTTACCGGCGCTTCCCGTGGTATCGGACACGCCATTGCCAAACGTCTCGCCCAGGCAGGCTTTTCCGTTGCCATTCAATACGCCCACAGCCGAGGCCCTGCGGAGGCTTTGGTGGCTGAAATAGAGTCACTGGGAGGTAATGCCCTCGCGGTCAGAGGCGACGTTGCCACCCTGGAAGATGTGCAGACCCTGTTCAAGGCGGCCAAGGAAGCCTACGGACGGATCGATATAGTCGTGAACAGCGCCGGTATCATGACCAATACTCCTGTTTCGGCAGGTGACCTGGAGGCGTTTGACCGGATGATGGCCGTCAACCTGCGCGGCACGTTTCTGGTGTTGAGCCAGGCGGCGCAGCAGGTAGAGCGTGGCGGCCGGATCATTGCGCTATCCAGCAGCGTGATCGCCAAATCGCTGCCCACGTACGGCCCCTATATCGCTACAAAAGCTGGCGTTGAAGGTTTGGTCAGAGTATTGGCTAATGAATTGCGCGGCCAGGACATCACCGTCAATGCCATTGCGCCCGGCCCGGTGGCAACCGAGCTCTTTCTCAATGACAAAAGTGAGGAGCAGATCCGGCAGATCGAACAGGCTACACCGCTTGAGCGCCTCGGTACGTCTGAGGACATCGCCGAGGTGGTGGCGTTTCTGGCAAGCCCAGCAGGCAGCTGGATCAACGCGCAAGTCATACGCGCCAATGGCGGGTTCGCCTGATCCTGTTCTGTCCCAGGAAGTACACCCTGCGTCTTTCCTGGGGTATACAAAAATCCGATCTATAAAAAAGTATGTAAAGCTGGCCCGCTGTTATTTCCAGGCGGGCCTGCTTGCCGAGGAGTCAGACATCGGCGTCCGGGAGCACCTTGCCCGGGTTGAGAATTCCCTGGGGGTCCAGCGCCATTTTAAGGGTGCGCATGGTGTTCACTGCGGCGCCATGCTCAAGCGTCATGAACTTGATCTTGCCCGACCCTACGCCATGCTCGCCCGTGGCGGTCCCGTCCAGGGCGATGGCGCGGCGCACCAGCCGTTCATTGAGCGCTTCGGCCTCCGCCAGTTCAGCCTCACTGGACGGATCGACCACCAGCCCCAGGTGAAAATTACCGTCCCCCACATGTCCAACCATCGCGATAAAGAACGAGGCGGCCAGCACGTCTTTTTCAGTTTCCGTAATACAGGGCGTCAGCTGCGAGATAGGCACGCACACGTCGGTACTCCATACCCGCCCATTCGGCCGCATGGCCTGCATGGCGTAGTGCACATTATGACGGGCCTTCCAAAGCGCGTTACGCGCGTCGGCATCGGCCGCAGCGACAAAGTTCAGCGCCCCGTTACCCTCGGTGATCGATTGGGTCAGCTCTACTTGTTCGGCAACGCCTGCCGGTGAGCCGTGAAATTCGAAGAACAAGGTGGGCCGCTCATCCAGCGTCATCTTTGAATAGCGGTTCACAGCCATGATAGTCCGCGCATCCAGCAGCTCGACCCGGGCGACAGGAATACCGTACTGGATGATCGTTACCACCGAGGTCACAGCGCTCTCTACATCGGGAAAGGTACATACCGCAGCGGACGTGGTTTCCGGAATGCCATAGAGCCTTAAGGTCACTTCGGTGATGATCCCCAGCGTACCTTCCGAGCCCACAAACAGCCGCGTCAGGTCATAACCCGCCGAGGACTTGCGGGCACGGTTGGCCGTCTTGATGATCTGGCCATCGGCCAACACCACGGTCAGCGACAGGACATTCTCCCGCATGGTCCCGTAGCGTACGGCATTGGTCCCGGAGGCACGTGTTGCCGCCATGCCGCCCAGGGTGCTTTCTCCGCCCGGATCGATGGGAAAGAAGAGTCCCGTGGCCCGCAGTTCGGTATTGAGCTGCTGGCGCGTCACTCCGGCTTCAACCGTGGCATCCAGATCGCCCGGGCGAACCGCCAGGATGCGCTGCATGCGACTAAGGTCTATACAGATGCCACCCTTGAGCGCACAGACATGCCCTTCCAGCGAGGTGCCGCCTCCAAAGGGAACGATGGGAACGCCGTAGTGGGCGCAGACCTTGACGATGCGGGAGACTTCTTCGGTGCTATGTGCATAGCAGACGGCATCAGGCATCCGGGTCGCATGGTAGGACTCGCCATGACCATGCTGCTCACGCTCCGCGAGACTGGTTACGATCCGCTCACCGAGAAACGCCTGAATCTCCTCAATAACAGCAGATAATGGAGAGAGAAAGGGTTGTTGCGCATTCATGGGCCTTTCACCTTGTTCTTGTTGTATATAGCGAGTGCTCTAAGCTTAGCCCTTTCCTGCTGGCTTATTATTCAATCCATTGAACGTTTTCCGATGATATATAGATAGCCTAGAAACAATGTCTTGAACGGAGTCGTCATGCCTGAACTTTCACATCTGCTCGCCTTTGCGGCTATCACCCTGGGCATGGCGCTGACGCCCGGACCAAACATGGTCTATCTGATTTCCCGCTCCATCTGCCAGGGCCGAACGGCCGGCATGATTTCCCTTGGCGGCGTGGCCCTGGGCTTTGCGTTCTACATGGTCTGTGCAGCCCTTGGAATCACTGCTCTGCTGATGGCGGTGCCCTTCGCCTACGATGCGCTGCGGATAGGCGGTGCGCTGTATCTGCTATATCTGGCCTGGCAGGCCGTGAAACCCGGCGGACGGTCTCCGTTTCAGGTCAGGGATCTACCCAAGGACAGTCCACGCAAACTCTTCACCATGGGCTTTGTGACCAACCTGCTTAATCCCAAGATTGCCGTGATCTACCTGTCCCTGCTGCCGCAGTTCATCTCGCCTGAGCTTGGAAGCGTATTGACCCAGTCCCTCGTTCTAGGCGCAACCCAGATTTTGATCAGCGTAACCGTGAACGGATTGATCGCCTTTACGGCAGGCTCGATAGCGGCCTTCCTGACGGGTCGGCCGCTATGGCTGGTGGTCCAGCGCTGGCTGATGGGTACGGTGTTGGCGGGGCTGGCCGTCAAGATGGCAGCGGAACGTTAAGCCGTTATCCGCCCGACTGCACACGGAGGGCGGATAACCGGCCTGATCATGAAAGGCTCATATCGATCACGATACGTCCTTCGATCTTGCCTTCGTGCATCCGGGAAAAGATGTCGTTAATGTTTTCGAGAGGTTCGGCTGCAACCGTCGCCTTGACCTTACCCTCACCGGCAAACTCCAGGGCTTCCTGCAGATCCAGCCGCGTCCCGACGATGGAGCCGCGAACGGTTGTGCCGTTGAGGACCATGTCGAAGATCGATAATGGGAATTCTCCCGGCGGAAGCCCGTTCAGGGCAATGGTGCCACCACGACGGGTCATGCCGATAGCCTGCTCGAACGCCTTGGGCGAGACAGCCGTGACCAGGGCACCGTGGGCGCCGCCGATCTCCTTTTTCAGATAGCCCGCCGGGTCCAGCTCACGGCAGTTGACCGTAACCTCAGCCCCCAGCCGGCGCGCCAGTTCCAGCTTCTTATCGTCCACATCGACTGCGGCCACGTTCATGCCCATGGCCTTGGCATACTGCACGGCCATGTGTCCAAGGCCACCAATTCCGGAGATCACTACCCACTGCCCGGGCTTGGTTTCGGTCATCTTGAGTCCCTTGTAAACGGTCACCCCGGCACACAACACCGGCGCAATCTCCACAAAGCCCACATTATCCGGCAGCCGTCCCACGTAGCCGGCATCAGCCAGGGCATATTCGGCAAAGCCGCCATTGACCGAGTAGCCCGTGTTCTTCTGATCCTCGCACAGTGTTTCCCAACCCCCGAGGCAGTGTTCGCAATGACCACAGGCGGAGTACAACCATGGGATACCGACCCGATCCCCCTCCTTCACATGGGTGACGCCAGCACCCACCCCGACCACATACCCAACCCCTTCATGCCCCGGGATGAAGGGCGGATTGGGTTTGACCGGCCAATCGCCTTCGGCGGCATGCAGGTCGGTATGGCACACCCCGGAGGCTTCGATCTTCACCAGGACCTGTCCTGCGCCTAGGGTAGGGACATCCACCTCCTCGATTTCCAGCGGTTTACCAAACTCACGAACGATGGCAGCTTTCATTGTTTTAGGCATGACGTGATCCCTCATGGATACATGACGTATGGAGTCGTGCTGGCAAATACAGGTCAATCGTTCCGGCGCTCCATACTGCAAGCCTGGAGCAAACAAGGCACAGAAATGATGACCTGGCTCAAGGAAGGCTCAGGTTGAGCCTTCACAGGAGTAGATACGCCGCAGTCCCAGGGGCCGATGAGGATTCACCGGCCCCCATGACGGGCCTAGAAGAAGCCCAGCGGATTCGTGTCGTAGCTGATCAGCAGGTTCTTGGTCTGCTGATAATGATCCAGAATCATCTTGTGGGTCTCGCGACCGATGCCGGACTTCTTGTAGCCACCGAATGCCGCATGGGCAGGATAGAGGTGATAGCAGTTGGTCCACACACGCCCGGCCTTGATGCCGCGACCCATGCGATACGCGCGATTGATATCCCGCGTCCAGACCCCCGCGCCCAGGCCAAACTCGGTATCGTTGGCAATGGCAAGCGCTTCGGCCTCGTCCTTGAACGTGGTCACACCGATGACCGGCCCGAAGATCTCTTCCTGGAATACCCGCATCTTGTTGTGGCCCTTGAGCAGGGTCGGCTGGATGTAATACCCATTGGCCAGGTCGCCCTGCAGGGTTTCCACAGCGCCGCCAGTCAAAAATTCGGCCCCTTCGCCACGCGCGATTTCCAGGTACGAAACTATCTTTTCGAATTGCTGCTGAGAGGCCTGGGCGCCGACCATGGTATCGGTGTCCAACGGATCACCGCGCTTGATCTGCGCAACCTTTTTCATGACTTCCGCCATGAACGGCTCATAGATAGATTCCTGCACCAGAGCCCTGGATGGGCAAGTGCACACCTCTCCCTGGTTGAAGAAGCCAAGCACCAGCCCTTCGGCCGCCTTTTCGATAAAGCTTTGCTCCGCGCCCATGATGTCGTCGAAATAGATGTTGGGTGACTTGCCCCCCAACTCGACCGTACTTGGAATGATATTGGCCGCTGCGCACTTGAGGATATGCGAGCCCACCGGCGTCGAGCCGGTAAAGGCAATCTTGGCGATGCGTGTGCTGGTCGCCAGGGCTTCCCCCGCCTCCTTGCCGTAGCCCTGCACGATATTGATCACACCGGGTGGCAGCAGGTCGCCAATCATCTCAACGAAGAGCGTAATGGAGAGCGGCGTCTGCTCGGCCGGTTTGAGTACCACACAGTTACCTGCAGCCAGCGCGGGCGCCAGCTTCCAGGCAGCCATCAGAAGCGGGAAGTTCCAGGGAATGATCTGCCCGACCACGCCGAGCGGCTCATGGAAGTGATACGCCGCCGTATGCTGGTCGATTTCGGCCGCCGTCCCCTCCTGAGCCCGGATACAACCTGCAAAGTAGCGGAAATGATCGGCGGCCAGCGGCACGTCGGCATTAAGGGTTTCACGCACGGCCTTGCCGTTGTCCCAGGTTTCGGCAATGGCCAGTTTTTCCAGATTCTGCTCGATGCGGTCGGCAATCTTGAGCAGGGTCAACGAGCGCGCCTGTACTGACGTCTTGCCCCAGGCATCTGCCGCCGCATGGGCAGCATCCAACGCTTTTTCGATATCTTCAGCAGAGGAACGGGGAAACTCGCCAATGACAGAGCCATTGACCGGCGAGGTATTGGTGAAATATTGGCCCTTGACCGGCGGTACGAATTCGCCGCCGATGTAATTGCCGTAACGGGATTGCAGGGTGATCAGAGCACCTTGGCTGCCAGGGGCTGCGTAACGCATGGTGGTTCTCCCGATGTTGTGTTTGTTATGAGGACCGGTAATACCTGAGAAATAGCAAGGCCTGGGCCAACTGTGGCAAATGTGCGCCGCAGGCGGCTTCGGCTGTCCGGCACGAACCGGCAGGTGTCACATCGTGTGTCAGCGCCAGGACAGCAGGCGTGACAGGCTGTACCACTTCTGACACAGTCGATGATCTGCATTGCATTTAACCTGCGCCTGATCAAGCATAGGCGCTATTACGCACTTCGCTGAATCGGAGGGTTCCTGTGAATCAAGGACCCGGAATTCACCTTGCGGAGCACAATAAGAATGACTGCCACACCCATGAGCCGTCACACGCGTCAGGTGCTTGCCGTTGGTCATGGTCTGGGCCAGGCCGACACCGATCCAGCCATTGCCCGTTCGTGGCGTCGCTGTCTCGAACAGCACCGCCTGGATCCGTCCACTGCCACCTCGCCCAGCGTACTCGAGCACCCTCGTATCCTTGAGCAGCGCGAGCGCTCACAACGGGTGCTGGAAATCGCCCATGGCGAGATGAATCGCCTGCATCAGCAGCTCGCGGGTGCCGGTCATGCCGTCCTGCTTACCGATGCCAGCGGCCTTATTCTCGATTGCATCACCCACGAGGCCGAACGAGACACCTTTCAGCGGGCAGGCCTGTGGTTGGGAGCAGACTGGAGCGAATCCTGCGAGGGCACCAATGGCATCGGCACCTGCGCGGTCGAACGGCATGCACTGACGATTCATCAGGATGAGCACTTCCGCAATCGCCACACCATCCTGACATGCTCCGCCAGCCCGGTATTCGACCCTGCCGGAGACCTTTTGGCCGTGCTGGATGTGTCCTCGGCGCGGCGCACCGTTTCCCGGCAGAGCCAGTTTCACACCATGGCGCTGGTCAACCTGTCGGCCAAGCTCATCGAAAGCTGCTATTTCCTGCGTCAATGCGAGGACAGTTATCTGCTGCGCTTCCATACCCAGCCGGACTACGTCGGGCTGCTGAGTGAAGGCTTGCTGGCGTTTGATGAGTCTGGCCGAATCAGCGCCATCAACGAAAGCGCGCTGAACCTGCTAGGCACGACGCGACCGGCCCTTCTGAGGCAACCCGTAGAGACGCTCATCGAGCTTCCCCTTGCTTCGTTACTTGATCGTGCACAACCGCATCCTACACATTGCTGGCTGCTGTACAGCACTGAAGGAACACGCTTCTATGGACAGCTGCGAGCGCCGCACAAGCTTGTTCATTCCGTGCCTGTCCGTACCCCGCCGCGTCCAGCACTGTGCCTCGAAGATCCTGCCCTTGCACGGGAGTTCGAGCGCGCCCGCAAGGTCATGGAGCGCGATGTTCCGGTGCTGCTTACCGGTGAGACAGGAACTGGCAAGGAGGCCTTCGCCAAGGCCCTGCATCTGGCCGGTTCGCGCGCCAGCAAGCCTTTTATTGCTCTTAACTGCGCGGCGATCCCGGAATCACTTATCGAAAGCGAGCTGTTCGGCTACGCCGGTGGCACGTTTACCGGTGCGCGCAAGGAAGGCATGCGTGGCAAGCTACTCGAAGCCCACGGCGGCACCCTGTTTCTCGACGAAATTGGCGATATGCCCCTGATGTTGCAGACCCGCCTGCTGCGCGTACTGGAGGAACGGCAAGTCGTTCCGCTGGGCGGACAACCGCAGGCGATTGATGTCCGCATCATTAGCGCCACCCACCGCGATCTCAGGATACGGGTAGGCGATGGCAGCTTTCGGGAGGATTTGTACTACCGGCTCAACGGTCTGGTGGTGAGCCTGCCGCCGGTACGTGAGCGGCTCGACAAGGCCGCGCTGCTCAATCACTTGCTGCTTGAAGAGGCGCAGGGCCAGAGCCTGCACCTGGACGCCGAGGCTCGCCAGGCCCTGCTTGGGTACCGGTGGCCAGGCAACGTTCGCCAGCTGCGCAATGTCCTGCGCACCCTGGTGGCCTTGTGCGAGGACGGGGTGATTCGCAGGGGTGATCTGCCGCAGGAGATTTCCAGCCCAGCGAGCCTGCCCGCCCTGACGCTGGATGCGCCTCTGGAAGATGCCGAAAAGACCGCCCTGCTCCAGATACTGGAGCAGGAACATTGGCAGATGACACGCACGGCCGAACGCCTTGGCATAAGCCGAAACACGCTTTACCGGAAGCTGCACAAGCACGGCATTACACCCAGACGCTAGCGATCCCGCCTGTGAGAGCCGCTCAAGACCGGTTGTTTGGCGGAATGACCATTGGTCGTGTCGCGCCTTCGAGATCGAAAAATGCCTACATCTATGCGAAACCCATCGCCAACGACTGGCACCTTTACGGTACTATCCGCGCTTTCTCGCCTCGCCGGGCCAGCAGGCCTGACGATGGCCTGCCCAGGCATTGAACACGTCAAGTTGCCAAGACCATGAATGGATTTTCAAACCGCTACCGTTTTCATGCGGTGTTATTTTTTTTGCTCCTGCTTACTCTGGCCGTCGCGTCCAGGTTGGTCTATCTCCGGGTTCATGACAGTGAGTTTCTGATCGACCAGGGCGAGCGGCGCAGCGTTCGTCATATCCCCATCCCCGTTACCCGGGGCCTGATTACCGACCGCAACGGTTCTCCCCTGGCCGTCTCAACCGAAGTGTCGACGATCTGGTGCAACCCTTCGGAAATGAAGGAGAGCATGGACCGGGTGCCTGCGCTGGCAGCGGCACTGCATCGTCCCGCCGGCGAGCTTGTGTCCTACATCAGCGCCCGTTCGGAAAAGCATTTCCTTTACCTGGCCCGTGGCCTGTCTCCCATCGAAGGCGAGGACATCATGGCGCTCGATATCAAGGGCGTGCACCAGCTCAAGGAGTACAAGCGCTATTACCCCACCTCCGACCTGACAGCCCAATTGATTGGTCTGGTGAACCTGGATGGTGAAGGCCAGGAAGGCGTGGAGCTGGGCTACAACGAGTGGCTCAGCGGGAAAGCAGGCGTTCGCGAGGTGCTGATCAACCCGCGCGGCTCCATCGTCAAGAACATCAAGGTCGACAAACAGCCCAAGCCCAGCCAGGACATTGCCCTGTCCATTGACTTGCGTCTGCAGTTCGAGGCCTATCGCGCCCTGCAGGAGGCCGTAACCAAGTTTGGTGCCCTGTCCGGCTCGGCCGTACTGGTCAACCCCAAGAATGGTCAGATCCTGGCCATGGCGAACTTTCCGTCTTATAACCCGAACAACCGGGCATCCATCAACCCGACTTTCATGCGTAACCGCGCGCTAACCGATGTGTTCGAACCCGGCTCGGTTATCAAGCCGTTCAGCATGTCAGCAGCGCTGGCCACGGGAAAATTCAACGAAAATACCCAGGTGAGTGTGGCGCCGGGCTGGTTTGTCATCGACGGCCACACGATTCGCGACGTAGCACGTCGGGACATCCTGACCATGACCGGCGTGCTGATCAACTCGTCGAACATCGGCATGAGCAAGGTTGCCTTGGAAGTCGGTCCCAAACCTATCCTTGAGCAGCTGGCCCGGGTCGGCTTTGGCTCGCCCCTGTCTCTGGGTTTCCCGGGTGAAAACGCAGGTTATCTGCCGAACCATGTGAAATGGTCCAGAATCGCCACAGCCAGCATGTCCTATGGCTATAGTCTGGCCGTCAATACCGCCGAGCTGGCCCAGGCCTATACGGTCTTTGCCAATGACGGAAAGCTTGCCCCACTCTCGCTGCTGCGCGATAACCCACAACAACTGGTGCCTGCGATGGACCCACAGGTGGCGCATCGGATTCGCATGATGCTCAAGGAGGTAGTGGAAGATCCCAGCGGTGTCGTGCGCGCCCGGGTGCCGGGCTATCAGGTGGCAGGGAAAAGTGGTACTGCCCGTCGTTCCGGGGGCGGCGGCTACAAGGAGCATGCCTATCGTTCGATGTTCGTAGGCATGGCGCCCGCCAGCGATCCCAAGCTGGTACTGGCCGTGATGATGGACTCCCCGACCAAGATCGGCTACTACGGCGGTCTGGTTTCGGCACCGGTGTTCAGCCAAATCATGTCAGGTGCGCTGCGCGCGCTGGCCATTCCGCCCGACAACCTGCCGCCTACCAATACCGCCCAGAGTGAAACACCAGCCCCTCACTCCCATACGTGAATGAGGGCTTGCCGGAGAGGATTTCGAGGAGATCCTTTTTCCAGCCCAACGAAAAAACCCCGCCTAGGCGGGGTTTTTGCTGACCGCTCGATATCCTTATCGAGTGCCATCCTGGCGGG
The DNA here is from genome assembly GCF_002091675.1 of Pseudomonas luteola NBRC 103146. Taxonomy (GTDB): domain Bacteria; phylum Pseudomonadota; class Gammaproteobacteria; order Pseudomonadales; family Pseudomonadaceae; genus Chryseomonas; species Chryseomonas luteola. Next base: position 250,692 of record NZ_BDAE01000002.1, on the reverse strand, counting down.
TCTTTCATCCTTGAGGCTCATGAGCGCGTCCTGCGCTGCATTCCATGGGTAAGAAGATTACGCCACCGCCGCCTTCTTCCCTAGCGTCAATCACAGTCACTTCTTGTAAGCCTTTGCCTACATAGATAGCTTTCTGAGCAGATATGCCATTACCGTAATCTCATGAAACAAAGCGTCCGCTATCCTGCAGAACACCCACAGTCTGGTTCTTTCTAAACCTTCGCCTGTCCCCATAAGGGCACCCCTACATACCAACGTCACATACCTGTGCTTAGCTCGGCCGACGCGACGTAATGACGCCTGTTGTCATCCGGACTTTGACTGTTGAGGTTATCATTTGAACACCAGGACACTTCCCCCAGGCGCACTGATACCGGCCGATATCGAAGCGGCCCTGTCCGAACTGATCGCGCTGCGTGACGAGATGATCACGGCGGCCTGTGACGCACCCATCCTGGCGGAGCATGTGCACCAGAGCTATACCGAGAGCGCACATAACCTGCTTAACTATCTGGCGCTACGCCGTCATGACATCCGGCCGCTACAGGCACGCCTGGCACGGCTGGGACTGTCGTCGCTGGGTCGTTCGGAAGCCTACATCCTGGCTGCAATCACCACCCTTATCGAAATCCTGCAAAAGCTCTCCGGCAGCAAGAACGCGCGCCCTCCTTATGAGCCGCTGGGCATGGACCGGGGCGAGCAGCTGCTGCATGAGCACACCGAGGCTCTGTTTGGCGCAACGCCTGTAGGGCGTGGAGTCCGAATCATGGTGACCATGCCCAGCGAGGCCGCACAAGACTACTCGCTTGTGCATGATCTGCTGGCGGCCGGCATGGACAGCATGCGCATCAACTGTGCTCATGACGACGCCAAGACTTGGAAACAGATGATTGAACATGCACGCCGAGCGGAAAAGGCCCTTGGCAAGCCTTGCCGCGTCATGATGGACCTTGCGGGTCCCAAGCTGCGCACCGGGCAAGTCAACGCAGGCCCGGCCGTGATACGCGTCAAGCCGACCCGCGATGATTTCGGTCGAGCAGTCAAGCCAGCCCGCCTCTGGCTGACCGCCAGAGAAAACCCTCAAGCTCCACCGACCCAGGCAGATGCCAGCCTGCCGGTAGCGGCGGACTGGTTATCGAATCTCCAGCCACATACACAGGTAATCCTTCACGATGCCCGCGGCTCGAAGCGGCAGATCGAGATCGTTGATATCACGCGCGAAGGGTGCTGGGGCGAACTCTACAAGACCGCTTACCTGACGCCGAACACAGCCCTCTCGATCAAGGACAGGAAAGGCCGGAAACGCGAGACACGCATTGCGCCCTTCCCGGCTCAAGAGCAGGCCATCAAGCTGGTGGAGGGCGATGTGCTGATTCTGACCAAGGATCAACATACCGGGCATCCGGCAACCTACGACAGTTTCGGAGAAGTCCTGACACCAGCTTCCATCGGCTGCACGCTGCCGGAAATCTTCGAGGATGTACGGGCTGGCGAGCCGGTCTGGTTCGACGATGGCAAGATCGGAGGAATCATTGATTCGGTGCAGAGCGAGACGCTGCGTATCCGTATCACCCACGCGCCTGGGGGTGCCAAGCTCAAGAGCGACAAAGGCATCAACTTTCCGGACAGCCATCTGCGTCTCGATGCGCTCACGCCCCATGACATCGAAGCCCTGGCGTTCGCAGCCGAGCATGCCGACGTGGTCGAATTCTCTTTCGTTAACACGGCGGATGACGTCAGGACCCTGCTCCATCACATTGATCGATTGAAGGCCCATGAGCTGGGCGTAGTGCTCAAGATCGAGACACGTCGAGGCTTCGAGAACCTGCCGGCGCTGCTCTTTGCAGGCATGAATCTTCCGCGTTTCGGCGTCATGATCGCGCGGGGCGATCTGGCGGTAGAAAGCGGCTTCGAACGACTGGCTGAGCTTCAGGAAGAAATACTTTGCCTGTGCGAAGCGGCCCATGTGCCGGTGATCTGGGCGACCCAGGTACTGGAAACCCTGGCCAAGAAAGGCGCGCCGTCGCGGGCCGAGATTACGGATGCCGCCATGGGCGTACGGGCCGAATGCGTGATGCTGAACAAGGGTCCGCACATTCTGAAGGCCGTCCATACTCTGCACGATCTGCTGGCACGCATGCAGGCGCATCACTCCAAGAAGCGGGATCTCCTGCGAAAACTTCAGGTAGCGCAGCAACCTACTCTGGCGGCCAGCTGCCCGGAGTGACGCCTTACCGTGCCGATAGCGGGCACCATTTTGCAGCCAGGCGCTCTACAAGGGATGTTCCATAGCCCAAAACAGTGCCAGAGCCGCGTGCCTCTGGTACGTTCACCACAGACATAACGGGTGTGATACGCCCTCGGCAGTGCCTGGCCCCGCCCTTGCAAAGCCGTTGGCCTCGCCATAAGCGAGCCCGTTATAGTCACGTGCGTGACCGCTAATCCCAATGGAGATCCCATGAGACATATCTTTGCCGGCGCCGTTTGTGTACTGGCGTTGAGCGCCTGCGGTAAATCGGAATTTGTCCAGCCCCAAACCCCTGCCAACACGCTGCAGTCCGGCATCAAGAAGGAGAACTTCGATCCCGGCGTCCGGCCTCAGGATGATTTTTTCAACGCCATTAACGGTCAATGGTTGAAAAACACACCTATCCCGGCCGACAAGACCAGCTACGGCGCTTTCCATGCCATTGCCGATACCACCGAGAAACAGCTGCACGCCATCATCGAGGCGCTGGCCGCCAAGCCCGACAAGGCTACTGGCAGCGACAAGCAGAAAATCGGCGACCTGTATGCCTCCTTCATGAATGAAGCCGCCATCGAGGCGCAGGGGCTCAAACCCTTGCAGGGTGCGTTCGATGCTATCGACTCCATTCATGATCGTCGCTCGCTGCTCATCACAATGGCCCGCCTCCAGCAGCTGGGTATCGATGTTCCGCTCGAACCCTATGTCACCCAGGATGCTAAGGACTCCAAGCGATACGTAGCCGAGATTGCCCAGTCCGGTCTCAGCCTGCCCGACCGGGATTACTACCTGATCGATGACACGTCATTCGCCGAGATCCGCTCCGGCTTCGTTTCGCACGTGCAGCGCATGTTGGACCTGGCTAACCTCCCTGACCCTGCCGGTAGTGCCCGCAAAGTGGCTGCACTGGAAAAGCAGATCGCCCTGGCCCAGTGGGACAAAGTCGACAACCGCGACCCCATTAAAACCTACAATGCCTATGAGCCCACCCAACTGCGTACGCTGACCCGTGCCATCGACTGGCCGTCGTACCTGAAGGAGACCGGCTTTGTCGATCAACACCCGATCATTGTTGAACAGCCCAGCTACATCACGGGGCTTGGCAAGCTGTTGACGTCTACACCGCTCTCCACCTGGAAAACCTATCTCAAGTGGCACGTCCTGCATGCCTATGCCCAGGCACTACCGCACGCCTATGCCCAGGAGGATTTCGCATTCTTCCAGCAGACCCTGAACGGCGCCAAGGAGCAGCGTCCACGGTGGAAGCGTGGCGTAAGTGCGGTTGAAGGCAGCCTGGGTGAAGCCCTGGGCAAGGAATATGTCGCGCGTCATTTTCCGCCGGAAAACAAGGCCCGCATGGAGGCGCTGGTTCGCAACCTCATCGCCGCCTATGGGCAGGCTATGGATAAGCTGGACTGGATGAGCGAAGACACCCGCCAGGCAGCCAAGGCCAAGCTGGCGAAGTTCACCTACAAGATCGGGTACCCCAACCAGTGGCGTGACTACTCATCCTTGCACATCGCCCCGGATGACCTGATCGGCAACCTGCAGCGGGCCCAGACATTCGAGTATCAGCGCAACCTTGCCAAACTCGGCAAGCCGGTCGATCCAGATGAGTGGGCCATGACGCCACAAACAGTTAACGCCTATTACAACCCGCTGCGTAACGAGATCGTCTTCCCGGCCGCCATCCTGCAACCGCCCTTCTTCAACATGCAGGCAGAAGATGCTGTCAATTACGGTGGTATCGGTGCAGTCATCGGCCACGAAATCAGTCATGGTTTCGATGATCAGGGCTCGCAGTTCGATGGCGACGGCAATCTGCGAGAATGGTGGACCAAGATAGACCGCGAGCGCTTCGCAAAGCGTGCGACAGCGCTGGCGGAACAGTACTCGGCCTATGAGCCGGTACCGGGCTATCACATCAATGGCCGCTTTACCCTGGGTGAAAATATTGCCGACCTGGGTGGAGTAACGATCTCCTACTCGGCGTATCACCTGTCATTGAACGGCAAACCTGCCCCTGTCATTGACGGCATGACGGCCGAACAGCGCTTCTTTACCGGATGGGCGCAGGTCTGGTGCACCAAGTACACACAACAGAACCTGCTCAATCGTCTGAAAACCGACCCGCACTCACCGGCGCAATACCGCACCAATGGGGTGCTGAGTAACGTGCCTGGTTTCTACGAGGCCTATGACGTCAAGCCAGACGACCAGATGTACCTGCCCCCGGACAAGCGCATCAAGATCTGGTAAGCCCCTCCCCTCCCCTCCCGGTGAGCCTGAATCCTTTCAGGCTCACCCTTGGAGCCATTCAGGACATGCTGATGCTCAATACACTGATATTCGATCTCGACGGAACCCTGACTGATACCGATCCGGTTCATTACCAGGCCTGGAAGCAACTTCTGGCCCGCGAGGGACGCGACTTGAATGAAGAGGACTTCAGGCGTCACATTTCGGGTCGCGCCAACGACGCAGTTTGTAAAGACCTCTATCCAGACAAGACGCCCGATGAGCACACGGTGATTGCAAACGAAAAGGAAGCCTTGCTGCGTGAGTTAGCCAACACACTCGAGCCCACCGCCGGCCTTGAAACGTTATTGAGCTACGCGGACCAACAGGGATGGAAACGCGCGATCGTGACCAATGCCCCGCGTGCCAATGTCCACCACATGCTCAAGGCGCTTGGACTGGAAAACCGCTTTCCCCTGATCGTGCTGGGTGAAGAGCTGGAACGTTCGAAGCCGGATCCCCTTCCCTATACCACTGCGTTGAATACGCTGGAGATCCAGCCCCGGCAGGCGCTGGTTTTCGAGGACTCTATTCCCGGCCTGACGGCAGCCAAGGCTGCCGGAATCGTTACGGTCGGTATTACCTCAACACTGACAGCCGATGAACTGCTGGCAGCCGGCGCCGATCTGGCAATAGCAGACTTCAACGACCCCAGGCTCTGGGAAATGCTGAAACGAACCGCCTGATCAGGCGACGGTATGCAACTCGGCCAAGGTGCTCATTTGCACTTGTGCCTCCTGACGCGTGGTGAACGGACCACTGATGCGCTCGCCATTGCGTACCAGATACCAGCAGACCATAAAACCGGCCTCCCGAAGCGCAGCAGGTACGGCACTGCCTACTACTGACATGATTTGAACAATGGGCATAAGGACCTCTATCTACTCTTAAGCCAGGCTTCACAGTACGCTGTGATTGATACCTTGAGAAATCGACAGGATTGATAGTGGTCATTAACGGTTCAAAGGTCCGACGAAATGATGGCCCTCTTTTGATTGAAGCCATTACCGCCCTTGACGATGCCCAGCGCCAGGCGCTGCTCAGCCTTGAATTACACCCTGGGCAGATAGCCTTTTCAGGTACGCCTGAGGCTGCACTGGTGAGTCTTGAGGAGCAGTCACCTCGGCATGTACAAGGGTTCGCCCTGTTGGAAGCAGGCCTGCCGGCAGGTCTGTTTCTACTCAAGCGGCCTCCCCTGTCTCCCCAGTGGGTCAGCGCCGATGCCTGCTCGCTCCATGCCTTGCAAATCGCGGCTCGCGCACAGGGCCGAGGGCTGGGCAAAGCCTGCCTGCGGGCGCTTCCCGAGCTGGTCTGCAGGCAGTGGCCCGATATCCGGCATATTCAACTAGCAGTAGACGCCCACAATGAATCAGCGCTGGGGCTCTATTTAAAAGAAGGATGGATCGATGAGGGCAGGACGTATAAAGGACCCGTCGGTCTGGAACGTCGACTGACCCGGAGAATAGACTGCTAAACAGCGGTGAAACGGAAAAACCCCGCCGTAGCGGGGTTTCGTTGACCATGCTCGACATCCTGTCAAGCTGCCATCCTGGCGGTCATATCGGATCCTTGATCTACCATGAGCGCTTCCGTGCGCTGCTCCGATGTAAATAGATTACGCCTCTCCCTTCGTTTCCCCTAGAGCCAACCGCTGAGAGTCCTTGTAAGCCTTTTCCTACAAATACTGGCCAATCGCCTTTCGTCCGTTTGGCTTGCTACCCCAGCCGTGAATACGAACCGCAGCCTCAGTCGCCGGGTCTTTTCCTGTATCCCTCATAACTACAGGAAACCTAATCAGCATGACTCCCAACCGAGGCCTTACCTGGCTGGCCCGTGGTGGCTACGCTGCCCGAGGCGTGGTGTACCTCATTATCGGTGGCTTCGCATTACTGGCAGCCATAGGCTCAGGACAACCCGTCGACAGTCATCAGAGCCTGCAAACCGTATTGGCGCAACCGTCCGGCAGTACCCTGCTCTGGATTGTGGTGATCGGGCTTGCAGCCTTTGCAGCCTGGCGTGCCGTACAGGCTCTACGAGATTCGGATCATCACGGCACGGATCTCAAAGGATTAACGATCCGTACAGGACTCCTCGCCAGTGGCGTGACATATGTCCTCCTGGCGCTCTTCGCCCTAGGCCTTCTGATCAGCGGTTTCAAAACTCCTGGTGAGGGCGGAGGCTCTGGAGGTGGTGGTCAGGCACAGGACTTTCTTTCACACCTGCTCAGCTGGGACCACTCCAATATAGTGATACGGCTGATAGCCCTGATTCCGCTGGGTGTAGGCATTGCCCATATCATCAAGGGGTGGAAGGCCTCCTTCGAACGGTATTTCGAGGCGGATGAAGGTGTCATGCGCATGGTACGCCCCGTCTCCCGATTCGGACTGATTGCACGGGGGGTGGCCTTTATCGAGATTGCCGTACTGCTGGCTGTCAGCGGCTCACGCTACGATGCAATGCACCCACCGGGAATCAAGGAGGCTCTCAACGGGCTTCAGAACTTGCCTTTCGGCCATATCATTCTGCTGGTGGTTGCGCTGGGTTTGATCGCCTTTGCGGTCTACAGCTTTGCCGAAGCGGTATGGCGTCGTATCAATATGAACGTCCCGGTATGACGTAGCGCCCTGCAAGGCAGGATCGCAGGGCGCTTTTACCTAGCGGAACAAGGTATCGACGTAATCTGCGCCGATACCGACGCGCTCGAAATGCTCCCGGCAGAGCTTGATATAGTCGTGTACATCGAAATAGCCCGCGGCGTTGCCGTCCTGATCCAGCCAGATCAGAGGGCCCTTGACGATAAAGAAGACCCGCATCGGCTCATCATAATCATAAGCCACCAGCGTATGCCCCTCGCCAGGCGTTTCGTAAACGAAGTCGCCGGCTCTGGCCGTCCAGCCATGCTCCAGGTAGCCCCACTTTCCAGAGATGGTATAGGCAAAAACCTCATGGGGATGGTAATGACGGTTCACCAGGCCCGCCTGTTTGGCCATGAGGACATCGCACCACTTGTTCTCGGAGGGCGAGATCCATAACGGGCGACTCGAGACGGTATCGGTAAACGGCACGTAATAGCGCTCGTCTTCTGTCGGCGCGTCCTCGATGTAGACCTCAGGCCTGGCATCAGGCTTCAAGCTGTTCGGAATCGGCTGGAGTTCTTTCCAGAATTCACGACGGGCGAGTTCAGGCATGGCAGTGCTCCTCTTATTATTGTTCTAGTGACTATAGCCAGCTTACGGGGCTTTGCAGGCCAGAAACCAGAGAGTGCCCAGGTTTGAGACCTAGGCAGCTTTTTGAACCATGTATTGTTCGTAGAAATCGATCACGGCGAGGTTTTTGTGCTTGGCTTCGAACATGATGTCGAACTTGTCCAGAAATGACTTGGCGTATTCGTTACACCAGCGGTTCCACATCCGGTCACTGTGACCATACAGGTCACGCTTGTTGACCTTGGTCAGCAGTTGTTCCATTTCAATCTTCTCGTCAGCCGAGATACCCAGCTCCATCAACATCTCCTGGGACTGTGAGTAGTGCATGGCCGGACGTACGCCCCGCCAGCTTTCAACGATGCGCTGTACCCGTGGGTCATGACGGTCGATGTAGCGACCTTCGTGAATCCAGCAGTGGTGGATATCCAGAACGACCGGAGCGTGGTCGGCTAGCTCAAGGCAGGCGTCGACACCGTATTTCTTTTCCTCGTTCTCAAAGGTAATGCAGTTGCGGGCCACGTCTGACAGGCGCGGCCAGATATGCAGGATGCCTTCGACGCCCAGCTTGCCCGCAATGTGGATATTGCATTTGAAATCCTGAAACTGCCGTCCATAGCCCATCATGCGAATCATATCGGCGTGGTACTCAAATTCGCGGATGCTGTTTTCCACCGTATCCGGGTTATCCGAGGCCAGCACACAATACTGCCCCGGGTGCATGGAGAGGCGAATGTCATGGGTACGCGCATAGTCACCGATACCTTGGAACTGTTCGGAGATGAAATCCCGGATAGCCGTGGAGTCGTAGAAATAGGCATAACTGGGATGGCTGTAGAACGGCAGGATATCGCTGCTCATGCGCATCATGTGCAGGTGAGCTGGCAAGGAATTGACATACTGCAACAGACGCATCTGGGCCTGAAGATTGTGCTCGATCACATAGAGCAGCTTCTCTTCGGCCGCCTCGGTTGTCTGGCTGGACAGCCAACGTAGCGTGGTGGTCTTGCCATTGTAGAGCCGCTCGATGGCTTCGATCTCTTTTGCAGGCAGGCTTCTGTCGGGATGGCGGTAATTGCAGGCAAAGCCGATCCGGTACATGGCAAACTCCTTCGAGGCACGGACAGGCGTTGCTCATAGGCATCACCTGTTCTGGATAACATTTTATTAGGAGGCTGTATTCGGGCCGAAGTGCCTGAACAGCAATCGCTACCGGTCGACAGACGCTACAAGCGCTCGCGCAAATGCTCTGCAATAAAGTCCAGAAACAGCGTGATCCGCAGTGAGAGTTGGGTATTGCGGTAGTAAACCGCATTGATGATCTGAAAGGAGTCCTGCACCTGATCCCTCATGATCGGAACAAGCAGACCCTGCTCGCGAGCCGACCGTGTCATGTAGTCTGCCAGGCACACAATTCCTTGTCCGGCCAGTGCCAATGCCTGAATCGTCATCCCGCTTGAGGCGGATATATCGGGCGAAACCGCCAGCGTAGCACCTCGCTCGTTTGGTAGCGGCCACTGATTGAGGTGATCAAGCTGGCTGAAACCGATCAAGGTATGTTTATGCAGGTCAGCGACAGCAAGCGGTGTCCCATGCCTATTCAGGTAGCCCGGGCTGGCCAGCAGGCCGAGCCTGCTCTGCCCCAACGGTCGCGCGTGCAGAGTAGAGTCACGCAATTCGCCGATCCGGATGGCAACATCCGTGCGCTGTTCCAGCAGGTCGATGAAGCGGTCATTCGTGTCCAGCTCCAGCGTAATGCCGGGATACTGTTCACGGAACAGACCCACCAACGGGACGACAACGTGATACATGAAGGACGGTGCCGCATTTACCCGCAAACGGCCTGCCGGCCGTTGCCGCCGGATCGCCAGTTGCTCCTCGGCCTCATCGACCGAGGCCAGTATGGCACGGACCTGGGTCAGGAAATGCCGTCCCTCATCGGTAAGCTCCAGACGCCGGGTCGTGCGACGTAACAGTGTGGTGTCAAGCTTTTGCTCGAGGCGGCTAAGAGCGCGACTCACGCCCGAAACGGTTTGTCCCAACTGGTCGGCCGCTGCGGTTATGGAACCCGTTTCGACAACGGTCTTGAATACCAGATGTTCTTCCAGCGTGGTTTTCATGCCTGCCTTCGCCCGTCATTCTTGATTTCAAATCAATTATCTTTTCCAGTTTATCTACTTTAACGACAAGCATGTGCGGAGGACACTGTACCGCTTTCTGGCGCACCCCTTTTGCGCCCTACCCGTTTAAGTGGGAGCTTTCATGAATATCTTGTTGATCAATGGCGGCAAATCGTTCGCCCATTCCGCAGGGCGTTATAACGAAACCCTGCACACTCTGGCTGTGGGCCATCTGAGCGAGCTGGGCCATACCGTCAAGGAAACCGTGATCGAGTCGGGTTACGATGTTGAGGCTGAAGTCCAGAAGTACCTGTGGGCTGATGCCATCATTTATCAGATGCCGGGGTGGTGGATGGGCGCCCCCTGGACCGTCAAGAAGTATCTGGACGAGGTCCTGACCGCCGGCCACGGCTCTCTATATGCCAACGACGGTCGTACCCGTAGCGATCCCACCAAGCAGTACGGCACTGGTGGCCTGCTGCAGGGCCGTCGCTACATGCTGTCCCTGACCTGGAACGCACCGCGTGAAGCGTTCGACGAGCCGGGCAACTTCTTCGAGGGCAAAGGTGTGGACGGTGTGTACTTCCCCTTCCACAAGTCGCAGCAGTTTGTAGGCCTTGAGGCCCTGCCGACCTATCTGGCGAATGATGTCATCAAGGCGCCGGATATCGAGCGTCATCAGGCCGAATACAAAGCGCACCTGACGCGCGTATTCGGTCAGCAGTAATCAGTCTGCGTCAGCATGAAGCCCGGTCTAGACCGGGCTTTTTCATGGCCGCCTAAACGTCATCGCACAACCCAATTGTCATGTTCCCGCCACAGAACTGAAAAGCTGGCTACGTACGCTCCTCGACCTTTGTACCGCTTTGTACCTTTTCGTAAAGCTTCGGATACATGAAAGGAGTCATTAGTGAGACCGTCAAACGTCAGTTCGTGTGTGGTCGCTTCATCGTTCGTTCTGTCCCTGTTGGCTGCATCAGTACAAGCGGCCGGTCGTGCCGATAACAACGCCATTAACGGTGTAGACCTGCTGTCTGGCTTCAACACGCTCTGGACACCCGGCGCCACGTGGAATACCGGTACGCCGACCGCGCTGGGGGCACCGATTCTTCAGCGTAACGTTCAGTATGTTGTGGACCTTTCCCATACTCGGACACGTGAGCAGGAAATCGCAGCCTATTACGATGACCGTCGCAACCAGAGCTATAGCGCCATCGATGGGCTGGGCTCACTGGCGGACGGATACCGCGCAGGTTCCGGTGCCTTTACCACCATCACCACGTTCGACGACTCCAACCAGACCGTCAAATACGACGACAAGGGCAACGGTGCAGGCGAGACCTCATCCGCCCTGGGCAAGGTTGTCCAGCTGGTCGGTGCGGTGCGCAACGATGCATCCACTACACCCGCCAAGAATGCCTATCAGTACCCTCGCCCCTGGCGCCAGACCCAGGAAGAGATTATTCAGCCCTCCCTGCGGCCGGCTCGCAGCAGCACTCCAGAAACGGACGGCGGCTTTCCCAGTGGACATACCAACGCGGCTTATCTTTCCTCGATTGCCCTGAGCTATGCCATCCCGCAGCGCTTCGAAGAACTGATGCTGCGCGCCTCGGAGGTAGGTAACAACCGGATCGTCGCAGGTATGCATTCGCCGTTCGATGTAATAGGCGGCCGTATCACCGCGACCTACTTTGCTATCGACAACCTCACCAATAACGCCCAACTTCGCAATGAGGCTTTTCAGCAGGCGCAGGCATACTTCACCGAGCAGTGCGGTGGCGATATCAACAACTGCATGGATCCAATCGACCCGGCAACGGACCGCTTCTCGCAACATGCGCAGGACAAGGCGCTGTATACCTCACGCATGACCTATGGCTTTGCGCCGGTAGGCCCGACAGACCTTGCGCCCGTGGTGCCGGTCAATGCCGAAGTGCTGCTGGAAACCCGCTTCCCCTATCTGGACGCCAGCCAGCGTCGTGATGTGCTAGCTAGTACCGAAATCTCGTCCGGCTATGTGGTCATCGATGAGTCCAACGGCTATGGCCGTCTGAACCTGTTGGCGGCTGGTGATGGCTACGGGGCCTTCACCTCCGACGTAACGGTCAACATGGATGCCAGCCTCGGCGGCTTCAACGCCAAGGATGCCTGGCGAAATAACATCAGCGGTAGCGGTGGGCTGATCAAGAATGGCACCGGCGAGCTGACGCTAAGTGGCGAAAATACCTATACCGGCGGCACGACGATCAACGGCGGTACGCTCAGGGGCTATGCCCGCGCGTTTGGCAGCGGTGCCATCACCAACAACGCCACCCTTGTGCTGGACCAGTCCGTCGACGATACGATGGGCAACACCCTTGCCGGTAACGGCTCGCTGATCAAGTCCGGAGCCGGCTCGCTGGACCTGACCGGCAATAGCAGCTTTTCGGGTACCACAGCAGTCAACGAAGGCCGCCTGGCCGTGAACGGGAGCCTCGCCAACTCTGCCGTTACCGTCAACCAGGGCGCGACCCTGGGTGGCAACGGTACGGTCGGCACCCTCGTCGTGGCCCAGGGCGGCATCGTCGCGCCCGGAAATTCTGTCGGACAGTTGAGCGTGAACGGTAATGTCACGCTCGCCAATGGAGCGGTCTATCAGGTTGAAACCAACGAGGCCGGCCAGACGGATCGCATCGTTGCGACCGGTAGCGCCACGATCGAGAACAGCACGCTGTCGCTGGTCCAGAGCGGCAACTGGCAACCCTTGAAGCGTTATTCCATCCTGACAGCCAATGGCGGGGTTACCGGCACCTTTGCCAACGTCACCTCAAACTATGCCTTTCTGACGCCCACGCTCAGCTACTCTGCCAATGGTGTTGAGTTGGCGCTGGAGCGCAACAGCACTACCTTTGCCTCCCTGGGCACGACCCGTAGCGAGCGTGCCGTTGCGGCTGGGCTGGATAGCGTCGTAGCTGGCAGTGCGTTGTGGGATCAGGTGGCACAGTTGGACACGGCGACGGCGCAGCAGACCTTCCGTGCGCTGTCGAATGAACTGCACGCCTCTACCCAGACAGCATTGGTCGAGGACAGCCGTCTGGTCCGTAACGCCATGACGGATCGCCTGCATAATGCCCAGGTCTCGAGAGCCGATACCGCGCCGGGCATGCAGAACCTGATGGGCGATAACGCCCGGGGTGTGGTCTGGACGCAAGCCCTTGGCGCCTGGGGCAAGACCGATAGCACACATAACGTCTCAGGTCTGGATACGCACACCACCGGCATCCTGTTCGGCGCTGATGCACCGCTTAACGATACCTGGCGCCTGGGCGCGCTGGCAGGTTATAGCCACAGTGACTTCGACCTGCGCCACACCTCGGGCTCGTCCAAGAGCGACAACTATCATCTGGGTCTGTACGCCGGCGCCCAATGGGATGCCCTGAGCCTGAAGCTGGGCGCGGCGCACACCTGGCATGACATTGATGCCAAGCGCACCCTGTCCGTTCTGGGCAGTGCCGATCGGCTGTCGCCTAATTATGATGCAGGCACCACGCAGGTGTTTGGCGAACTGGGTTATCTGATCAGGCAGGATCAGGTGACGCTGGAGCCCTTCGTGGGCCTTGCCCATGTCCGTGTGCATACCGACAGCTTCCATGAGCGCAGCGGTGCCCTGGCGCTGGATAACAAATCCCAGGATACAGACGTGACCTTCAGCACTCTGGGCTTGCGTGCGTCGACTACGGCCTCGGTTGGCAGCGTACAACTCAAGCCCAGCGCAACTCTCGGGTGGCGGCATGCCTTTGGCGACGTAACGCCTGAGCACAAGGCAGCGTTCGAGGGTGGCAATACATTCACCCTGGAAGGCGCACCGATTGCTCGCAACGCAGCCGTTATCGAAGGCGCAGTGGATATGGCCCTGAACGAAACGGTCAGCGTAGGGATCAGCTACGGCGGCCAACTCAGCAGCGATACCACTGATCAGAATGTCAAAGCCAACCTGAGCTTGCGCTTCTAAGCATCTGGATGGCCTCTTTGGAGGCCATCCCCCCACCTGACAACGAAATGGTTTGAGACCATAAAACTGTGACGATCGTCAGATCTGTATTGCCAGCCTCCCCTCCTGCCAGTAGATTCCGCGCCCAATGCCCATCGGCTGTAGATGAAGTTGTTGGTAAGCCTGATGAGTAGCTGCGCGCCTTGATCGCCTACGCGCGCCCTGCGACCTGTTTTTAACAGAGCGAAGCCACGTCAAGCAGCCTAACATCCTCCTCATATACCCAAGGTCCCGCTAGCCGGCGGCTTTGTTTCTGCCTGCCCCGTTGTAGAGCCGTTTACATGTTGGATGTCAAACTCAATTCAATCATGCCGCAAGATGCGCTCACTCCTCCAGACGTGGATCGCTTTGAGATTCTCAACCGGATTGGCGCTCGCCTGGCTGCCGAACTGGACCTGGACAAGCTGGTGCAGGAAGCGACCGATGCAGCCGTTGCGTTGATTCATGCGCAGTTCGGCGCGTTCTTCTACAACGTGCTGAACGAGCAGGGTGAAAGTTACATGCTGTATGCGCTGTCGGGTGTACCGCGCGAAGCGTTTGCTGATTTTCCCATGCCGCGTAACACCGCCGTCTTTGCGCCAACCTTCAAGGGCGAGGGCATCGTACGCTCTGATGACATCACCCAAGACCCCCGTTACGGAAAAAGCGCCCCCCATGCTGGAATGCCTGAAGGGCATTTGCCAGTGCGCAGCTATCTGGCCGTCCCGGTGGTTTCACGCTCCGGCGAGGTACTGGCGGTATGCTGTTTGGCCACGCCGAGCCCGGCATGTTTACCGAAGAGCACGAATACCTGCTGGATGGCATTGCCGGTCAGGCGGCCATTGCCATCGACAATGCCCGTCTCTTCCGCAAGGCCCAGAACGAGTTGGCCGAACGCAAGCGGGCCGAGCAATTGGCACATGAGCGCAGCAACCGCCTAGAGCTGCTGTCCGAGGCCATCGAGAAAGCACCTTCCGCCCACACGCTGGAGGAGCTGATCGAGATCGTGAGCCATGCAGCACGTCGGCTTTCCAATGCCGATGGGGTCGCGATCGTGCTGCGCGAAGGCGATCAGTGTTTCTACGCTGCCGAGATCACGCCTGAACCGCTGTGGAAGGGTCAACGGTTCGCCATCACCGACTGCATCTCCGGCTGGGCCATGACTCACCTGGAAACAGCAGTGATTCCCGATGTGCAGGATGATCCGAGGCTGATCAAACGCTTTTACACGCCTACCTTCATCAAGAGTCTTGTGATGGTACCCCTGGTCAGCGATGGACGCGCTACCGCTGCCATCGGCGCGTACTGGGCCAGACTCCATACGCCTGAACCGGCCGAGATTGCTACGCTTGAAGCGCTGGCGCGCGCGGCCGGGGCCGTACTCAAGCGCCTAGAGGCGGAGCAGGCACTGCGCAAGCTGAACGAGACGCTGGAAGCGCAGGTAGCCGAACGCACCGCCGACCGGGACCGGATGTGGCGACTGTCAACAGACGTCATGCTGGTGGCCCGCTTCGATGGCACCATTACGGCGGCCAACCCGGCCTGGAAAACACTGTTTGGCTGGAACGAAAAGGAGTTGATTGGCCGCTCCTACTTCGACTTTACCCATCCTGATGACAGGCAGCGCACCCTGGCCGAGACAGAAAGTCTCGCCAAGGGAATCACTACCATGCGCTTCGAAAACCGATACCTGCGCAAGGATGGCAGCTACGGCTGGCTGTCCTGGATTGCCGTTCCGGATGGCACGCTCATCCATGCCGTAGGTCGAGAAATCACCGCGGAAAAGGAGCAGGCCGAAGCGCTGCGAATGGCTGAAGAAGCCTTGCGTCAGTCGCAGAAAATGGAAGCGTTGGGACAGCTAACGGGTGGCATCGCCCATGATTTCAACAACCTGCTGACCGGCATCATCGGTTCGCTCGATATCATGCAGACCCGCCTGGCCCAGGGCCGTGTCGAGGCTATCGAGCGTTACGCCAAGGCCGCGATGACCTCCGCCAACCGAGCTGCCGCGCTGACTCATCGCCTGCTGGCCTTTGCCCGCCGACAGCCGCTGGACCCCAAGCCCGTCAATGTGAACAAGCTGGTCGTCTCGATGGAAGACCTTCTACATCGCACCCTGGGCGAGAGCATTCAGATGGAGATGGTCACTGCGGGCGGGTTATGGATCACTCTATGCGATGCCAACCAGCTGGAAAGCGCCATCCTCAATCTGGCGATCAATGCGCGCGATGCCATGCCCAACGGCGGCCGTCTCGTGATCGAAACCTGCAATGCCCATCTGGATCAGGCCTATACGTCACGCCAGCGCAACATAAAGCCTGGACAGTATGTGTGCATCTCCGTAACCGATACCGGCGTCGGCATGCCCAGGGAAGTCATTGAGCGAGCATTTGATCCCTTCTTCACGACCAAGCCCATCGGACAAGGTACGGGGCTTGGCCTGTCGATGATCTATGGCTTTATTCGCCAGTCCGAGGGCCATGCCACTATCTATTCTGAAGTAGGCATCGGTACGACGGTAAAACTGTATCTACCGCGCTTTCAGGGCTCGCACGAAGAGGATCGCGAAGAAACAGGCCTGACCGACGCCTACCGCACCGAGCACGGTGAGACGGTGCTGATTGTCGAGGACGAGCCCATTGTTCGCGAGCTGATCGTCGAGGTCCTCAAGGACTTGGGTTATAAGGCCTTGCAAGCCCATGACGGACCGTCCGGGCTCAAGATCATTCAGTCATCCCAGCCTATCGATCTGCTTATCACCGACATTGGTTTACCCGGACTCAACGGTCGCCAGCTGGCTGATGCCGCCCGCGAGCTACGCAGCGACCTAAAGGTTCTGTTCATCACCGGCTATGCTGAAAACGCGACGCTGGCGAGCGGCTTTCTGGAGCCCGGTATGGAAATGGTCACCAAACCCTTTGCCGTGGAAAAGCTGGCCATTCGTATCCGCGAGATGATCGAGCACTAACAGGTTCGCCAGCCCTTGCAAGGCTGGCGCGCTAATTGCTCGGAAGAGGTTTTCCTGGCGGCGGTGCCTGTTTTCCGCCGCTCGTTCAACCAGTTCTGGGTCCGACATGAACACTCGATTCGCCTGTAACGGCTGCGGCAAGTGCTGCAACGATCATCACGTCCCTTTGACGCTTCAGGAAGCCAAGGCCTGGGCAACCGATGGCGGCCAATTGATCATTCTGGTCGAAGGCTTTCTGGACAATGGCTACGGAGTGCCTGTCAACCAGCGTGAGCATGTACAGCGCCGTTCGCTACCGGTTCGTTGCGGCAATACACAGGCCTACGTCTCTATCACCTTCGCCGCGTATAACGTTGGCCCGTGCCGCAACCTGGACGACAGTAATCGCTGTTCGATCTATGAGCGTCGCCCCCTGGTCTGCCGGATCTACCCAATGGAAATCAATCCGCATATTCCGCTGCGCCCGGATTTGAAGGACTGCGCGCCTGAAACCTGGCAGTCCGGTCCTGAGCTGATTCATGGGGGGCGCCTCATGGATACAGAGCTGGCAGCTCTGATCGAGCGCTCCCGGCAGGCGGACCGCGAAGAAGTAGGCGCAAAGGCGGAAATCTGCCGTTTGCTGGGCATTCGTACCATGGCGCTCAAGGGGGATGGCTATACCGTTTTCCTGCCAGACCTGGGTGCCTTCCTGAATGCAGTGGATCAGGTAGAGGCCAGCCCTGAACAACCCTGGCCGCCGCTTGAAGAGGAAGAGTGGTCAATGCGGGTTTCGAGCGATGACCTTGCCAGCCAACTCGAAGAAACCGGTGCCATGATCGCTTCGGCCCTGGAAAACATCGGGTTCATCTCGCTCAGCAAGGTATCCTGACAGACGAAAAACGGGCCGGTCACCAATCTGCACCCAAAAAAGAAGCCGCTTTTCAGCGGCTTCTTTTCGATCAGGATTGTGCAATATCCGACTTGGTCATGTTGCCGTATGCCTGCGTCTTATCATGACGCCAATGCGGCAGGGAGTTCCAGTAACGCTCGCCTTTTTCAGCGTCGTACAAACCTTCCCAACGGGCAATGACCAGAACCGCCAAGGCATTACCGATCACGTTCAGGGCCGTACGCGCCATGTCCATGATGCGGTCCACGCCGGCAATGAATGCCAGACCTTCCAATGGAATACCCACGCTGCCCAGGGTAGCCAGCAGCACCACGAAGGACACACCCGGTACACCGGCGATGCCCTTGGAGGTCACCATCAGGGTCAGGACCAGCAGAAGCTGCTGACCAAGGCTCAGATCGATGCCATAGAGCTGGGCGATGAAAATGGCGGCAATGCTCTGATACAGCGTCGAGCCGTCCAGATTGAAGGAATACCCTGTTGGAACCACAAAGCTGCTGATCGACTTGGGCGCACCGTAGGCTTCCATTTTTTCGATGATACGCGGCAGTACGGTTTCGGAACTGGCCGTGGAATACGCCAGAATCAGCTCGTCCTTGAAGATGCGGATCAGCTTCATCACCGAGAAGCCGAACAGCCTGGCCACCAGTCCTAGCACCACCAGAGCAAAGAACAGGATGGCGACATAAACCAGGATCACCAGCTTGGCCAGCGGCAGCAGCGAGGAGAAACCAAAGTTGGCCACGGTTACCGAAATCAGCGCGAACACACCGATGGGCGCGTAGCGCATGATCATGTGGGTAACCTTGAACATGGCTTCGGAAATGCCCTGAAACACACGAACCACGGGCTCACGCGTACTGTCAGGCAGCGCGCCTAGGCCCAGTCCGAACATCACCGAGAAAAAGATGATGGGCAGCATCTCGCCACGGGCCACCGCAGCAAAGATATTGGAAGGGATCAGGTTGAGGATGGTCGCCACGAGCGCATGGTCGTGCTGAACCTCCTGCGTGGTCTTCTGATACTGGGAGATATCCACCGTACCCAGGGTAGACATGTCGATCCCCGAGCCAGGCTGGAAGAAGTTGGCCAGCATCAGTCCCACCACAATGGCAATCGTGGTGACAATCTCAAAATACACGATGGTCTTGAGGCCGATGCGCCCCAGCTTTTTCGAGTCCCCTACCCCGGCGATGCCTACGATGAGGGTGGAGATCACGATGGGTATGACAATCATCTTGATCAGGCGAATGAAGATATCGCCGCCTGGCTTGAGAACATTGTCGATCCACCAGGCTTTTTCGCCGCTGAAGTGGTTGAGAAGCGCTCCGACTGCAATTCCCAGGGCAAGACCGATGAGAATCTGCCAGGCAAGACTAAGCTTGGGCTTGGACATGAATGTATATCCCCGTTGTTCTAGTTTTGGCGTTGTAATGGAAGGCGCCAGAAAAAGAGAATTGGCGCAAAAAGGCGGCCATCATTGGCTGACGAGACACTACCGTCTAATGCCGCTCCTATCTGCCCTATACCGATTCGGCATGGGCATGCCTCTTGATTTCCTTTAAAAACAAAGAGTTGGCTAGTCTACCACAGGCCAAAACAAACACAGCCGTCTAGAATATTTCTGAGGAATAGATCAGCTAAACGGTATTTCAAGGCCGTAGCCGCCAGGATCCGTACGCGGGCAATCACTTTTGCCGATGTTCAGGCTCAAGAGTACAACGGCACCCTAGTTCCTGGCAGGCGTGCGGCTGGCCTTGGAGGAACGTTCGTCCTGCCAGATAGGCTCCATGCGCTGGCGATCCAGACTGAACGCAGGGCAGCGCCTATCACCACCGGCGATGCCACCGCTGGGATAACACCATAACGTACCGTCAACCCGGTAGAGTTCACTGGGTATGTCACAGCAGGCCGGAGAAACGTAATAAGCGGTCTCTCCCTCAAACGTCGTCCTGAAAATACGTCTGGGCGGATTGGCCTCAGGCAGCGCCTGTAACGACTTGATCCTGGCCTTTAACCAGTCCGGGGTATCTGCGGACTCCGTTGGGGTAGACACTTTCGAGCATCCTGCCACTGTCACCAACAGTAGTATCCATGCGATTCTCATGCAGCATTCCCTCTATTTCGTCGTTACGTCATTAAAGCAGATGGACGAAAGTGCCGGAGGATCGCTCAGGAACTCGCCTCCGGGTGCAGGCTCGAAATAACGCACCCATCCGAGGACAACATCATGCACAAGACTTTTGCCTCTGCCGTCTTGCTGGCCAGTGCGCTTGGCTTGGCCGCCTGTGAAAAGACTTCCGAAGACAACAAGACTGGCAGTCAGCCTACCAACGAGCAGGCGCAAGGCGCCGTGTCCAGCCCTGCCAGCGAGCAGGGCGTCAAGCAGGAGCTGGCACCCGCTGCCAGAGCCTCTGACGAGAAGAAGCCCTAACGGTCGACTTACAGGCGTCTTACTCACGCAATAGCAAAAGGCTTACATCGCATGCCTGTATTCAGCGCTATTGCCCGCGTCTTCTCCTGCGTAATCTACACACATCGGACTGCAGCGCAGGAAGCGCTCAGGGAGATCAAGGACGAATGACCACGCCAGGATGGCAGCTTGCCAGGGATGTCGAGTATGGTTAGCAAAACCCGCTTCGGCGGGTTTTTTATTGCCTGCAAAAAGGTGCTCTTCCAACCGCTTTCGAACAGGTGGCCTCAAGCACGTTCAGCGCTAGCGCCGTCACGTTCATTGACAGCGCATTGAAAATCCTTATCGTTATATAGCTAACTATATAGCGATTATGCATGATGAACCTCACTCTGAAAGCTTTTATTCCTTCACGCCTGCTGGGCGTTACACTTGTGTCGCTCCTCTTCTCGACCTCCCCCGCCCATGCGGCTGATGATTTTCGTGTGACCTATGCAGGGTCGATGGGCGTGGTGATGGACAAGTCGCTTGGCCCGGCTTTCGCGCAACGTGAACAGGTCAATTACCAGGGACAAGGCCAGGGCGCCTATGGCATGGCCAACTTGTTGGCGTCCAGGAAAGTGGTAGCGGACGTTTTTGTATCCATCACGCCTGGGCCGATTGCCGTTCTGCAAAAGGCCGGGCTGGTCGATACCGCCGAACCGGTCGCCAGTACCAGCATGGTGATCGCCTACAACCCGAAGGGAAAATATGCCGAGGCATTTCGCGCCGCCAGTGAAAATCCGACGCAGGCGACTCCTTGGTGGAAAGTCCTGCAGACACCATCACTGCGCTTTGGCCGCACCGATCCGGTAACCGACCCCCAGGGACAAAACATTATCTTCACGCTGATGCTGGCCAGCCGGTATTACCATCAGCCTGATCTGGCTGAAAAGGTACTGGGCGACACGCGAAATCCGCAGCAGGTATTTGCCGAAGGTGGGCTGCTGACGCGGCTGGAAGCCGGTCAGGTCGACGCAGCCTCCGGCTATGAAAGTGCTACGCGCTCAGCCGGTTTGCCCTATGTCAAGTTGCCGGACGAGATCAATCTGAGCAATCCGGCCATGGAGGCAGACTGGTACAACCAAGCCAGCTTCGAGATTACCGACCCGCAAGGCAAGCGCAAGACGCTCCATACCCAGCCGCTGGTGTTCTATGCCGCCGTGTTAAAAAACGCACCTCATCCTGAACAGGCTCAACAATTCATTGCGTTCATGAAGAGTCCGGAAGGCCAGGCGCTGTTCGAGAAAAACGGTTATGACCGCCCGAAAGGTGGGTCGATCTGAGTTGAACGCGCTCTGGTTGGGGATACCGGCGGTCCTTCTGTTGATCATCCCTTTCATGACATTGGTACTGGTCACGCCCTGGTCAGGCTTTCACCTTGCCTATGGCGATGGCCAGGCAGTGGCCGTATCACTGGGCATGAGCGCTATCTCATTGCCGATAATCATTCTGCTTGGCCTGCCCCTGGCCGTATGGCTGGCCAGGACTCGATCCGTGTGGCGAGGCGCAGTGGAAGTGGCTGTTCTCGTACCCCTGCTGGCGCCGCCCCTGGCGCTGGGTATCCTGTTGGTATCTGCCTACGGAGCCTATGGTTCGCTGGGGGAAGTGCTTTCTGCCATTGGCCTTGAACTCAATAACAACGCAGCCGCCTTTGTCCTGGCACAAATTTACGGCGGACTCCCCTACTTTGTATTGTCGGCTCGCTCGGCATTTGAGCAGGTGCCGGTAGAGACCGAAGAAGCCGGTAGAACGCTGGGGGCCTGTGCCTGGCAGATCTTTCTGCGGCTCACCCTACCCCAGGCAGCCCGCGGGCTGGCCGCTGCACTGGCCATTACTTGGGTAAGGGTGATAGGCGAGTTTGGCATCGTGCTGGTATTTAGCTATTTCCCGCAGGGGATTCCAGTCAAGCTGTTCATCAACCTGCAAAACGAAGGCGTCGACTCGGTATACACCCTGCTGTGGGTTCTGCTGATCACTACCCTTCCCCTCCCACTGTGGTGCGTGATGTGGGCGGGCCGCAGAGGAGCCGCGAGCCACTAGCACAGCGTTCTGCCTGCTGTCCTGAGCGCAATGGTCCGTGCCTTTTAACGGGCAAAAAGAAGCCCCAACAGGTGGGGCAGAAAAAGAAGTCAGGCAGCGAAGGAGGGTGGAAAGCTGCCTGCCTGATCACTGTATCGACACGGTTTGCCAGAGCTTGAGCCGCATTGAGTCAATTACCTGGAAAAAACTCAAACTGCTCCGTGTCCTGGATAGGGCAAGGGCTCATTGCTCCATAAACTGCGCAGGTCGAATGGCAGGCGTCCGGCAAACTCGGCCACGACTTCAGCCGGTATCCTCTTGCACATCACTTCAAGGGACGCCTTGACGCCGCGCTCGACCGAAATGTCGAGGTTGCGAAAAACGGTTTCCTCAATGCGGCCCAAAAACTCGCTACGGCTTGTAGCCGGACTAGGTGCTGCCGGGCGCCAGTTCTCGAACATGGCCCCCTTCAATGGAATGGGTAGACACTTGGCCAGACGCGCGACCTGATCAGGATCAAGCTGCCGACGGACCGCTTGCAGCGTGCATTGCAAAGAGGTCATGGCAAGACGCCGGTTTCGAGTTCCCATGCGCTCATCGACGTCCGCGATCCACTGCAAGGCCTGCTTTACGGACTGGTCCAGCTCTTCAACGTTGATGTGCATCTTACGCTTCCCCTTCCCGAGTGCCGGGCACACCGGTGTCTTCCGGCCAAAGGCTACGCAGCGGCATGGGGAACAGGCTGGCGACCTTGGCGACTTCGTTGGGGTCTATACGCTCATACAGGACACGTAGCACCGACTTGGCCGCTCTGTGCGGATCCAGATCAATTGAGGGCGATACAAGGCTGCTGATCTTTTTCAGGAAGGCGTCCTGGGTTTCTTCCTGAGTGGGTGTGCCCGCCGGATGGAAGTTCTCATAAAAAATGCCGCGAATCATGAGGGGCAACTGGGCAGCCAGGTGAGCCGCGTTATCGATTCCGATACGGTCTCGTACCGAAAGCAGTACGGCGCGCAAGGCATGATAAGCCGTCTGTCGATCAGGAGCTCCCAGGTGCGTGGCGATATCGTCAAGCCACAGGTTCGTTTGCTGAATGGTTCGGTCCAACACCTCGACATTGGATGACATAGAGGTCCTCCTCGTGATTGCAGGATGAATTCGGTTGACCGTGCGTCTGTAACAATGTCGCAACGAAGCGGAGCCCCTGCCGATGACTGGTTTGGACGCCAGTGCGTTGGTCGCATGGCTGGAACATCCCCCTGCCGAGCCCTGTCTCTGATATAGGCATGACCGCACCCTACCGCCCATGGATAAAGGGCCTCACTGCATTCGCGAGGTAACAACCATGAGCGCACCGGCCAGAGAACGACTGCAACGCTTCCTGCGTCGATCATCCACCTCGGATCAATACACGATCGACATGCTCAGGCGCTATGCAGAACCGCTTCCGGACCTGGAAAGCCCTGATTTTGGCCCTCTCTTCGATCGCTACGCCGATGCACGGGTGGTGTTGATCGGCGAAGCCAGTCACGGCACATCCGATTTTTATCAGACCCGCGCCGCCATCACCCGCCACCTGATCGAGCACCATGGGTTTTCGATCGTGGCCGTCGAGGCGGACTGGCCGGACGCCGGCTACATAGATCGCTACGTGCGCGGGCGAACAGACGATGACTGGAAGGCAACGGGCTTCAAGCGCTTCCCCACCTGGATGTGGCGTAATACGGACGTAGAAGCCTTTACACAATGGCTACGCGGCTATAACGAGCAACGAGCCCCTGAGGACCGGGTAGAGTTTCGGGGTCTGGATGTCTACAGCCTGCGCAACTCCATCGCCGAGGTGCTGGATTACCTGGGCAAAACCGACCCGGAACTAGCGAAGCAGGCCCGGGAGCGCTATAGCTGTCTTTCCCGTTGGCAGGACGAGCCGGCTATCTATGGTCATCTGGTAGAGCGCGCCGGAAAGGACTCCTGCGAAGACGCAGTCGTCAACCAGCTGCACAACCTGCTCTCCACCCGGCTTGAAGAGCTTGCGCAGGATGAAGAAGACTTGTTCAACGCCAAGCAGAACGCTCGAGTGGTCCGGGCGGCAGAGCAATACTACCGGGCGATGTACCGCGGTTCGGTCGCCTCCTGGAACCTACGTGATCGACATATGTTCGATACCCTGCAAACCCTTCTGGAGCACCGTGGCCCGGAGGCAAAAGCCATTGTCTGGGCACACAACTCCCATGTGGGCAATGCCGATGCGACTGCCATGGGCTGGCGCGGTGAATTCAATATTGGTCAGCTGTGCCGCAGCGCCTACGAGCGGGAGGCCGTCCTGATTGGTATGGGCACTGACCGGGGAACCGTCGCGGCAGCAGACGACTGGGATGGCGAGATGTATATCAAGCAGGTTCGTCCTTCCCGTCACGACAGCTGGGAACATCGCTTCCTGAAGGCGGGTGTACCGGTGTCTCTTACTGATTGGCGGGACTTCCGGCGAGAGGATCTGCGTGAGGCCTTGGGTGAGCTAAATCTCAACCGCGCCATCGGCGTCATCTACCGACCTGAAACCGAGCGCATGAGCCACTACTTCGAAACGGTACTGGCCGATCAGTTCGATGCCTTCGTCTGGATTGAGGAAACCCAGGCCGTTACGCCGTTGGGCGATTCGGAAGCGGCAGGTTCGGCAGACGAGACCTACCCGTTCGGCCTGTAACATTCTTTGGCCAGGCGCGACGGCATTCTGCGCTTGGCCAACCTCATGCCGCTCAGCTGCGACGGGCAGCTGTTGCATTCACATAGGTGGCATAGAGTGACTGCCCACCAGTAATGAACAGGCGGTTGCCCTTAGGCCCACCAAATTCCACATTGGACACTGTTTCTGGCAGATGCAGGGTAGCCAGTGGCTGACCTTCAGGCGAAAAGACGCGAACACTGTTGTTAGCCGTATCTCCAGCCCAGCTGCACCAGAGATTGCCATCACTATCGCAGCGGAATCCATCGATTACACCGTTCTTTGCATCGATCAGGACACGCCCCCCATCGAGCTTGCCGCCCTCGCCCACGTTAAACGCCCGCAGATGGCAGGGCTTGCCCGGATCACCGCCGCCGGCCGTATCACTGACATACAGGCGCTTGCCATCGGGTGAGAACGCGATACCGTTCGGACGCTGGAAATCTCCTACGGCCACCTGGGCCTCGCCACTTTGTGGATCGATGCGATAGACATTGGTCGGCAGCTCAAAGTCTGCCTTATGGCCTTCGTATGCCCCCAGGATTCCATAGCCCGGATCGGTAAACCAGACGGCGCCATCAGCCGCAACGACCACATCATTCGGCGCGTTGAGCTTTTTGCCCTGGAACGCGTCCAGCAGTACCGTGATTGTGCCGTCATGCTCCAGGCGAGTTACCCGACGACTGTCGTGCTCACAGCTGATCAGCCGCCCTTCTCGGTCACGCGTATGGCCATTGGCATTATTGGACTGGGCGCTATACACCGTGACGCGACCGTCATCCTCATTCCAGCGCAGGATTCGCCCGGTAGGAATGTCACTGAAGAGAAGACAGTGCCAATCCGCCATCCATACGGGGCCTTCCGTCCAGCGACCGCCGCTCCAGAGGCGCTCTACCATCGCATTGCCCAGCCGCCCGGTAAATGCCTTGTCATGAATCTCCCAGGCAGGATCAGGCATGACGGTAGCCGGTGTCCCGTTCCAGTCACGGGTGAGGCCAAACGGATCGCCGGAGGGGGTATTGGTAGCTGCCAGCGCACTGCCAGCCGCCAGCGCTGCGGCCGAGGTGAGTGAAACAGTAAGAAATTCGCGACGCGCGAAAGCCATTCTGCATTCCTTATTGTGATTGTTAGAGGAAGTCGTCAAACGCCCACCCTAGAGAGGACGAAGCAAATAGTCTGACTAAAGAACTGTAGAACAGCGCGATATAAATGCCATCCTTTCAACAGCATTTCGCCAACCATCCCTCATTACAACTCAAGTTTCCCGCCTTCCAGTCGATGTATGACGAAGGGTGAGTAATGGGCGTAACTCAGCTAAACGATGCCCTACGCCCACTAAATACGTTTGATTACTCATGCTAGAGCGATGGTGTTCAGACCTCGCTCACCTTTATTTCAGGGACACACCATGGCCTGGTTTGCCAATGCAAGACTTGCAACAAAGTTGCTAATTGCCTTTCTTTTATGCGCACTGATCACCTTGGCGGTCGGCCTGTTGGGCAAACAGAGCATCGACTCGCTCTCCGATGATCTGGACAACGCGATCCACAACGATCTGGCCTCGGTACTGGCGGTCAATACGCTCTTCCGAAACGTCATTGCCCATAACCGCGATCTCTACAAAGTGCTGGCACTCAAGGCCACGAATGCGGAGCCCGCCGAAGTTCAAATAGCCCTGGACTCGCTGAAAGAAAACGGCGGGACGGTTGATAAAGCATTCGTGGATTATCGAGCGACCCCTCTGGATGGCGAGGAAAAGGCCGAAGGCGACAAATTTGCCGACGATTGGCCCGCCTATACTGCCAGCGTGGACAAAGTCATCTCGGCACTGAGTCGGGGGGAGCTTGAGACCGCTGTGAAGATAACCAACAGCGAGACCTATCCGGCTTATCGCAAGGCTGTTGGCGAGCTGAAGAACATTCTGGCCATCAACATCAAGCAGAGCGAAGAAAGTGCCGCCGATGCTATGCATACGCAGAAAAGCGCCAACCTGACGCTGCTCACGGGCATTATCATCGCCTTCTTCCTGGCCATTGGTCTGGGTCTTCTGATCACTCGCATGATTACTCGCCCGCTGCACTCGGCGGTGGATAGCGCCAAGCGCATTGCCCAAGGAGATCTGACCCAGCATATTCAGGCTCATACCCAGGATGAGACCGGTCAGCTACTGGTGGCACTGTCCAACATGCAGGGCAGCCTCAAGGACACCCTGCAGGAAATTGCCCATGCCTCCCATCAGCTGGCATCGGCAGCCGAAGAGCTCAGTGCAGTAACCGAGGAAAGTACCCAGGGACTGACTCGCCAGAATGACGAAATCCAGCAGGCCGCCACGGCAGTCAACGAGATGACCGCCGCGGTGGAAGAAGTGGCACGTAACGCCGTTTCGACGTCCGAAGTTTCCCAGGCCACCAGCCAGGACGCCATGACCGGCCGCAATCAGGTACAGGAAGCCGTAACGGCCATCAATGTCATGACATCGGAAATCACCGCCTCCACTGACAAGGTTGGCACATTGGCTGGTCAGGTGCGCGATATCGCTAAGGTGCTGGACGTGATCCGTGCCATCGCCGAGCAGACCAACCTATTGGCACTGAACGCCGCGATCGAGGCGGCCCGTGCCGGTGAGCAGGGTCGTGGTTTCGCCGTGGTAGCCGATGAAGTGCGTGCGCTGGCCCATCGCACACAGGCCTCCACCGGAGAGATTGAAAGCATGATCAGTACGGTACGCGCCGGGGCGGATCAGGCAGTAGAAGCCATGGTGAAGAGCCAGTCGCTGGCCACTAACACCCAAAGCCTGGCGATTGCTGCTGGCGATGCGCTGACCCGGATCACCGAAGGTGTATCGCAGATCAACGAGCGCAACCTGGTAATTGCCAGTGCGTCCGAAGAGCAGGCCCAGGTCGCCCGGGAGGTCGACCGTAATCTGGTCAACATCCAGGACCTGTCGGCCCAGACTGCCGCAGGGGCTAACCAGACCAGTGCCTCAAGCCAGGAACTGTCCCGCTTGGCGACCTCATTCAACACCATGGTGGCACGCTTCAAGCTGTAACGCGGTAATACTGGAAAGCCCGCTTCGGCGGGCTTTTTCATGCGCGGTACTTTTTAGCAGGCAAACAAAAACCCCGCCTAAGCGGGGTTTTCTGACCGGACTCAATGTCCTTATCGAGTTTGCCATCCTGGCTCGGTCATCATCCTTGACCTTCGTATGAGCGCGTCCTGCGCTGCTGTCCGATATGTGTAGATTACGCACAGGCCCGGCAGCGTCATAGCGCCAACTGTGGTAATGCTGTGTAAGCCTTTTGCTATATCGCTGTAGGACATGGCAACGGCTTTCGAGATATTCCCTGGCGATCGGTGGTCTGCTGTAAGGTATCCCTTGACGCTTCAGGAGTCCCCTTATGGCCATGAACACTACCTATGCTGCGCAGGAGCCCAGCCGCAATGAGGTCGATGCGCTCGAAGGTGCCACGCTCATCGAGTTCGGCGCGCCCTGGTGCGGCTTCTGTCGGGCCGCACAACCCTTGATTGAGCAGGCCTTCCAGGATCACCCAGCTATTCGTCATCTCAAGATCGAGGATGGCAGCGGCCGGCGACTAGGCCGCTCCTTCAAGGTCAAGCTCTGGCCTACGCTGATCTTCTTTCGAAACGGCCAGGAAATCTCTCGTCTGGTCCGTCCTGCCAGCACCGACGATATCCGGCAGGGCCTGGCGGGCATTGATCAGTGACTGGCAAGCAAGGCGAAAGCACCCTTCGCCTTGCCGCCCGGCTAATGAGCCCCTGGTACCACCGAGTCGATAAACTGCTGCCGGAAGGATGCTTTGGGATCGAGCCGAAGCTCATTCGCATTAATGACGCCTGCCAACCGCAACGTGACCCCGTCGTCCGGATCCTGTGGGTCATCCTGATCAGTCAGTTTGGCCGCCACACTGGCGATGCCTTCCTTCAGAGTGCCCAAGACGCCTTTTTCCTTTACGTCCTTTTCCAGCGAAACCATTTTGAGGTTTTCGTATTGGGGCTTCGTATAGGCCGTGAAGTTACCCTGTTGCGCCGAGACGTGTGTTCGTGAAGACAGCGTGCCCTGCTCTACATCGATATTGGCATAAGCCCGGAAAAAATCATTCAGCCGGCTGAGCGGCAAATCATCGATTGCGCTGTCCATCTCAAACGTCGGGTTGGGCGACAGACCATCCAGACGCAGGCGGGTCGTCATGCTGCCGGCCCCCATGGGATTACCCGTCATTTCTGATTCTGCCCAGAGCGGATCATCGACATTGTCTGCATTGGCCAGATTACGAGTAACCGACTCTATGTTACTGATGTAAAGCGTCACGGGCCGCTCTGGACGCTTGTCGATCAATTGAATTATTCCATCATGGATTTCCGACTGATTCGGCGGTAGCGGCGATAAGGCATCGACCTGTTGCAACCAGCTCGAATCGATTCCAGTCTGACTATGACTTTCGCTGTCTGCCAGTACAAAGGTCAGCACCGGGCGATACATGTGCATCAGTCCCACAGGTTTTGCATCGACAAACTTTCCCCATTGGGTCCAGCTATCGATGCGCTCAGCCTCGAAGAACGGCTCCGGCACTGCACCGTTGGACTTTTCGATCCGAACGTTCTTGAGCGTGTAGCCGCCTTTCAACAGGCTGACGTCCACGTCTTCGATGGTGGCTCGATACCCCGGTATTTCGTTGAGCGTCTGCTCTACGTAGCGGTGGATACCATAAGGTGCTGCCAGTCGCGCCAGGACAAGCACGGCGACTACAATAAGCAGCACAGGAAGCGTTTTATCAGACGTACGTTTCATGAAACCTCTAGCAGACAGTCATCATGCGGTAAGCACTAGACCCGCAGGAGTCGCCTGAAATTTGTCTGGCCAGACGACCGGCATGGCTCGAAAACGGGAAAAACGCCTTGATTCAACGTGTTTTATGACAAGCGAGACGCTAACTACTTCGCACCTGAAGCAGGTCAATGCAACTCTTGCATTGAAAAGAACCTAACAACATCACCTATCAGACGGCCACGGCGGCCGCTCTCCCTACTTCATGGAGAATTCGATGAAAGCTGTTCAGATTCACTCCTATGGCGATGCCAGTGTCCTTACCTATACTGACGTGGAAAAGCCGACCCTGAACCCCGACGATGTATTGATTCGTGTGGTGGCTTCCTCGGTCAATCCCGTCGACTGGAAAATCCGCCAGGGTTATCTGAAGGACATGCTGCCCTACGACCTGCCTGTGACCCTGGGCTGGGACGTTTCCGGCATCGTTGAAGAAGTCGGTGCGAGCGTTACTCGCTTCAAGAAAGGCGATGCGGTCTATTCCCGCCCGGACATCAAGCGCAATGGCACCTACGCCGAATACATCGCGGTGCGCGAAAGCGAAGTAGCCTGCAAACCCAAGACGCTGTCCCATGCCGATTCCGCCTCCCTGCCCCTGGCCGGTATCACGGCCTGGGAAGCCATCGTGCATGTGGGCCAGACCCAGCCGGGTCAGAAGGTACTGATTCATGCGGCCTCAGGCGGCGTCGGCACACTGGCTGTACAGCTGGCCAAATGGCGCGGCGCCCAGGTGATTGCCACCTGCTCCGAAAAGAACCGCAAGCTCGTCGAATCCCTGGGTGCTGATCAGGTCATCGACTACAAGAGCCAGAACTTCCAGGAGATCGTAAAAGACGCCGATCTGGTCTTCGATACCCTGGGTGGTGATGTGCAGGAAGCTTCTTTTAGCGTTCTCAAGCCCGGCGGCATCCTGGTCTCCATTGTCGCGCCGCCATCCGAGGAAAAGACCAAAGCCCATAACATACGCAGTGCGTTCATCTTTATCGAACCCAATGCCGAAATCCTGCAGGAGCTGGCTCGTCTGGCAGACAGCGGTCACTTGCGTCCGGTTGTCTCTGCTGAATTTGGCTTAAAAGATATCGCCAAAGCGCACGCAGCAAGCGAGTCGGGCCGTACAGTAGGCAAGATCGTCATTCACGTCGGTCAGCCCTGATCCCACTGCTGGACGCAGGCCACGCTGCGTCCAGTCCTTTCATGGTAGTTTCATACCGTTCCCTCCCCGACCCGTCTATTCTTTCCCCTCAGCATTGCTGAAACAGCTCGATCCCGTCTAAACCAAGGCATACAGGCATTTTGCCTTGATTAAACCTGGCACAACTTTTTCATAGACCCCAGCTCTCTTGGATGAGAACAACAAAAGGAGCGGATCAGGCACCAACACGGTTCCTTTTCTGTTTTGGCGGACTTGAACGAGTCCAGACAAGTGCACGGTAGAGACTCAAAAGGTCTGTACCCGGGCGCTTCGGATATGAGGAATACCCTCGCTATGTTCGATGTGACTGCGTCTTTGCAACAACGCTTCGACTTACTTCACAGTCGCGCTGACACCTGGTCCCTGCGTTATGTCAGCGAAACCACCCATGCCTTGAGCGTCACCCGAAATGTCATCGATCCGCCCTTCTTTCAGAGGGACGAAGGCGCAATGGTCTATGTTCGCCTGGATGGGATCGAGACCTATGCAGCAACCTCGGACCTCACCGTAGCGGGTCTTCAAAAAGCCCTCAAGCAGGCCGAGCAGTATGCCCAGGTACTGGCCCGGCATAGCCTGATCGACTTTACCGATATGCCGGTGGCCACGGCCAGGGCGGATTACCTTTCGCCCAACCTGGACAAGGCCTTTCCCGATACCCGCGAATGGCTCGACATCCTGGCGGCGGAGTCTGCTTCCGTTCCGGGCAACGAGCGCTTCGTGGATTGGTCCGCCCAGCTCAACATTGTCGAGACCGAGCAGATCTACCTGAACAACCACGGCGCCTGCGTACGGCAGGCCCAGCGGTTTCTCTTCCCCGACATGCACGTTACCGCCTATGACGGCACCGATACACAGACCCGTACCCTCGGCTTTGGCCGCTTGGGTCAGCAAGGCGGTCGGGAAGCGGTGGAGCGCATCGGGTTGATCGGCTGCGCACCGCGCCTGGCCGATGAGGCGCTGCAATTGCTGCTCGCGCCGAACACGCCCAATGAGACGCTTGATCTGTTGCTGATGCCCGATCAGATGATCCTCCAGATTCATGAGTCCATCGGTCATCCGCTGGAGCTGGATCGCATCCTGGGCGATGAGCGTAACTATGCGGGAACGAGCTTTGTCACACCCGACATGTTCGGAAGTTACCGGTACGGCTCCGAGCTGCTCAACGTAAGCTTCGATCCCGATATTCCCGAGGAGATTGCCAGCTACAGCCATGACGATGACGGCAGCCCGGCGCGTAAGGAGTTGTTGATTGAAGGCGGTATTCTCAAGCGACCCTTGGGGGGTGCACTTTCACAGCGACGCAGTGGCATGGCAGGCGTCGCAAACAGCCGGGCCTGCAGCTGGAACCGTCCTCCCATCGACCGGATGGCCAACCTGAACGTTGAAAATGGCGACCAGTCCCTTGCGCAGCTGATCGCCGGGATCGAGCGGGGTGTGCTCATGGCCAGCAACCGCTCCTGGTCCATTGACGACGCACGTAACAAATTCCAGTTTGGCTGCGAATGGGGGCAGATGATCGAGAATGGGCAGCTTACCCATGTTGTGAAGAATCCCAACTACCGCGGCGTTTCCGCTCAGTTCTGGCGTAGCCTGTCGGCAGTGGGCGATGCCTCGACGCGCGAAGTCATGGGTACCGCCCATTGTGGCAAGGGTGAGCCCAACCAGGCTATTCGGGTCGGCCATGCGAGTCCCGCCTGTGTGTTCAGCCACGTCGATGTATTCGGAGGAGAAGCCTGATGACTATAACCCCACTCGCCTCCACCGAAAAACCGGCCGATGTCTTCGCAGCACTGGTGGACTGGTTGCGTACCGCCGTATCAGCTGAAGAACACTTCACGCTCTGGTACAGCGCTGAAGCATCCGATTTTGTCCGCTTCAATCATGCCAAGGTCCGACAGGCCGGCCATGTTCAACAGGCCGAGGCAACGCTCAAGCTGATCCAGGGTGAGCGCCATGCCAGCTTCAAAGTGACGCTATCAGGTAACCCTGCGGCCGACCGCAGCGCCCTGCAGGATGCGCTGGTTTCATTGCGCAAACTCGTGGCGGCCCTGCCGGCAGATCCCTACCTGCTGATGGATACCAGCCCCTGGCGCAGTGAAAACATTCAGTCGGGTAATCTTGCCTCAGCAGGGGGAATCGCCGAGCAGGTCAGCACACTGGCGGGTGCTCAGGACCTTGTATGCTTTTATGCCGGCGGCCCTGTCTATCGCGGCTTTGCCAGCTCATGGGGTAGCCTGGGTTGGCACGAAGCCAGCAGCTGCACCTTTGACTGGAGCCTTTTCGAGCCGAAGGGCAATGCCGTCAAATCCATGTATGCCGGCACTTCCTGGGATCGCGAACAGGTAGCCGCACAGATGGACAGCGCCCAGCGTCAGCTTGCGCACTTCAACAAGCCAATCCGGCAGCTTTCGCCCGGTGAGTACCGTGCATACCTTGCTCCAGCGGCCTTGAACGAGGTGGTAGGCCTGCTGAATTGGGGCAGTTTTTCTGCTCGGCAACTGGCAACCAAGCGGAGTGCACTGCAAAAACTGCACAGTGAACACATGCTGCTCAGCCCATTGGTAAGCTGGACGGAGCAGGCATCTGGCTCATTGGCTCCTGCGTTCACCCCGGCCGGGTTCCAACGGCAGGACCAGCCGCTCGTCGAGGCTGGCAGGATGGTTGGCCAGCTCGTCAGCCCGCGCAGTGCACGTGAGTACGGTCTGACGCAGAACGGCGCCGGCAATGGCGAAAGCTCACAATCGCTGGTGATGAAAGCTGGGGATCTGGCTGATGACGCCATTCTGAAAACCCTGGATACCGGGCTGTATATCGGCAATCTCTGGTACCTGAATTATTCGGATATCACCGTGGCTCGTCTGACCGGCATGACGCGCTTTGCCTGTTTCTGGGTAGAAAATGGAGAGATCGTCGCGCCAGTCAGTACGATGCGCTTTGATGACAGCGTCTTCAATTTCCTGGGCTCCAGCCTGGAAGCCGTGACCCAACGGCGCGACCTGTGCGTCAGCGACAGCACCTACGGTCAGCGACATACCGACTCAACCCTGTTGCCCGGCGTTTTGACCAGCCGATTCACGCTCACGCTCTAGCTTATCCCCGCCTTGCCCGGTCGCCTCCTCCCATAGCAGGTAACCGGGCCGTTTTCGCTGTGATTGTTGCTGATCTTTCGACTTAGCCAGGACTATCCGATGTCTGACGATCCCGCTGAACCCCTGACGATTCCACCCGGCACGCCGCGGGCGTTTATCTGGCATTACAACCGGCTGTATCCTGGCTGGAATATAGCCATCGTTCTGCTGCAACTCTGTGCAGCGGCCTGTACCACACTGATTCCCTATGCCATCGGTGAAATCACCGGCGCTGTCAGCCAGGGACTTTGGAGCAGCACCGATGTACTGGAGGCCTGCCTGCCCTACCTTCTGCTGCTGGCCGGATTGGCATTAGGTGAAATGCTGTTCTCACGCACCATGAGTATCTGCATGATTATTGTGCGGCCGATGCAGAAACGCCGGGTCACCGGCGATCTTTTCGCCTATCTGCAACAGCACTCCCACCGCTATTTCAGCGAACGGTTTGCTGGCAGTCTGTCCCAGCGCATCAGTGAAGCCAGCGTGGGACTGCTCGAAATCAACTATATGGCCGTGGTGGAGCTTATGCCGATTGCGGTGACACTCATCGGCTCGCTGTTGTTGCTGGCTACGGCGTCCGTCTGGTTGAGCCTGAGCCTTTTGGCCTGGATGCTCATTTATGTCACGGCGTCCTATCAGATGGCCAGACGTGCCCAAGTGTTTGCCCATGCCCATGCGGAAGCACGCAGCACCACCTCCGGCAAAGTAGTCGACGCTGTCACCAACCTGAGCAGCGTTCGGCTTTTTGCCAGAAACCAGTATGAGCGGCAGTACCTGGACCGTTATCTGTCCCGGGAAAAGCAGGCGGCCCGTCGCTCGTTCTTCTTCATGGAACGGGTACGCTGGTTTCAGGATGCCATGGCTCTGGTGCTGCGGCTGGGCCTGATCACTCTGGCCTTGTATCTTTGGCACATAAAGCGAATCGATGTCGCTCAGTTCGTCATGGTCGCCAGCCTTGGCTTATTGATCGTGGCCAACGCCAAATACCTGAGTTATCAGTTCCTGCACTTTTTTGAGTCGAGCGGCAATATTCAGAACAGTGTCGATACCTTAATAAAACCCCATGAATACCCGGACCGAGAAACGGCACAGGACATAAAAATCGAACGCGGCGATATTGAGCTTGAAAATGTGACGTTTGGATATTCGGCCACCCGCCCCATACTCCAAAACTTCTCACTCAAAATACCGGCCGGACAACGCGTGGGGATAGTAGGGTATTCCGGCTCAGGAAAGTCCACATTATTAAATTTGTTACTTCGCCTATATGAACCGCAAGAGGGCAATATTCGAATTGACGGCATTGAAATACGCGACATGACATATGAGTCGCTTTACCGACAAGTAGGTCTCATTCCCCAGGAGCCTGGTTTATTTCATCGCACGTTGAGTGAAAACATCGGATATGGAAAAGAAAAAGCCAAACAGGATGATATTGAAATAGCGGCACGCCGTGCACATGCCCATGATTTCATTAAACACATGGAGCAGGGTTATGAAGCATTGGTAGGTGAGCGTGGCGTTAAACTCTCCGGCGGCCAACGGCAACGTATCGCCATTGCCCGGGTACTGATAAAAAACGCTCCGATTCTCATTATGGATGAAGCGACATCCAGTCTTGATTCGGAGACGGAGCGCCTTATTCAAAACAGCCTTGATGAAATCATGGGCAATAAGACCGTTCTGGTCGTTGCACATCGTCTATCCACCATTGCCCACTTGGATCGAATCCTGGTGATGGATAAGGGGCGAATTATCGAAGACGGCGCCACCATGAGCTCCTGGCCAGGAAAGGTGCCTACGCCAACCTTTGGGCCCATCAGGCAAATGGTAGCTTTGGTGTGGAAATCACAGCGACCGAGGATGAAGTCGCCTCGGTAAAGTAACACGTCCTGCAGGCTTTCCTTCCGCTTAACCGTGCCTTAGCTAAGGCACGGTTCGTTTATAACCTCATCACTATTTATTTTAATTAGTTATCAAACGATGCGGAATACTCGCAATTTGATGAACAAAATTTAATGACCAACCAGTCATATCAAGGACACTTATCATCAACTTATAAAATATTTAATGAGTTATTAAATAGCTTCAGTTTAGTCTCACCCTGCCTGCTCTAAAAAAGAGATGACCGCACACAAACAGTGCAGTTACACAACAAAAAATGTATCTGAGTTGACCCCAAAAAGTCGCTTGACCGTATAAATGCTCCAATTTTGCGACCATTCAGCAGCCATTCAGAAATTTGATACATTTTCGTTACATTGGCACATGCCTTGCTCAGTAAAAGATGTTGATGATTCTCACCAACCTGCTGGGAATTTAAATGAAAACAACGCCGTACTTATCGGATTACCTCCATGTGCTGAACGCACTTTTGGTAAATAAGGGCCAGAAGCTCTATTTGACTGATGCAGCCAAAACTACAACGTAAGCAACGTCCTAACTAATTACGACGCGCTGTTACTTGGAGCGGGCCTTTATTGGCTCGATGGCTTCGTGTTGTCGATTTAATGCAGAGGACGTTTGATGGGTAATGCTGTTACTAAAGTTGAAGCCGGAGGGCTTCATACTAATAAGGTGAATCAAACTCAGGTATTAGGTATACCGTTCAAACCGAACCGCTCTTCGTTACGTACTGTATCGCGCCGAGACTTATCACTGCTGGCAGGTTTATCCCTTCTGCTACATGGCGGCATCTGGTGGTATGTCAATAACGCGCCGGCTGAACAGCTGGAAACACCGCCTAAGATCCCCGAGATGGTCGTGGAGTTTTCCAGCCCTACGCCGCCTGCGCCGGAGCCGCCCCCTCCTCCGCCACCACCTCCACCGCCGCCGGAACCCGAGCCGCCCAAGGTCGAGGAGCCTGCGCCGCCACCGGTTGACGAGAATGCCGTCAAGCCACCGCCCAAGCCCGAGAAGCCAAAGCCCAAGCCGGTTGAAAAACCCAAGCCCAAGCCTAAGCCCGTGCAAAAGCCTACACCGCCTGCGCCACCCGCGCCGCCGCAGCCAACCCCTGCGCCACCGGCTCCCAAAGCGCCGCCTGTACCGCCCGCCCCACCGGCGCCGGTCAAGGAAACCGCTGCGGTTTCAGGCCTCGCCAGTCTGGGTAATCCGCCGCCTGAATACCCCTCGCTGGCATTGCGCCGGGGCTGGGAAGGCAGCGTCACCCTGCGCATCCGCGTCCTGCCCAATGGGCGTGCTGGTAGCGTGGATGTGACCAGGTCTAGCGGCAAGAAGCAGCTGGATGATGCAGCGGTAGAAGCGGTACGCGGCTGGAAATTCATACCGGCCAAGCGCGGCGACACGCCTATCGAAGGCTTCGCCACACAGA
This sequence comes from Pseudomonas luteola NBRC 103146, assembly GCF_002091675.1. Classification (GTDB taxonomy): domain Bacteria; phylum Pseudomonadota; class Gammaproteobacteria; order Pseudomonadales; family Pseudomonadaceae; genus Chryseomonas; species Chryseomonas luteola. The sequence goes on along the minus strand of NZ_BDAE01000002.1, from coordinate 213,267 downwards.
CCATTGATTTCAAGCTGCCTCAATAACGGCCGCTTGTACCGACAAGACAATTTACGAGGGTAACGATATGAACAGCTCACTGACTTCCTTGATTGTTCCCGGCGTACTTTGGGCGCTGATTCTGTTTTCCGTAGTGACTTGGGCGATCCTGCTCATCAAGGGTATTCAGTTCACCAAGCAGAAAGGCGAAAACAAGCGCTTCCAGAAAGCCTTCTGGGCAGCGCCGGATCTGCTCACCGCCGCCGAGCACTCCTCGCAATACCCCGGCGCGCTGGCTCGTATCGCCAACAGCGGGTTTGCCGCACTGGTCACCACCGAGTCCCCCAAGAATACCCAGCAGCTGGCCCAGACCATCAACCGATCGGATCGCCTTGAACGCAACCTGCGCCAGCAGATCCAGAAGGAGCGGCGTGCATTGGAAAGTGGCCTGGCGATTCTGGCCAGTATCGGCAGTACCTCGCCCTTCATCGGTCTGTTCGGCACCGTATGGGGCATCATGGAAGCCCTGCAGAGCATCGGCGCTTCCGGCTCTGCCAGCCTTGAAACCGTGGCAGGCCCTATCGGTCATGCCCTGATCGCGACCGGTGTGGGGATTGCCGTCGCGGTTCCTGCGGTGCTGGTCTACAACTTCTTCCTGCGTCGCCTGAAGCTGGCCGCCGCCCTGATGGAAGACTTCGCCCACGACTTCGACAGCCTGGCCCAGCGCAGCGCCTTTGTGGTGACCCGCCAGCCGATATCCCACACCGCCGCTGACATGAGGGAGGCTAGCTAATGTCCTTTTCAACCCAAGACAGCGATGAAGTACTGAGCGAGATGAACGTCACGCCCCTGGTGGATGTGATGCTGGTACTGCTCGTGGTGTTCATCGTGACGGCGCCGCTGATGACCAATGCCATCAAGGTCAACCTGCCCAAGACCGACGCCGTCGCTCCGGCCGAGCAGAAGGACCCGGTGATCGTCAGTGTAGACAAGGACGGCAAGTTCTATCTGGACAAGTCCGAGCTGCAACCCGAACTCCTGGAGACCAGCCTCAAGGATGTGAAAGCCAAGGACCCGGAAGTACGCGTCCGGCTGCAAGCCGATGAAGGCGTGAATTATGGGCAGGTCGCCAAGGCCATGGCATCCATCGAACGTTCGGGCATCACCCGCATCGCGGTCATGACCTCCCGCTAGATCCCCTGCTGTACAGCCGTCCCGCTTGCGCTTGCGTAAGCGGGTTGGGGAACGGCTGCTTCAAAAAAGAGAAATCGCCCGGGAAGGCACAACCCACCGGCGCGCAGGCGGCCCATAAAGCCACACAAACAACGCCTCACCTTTGGGGATGAAAGAGTGATGATGAGAGATATAGCCAAACCGTTTGCTCCCACTCCGCTCGTCGCGGCCGTACATCGGTATCGATTCATACCGTTGTGCCTGGCCCTTGGCGTAGCACCGTTGGTCCATGCGCAGCAGGCGACGGAAGAGGAAGCGCCACCGTCTACCGCTGCAGCCGTAGCCGCTTCGCCCGAAGCAGCAGTATCGACAACCCAGTTACAGCGCATTGAGGTGACTGGCTCCGCCATCCGCCGGGTTGACGCAGAAACCGCCGTGCCTGTAACCATCCTGCGGACGGAGCAGCTGCAAAAGGAAGGTGTACGGACTACCGAGGAACTGATAAGCCGTATCGTGGCAAGTCAATCCAATTACAACGCCAGTAGAGCCGTGGGTGAAAGTACGGGTGGTGCCTCATTTGCTGACATGCGCGGCATTGGTGCCAACAAGACGCTGGTTCTGCTAAATGGCCGCCGCCTGGCAAACAATGCTATCGATGGCAGCGCTGTTGACCTCAACACTATTCCTTTCGCCGCATTGGATCGCGTCGAGATCCTGCGAGATGGCGCTTCTGCCCTGTACGGTACGGATGCTATTGGAGGCGTCATCAATTTCATCACCAAGACCAGTGTCACAGATGGGCAAGTCAGCGCGGGGTATGACTATCCGACCCATTCAGGTGGCGGGGAAAGTCGCAACTTCAATGGCAGCTGGGGCTTCGGGGACTTGGAGAACGATCGCTTCAATGTCTTCGGTGTGCTCAACTATGACAAGCAGCACCACCTTTCGGCGATTGATCGCTCCTTTACCAAAGACTATCAACCCGAACGCGGTTTGAACGGTACCTCGGGCCGGGCTTTTCCGGCCACTTACAACCAAAATGGGTTTAGCGAAAACCCGGCGGCAGCGTCAGGCTGCAGCGGCCCTAACCTGATCAATGCCAACGGGAACTGTCGCTATAGCACGCGTAGCTATATCGATGCGCTGCCTGAAACAGAAAAGACCTCTATCTTTTCCAAGGCTACAGGCAAGCTTAGTGACGATCATAACGTCAGCCTCGATTATTTCTGGGCTCGCAATAACAACACAACAATCATCGGCCCAAGCCTGGTTACAGGTCTTGAGATCAATCCAGGCACAGCGTTTTACCCAGGAAATGGCATTACCCCAGCCCCTACCTCTTTTGCAATCGACCCGACTCAGCCTGTTGGCGTGGACTTTCGTCAGGAGGCGGCAGGGGCTCGTGTTCAGTATGACCAGAACACCAGCCAGCGCCTTCAGCTTACGTTTGATGGCAATGTCGCAGGATGGGATTACAACTTAGGAGCTTCCTACAACGAGAACAAGGTCGTTAGCAGTTTGCACAGCGGTTATACGGATGACACGCAGATTACCGAAGGGATTGCCAACGGCACGCTAAACCCCTTCGGCGAACAGACCCAGGAAGGTTTAAACCTGTTGAGTTCAAGCAATCTGAGCGGTGATTACCAGACCGCAGTAGGTCGAGTTAAAGCAGTGGACGGGCGTGCAAGCCGTGAGATTGGTGATTGGTTTGGCGCAGGCCCCTCTGCGCTAGCCATTGGCGGTGAGTTCCGTAAAGAAGAGTTTTCAACATCCATTGAAGAGTGGGCAGGCAACCTCAGTAGCCTTGGCGTAGACCCTGCTGGCTCTGTTTCTGCCGACAGACATGTTAGTGCCGAATATGCCGAGCTTAACGTGCCTGTACTCGACTCGCTGGAGCTTACTGCCGCGGTACGTCACGATAAGTACAGCGATGTAGGCGGCACAACCAACCCCAAATACTCTTTCCGCTTCCAGCCCATAAAGGAACTAGTAGTTCGCGGGGCGTACAGCGAGGGCTTCCGAGCGCCTTCACTGTATGAACTGTATAACCCGAACTTTATCACCTGGACCGCAGGCGATTACAACGACCCGTCACTTTGCCCGGGTGGTAACGCCGCTGCAGGCGGCTTAGCCAGCCGAGACTGCTCGCAGCAATTCCGCAATCGAAGCGGCGGCAATCAGGACCTAGCACCGGAAACCGCACGTAACGTCACGCTCGGTTTTGTCTATCAACCCGTGCGTAATTTGTCCGTCGGGCTGGATTTCTGGTGGATCGATATTTCCGGCCAGATCGAGGAGTTTCCGGAAGCCTCTGTCTTTGATAATCCTGAAACCTACTCTGATCGTATTGTGCGAGCAGCCGATGGTTCAATCGACTATATCGTCACAGGTCTGGCCAACCTGGGGAAAGTCAAAACCAATGGTGTCGACGTAACCCTGGATTATCGCTTCCCCACATCGCCATACGGCCAGTTTGGCCTGACGCTGCAAGGCACGGTGGTCAACCGCTACGACTACCAGGAGCAAAAGGGTGGTGCCTACATCGATAACGTAGGCAATTATGCCTCCGGCGGTGATGGCCGAGTCGTAGCTCGTTGGAAACATGCGCTGACCGCCAGCTGGGCCAAAGGGCCCTATAGCGCATCGCTCACTAACCGGTTCCAGTCCCGCTACCGCGACTACGACACCGAGGGCCATGAGCGTGTGGCCTCCTACTCCGTGTGGGACTTGAGCGCGAGCTATACCTGGAACAAAACGCTGGATCTGGACGTAGGCGTCAAAAACCTTTTTGACCGTGATCCGCCGTTCTCGAACCAAGCCGATACCTTCCAGAGCGGCTACGACCCCCGCTACACCGACCCGCTGGGCCGCACGCTGTTCACCCGTGCGACCTATCACTTCTAACCCCTTTTGCCTACGCCCGGCCTTTCGGCTGGGTAAGACCGGTATCACTGTTGAATTGAATAACAGCGCCTGTACAGCCGCTACAGACGCACTGATCAGATCGGGTGTTCGTCGAGCCCTCTGAGGCCTCGCCGATATCAGCTACCTTAAAAGGAATTGATCATGTTGAAGTCCGCTCCACGCTTTTCTGAACAGCCGCTTGCCTGCGCCATCAACCGTCCGCTTCCTGCCATTCTGTTAGCCCTGGGCGGCCTTGCATCCACTGTTTATGCACAGACACCGGAAGCCACGGATGAAAGCAATGTCACCGAAGCACGCGCGGAAACACGCCTCAACAACGTGACGGTCACCGGCTCGAATATCCGTGGCTCGGACAGTGCCAAGGCGGACCCGGTGCAGGTCATCAGTGCCGAAGAGATACGCGAGTCCGGCAGGGCGACCGTAGCCGACTTCCTCAAGGACCTCGCCGCCAATGGCGGGCAGAGCTACAACGAGAGTTTCAGCAACAGTTTTGCACCTGGTGCAGCCGGTATTGCGCTGCGCAATCTGAGCCAAAAATACACCCTGGTCCTGGTAAACGGCCAGCGTCTGCCCAATTACGCCTTTGCACAAAACCTGTCGGACGTTTTTGCCGACATCAACACCATTCCAATGTCAGCTGTGGATCGCATTGAAGTCCTCAAGGATGGTGCATCTTCCGTTTACGGGTCCGATGCGGTCGCCGGCGTCGTCAACATCATTCTCAAGCAGAAGGACGAAGGCATTACATTTGGCGCCGATCGCGGCTGGAGCGATGATGGCGGCGGCGATCAAAAGAGTGGTTATCTCACGGGCGGTATCGGCAATCTGGACGAGGACCGCTTCAATATCTCGTTTGGTCTGGATGCCTATCAGCGTGACATGGTCATGGCCAGCGACCGGGATTATCTGGCCAGCGGCAACTACACCAAGCCTGGCTTTGCCGGATACACCGGCTGGGGAACAACTAACGTCTGGCGGCCTTCGGGGCAAGAGCCGTACTCCACGACATGCCCGGCAGGCTCGCAACTGATGCCCTACTCCAGCTTCGGGCTACCCTACTCCAGCAACGTCTGTGGCTATAACATCCAGCCCTGGATGACGGTTATTCCCAAAACTGAGCGTTACAACAGCTATGCTCGCGGCACGTTCCGCTTCAGCGATAACCTCGAAGGATACGGTGAGGTGCTCTACAGCCAGACCCATACGTGGCAGAGCTATGCGCCAGCCGCCTTCTCAAGCAGCAGCTACCACTATAACGCAGCTGGCGAGGTCGAGCGCGTTCCCAATATTCTGCCTGCCGGTAACCCCTACAACCCGTTCGGAGCTGATACGCCGTTCAGCACCTCCTTCCTGCAGCCCGGTGGCCGCACATCCAAGATCGACGAGGATTCCTACCGCGTCATGACCGGCTTCAGGGGAACGATTGCCGATACGGCCTGGGACTGGAACGCCAACCTGTCATACGCGGGAAACCGCGTTGAGAACAACAGCAAAACGCTGGGCTACTCAGCCTTGCAGGATGCGCTCAATAATGGGACGTACAACTTCAACAATCCCGAGCTTACCCCCGATGCGGCGCGTGGGCTGCTGATCAATAGCACCCGCATCGGCCATACGAAGACCAAGGCTGCCAACTTTACGTTTTCCAACTCCGATCTGTATGAGTTGCCGAGCGGCCCTATCGGGCTGGCATTAGGCGGCGAAATCCGTTCAGAGTCGATGAATACACCGGCCGCTGATGAAATCCTTTCGGGAGAGGTCATGAACTCGGGGCTGAATTCATTTTCGGGTAATCGCGTCGTCAAGGCGCTTTTCGCCGAGTCCACCATCCCGGTACTCGACAGCCTGGAGCTGAATGCCTCGGGCCGTGCGGACTGGTACAGCGATTTTGGCAAGGCCTTCTCACCTAAGTTTGGCTTTCGCTGGCAGCCAGAAGATCGTGTCACGTTCCGAGGCTCCTGGAGCCGTGGTTTCCGCGCGCCGACCATACCGGAAAACGCCGACAGCGCCTCTGTTTCCTATATCACCGCAACGGACCCTTATGATCCGCTTCGCCCAGGCCAGAACTTCAACATAAACCGCTTTCAGGAGTCGAACCCGGAGCTCAAGCCTGAGCGCACCAAGAACATCAGCCTGGGCGTTGTATTTGCACCCACACCGCTCACCACCATCGGACTTGATTACTACCACATCGACATCGAGAACTATATTGATGCCGTCTCGGCGAACTATGTAATCGAGAATCAGGACAGCTATCCCGGCCAAGTCATTCGTGATGAGGATGGCCACCTAACTCGCGTGATCACACGGTACGAGAACCTGGGTCACCTGAAGACTTCCGGCTATGAGCTGACCTTGGCGCAGCGCCTGCCTACTGATGGCTTTGGCGACTTCATATTGACCAGCGACTGGACCTATTTGAAGGATTATCGCTATCCGGAGTATCCAGGCGCTTCCTTGATCAACGTGGCAGGTGGCAATTACTGGGCAGCCATGCCGCGCTGGAAAGCCAATACCGGGCTGACCTGGAACTACAGTGACTGGAGCACACGCTTGAGCTGGCTCTACACGGGCAGCTATCACCAGTCCTACCTGGACTCCCTGGCCACTGAGGGCAAGGACAAGATCAGCAGCTATAGCCAGTTCGATGCATCGGTCAGCTATAGGGGGTTCAAGAACCTTACATTACGGGCTTCCCTGGAAAACATTGCCAACAAGAAGCCACCGTATGACCCTGCTCTGGGCAGTAACTACTACTACGACATCTCCCAGTACGACCCCATGGGCCGTTATCTGCGCGTAGGCTTTGATTACAAGTTTATGTGAGAGGTCGAACCCGGCAGCGTCAGTTGCCGGGTTCGAGTGTTGCGGGCATCTAGTGATTCAGGTCTGGACAGACTGAACCGAGCGTCAACGCGTATCGTTCATAAGGAGTGAAGCGGTGTTTTCAACAGGGTCGATTCACACGTACAGCCGCTTAATGGTACTGCTTGTTTCCTGCCTCGTTTCATCGGCGTTATTGGCCACGCCACACAGTTACATGACGGTCTATGGCGATCCGCCCAAGTATCCCGAAGGCTTTGAGCATTTCGACTATGTGAATCCCGACGCGCCTAAAGGAGGTTCGCTCAGGCGCTCGGCCAAATCGATCGACCGTTTCAACTTCCTGCTGCCCTATCTAGACAAGGGCACTGGCGTCGACCAGATCAATGCCTGGGTCTACGAGCCGCTGGCCTATCGCTCGCTGGACGAGCCCTATACGGTGTATGGCCTGATTGCCGAACAGATGGAGCGCGACCCGGACAACCGTTGGGTACGCTTCTTTCTCAACCCCAAGGCACGCTTTCATGACGGTATGCCCGTTCTGGCTGAGGATGTTCGCTTCACTTTCGAGACCTTGATGACCAAGGCGAGCCTGAGCTTTCGGCAGCTATACGGTGATGTAAAAGACGTCACCGTCGAAAATGATCGGCAGATCCTGTTTACCTTCAAGACGAACGAAAACCGCAGTCTGGCGCTGGATCTAGCGTCCATGCACATCCTGCCAGCGCACTGGTGGAAAGACCGGGACTTTGCCAACGGTAACGGCTTTGAGCCGCCGCTGGGGAGCGGACCTTACAAGGTCTCGCACGTCGATCCGGGCCGTACCGTCGCATTCGAGCGCGTCAAGGACTGGTGGGCAAAGGATCTGCCGGTGACGCGAGGGCTGTACAATTTCGACATGCTCACCGTCGACTTCTTTGCCGACACCGATGTCGCCCGCGAGCTCCTGCTGGCCGGCGCGTACGACTACAACCGCGAGTACTCCGCCACAGGCTATACCATCCGCTACGACAGCCCCGCCCTGCGCGATGGGCGCTTGCAGCGAGACATCCTGGCGACAGGAAAGCCCGTCCGCGCTCAAGGCTTTGTCTTCAACCTGGACAACCCCTTCTTTCAGGATCGCCGCGTCCGAGAGGCCATTGCCATGCTCTGGGATTTTGAGTGGACCAACAAGCAGCTCATGCGCAGCTTCTATAAACGCCAGCAGAGCTACTTTCCCAAGACCGAAATCGCTGCCACACAGCTACCGGACGCACAGGAGCTGAGTATTCTTGAACCTTTCCGGGGCCAGATCCCGGATGAGGTATTCACCCAGGTGTTCCAGGCGCCCAAAACCGATGGCTCGGGCTTTATCCGAGACAAGCAACTCGAAGCACTGCACCTGCTTGAGGAGGCCGGTTGGCATCCCAAGGGTGACCAGCTCGTCAACGCCAATGGCGATCCCCTGATCTTTACCTTTCTCAGCGGGCAATCCGGTTTTGATCGAATGGTGCTGCCCTTCAAGCGGACGCTGGCCCAGATAGGCATCGGGTTGAATATTCGTAATGTGGACACAGCGCAGTACATCAACCGCACCAACAGCCGTGACTACGACATGATCGTGACCGGCTTTCCCCGGGGTGGCGATCCCAGCGCATCGCCAGGGCGAGAACTCTTTGATTATTACGGCTCCGACAGTGCCAACCGGGTGGGTAGCTCCAACGCCATGAACCTGAAGAATCCAGTCGTCGATCGGCTTATCGAAGGCGTGGCCAATGCCAGAAGCCGGGATGAGATGGTGCATTACGCCCGCGCGCTCGATCGGGTTCTGCAATGGGGTTATTACATGATTCCGCATTACTACTCGGACGGCGAGCCCAGCGTATTCCGCAACCGTTTCGGCCGGCCTCGTATCGCGCCCGCCTATGAAGAGGGGCTCGATACCTGGTGGGAAGTCAGCCCAACCCCGCTCACCCACGAGCAGATGGCCGCACGGCTACGGGAGAAACCCTGATGGCAGCCTATATTCTCAGACGCCTGCTGTTCATTGTGCCTACGCTTCTGGTCATCCTGATCGTCAACTTTGTCATTATCCAGGCGGCCCCTGGCGGCCCGGTGGATCAGGCCATTGCTCGCCTGCAAGGCATGGGCAACCAGGGCGGTATCGCAGGAGGCAGCCATGATGGGGCGGCCGGAGCCTCATCCGGCTCACGGGGTAGCAGAGGCTTGGACCCTGAGCTGATCAAGGAAATCGAGCGGCAGTACGGCTTCGACAAGCCACCGCTTGAGCGCCTTTGGCTGATGATCAGGAACTACGCGCACCTGGATTTTGGTAACAGCTTTTTCCGTGGTGCCAAGGTAACGAACCTGATTCTGGAAAAGCTGCCGGTCTCCCTTTCACTTGGCTTCTGGGCCACACTGATCACTTACCTGATCTCGATTCCGCTCGGGATACGCAAGGCGATCCGCCATGGCAGCGCATTCGATATCTGGACCAGCACCGCCATCATCGTGGGTTATGCCTTGCCGGCCTTTCTGTTCGCCATGTTCCTGATCGTGGTGTTTGCCGGTGGGAGTTATTTCAGTCTGTTTCCCGCCGTAGGGCTTACCTCGGAGAACTTTGACCAGCTCAGCCTCGCGGGCAAGGTAGTGGACTATTTCTGGCATCTAGTGCTGCCTGTTTCGGCGCTGGTCATCGGCGGGTTCGCTACCCTGACCATTTTGACCAAGAACAGCTTTCTGAACGAAATCAGCCGCCAGTATGTTGTCACGGCGCGGGCTAAAGGGCTTACTGAGCGCGGCGTGCTGTACAAGCATGTATTTCGCAATGCCATGCTGCTGGTCATTGCCGGTATTCCCCAGGCACTGATCGAGGTGTTCTTTGCCGGCTCCCTGCTGATCGAGGTGATCTTTTCGCTCGACGGACTGGGTCGCATGAGCTACGAGGCGGCGCTCTACCGTGACTATCCGCTGGTGTTCGGCTCGCTGTTCATCTTCACGCTGTTTGGCCTGCTGATCAAACTGGCCGGGGACATCTCCTACACCCTGGTCGATCCCCGCATCGACTTTTCGGCGAGGAACGCCTGATGCTGACACTATCTCCCTTGAGCCAACGCCGCTTTGCCCGCTTCAGGGCCAACCGTCGCGGCTGGTGGTCGCTCTGGATATTCTGCGCATTGCTGGTGACTTGCCTGTGTGGCGAACTCATTGCCAACGACAAACCCTTGGTGGTGGGCTACCACGGCTCGCTATATTTCCCGATATTCAAGCGTTATACCGAAACCGAGTTTGGTGGCCAGTTACCGTTCCAACCAGACTACCGCAGCGAATACGTACAGAAACTGATAGGGGACCAGGGCGGCTGGATGGTCTTTCCTCCCATTCCGTTCAGTGACGATACGGTAAACTATGACCTCTCCGTCCCGGCGCCCAGTGCGCCGTCGGAAACAAACTGGCTGGGCACCGACAGTCAGGCCCGTGATGTGCTGGCACGAGTAATTTTCGGCGCACGCATCTCCATCCTGTTTGCCTTGGCACTAACGGCTGTCAGCGCTGTGATCGGGATCACCGCAGGCGCCTTGCAGGGCTATCACGGGGGCTGGGTAGACCTGCTGGGGCAGCGCTTTATCGAAATCTGGTCAGGCCTGCCGGTCCTGTATCTGCTGATCATCCTGTCCGGCTTCGTGGAACCCAACTTCTGGTGGCTGCTGGGCATCATGGCGCTCTTTTCCTGGCTGGCGCTGGTAGACGTGGTTCGGGCCGAATTCCTGCGCGGGCGCAGTCTGGAGTACGTTAAAGCGGCACGGGCGCTGGGGCTGTCTGATCGCAAGGTCATGTGGCGGCATATCCTGCCTAACGCGATGACCTCCACGCTTACGTACGTTCCCTTCATCATTACCGGGGCCATTACAACGCTGACCGCCTTGGACTTCCTGGGCTTTGGCCTGCCGATCGGCACCGCGTCGCTAGGGGAGCTGGCCAACGAAGGCAAGCAGAACCTGCAAGCACCCTGGCTGGCGATGACCGCTTTTTTCGCCCTCGCCCTGATCTTGAGCCTGCTGGTTTTTATTGGCGAAGCCTTCCGTGATGCATTCGACCCGAGGGCCGTGTGATGACCGAGAATCTGATTGAAATCCGCGATCTGAGAGTGGCCTTTTCCGGCCAGGAAGTCGTACACGGTATCGACCTGGATATTCGCCGTGGCGAATGCTTGGCGTTGGTGGGCGAATCCGGCTCGGGCAAATCCGTTACGGCCCACTCGATCCTGCGCCTGCTGCCTGCGTCCATCACCACAACCTCCGGCAGCATCTGCTACAACGGTGAAAACCTCGTGACCGCAGACGAAAAGCGTCTGCGCATCCTGCGCGGCAACCGTATCGCCATGATCTTTCAGGAACCCATGACATCCCTCAATCCGCTGCATACTGTGGAGCGGCAGATCAGCGAAGTATTGGCGTTGCACAAGGGCTTGGGCGGCAAGCACGCGCGTGCACGAGTGATCGAATTATTGGAACTGGTCGGCATACGCGAACCGCTCAAGCGGCTCAAGGCCTACCCGCATCAGCTCTCGGGTGGCCAGCGCCAGCGGGTGATGATCGCCATGGCGCTGGCCAACGAGCCGGAATTACTGATCGCCGACGAGCCCACCACAGCCCTGGACGTGACCGTGCAGCAGAAGATCCTCGAACTCCTGAAGGACCTCCAGGCGCGCCTTGGCATGTCGTTGCTGCTTATCAGCCATGACCTGAATCTAGTCCGGCGAATTGCCCAGCGCGTCTGTGTGATGCGCAATGGCGTAGTGGTCGAGCAGAACAACTGTCAGGCCCTTTTTTCTGCACCGCAGCATACTTACACCCGCACGCTGATCGATGCCGAACCCGACGGCGGGCCGGTAGCAACAACCAGCGATGCCTCGCTGATACAGGCGCAGGATGTACGCGTCTGGTTTCCGCTGCCCAAACCGTTGTTCAGCCGCCAGCGCCACTATGTCAAGGCGGTGGATGGTGTGAGCTTCGAGCTGAAGAAAGGCCGTACCCTGGGCATCGTGGGCGAATCCGGCTCAGGCAAGTCCACCTTGGGCCAGGCAATCATGCGACTGGTGCAGGCCCAGGGCGCCATCCGCTTTCAGGGGCAGGCGATCGAAACCTTTAACGCCAGGCAGATGCGTCCGCTTCGTCGCCACATGCAGATTGTGTTTCAGGACCCGTTCGGCAGCCTGAGCCCACGGATGTCCGTCGAGCAGATCATCCGTGAGGGTTTGGATATCCACGAGATCGGCACACCCAAAGAGCGGGAATCGGCGATCATTCGGGTCTTACAGGAAGTAGGTCTCGATCCTGAAACACGGCACCGCTATCCTCATGAGTTTTCGGGCGGCCAACGCCAGCGTATCGCCATCGCGAGGGCGCTTGTGCTGCAACCCGAGCTGATATTGCTCGACGAGCCTACGTCTGCTCTGGATCGTACCGTTCAAAAGCAGGTTGTCGACCTGTTGCGTAACCTGCAAGCGATTCATGGGCTAACGTATCTGTTCATCAGCCATGATCTGGCCGTGGTTCGAGCATTGGCCCATGATCTGATTGTCACCAAGGATGGCAAGGTCGTAGAACACGGCGAGGCTTGCCGGATCTTTCAGGCGCCACAACACCCGTATACTCAGGAATTACTGGCGGCGTCGGTCGCACCATTGGAACGCTCAGGCGAGATCGTTGACCGACAACGGGCCTGAATCAAGGAGGACTCATGACCATTACCCTACGCGCTATCCGCGAGAGCGATGCCGAGGCTTTGGCATCGATTCTGAACCAGCCGGGCACGCGCCGGGGTACGCTGCGCCTACCCTACCGACCCACTCAGAGCATGAGCGACTGGATCAAGCAGTACCCCGCTGAAGACGTTCGGGTACTGGCCGAACAGCAAGGCAACGTGTTGGGCTTTGCAACGCTCAACCGTATGAAAGGCCGGCGGATTCATGTGGCGGAGCTGGTCATTGCGGTTGGGGATGACCACACTGGTAAAGGCGTGGGAACCCAGCTGATGGCGGCACTGATCGATGCCGCCGACAACTGGATGAACCTCAAGCGTGTTGAGCTGACGGTATACACGGATAACGCGCCGGCTATCGCCCTGTATGAAAAATTCGGCTTTGTTCACGAGGGCACTCAGATCGCCTATGCCTATCGTGACGGTGCCTACGTGGATGTCTATTGCATGGCCCGGGTGAGCGCATGAAGGATGTGGTAAAGGGCGCGCTGCTGGCGCTGGCCGTGTTGCTCCAAGGTTGTGAACCCACCGAAAAGGCAGCCGAAACGCAAACGCCAGCCGTCCCGAAGGTGGACATCGCAACGGTTACGCCCTCGACGGAGCCGCTGACCACGCGTCTCACCGGCCGGATGGAGGCCTATCGTACGGCAGAAGTCCGTGCCCGCGTGGAAGGTATCGTGGAGGCTCGCACCTACCAGGAGGGCCAGGAGGTCAAAGCCGGTACGTTGCTGTTTCGTATCGACCCGGCTCCGCTCAAGGCCGAGTTGGCTGCGGCAGAAGCCGAGCTGGCCCAGGCACGGGCGGCTGCCGATGCCGCTGAAGACATTGCCAAACGCTCCAGGCAGCTGATGGCCGATGAGTCCATCAGCGCCCAGCAGTACCGCAAGGATTTCTTTACCGAGAAGCAGGCACGGGCTACCGAGAAGGCAGCCGAAGCCAAGGTACAAAGCGCCCGCCTGAAGCTCGCCTATGCCAACGTGACCTCGCCGATTGCCGGCCGCGCACGCCGGGCCGAGGTCACGGAGGGTGCACTGGTCGGTCAGGATGAAGGCACCAAGCTAACTACAGTCGAACAGATCGACCCGATTTATGTGAATTTTGCCCAGCCCATGGCTGATTCCCTGGCGCTCCGGCAGAGCCTTCAGCAGGCCGACAAGCGCGAGAAGCCCATCCTGCGCCTGCGACTGAGCAATGGCTCGACCTACCCTTTGAACGGCACCCTGCTCTTCTCCGATTGGGCAGTGGATGAGAAGACCGACACCGTAGCCATGCGCGCCATCTTCGACAACCCGGACCACCTGTTGCTACCAGGCATGTATGTACAGGTTGAATTGCAGCAACCCAGCGAGAAGCAGGCTGTTCTCATTCCCCAGCAGGCCCTGACGCGTACCCGTGAAGGCGCCTATACCATGGTTGTCGATGAGACCAACCACGCCCACAGCCGCCCGATTTCCGCCGATACGCTCGAAGGCAACCAGTGGCGCGTCACGGACGGCCTGAACGCCGGCGAGCGGGTCATTCTCAGTGGCAGCGCCCTGAAGGACGGCCAAGCCGTAGAACCCAAGCAAGCCGCCCTGACGACCCAGCCCGTCGCCTCAAAAGAGTAAGCGCAGACCATGTCCTCGTTTTTCATTGCGCGCCCGGTATTCGCCTGGGTCGTCGCCATCATGATTTTTCTAGGCGGAGGCCTTACGGCGCTGCGTCTGGCGGTGGAGCAATATCCAAACGTCTCGCCTCCGCGGGTAGGCATACAGGCCTACTACCCTGGGGCTTCAGCCGAGGTTATCGAGCGCACTGTGACATCGGTGATCGAGCGCGAGCTGAGTGGTATTGAGGGATTGCTGTACTTCGCCTCCGACAGTACCGCCACGGGAGAGGTGGAGATTGGCCTGTCCTTTGAGCCGGGCACCAATCCGCAGATCGCCTCCATTGAAGTGCAGAACCGCATCAAGCGCGTCGAGGAGCGCCTGCCGGAAAGCGTGCGGCGCCAGGGCATCGAAGTGGACAAGAGTGGTGACAACGACCTGCTGTTCGTCACGCTTCTGGCAGATAACCCGAACATCACACATATCCAGATGGGCGACTACGCCACCACCGTGGTACGCCCTGCCTTGCTGCGCGTGCCCGGCGTAGGCAAGGTAGAGGTCTATAGTCCCGAATACGCCATGCGGATCTGGCCGGACGTCCACAAGCTCACCGCCATGGGCGTGACCACTTCAGATATGGTCAGCGCTATTAACCGCTATAACGAGCGCATTACCCTTGGCTCCATTGGCACGCCCCCAGTGCCTGCCAATACCACACTGACGGCCCCGCTGACGGTTGAGGAAATCCTCGATACACCGCAGTCCTTTGGCGCGGTTCCGCTGCGGGTCAACCCGGACGGGTCGGCCCTGCGCATTCAAGATGTGGCCCGTGTCGAGCTGGGCGGCAATTATTACACCTACCCCTCCTACGTGAACGGCAGGCCTTGTGGCGCCATTTCCATCAAGCTTGCTCCCGGCGCCAACGCGCTCAGCACGGCGCAGGCGGTCAAGGCCACACTGGCGGAGCTGTCCCAGCAGTTCCCACCGGGCATGCACTACCAGACGGCGTTCGATACGACGACCTACGTGCATATGTCCATCGTGAAGGTGGCCTATACGCTGATCGAGGCGATGGTGCTGGTCTTTCTGGTCATGCTGGTGTTTCTGCAAAACCTGCGCGCCACGCTGATCCCGTCCATCGTGGTACCGATAGCCCTGGCCGGCACCTGTGGCGCCATGTTGGCACTGGGTTTCTCCATCAACGTGCTGACCCTGTTCGGAATGGTCCTGGCTATCGGGATTCTGGTGGATGATGCCATCGTAGTAGTGGAAAACGTCGAACGCATCATGCGCGAGGAAGGACTGGCGCCCCGCGAGGCAACGCTCAAGGCCATGCAGCAGATCAGCGGCGCCATTGTGGCAATTACGCTGGTACTGACTGCCGTGTTCATCCCGATGGCGTTTTTCGAGGGCGCTACGGGCTCGATCTACCGGCAGTTCTCCGTGGCGCTGGCCGTGCCGATGGCCTTCTCGGCATTTCTGGCGCTCACGCTGACGCCCGCCCTGTGCGCCACGCTGCTCAAGCCGGCAACACCACACGCTGTCCGCCTGGGCAAGGTAGGACGCTGGGCGGCTTCCCTATCGGCAGGCTATCAACGCAGCCTGGGCGGTGTCCTGAATCGACCGGTGCGCTTCGTGCTGCTGTATCTCGTTCTGCTGGCCGTGCTGGCGCTTCTGTTCAGCCGCCTGCCCGGTTCCTTTGTGCCGAACGAAGACAAAGGCAGTTTTGCCACCGTCGTGCTGCTTCCCACCGGCTCGACCCAGGAAATGACGCATCAGGTGGTAGAGGAGGTACAGGCCTATCTGCGCAGCGACCCTTCGGTCGGCCAGCTCTTCACCCTGCAGGGCTTCAGTTATTTCGGCGGCGGAGAGAACGCTGCCATGATCTGGCCCACGCTCAAGGACTGGTCCGAACGCAAGGCGCCCGATCAGCACGTCGATGCCATCATCGCACGACTGAACGAGCACTTTGCCAATGGCGTCGCGTCGATCCCCAACGTCACTATCCAGGCCTTGAACACCCCGCCGCTGCCCTCCATGGGACGCACCGCCGGTATCGACATGCGTCTTCAGGACCGCGCAGGGCTTGGGCACGAAGCCTTGCTGGCTGCCAAGGACAAGCTCCTGACACTGGCACGGCAGAATCCTGTATTCGCTACCGCCACCTACTCGGGGCAGGACGACACGCCGCAGCTCAAGGTTTCCATTGATCGCTTGAAAGCCCAGAGCATGGGCGTCTCGGTGGATGAGATCAACTCGACCATGGCCACCCTTTACGGCTCGCTCTATGTAGGGGACTTCATCCATGACAATCAGGTCCGCCGAGTCGTCATCCAGGCCGAGGGCAAGGACCGGCAACAACCTGACAGCCTGCTCCAGGCTCGCGTTCGTAATGCCGACGGCGAGATGGTGCCGCTAAGCACCTTCGTGACGCTCAAATGGACGGTGGGCACGATGGCTATTGAGCACTTCAACGGCTTCCCCTCGCTGTCCATCAACGCCACACCGGCGGCGGGCTACAGCACCACCCAGGCGATGGACGCCATGGCACGTCTGGTCGGCGAGCTACCCACCGGAGTCGGCTACGAATGGGCTGGGCAGTCCTACCAGGAGCGGCTGTCCGGCGATCAGACACCCCTGCTGTTCGGCCTGTCCATTCTGGTGATCTTTCTGTGCCTGGCAGCGCTCTACGAGAGTTGGTCGGTACCTTTTGCAGTCATCCTGGCGATTCCGCTGGGCATCATCGGTGCGGTCATGGCCACTACGCTGCGCGGACTGCCGGACGACCTGTACTTCAAGGTCGGCCTCATCACCATCATGGGCCTCACTGCCAAGAACGCCATCCTCATCATTGAGGTGGCCCGCGAACTCCAGCATGAGGGCACTCCCTTGCGTCAGGCCATTCTGGACGCCGCCCGGATGCGCCTGCGCCCTATCGTCATGACGTCCCTAGCCTTCATGTTCGGCGTGCTGCCCCTCATGTTTTCCCAGGGCCCGGGCTCGGCCAGCCAGCACGCCATTGGCACCAGCGTTTTCGGCGGCATGCTCTCGGCCACGCTGCTGACCCTGTTTTTCGTCCCGCTCCTGTATGCACTGGTCATGCGCTTCAAACGGCGCGCGGCCTCTGCTGCGTCTTCCTCCCCTACGGACAGGACGGCCCATGAGCTTACGCCTTGATGCGCTGCTTTCGCACCCTTCAGACCCTGATTTCCAGCGGACGGCAGACCGGTTGATCTGGCTTTTAAAGAATGAGCCGCCCGGCTGCTAACCGGTTTGCTCGGCCAGGATCAGTCGCATGCCAATGACATCCACATCCGAGCGCAGCTCCACTGGTTTGAAGCCGAGCTTGTGGTACAGCGACTGTGCCACGGCATTGTCCCAGTAGACGCGCAACGTAACCATGGAAGCGCCTGTGTCCGCCACAGCCTGCCGAATCAGTTGCTCGCACAACTGCTTGCCATAACCGTGGCCCCGCCAGTCAGGCGAGACGATGATGCGGCACAAATGGACGGTATCGGGCGAGACGGTTCGGTATTGCCCAAAGGCAAGCGGCCGATTGGCGCCTTCTACCAATGAAAAGCTCTTGCCGGGCACCTCCAGCAGTTCCGGCAACTCAACGGCAGTAAACGGATACCTGAGCAGGGGCCCTGCCCAGCGCGCGCAGGCGTCAGCCGTAGGCACCCAGGCAACCAGTGCCTCGTAATCACTGGGAATCGGTGCGCTTAGTGTGGCAGTCATGGTGCAAACCTCCTCTTAGGCCTGCCGGGCCATCAACAGCTTTACGTCCACTGGACTGGGCTGCTCAATACGATAGTGGTCCCGCGGTTGGGAGCAGGAGCCTTGCTAACCATACCGCCTGGCTGTGCCAGCGTACCTGCCCGGTGCTTAGGCTGGAAGGCGATATGACCGTGGAGGCACGCGTAAGGTGTGTTGTGGCTGAACTCAAGCGACTGGCCCTTCTACCCCACCTATAAAAAAGCCCGCACAGGGCGGGCTTTTTGTCTGTCAGTGATCAGGCGGCGACAGAAGCGGCCTCTTTCAGCGAGGCCATATCGATCACGAAACGGTACTTCACGTCCCCCTTGAGCATGCGCTCATAGGCTTCGTTGATGTCCTGCATCTTGATCATTTCGATGTCGGAGACGATGTTGTGCTTGGCACAGAAATCCAGCATTTCCTGGGTCTCGGCAATTCCGCCAATCAACGATCCGGCAATCTGGCGACGCTTGAAGATCAGGTTGAACACGTCGGGAGACGGATGCGGCTCACCGGGCGCGCCCACCAGCGTCATGGTGCCGTCACGCTTGAGCAAGGAAATGAACGCGTCCAGGTTGTGCGAGGCGGCCACGCAGTTAAGGATGAAATCAAAGCTGTTCAGGTGTGCATTCATCTCGTCCTGATTTTTCGACACTACCACTTCGTCAGCACCCAGTCTCAACGCGTCGTCTTTCTTCTCGGGCGAGGTTGTAAACAGTACGACATGGGCCCCCATTGCATGGGCAATCTTGACCGCCATGTGACCCAGGCCGCCCAGACCAACGACACCGACCTTTTTGCCCGGACCGACCTTCCAGTGACTGAGCGGAGAGTAAGTAGTAATACCGGCACACAGGAGCGGTGCAACGGCAGCCAGATTTTCGGTATGAGTGATCTTCAGAACAAACTTTTCGCTGACGACGATATTGTCAGAGTAACCGCCATAGGTATTCTCGCCGCCAAAGACCGGCCCGTTATAGGTACCAACGAAACCGTTCTCGCAATATTGCTCCAGCCCTTCATTGCAGGAAGAGCATTGCTGACAGCTGTCGACCATGCACCCTACGCCAGCCAGATCGCCTACCTTGAAACGGGTCACATGATCACCAACCGCTACGATACGACCAACGATTTCATGTCCCGGTACTGACGGGTATAGCGTGTTCTTCCATTCATTGCGCGCAGTGTGCAGGTCCGAATGGCAGACGCCGCAGTACAAAATATCGATCTGTACATCGTGTGGGCCTACATCACGCCGGTCGAAGTTGTACGGTACCAGTGGATCCTGAGGGGAATGAGCGGCATAGCCCTGAGACTTGATCATGCTTATCGTCCTCTTGCAGAAGGCCGTAACGGCCAGAAAAAGGCAGGAAACAGTGGACTCGTTTCCACCGGCAAAGTTACCGTGCCCCTATCGGGTCCTGGCGCGCCTTGATGCAAACGCCACCACCCCCTTTAGCAAGAAGGACATGACCGCATGACAACCCCTATCATTTTCGACACCGATCCGGGCATTGATGACGCCCAGGCCATTGCCATCATCATGGCTGATCCGGGCATCGAAGTGGTTGGCCTGACCACCACCTTCGGCAATGTCTCGATCGAGACGGCCACGCGTAATGCCTTATCGCTTGTCGAGCTGGCGGGTCAGGACATTCCCGTGGCCCAGGGCATGGGTACTCCGCTGGAAAAAACGCCTCACCCTGTTCCCGCCCATGTGCATGGCGATGACGGCCTGGGCAATCTGAACCTGCCCGCCCCGACGCGTCAGGCGGTGTCCCAAAGTGCGGCCGAGTTCATTGTCGAGGAAACGCGCAAGCGCCCCGGCGAAATCACCCTGGTGGCTGTCGGCCCGCTGGGTAATCTGGCTAAGGCCCTGGAGCTTGATCCGGACGTTATCCACCGCGTAAAGCAGGTGATCGTCATGGGCGGCTCGATCCGTGAGGGCGGCAACGTTACGCCACTGGCGGAAGCCAACATGTTTTCCGACCCGCATGCAGCCGCCCGCGTCATGACGGCTGGCTGGCCGCTCACGCTGGTAGGCCTGGACGTTACCCACCGCACCTGCCTCGATCCGGTGCGCATGCAGCGCATCACCGAAGCGCACCGCACCCTGGGTCCACTCTTGGCCCATAGTTACGCCTTCTATGCCAAGTTCTACAAATCGGCCCTGGGCATAGACGGCTGTACACCCCATGACAGCTGCGCCGTAGCATTCCTGCGTCATCCGGAGTGGTTCCAGACCGTACGCGGCCACCTGAACGTGATAACCGAGGGGCTTGCCGAAGGCCAGACCGTATTTGCACCCGAAGGCCGCCAGTTCGTAGGAGACCGGTGGAACCAGTCACCTCTTGTCGACGTGTGCATGGGCATCGATGGCGAAGCAGTCGTGCACTGGATGGAAGAGGTCCTGACAGCCAACACCTAAGCCCGGTCATGGCGCTACGGCTCATTTCGTAGCGCCCGCACGATGGGTGGCGCACAGCGATACCCATCGCCTCTACCGCCACAGTTTTTTTCTGCTCAAGCATTGCCGTAGTTCTCAGTTTTCAGGCTCAACCACTGCAGACAGCCGCTTGCGTGGCCCTCGCTGGAACTAACGCAAAGCGGCTGTCTTCCAAGCGACATCATTATGAGAAGGGGGAGTACACCATGCGCCAATGGTTAGCCATCCTGTTTACAGCCTTGGCCCTGGCAGGACTCGGCGGGTGTGATGACCAGCCTGAGGACCACCGCAAGGAGGCTGCTGAACACGCGCAAAAGGCCAAGGAGCATGAAGCCGC
Source organism: Pseudomonas luteola NBRC 103146 (assembly GCF_002091675.1). Lineage (GTDB taxonomy): Bacteria > Pseudomonadota > Gammaproteobacteria > Pseudomonadales > Pseudomonadaceae > Chryseomonas > Chryseomonas luteola. The sequence goes on along the minus strand of NZ_BDAE01000002.1, from coordinate 192,497 downwards.
CGGTAATCAGCAGGCAGCCGATGCCGAGCGTGCCGCCGCGGCAGAAGCTGATCATGCCGCGCGCCTTGAGGAAGCTGAAAAAGACCCTCAGAAAGAAGGTAATGCCGAATCACCGCGTTAAGCCTTCCAGGCTGACTCACGTAATAACCTGTCTTAAAACCGACCGTGACAGCACCCACACGGTCGGTTTGCACAAATAGACAAAAAATTTCGGATAAACCTTCCATATCCTCCGGAACCCTTTGTTTTCAGGGGGATAACGACAATTTAAAAGCCGAAAAACACGCCTGGATACAATCTCCTGATGGCTCAGTGCCGCTTGTTCATAATTCTGTAACATATTTGTCGCTTTAATTTCACGTACACAAACTAGCTTCTGCCTCACTTAACAGCCAGACATGCCTAGGAGGCATCGTGTACGCCACTCGCACTTTCCGTCTTGCCGCTCTTCTGTCTGCTCTCTGCCTGAGCACGGTCGCTCATGCAACAGACGTTACAGGCGCCGGTTCCAGCTTCGTCTATCCGGTACTGTCGAAGTGGTCTCAGGCTTACAGCCAGAAAACCCAAAACCGTATCAACTACCAGTCCATTGGTTCGGGCGGCGGTATTGCCCAGATCAAGGCGGGCACGGTTGATTTCGGTGCCTCCGACGCCCCGCTGAGCACTGACGATCTGCAAAAGTCAGGTCTGGGTCAGTTCCCCAGCGTGATCGGCGGTATCGTACCGGTCGTTAACGTGGAAGGCATTGCGCCCGGCCAGTTGAAGCTGGACGGCGAAACCTTGGCCAAGATTTTCATGGGTACCATCAAGACCTGGAACGACCCGGCCATCGCCGCGCTGAACCCGGACCTGAAGCTGCCTTCGGCCAACATCACCGTCGTACACCGCTCCGACGGCTCGGGCACCTCCTACAACTTTACCAACTACCTGGCTAAGGTTAGCCCTGAGTGGAAGGAAAAGGTCAACTTCGGCACCACAATCAACTGGCCGACCGGTGTAGGTGGCAAGGGTAACGAAGGGGTTTCTGCCTACATCAAGCAGATCAAGAACTCCATTGGTTACGTGGAATACGCCTATGCCCTGCAAAACAAGATGTCCCATGCTCAGCTGAAAAACGCGGCAGGCACCTTTGTTGAGCCGAACGCGAAGAGCTTCCAGGCCGCTGCTGATACTGCAGACTGGGGCGCCTCCAAGGACTTCAACCTGCTGATGACCAACGCGCCAGGTGCTGACGCGTGGCCAATCACTGCCACGACGTGGGTGATCATGTACAAGGAACCGAAGAACGCCGAGCGTAGCAAGGTCGCCTTCGATTTCTTCAAGTGGTCCCTGGAAAACGGCCAGAAGGATGCCGCTGCACTGGACTACGTTCCGCTGCCGGACTCCCTGGTCAAGAAGATCGAGGCGTATTGGGCATCTGACTTCAAGAGCTGATTCCCCACTGCCCCTCCCCGTGCACCCTGCCTCGATCGTCGAGGCGGGGTGCACTGCTGAAGGATCCTGAAAAATGCCCGCTATACCCTATACGACCGCCACCCGGGAACAACGAGAGCAGCGTGCCAGACGCGATACGCGCCATGACCGCTGGTTCCGTATTACCCTGCTGACCGCTGCACTGCTTGTCCTGTTCGTCATGCTTGGCGCAGCGGTATCCACACTCTGGGGTGGTCGCCTGGCCTTTACCACCTTTGGCTGGTCCTTCTTGACCAGCAGCGAGTGGGACGTGGTCAACGGACGCTTCGGCGCCCTGGTGCCTATCTACGGCACACTGGTTACCTCTCTGATTGCGCTGATTCTGGCCGTACCGGTCAGCTTTGGCATCGCGCTGTTTCTGAGCGAGATCGCACCACCGTGGCTGCGTACGCCGGTTGCGTCCGCAGTCGAACTGCTTGCCGGCATCCCCTCGATCATCTACGGGATGTGGGGCCTGTTCGTATTCGGCCCGTTCATGGCGGAGTATCTGGCGCCCTGGATCAATGACTATCTAGGCGCTATCCCGGTTATCGGCGGCCTGTTCCAGGGTCCGGCGCTGGGTATCGGTATGCTGAGCGCCGGCATTATTCTGGCGATCATGATTCTGCCCTTCATCACATCGGTGATGTATGAAGTCTTCCGTACCGTTCCACAACAGCTGAAAGAATCGGCCTATGCATTGGGCTCGACGACATGGGAAGTCTGCTGGGATATCGTTCTTCCCTACACTCGCTCAGCAGTCGTCGGCGGTATCTTCCTGGGCCTGGGACGGGCGCTTGGAGAAACCATGGCCGTGACCTTTGTATTGGGTAACGCCCACCAGCTGTCCCTGTCGCTGATGATGCCCAGCAGCTCCATTGCTTCGGTCATCGCTAACGAGTTCAACGAGGCCTACACGGATCTGCACCGCTCCTCGCTGATCGCCCTGGGCTTTTTGCTGTTCGTCGTCACGTTCATCGTGCTGATGCTGGCCCGTCTCATGTTGGCGCGTATGTCGCGTCGGGCAGGTAATTGATGGCCGTCAACGAAAACCTCTATCGCGCCCGCAAGATCAAGAACGCCATCGCCATGACGCTCAGCAGCGCGGCGGCGATCATCGGCCTTGGCTGGCTGGTCTGGATTCTGGCCACTACCCTGATCAAGGGTGGTAGTGCGCTGAGCCTGACGCTCTTTACCGAGATGACGCCACCGCCCGGCGCCGAAGGGGGCTTGGCCAACGCCTTGTATGGCAGCGTGCTGATCAGCCTGCTTGCCCTGGCTATTGGTGCGCCCATCGGCATTCTGGCCGGACTATGGCTGGCCGAGTTCGCTCGTACCTCCAGGCTGGGCACGGTGATTCGTTTCGTGAACGATATCCTGTTGTCCGCCCCGTCCATCGTGATCGGTCTGTTCGTCTACACCGCCGTCGTGATCCCGATGAACCAGTTCACCAACGGCTCGATCAGCTTTTCGGGCTTTGCCGGTGGACTTGCGCTGGCCATGCTGGTGATTCCAGTGGTGACCCGGACCACGGACGAAATGCTTCAGCTGCAGCCTGCCTCCCTGCGTGAGGCGGCCCTGGCGTTGGGTATTCCGCAGTGGAAAGTCACCATTGAAATCCTGCTACGCGCAGCCAAAGCTGGTGTGGTAACAGGCGTTCTACTATCCATGGCGCGTATCACCGGTGAAACAGCGCCGCTGTTGTTTACCGCCTTTGGCAACCAGTTCTGGAACTCCGACCTGCTCAAGCCGATGGCCAGTGTGCCGGTCACCATCTTCCAGTTCGCCATGAGCCCGTTCGAAAGCTGGCAGGCCCTGGCATGGGCAGGTGCGCTGTTGCTAACTATCTTTGTCCTGGTCCTGAGCCTTCTATCCCGTTTCGTTTTCTCCCGTAATAAAGGTGCCCAATGAGCAATCTTCAGACGCATATGCCAGAAATCTGCGCGCGCAACGTTGGGTTCCAGTACAAGAACCATATCGCGCTGAAATCCATCAACCTGGATATCCCGGCCAACAAGATCACCGCGATCATTGGCCCATCCGGCTGCGGCAAGTCCACGCTTCTGCGTATCTTCAACCGCATCTATGCCGAATACCCCAATCAGAAGGCTACCGGCGAGATCCTGCTTGATGGCGAGAACATCCTCGATCCCAAGTATTCGCTGAGCCGCCTGCGCAGCACCGTGGGCATGGTATTCCAAAAGCCGGTGCCCTTCCCGATGTCGATCTTCGACAACGTGGCCTATGGCATTCGCCATCACGAGAAACTGTCCCGCGTTGAAATGAACGATCGCGTGGAACAGGCCCTTCGCGGCGCGGCATTGTGGGATGAGGTGAAGGACAAGCTCCAGCAGAGCGCGTTGGGTCTTTCCGGCGGTCAGCAGCAGCGCCTGTGTATCGCCCGGACCATTGCCCTGCGTCCCCGCGTACTGCTACTGGACGAACCCACGTCAGCGCTCGACCCGATCTCCACCATGAAGATTGAACAGCTGATCACGGACCTGAAAGAGCAGTTCACTGTTGTGATCGTGACCCACAACATGCAACAGGCCGCCCGCTGCTCGGATATCACTGCGTTCATGTACCTGGGTGAATTGATCGAAGTGGGGTCGACAGACCTGATCTTTACCAAGCCTAAGCAAAAGCAGACCGAAGACTACATCACCGGACGGTTCGGTTGATGTAGCGCAACAGCACGCCACGCCTCGCTTATGGGTGTCTCTCAAGGACCTTGAGCGAGGCGTGGTGCTTCTACCCCCTTTACGTTGTACCGCCCTCCCTGCACTATCTCTTGCTCCCCATTACGAGAAGAGATGATTCACATGCTCTCACCTGAGCAATTCTTAAGCTTTCTGGCCTTGGCTCTTTTGATCACCGCCTCACCGGGTCCAGACAATTTGATGGTTCTAGGTATTGGCGTCTCCAAAGGGCGCCTGCGCGGCATGGTATTTGGCTTTGGCTGCGCACTCGGCTGTCTGGCGCATACCGCCTTGGCCGCGCTGGGCGTCAGTGCACTGATTGCCGCCTCGGCCACGGCCTTCACTGCCCTCAAGATTGCCGGCGGGCTCTACCTGATATGGCTTGGTATCCAGGCGCTGCGTAGTACCGGGCAGACGCGTATCAACAATGATGTTCAGATTGATGAGTCGCTGAGCAAGCTGTTCTTCAAAGGTCTGTTCGCCAATGCGATCAATCCAAAAGTCGTGCTGTTCTTCCTGTCCTTTTTGCCGCAGTTCGTGATCGCCGAACAGGGTCATGCCAGTCTGCAAATCCTGCAGCTGGGCGTACTGTTCACACTTCAGGCGGCGGTGCTGTTTGGTCTGTTGGGGTACTTCTCGGGCGCAGCCGGGCAATGGCTGCAGCGAAAGCCCCGTATTGGGCTATGGCTCGATCGAGTCGCAGGCGGCATTTTCGTCGCGCTGGGCGTGCGTCTGATCGTTTCACGCTGATAGGCAGGCGGGGCAAGCGGGCCCCGCCATGCGATGTTTACTGCCCGCCCAGCGCGAAGTTGGGCAACTCGCCTACAGGTCTGGCGAAGCGGAAAGGAATGGACACCAGCGCATCCCCCTCGCCCTGCTGAACCACGAAATGCAGGTGCGGCCCGGTACTGCGTCCGGTATTGCCTGACTGCGCCAGGGGTGTGCCTGTCGTAACCTTCTGCCCTTCCCTTACGACAACCGAGCCACGCTTGAGATGCAGATAGGCACTCTGAGTACCATCATCATGCTGGATACGAACAAAGTTGCCTGACGGACTCGGTCCATGCCCGAACTGGCGATTCTGGATCTCGATGACAGTACCGCTACGCGCCGCTACGACGGGCGTGCCTTCAGGCATGGCGACATCCACGGCATAACGGCCTTTGGGCGTATGGTGGCTGAAGTCACCGTTCGCGCCCTGGCTGATAAAGAACGGACCGCCCTGCCAGGGCAAGGAATAGGCGTAGCCGGCTGTAATACTGGCCAAACTGTTGGGGTTGCCCAGCCCGCCGCCACTGCCTGGTGCGAAATGAGGAGAAAAGCTGAACGCCTGGTCATAGTGCATCGGGAAGCCCTGCTGACGTTTCTGTAGCGTGGCCACGCGAAGCTGACTATTGGCTGGGACCGTCTGGCGAATCACGCCATTACCAACCCCGCCTACATTGACAGTACGGCTCAAGCGCACCGTCACCGTTACGGGTACGTCCATATCATTGCGGACTTCCAGCGCTTTGCCTGCTTTGGTGTTCAATGTCAGGAGACGAACACCGCCCTTACGCTTGGCACGAGGCTTTTCCGTGAGGCTCGTTTGATCAGCCTTGCTGATCAGGGAGGTTTCCTTGCTTTGCTCTGCCATGGCCCACGTGGGCGAGGCCAGCAGCCATGAAGTCAATAAAGCTGAACACAAATAGCGCATGCTGTGATCCGTCACTCGGTAAGGTCTGTGCCCACGCTTGATTGGGCGGGCGAAGGGTCGCCGATTGCATGGCGGGATCGGCCTATGATCCAGAGCGAGGAGGTTGAGTTCCAGCGCACACTTTCAAAGTGAGAGGCAAATCAAACTTCCTGATAGCGACCTGACATCAGGCCTTACCATCTATCGGCTCTATGGTGCCCAGCCCAGCTCAGGTAGACCATTCATCGGTCAGTAAGCAGGTAGCCGATCTCTTCATTTCGGATTGATCTTTAAGGTTTGTTACTTATGACCAAATGCTCATAGCAATGACCTGACCAAGCATTTTGACTTTCTATACTGAAAACAGGCCGCACCTCTTGCAGCGGCCTGCTGCGGAGGACCTACAACGTTTCGCCGATTGCGTCCTTCGGCGAAAGTGAGGTGTGTCATGATCAATCACGTTTGGGGCCTTCTGGCCCATCCTGATCGTGAATGGAAGCAGATCGATAACGAGAGGGAGTCGGTTTCCCATGCGTATGCGCATCACATCCTCTGGTTGGCTGCGATTCCAGCAGTCTGCGCCTTTATTGGCACGACCCAACTGGGCTGGAGCTTTGGCGGTAATCATCTTCTTCGCCTGTCACCCTGGACAGCCTTCACGATAGGGGTAATGTCCTATGCCTTGATGCTGGGTGCCGTTTACGTGATGGGCAGTGTGATTCACTGGCTGGCACGGCGCTATCCTGACCGGCCCAGCAAGGAACGCTGCGTAGTCTTTGCAGGTTACATCGCCACACCTATGTTTTTAAGCGGCCTTGTTGCGCTTTACCCGCTGGTCTGGCTGTGTGCGTTGGCCGGGATTGTCGGGCTCTGCTACACCGCCTACCTGCTCTATGTAGGTATCCCGAACTTTCTGAATATCGATCGCCGTGAAGGCTTCATCATGTCGGGCTCGACACTGGCCATTGGCGTGCTCGTGCTTGAACTGCTGATGGCGATGACCGTATTGCTTTGGGGTTACGGCCTACAGTTCGGCTGATACAGTGACGCCGCTCCTGCGGTCGGAGCGGCGTGCTCCACGCCCAGCATGAGGGACCGCCAACGCGTTGCAGGAACCTTTAGGCGTCTGACGCTAGCCAGACGCTATAAACCCTGTACCTGATCACCTGTCTTGACGCCTTGCCGCCTGAACCACCCCTTGTTCATTTCCAGCGCCTGCGTGACCTCGGACGGCGCACAGTGCAAGTCCTCGCTTAACGGCTCCATATCCTGAATATCGACGATACGGCCTCGCGCATCGAGAAAGGCAATCGAGAGCGGCAGTATCGTATCGTGCATCCAGAAGCACACTTTCTTGGGTTCATCGAACACAAACAATATGCCATGCATTTCTGGCAACTGATGCCGATGCATGAGCCCCTGCTCACGCTTACTAGCGGTATCGGCAACCTCGACCGTGACCGTATGAATGCCCACCTGCACCGATTTACGCTCGAACGCCTGAGCATATTCAACCGAGGCGATGAGGACTCCCAGAATAACCGATAGGTCTCGCCGCCGCAGCGCTGAAGCCCGGCGCGTCCAAAAGCACAGCGATAAATACGGCATGATTCCAGAAGCCCTGATGTGATCAACGGAAGGATAAGGCATGAAACCCAATCGAGCCGCTTAAAGTCCATTCAAGAGTAGCTAAGGCATCGACGTCAGGTCAGCGACAGACCCTATCATGACAATAGCCAGGAATGCCGTTCTGCCTTTCTCCGACGGGTTTGTATTTCATATGGGAAGCGAGCATGGTCCTGGGCAAAAGCGATTTCGAACGTGAACAGGCGATTAAGGTTGAAGGCGACGGCCAAAGCGCAGGCGTACCGGCGTCCGGCGAACTGGAAGGCAATGCCTATAACCCCTTGGGCAATCCCGGCGAAAACCATTGGCAGGCAGGTTACGTTACCCACACAGGCCTTGATGAACGTAACAATATCTTTTTTGCCGCGGTGCAGATGACCCGCATGCCGATGGTCGTCTGCGATCCCAATCAGCCTGATACGCCCATCGTATTCGCCAACAAGGCGTTTATGGACCTGACGCAATATACTGAAAAAGACATCCTGGGTCGCAATTGTCGCCTCCTTCAAGGCGAGCAGACCGACCAGACTACAGTTGCCGAAATCCGCACTGCCTTGAGTGAACATCGCGCAGTGGCTGTAGACATTCTCAACTACAAAGCTGACGGAACGCCTTTCTGGAATGCGCTGTTCATGGGGCCGGTGTCGGATCAGAACGGCAAGTTGCTCTACTGGTTTGCCTCGCAGATGGATATCACCCAGCGGCGGCTCACCGAAAACTCGTTTCGGCAGGCACAGAAGATGGAGGCTATCGGGCAACTCACCGCGGGGCTGGCCCATGACTTCAATAATCTTCTACAAGTCATTACGGGCAACCTCGAACTGGCGGGTCAGTACGCACATACCCATCCGATCCTCTCTCAGGCCATTGAGAACGCACAACAAGCGGCCGAACGGGGCGGCAAGCTGACGCAACAGCTGCTGGCCTTTGCTCGCAAACAACGGCTCGAACCCAAACGCCTTAACCTGAACGCCCTGATCGTCGATTTCAGCGAAATGCTGGTGCGGGCGTTGGGCGAGCGAATCGATCTGCGCCTGGACCTCAAACCAGGCCTGCCTTATTGCACGATCGACCCAACGCATATGGAGATGGCCCTACTCAATGTGCTCATCAACGCACGCGACGCCATGCCCAAGGGCGGCAAGGTGACGATTGGAACAGCCACGATAACCAACCGTGAGCGCATTGATGTGCACCACCTGCCTCCGGGTGGGTATGTGGTGATTTGTGTCATCGATGAAGGCGAAGGCATGTCCCCCGAAGTGATTCGCCGTGCCACAGAGCCTTTCTTTACGACCAAGGCGCCAGGCACCGGATTGGGGCTGGCCATGGTTCACGGTTTCGTTCAGCAATCCAATGGACGCCTGGAAATCGAAAGCGAACAGGGCAAGGGGACGGCCGTACGCATGATTTTCCCGATTACGCAGGAGCAGGCTTTTTCTTCGCACCAGCAGCCGTTTCGCGCCTCAACACAGCCTTCAGAGTCGGGCACCATTCTGCTTGTAGAGGACAGTGAAGATGTACGTCGGGTAACTGAGGATTACTTGAGTTCGCTGGGTTATACGGTGCTCTCGGCCCAGAGCGGCGAGGAAGCACTTCAGCTGCTCGACCGCCATGGAAAGGTCGATCTATTATTTACGGATGTGATCATGCCGGGAGGCATGAATGGCCTGGTACTTGTAGAACGTGTCAGGCAGCGGCTGCCTAACCTCCCTGTCCTGCTTGCCACGGGATACATGGATGAGCTGGCCAACCAGAACGTTAGAGACGCTTCGATGAACGTTCTGAGTAAACCCTATCGCCGTAACGAGCTGGTGGACCATATCCATGCGGTGTTCAAGCGTGACAAGCCTTCTTCCACGCCTTGATGCCTTGTGTTCAGTCTGAGGAATACATGCAACACATTCTGGTAGTAGATGACGACACGCAAATCGCCATGTTGTTTGAAGGATTTCTGGAGGCCAGCGGTTATCGCGTAACCGTCGCGAACAATGCCCTGGCAGCGCTTGAAGCCGATGCCCGAGACGCCGCTGATGCGGTGGTCACAGACCTGTCCATGCCCGGCATGAATGGTCGGGAGCTGATCGATCAGTTGCGGGCGCGGCGGCCACACCTGCCCGCTATGATCGTGTCAGGCTATCCCTGCAACAATGATCTGGATAGGGCCAACCGGATCGTAGTACTTATGAAGCCGGTCAGGCTGATGCAGCTTGCCGAACGGCTCAGGGATATTCTGGCCGATGCGCAGACGGCTCATAACCTGACCGCTTAGAGTACAGACCGGAATCACCACCTGATGGGCCCTGTCCAGACGATCTCGTCTAGGCGACCCCGTCTAGGCGACCCCATCTGCCGATACCCTGTTTAGGCTACACCTTCGATGACGCACATCGGGGTGCCGGCGCAGGGCTCTTTCATGACCTGTACCCGGACGCCAAACACCTCTTTCACCAAAGCAGGGTTGATAACCTCGTGAGGTGAGCCGAGCGCTTGCAGGGCACCCTGTTTCATCACAGCCAAGTGATCAGCATAGCGACAGGCCTGATTCAGGTCGTGCAGTACGGTAATTACGGTCTTGCCCTCCCCTGCAAGCGACTGCATCAGTTCGAGCAGCTCGACCTGATGGCAGATATCCAGATAGGTTGTGGGTTCGTCCAGCAGAACCACGGATGCATCCTGCGCCAATACCATGGCCAACCAGGCGCGCTGACGTTGGCCACCGGAAAGGTCCGCCAGCAGCCGACCACGCAGCTCGCCAAGCCCCATGCGTTCAAGCGCTGCTTCCACATGGGGTTTGTCCATCTGGCGCAGACGTCCCCAAAGGCCGTTATGCGGGCTACGCCCGTAGCCCACCAGCTGTTCGACCGTCACCCCCTCCGGCACAGGCAACACTTGCGGCAGAAAGGCAACCTGCCGAGCGATCTCCTTCGCAGACAGAGAGGCATATGCCCTACCGCCCAACCTTATTTCGCCCTGCGTGGGTGTCAGCACTCGGGCAAAGGCCTTGAGCAAGGTCGACTTGCCGCAGCCGTTGGGGCCGATCAAGGCTGTCACCTGGCCGGCAGGTGCCTTGAAGTGAAGCGTGTCGACAATGGCCTTGCTGCCATATCCCAGTGTCAATGCGACTGCTTCGAGCATGGAGTCACCCCTTGAGCCGCGTGAGCAGCCATAGAAAATACGGCGCGCCAATGATGGCCGTGAGAATACCGGCTGGAATCTCAACCGGTGGAATCAGTCCTCGCCCCAAGGTATCGGCCAGTACCAGCAGAATGGCGCCTACAATGGCGCTTGCTGGCAGTAGCCACTGATGACGGCCACCGATCAGGCGGCGCGCAAGATGCGGTGCGACCAGACCGATAAAGCTGACCGGTCCGATGATCGCCACGCCCAGACTTGTCAGGATCACGGCCAGTACCAGCACGGCGAGTCGTGCAGGGCCCAGGCGAACCCCCAGTCCCGAAGCGGCTTCATCGCCCAACCCAATCAGATTGAGAGGTTTGGCCAGCATAAGCGCCAAGGGCAGCCCTGCCAGCAGCGGTACGGCCAGTCCAACATGGTGCCAGGTGCGGCTCCACAGGCTACCGGTCAGGGCTAGCAGGGCGGTATTGATGTTGAGTGGGTGAGACAGGATCAGAAACTCGATCACGCTGCCAAGGGTGAGTGAGATCGCCACACCCGATAACGCAAAACGTACCCCGGAAAAGGATCGCCCGGCACTGTAGAGTGCCAGGGCACCTGCGCCAAGCGCACCTCCAAGGCAGGCTACCCCGGGTAGCCAGACAAGCGAAAGCGCAGGGAAATAGATCAGCGCGATGGTCAATGCCAGCCCTGCACCCTGGGTTACCCCCAGAATCTCGGGTGAAGCGAGCGGGTTGCGAATCACGCCCTGCACCAACGCGCCTGCCAGGGCAAAGCTTCCTCCGGCCAGCACAGCGATCAATGTTCGCGGCAGACGATGCCGCCAGACAAGAAAGTCCTGCGCGTCATGGGCGATAACGTGCTGGATCGCCTCGACAGGGCTCAACCATTGCGTGCCGATGCACAGACTCGCCAGGCAGACGACGAGCAATACGGCAATAAGCGCGATCAGGCTAGCGGCAGGACGGCTCATCGGGAGCGCCTCGCCAGCCATAGGAAAAACGGCGCCCCCACTAGAGCCGTCACTACACCAGCCGGCGTTTCAGCCGGAAACGCCACTGCGCGAGCCAGGATATCGGAGGCCAGAACGATGACCGCGCCAAGAGCGGCACTGGCGGGCACCAGCACACGGTAGTCGTGCCCCAGCCAGTAGCGCGCCATGTTGGGCGCGACCAGGCCGACAAAGCCGATCGGCCCGATAGCACAGACGCTCGCGCCTACCAGCAACAGGCTGACCGCAAAGACCAGCAGCCGCAGCCCGGCAAGCCGAACACCCAGCGAGCGGGCCGCGTCATCGCCCAGGTTGATGAGATTGAGCCGGGGCGCGCAGGCCAGCGCCAGGACGCTGCCGATCAGCACGGCAGGCCACAGCAGTCCAACCTGGCTGTAAGTGACGTTGGCAAAGGAGCCTGCCAGCCAGTTCAGGACATTCTGCGCCTGATCTTCGACCAGAATGATGGTCAGCCGTGTCAATGCCGCACACAGCGCCGCGACAATCACACCGGCCAGTACCAGACGGCCCTGGGTATCCCCCACCGACCACGCCTTGCCCAGGCTGAACACGATCCCCCAGGCAAACGCACCGCCCAGCAAGGTCATGATCATGGCGCCGCCCGGCAATGGCAGCGCCACCAATTCGGTTGAAAAGAGCGCCAGCCCCAGCGCCGCTCCCGCCGTGACACCAAACAGAGAAGGCGATGCTAGCTCATTCCGAGTAATACCCTGCATGAGTGCGCCCGCCATGGCCAATGCAGCCCCTACCAGGGCAGCCGCCATTGCTCGGGGCACACGCAGCTGCGCGACAACAAAGGCAATCTGCGTACCGCCCTGGCCGCCGGAGAACAGCCCGTGGAAGGCATCCTGCCGGGTAATGACAAAGGGCGAGTAGACCGATAACGACAACCAGAACAGCCCAAGGCCTACCGCACTCATCGCCCCGAAAGCAAAGCACAGCGCCAGGGTACGGCTCACTCCTGGTCCTTGCCGGTCAGGATCTTCAGCGCATCCTCGGCAATCTGCTCGGACGCCATGATGCCGCGGTTGCGTGCCCAGACGTTACCGTCCACATCGGCCACATGCCCGGCCTGTACCGCACCGAGGGCCTGCCACAGCGGCTGTTTGCTCCAGGCATCCACCAGACTCGGGTGGCGATAATGCCCGACCAGCAGCCAGCCGGGGTTAAGCGCCAGGAGCTGCTCGAGGCTTACGAACTCAGTCGGTGCTGCGCCAGCACGCACGCTTGGTACCGTCAGGCCAATGGTCTTAAGCACGCTGCCAGCATACGAGTCAGGACCGTGTACGGAAAAGCTGTCTTCCCGGGCCACACCAAACAGGGCCTGGGTGTTGGCAGGAATATTCGCCGCAATGTCCTTGAGGTGCTGGCGATTGGCCGAGATACGATCCTGCATGTCCACGGAACGGTCCAGCGCCTTGCCGATCAATTCAGCTGAGGTAAGGCTGCTTTCGTAATTCTCTCCGCGAGACGGCAGCAGCAGCGTAGGGGCAATGCTGGAGAGGTCGTCATAGAGACCGGCATGACGGCTCTCGTCTGCAATGATGAGGTCCGGCTTCAGCCGGGCAATGACCTCGATATTGGGTTGCGAGCGCAAACCGACAGACGTCCACTCACCAATGGCTTCCCGAGCGCGAGGCAGGACGCGGCTGGCATCGCCGTCATCGGCAACACCCACCGGCGAGACATGAATCGAAGCCAGCGCATCGACAAAGGAAAACTCCAGCGCTACGACACGCTTGGGTGCTTCTGGCAAAGTAAGGGTGTGCTCGCCATCATTGAGCGTGATCGGATTGGCTTGAACCGCTTGGGCGAAAACAACCGCCAGGGAAAACAGACAGAGAGACAGAAATGAGCGCTTTAACATGAGTGACCTGATAGCCCACGGGGCCATTAACGGTAAGGCAAAAAAGCGGGCACTATTCCATATTGGCTCCGCGGGATCAAAACTCTTCACCTTAGCAAGTAAGAGTCATTACCATTTTCCGACCTTGCGGTGACGAATGAAACCCTGGCCGTCTTATGCTGCGTACTTTGCATCCAGGCTTTGAACTTGCGCGTTGTTTCAAGCCTCCTTGTTTACAGGTACATATTCAAATCGAAGATGAGGTCTGCATGAGCATCGAGTCATTGAACAGTGAAGAGCATGTACTGGGAGCCGTTCTGGACGGTGACCGTGAACATCCGCTTTTCGAAGCCTATGTGGCCTATTGCGATGAACGCACCGAGGCCATGCTGGCCTGCGTCAGCTTTCGGCAATGGCTGTCGGAACGTACCCATATCGAGCACGTTGCGGCTGAGCTGGCGGAGCGTGCCCGTCAGGCCGGTATCCGGAAATCGGCTCTGGATGAACTGGTTCGCGATGCGTCAGGGGCCAACCAGCCCGATGTCATCAGCATTCGTACGGACGAGGCGCCGGAGGATGAGGAAGGTGAGATGGAATCGCTGGATACGTTAGAAGCTGAAGATGCGCCACATGGGCTGGAAAGCCAGATCATTTTTCTGATGACCCACTTTGGCATCTCCAAGGTGGAAATCGAAAAGGAGCTGGGACTGCCGCTTGAATAAAAAAGCGGCTACGTCGCTCATGAGTCGACGTAGCCGCCAAACCAGGCCTCAACGGCCTTTTGGGGAAATTACTTGACGCTGTCAGTCATGACGCTGGCCTGCGTGGGATTGCTTTTGCTATCCCCTTCCGGCTCGCCGGTGTCATAGAGGGTCACGTCCAGATCCTGGCCCGGTGCCGGACGGCCTTCCAATGGCGGCAGTGCCTTGGCCTTTTCGATATCAACACCCACACCGTCGGCCAGACGCTGACCGTAATCCGGATCGCAATGCCAGAAATGCCAGATCATCCGCAGCTGGATGTTTTCCGGGCACTGCTTCAGATCGCCTGTGATGTTGTTGATCAGGTCCTCACGCTCCCAGTCCTCGAAGGTGCGATAGCGGTCCCCGGCCTGCTTGTAATCCGCCGCGGTCTTGGTGGTCTGATAACGTCCCAGATGCCCTTCGACCCACTGGTGGTAGTCCTTCTTGGGCTTGGGTGCTTCACGCAGACCGCCCTGGGTGCTGGGCTCGTAGTTCACATGAGGGTTTTCTCCACCATTATCCACGTTGTAGGCCATGAAGCCGTCGCGCTGGTTGGTGGCTACCGTGGTTTTCGCCGCATTGATCGGGAGTTGCAGGTAGTTGGCGCCTACGCGATAACGTTGGGTATCTGAATACGACAGCGTCCGGCCCTGCAGCATCTTGTCGTCGGAGAAGTCGATACCGTCTACCAGCACGCCAGTACCAAAGGCAGACTGCTCGGTCTCGGCAAAGACATTGGACGGATTGCGATTCAGGACGATTCGGCCTACCGGCAGCAGCGGAAACTTGTCTTCCGGCCAGCGCTTGGTGTCATCCAGTGGGTCAAAGTCCAGGTTCAGGTGCTCATCCTCGGACATGACCTGAACGCACATTTCCCACTCGGGAAATTCACCGCGCTCAATGGCGTCGTACAGGTCGCGGGTGGCATGCCCTACGTCATTTTTCTGGATTTCAGCAGCCTGCTCGCTGGTCAGGTTCTTCACACCCTGCTTGGGTTCGAAGGAGAACTTGCACAGTACCGCTTCACCCTTGTCATTCACCAGTTTGTAGGTGTTTACGCTGGAGCCCTGCATGTTGCGATAGGTAGCCGGGCGACCCCAGGGGCTCTTGACCCAAGTCACCATGTGCAACGCTTCAGGATGATGCTGCACAAAGTCATAGAAGCGCCAGGGCTCTTGACGGTTGCTGATAGGGTCCGGCTTGAACGCGTGGATCATGTCCGGAAACTTGATCGCATCACGGATAAAGAAGACCTTGAGGTTGTTACCGACCAGGTCCCAGTTACCGTCTTCAGTATAGAACTTGATGGCAAAGCCACGGGGGTCCTGAGCTGTCTCGGGCGATTCCTTGCCACCGATCACGGTGGAGAAGCGCAGGAAGATAGGCGTCTGAACGCCGGTCTTGGTGAGCACCTTGGCTCGGGTGTATTTGCTGGCAGGCTCGTCGCCGATCTTGCCATAGGGTTCGAAATAACCATGCGCCGCCGTACCACGGGCATGCACGACGCGCTCCGGGATGCGCTCGCGGTCGAAATGGGTAATCTTTTCGATGAACTGATAGTTTTCCAGCGTAGCCGGGCCGCGCTCGCCTACGCTGCGCAGGCTCTGGTTGTTACTGACAGGGTGCCCCTGACGGGTTGTGAGTGTTTTCTGTTCGTCAGCCATAGCGATTTCCAAGCCTAAATTCACGGTTGTTGGAGTTATTTAGGTCTGGAAAGCTACGGGGAGTTCGGCCAAGCGAAGCGCCATTAGGCGGACATAGCATGACAATCAGGTGTCAGGCAGCATGGCAAAGTGCCGATGAGAACGGTCTGGCAAACCGCCCTGCCAAAAGCGCATGAATAGCTGGAGCCCTTGCCCAGCCTGCCTTCGGGCATGGTTTGAGCGCTTGGAAACAGGGGTTATTCGAAGTTGGCTTTCGCCTTTATTCAAGCGACTTCATTGATAACGTTAAACCCATCCATTAGTTCTTCTTATCGGTCGAGTGTATCGGTTTGTAAAGAAGAGGTAAGGTCAGCCGCTACCTATAGATGCCGGTAGGGCGACTCGCTAGCATTCCGGCCCTGCCTTTTTGTTTTCGCCAGGTATCTATGGACCGCCAGCCTTTTCCTGCATCGCCCGTTGCCGATGAGCCCAGCCGCTGGACGGCCAGGGTCTTACTGGTCGATGACGACGCCCCCATGCGCGAGCTGATCGGTGATTATCTGGCGCGCTTCAATCTGTATGTCGACGGCGTAGCCAGTGGCGCTGAGATGCGGCAGAAGCTGGGCGGCAATAGCTACGACATCATCATTCTGGATCTGATGTTGCCTGGTGAAGATGGATTGTCTCTGTGCCGGTGGCTGCGTCAGGACAGCAGTATTCCCATCCTGATGCTGACGGCCCAATCGGAACCCATGGACCGGATCATCGGCCTTGAGCTGGGTGCCGATGACTACATGGCCAAACCCTTCGAACCACGGGAGCTGGTCGCCCGTCTTCAATCCGTACTGCGTAGAACTCAGGATACGCGAGGCGTACGCCGGAATGTTGCACGCACGCATATCCGCTTCGATGGTTGGAAGCTCGATGGAGTGCGGCACCAGCTGCACTCACCGGACGGCATGGTCGTTCCGTTATCCAACGCCGAGGTGCGAATGCTCTGGGTATTTATCGATCACCCGCGTCAGGTGCTCAGCCGCGACAAGCTACTGGATGCCACTCGTGGACGCGCCATCGAGGCGTTCGATCGGAGTATCGACCTGCAAGTCTCACGGTTAAGGCAAAAGCTGGGAGACGACCCCCGCTCACCAACGCTTATCAAGACAGTGCGCGGCGAAGGCTACCTGTTCGACGCCCAGAAAATCGGAAACTGACCCGTGCGCCGTCTGGACACCTTATTTGCGCGTCTGTTCGGCGTACTGGTCATTGCCATCGTACTGGGCCACCTGCTGGCCTTCGCCTGGTTCCATTATATGGGAAGGCAGCCCGGCCCACCCCTGCTGCCGCCAGGCGCTGAGTCTCGTCTACCACCATCCGCGATCACAGCATTCAGTGGTCCTCGCCCTCCGCCGCCTTTTACCAATCCATCGCTCCCGCCTCCTGCCGGACCGCCGGTTTCGGCACTAGGTCAGCTTGGCTGGATGTTGGGCGGACCGTTCCCCTTCCAGTTAGGCACTCTGCTGGTTGCTGCCTGGATCAGCGCCCGTCTGCTGACCCGCCCTATCAGCCGTCTCACCGCGGCAGCGCAGGACCTGAGCGATAACCTGGACAGCCCTCCCATACCGGAAACGGGCCCTCACGAAACCCGTGAAGCGGCACGGGTGATGAACCAGATGCGCGAACGCATCGTAGCGCAGATCCAGCAACGCGGACGGATGCTGGCGGCGGTTTCCCATGATCTGCGTACACCACTGGCCCGCGTGAAGCTCAGGCTGGAAGACATCGATGATCCTCAACTGCGCAGCCGTGTAACGCAGGATGTGGACGACATGATCAACTTGCTCAACGCAACACTGGAGTACCTGCGCGAGCAACGCAGTGAAGAGCCCTGGGTGCTGTTCGATATTCAGGCTCTGGCTGAATCACTGACGGAAAACGCCCTGGATGACGGAGCCGATGTATCGCTGAGTGGCCAGTGCAAGCCTGTTCGGACCCAGGCCATGGCCCTGCGCTCATGCCTGACCAACCTGCTCGATAATGCGCTACGCTACGGAGGTAGCGCCGAAATCGTATTGAAGGAGCATCCTGACTCCATAGAAATACAGGTGCGCGATCACGGTCCCGGCATTTCTGCCCAATACCGCGAGGCAGTATTCGAGCCGTTTTTCCGCCTGGAAGGCTCCCGTAACCGTAACTCCGGCGGCGTGGGGCTGGGCCTTGCTATTGCGCGGGAGTCCATTCAAAACCAAGGCGGCACGTTGCGCCTGGAAGAAACCCCAGGTGGCGGTCTGACCGCCCTTATCATGCTGCCGATACGCTCAGCATGATGCCTTCAACCGCTGTGTATCTCGCCAGATACACAGTCACGATACCCACGACATACTCATGCGCGAAGCTTGAACCTGAGAACTCCCCTTAGCCCTTTCTCAGCCAGGTAGCCCGTCATGATCAGTGGAATAGGTAGCAGTCATTCCAGCTATTTCAGCAGTTACACTGCTAACAAGAACAGTACCACCGTACCCGCCAGCACCACGAGTGATGATGAAAACCCACTCAAGAATCTGTTCAAGGCCCTGGATGCCGACGGTGATGGTTCGATCAGCCAGAGCGAGCTGACCGCAGCCGCCTCCAGCAGCGGAGAGAGTGACGACAGCACGGCAATTGATGTCGACCAGCTGCTCAGCCTGATGGATCAGGACAGCAGCGATAGCATCAGCCAACGTGAATTTGCCAGTGCATTCGCACCACCACCGCCTCCCCTGCCGGTAGCTGATGCAGACAGCGACGATCTGGCCGACGAGCTGATCGTCAGCCTGGATGCTGATGCCAGCGGTACACTCAGTACCCTCGAACTGGCCGCTCTGGACGACACTAACAGCACGTCGCTGATGTCCGCACTGGACGAAGACGAGAACGGAGAAGTCAGTCAGGATGAATTGAGCCGTGCATTGCAGGCCTCAATGATGGCGCACACGGACAATGACGACAGCAGCACGTCTGGTACGGTCAGTGCAGCCAGCACCTCATCAACAGCCGCCAATGATGCCGTTAACCTGCTGGCACAAACGGTGATCCGCAAGTACCAGAACGTTAGCAACTATTCATTGGATGCGTCCAAGGCGTCCCGGATCAGCGTATCGGTCTGAGTGGACACGAGGCCATTCTCCGAATGGCCTTTCTCTACGGGATCACTATCCGTTCACAGGCTTGCCGATCAGGTATTCCGTCAGCGTTCGGGCGCAGGCATCCATACCGTCATGCAGGACCACCTCATAGCCATGGGTATTTTCAGTTGGGATGGCGATACACCCTGCCTTACCTTTCGAGCCGGAACTGAGTATGGCACTGGCATCGGAAGCAAAATCCGGCATGAGCGCCGGTTGCGGATTGAGTCCGCAACGCTCGGCAGCCTGCAACAGATCGTCCGTTACGGATTTCGAGTAAAACCCTTTTTCATCACCGGTCAGCACAATCGGGTCGGCGCTAAGCTGCGTATCGTATTCCTCGGCGATAGGCCCCACCTCGACGGCAATGACAATTTCACCGGGTAGCGTTCGGGCTGCATATTGAGCACCGCCATTGGTTTCCTCCTCCTTGGTCGTAAAGACAAACACGGCATCGCGCTTGAGGAGGGAACGGCGCGCAGCCGTCAACGCAGCAGCCTTGAGCGTCGCCACGATAGGCGCACGGTCATCCAGAAAATGGGCTGCGATAGCGTCATTAACATTAAAGGACTGGCGCCAATGTTGACTCAGTACAACTCGTGTACCAGCCCGTATGCCTGCTTCGCCCAGCTCATCCTTCGAGCGCCGGGTAAGCACATGCACATCCTTCCACTGCACATTGCCGCTGAGCACATCGGCTCCTTGAGGCGATTCGGGCGTGGCGTGCATGGTTCCGAATGACAGTACACCTGGCAGCAGGGCATGCTCACCCATGATATCGACCGGGCACATGCCAAAGTTCACCGGAAAGGCCCCGCCCAGTGCGACGACGCTCAACGTACCGTCAGGGTTGACGCGTTTGACGACCATGGCGATTTCATCCTGGTGCGCCATGATCACGACGCTGCGCTGTGCAGCCTCTTCCCGGGAAATCTCCTCGGTGGCCCGCACGACCCCGATTACGTTATCGGCCGCGTCGACCCATACCTCATCACAGCTGCGCTTGAGCTCACGCAGGCAGATGCGCCTGACTTCATCCTCCTGCCCGCCCGGGCCTCGAGCCAGAAGCAGCTCTTCCAGCAGTTTCAGATCCTCAGCGTTCGCCATGCCTTACCTTCCTGCTCCGGGCGACCTGCCGGGCAGGCCGCCAACCTTCAATCGCGCCCTATTGCCTTACTTGCCGCTGTTGGCGTCCTGGTTGTCCTGGCCGGTGGCGTCGTCCTGGGGCGAGTGCATCTGGATGGATGCCTTCTCGGAGCTGGATTCGCTGGATTTGTCATCGGAGCTGCCAAAGCAGCCACTGAGCAGCACGGCACATAGGGTGAGTCCGACCATGCCTATTCTGGAAACCATCTTTCTACCTCCACGTCGATTTCCGGACCCGTCAATACCAGGGTCCGTACAAGAAAGTCGACCGTCGATCGTTCTGGATGGTTCGAATTGAGGTGAGGGAAACCGGATACAGGCAGTGCCTCTTTCGTGACACAGGTCAACCCCATCGGTCAGTCTTTCACACTTTTTTGACAATTGGATGATTTCAAATCGCTACCCTGCCGTTTCATTCATTGAAAGGGAGCCTTTACGTGCCCAAGACGTATCCGCTCATCTCCAAAATGAACCATTACCGGTACGGGGTATGGTCGACCAGATCGGGAAATGGCATATTGCCATACCACGATTTATTTGATGATTGAGAAGTACATCATGTCTCTAGCACCCAGTACCGATCAGGTAATCAGTACCCCTCGCCGTGCCCGTCGTACCAAGCACTACGAATCCCAGTACGACTTTCACAATCGCTTGCTCACCCGGTGTGAAGACCGGATCGAAGAACTTGGCATGCTCGACAATATAAGTCGGGATGAAAAGATGACTCACCTGCAGAACATCGAACTGCTGGCCAATACCGTCTTGGCCCAGACTGAAGAAGAGGACCTGATCAAGCGCGCTCAGGCTGCACTTCAGTACAGTCGCGAGCAGATGCTCGAAGCGTGATCCGCCAGCGCCCAGGGATGGGCTCAGGCATCGTGCCTGTCACGTAGCCGGTAACCCACCCCAGGCTCGGTGATGATGTACTGCGGAGCAGCAGGGTCGTCGCCCAGTTTCTGCCGCAAGTGCCCTACCACGACACGCAGATAGTGGGTGTCCTCGACATGGGACGGGCCCCAGATTTCCCTGAGCAGATGTTGCTGGGTCACCACGCGCCCCAGATGACGAGCAAGGTGTTCAAGCACTGCATATTCCTTGCGCGTCAGGGCGATGTCACTGTCCTGCACCGTGACGCGGCGAAAGGCAAAATCTACCTTGAGCGCTCCTAGGCTCAGGGCTGACTCTGTCTGCGGCTGGGCCACACCCTGCCTTAACAATACCCGTACCCGGGCCAGAAACTCCTGAATGCCGAAGGGCTTGGTGACGTAGTCATTCGCCCCTGCATCCAGTGCACGGACCTTTTCCTGCTCATCCGCCCGAACCGACAGAATAAGTACCGGTACGGACGACCATTCACGAATTTCCCTGAGGATGGTCTGCCCATCTTCATCCGGCAGACCCAGATCCAGCACGACCAGATCAGGCCGCTCCAGTGCCGTCTTGGCCAATCCTTCTGCACCGGTGGCAGCCTCGATGACCCGATAGGTTTGGGCCGTCAGGCTGATGCGCAGGAATTTGCGAATCTGCGGCTCGTCATCGACGATCAGGATCAAGGGTGCATTTGTGGTCATGGAAGCCTTCAGAAAAAGCGAACACTTGCCGCATGCTACGTTATTGAAAGGCGAAACGCCTCAGCCCTCGCTGTCGCCGAGCGGTTGTGGATGCAGCGGCAGATGCAGGGTCAAGGTCGCCCCCCTTCCGTCAAGGCCGGTATCAACAGTCACGCGACCGCCGTGCGCGCCCACCATGCCTTGGCAGATTGCCAATCCCAGCCCTGTACCCTGTCCGCCTCTATCACCCCGTGCGGCGGTGTAGAACATATCGAAAATCCGGGCACGTTCCGCCTCTGGAATACCGGGGCCCTGGTCGCTCACAGCCAAGCGGATCTCTTTATTGTCATGCTCGACCGCAACGCGCAGGCGCCCGTGCTCCGGGGAAAACCGCGCCGCGTTTTCCAATACGTTGATCAGGGCCTGTTCGATCAGGGCAGGATGCACATAGAGCAGCGGCATATCGAGGGGAACCGACGTTTCGACATGCAGCGGTGCCAGTACAGGCTTCAGTCGGCTCAGGGCGCTGGCCACGACGTCGCCTGGGGAGACCCAGTCGCGGGCCAGCTGCAGCCCGCCATGACCCAACCGGGTCATGTCGAGCAGGTTCTGGATATACCGATCCAAACGTTCGGCTTCGAGACGTGTCGTGTCCAGAAGCGATTGGCGATCCTCGGCGCTGATGCTGTCGCCCAGCGTGGCCAATGTGTCGATAGAGCCGCGCATGGCGGTAAGCGGGGTGCGCAGGTCATGCGATACGGAGGCCAGCAAGGCGCTGCGTAGCTGCTCGGTTTCCCCATGCAGGCGTGCAGCCTCCAGGTCTTCGGCCAGACGCGCCCGCGCCAGCGCCTGGGCCAGCGGCTGACCCAGCGCAGCAAACAGCCGGCGCTCCTCGGCGCTCAGGCTCCTGCCGTCTTTCAAGGCAATACCCAGCAGCGCCAGAGGGCCCTCTTCGGATGCCAGGGGCCACCACCACCAGCGCCCATGGGGCAAGGTATCCGTTCCATGGCCCGCTGGCTGCTCGTGCTTCCACGCCCAGTCAGCCGCGGCACGCTCGCTTTCATTCAGGACGCTGGCGGTCCCAGCCTCGACATGCCACTGCTCATGGCTATCCCGGCTCATCAGACAGACCTCGATGTCGGTGGAACTCAGCTGCTGCGCCGCAGCCTTCAGTACCGCCTGCCGGTCAGTGGCGGCCGTCAGCTTGCGGGAGAGCTCCAGCAGGGCGCCGGTTTCGGTCTGGGCCTGTCTGAGGCTGTTCAGCTGCCCTCGCTGGCGGGCCGCCAGATTGCCGGTGAGCGTTGCCATGAACAGAAAGAACATGAGCGTCAGCACATCCTGTTCACGTTGAATGGTGAATGAGAACAACGGTGGGATGAACAGAAAGTTATAGGTCAGAAAACTCAGGACCGCGCACAGGATGGCCGGACCACGGCTACTGCGAATGGCGACCAGCAAAACGGCGGTCAGGAACACCAGCGAAATATTGGGAAGCTCAAGCAGGCTGGAGGCGGCCTTGGCCAGAAGGGCAGCGCCCACGGTAGCACCGATCGCCAGCAGGTAATCCCGGCCATTGCGTTGGGGCACCTTTGGCAGGGAGGTGCCCACCTCCTCACGGGCATCCAGCACACTGATCTCAAGCCCCGCCTCGAACTGTAGCAAGCGCGAGGCCAACCCAGTACCAAACAGACGGCGAACCCAGGTGGGCCGGCTGCGCCCAACCATCAACAGGCTGGCCCGCGTTTCCACGGCGTAATTCACCAGGGATTTCGCCACCTCTCCGGCCCGTAGAATGATCACTTCGCCCCCGAGCCGCTCGGCCAGACGCTGGGCGGCTTGCAGGCGGGCGCGCTCGGCCTCGTCCTGTGTCCGCCCGGTCTCGACATGTACCAGGCTCCACGGCAGGTGCCGGCGCTCCGCCACTCGACTCGCATGGCGCACCAGCCGCTCCGCCTGGCCGTCACCGTTGACCGCTACCAGCAGACGCCCCAGGAGCGCCGGAGCATCCTCCCCCTGGGCGCGATAACGCCGGGCCAGATCCGAGTCGACCCGCGCCGCTGCCGTCTGCATGGCCATCTCGCGCAGGGCAGTAAGGTTGGTCTGGCTGAAAAAGGCATCGATGGCAGCCCGCGCCTGCTCGGGCACATAGACCTTACCCTCGCGCAGCCGCTCCAACAGCTCGCGCGGCGGCAGGTCGATCAGAACGATCTCATAGGCATCCTGCAACAGCCGGTCCGGCACGGTCTCGCGCACCTGTACGCCGGTCACATCACGAACCTGATCGTTCAGGCTTTCCAGATGCTGGACGTTGACGGTGGTGTAGACATCGATCCCGGCGGCCAGGAGCTCTTCGATGTCCTGCCAGCGCTTGGCGTGGCGGCTCCCCGGCGCATTGGTATGCGCCAGCTCATCAACCAGCACGAGCCGGGGTGGATTGGCGAGTACACCGTCCAGATCCAGCTCCGCCAGATGCATGCCCCGGTAGTCGTATCGCCGTAGCGGTTGTTGCGTAAGACCGGCGACCAAGGCTTCGGTCTCCGCGCGTCGGTGGGTTTCCACAACGCCGATCCGCACGTCCACGCCCTGTCGCTGCAAAGCCTGGGCGGCCTGGAGCATGGCGTAGGTCTTGCCGACACCGGGCGCCGCGCCCAGGAATACCTTTAGCCGGCCACGTCCTTCGGCGTGGTCGGCAAGCAGTGCATCGGCGCGCTCGGCGGCATCGGTCATCGCGTACGCTCATCTAGGGCCAGATTAAGTTGCAGCACATTAACCACTGGCGGCCCGATCAACGAGCGTTCCGTATGCTCGACGACCAGTTTTTCCAGCTCATCGGCCGGTATGCCACGCGCCTGGGCTATCCGGGCGATCTGATAACGGGCGGCAGCCGGTGGCAAATCCGGGTCAAGCCCGCTGCCCGACGTCATGACCAACGCCAGCGGCGCCGGACCACTGCCCTGCTCATTCCCCAGCGACTCGGCGATTCGCTGTACCAGTGCCGGGTTGGACGCCGCGAGATTGCTCGCACTGCTGGACACCGTGGCAAAATCACCCGCCGAGGGACGCGGGTGAAACCATTGGTTTCCAGTAAAGGGCTGTGCGATCAATGCCGAGCCGATGACCTGACCCGCCGGGTTGCGAATCAGACTTCCATTGGCCTGGCTGGCAAAGGCGGCCTGTCCGACACCAGCGACCACCAGCGGGTAGGCCACGCCAGTGATCAGACTCAGGACCAGCATCATGGACAGGGCGGGACGAACGTGCGCAAACATAACGATTCTCCTAAGGAAGACCGGCCGCTCAGGCCAGCCCTGCGGCAGTCAACAGCATATCGATCACCTTAATGCCCACGAATGGCACCAGCAGACCGCCGAGGCCGTAGATCAGCAGGTTACGGCGCAGTAATTGGCTAGCATTGGCGGCCTGGATACGCACGCCGCGTAGCGCCAGGGGGATCAGCACCACAATGATCAGGGCATTGAACACAATGGCGGACAGGATCGCGCTTTGCGGACTGTGCAGGCCCATCACGTTAAGCGCGCCCAACTGCGGATAAATACTGGCGAACAATGCTGGCAAGATGGCGAAGTATTTGGCCACGTCATTGGCGATGGAAAAGGTGGTTAGCGCACCACGTGTAACCAATAGCTCCTTGCCCACCTGCACGACGTCCAAAAGCTTGGTAGGGTCGGAGTCCAGATCCACCAGGTTGGCCGCTTCGCGAGCCGCCTGGGTGCCGTCGTTCATGGCCATGCCCACATCAGCCTGGGCCAGCGCCGGAGCATCGTTGGCTCCATCACCGCACATGGCGACCAGCTTGCCGTCCGCCTGTTCCTCACGGATGCGGGCCAGCTTTTTTTCAGGCGTGGCTTCGGCGATCACATCATCGACCCCCGCCTCGGCCGCAATCGCCGCGGCGGTCAGCGGGTTGTCACCAGTCACCATTACCGTGCGGATACCCAGCTTGCGCAGCTCGGCGAAACGCTCACGGATGCCGGGCTTGACCACGTCCTTCAGGTGAATGGCTCCGAGCAGTTGTCCATCGGCGCAGACCAGTAGCGGTGTTCCGCCATCCTTGGCAATGCGGTCGATCTCGCGGGCCAGCACATCGGGCAGTTGGCTACGTGTCATGCCCAGAAAACGCAGCACGGCGTCCACTGCCCCCTTGCGGTAGACGTGGCCGTCCCAATCAATACCGGACAGGCGTGTCTCGGCGCTAAAAGTGATTGGCGTGACCGCATCACGGGCAGGCTCGTTCATGGGATGTAGGGCCCGCAGGTATTCGACAATGGATTTGCCCTCAGGGGTATCGTCCACCAGTGACGCCAGCAGGGCGCCTTCAGCCAGCTGTTTGGCCGTGATACCGCTTGCCGCATACATGGCGCTGCACCGGCGGTTGCCAAAGGTGATGGTGCCGGTCTTGTCCAGCAACAGCGTATGCACGTCCCCGGCAGCCTCCACAGCACGGCCGGATTTGGCAATCACGTTCAATCGCACCAGACGATCCATCCCGGCAATGCCAATGGCCGAAAGCAGGCCGCCAATGGTGGTCGGAATCAACGTCACCAGCAGTGCCGCCAGGTACAGCATGGGCAGATCGCCACCGGCATAGCGAGCAAAGGGCTGAAGCGTGGCGACCACCAGGAGAAAGATCAGAGTCAGGCCGATCAACAGGATATCCAGCGCGACCTCGTTAGGCGTCTTCTGCCGTTTGGCCCCCTCCACCAGGGCGATCATCCGGTCTAGCGTAGATTCGCCCGGATTGGTCGTGATGCGTACCAGCAGCCAGTCCGAGACAATCTGGGTATTGCCGGTTACGGCCGAGCGATCCCCGCCGGACTCACGGATGACCGGGGCGGATTCGCCTGTAATAGCCGCCTCGTTGACAGCAGCGATCCCCTGGACGACCTCACCATCTCCCGGAATCAGCTCACCTGCCTCGACGCGGACCACATCTCCTTTGCGCAACCCCACGGCCGGCACCATTTCGAACAGACCGTCCGCGGTCTGGCGACGGGCCATAAGGTCCTGCCCTACGCCTTTCAGGCTATCGGCACGCGCCTTGCCGCGTCCTTCGGCCAGGGCTTCGGCAAAGTTGGCAAAGAGCACCGTGAACCACAGCCACAAAGTGATTTGTACGGCCACGGCGGTACTCACCCCGGCTTGCGGCAAAAAGCACAGCACGGTGGTGAAGACGGCAGTCAGCTCCACGACGAACATGATCGGCGAGCGCACCAGCTGCCGTGGGTCCAGCTTCACAAAGGCCTGGACCAGCGCGGCCTGCCAGAGCGGTTTGCCGGGCGCAGGCGCAGCGGCAGCAGTGGTCGGTTGGGTATGCATGTTCATATCAATGTCCACCGAAAAGCATCAGTTGATCGGCAATCGGCCCAAGGGCCAGGGTCGGCAGGAAGGTCAGGCCACCTACCAGAAGGATGGTCAGGGTTAGCAGCGTGACGAACAGCGGGCCGTGAGTAGGAAAGCTGTTTGGTCCCTGCGGTACGGTACGCTTGGCGGCGAGGCTCCCGGCAATGGCCAGTACCGGCAGGATGTAGCCATAACGGCCAAGCAGCATGGCCAGCCCCTGCATCAGATTGTGAAAGGACGTGTTGGCACCGAACCCGCCAAAGGCCGAGCCGTTATTGGCGGTGGCGGAGGTATAGGCATAAAGCAATTGGCTGAAGCCGTGGGGGCCGGGGTTGCTGATGGCCGATACCGGTCCCGGCAGGCTGATGGCCAGAGCCCCCAGCACCAGCACGCCCAGCGGCATGACCAGGAGTGTTGCCACCAGCAGGCGAACCTCCCGTGCTTCAAGCTTCTTGCCCAGGTATTCCGGGGTGCGCCCCACCATAAGCCCGGCCAGGAACACCGCAATCAGGACGTTGAGCAACATGCCGTAGAGCCCGGCGCCTACCCCGCCAAAGATAACCTCGCCCAGCATCATATTGAACAATGCCACCAGCCCGGACAGCGGCGAAAGGCTGTCATGCATTGCATTGACTGACCCGTTGGAGGCCGCCGTGGTGGCAACCGACCAGAGCACCGAGGCTGTGATGCCAAAGCGGCTTTCCTTGCCCTCCAGCGAGGCGCCCTGCTCAACCGCCAGCGAGGCCAGAGCCGGATTGCTCTGCCATTCGGACCACAGCGATACGCCTATGCCGATCAGCAAAAGGCCCAGCATGCAGGCCAGAATCGCCCGGCTCTGCCGCAGATCCTTCACATAATGGCCAAAGGTAAACACCAGTGCGGCCGGGATCAGCAGCAGCGAGACCATTTCCAGGAGATTGCTCAGCGCCGTCGGGTTTTCGAAGGGGTGCGCGGAGTTCACGCCGAAAAAGCCACCGCCATTAGTGCCCAACTGCTTGATGGCGATTTGACTGGCGGCTGGCCCCAGCGGCAAGGCTTGCGTACCGCCCTGGACCGTCTTGGCGTCGATATAGGCCGAAAAAGTTTGCGGAACGCCCTGCCAGATCAGCAACACGGCCAGCACCAGGCTGAGCGGTAGCAGGATATAGAGCGTCGCGCGGGTCAGGTCGACCCAGAAATTACCCAGTGCCAGCGCGCTGCGGCGGGTAATGCCGCGGCTCAAGGCTACCAGCACGGCAATCCCGGTCGCAGCACTTACGAAGTTTTGTACGCCCAACCCTACCATCTGACTGAAATACGACAGCGACGCCTCACCGCTGTAGGCCTGCCAGTTAGTGTTGGTGACAAAGCTGATCGCCGTGTTCAGTGCCAGGGTCCATTCAAGACCCGGCAGATGCTGCGGATTGAGCGGCAGATACGCTTGCTGCAGAAGCATCAGAAACAAGGCCAGCAAGCCGACCAGATTGAACATGAGCAGTGCCAGGGCGTATTGCTGCCAGCTCTGCTCATGATGGGAATCGACTCCGCCAAGGCGATAGCCCACCCGCTCCAGCGGCGCCAGGACCGGGGTAAGCCAGGTGCGCTCGCCTTCGAGGGCACGGTAGAAAAAACGCCCCAGAAGAGGCGCTGGCGCTAGGAACAACGCCAAAAACAGGAAAATCAACAAGCCATCGGCAGTGCTCATGGTCGTGGCCTCACGAACGGTCGGCGCGCATCAGCGCCACCAGCAGGTACACGAACAGGCCCACGGCCAATAGCAGGCACAGGCTATCCAGAACGCTCATGACTCTCTCCTTTACGCGGCACGACCGCTGATGGAGAGCATTGTCGGGAGGAGTCCTGTAAAGGATCGAGACGTAAGCCCCCAGGGAGGCGTAAAGAAAGCGTTAAGAAATGCAGGGCGACCCGTCAGGACCGGCCCTGCAAGGGAAGGTATTACACCTTGAACTGGCCGAGCAGATGACCCAACTGATCGGCAATGCCACGCAGCTGCTGGCTGGCCTGACTCGTCTGCACGCTCGCCGTGGCGTTGGTTTGAGCAAGGCCGGCCACCTGCACGACGCTCTGATTAATCTCCTCCACCACATGGGACTGCTGCAGGGTAGCGCTCGCAATCGAGGCGTTTACCGCTGCAAGGTTACGCAGGGTCTGGTTGATCTGCTCAAGGCTGTCGCTGGCCTGACCGGCCTGCTCGATGGTGTGCTGCGAAGCCTGCCGGCTCTCCTGAATGACCCGAACCGCCGCGCCTGAATTGGCCTGCAGCCGCTCGATCATGGCATGAATTTCCTGGGTGGACTTCTGCGTGCGCTGTGCCAGAAGCCTGACCTCATCGGCCACTACCGCAAACCCGCGCCCCTGCTCACCGGCACGTGCTGCCTCGATAGCAGCGTTAAGGGCCAGGAGGTTGGTCTGGTCGGCAATGGAGCGGATCACGTCCAGTACGGTGCCGATCTGGGTACTCTCCTGCGCCAGTGATTCAATGACCTGGGCGGCCTGAAGAATGGTATCTGACAACCCTTCGGTCTGGTGGAGGCTGGTCTGGATACTGACCTGCCCCTGATCGGCCCGACGCTCAGCACACTGCACCTCGCCTGAGGCCTGCTCGGCGTGGCGGGCCACGTCCTGGATGGCATGCGTCACTTCATTGATAGCCGTGGCGAGCATATCCATCTGCTGGGTCTGGGTATCGCTGTGCCGCTGGCTTTGGGCCGCAATGGCACCCAGCTCGCCTGAATGACGATCCAGCGAATGAGCAGCCGTCAGTAGCTGACGAATGAGTTCACCCAAATGCTCCGAAAACCGGTTGAAATGGCGGCCCAGCTCAGACAACTCGTCACGGCCCGACGTGTCGAGCCTGTGGGTCAGGTCGGCCTCGCCACTGGCGATACTGGCCATTGCCCTGACGGTCGACGTCAGCGGTCGGGTAATGCTGCGCTGAATGAGAAAGATCAAGACGCCCATGAGCACTACGATGACGGCCCCGACGCCTGCCGTCTGCCAGACCTGTGCGCGAAACTCGACCTGCAGATCATCCAGGTAGACGCCTGTTCCCAGTACCCAGCCCCAGGGCTCGAACTGCTTGACGTAGGAAACCTTGGGCACCGGCTCACTGGCACCGGGCTTGGGCCAACGGTAGGCCACAACCCCACCGCCGTTTTTTGCCACGACTACCATCTCATTGAACAGCGCTTTGCCGTCAGGATCTTTATAGGTAGAAAGGTCCTGCCCGTCGAGCTTGGGGTTCATCGGATGCATGACCATGCGCGGTTGCAGATCATTGACCCACAAGTAGTCGTTGCGACCGTAGCGAAGCGCTTTGAGCACAGCCAAGGCGCCTTGCTGCGCCGCCTCGCGACTGAGCGTACCGCCCGCTTCCAACGCCTGAAAATGCGTGAACACACCTAGAGCGGTTTCGACCACATGCTGCGTCTTTTCGGCCTTGCCCTGATAGAGGTGCTCATAGGACGCCCTGAGCGTCAGCGCGCCGAAGGCCAGCAGCATCAGGGCCGCGACGGTCAGGATCAACCACAGACGCGCACGAACGGGGTATTTGCGTAAGACATCCATGCAACAGGCTCCTGTTTATTCTTGTTGAAGCTCACATGACATGACGGTGCCCGGACTCTTTTTCGGGCTGTCTTTGGATTCATCGACTCCCTTTCGGGGATCTGAAGCCCGACCCGATGACTGGCTACGCTCGCCCGGCCAGTGGCTCTTTGGGCGGATGCGACAGAATGAAGCAAACTTTCGCCTAAACCTTCGCGTCTATTGGCCGATAGTCCTGGCAGCCAAGTTGAACTCCTGAACAGGTCGCACATGCCCAAGCACAATCCGTCCGATGACTCCCTCTCGCTGCTGCTGTTCTCATTGCGCAGCGGAAAGCTCATGGCCATCAACCTGCTCAAGGTCAGCGAAATCATTCCGTGCCCGCCCCTGACGCGCATGCCTGAGTCGCATCCACATGTCAAAGGCGTCACGACCCTGCGAGGCGCCTCGCTATCGGTGATTGACCTGAGCCGTGCCATTGGCGAACAGCCCCTGGTCGACCCTTCTGGCGGCTGCCTGATCGTGACCGAGATCAGCCGTACCAAGCAGGCGCTACACGTCCAGAACGTTGCCAAGATCATTCACTGCCGGTCGAGCGACATCATCCCGCCCCCCTTCGGCTCGGGTAGTCGCGCCTTTGTCACCGGCGTGACCCAAGTGGAAGGCACGCTGGTTCAGGTGTTGGATATCGAAAAGGTTATCCACGGTATTGCACCGCCTGCCATACCGCAGACGCCTTCGGCCCTGAACGAAGAAGATATCGAAGCCCTGGAGGCAACGCGTATCTTGATCGTGGATGACAGCCAAGTCGCGCGCAACCTGTCGCTTCATGCCTTGCAGACATTGAATATCCGCTGCCATGTTGCCCGCAGCGGCAAGGAAGCCATTGAAAAGCTTCTAGAGCTACAAGGTACAGATGATGAGATCAACGTGGTTGTCTCCGACATTGAAATGCCGGAAATGGACGGCTACGCCTTTACCCAGAGCCTGCGCGAGAGTCCGGACTTCAGCAGTCTCTACGTACTGCTGCATACGTCACTGGACAGCTCCATGAACAGCGACAGGGCCAAGAAGGCAGGTGCCAACGACGTACTCACCAAGTTCTCTCCACCGGAGCTGACCCGCTGCGTGATTCGAGCGGCCCATGCCGTTCAGGGGCGCTGACCTCGCCTGTCAGCCTCGATACGGTAGAATGTCCGGGTCCGGTGAAGATCCGGGCATTCCAACCGTTACCCTGTGAGGCTTTATGGACCCGAAGGATCTGCAACTGCTGGTGACCCGTGAAATGCCCTATGGCAAATACAAGGGTCGCGTCATTGCCGATCTACCCGGCCATTACCTCAACTGGTTTGCCCGCGAAGGATTTCCCAAGGGCGAAATCGGCCGCCTGATCCAGCTGATGCAGGAGATCGACCACAACGGTCTGTCACCGCTGCTCGAACCGCTGCGCAAAGCGCACCCGCCCAAGTCTGGAACCCGCTTTCCAGACAAGCCCCCGCGACCCAAGCGGTTCTCCTTCGACTAGCCGTCTTTCTTCCGCCTGAACACCTGAGGCGTTAGGACAGCGCGTTCCGTGCTCGTTGCATTCCAGACGACGCAATCAAGTTGCTATCAACTCGTTATTGATAACGATTATCATAATATATAGCATCCGCATCCTATCTCCGCGTCTGGCGGTTCTTACCAAGGAAAAGAAGAAGAAATGCGGCGTCTTATCGTCCCCGTGCTCTCTCTGCACGCCTTCACCTGCTATGCCCAGGAAACCCCATCCGACTCCGAGCCAGCCTCGTTATTGCAGATGGAAATCACAGCCAACGTGACCGAAAGCGCTCAAGGCCCCGTTGAGGGTTATCGGGCAACCCGTTCGGCCAGTGCCACCCGTACCGATACGGCCATCCACGAGACGCCGCAGTCCATTAGCGTAGTGCCGCGTCAGGTCGTAGAAGATATTGGTGCTACCCGGCTTGAAGATGCCCTGGACTACGCGGGTGGCGTAGAGCGAGGCAACAACTTTGGCGGACAGGGTCTGACTGAGTTCCTGGTGCGGGGCTTTAGTACCCAGGAGTTCTACCGCAACGGCTTTGCCGTCAACCGTGGCTATCCCAACATGCCGGATGCCAGCACG
Organism: Pseudomonas luteola NBRC 103146; assembly: GCF_002091675.1. Classification (GTDB taxonomy): domain Bacteria; phylum Pseudomonadota; class Gammaproteobacteria; order Pseudomonadales; family Pseudomonadaceae; genus Chryseomonas; species Chryseomonas luteola. Next base: position 159,771 of record NZ_BDAE01000002.1, on the reverse strand, counting down.
ATCGAGCGCCTGGAGGTACTTCGTGGCCCTGCATCCATGCTGTATGGCCGAGGCGACCCGGGCGGCACGTTCAATATTGTCAGCAAGCAGCCCCAGGCCGATCGGAAAACCGTTCTGGGCAGCCAGTTCAACACCCAGGGGCTGCGCCGCGGCACGCTGGACACCACCGGTGCACTGGATGAAAACGCCGAATTTACCTATCGCCTGAATCTGGTGGCTGAAGGCAGCGACAGCTTTCGTGACCATGTGGAAAGCGAACGGTACAACGTAGCGCCCGTGCTGCGCTGGCAGCTGAGCGACCGTACCGCTGTGATCCTAGAGGGCGACTATCTGCACAACCGCCATCCTATGGATCGGGGCGTTACCCGTTATGCCACCCAGGCCGGTCAGCTTCCACGCGATCGTTTCCTGGGCGAGGAGGACGCTGGCAAACTTCGTAATGAAAACGCCACCACCCAGCTGCGTCTGGAACACCAGCTCAATGACGACTGGGCCATTCGTGGCGGCGTGCAGTATCTCGACGGTAGCCTGGACGGCGGCGCCGTAGAGAACAATGGGCTGGCAGCCGATGGCCGCACCATTGGCCGGAACTATAGCGAGCGCACCCTGGAATGGGACGATATAGCCTTTCAGACCAACGTTGAAGGCCACTTCAAGACCGCGGGCTTTGCTCACACCCTGCTGGCTGGTGTCGAGTACGACGATTTCAATTACACATCCTTTATCCGCCGCTCCAGCGGCAGCGTCAGTGCCTTCCCGCTCGACCTCTATGCGCCGGTGTATGGCCAGCCGCTGCCTGCCCTGACCCGTACGACCACCCATGATGACGAGAACCTGAAGTCTTACGCGCTGTACCTGCAGGATCAGGTCGAACTTACCGACCGGCTCAAGGCCCAGGTTGGTGCGCGGCTGGAGCGCTTCGAGCAGCAGTACACGAACTACCTGTCCGCATCAGGCAGCTGGGAGCAAGCATATAACGCCGTCTCGCCTCGCTTCGGCCTGGTGTATGACCTGACCGACTCGCTGGCCGTGTATGCCAACACGGCTCGCTCGTTCAAGCCCAACCGGGGCGCCGATCGCAGCAGCCAGGCCTTCGACCCGGAAAAAGGCATCGCCTACGAGACTGGCATCAAGTACGACGTGCCGGAGCATGACCTGAGTATTACGGCAGCCCTGTTCCATATCACCAAGGAAAACGTCCTCACATCGGACCCGCTCGACAGCAATTACCAGATTGCGGCAGGCGAAGTGCGCAGCCGTGGCTTCGACCTCAGCCTGGCTGGCAATATCACGCCGCAATGGCGCGTTATTGGCGGTTATGCCTATGTCGATGCCGAAGTGACCAAGAGCACGACGTCTACCATGCCCACCGGCAGCCGTCTGGCAAACGTTCCCAAGCACAGCGTGAATCTGCTCAATACCTATGAATTCGATTCGGGTCTGTTGAGCGGGCTGGGCGTGGGCGTAGGGCTCAAATACGTAAGCGACCGCAAGGGCAGCACCTCGTCCACGGCGTTCGACATGTCGTCCTATAGCGTGGTCGACTTGCTTGCCTATTACCCGCTGACCGACCGTATTCGCCTGAACCTCAACCTCGACAACGTCTTCAACGAGGAATACGACGAGCGTGCCTGGGGTTCGATCTGGGCCTACCCCGGGGCGCCACGCACCCTGCAGGCCGGGGTTTCCATCACCTTGTAAACCGAACGCGGCGTGTGCCGGATTCATCGCCTGCACACGCTTCGCTTTTATCGAAACGCTGTATCCCGTCACGCTCGCTACAGGAACCTCGACATGAATACCAAGCACACCCTGGTGGCCGCCACCCTTGCGTTGTCCGTTTTCAGCGGCTCGCTGTTTGCCCATGCGCTCTGGCCGGAGGAGCGCCGCGGCCAGATCGAAGTAGTCTTTGGCGAAGGCGCCGAAGAGGACGCCTATGACCCTGCACGGATTTCCGGTGCCTGGGCATACGACACCTCCGGCAAGCCCGTACCGATCACGGTTGAAAAGCAGAGCGACCATGCGCGTCTGAAACCGGCCGCTACACCAGCGGTGCTGGCGGTTGCACTGGACAATGGCTATTGGGCACAAGGCCAGGACAAGAAGTGGGTGAACAAAGGGGCAACTGAGGTATCGGGCGCCCTCGCCTCAGGACGCTATTACAAGTACAGCCTCGCGGTTATGGAAAAAGACGCCAAGCTGCCCTCTCTGGACGCACTTAAATTCGCCATTATTCCTCAGCGCGATCCATTGGCCGTAGAGCCGGGTGAGACGCTGGAGGTGCAAGTCCTGCTCGACGGCAAGCCCGCCTCCGGTATCAAGCTGTACGACGATGTGATCAACGACCCTGATCACGTCAGCGTCACGACCGATGCCCAGGGCCGGGCACAGATTACGGTGCGCCATCATGGTCGTAACGTGATCGGCGCCAACACGGAGGTCAAGCAGGACGACCCCAACGGCCGCGTGCGCGGGATGTTTTCCACCCTGGTCTTTGTCAGCCCGAGCGACCACCACCATTGATGCCGACGTAGACCTCTGAAACAGCCTCGTCACCAAAAAGCCGTTCAAGTGCATTTCGGTGACTGGGCTGCCAGTACCGGCCGAACGCAGTATGATCCGTGCTCCGCTGATCGCGAAGTCTGCCATGCGCCTGTCCCGTTCCTCGCGTCTGTTCGTTGCCTCGCTCGTCATCGTGGCCGGTGCCGTGCTGGTGGCCTATGCCGCCACACGTCAGGCTGAGCGCTATGCCCTGCGCGAAGCCGGTGCCCTGAGCGAAGAGCAGCTGCACCTTTATGCCCGCAACCTGCAAACCCTGATCGACCGCTACCGCTCCTTACCCGCCGTTCTGGCACTTGATCCCGAGATGAGCCAGAGTCTGGCCGGGCCCCTGAGTACCGAAGCCCAGCATCGGCTCAACCTTAAGCTCGAACAGCTCAACCGGGCCGCTGGCTCATCCACGTTAGAACTGCTTGACCGCACGGGCCTTGCCGTGGCTGCCAGCAACTGGCGCCTGCCCACCAGTTATGTAGGGCATAACTACGGGTTTCGCCCCTATTTTCTACAGACGCGCACCCGGGGAGCGGGTCGTTTCTATGCAGTAGGCGTCACCACAGGCATACCCGGCTACTTTCTCTCCCAGGCGGTGACGGCCGATGACGGCACCTTTCTTGGGGCCATTGTGGTCAAGCTGGAGTTTCCAGAGCTTGAACACTCCTGGAGCCAGCAGCCGGATATCATCCTGGTAAGCGATGCGCGTGGAATCGTGTTTATCGCCAACCAGCCGGGGTGGCGCTATCGCATCCTCGAGTCGCTAAGGCCCGATGACCATGCCGAACTTGAGGAGACCCGGCAGTACAACCGTCAGCCCTTGTTGCCGCTCACTTATCAGCCCATGAACACCCTGGCGCAGAATCAGCGCCTCACCCGGGTCCACGGCCCCCTGGGCGTGCAGGATTTTCTCTGGACCTCACTGCTCCTCACCGAAGAAGGCTGGACGCTGCACCTGCTGCGTGACCGCTCTCGTCTTCCTGCCACGGCCCAGACCACGGGCCTTGCGGCCGCCGGTGCCTGGTTTGCCCTGGTCTTCGCCCTGCTCTTTCTTCAGCAGCGGCGGCGCCTGGCCCGTGAGCGCCAGCGCAGCCGTGATGAGCTGGAGCGTCTGGTCGAAGCCCGTACCGCCGACCTGCGAACCGCCCAGGACGGCTTGATCCAAGCCGCCAAACTGGCCGCGCTCGGGCAAATGTCCGCCGCCCTCGCCCATGAGCTGAACCAGCCGCTCACAGCCCAGCGCATGCAGCTGGCCAGCGTTCGCCTCCTGCTCGACCAGCAGCGTCACGATGAGGCTCGCCAGAGCCTTATCCGTATCGATGAACTCCTGGGCCGCATGGCTGCGTTGACCGGTCATCTGAAAACCTATGCCCGCAAGACGCCTGCCGGTCTTCGCGAACCGCTGGATCTGGCCTGCGTGGTAGACAAGTCCTTCGAGCTGCTGGCACCACGTGTCCAGAACGAGCGGGTCGACGTCAGCCTGCGCATGAGCCGACCCGCCAAGGTGCGTGGTGATGCCATCCGTCTTGAGCAGGTGCTCGTCAATCTCCTGCGCAATGCACTGGATGCCATGGCGGACAAATCGATTCGCCAGCTGGATATTGCCCTGACACCCGAGCGAGGCCGTTGGCTACTGTCCGTCACGGATTCCGGCGGCGGGATTGCAGAAGAACATCTGAGCCAGGTTTTCGATCCGTTCTTCACCACCAAGCCGGTCGGTGAAGGATTGGGCCTTGGCTTGGCCGTCTCGTACGCTATCGTCCACGAACTGGGCGGCGAGCTGACGGTTGACAATACGGCCCAGGGTGCGCGTTTTATGTTGACCCTGCCCATGGTGATCGAAGAGGACCCAACATGACGGACCGCGTAATCGTCATCGATGATGAATCCACTATCCGGGAAGCCATTCAGCAATGGCTGCAACTCTCGGGGTTCGAGGTCGCGTTGTATGCCAGCGCCGAGGCCTGCCTGGCGCAGCTGACGCCCGACTTCGCCGGTGTGATCATCAGCGATGTCCGCATGCCCGGCCTGGACGGGCTCTCCCTGCTCGAGCAGCTTCAGACCCTGGACAAGGACCTGCCGGTCATCCTGCTGACCGGCCACGGCGATGTGACCATGGCCGTCGAAGCGATGCGCCAGGGTGCCTATGATTTCCTGGAAAAGCCTTTCAGCCCCGAGGCCCTGCTCGGCAGCCTCAAGCGCGCCCAGGAAAAACGCCGTCTAGTGCTGGAGAACCGGCGTCTGCACGATCACTCGGACCAGAAAGCCCAGCTGGCTGCACGTCTGATTGGCTATTCACGCCCCATGGAAACGCTGCGCAGACAGGTGCTTGAACTGGCCAATACGCCCGTCAATATCCTTCTGCGAGGTGAAACGGGTAGCGGCAAGGAGCTGGTCGCCCGTTGCCTGCATGACTTCAGCACCCGTAGCGCCAAGCCCTTTGTGGCGCTCAACTGTGCCGCCATCCCCGATACGCTGTTCGAGGCGGAGCTGTTCGGGCATGAGAGTGGCGCCTTTACCGGGGCAACCGGCAAGCGGATCGGCAAACTGGAACATGCTAACGGCGGCAGCCTGTTTCTCGATGAGATCGAAAGCATGCCTCTCGCCCAGCAGGCCAAGCTGCTGCGAGTCCTGCAGGAGCAGCAGCTGGAGCGGCTCGGCTCCAATCAGAGCATTCCTGTGGACCTGCGCATCATTGCCGCCACCAAGCCTGACCTGCTGGAAGAAGCCCGTGCCGGCCGGTTCAGAGAGGACCTTGCCTACCGTCTCAACGTAGCGGAGCTTTATCTGCCACCGCTGCGCGAGCGCCGTGAGGACATCCCCCTTCTGTTCGAGCATTTTCTTCAGCAGGCTGCCAAACGTCTGGGCCGCGAGCCCGGCACGCCCAGTGGTAACCAGTTGGCGCGCCTTCTGGCCCATGACTGGCCGGGCAATGTCCGGGAGCTGGCCAACGCGGCCGAGCGGCATGTGCTGGGCCTGGATAGCAGCGCTCCGCAATCAACGGCGGACCTTTCCCTCTATGAGCAAATGGAAGCCTTCGAGGCGCAATGCCTGCGTAATGCGCTGGCCCGGCATAAAGGCGACATAAAGGCGGTACTGGAAGAGCTCAAGCTTCCACGGCGTACCCTCAATGAAAAAATGCAGCGCCATGGGCTGATGCGGGAAGTCTTTCTGGAAACCGACGGCTGACCCAGACGTAACCAGCGGCATAGGCGGAAATCCGCTTATGGTTTAAAGGCCTTCGGCAAGATTCCGCTTACATCCTCCTCTACAACCCGCTGGATACGGCCAGCACCCTGATGGCACGCCTCGTGCAGTCAGGATGACAAGCCGTGCGTTCACGCAGCGGCATACAACAATGATAAGAGAGGATTCCGAATGGAAAGCACCGCCACCCTGGCCGCGGGCGTAACGCCCAAGACCACGTCACAGCGCATCAAATCCATCTTCAGTGGCTCCGTCGGCAACCTGGTCGAATGGTACGACTGGTACGTCTATGCCGCCTTCTCGCTTTATTTCGCCAAGGCCTTCTTTCCGCAAGGCGACCTCACCGCTCAGCTGCTGAACACGGCCGCCATCTTTGCCGTAGGTTTTCTGATGCGTCCCATCGGCGGCTGGCTGATGGGCGTTTATGCCGATAAAAAAGGGCGTAAAGCTGCGTTGATGCTGTCGGTCGTCATGATGTGCGGCGGCTCGCTGATCATCGCACTCACGCCCAGCTATGCCACCATCGGGGTAGCCGCTCCCGTCCTGCTGGTGCTGGCCCGCCTCTTACAGGGGCTTTCCGTGGGGGGCGAATACGGCACCTCCGCCACGTACCTCAGTGAGATGGCGACCAAGGAACGCCGTGGCTTTTTCTCCAGCTTCCAGTACGTCACGCTGATCTCCGGCCAGCTCATCGCCCTGGCAGTATTGATCATCCTGCAGCTGACGTTGACCAACGAGCAGCTGGAAAGCTGGGGCTGGCGCATTCCGTTCCTGATCGGTGCGGCCTGCGCTGTCACCGCGCTATACCTGCGCCGTGGGATGGAAGAAACCGCCTCCTTCAAGAAAAAGGATGAAAGCGTCGTCCAGGAAAGCCTGATGCGTACGCTGATGCGCCACCCCAAGGAGCTGCTGACCGTGGTAGGCCTGACCATGGGCGGCACCCTGGCGTTCTACACCTACACCACCTACATGCAGAAGTATCTGGTAAACACCGTAGGCATGAGCAAGTCCGACTCGACCATGATTTCGGCGGCCACGCTGTTTCTCTTCATGCTGCTGCAACCCGTAGTAGGCGCGTTGTCCGATAAGATCGGCCGTCGCCCCATCTTGATCGCCTTCGGGGTACTGGGCACGATATTCACCGTTCCGATCCTGTCTGCGCTGCACACGATTCAGTCCATGTGGGGCGCGTTCTTCCTGATCATGGCGGCACTGGTCATCGTCAGCGGCTACACCTCAATCAATGCGGTGGTGAAAGCCGAGCTGTTTCCCACTGAAATCCGTGCCCTGGGTGTGGGTCTGCCCTATGCACTGACCGTTTCGATCTTTGGCGGCACCGCGGAGTACGTAGCCCTGTGGTTCAAGAGCATCGGCATGGAGACCGGCTATTACTGGTACGTTACCGGCTGTATCGCCTGCTCACTTCTGGTCTACCTGTTCATGAAAGACACACGAGACCACTCCCGCATTACCCACGAATAATCCTTCCTCCAAAGGCCCCGCAAGGGGCCTTTTTTGTCGCAGCCAGCATCAATCAGGACGCTTTTGCCATCACAGGGGGATAGCCCTTGCGCAACGCATGGTCCATGATCCGAACAGCATTTCTTGTGGCTTCGGATTGTTTATGAGGGTCATCACCCGGCTGGTATCGTCCTTTCGTCAAACCTGGCAGCACCTGAGCGAACGACTCGGCAATACTGAAAACCTGAGTACCCTGCTCTGGGCCATCCCGATCGGGATCGTCGGGGCGCTGGTCACGCTGGGCTTTCGCCATGCGATTGACCTCATCCATCTCGCGGCCTTCGGCAAAACGGCCGATGTGGTCGAGCTGGCCCAATCCAGCGAATGGTACATGCGCCTGATCGTGCCCACACTGGGCGGCATCGTGGCGGGCTTCCTGCTCCTGCTCAGCCGCCGCTACACCAAGGCTACAGCGCATTCGGACTATATGGAGGCCATCACCCTCGGCGATGGTCGCATCCCGGTTCGGCAGACGCTGGCACGCAGTTCATCTTCACTGTGCTCGATTGCCACCGGCTCCTCTATCGGACAAGAAGGCCCCATGGTGCAGCTGGCCGCCCTCTGCGCCTCTTTGGTGGGTCGCTTTCGCACGATTTCACCCGAGCAGATGCGGACCTTGGTCGCATGCGGGGCCGCAGCCGGGATCACCTCCGTGTACAACGCTCCGATTGCCGGCGCCTTCTTCGTGGCGGAGATCGTATTGGGCTCCATCGTGGCGGAGCGCATGCCTCCGCTGATCATGGCGTCCGTGGTAGCCAACCTCACCATGCGCTCGCTGCCGGGGTATCACTCGATCTACAGCGTACCGCTGTTCGAGCCCCTGAGCCTGTCGCAAGACCTGATGTTCATCCTGCTGGGTATTCTGCTCGGCGCGCTGGCCCCGCTCTTTCTCTGGCTGCTAGAACACTCGCGCAAGCGAATCGACCAGATTCACCTGCCGCTGCCCGTCAAGCTGGGGTGCGGCGGCCTCGTGGTCGGCCTGATTTCAGTCTTCTATCCACAGACCTGGGGTAACGGCTATAGCGTCATCAATGACTTCATCAACCACCCATGGCCCTGGACAGCCGTGGCGGCTCTGCTGGTCTTCAAGGTCCTGGCGACAACCGCCTCAGCCGGTACGGGAACGGTAGGCGGCATCTTCACGCCGACCCTGTTTGTCGGCGCCGCCATGGGTGTGCTGTTTGCCAGCCTGGTCGAGCATCTCGCCCCTACCCTGCATGCGCCAACCTTTACCTATGTCGTGGTCGGCATGGGCGCGTTTCTCGCTGCCACCAGCCGGGCGCCGCTCATGGCAATCCTCATGGTGTTCGAGATGACGCTGAGCTATGACATCGTGCTGCCGTTGCTGCTGTGCGTGGTGGCTGGCTACTACATCAGTGGCGCGTTCTCGCCCCGCTCCATGTACGCCGTGACCGCCAAAAATAACGAACTCTGGAAAGCCCGTAACCAGACGCGCAACCTTAAGGTTAAAGCCATTCTTAACGAGGGCGCGCAAACCGTACCAGCATCAGCCACGCTGGAAGAAGTGCTGCAAACGTTCCGCGAGCAGATCGTCAAGTTTGTGTACGTAATCGACGAAAATGGCCTGCTGGTCAAGATCGTCGCGCTGCGAGACCTCAACAGAGCCCAGGCGGCTGGAACACTTGATGCCAACCTGCTCGCCAGAGACCTGCCGGGTCATACGCTTCCCCTGCTGCACCCCTACGATAACCTCACGGTTGCCCTGGAAGCTTTCCTGAACCATCCCGGCGAACGCCTGCCAGTAGTAGAAAGCCAGGCCTGCCCCAGGCTTTTGGGCTATATATCGAAAAGTCAGGTCCTGGCGCACCTGAAGCTGTATTTATAAGGCGGGTTTTGCAGGGTATCGCCCCGGTGGCAATTCCCTGCTGTCTCTTGCGTCAGGCTTTAATGCGGGAAGACCCAATCTTCTCTCACCTTTTCGCCTTTGTGCTGTCCAAACCATCATCTATCGAGCGTCCCGCGCCGCGCCTGCACATTCAGGCCCTGCGCACTCGATTCGTTGTATTGATTCACCCTGACAGGAGTGGCCTGCATGACACTAAGCGAATTAATGGGAACACTCCGCTTTCTCAAGGATGCCGAGATGCTGAAGGATACCCTTCGCACCGCCTATACCCGCTCGGGAAAGCAGGAGAGCACCGCGGAACACACCTGGCGGCTATGCCTCATGGCCATGGTGTACGAAGACGAACTCCAAGGCATCGACTTTGCCAAGCTGCTGAAAATCTGCCTTATCCATGACCTGGGCGAAGCCATCAGCGGTGATATTCCGGCCGTGCTACAGCGACCGGGCCTGAGCAAGTCCGGGCAGGAACGCCAGGACTTGCAAACCCTGCTGGCCTCGCTCCCCGCGGAGCGTCAGGAACGTTTTCTGGCGTTGTGGGACGAGTACGAGAACGGCTCCTCTCCAGAGGCCAAGCTTGCCAAGGGCCTGGATAAGCTCGAGACTATTCTCCAGCACAACCAAGGCTTGAATCCGCCAGACTTCGACTATGGCTTCAACCTGAACTACGGCCGCCAATACACCTCCGCACACCCGTTGCTGGCTGCCATCCGTGAGCAGCTGGATGAAGAAACCGAGCGCAGAACAGTCGCTCACTAGGCTTACATGAGATGAAACCGGGCCTTGCCGGCCCGTTTTGCCTCATACATGGCCGTGTCGGCAGTCTTGATAAGGTCGTCCGCCGAGAGGGCGGAGCCCGGCGTGTAGAGCGTGATGCCAATACTGGCACTTACTCTGGCCTCGTAGTCTCCCAGCCAGATCGGCGCCTGAATCTTTTCAAGCAGAAGGCTGGCCAGACGACACGCATCACTTGCGCCATCCACAAGCCCTTCCAGCATGACCGTGAACTCATCGCCGCCCAAGCGGATGACTTCATCGGACTTGCGGACGCCCTCTTGCAAGCGCTTTGCGATTTCACGCAGCAGCGCATCGCCGGCATCATGTCCCCGGGCATCGTTGACGGCCTTGAAACCATCCAGATCGAGAAAGAGTAGCGCCAGATCCACCTTGTTCCGCTCAGCTCGCGTAATGGCCTTGGGCAAGACGTCCATCAGGGCACGACGATTCAATAGTCCCGTCAGTGCATCATGGCGCGCTTCGTATTCACGTCTTGCTTCAGCCGCCTTGCGCTCGGAAATATCGTGCAGGAAAGCGCTGAAAAAGGACTGCCCCTCTACATTCAGAGCCCGGATACGCACCTCGACCGGAATATCAGACCCATCACGCCGTATGGCAGGCAGTTCCAGGCGCTGGTTGAGCACCTTAGCCTCACCGGTCGACAAATAACGGGCCATTCCCACCCGATGCGCTTCGCGCAGGGCGGGCGGAATAATCATGTCACTCAACGGCTGGCCCAGGGCTTCTTCCACCGTCCAGCCAAAGGTTTCGACTGCCTGACGATTCCAGGCTGTGACAATCCCCGCCTCGTCAATACGGACATAGGCATCATTAATACGGACATAGGCATCATTGGCATGCTCGATCACGCTGCTGAGTTCTGCCTCACGCCGACGAAGCGCATGCTCAGACTGTAGCTGGTGCGCCATTGCCTGAGATAGCTGCTCATTGGCACGTTGAAGCTCATGGGTTCGAAGCACTACACGCTGCTCCAGATCCTCCTTCAGAGCCGCCAGGGCCTCTTCGGCTTCCTTGCGCGCATGAACATCGATAATGATCGCAACGATGCTGCTGGCATTGCCGTCGTGATCCTCCAGACGGCTTACACTCAGCCGGACCCATACAGGCTCGCCCTGCTTATTGAGCGCCCGCCGTTCAAGGTCGATGGCGTCGATCCTGCCGGTACTGAGCCACTCGGCCAACTGCCTGAACTCCTCCAGGTCGTCCGGATGAATAAGCTCCCAGAACGTCAGCGTTTGCAGCTCCTCGCGGCTGTAACCAAGGATGCGGCAGAGCGCATCGTTGATATCGATCCACCGATCATTCCTGCCTACCAGAGGGATGCCTACGGCAGCCCGTTCGAAAATGGCGCGAAACCGCGCCTCACGTGTCTCGAACACCGCTTTCGACCGTTTGACGTGACGGCGGGCCAGCAGGGTTGTTTCGCGCAGCTGAACCTCATGACAGACCAGGGCGGCCAAGTCGTTGAGCGCCTCAAGCTCCTCTGCCTCCAGCCTGCGCGGCGTTGTGTCCATGACACACAATGCACCGAGCGCCAGTCCTTCGATACTCGTGATGGGGATCCCGGCATAAAAGCGAATATGCTTGCCACCCTTGACGAGATGATGGTTTTTAAACCGCTCATCCAGCTTTGTGTCTTCGATAAAGATAGCCTGCTGCGCCAATACCGTATGAGCGCAGAAAGAGGACTCCCGACTGGTTTCCACGATATCCAGGCCAATCTGGGACTTGAACCATTGCCGCTTGTCATCCACCAGCGAGATATAGGCGATGGGCATACCCAGTGTACGTACCGCCAGCCGGGTAATCCGGTCGAAAAAAGGCTCGGCAGGCGAATCCATCAGCTCAAGCGCATTCAGGACGCGCAAGCGCTCGGTTTCGTAGGAAGGATCGGCTGCTGGCAACATGGCAATGGTCAGGCTAAAGCGGGACTATTTCATAGTCTGACAGATAAGCAGCCGTTTCTGCTCATGGTTTCGTCAGGCCACAGTATGTCATTGATAGCGTTTTGATCCGATAACCTGAACCAGTACGCCTTGTCATGTCTCGAACCATAACGTTTCAGTATCAGGTATCCATGAGCGCATGACTTTCATTCAATGGGCAGGCGTACTCAGTACGTTACTGCTGGTTCTGGCCTTGGCATCGGCCTACCTTCGCTGGCTTCCTGTCACTACATCCGTCGTTTGCCTGGCATTTGGCATTGCTATTGGCCCGCTGGGGCTGGGCCTCTGGCAGGAAAGCTTTCAGGACGTGGCCCCCTGGATGGAGCATCTGACGGAAGTTGCCGTTCTGATCTCTCTGTTCGTGACCGGACTCAAACTGCGATTACCCCTGACAGACCCGGCCTGGCGCGGTGCCTATATGCTGGCCGGACCGATCATGCTGTGCTGTATTACCGGCAGTACCCTGGTCTGTCATTACCTGTTTGGTCTCAACTGGGGCACCTCCCTTCTCATCGGCGCGGCACTGGCCCCTACTGACCCGGTCCTGGCCGGGCTCGTCCAGGTCGTTCATGCCCGGGACTTCGACCGGGTGCGCTACTCGCTGTCCGGTGAGGCAGGCCTCAACGATGGCACGGCCTTTCCGTTTGTTGCCCTGGCCCTGCTGGTCATGCACCACGATAGCGTACAGGCCGACTGGCTGGGTGAATGGGTTCTGCATCGCCTGCTCTGGGCCGTGCCTGCAGGCCTTCTGATCGGCTACACCCTGGGGCGGTTGATGGGACGATTCTCCATTTACCTGCGGATCAAGCACCGCGATAGCGTCATCTCTCCCAATGACTTTCTTGCACTGGCCCTGATAGGTCTGGCCTATGTACTGGCCGATCTGGTCGGCGCCTGGGGCTTTCTTGCCGTGTTTGCAGCGGGCGTGGGGTTGCGTCGAGTGGAGGTCTCATCCTCCGGCCACGCCAAGATTCCAGCCGAGGAGCAGACCCAGCCGGTACTGGGCCACATGACCGGATCGGTCGTACAGGCCAATCAGCTCGACCAGGACAAACTGAGCAGCCCCACCGTGGCAGCCGGCGTACTGATGGGTGACATGCTGGCCTTTGGCAACCTGCTGGAACGCTCCCTGGAAGTGTTGCTGGTCACGCTGCTGGGCGTATTGCTCTACCCCCACTGGGATTGGCGCGCGGCAGGGCTGGCGCTGATATTGTTCTGCGTGATCCGCCCTTTAAGCGTGTACTTGCTGATGGGTCGACGTTGGGCGACCCCTGCCCAGCGCACACTGATCGGCTGGTTCGGCATACGAGGGATCGGCAGCCTGTACTACCTGAGTTATGCCCTGAACCACGGCCTTACGGAAGGCTCACTCAAGGACAGTATCGACATCACTTTGACCGTCGTGACTATCAGCATCCTGCTGCACGGAGTCACTACCCAGCCCTTGCTGGATCGCTATGAGCGTAAACATGCGAAAGAACAGGCATGAGCTAGCGCGCGGGGCTTATACCGTGTCGGTAAGTGCTTTGACCGTGTCGATGACTTTGAAGACGTCGAAAGGCTTTTCGAAGATGGCATTGAACAGATGCTGGTTCTGCTGAGCGATATGCGCCTGCGCACCGGTGGTCAGGATGATGGGTATCGCCTTGAGATCGGGATGGTCGTGAATGGCCTGGGCCAACTCCATGCCATTCATCAAGGGCATCATGAAATCCGTAATGACCAGCGCAGGCTGCTCGCGCAGCAAGGCATCCAGCGCCTTTTGGCCATTGCTGGCCGTTTTGACCTGGAACCCGGCATCCTCAAGCGCGAACGAGAGAATTTCTGCGATTAAAAACTCATCATCGACCACCAGAATCGTCGTCATGTATTTACCTTCCCTGTAATGACGACATCAGCCCTGACTGTTCGACGTTGCTGAGCCTGAAAGAACCATCTCCGCATTTCTGAAAGCCTTAGCTAAATCAATACCACTATCACTGATAACAATTTCACGAAGTGACGGGTCGAAGTGGCTGTCCCGCACCTTCAATATGGAAATGACCCGCTTGAGTTCGGCATTCAATTCCGCATAGCGCATCATGAACAGATTGTCTGTAATGCCTGACAGTTCAGGCGCAGGCGCGTGAATATCCGACCCGAAGAGGTCTTTCATCTCCCACGTGCCATACACTGTGACACCCATAGACCTGAGCTGGTTGGTGAGCGCGGTAAAGAATTCCATGAGTCGATCCTCCTTGCTGGCCATGCGAGCAATGGCGCCGAGGCTGTCAATCAATAACCGCCTGGCCTTCAATCGGCGGACCTCATCAATAATCTGATGGCCTACTTTATCCAGCTGCAACTCAACCGTTGGCTGCCAATGAATATGTACAGCGCCGCTATCGATCAGGCCGCCCAGATCCAGCCCTATACTGCGTGCCTTGATGCGGAGCCGGTCTGGCGTCTCGTAAAACCCGAAGATCAGGCCGGGTTCCTCTAGAGAGGACTGGGCAATAAAGCTCAGGCCCATGGAGGTTTTGCCGCTGCCTGACGGCCCCATCAGCAAGGAGATGGAGGATTGACTAAGGCCTCCTGCAAGCATCTGGTCAAAACTGGTCAGCCCTGTGCCGACTCGGCGCTCATCAATCTGTTCCGGACGATAAGGCGTGTTGTAGACAGCCTCGAGCCTTGGATAGACCACAAACCCATCTTCAGTGATCTGATACTCATGCAGCCCGGCAATCGCAGGGCTACCACGCGTCTTGCGCAGGCTCATGCGACGAATGGAGCGCACGCCACGAATCTCCTCGCCCACGTCCAGCACACCGTCGACCATGGTCAACTCGGGGCTGCCGTCATCGAGACGTGAGCTGGTCAGGAACAGAACCGTACAATTGGCAAAGGCGGCATGGGCCTGCAATTCGGCAATAAATCGCTTCGTGTCCAAAGGCGTTTCGGCTCTGGAGCGGGCATTGAGCAGTCCATCGACCACCAGCAGCGTCGCCTTTTGTCGGGAGATCTCCCGGCGCAGCAGCTTGACGACCGGCTCCAGCCCTTCCTGCTCCATGGTGTCGAACGCACTAAGGTATTGGATATCACCGCCGATCTGGCTGTGATCGAAAAAGCTGAGCGTGGAAAGAAACTGGAACATCCGCTCATGGGATTCGGACAACAACGTGGCGAACAGGACACGCTCACCCTTGCGCACATGGTTGAAGGCAATCTGATTGGCCAGAATTGTCTTGCCGGAACCCGGACGGCCCTGAATGACATATGACGCGCCGGCCACAAAGCCGCCCCGTAATAAGGTATCCAGCCCCTCGATTCCACTTTCCAGGCGCGTTAGTTGCTTCAATTCGATTGGCCCTGCCAGAGAGTAAAAGATCATTGATCGACCACACCGTGGCGGTCTGAACAGGTCGACAAGACTATGGCTCAGCGCCTGAAATATCCAGATGAATGCTTCGGAGAGAGGCCCAGGGTACTTATCAGAGATGACAAATGAGCAGGAGTTCTCAGACGGCAACGCCTGGGGCACCACGCCTGTAGAGACGGGAGCGGTAGCTGCCGCTCCCTGAGGAGAATGTTACTTGTCTGGCTGAGGCGTCATGCGCAGGTAGGGGCGCAGCGCCTGATAGCCTTTCGGGAAGCGCTGCTTGATCTCGTCTTCATCCTTGAGCGAAGGCACGATCACCACATCGCCACCCTGCTCCCAGTTGGCTGGCGTAGCCACCTTATGGTTATCGGTCAGCTGCAGCGAATCGATCACCCGCAGGATCTCATTGAAGTTACGTCCCGTGCTGGCGGGGTACGTGATGATCAGCCGGACCTTTTTGTTCGGGTCGATGACAAACAACGAGCGAACCGTCAGCGAGTCGTTCGCGTTCGGATGGATCATGTCGTACAGGCCCGACACTTTCCGATCTTCATCGGCAATGATGGGAAAGTTGACGGTGGTCTTCTGAGTGTCGTTGATGTCATCGATCCAGCGGCGGTGAGAATCGGCCGGATCGACCGACAGGGCAATGACCTTGACGTTTCGGGCTGCGAATTCGTCCTTCAGCTTGGCCGTGAACCCAAGCTCTGTCGTACAGACGGGCGTGAAATCGGCCGGGTGCGAGAACAGCACGCCCCAGCTATCGCCCAGCCACTCGTGAAAACGAATACGGCCTTCGCTGGAATCCTGTTCGAAATCGGGTGCTATATCGCCCAATCTAAGGCTCATGGTGATCCTCCTGTATCGGTTCAAGGGGCCACCTGCCTGGACAGATGGTCCGGATAAGTTAAGCCCGGTATCGTGACGTTCGCTCGATTTGATGCTGCAGCTGGTACAGGAATGTGAAACCGTCCTCCCAGCGTTCATGACCGGACTTCACATTGATGTGACCGACATCGGTCAGGATCGTTGAGGCGGCGCCCCAGATATTCGCCAGATAACGCGCGCGCTCCGGTGTGGCAGCGGGGTCGTTTCCGGAGCCGACAAGCAGCGCCGGAAACGGCAGAGCCTGCCGAGGCAATGGCGCAAAATTCTTTAGCGGCGCGGGACAGGCCGGTCGCTCGACGTCTGCAGGTGCAACCAGCAACGCACCGACTACACGCTGTCTTGTTTCAGGGTCGGCCTGCTCGGCCCAATGGGCCACGGTTGCACAGCCCAGGCTGTGGGCGATCAGGATAACCGGAGCGTGGCAGGCCTTCAGGCTGCGCTCCAGTTCATCCACCCATTCCTGACGTTGCGGCATGAACCAATCCTTTTGCTCTACCCGAGAGCAATCAGGCAGAACACGCTGCCAGTGGCTTTGCCAATGGTTGTCAGGCGAGCCCTGCCAACCGGGAACAATCAGGTACTGTATCGGAGTGGTGCCCATGGCGATGCCTCTACAGGAGTCATGCCAGCAGTGTACGCACGCCTAAAATACGCATAAAGAATAAGTAATAATTTATTTATTCTTTAATGGAATAAGTCTTGTTCCTCGACAAGCTGCCGCGCTTTGGCCTGGATGATTACGCCCCCTATGCCATTGGTCTTCTTTCTTACCATCAGCCCGTAATATCTGAACTCCCGGCGGATATCCCTCTCCTTACCTAGGAAGGCTGTTGATCATCAATAGCCGAATCAGGGGTTCCCCCTGGAGAATTCAAATGACTGCTAAAAACGACAACCCAGGAAATTTTGCCAACGACCGCGAAAAAGCCTCCGAAGCAGGCAAGAAAGGGGGTCAGAACAGCGGCGGTAACTTTGCCAACGATCGGGAGAAGGCCTCTGAAGCAGGCAAAAAAGGTGGCCAGAACAGCCATGGCGGCGGCCGCAGCTAGCAGCTTAGTGGTTGAGCGGAGGCCCAGCTTCCGCTCAAGCTCTGTTTTCAGGCGCTGCTGAAGACACTTCTTACCGTTTGAGTAAATCCACGCTTTTACCAACCTCTAATACCCCTCTTTGATCGTCACCCTCCCTGACATGACCTGATCGCTCGCTTCAGACGTATCTGCCTGAGCGATAGAAAGAGCCTGCTCTTTGGAGTATTTCGGCCTCCAGAGAAGAGCTCAAGCGCATGAGGGTCTGGCATAGCCTCTCTAAAATAGAGCTACACAGAGACATCTGCCTTAAGCGTGTAAAAGTAATAACCTGATGAGGGCAATTGGGAATTGCAGGAGGGCTTATGAATTAAATGGGCAGAACAGACACACCGATAACCAGAGCTTAAAAAACAATATCGGTAAATTCATCTTCCTATGGTTTGCACAATAGCGGCATCGCTGAACTCTTCCATCCGCAACAATTTCAGCGAAGCGAGGAACGCATGAGCCTGATGTTCATGGCGAAATTCAATAGACGGCCGCTGGGATTCAGTACACATAGCCGGTATGTTTCTTTCCTGCCATACCACCGTGACCAACTTTCCTCGTAATGAACAGCTATGTAGCGTTCTTCCGTCACTGGTCTTGATTGTCCAGGCAGTCATGAAGTACCTGTATAGTTAATGAATAACCGTTGCGCCTCGTTAAACTTTGGCCAGACTATTCTTTCTTCGAATATCAAACTGATTATCTATTTCACGCTTGATACCCGTCACCCACACTTGCGCCTCACCCTGGCTCATTTGATAAGGTGAACTATCTCGTCTAGCTTCTAGAATGGTAATACCGCTTTGCTGATTGAAGATGCGTACGGCGAAGCCTTTTTCGCTCTCTTCCAGCACTTGGAAACCCAAGGGCAGAAACTGCGACTTCATATAGGTGAGAACAGGGGCTGATACGTCAGTCGACATGAATTTTCCTTACGCTAATAAACGTGAAAAACCCCGGCTTGGCGGGGCCTTATGTTAACGCTCTCTGACCTGTCCCGCTTCGAAGCCCTTAGGCCCTACGATCAGTTGATAACTCACAAGCTGGCCTTCATTCGGGCCTCTGAAGCTTCGGCTTTCAAAAGAGTTCGTATGAATGAAAAGGTCTGGTCCTTCTTGCGGAGTAATAAAGCCAAACCCTTTATCTTCACTAAACCACTTGATGGTGCCTTGATGTCTGATGGACATGATTTTTCTCCTGGGTATATGAATCACGGCAGCCTTTGAAATGCGCCGAGACTGCACCTAACGGGCAGAGGAACCGAGGAGATGATTTCAGACAGGCCATCAAGTCAGCATCGCGGTGACAATTAGCTATACAGTAAGACCACTGTACTCTCTTTCACGTCCATGTGTTGCTTTTATACTGAACCTAGACGGACGGAATAAATAAAAACAGATATGACTATTACTACTCCATTATTTATGCTTCCCAAATATTATAGGTCAGCCATTTATTTGGTCTAACACCCTGATTTTATTAGGCAAGTGTTATTTAAATCGTTTTTAGCAGAGAAAAATAATCGAGAAAATAAAAATAAAGGTATACAAGAGCTGAAAAAAGCGTATTGTGATCTCACTGCTTTGCAACTGCTACTTCGATACCTGGCTTGATGTTCTGTTTTTCGTTTCATCTCCTCGGCTCGTTTTACTTTCGCACCTCAGTCTCGGCCTGAATGTTTCAGCGCCGCAGCCTTATTTTACCCTGGAGATACATCATGTCTGGTCGTCAAAATGGCACCGTCAAATGGTTCAACGATGAAAAAGGTTTTGGTTTTATCACTCCTGAGAGTGGTCCGGACCTGTTCGTCCATTATCGCTCGATCGAAAGTTCAGGCTTCAAGAGCCTGAGCGAAGGTCAAGCAGTGTCCTTCGTGGCCGTCAAAGGTCAGAAAGGCATGCAAGCTGATCAGGTTCAAGTCGCTTAAGACACCTGATCCAAAAAAGCCCCGCACTGCGGGGCTTTTTTATTGCCTTGGAAAATAGCCTGCCAACCGATTCGCCCAAGGCATACCCCGTGAGCATGCCTGCACCTGGACAATGATCAGGTAGGCACGGGCCCATCCGGTGATATAAACGGCTTTGTAAAACCCGGTGCTAAGGGTGCCAATGCCCACTCACTGCGGAATCGGCTGAGGTACACCATGTTGCTGCGGGTGGCGGCTTTTCGGTTCATTTTCCCAGCCATAACCGCGAGCTGCGTCTTGATACCATCAATAACCGTATGTAACCGCTCCTGATCATCCAGATCGGCTGCGGAAATCACACGTATGGCCACCACATCCTTGTTTTGCGTTGAAAACGTTAGCGTCAGACTGCCATCAGGTCGAACGGCTGAAATGACGGGCTGGTTAACCTCAAATGAGGATGACAGGGTCTTGAGATACGCCTTCATGTGAAACACCTCGCCGAGCAGAATGGTAGATATTGGCAGCCAGCGCTGCGTTTATGGCTCCAGAAGCCAGTGCGAGGCACCTAGAGTGCCTCGACATGTTCAGCCTGCATGCCCTTCCCTAATTTGCCTTCAGCGGCAATGTAGGAAACCGGCTGGCCCGCGATCAGCTGCTTGACCGCATGACCACCGTTGACCGACTTGTGGTGCACAAACAATTCAGGCCCCTGGGCCTGAACAATGAAGCCATACCCTTTGACACGGTCGAACCATTTGACGGTACCGGTTTGACGATCAGACATGAAAGGCTCCTGGATAAGGTAGGCCGCAGGGAAACATCCCGTGCGAGCCGAGGCGGCAGTGATCCAAAGAGAGGCTGGGGTGTAGATAAAACACCCTCAAGGGGTCATGGCAGCATGATAGCAACGTAGTTACTTCACCATAGGCGCATTCGGCCTGGGGTGTGCGGCTATTTAGGTGTGCGGCGACGGGTGGGAATCCTTGCTCTGCCATGCGATCAAAGCGACAAACTGTTCAGCACAGCGGCAGGCCTGATTGAGCACGTATAGAAAGCCCATGCCAGACGGGTTCTTATCGCTGATGCAGGCGCAGGCGCGGTACTGATATGAACCGAAGGCATTCAGCCTGGGAGAACTATGTACTACGGAGAGCGATTCAACGCCTGGACGCACCTGATCGGCGCAGCCCTGGCATTCATGGGTGCGGTATGGCTACTGGTACGGGCCACCCTGGACGGCTCACCAGCCAAGGTCATCAGCATCATTATTTATGGCGTCACGCTGGTGCTGCTCTATAGCGCCTCGACGATTTACCACAGTGTGCAAGGCCGTGCGAAAACGGTCATGCGCAAGATGGATCACCTCTCCATCTACCTGTTGATTGCTGGCAGCTACACGCCGTTCTGCCTGGTGACATTGAAAGGCCCCTGGGGCTGGACGCTGTTCGCCATCGTCTGGGGGCTGGCGGTCATCGGTATGCTGCAGGAGATCAAACCCCGTTCCGAGGCCCGCGTTCTGTCTGTCGTGATTTATGCCGTGATGGGCTGGATCGTTCTGGTCGCGGTCAATCCATTGCTGGCGTCGCTGGGCGCGGCAGGCTTTACCTGGCTGGTCACGGGGGGTTGCCTTTATACGTTGGGGATCGTTTTCTTCGCGTTCGATCACCGTTTTCGCCACTGGCATGGCATCTGGCACTTATTCGTTATGGGGGGCAGCCTGCTGCACTTTATTACCATCGCCCTGTATGTGGTGTGATACCTTCAATTCAGTAGTATTGAGCGAACACAGGTATCAGGCCGGAGCCAAGCCATTTGTCTGCTACTGAAAAAGACCTGAATCAGACGCTATGCTTGAAGGTCTTTGCTCATAGCATTGTTGCTACTTTTGAGCGCTGTCTTGGACACTATAAAAGCTTTAACAGGTTTGCCTGACAGTACTCCTGCGCAAGGCTTGCTACTTACATTTCGCCTCACCCATAGGCGACCCGCTGGATCGTACGGGATTATATGAACACCACTACCCAACCATCGGTTCCTGACAATCAGAAGAACCTGACTCGCAGCGATATTGATTTTCCGGTGGTAGGTATCGGCGCCTCGGCAGGAGGGCTGCAAGCCCTTCTGAAGTTCTTTGAACACATGCGCAGCGATAGCAACATGGCGTTTGTGGTCATTATGCACCTGTCGCCCAAGCACACGAGCGCGGCTGACCGCATCCTGCAAAACGTAACCAAGATGCCGGTCATTCAGGTCACAAGCCCTATCCCTGTCGAAAAGAATCACGTCTATGTAATACCGCCGGGCAAAGACCTCAGCATGAACGACAGTTACCTGCGCCTGGGAGAACCACAGCGTACCCGCGGGGATCAGGTAGCAATCGATTTGTTCTTTCGGACACTGGCCGATGTTCATCGGAGCAAGGCCATTGGTATCGTGCTATCGGGTGCCGGAGCCGATGGCTCGGTGGGGCTTGCCCGGGTAAAGGAGCAAGGCGGTATTACCTTTGCCCAGTCCCCGCAAGATGCTGAATATGACTCGATGCCTAACAGCGCCATTTCTACCGGTGCGGTGGACATCGTCCTGCCTGTGGTTGAAATGCCACAAAAGTTGCTGGAAGTCGCTGCCAATCTGGTAAATATCCAGATACCGATCAACGATCCCCGTGAAGAGAACGAGCCGCAGATCGATCCTCAGATCAGGAATCGAACGAATCAGCTGGCCCTTCGGGATATCCTGACGCTGCTGCTAACGCGCACCGGCCATAACTTCAAGCAATACAAGACCGCCACCATATTGCGCCGTATCGAACGGCGCATGCAGGTCAACTCCATCCCGGACATGAGCAGTTATGCAACATTTCTGCATGACCATGTCGAGGAAACGCCCTCCCTGCTCAAAGACATGCTGATAGGCGTGACCAATTTCTTTCGGGATCGCGAAGCCTTCGAGGCGCTTGAGCGAGACATTATTCCCGACCTGTTCGAGCAGTTCGCTGCGACAGAGAGCGAAGACGGTGAAATGCGGATATGGTCTGCTGCCTGTTCGACAGGTGAAGAAGCCTATTCCCTGGCCATGCTGTTCACCGAACAGGCTGAGCTAAGAGGCTCGCCTGCCAAAGTCCAGGTGTTTGCAAGCGATATCGACAATCAGGCACTGGCCACAGGGCGTGCAGGCCTATACCCACAAGCCATTGTCACGGACGTTCCTCCGCCCCGTCTGCGCCAGCATTTTACGAAAGAGCAGATCCATTACCGGATCAAGAAAGAGCTTCGCGAGCGGGTGTTGTTTGCGGCGCATAACCTGTTGAGCGACCCCCCTTTTTCCCGGCTGGACCTGATCTGCTGCCGCAACCTGCTGATTTATCTGGACCGTGAAGTGCAGAGTGAAATCCTGCAAACGTTTCACTTTGCGTTGAAGCCAGGGGGCTATCTTTTTCTAGGCAGCTCCGAATCAGCCGACATGTGCAGCAACCTGTTTACGACAGTCGATAAAAAGAACCGTATCTATCAGGCCAAAAACACGGCCGGGATCCTTCGGTCCCGCCCGGTACTGCAACTCAGCACAGGCTATCCAGCGGTACAATTGCCCCAACATCAGGGGAGCCGCAGCAAGAAGGTTTCTTTTGCCGAAGTGCATCGCCGGGTACTGGAGCAGTATGCGCCACCCAGCGTAATCGTCGATCACGAATCGAACATTGTGCACATGTCGGACCGTGCCGGGCGGTTCCTGCGCTATGTGGGCGGCGAGCCGTCTCACAACTTGCCAACCCTGGTACTACCCGAACTGCGCGTTGAATTGCGGACTGCGCTCTTCCAGGCGATACAGTCCAATAAGAGCGTCGAGGCACGGCGGGTGCGAATCACCCGTGACGATCGGACGTATTACATCAACATGGTCGTGCGCCCCTTCCGCGACGATGAGGCCAACAGCGATTTCATGCTGGTGATCTTCGATGAAGTCGAGGATGTGATGAGCATGGAGTCCAGCACACCGCATACCGAAGCCAAGGACAGTGTACTCACCCAGCTCGAAGCGGAGCTGCACCGCACCAAGGAGCAATTGCAGCTCACCATCGAACACTCCGAAACCTCCACTGAAGAACTCAAGGCATCCAACGAGGAGCTTCAGGCCATCAATGAAGAGTTGCGGTCGGCCACCGAGGAGCTGGAGACCAGCAAGGAAGAGTTGCAGTCGATCAACGAAGAGTTGATTACCGTCAACGCTGAACTCAAGAGTAAAATTGAAGAGACCGGCAAGATCAATGACGATCTCCAAAACCTGATCACCTCGACGGATATCGCCACGGTATTCGTGGACCGTCGCATGCGTATCAAATGGTTCACGCCCCGAGCAACCGAGTTGTTCAACATCATCGCCAACGATGCCGGGCGTTCATTACTCGATATCACGCATCGGCTGGACTATGACGAACTGGCTGAGGACGCGACCCGGGTCTTCGAATCCCTGCATTTGATCGAGCGCGAAATCCGCGCCTCGAATGGGCATTGGTATCTGGCCAGAATGCTGCCCTACCGCACGGCGGATGATCGAATAGAAGGCGCGGTACTCACCTTTATCGATGTAACCGGGCGACGCGAAGCTGAAGAGCAGGTACGCGCCAGTGAAAACCACATGAAGCTGGTGGCACAAAGCGTCAGTGACTACGCCATTATCACCATGGATCAGAACGGACTCATCACCACCTGGAACCATGGCGCCGAAATCATGTTCGGGTATTCCGAGGCGGAGGTGGCCGGGCACTGCATCGAGACCATCTTCACGCCTGAAGAGCGAGCCAAGGGCATACACCTTGAGGAGCTTAGAATTGCCCGGGAGAAAGGCCATTCCCTTGATAAACGCTGGCATCAGCGCAAGGATGGCAGCCGCTTGTATTGCAGTGGTGTCACCTACCCTATGCGGGATACCGAGCTACGCGGCTATGCCAAAATTGCCCAGGACACCACAGAAGAGTATCAACGTGCCTGCGAGAGGGACGATCAACTGGTCCGCTCGGAAACCAGCAGCCAGCTCAAGGACGAGTTTTTTGCCGTCATGTCCCATGAGCTGAAGCATCCGCTGAACCTCATCCAGCTGAACGTTGAATTGATTGCCCGTGCGCCTTCGGTTCGTGCCTCCGCCGCCACACTGCGCGCCGCCGAAACGATCCAGCGCTCGGTACGCAGTCAGGCCCAGATCATTGATGATTTGCTCGATTTCTCGCGTGTGCGAACCGGTAAGCTCAAGCTCGATCGCACGATAGTAGATGTTGTCAGCCTGCTGCAGGAAATTGCCAATGTCCTGCGGCCTACGGCAGTTGCCGAGTCTATCCGCCTGGAGGGTCCCAATGTGTCCGAGCAGCCCTTGCTGATCGAGGCGGACCGCACCCGGATGGAACAGATCGTATGGAATCTGCTTAACAATGCGGTGAAGTTCACGCCTGCTGGCGGCACCGTTACGCTTCGCCTGAGCGAAGAAGACGGTAGTATCCGGCTGGATGTCATCGATACCGGGCAAGGCATTGCGCCTGAGTTTCTACCCAGAGTATTCGATATGTTTGGTCAGGCCGAAATGCACAATACGGCGCGCGCCCGGCATGGCCTGGGCATTGGCCTGGCCTTGGTAAAGCAGTTGGTCGAAGCTCATAACGGCCGGATCGAAGCCGAATCGGCCGGTTTGGGCCAAGGCTCACGCTTTACGGTCTGGATACCGAAATGCAGCCACAACGAGGCAACTGGCGAGTGTATCGACGCCTGCTCGGAGGCGGGACAACTGCAGGGGCTCAAGCTGCTGCTGGTGGATGATTCCGAAGACATTGTCGAAACCATGCAAATGCTGCTGGAAAGCGAAGGGGCCGAGGTTACACCGGCCTGCAGCGGTGAGCAGGGACTGGCACTTGCCAAAGAGCAGGTCTTTGATCTGATCCTGTCCGATATCGGCATGCCGGGCATGGATGGACACGAGCTGATGATTGCGTTGCGTCAGGACAGTCTCAACCAGCAGACGCCAGCGATTGCCTTGACGGGTTACGGCAGCAAGGCGGACATCGACAAGGCTATGCAGGCGGGCTTTGATGCTCATTTAAGCAAGCCCATCCAGTTCGATACGCTTATCCAGCACACGCTTGAAACGGTCAATCGGCGGCGGTCTTAAAAAGAGCCCGCCTCGCGGCGGGCTAAAGGTGCCTTATAGGGGAATAACTACAGGCAGCGTGACGTGGATGACCGCGTGGCAATCAGAGTTTGGCGATCGAGACCTCCGTGGACTTCACGAAGGCAATCACCTCGCTGCCGACCACCAGCTCCAGCTCCTTGACCGAGCGCGTGGTGATCACGGAGGTAACGATCCCGGCAGCGGTTTGTACGTCAATTTCGGAAAGCACCGACCCTTCGATGATTTCCTTGATGGTGCCTTTGAACTGGTTACGAACGTTGATGGCTTTAATGGTCATGGTTGTGCTCCTCAAGTGATCAAAGTGCCCAGCGCAGTTGCGTGGGTTGGTAGTCGGTGTCGTGATGGTCGGGCAGTGAAGGTTGGGCCAGTACGCGGGCCAGCACCTCGGCCTCCAGAGCGGCAAGCCCGGCCGAGCCGCGGTTGCGCGGACGCGACAGATTGATGTCGAGGTCCAGGCCGACCCGGCCCTCCTCGATCAGCAGCACGCGATCCGCCATGGCTACGGCCTCGCCCACGTCGTGCGTGACCAGCAGGACGGTGAACCCATGCTGCTGCCAGAGACGCTCGATCAACTGCTGCATCTCGATGCGGGTCAGGGCGTCCAGCGCACCCAAGGGCTCATCCAGCAGCAACAGGCGCGGCTCATGAATCAGGGCCCGCGCCAAGGCCACACGCTGCTTCTGTCCACCCGACAGCGCAGCCGGCCATTCATGGGCACGCTCAGCCAGCCCCACGGCGTCCAGCGCCTCTAGTGCCTTCTGCCGCCAATGGCCTTTGAGGCCCAGGCCGACGTTATCGATGATGCGTTTCCAGGGCAGCAGGCGGGCATCCTGAAACATAAGACGGGTCGCCTCCTGATGCCGGGCAAGCGGCTCCTTGCCCGCCAGCAGTTGCCCGCCGGTCGGCTTATCCAGTCCGGCCACCAGCCGCAGCAAGGTGCTCTTGCCGCAACCGCTGCGCCCCACCACGGCCACAAACTGACCGGAGGGGATTGTCAGGTCGATTCCCTGAAGGACGTCGCGCTCACCGAACCGCTTGCCGACCCCTTCCAGGGTCAGGGCTGTTCCCCGCTTGTAAGGGAGACTGTGCAAGGCCGTCATGCTGCACCTCCTGTTTTCTGATAGGCCGGATGCCAGCGCAGCCATGCGCGCTCAAGGCCGCGGGCCGCAAGATCCGCCAGCTTGCCGAGGACGGCATACAGCACGATCGCCAGAACCACGATGTCGGTTTGCAGGAACTCACGGGCGTTCATGGCGAGGTAACCGATGCCGGAACTGGCCGAGATGGTCTCCGCCACGATCAGGGTCAGCCACATCAACCCAAGCGCAAAGCGCACCCCCACCAGGATCGACGGCAGCGCCCCGGGCAACACGACCTGCGTGAACAATCGATAGCCAGAGAGCCCGTAGCTGCGCGCCATTTCCACCAGGGCCGGATCGACGTTGCGAATGCCATGATAGGTATTGAGGTAGATCGGGAAAAACGTACCCAGGGCGACCAGGAAGATCTTGGCCGACTCGTCGATCCCGAACCACAGGATGACCAGCGGGATCAGCGCCAGGTGCGGTACGTTGCGGACCATCTGCACGGAGCTGTCGAGCAAACGCTCGCCCCAGGTCGAAAGCCCTGTGATAAAGCCCAGAAGCAGACCGATACCACCTCCGATAGCAAAGCCGATACTGGCGCGCCAGCTGCTGATGGCGAGGTGTTGCCAGAGCTCGCCACTGCGCACCAGGCTCCAGCCTGCCTCCAACACTGCACTGGGTGCCGGCAGGATACGGCTGGACAAGAGGCCGGTTTCCACAGCCACCTGCCACCCGGTCAGGAGCAGCACGGGCAGCACCCAGGGCGCTACGCGTTGCAGGGAGGTGTTGATCGTATGATTCATACCGCCTCCTCAGCTCTGCGCGGCATACTTCGTGGTTGAGGATGGCACGATGTCGTTGGCCACGATCTCGCCGAAGGGGCTGATGTTATTGGCACCCGCCGGCTGCTCGGGTCGGCTGAGCGGCAGGTGCGGGAACAGGAGTTCGGCCACGCGGTAGGACTCCTCCAGGTGCGGATAGCCGGACAGGATGAAGGTATCGATGCCCAGTTCGGCATACTCCTTCATCCGCTGGGCCACCGTAGGGCCGTCACCGACCAGGGCAGTCCCTGCTCCGCCACGCACAAGCCCTACACCGGCCCAGAGGTTGGGCGCGATTTCCAGCTTGTCACGCCGTCCGCCGTGCAGCGCAGCCATGCGTTGCTGACCAACCGAATCGAACCGCGCAAACGAAGCCTGGGCCTTGGCGATGGTGGCATCATCCAGATTGGCGATGAGCCGGTCGGCCGCCTTCCAGGCCTCTTCATTCGTTTCACGGACAATTACATGCAGACGGATACCGAAGCGAACAGTACGGCCATGACGGGCCGCCTTTTCACGTACGGACTCGATCTTCTCGCGCACCGCCTCAAGCGGTTCACCCCAGGTCAGGTACAGCTCGACCTGCTCGGCAGCCAGCTCCTGGGCAGGCTCGGAGGAGCCTCCAAAGTACAGTGGCGGACGCGGCTGTTGCAGCGGCGGATAAAGCAGCTTGGCGCCCTTGACCTTGATGTGCTTGCCGTCAAAGTCGACCGTCTCGCCTTCCAGCACGCGACGCCAGATATGGGTGAACTCTTCCGAGGCCTCGTAGCGCTCCTCATGGCTCAGGAACAACCCATCTCCGGCCAGCTCTTCCGGGTCGCCGCCGGTCACGAGGTTGAACAGCGCCCGCCCGCCGGACAGGCGATCGAGCGTAGCGGCCTGACGAGCAGCAACGGTGGGTGAAATGATGCCGGGGCGCAGCGCTACCAGGAATTTGAGTCGCTGGGTCACAGGGATCAGCGAGGCCGCCACCAGCCAGGAGTCCTCGCAGCTGCGGCCGGTAGGAATTAGTACGCCGCCAAACCCGAGGCGGTCCGCCGCCTGGGCGATCTGTTGCAGGTAGCCGTGGTCAACGGCGCGGGCGCCCTCTGCTGTGCCGAGGTAATGGCCGTCGCCGTGTGTTGGTAGAAACCAGAAAACGTTGAGATTGCTCATGTACAGTGCTCCGTCAGATGGAAATCTGGGTCAATTCGAATGTGGGCTTCAGGGTGCTTTCAGCGGCATCAGCCGTGGGCACCAGGGGCAAGGGCTGCACATGGGCGTCGACAAAGGCACACCATGACGCGCGCCATCGCCTGATCCATCCCATTCAGGTAGCGCTCGACCAGACGGCTGGCGATCGTAGGCAGGGGCTTGGTATTCATGGCGTCACCTCGGTGTTGGTTTGGCGTTGCGCAGTAACCGGTACGGCGGGCGTCGCAACGTCGGCCACGCGTATCGGCTTGGGAATCAGGCGGTTCTGGTAGAACAGGTCAGCGGTTTGCTGCTGGTTTTCGATGTCCCTGGCGGTAATCGAGCTGATGGGTAAATCCGGGCGGTGGCTGAAATACGAGGCCACCACAGCCCGCGGCAGTCCCAGCTGACGCGTCATGATCTCAATGCTGCCCTCGGGGCTGGCACGTGTGAGCGCTTCAGCCTGATTCAGCGCATCGAAGATCTGTGGAATGAGGCCCGGATTGCGCTCGGCAAACGGGCGGGCCGCCAAGTAGAAGGAGCCCGAATTGGAGAGCCCATTGCGGCCATCGGTCAGCACACGCACCTGACCGGTTAACAGCGCCGCCGAATAGAAGGGATCCCAGATGGCCCAGGCGTCCACGTTGCCCTGATCGAAGGCTGCACGGGCATCGGCAGGCGGCAGGTAGACCGGCTGGATATCGGTGTAGTTGAGGCCTGCCTGATTAAGCGCTCGAAGCAGCAGCGCATGGGAGCTGGAGCCTTTCTGGAAGGCTACCTTTTTCCCCTTGAGATCCGCCAGGGTGTGGATCGGGCTGTCCTTGCTCACCAGAATGACTTCGGCCAACGGCTTGGCGGGCTCGGTGCCAACATAGAGCAGATCGGCTCCGGCAGCCTGGGCGAAAATCGGTGGGATATCACCTGTCGCACCCAGGTCGATGCTGCCTGCGTTCAGGGCTTCGAGCAGCTGCGGCCCGGCCGGAAACTCCACATAACGAACCTGCGTGTTCGGGAAGCGCGTCTCCAGGAAGCGCTTCTCCCGCGCCACCACCAGATTCACGGCACTCTTCTGATAACCGATGCGCAACTCGGCGGGATCGGCCGAGGCGGTCTGGAACGCGAACGCTGCCAGCGTGCCGAGCAGGATCAGGCTGCGGGTTAGGAAAGCAGGCTTCATGGTTTTACCTCCGCGCGCTGGGCAAGGTTGGCAGGCGGTGTCCAGATCACGTCACGAACCGCCAGCGTTTTAGGAATCAGACGAATCTGCGTAAAGGCATCAGCGATCTTCTGCTGCGCGGTTACCACCTCGGGTGTAATGAACTGGGCCCCATAGCCCTGCCGCGCAACGACCGTACGGGCAATGTCTTCCGGCAAACCGAGCAACGGCGCGACCTGCTTGGCGACCTCCTCAGGATTTGCCTTTGCCCACTCCCCTACCGAGCGAACCTCGTCGACCAGCGTGGCAATGACTTGCGAGTGCTGTTGGGCGTAAGGGCGTGTTGAGAGGTAGAACTGGTGGTTGTCGACTAGCCCGGTACCGTCGGTAAGTGTGCGCGCCTGAAGCTGTTTTTCCGCAGCCGCCTGATACGGGTCCCAAATAACCCAGGCATCGGCGCTGCCGCGCTCAAAAGCGGCGCGGGCATCAGCCGGAGGCAGGTAGATTGGTTGGATGTCGCTGTATTTCAGGCCTGCCTTTTCCAGCGCGCGAACCAGCAGATAATGAACGTTGGAGCCCTTGTTCAGGACGATCTTCTTGCCCTTGAGATCGGCCAGCGTCTGGATGGAAGAATCCTTGGGCACCAGGATCGCTTCGCTGGTCGGCGCTGGCGGCTCATGGGCGACATATACGAGGTCAGCACCCGCCGCCTGAGCGAAAACGGGCGGGGTTTCACCAGTAACACCAAAGTCGATGCTGCCAACATTCAGCCCTTCCAGTAATTGGGGGCCGCCGGGAAATTCAGTCCATTGCACGGTAACGCCCTGCTCGGCCAGGCGCTTTTCCAGCGCGCCACGGGCCTTGAGCAGCACCAGCGTGCCGTATTTCTGATAGCCGACCCGTAAGGTTTCGGCGGCTTGAACGGTGGCATCGAGCGACAGGGCCAGCAGCAGCGCGGCAACCCATCTTCGATGCAAGGGTTTGACGCGCATCGCGTGCTCCTTGGCTTCGAGTGGTGTCCTGCCTGCTGCCCCGTTGTCGGGTCAGTAAGGTGGGTAATCTGTTCTCCCGTGTGGGAGTGGTTACATCAGATGCTCCAGCGTGCCTGTGTCAGCTGCGCTGTCAAAACATGTGGCTCGACCGGCTTCGGTCGGCGAGCCAGTGCGGCCAGAAAAAGCTCCAGTGACTCGTCCAAACGCTCCGCCAGTGCAGGCGAGAGCGGTGTCTCGCGTTCATAGCTGACCTGGCTGTCATCGGCGAACACGCCGGGCAGGATCTCCTGCGCCTTGAGCGCAGCCAGCACTGGCTTGAGTGCGTAGTCCACCGCCAACATATGTGCAATCGAACCGCCGGTTGCCAACGGCAGCACTACCTTGTGGCTGAGTGCCCGCTCCGGCAACAGATCAAGTACCGTCTTGAGCACCCCGGAAAACGAGGCCTTGTAGATCGGTGTGGACACCACAAGACCATCCGCATTGTGCACGTGCTCGACAAAGGCCTTGACCTGAGGGCTCTCGAACCGCGCCTGGATCAAATCTTCGGGCGGGAAATCCTGGATGCGCCAGGAGGCTACCTCGACCCCATGTGCGTTCAGCCATTGCCGGGCCTCGCCGAGCAGTACGCTCGATCGGGATCTGGCCCCCGGGCTGCCCGCCAGCGAAACCACTAGCATGCCGTTCCCCTTCAACTATCCTGTCAGGGTCGGTATGCCCTTCAGGTATGTAGCGAACCATAGCAAGCCTTAGCTTATACCTAAAAATCATTTTTATTCATTTGCTTATAACTTTTTGTATAAACGAAAAACCCCAGCGCGCAGGCTGGGGTTTTCTGGTGTTGCAAGGCTTGCAAGCAGAATGCGGACGATCGGTACTGCACCCTCGATTTACAGGGTGAAGCGCCCTTACTGCGGCGCTTTCTGGATTTCAGCCTGCACCTGATCGAACAGCGGTTTGCCCACGGTATCGATAACCGACTGGATGGCCGGCTGCGCCTTTTCACGCATGCGCTGGGTTTCTTCTGCGCTTACCTGGTTGATTTGCATTCCGTGGGCCTTCAGCTCTTCCAGGGCTTTTTCGCCTTCGGCGCGTGTGTCCAGCCGCTCGGCATCACGTGCCTTTCTGGCTGCCGCCATCAGGATGTCCTGTTCGGTCTTGGACAGCCCATCCCACCAGCGCTTGGAGGCCATCATGATCCAGGGGCTATAGACGTGGTTGGTCACGGTCAGGTACTTCTGCACCTCATAAAACTTGGATGACAGAATCGTGTTGAACGGGTTTTCCTGCCCATCCACGGCCTTGGTTTCCAGGCCGGTAAAGAGTTCGGAGAACGGCAGCGGCACGGCATTGGCACCCAGCTGCTTGAAGGTATCCATGAAGACCGGGCTCTGCATCACCCGCACCTTGATGCCAGAGAAGTCTTCCAGCTTGTTGATCGGGCGAACGTTGTTGGTCATGTTGCGAAAGCCGTTCTCCCAGTAGACGAGGCCGACGAGGCCCTTATCCTGAAGCTTGTCCATGATCTGCTGGCCGACCGGCCCGTCGAGCACATAATCCGCCTGCTTTGCATTGGAAAACAAAAAGGGCGTATCCCAGATCGCCATTTCCTTGGTGATGCCGACCAGGGTCGCGGTAGAGCCCACCATCATTTCCTGCGCGCCGCCAATCAACGCATTCTGCATCTGGGCATCCGGGCCCAGGCTACCGGCGCCAAAGGTGCGCACCTTGAGTTTGCCGCCTGACGCCTTGGCCACCTCCTCCGCAAACACCTTGGCGCCGCGTCCCTGGTTGCTGTCTTCGTTTAGGCCATAACCGAAGCGGATCATGCGGGGGCGAATGTCATCGGCGGCCTGGGTTGTCAGGGCGGCCAGCGGACCACAGAGCACAGCCGTGGCCAGGGTTGCGAAGATAAAGCGTTTCATGGGCATTCCTTTTATTGTTGTTGATAAAGCCTGATGCCTGGGCGCTACAAGGGCCCAGGCCGTTCAATGCAACCATTTCAGCGGTACGGTAATGATCTCGGGAAAGATCACCAGCAGGACAACAATGGCGATATAGGTAAAGAAGAAGGGCAAAACCCCTTGCACCAGCTTTTCCATGCGGATACGCCCGATCCCTCCGACCACGTTCAATACGGTGCCCACCGGCGGCGTAATCAGGCCGATCGAGCCGATCAGCACAAACATCACGCCAAAATAAACCGGGTTGACGCCCGCCTTGGCTGCAATGGGTGCCAGGACAGGTCCCAGGATCAGGATGGTGGGCGTAAGGTCCAGCACCATGCCGATGGCTACCATCAAGAGCATGATGGCGGCTACCAGCAGCTTGGGATTGTCGGCAATCGGTCCCAGCATGGCAGCGATTTCATCGGGGAGCTGGGCCAGTGTGACCATATAGGCCGAAACGGTCGCGGCCGCACACAGGAACATCACCGAGGCCGTGGTGCGGCTGGCCCGGGTCAGCACTTCAACCAGTGCGTTCCAGCTCAGTTCCCGGTACAGCAGCGTGGACACCAGTAGCGCATACACCGCCGCGACCACGGCTGCCTCGGTGGGTGTAAAGATACCGCCCCGCAGGCCACCTACAATAATCACCGGCAGCATCAGGGCGGCAATGCCGTCCACGATGGCGTGACGGCGTTCCGCCCAGGAAGCCTTGGGCTGCGGCGGCTCGTGAATGCTTCGGGCGATCAATGTCCAGGCGATGATCAGCCCGGCCCCCATGATGAGCCCAGGGACCAGACCCGCCAGGAATAACTGGCTGATCGAGGTATTGGTTACAACGCCGTAAATCACAAAGGGCATCGACGGCGGAATGATCGGCGCAATAATGCCGCCTGCCGACACCAGTCCACAGGAAGAGCTGAGCGGATAGCCGCGCTGACGCATCATGGGCAATAGCAGGGTTGCCAACGCCGCGGTATCGGCCAGGGCCGAACCCGACATGCTGGCCAGCAGCACCGAGGCGGCAATGGCAACGTAACCCAACCCGCCTTTCTTGTGGCCGACAAAGGCTTGGGCCATGGTGATGATGCGTCGGGAAATGCCGCCTGCGTTCATCAGCTCGCCAGCCAATATAAAGAACGGTACAGCCAGGAGCGGAAAGCTGTCGGCACCGGCCTGTAGGTTCTGGGCCAGCAGTTGCACATCCCAGAAGTCCAGGTACCACATCAGCACCGCGCCGGTCAGCAGAAGCGCAAACGCAATCGGCATCCCGAACGCCATGAAGCCCAACAGGGAGGAAAGAAAGACAGCAACGGTCATGATCAGCCCTTAAGGGAGGCAGTGCCTCGTAGTCTTGTTATTGGAATCGACTGATTACACCGGGCTCAGTCTGCCGTGACATTTGCCAGGGCCGGCGGTACCTCCCGCTCGGTACGCCAGGCATTGAGCAGTTGCACCAGTGCCAGCACCGCGAGCGCGATCATGCTGACCAGTACCGGCAGCATGGCGATAGCCAACGGGTAGCCCACCACGGGGCTCGCGTTCTGCCAGCCAAACTGCATCTGATACCACGCGCCCCATGCAGACAAGCCGCTGCCTGTGGCAATCAGCAAGGCGCTGACCGAATCGACAAGCCGCCGGGCAATGCGCGGAAACTTGTCACGGATCAGGGTAAAACTCATCAGCTCGCCGCGACGCATGCTGGACGCAACGCCAACAAAGATCAGCCAGACGAAGGCCAGCCGGGACAGCTCCTCGGCCCCGGCCCATCCGGAGCCGAACGCATAACGCAGCACCACATTGACAAAGACAGCACCCACCATGAAGGCCATCAGAATGGCCATCAAGCTGTCGGTGAGCTTATCGAAGCGCTGGGCCGTGCGGTTGTTATAGATCGGCTCGCTGGTCAGGAGCGGCTCGTTCCGCGGAGAAGGTGCATCGGGCATCTTTGAGGCCAGGCTGATCAAGGCGGCCATTTCGCTACTTGGAATTGGCGCATGCATCCAGGCGCTTACCTCCTGAACAACCGCATCGCTGGCCTTGGAGGCATCGACATACAGCACCCCTGGCTCTCCTCTGGGAGATTCGAGGGTGTCGAACTGGCTCTTGACGAGTGACGTAGGCATGTAATGGCCAGAACGCTCTCCGACGCGCTGGAGCGCCGTTTCGTAATCAACCGACAGATACGCGAAACGCAGGCCGGGTACGGCATCACGCAGACGGTCCCGGTAGCTGCGACGCAGTGCCGAGCAGGACAGGACGAATCCCGTGCCATCCTGAACGGCCTTTTGCATCTCAAGCCGCAGGCGATCGAGCCACTCGATACGGTCGGCATCGGTCAATGGCGTACCGGCCTGCATGCGGGCCACGTTTTCAGCGGAATGGAAATGGTCGGCTTCGATATGACGAAAACCAAGACAGCGGGCAACGCCCAGGCTCGTCTCGGTCTTCCCTGAACCGCTGACGCCCATGATGACAAGGGCCTGAGCGGGTGTAGCGGAGGTACTGACGGGTGAAGTCATGGCGCTCTCCAGAGCGCCTTTCGGTGCGCTCATTCTTATTTTTGTTTGATGTTAGCGCTAACATCACAATTGGGCAATGAGACTGAAAGGCCACCAGTCGAACGTGTTCCGTATAGACGTAACAAGATATTTCATGAACCGAGTGGGATGCCCTGCGCTAGAGCAATGGGCAGATCAGTAGTTTTCCCACAGCCCCGGCGTTGCCAGCTCAACCAAATGACCGTCAGGATCACGAAAGTACAGGCTCACTCCGCCCTTCGGCCATCGCACTTCACCTTCGATCACAATCCCGTGAGTCGCCAGATGCTCACGCCACGGCTGTAGATATTCAGGAGCAATGGAAAAGGCGTAATGAAGTCTGCCTGAACCGTCATGGGGTGGAATGGTGCCGCCGGGAAGCTGAGCAGGCGTATCGGTCGTACCCTGCTGGAAAAGCAGTAAAACGCTACCCGGTGCGGCGTCATAGGCCGCGACACGCTCATCATGAAACATGACGCTCAGGCCCAGCAGTTCCTCATAGAAACGGCGAGCCTTTTCCAGGTCAGCCACATAAAGACCGGTTTCCAGTACTGGACCAAGGGGCGGAGCGGTTGGAGATGTCATCAGCCGGCCTTTTGCTTCATGGGATCATGCCCCCAGTTCATCAGGGACTTGCGCCAGCGCGTATCACCTACCTCACCATCCGGGCGCTGCTTGATGTGCCGATGCACATAGCCGATGACCTTACGCATGGCCAGGTAGTCATCTTCGCTCAGCTCAGCCTGCCGCTTGCGTTTAATCTCGAGGATACGCTCGCCCATCTCATGGCCAACCGCCTCGCCGTCAGCCTTTGCCTTGACCTTTTGGCCTTTGGCCGTCATGCCGACAGACTGGCTCTCCTCGCTCTGCAACCACTTGCGCAGCCGGGCAGGCGGCATGTTGACCACCTGTTTGAATTCACTGCGCAGTTCTTTCTTGTCCGCATCGGTAAGCGCTTTTGCTGTCATTATTCACCTGCCTGCTTGAGTGCATGAATCAGCTCGTCCTTTTTCATCCGCGAGCGCCCACGGACCTGATGGTGTGCTGCACGCGCCATCAGCTCGGTCTTGGTCATATCGGATAGCGCGGTATTGCGGGCAGACGCCGTCTTGCGGGCAACATCCTCCGGCTGTTTGGAGTGCTGCTTGCCTCGACGGGTATCCCGCCGCTTATTGGCAGTGCTGCGGGCATATTCGCTGTCGCTGATCTGCTCTCGTGCCTTTTTAGGCAGATAGCGCTCACCCGTCTCGGTGGACTTATCGCCGGACTTTGTCCCCCAGTCCTGCTCGGTCCATTGCTGGAGATGGTTATCGGGACCCTTGCCGCCCTCATAACCTCCACCCCGCTTCTGGTATTCCTGGCTCGCCAATTGCGCTTTTCGCGCCGACCACTGGCCGGCACGACCACCCTTCGAGCCACGCGTCACATCCTCTTTAACACTGTTCCACAATTCCGGATCGGTCTTCCTGGCGGTAGCAGACATCTGTCTTTCTCCTCAGTAGAGTTTCGGACCCCTCGGAAATGGGGACCACCTATCGAGACGCTTGTTCTAGCTAGGCGACGAGGTGTATCAAGAAGGACGCTTCAAGAAGGACATGGTCATGCCGCTACCCTCGCTTCAAATCCGTGATGCCACCGAGTCGGATATTCCTGCTATCCAAGCCATTTATGCCCATCATGTTCTGCATGGAACGGCCACCTTCGAAGAAATTCCACCCGATGAAGCCGGCATGAAACGACGCCTGCGGACCCTTCAGGAAGCTTCCTTGCCGTTTCTGGTCGCCGAGCTGGATGGCATGGTACGAGGCTACTGCTATGCCAACTTCTATCACACGCGATCGGCCTATCGTTACACCCTGGAAGACACGGTTTATCTGGAGGAAGGCTGGCGTGGCCGCGGCCTGGGTAAAGCCCTGTTGAGTGCGCTGCTTGAGCGCTGCGAAGCGGGAGGTTGGCGGCAAATGGTGGCGCTTATCGGCGACAGCAGTAACGCAGGCTCCATCGGGCTCCATCGCAGCCTGGGCTTTCGTCAGATAGGTATTCTGGAAAAGGTCGGCCTCAAGTTCGGCCAGTGGCATGATGTGGTGATGATGCAGAAAAATCTGGGTAAAGGCAGCAGCGATACACCGTAAGTCGGCTGTACAGAACTTCGGTTACTTCGGCTCCTCACAACAGGTACACCCACTCAGAGGAGACCTAGCATGGCCGATAAATCGCCAGTAGCACCAGAGCGCCAGGAAGCGGAACTGTCCCCGGATGACTTTGAAGAAATGCCTGAGGACGAAGAAGAGTAACGCATGCGCCCATAAAAAAGCCCACCGCATGCTCAGGTGGGCTTTTCATGAGCCTCGCATCAGAAGATCAACTTGATGATGCCGATAACCACGATCAGGCCGATAATGAAAATAACGCCGGCGGTGCCCCCAATAAACTTCAACATACTCATGCTCCTTAATTAAGTGCGTTCACTTATTAAGACGCCAGTTGTTCGCAGACGTTCGCTGAAATATTCATTAAAGGCTTCTGCCGAACGGCCAGGCAGGTTTTCCAGTCTCTTTTAGGTAACGCGCCTCCAACGGTCTATCTGCATTTCGCAAGAGCCCTATTCATGTCTACCACATTGATTCGCCGCCGCTGGCGCCCCTTGGCCTTTCTTGCCTTGTTGCTGGGTGTGGGTCTGCCGTTTGGCTGTTCTGAACTCGCCCACAAAGAGCGTGAGTTGGTGTTCAACATCGAACCCGGCACTGCCAGTTGGTTCTCGGGCGTGCCCACCGGTGTCCAGCAGTTCAACATCCCGGTCACGACTGGGCTCAGCAAGACGCAATATGTCCATGCCTGGTGGTGGCCTGCTGCAAAGAAAGATGCCCCTGCTGCCCTGTACCTGCATGGGACGCGTTGGAACCTGACCGCCCAGGTGCGTCGCATCACTACCCTGCGCAGCCTGGGCTATTCCGTTCTGGCCATCGACTACCGGGGCTTTGGTGAAAGCCCTGGCGATCTGCCCTCGGAAAACACGGTGTATGAGGATGCCCGGGTGGCCTGGAAGCGCCTCGTTGAGCTGCAGCCCGACCCTAAAAAACGCTATATCTACGGACACTCGCTGGGCGGGGCAATAGCCGTCAACCTGGCTCAGCAGATTTCAAAACAGAAAGACCCGGAGGGCGACCCCGCCGCCGCAGCCGGCCTGATCATCGAGTCGACCTTTACCAGCCTGGCGGATGCGGCAGCTGCCGTGGTCGACACCTCGTTGCCGATCCGCTGGATCATGTCGGAGAAATTCAATTCCATCGACAAGATCGACCAGGTCGATATGCCGGTACTGATCGTCCATGGAACAGGTGACCAGTACGTACCCTCCC
This sequence comes from Pseudomonas luteola NBRC 103146, assembly GCF_002091675.1. Taxonomy (GTDB): domain Bacteria; phylum Pseudomonadota; class Gammaproteobacteria; order Pseudomonadales; family Pseudomonadaceae; genus Chryseomonas; species Chryseomonas luteola. Next base: position 121,411 of record NZ_BDAE01000002.1, on the reverse strand, counting down.
GCTTCAGCGAGGAGTTATTCAGGAAAGCTCAGGATCCGAAGCGGTTATTGCTCATTGAGGGAGGCAACCACACCAACAGCATGTCCATCGGAAGCCAGGAATATGCCCGGGCAGTACGGGATCTCTTTGGACTGAAAGGCGCGTACTAGAGATCAGCGCGCCCTGCACTATCAACGAGAACATATGCCACCTCGATTGGGCATCATTTCCGGTGATGTTTGGTATGCCTACGATCCATTTTTTAATCGATCAACTCGAACCGATACTGAATCTGTCGAAACGATCCCATCGAGGAAACAGATCATGAAACGCACTATCGCATTCGGTATCGGCCTCACCGCCTTGGCATTCAACACTCTGGTTGCTGCTCAATCCCTGCCCCAAGCCGCTCAGCTGTACGCAGAAGATGGCAGCCAGTACACCGTGGACAAGATGATCAACCGTCAGACCAAAAGCATTGAAGAACGTCTGCTGACCGAGAACGGCTCCGACCAGACCTTGGGCCGCCTGATCGAGCGCCAGCAAAACCGCTTGAATACTCCTGCCCAACTGGCCGAAGACGGTACTGAGCAGACCATCGACAAGATGATTCATCGTCAGCAACATCAGATCCAGTTAGCTGAAGATGGTACCGAGCAGACCATCGATAAGATGATCCATCGCCAGCAGCACCAGCTTCAGGTAGCCGAAGATGGCACCGAGCAGACCATTGACCGGATGATCCAGCGTCAGCAGGAGCACATTCAGCCGCAGCTGGCTGCCGATGATTCACAGCAAACCATCGACCGCTCGCATCACCGCATGCACCGGATTGTCTGATGCCGGCCCCATAAAAAAGCCCGACCAGTTGATCGGGCTTTTTTATTTATAGCGACTGCTTCACGCGACTATTTCATGCGACCGTTTCACGCGACCGGCTTTTCATCCGGGAGGCCATCGGAGCGGCCAATGTTAGGCGGCGTATCCACCATCAGCTCCTCGGGCACTTCCTCCACGCGGGGGTCGAGCGTTGCGGCCATCGGGCTAACTGTATCCGGCATCGCCACGTGATGCAGTGGTGCTTCATCCACGAGATGCTCATTTGTTACGAAGCGAGGCTGAACCCAGATGATCAAAATGACGGCATAGATCGACACCAGAATGTAGAACATGCCGGGACCAAACTGATTCATCAGCGCACCGGCCAGCAGCGGACCAATACAAGCGCCCACGCCATAGGTGGTCAGCAGCATGGCGGAGAGCTCCACGCGGCGCGAAGGCTCCACATGGTCGTTGGCATAGGCCACTGACAACGGATACAACGTGAACAGCAGCATGCCGGTCAAAAAGCCGGTGCCGAGCAGTCCGGCATAGGGCAAGGTGATATATCCCCACATCGGAATTGCGGCGAGGCAGAGCAGCACGGCGTTGGCGCGGATCAACTTGCAGCGGTCGACCCGATCGGACAGCCAGCCTAGCGGCCACTGCGCACAAAAGCCTGCCACGATGCACATACCCACGAACATACTCGACTGCGCCGTATCAAGCCCGTTGCGGTTGGCGTACACCGGCGCGAGACCATAGAAGGCACCGACCATCAGGCCAGCGGCAAAGATCGTGACCAGTGACTGCGGTACGCGCTGCCAGAAGAACTTGATTTCAAGGGGCGCGGCGACCAGCTTGGCCGGGTGTACACGACGCGTCATGGCGATGGGAATCAGGCAGGACGCAAAGCAGATTGCCACCAGCAGCAGCGGCTTGTAATCCAGTGCCGGGTGTACGGCCAGCAAGGCCTGCCCAACCACCAGTCCCAAGTCCACCGCCACCATGTAGCCGGCAAACACCTTGCCCCGCTGGTGGTTTTCGGCCTGCTCGTTGAGCCAGCTTTCAATCACCATGTACTGGTTCATCATCAGAACACCCATGATGAAGCGCAGCACCAGCCAGACGCCCAGATGATCGGTCAGGGCGTGAATGAGTACCGTCACCGTCGCGCCGCCGGCGCAGGCGACGTATGAGCGGATATGCCCTACGTTGGCGATCAGCCGGTGGCCGAGTTTGCCACCGCAGACCAGCCCGAAATAATACGCCGCCATCAGGCAGCCGACCCACAGATCGCCCGCCCCCTGTTCCGTCAGGCGAAGGCCGATGTAAGTGGTGAAGAGGCCGGAACCGGCCAGCATCAGGAGCGTAGCAATATAGAGCGCGGGAAATGTGACAAGCGGGCTGAACATGAGTCGTCTGATTTGAGCTGAGCCAATCCTGGCGGGAAGAGAGCGATCGAAGGCACGGCTATCGGCCGTGGGTGCTTCATCTTTAAGCGCATCGATTATCACCTGGATAGTGCGCCATATGCAGACAGACTACCGGCGCCCGGATTTTGTCACACGACAAGTGTTTCAACCGGACGTGCGGGTATTTGATAGAGTACCCCCTTGCCTGATTGGAAAACCGCCATGTCCTCCCGCGCCGAGCAAAAACTGCAAACCCGCCATGCCCTGCTGGATGCTGCACGTATGCTCATGAGCAGTGGCCGCGGCTTCGGCAGTTTGAGTCTCAGGGAAGTGACCCGCAGCGCCGGTATCGTTCCGGCGGGGTTCTACCGGCACTTTCCCGATATGGATGCCTTTGGACTTGCGCTGGTTGCCGAAGTGGGCGAGACCTTTCGCGAAACCCTGCGCCGGGTACGTCATAACGAAATCGAACTGCGTGGTGTGATTGATGCCTCGGTCGGCATCTTTATCGAAGCCGTCGCCGAACACCGTAGCCAATTCATCTTTCTTGCCCGGGAGCAGTACGGCGGTTCGCTGTCGATTCGTCAGGCCATCAGTGAACTGCGCCAGCACATCACTGATGACCTTGCATTAGACCTGTCCCAACTCAACCGGCTGCCCCACCTTACGTGTCAGGACATCGATGTTCTGGCGGATCTGGTGGTCAAGACCGTATTCGCCACTCTGCCCGAGCTGATTGATGTGCCTGATGAGGGACTGGAGCCGCACAAGACGCCCCAGGCCAAGATCATTCATCAGCTACGCTTCATCATGATCGGTGCCAAGCACTGGCGCGGCCTTAACATGCTGTTCGCACCAAATCAGGGCGAACCCCTGCCTTCCGACCCGCTGCTGCACCGAAATCAGGCAAACTGAGCGCACGATCCCCTGTGCAACGCCGGTGAAACGAGCCGTTGCGTTCTGGCAGGCCGCTTGCTGTAGTCTTCATAAAGCACAGCGGATACTGCCTTATGTTGGTCATTCATACCCGTCTGCCCTCCCCCGATACCTGGCACGAAGAAATTCACCTTGGCTTCGAGGCGCGCAGCAAGAGCCGGCTGCGAACCGTGACGGTCAGTGGCGAAGATGTCGGGCTGTTTCTCGAACGCGGCCAGCCGCCCCTGTTTGACGGTGAAGGGCTGCGTGCCCAGGACGGCCGTATCGTACGCGTCTGCGCCCGCCCCGAGGCTCTTTTGCACATCACCTGCGCCAATGCCCATGAGCTGACCCGCGCTGCCTACCACCTGGGCAACCGTCATGTGGCGCTGCAAGTAGGCGATGGCTGGCTACGCATTCTGGATGATCATGTACTCAAGGCCATGCTGGATCAACTGGGCGCTACGTGTGAATCGATCCAGGCGCCTTTCCAACCTGAGCATGGCGCTTATGGTGGTGGGCATCACCACTCGCACTACGGTGAGGCTGATTTCAATTATGGCCCTCGGCTGCACCATTTCGGGGTGCGGATATGAGCCCGGCCTGGGCATTGATGCGTCTGGCCAGCCCACAATTACCCATCGGCGGTTACAGCTATTCCCAAGGGTTAGAGGCGGCCATCGAGACCGGCCTCGTAACCGACTCAAGCTCGGCTCGCGTCTGGCTCGAAGATCAGCTGGAGCTTAACCTTGCCCGTTTCGAAGCACCGCTACTGCTGGCTCACTGCCAAGCGGCTGCCTCAGGCGACTGGCTTCGGCTAACTGAATTAGCAGGCCGCCACTCAGCCAGCCGAGAAACCCGAGAGCTGCGCCTGGAGAGCCGCCAGACCGGTTTTTCCCTGACGCAACTGCTCAAGGACTTGCCCGAACTGGACCCCGAAGCACGCGAGCACCTTTTGGCCAGCGAGCCAACGTTTGCCCTGGGTTGGGCGGTTGCCGCGCGTGCCTGGGCCATTGCCCCGGCAGAGGCCGTCTCGGCCTGGCTCTGGGGGTGGCTGGAAAATCAGCTGGCCGTTCTGATGAAAACCCTGCCCCTCGGCCAGCAGGCGGCACAGCGACTGACCTCTGAACTCCTGCCAGCCCTGGACGCAGCCCTCGCAACTGCCCGTGCGCTACCGGAAACCCTCTGGGGCAGCGCACCGTTTGGTCTGGCGCTCGCCAGCATGGCCCACGAACAACAATACAGCCGTCTTTTCAGATCCTAGGAGAACAAGCGCGATGAACACTCAACCCCTGCGCGTCGGTATTGGCGGCCCGGTCGGTTCCGGCAAGACGGCCCTCACCCTCGCCCTCTGCCGTGCCCTGCGTGATCGTTACAACCTGGCGGTTGTTACCAATGATATCTATACCCGTGAAGATGCCGATTTTCTCGTGCGCAACGAGGCGTTGGCCCCTGAGCGCATCATCGGCGTGGAAACCGGTGGCTGCCCGCACACGGCCATCCGTGAGGATGCTTCCATCAACCTGGAAGCGGTAGACCAGCTCAACCGCCGCTTTCCTGGTCTTGATCTGATCCTGGTCGAATCCGGCGGCGATAACCTTTCCGCCACGTTCAGCCCGGAGCTGTCTGACCTGACTATCTACGTGATTGACGTGTCTGCGGGCGACAAGCTCCCCCGCAAGGGCGGCCCGGGCATCTGCAAGTCTGACCTGCTGGTTATCAACAAGGTGGATCTTGCCCCAATGGTCGGTGCCTCACTTGAGGTGATGGACCGTGACGCCCGCAAGATGCGGGGCGAGAAGCCGTTCGTGTTCAGCAACCAGAAAGTGGGCCAGGGCCTGGAGGACATCATCGCCTTTATCGAAAAGCAGGGCATGCTGACGGCTGCGTAGCGCCCCATACTGCAAGGCACATGCGCAGCATAGCCAAACCAATAGTAAAGGGGTTCCCATGAGTCACGCTGCTGCCTTGCGCTGGATCATCGATCTGCTGAACGAGCGACACATCCCCTTTCTTTTATGCGGCGGTCTGGCGGCCCATGTTTATGGCGCCAGACGCCCGCTGAACGATATTGATCTCCTGGTTCCAGCAGACCGTTTGCAAGAAATAGCCGCTGCCGGCGCTGCTGTCACGACCAAGCCCCTCGAGCGCCGCTGCGAGGAGGGCTGGGATGTGGAGTATGTGCAGTTCAAAGTTGAAGGCGTGAAGATCGAGATAGGCGGCACGCCCGGTGCCCGGATTTTCGATAAGGGCCACTCAACCTGGAGAGACCTTGAGGCAAACCTGGCCAAAGCCCGCCCCGCAACGCTGCTGGGCGTAGCCCTTCAGGTAATGGACCGTGATGAGCTGGCCGCCTACAAAGCTATGCTCGGACGCGAAGTGGATACAGAAGACCTTATCGCCCTTTCGACGCCACACCCATGACCTTGGTGACGAGTACCGCTACGCTGGCGCCAAGCAAGCCACCGGCGACCACATCGGAAAAGAAGTGGTAGTTACACAGCAAAAGCCCCACCGGTACCACCGCGGCTATTACTACCGCAAGTCCCCTCAGGCGGGGCCAGCACAGGGCAATCGCCACGGCGGCAGCGTAGGCAACTGTGGTATGTCCGGAAGGAAAGGACGCGTACCAGTCTCCGCCGTGAAACCAGTTGAAGCCATAAGCCTGATTATGGATCAGTGAGGGATTGCCATGGGTCCAGGTCTCCGGCCAATAACGACCGAAGACAGGCTTGAGCGAATCCTTCACGCCCTTGGCGACCAGGACGCTGAAGGCCAGCACGAAGCAGCGGTGACGATGCACGGGCAACAATCGCTGACCGATGCCCAGGACAATGATCAGCAGTACCGCCAGCACCGTCAGCCAGTCCGCCACATGGGTCATCAGGTTGGGCCACGCCAGACGGCGCAGGTCGCCTGCATGGGCCCAATAGGCAATGGGCTGGTCGATCACGCCATATCCCAGCAGGATCAGCACAAGGCCACCTGCCCAAGCGATCAGCAGCGGTTTACGTGTCACGGTACAGACTCCTTTCCAGGGTGAGCGGCATTCAGCCCGATACCCGTCCCGTTGGCAATCACGGCGTACCGGGATGCGGCTCCGGGTAAGTACGCGTCACGCTGATCATGTCGGCATAGGGGCTATTCCACAACTGCTCATGGAGCTGGCGAATGCGCTCGGCCATGGCGTGATCCTGCATCACCACCTCCAGGTTGCGGGAGTTATCCAGATAACCGCCGAGCCAATTGCTGGTGCCTACCCAGGCCAGGCGTCCATCGATTTCCATCGTCTTGCTGTGAATCACCCGCGCAAAAGGAATGAAACCGCTCGGATCGGCTGGCAGCGTGACGATCTTGACCTGTACATTCGGTAGCACGGCCAGGCTTTTCAGGTAGTCGATCTCCGGTGCGCCCGTGTTCCAGTGAGACACCATCAGCTTGATGGATACCCCTCGGGCGGCCGCCGCGCGCAAGGCATTGTCGATCACCGGGTAATACGGGCGGGTCTTGTCCGGCCCGTAGGAAAGCGGCGCGTAGTCGAGCAACTGCACACGCACCTCATGCCGGGCCTGAGCGAGCAAACGCGGTAACTCTATCTGGGAGTCACGCACGTCGGGCGGGTTGTAGCGCGCAGGGCTGGCGACCAAGTAATTGCCAGCCGGAGTTGGCTGATCTGAGGAGGTATGCCGGGGCTGAGGTACGGGTTTACCTTCCGCCAGCGCTTCCTGCGCCTGCCAGTCCTGATTGAAGATGGCTTGAACCTGAGCAGCCACCGTGGGATCACTGATCCGCACGCCTGTTTCGTGGATATGCGTCAGAGAGCGCCAATCAAAGTTCTGGCTGCCCACAAAAGCCTCACGACCATCTATCACCAGATATTTGGCGTGAATGATCCCCCCGGTCAGCTGGCCATACGGCAATACATGCAAGGTCAGATTAGGAATGCTGCGTAAGCGGTCCAGCGTGGCAGGGTCCGACATCCGCAGCCCCTTCTCTTCCAGCAGGAAGCGAATCGTCACGCCGCGCTGCCCGGCCGCCTGCAAATGCTCGATCACAGTATCTAACCGTGAGCCCGGCTGGCCGGAGGCATAGAACTGGCCTATGTCGATGCGGTGCTGCGCCCGGTCGAACATCCCGCTCCAGACCTCGACCGGGTTACGCAGGTCATTCGTTGCTAGATCGGTCGCCACCGGCACGGTATGCACCAGCTCGAACCCTGGAATCTTGAAATCGGCCCAACTGAGCGTACTGGCGCTGAGTAAGAAAAACCCAAAACACAGGCGTCGAGCGCCACGGATCGGCAAACGGGACAATACAGGCATGGAGGTCTCAAACAAGAAGGAAAAGACTGGGCGAGGACCGACTGGCCCTCGCCGCAACCGATCAGGCAGTACGGTACTGCGCCATTGGCTCTACAGATTGAACGTGGGCTTCATCCACAGGCTGAGCACCCATGCTGGCGCGAATCAGCAGGATCTTGAGCTGATCGTTGATGCGCTCCAGGCGATCCTGGAAGAAGTTATGAAAGACCACGCAGCCCAGCGCGATGGCAATACCCAAACCGGTTGCAAACAGCGCCGTTCCGATGCCTGCTGAGATCTGACCCGGGTCGGATACACCCGCCGAAGCCAGCGCTTTGAAGGTATCGATAATACCGAGGATGGTCCCGAGCAGCCCCAGCAGCGGCGCTGCGGTCGTAATGGTTTCGATGATCCACAGACTACGGGCCAGCGGTGCGCGGGTTGCGAGGTACTGCGCCTCGATCGTCTCGTCCAGTTCCTTACGCGTTCCTCGCTGCGCCTTCTGCGCCAGTACCGGCCGCACCATGGTAAGCGGCAAGCTTTCGCGGCGGGTAAAGGACTCCGGCAGATCACGGTCGCTACGCACCTTGGCCGTCAGTAATGACTCCAGTTGACGCGCCTGCCTGCGGGTATAGGCAAAGTACAGGCTCCGCTCGATGATGACGAACAGGGCAATGGCGATAGCGCCGTACATAACATAGAAGGTGATGTCATGGAGCAGGTCGGTATTCATATTCAGCACACCTCGTTAAAGAAGGTTCGAAGGTCAGAAACTGGCTTCCAGGGACACCGTTACGGTCCGCTCGACGCCGACGATGTAAGCCGGATCGCCGTCGCGGTAACCGCCGTAGCTCGCTGCGTTGGTCTTGTAGGTGTACACACCGTCCAGATACTTCTTGTCGAACAGGTTGTCGACGTTCAGACGCAGGGTGGCGTCCTTGACGATGTGCTTGTCTACCGGCAGGTATATGCCAGCCCCAAGGTTGAAGATCGTCCGGCCCGGAATACTCTCGTCATTGGTCAGGTCACCGTAGAGCTTGCTCGTGTACTTGGCACCGAAGGTGCCGTAATAACGGCCGTCGTCATAACCGATATTGGCTGCCAGCATGTTCTTGGGCACGTTGGCAAACTGCTTGCCGCTGGTAGGCAGCTCCACCGCAACGCCATTGTTGTAAGCAGTAATGTCGTCCTTCTGCTTGGCACGGGTGTACGTGTAGGAGGTGTAGTAATTGAAGTTGTGCGGCAGCAGGCCGCTCCACTCCAGCTCAAGCCCCATGTTGTCTACGTCACCCGCATTGATATCGGCGTAGTCACCGTTCTCGTCACGCGAGGAAACCTGGCGATCCTTGAACTTTAGATAGAACAGGGTAGCCGACAGGGCCATGTCTTCCTGGGTGTAGCGCCAGCCCAGTTCGTTGCTCCAGCTGGTTTCAGGATTGAGATTGATCGAGCCCTCACCCTGATCGTACAGCACGTAGTTATACGGTATGCGCATGTTACGGGTCAGGTTATAGAAGAACTGGTTCTGCTCGTCGAAGCGGTAGCCGATACCAAAGGTCGGCAGCACCTTGCTGTAGTTCTGGTGACGCTTCTCCGGCAGCTCGGTCAGGCTGCCATGGTTGGTCCCCTTGCGATCGACATCCATGTAGGCCACGCCGGCGTTGAGCGTCCAGTCCGGGTTCATGTACCAGGTATCCTGTACCCAGACCTTATGGGCTGGCGTAACGGTGTAACGGTCGCGTCCCTGGATGATGTTGCCGTTGGCGTCGCGGGTCTCGTCCGAGTCCGACCAGACGCTCTCAGGCTTGCCACTGGACTTGAGTGCAATGAACGGCTGGGTCTGCCGCTGACGGGCGCGTTCGTACCAATAACCGAATTGCAGGCTGTGATCGCCCAGGTCCCAATTCAGCTTGGTCGTGATGCCGGGGCGCCAGGTCTGGGTACGAGACGGCCGATAGTAGACGCCGGTATAGGAGAGTCCATCATTGGCGTAGCTGCTGGCCGTAGGCAGATTGCCCAGGTCGTAGACACCATTGCTGCTGGTTCCGCGGTTGAGCGAATACGCGGTGCTGCCTACGCCGCTGCCGTCCCCCCAGTAATAATAGGGGATGACCGACAGGGACATGTCATCGCGCAGGCGGAATTGGGTATTGAGCACGCCGGTAAAGGTCTTGAACGGGTTCTGTGCCAGCTCGTAGTACTTGGAAATCTTGCCGTTGGAGCCCAGCGCAGGCGGATTGGGGTTAGGATCGTATTTGCGCCCGTACTGGGTGAATTCATTCTTGGTGAGCTGGCTATAGCTGTTGTTGTCCTGCTCATGGTACTTGAGGATCAGGTTGGCCGTATTGCCATCCCCGGCGTCGAAAAAGCTGTTCCATTCCACCTTGTCGGCCCGAACGGCACCGTGGCCTCGCCACATCTGACCTTCGGTATGCGAGGCAGACAGCCAGTTGGACAGGCCATTCCACTCGCCTGTATTCAGACGGGCAAAGGTCTTGTAAGTACCGTTGCTGCCTGCAGTCTGTTTAACAAATGCGCCGGTCTCCTTGGTTGGCCGGACGGTTGTCAGAGTAATGTTGCCGCCACTGGAGCCGATATGCGGACCGTCGGCATCCGAGGCGCCCTGCACCACGGAGATCTGGTCGAGGTTTTCCGGATCGCCCAGCAGGTTGGAATACAGCGCATAGTTGCCCGAGTCATTGATGGGCATCCCGTCAACGGACATGCCGACCTGATCGGAGTTAAGCCCCCGCAGGGTAAAGCGAAAACCCGAAAGGCCCGTGGCGTCTTCGCTGGAAATATTCAGTCCCGGCGTGTACTTGAGCCGGTCAACGGCATTGGCGGTTGCCGTCTGCTTATTCATGGCTTCGCGAGTAAGGGTGGAGCGCGACTTGGGGCTTTCTTCAGGGGTCATGTACCCGCTGCCCAGCGTGGCCTTTCCTTCGACGCCGATGGTGCCGACATCACGCTCACCGGTTTCCTGCGCCATGGCTACACCATGGCAAAGACCAGAGGCAACCAGCGCCAGGTAAATCCTTGTGTACTTCATTGGAATTCCTCGAATCGGATAATCACTGCATGCTGTAACTGAAGGTGGCGGTAAAGCGGAGCTGGTCCTTGCCGGCAAAGGCCTCGGACGGGAACGGCTTGACGCTCTTGATACGGTTCAGGCTGTTGGCGGCTGCACGATTGAGCAGCATGCTGCCAGCCTTGTCCTGTATGCCGGAGTCCAGTACGCGTCCGGCGCAGTCAACCAACAGCCAGATCACGACATCACCGTGTGGCCGCTCAAGCGATGCCTGGCGTCCGGTGGGGTACTGCTTGTAACGATCCAGCTCGGCGCGCAACCCCTGTACGTAGCCGCCTTCCAGTGCCTGGGCATTGACGGTCGGCTTGGGCGGTGTAGCCGGTGCCGGCTTGGCTGCGACCGGAGCAGGTGCCGAAGCAGGCGTCGGCTTGGCTACCAGTTGCTCGACCTTGGCCACGGCAGGCTTGGCCACTGGCTTTGGCTGTGGTTTCGGCTGAGGCTTGGGTTGCGACTTCGGCACTGGCTTGGGCTTAGGTTTGGGTTCCGGCTTGGGCTGCGGCTTGGGAAGTGGTGGCAAGGCAGCCTCCTCTTCCTCCACGACAGGCTCCGGTGGTGGCGCATCAACCGGTTCGGCTACAGGCTCCGGCGGTGTAACGACCGGTTCGGGTTCCTGAACAGGGTCCGGTTCAACCAAAGCCAATTCCACGGCCGACTCGTCGTATACCGGCTGAACTTTCAGCGGCGTACGCTGGGCATACAGGGCAATCAGTACTAGCGCAGCAAGCGCAGGTAGCCAGCCCAACACATGGCGGGAGCGATAGAACGTATACATGGATCAGGACTTGCGCGTGGCGATGGAGACGGAGGTAAAACCGCCTAAACGAAGGGTGTCCATCACCTCGACCAACCGGGCCACTTCCACGCCCTTGTCGCTGTTGACGATGATGGTGGTCTTGCTGTCTGGTTTCTCCTGCGCCTTGAGCGCCACGACCAGGGCATCGACCTGAATGTCCTGACCATCCAGCTGCAGCTCACCGTTAGCGCCCAGCGTCAGGATGGCCTTGTTCTGCGGTTTGAGCTGTTGCGCGCTGCTGGCGCTAGGGAGCTGGGTTTTCATTCCCAATGCCGGGATCACGTTCAGACTGACCAGTACAAAGAAGACCAACAGGAACATCATCACGTCGATCATCGGGATGAGCTCGATATGAGCCTTGCGCTTCTTGGGTTCTTCCCAGGTTCTCATGATGACTGCCCTCCAAAATGATGGGGGCACGCTAACAACCGAAAATGACAGCGGGGTTAAGTATTCTTGACCATTTAAAGCTCTAGATCGGGCTTTTTACTGAATAATCGATACAGCTGTTAACTATCGGATCAGTACAGTGGCCTCTTGCCTTGCTGCATTGGACTGGCCTGTGAGACGGTTCCACTCCCTCATCAAGGAGCAGAATCATGCGAACGCTAGGACTTCTTGCCGGCATGAGCTGGGAAAGCTCGGTCACGTACTATCGCCTTCTCAATCAAATCGCCCGACAGCGCCTTGGTGGTTTGCACTCGGCACCACTGCTTATGTGGTCGGTCGATTTTGCAAAGGTTGCCGAGCTGCAACATCACGGCGATTGGGACGGTTGCGCCAGACTTCTGGTAGACGCAGCACGCCGCCTGGAAACGGCAGGCGCCAAAGGTCTGCTCATCTGCACCAACACCATGCACAAGCTGGCCGAACCTATCCAGGCGGCAATTGATATCCCATTGATTCACATCGCTGACGCGACCGCAAAAGCGTTAACGAAAGCCGGTATGCAACGCCCCGCCCTACTCGCCACACGCTTTACCATGGAAGAGGATTTCTATGTCGGCCACTTGCGCGTCCACGGTCTGGACCCACGTATCCCGGACGCCCCAGGTCGCCAGCAGGTTCACCAGATCATCTATGAAGAGCTGTGCCAGGGCGTAGTTCGGGACGAATCCAGACAGACCTATGTGGCAGAAATCGGCAAGCTGGCCGACCAGGGTGCCGACAGCGTGATCCTGGGCTGTACGGAAATCGGATTACTGCTCAGCCAGAAGGATCTCGCCCTTCCTGTCTTCGATACGACCGAAATTCACGCCGAAGCCGCAATGGATTTTGCTCTAGGTAACGAGACGCTGCCGTAACGCACGGCAGCGTCTGCTCCCTCATTGCTGAAGCACAGAAGCCACGTTGTTCAAGCCATTCTGAACGACGGTTGCCGAGTCATTTCCGCTGTTAAAGTCGCCATTGACCAGACCGCCCTGCACCACCGTTGCCACGTTGCCGCTCAGGCTCTGACTGATACTGGCCTCGTTACCGCCGTTGCTCCAGCTTTGCGTCAGGCTGGCGCTGTTGAAGTCACCGCTTTGGGTGATTTCAGCCATGGCCGTCCCAGTGGGGTTGGCCTGGGTGATGTCGGCCTCATTGTCATTGCCAGTCTGGGTAATCTCGGCCTGCCGGCTGCCCCAGAACTGGTCAATCGAAGCAGTGTTGCGATCACCCTCCTGGGCAATCCGCGCCACACTGTCATATACCATAGGCCCACCACCACCTTGGGCGGCCGCGGCCTGGTTGGCATTACCGGTTTGACTGACATCGATCACGCTACGGTCTGCCTGTTGGCTTAGTGTTGCGCTATTGGTGGACCCTAGTTGATCGAGATTAATGGTGTTGGTAATCCCATCCTGATTAATCGAAACGGTATTCTCATCACCAATGGAACTGCCACGCACCGTGGCGCCGAGCCCACTCTGCGCGCTGGTCAGCTGGTTGGCGTTACCTTCCTGGCGGAAAATGAACGACGCATTCGAGCCTTGATCAACCGTCGCGGAGTTGCCATTACCTACTTGATCCAATGTCATCTCGGAAAGATAACGTGAGGTACTCTGAGTGACAGACGCCAGATTTTCGTTACCGTTTTGGGTAACCGTAGCAACAGCTCCCGAATCGCTACTGCCCTGCTCCAGGATAATCGTATTGTTATCGCCTAATTGGGTAGTCTGTCCAACACCATAGCCGGTCTGAGTCACCTGAGTGGCGTTGCCGTTACCCACGCTGGAAGTATTAACGGTATTGGCGTACCACTGTTGCTGGATGGTATGTGTATTGTTGTTGCCTTCCTGATAGACCGTGGCCTCGGAGCCCTGCCCATCCTGCTGATACAGCGACACGCTGTTGTCATCGCCTGCCTGGGTTACAGTAGCCGATTGTGAGCCGCTGTCCTGATAAAGATAGGCCGTGTTCCGGTTACCGGTCTGGCCCAGATCGATAGTGTTGGAAGAAAACGCAGTGTCCTGAACAGTCTCCGCGACGTTGTCATCGCCGTTTTGGACAATGGCAGATCGGCCGAAACTTCCCGTCTGTGTTTGCGTCGCCTGATTTCTTGCGCCCTGCTGCTCTAGCGTAGCCTCGTTGTTGTCTCCTGCCTGACTCTGGGTAGCGGTATTGCTTTCAGCATAGGCATGGCTGCCAATAACCAACATCAAGGCAACAGCCAAGGGTTTTAACCTGAACATATGCACGTCCCTCAATAGCGTTATTGTTGTTGTCCGGGCCTGTATCTCACAGGATCGGACAGGCGGTAACGCACGCCTGGACTACGGCAGTAATTTTCAGGCCCAGACGCTAGAACAACAGGTGCTGCCTCATTCAGGACAACACCTGCACCGTCGGTTATTGCTGAATAACCGAAGCCACATTGTTCATACCGGTTTGAGAGATAGTGGCTACACGCTCACCGACCACTACTTCGCCATTGAGCAGGCCGCCTTGAGTGATACTCGCTACATTACCTGCCACCTGCTGGGTAATTGTGGCCTCGTCGAACCCTACCGTGTCATGTTGAGTAATCGAGGCCTTATGGTTATCCCCAGTCTGCTGAATGCCGGCTGTTGTCCAACCCTCAATATTGCTGTGATCTATAGTCGCCTGGTTGGCTGCTCCGGCTTGCTCGATAAAACCTCTCGCTAAAGGCCCAAAGCTTTGGTTCAACACAGCGCTGTTTGCCTCTCCTTCCTGAAGGACATAGGCACTGCTGTTAGGCTCGTAATCACTAACGTAATCATCTTGCGTAATGGCAGTCTCGTTTCCTGTTCCGGTCTGACGAACAGACGCGGTATGACCAAGCCCTCTTTGAGAGACAGCTATACGGTTGTTATCACCGTTCTGCTCCAGCCATGCATTCAAGTATGTCCCCACTTGACTGGCTTCTATGACGTTGCCATTTCCAACCATGGCGCCGCCCAAAGAGCCTCGCCAGATGCCTTGGTCTGCAACCAGATCATTGCCAGTGCCATCCTGAACGAACTCAAGCGTTGCCATATCGGAACGTTGAGCCAAGTTGGCTGTATTGCCATCACCTACCTGATTCAGGATCAAGTCGATTTGCCCATACCGCGACGAGGTTTGATAAAGCGTCGCCGCCTGGTTTGTACCCTCTTGGTAGACCTCGATATTGCCCCCGGCGTAGCCTACACTTTGGGTCAGCTCAACCGAATTACCCTCGCCTCGCTGCTCAGCACGCGCAGGTCCGCCTCCATACTGCGTAGTGGTTGCGCTATTTCCATTACCCACACTCGTTACGCTTAATTCATTGCCGTAGCGCAGCTGCTGGATGTTATGGATGTTCCCATTCCCCTCCTGATACAAGCTAGCAACCGAGCCATTTCCGTCCTGTTGGTAAAGCGTTATGTCATTGCCATCTCCTCGCTGCAAAACAGTAGCCTGATGTCCGTATCCCAGGTTCTGTTGATTGAGCAGCGCGGTGTTCTGATTGCCAATCTGTTCAAGCCGCAGACTGTTTTCAGGGGTAGAAGCCTGTGATACCTGCTCGATTTGAGCTGAATTACCGTTACCAGTCTGCACAACTTCCGAGCGACTAAAGTCACCCCTTTGAATCTGGGCAGCGTTATTACCCTCACCGGCCTGCTCCAGAAGAGTATCGTTGTAGTTACCGTCTTGTGTTTGGATAGCAGTGTTATTTGCGGCAAGGGCATAACTGCCTGAGAGTATCAGCAGTGCCATAACCAAGGGCTTGAGCGTAAACATGTAGAAGTACCTCTATGAGGTCACACGAACGGGCGAACTCTGCCTTACCAGCCCAGTACTCAGGGCTGGCGCTAACCATGTCAGCGCCAGCTGCTTACATCACTGCTGGGTAATCCTGGCAATGTTTCCTGTACCGTTCTGTAGGACGGTAGCTGAGTTGCCGTTTACATCTACTGGCGTGGCCTGAGTAATGGCAACCTGATTGGAGAAGCCTATCTGGCTGACCGCAGCCAGGCTGTTGTTGCCAGACTGGTCGATTGTGGCGAGGTTACCGTCACCCTCCTGTACGAGATCTACACGAGCGAAATACAGGTCCTGGGTAATAGCAGCCACGTTGTCATTGCCCGTAGAGCGTCCTGTAATGGTGCCGCTGATACTAAACTGATCAATTGTCAGGTCGTTATTATTGCCCTGCTGGGCAAAATCAACCGTACTAAATCCACCGCTTTGATTGATCGTGGCGGTATTGGTATCACCTTCCTGCGCTAATGCCACACTGGTCGCAGGATAGCGACCTGAGCTTTGGGTAACGGAAGCCAAGTTTTCATTGCCGTTCTGCTGGATTGTGGCTGTACCACCTGAGGAGCCGCCAGTTTGATCCAGGTTGATAACATTGTTATCGCCTGTCTGTATCGCGTCTGCCTGCATTCCGTGCCGTTGTATAGCATTCAGAGCGTTGCCATTACCAACCGTACGGGCTTCAAGCGTATTGCCGCCATAGCCGTTCTGCTCGACATTGTGCGTATTGTTGCTGCCTTCCTGATACAGCGTAGCGACAGCGCCATTACCGCCTTGCTGATACAACGCTACGGTGTTTGTATCGCCCAACTGGGTAACAGTAGCGCTATGCTCTAGATCGAAGCTCTGCTGGTAGACCTGGGCTACGTTGCTATCTCCTGTCTGATAAAGATCAACCGTATTTCCAAGCCCCAGCTGCGTTGTTTCAGCCGCGTTGGTGGTCCCATTCTGAGTAATAGCCGAGCGATGTTCGTTGCCCTCTTGAGTTTGGGTAGCGGTATTGCCTTCGCCCGTCTGCTCCAGTGTCGTTTCGTTGTAATTACCGTCCTGCGTTTGGGTAGCGGTGTTGTTTGCAGCCAGGGCACAGCTGCCGGAGAGCATCATCAATACCACAGCCAAGGGCTTGAGTTTGAACATGAGAGATCCCTCTAGACGTATAAGTTAACCACTAAGGCCCATACCGAGCGCAGGGAATGATCCCTACGCTGGTTAGGTAAATGGGACCGCTACGCTTGGGCAGGCAGTAACAGCCCCAAATGCTCTACTGACTGCTACTG
The DNA here is from genome assembly GCF_002091675.1 of Pseudomonas luteola NBRC 103146. Lineage (GTDB taxonomy): Bacteria > Pseudomonadota > Gammaproteobacteria > Pseudomonadales > Pseudomonadaceae > Chryseomonas > Chryseomonas luteola. Next base: position 104,600 of record NZ_BDAE01000002.1, on the reverse strand, counting down.
CTGGGTAATCCTGGCCACGTTGCCGGTACCGCTCTGCATGACGGTCGCTGCGCTCCCTTCACCGAACACACCAGCTATACCGGTTTGCGTCAGCGCAACCTGATTGGCAAAGCCCATTTGATTGACGGTTGCGATACTTCCACTACCGGCCTGGTTGATCGTGGCCAAATTGGCATCACCCTCCTGCACAAGGTCTACCTTCGTGTAGTAGTCACCCTGCATGATGCTGGCAACGTTGCTGTCACCGACTGAACGCCCGGAAATGGCTCCGTTAGTGCTGAACTGATCGACATTCAACTCGTTGTTGTTACCCTCCTGGGTAAACTCAACAACATCAAAGCCACCGTGCTGATTGACGTTCGATGTATTGGCATCACCGTCCTGCGTCAGCGTCACTCGCTCGGCGGGGTAGCGGCCGGAGGTTTGCGTTACAGACGCCAGGTTGCTATTGCCGTCTTGGGCAATCGTGGTCCAGCTTCCGCCCATACTGCCAGACTGATCCAAACTGATGAGGTTGTTGTCTCCGGTCTGGATAGTCTGTGCGAATACACCCTCATTTCGTTGAATGGCATCAAGCCTATTGCCGGTGCCTACCGTACGCGCTACCAGCTCTTTGAAACCTTCACCGTTCTGTTCAACGTCATGGATATTGTTGTTGCCCTCTTGGTACAAGGTTGCCACAGAGCCATTACCGTTCTGCTGATACAGCGTCACGTGGTTCGTATCGCCCAACTGGGTAACGGTAGCGCTATGCCCATACATAAAGCTCTGCTGGTAGACCTGAGCTATGTTGCCATCACCCGTCTGGTAGAGATCGACCGCATTTTCAATACCTAGCTGTGTCGTTTCTGCCGAGTTAATGGACCCATTCTGGGTAATGGCGGAGCGATGCGCTGAGCCAGTCTGGGTCTGCGTCGCAGTATTGCCCTGCCCGCTCTGTTCAAGGATAACTTCGTTGTTATCGCCATCCTGCGCCTGGGTGGCACTATGGCTGGCAGCAAAGGCGGTAGTACCAAGGGAGACGAGAAGAATTAATGCCAAAGGCTTGAGCGTAGACATGAGTACTTTCCTTGATTAGTCATAAGGCCAATAAGCTGAGCAAAAGGCAAAGCTGTAAAACCATTAACTACTCATGAAGGCACACGTGAAGGCGTGCCCGGTGACTCCTGTAGCAGTTGATCGGCAGGTTCGATGTCCAGCATCCCCAGCAACGGATCATCCTACTCACCCGTGCGAGCACGTACGGCAACGCCCCACGGTAACAACCTGATCTCCAGCCTGGAGATACGGAGGCGAAGATTCGTGCAAATCCGTCTTTACGAATATCCATCGAACGGTGTAATACGATGAATGGTATTCATCCTAGACACTTGCGCTGGTTTATAAGACAGAACTGTCAGGCACTCGAATCGCCTGGACTGATCTCCACCAACACAATTAAAAACAGGAGCCACCATGCAATTTGTAGTAACCGCCTACGACCATACCGATCCAGAGGCCTTTAATCGTCGACTGGAAAATCGCCAGGCTCATCTGGAAGGAATTCGAGCCATGGCCAAGGAAGGAACATTTATCAGCGGCGGGGCCATTCTGAACGATGAAGGTCGAATGGTAGGCTCGACCGTACATGTCGAATTCGAGAACCGCGAGGCATTGGACCTCTGGTTGAAGAGCGACCCCTATGTCACCGGTCGCGTCTGGAATGAGATCGATGTACGAGAAATCAAGCTCGTTAACATCACCACATGATGCAAAAAGGGCACCTTCCGGTGCCCTTTGCTCTTAGGCGTTTTTCTTTTTGCCGACCGCAATCAGCATAAGCGCACCCAGACAGCCGGACGTAATCGACCCCAGCAGTACACCGATCTTGACCGCATCCACCAGTTCTGGCGAATTGGGGAATGCCAGCAGGCCGATGAAGAGGCTCATCGTGAAGCCGATTCCGCACAGCAGGCCGATCCCGTACAGCTGCTTCCAGGTGGCATGTTCCGGCAGTTCGGCCAGTCCCAGGCGAATACTCAACCAGGCAAACGAGAATACGCCCACCTGCTTGCCAACCAAGAGGCCCAGCGCGATCCCCAGCGGAACCGAGCCCATCACGGAGGCAAGGCTCACGCCATTGAACGAGACACCAGCGTTGGCGAATCCAAAGATCGGAATGACCAGAAACGCGGAGTAAGGGTGCAATGTATGCTCAAGACGCTCCAGCGGCGGATGCTTCGAGCCGGTACGCAGCGGGATGGTCAGGGCCAGCGCTACCCCGGCCAGCGTCGCGTGTACGCCCGACTTGAACACGAAGAACCACAACACGATACCGACCAGCAGATACGGCAGGATTCGCGTTACGCCCAGCTTGTTCATGGCAATCAGCACCAGCAGGGTGACACCCGCCAGTCCCAACATCGGCAGGGACAGATCTGCCGTGTAGAACACCGCGATGATGCACACGGCGAACAGGTCATCGAGAATCGCAAGCGCGGTCAGAAAGATCTTGAGCGATACCGGAATACGCGAGCCCAGCAGGGAGAGTACCCCGAGTGCAAAGGCGATATCGGTCGCCGTGGGAATCGCCCAGCCTTGAAGTAAATGCGCATCGTCATGGTTGAGTGCCGCATAAATCACCGCTGGCACGACAGCACCGCCTAATGCCGCCAGCCCTGGCAGTGCACGCCGTCCCCAGGTGGACAACTGCCCGACCAGCATCTCACGTTTGATTTCGAGCCCGACCAGCAGGAAGAAGACGGCCATAAGCGCATCGTTGATCCAGTGCAGGACACTCATGCCCAGCATGTAGCGCTCCAGGGTGCTGAAGTACACACTGGCCAGCGGCGAATTCGCCACAATCAAAGCAATGGCTGCCACGGCCATCAGAAGCAATCCGCCTGAGGCCTCGCTTGTCAGAAAGGCCCTGTAAAAGGCCTGGAGGCCATTCGAGCCTCGGATCTTGTTGTCTTGCATCTTTTCAACCTCACTCCTGAAAATGTAATCGAAGCCTTAAGGGCTTTTCTCTGATGTGTTGTTATCGGATACGACCACGGCATCCCGCGGCCATGCGCTCCAGAGCGCCTTGAACAGGGTCGCCAGCGGGATCGCAAAAAAGATTCCCCAAAAGCCCAGCGTGCCGCCAAAAAAGAGAATGGCCAGGATAATGGCTACCGGATGCAGATTGACGGCACCTGAAAACAGCAGCGGTGAGAGAACATTGCCATCCAGTATCTGAATGATGGTGTAAGCCAGAATCGCATACAGGAACTGATCGCCCAGACCAAAGCTGAAGCCCGCCACAGCCGCAACGGGCAAGGTCGCGACGGCGGCGCCGATGAAGGGAATCAGCACGGACAGACCGACCACCAGCCCGAGCAGCATGGCGTAGGGCAATCCCAGGATATAAAACGTGGCGTAGCTGACCGCCGCCACGATCACAATCTCGATAACCTTGCCGCGCACATAGTTGGCGATCTGCTCGTCGACCTCCTTCCAGACTCGGGTCATCAGGGTCCGTTTACGGGGAAGTACGGACAGGAAGAAGCCCACCAGCAGGTTCTTGTCCTTGAGCATGAAAAACACCAGGATCGGCACCAGTACCAGAAACGTACCAAAGGCGATGATATTGCCCAGCGAGGTCAACGACAGCCGGACCGCTCGTTGCGCAAGGGCAGTCAGCTCACTGCCTGCCGTCCCGATCCAGCCCTGAATCTGCTCATGAGTAACGACACTGGGATAGCGCTGCTGAAGCTCATCCAAGAGGACCTGAGCCTGGGCAAACATCCGGGGCGACTCCTGCAACAACGTCACCAGCTGATCCCATACCAGCGGGAGCACAAACAACAAGAGGCCCAGGAATATGCCTAAAAAAGACAGGAACATGAGCGATATTGCCCAAAGCCTGGGTACTCTCCAGTGCTCCAGACGGCTGACGCCACCCTGTAGGAGAAAGGCGACGACCAGCGCCGTCAGGAACGGCGCCAGGGGCTTGCCCAACAACATGACCAGAGCAAAGCCCAGGATAAGCAAGACGCTGAGAACCACCGCTTCATCTTGGGAGAAATAGCGGGCAAACCACTGGGTAATGACGCGCCTGATCGCCATGACTAATGCCCTCCACGCTGGGCAGGTTCAGGTCGGCAACCTGAAAAGACAGCGATCAACGGTGAAGTGAATCTGCTTGGGAAGTCGAAGCCCTCAGGAAACAACTGGACGAATGCGGCTCCTGACATGTTTCTCCTTCGTCATCCTGTTTAACGAACACGATCGGCAAGGAAACCATATTTTTCAGCTTACTGCTCAACAGCTGTTTTTCACAAAATGTCCGAGCTAGTGCGTTTAGGCGCTTGAATTCTGATAATTCAGCCATACCACTAGCGCTTGCGGCAGTGTTTGTTGACCTCAGATACCTCCAAGTACTCTGCCTGAAAGAAAGACTTAATGATCCTGAATGCGTGGATAGGTCAAACTTATGAGATTGATGCCCACATTCAATTAAGTCTAATGTGCATAAGCGAGTATCTTATCTCTCGCCAATTCTTAACCCCTGATGGAGATTCAGTGATGTCTTTGATCAATTCCGAGATCAAACCGTTTAAAGCTACAGCGTACAAGGATGGCAAGTTCATCGATCTGACTGAAGCTGACTTCAAAGGCAAGTGGTCCCTGGTTGTTTTCTACCCAGCTGACTTCACCTTCGTTTGCCCGACTGAGCTGGAAGACCTGGCTGACCTGTACCCTGAATTCCAAAAGCTGGGCGTAGAGATCTACGGCGTATCGTGCGATACCCACTTCGCTCACAAAGCGTGGCACGACACTTCCGACGCTATCAAGAAGGTTCAGTACGCCCTGGTTGGCGACCCGACTGCAACTCTGGCTCGCAACTTCGACGTTCTGATCGAAGAAGAAGGCATGGCGCTGCGTGGTTCCTTCCTGATCAACCCGGAAGGCCAGATCAAGCTGTGTGAAGTACACGACAACGGCATCGGCCGCGACGCGTCCGAAATGCTGCGTAAGGTCAAGGCTGCTCAGTACGTTGCCTCCCACCCGGGCGAAGTTTGCCCTGCCAAGTGGAAAGAAGGCGAAGCTACTCTGAGCCCGTCTCTGGACCTGGTTGGCAAGATCTAAACGCCAACACACGGTTATCTGCGCTTAGGAGCCGGCTTCCGGCTCCCTCTAGTGCCCGAACGCCCGGGCGGAACACGTCCGGGCGTTTTTATTCCCGAAATTTGTCGAGAGGTAATGCCTCATGTTGGACGCCAGTCTTAAAACTCAGCTTAAAGCCTATCTGGAAAAGGTTACCAAACCCTTCGAGATCGTCGCGTCCCTTGATGACGGCGCTAAATCTCAAGAAATGTTGGGTCTGCTCCAGGACATCGTCAGCCTGACTGACAAGATCACCCTGCGCACCGATGGCAATGATGCTCGCACACCTTCGTTTGCCCTGAACCGTCCGGGTGAAAACATCAGCCTGCGCTTTGCCGGTCTGCCCATGGGCCACGAGTTCACCTCGCTGGTTCTGGCGCTGCTGCAAGTGGGCGGTCACCCGTCCAAGGCCAGTGCAGATACTCTGGAAGCGATCCGCTCGCTCAAGGGCGAATTCAATTTCGAAACCTACTTCTCGCTGTCCTGCCAGAACTGCCCTGACGTTGTTCAGGCGCTGAACCTGATGGCCGTACTGAATCCGAACATCCGCCACGTTGCGGTCGACGGTGCGCTGTTCCAGGACGAAGTTACCGAGCGCCAGATCATGGCTGTGCCCAGCATCTACCTGAACGGCGAACCGTTCGGTCAGGGCCGCATGGGTCTGGAAGAAATTCTGGCCAAGCTCGATACCGGCGCCAGTGCCCGTGACGCTGAAAAGCTCAGCGCCAAGGACGCTTTTGACGTGCTGGTGATCGGTGGTGGTCCTGCCGGTGCTTCCGCTGCGGTGTATGCCGCCCGTAAAGGTATTCGTACCGGTGTTGCGGCAGAGCGTTTTGGCGGTCAGGTACTCGATACTCTGGCGATTGAAAACTTCATTTCCATCAAGGAAACCGAAGGCCCGAAACTGGCCGTAGCCCTTGAAGAGCACGTGAAGCAGTACGACGTCGACATCATGAACCTGCAGCGTGCCGAGCAACTGATTCCTGCCACCGAGGCGGGCCAGCTGCACGAAGTCAAGTTTGCCAATGGTGCTTCGCTCAAGTCCAAGACGCTGATCATCTCCACCGGCGCTCGCTGGCGTGAAATGAATGTCCCGGGCGAGAAGGAATACCGTAACCGTGGCGTGGCCTACTGCCCGCACTGTGACGGCCCGCTGTTCAAGGGCAAGCGCGTTGCAGTTATCGGTGGCGGCAACTCCGGTGTGGAAGCGGCAATCGACCTGGCCGGTATCGTGGCACACGTGACCCTGATCGAGTTTGACAGCCAGCTGCGTGCGGATGCGGTACTACAGCGCAAGCTGCACAGCCTGCCGAACGTGACCGTGATCACCAGCGCCCTGACCAGCGAAGTGAAAGGCGATGGCCAGAAAGTGGTTGGCCTGACCTACAAGGACCGCAACTCCAGTGAGTTCAAGTCCATCGACCTGGAAGGTATCTTCGTCCAGATCGGTCTGGTCCCCAACACCGAATGGCTCAAGGGCACCGTCGAGCTGTCGCCCCGTGGCGAGATCGTTGTAGATAGCCGTGGCGAAACCTCGCTGCCGGGTATCTTTGCGGCCGGCGACGTAACAACCGTACCGTACAAGCAGATCGTGATCGCGGTCGGCGAAGGTGCGAAGGCTTCCCTGGCTGCATTCGATTATCTGATCCGCCAGGTGTAAGTTTGACTGTGTACCTCTCTGCCGGTACACAGCCTTCTCAAAACGCAGGGTATCTAAGATGCCCTGCGTTTTTATTGCTCGTTGATCAGTCTTTCTGGGTATTGCAGGCCGCAAGGCCTCCCTCGATGGAGACGACTTGGGTGTATCCCATGCGTTGCAGGCTTTCGGCGGCCAACGCTCCCCGGTTACCGCCACCGCAATAGCAGACGATCAGTGTGGCCTTGCTGGCTGCCAGCTCGCCGATGTGCATTTCAAGAATCCCCCGGCTCATGTGGGTCGCGCCGTCCAGGTGCCCCCGTTCGAACTCGTCCCGCTCCCGAACGTCCAGAAGCAGCGCGCCCTGATCGACCAGTTGCTCGGCTTCAACGGGCGAAACCTGTCGAATACGAGACTTGGCGTCGGCTGCAAGTTTGAGAAAATCGTCTGAATGGTTAGCCATAGTGCATCCTCTCTTCTGCAGCCAAGCTGCTCCTTGTCACATGAATACGACGTGCATTAACAACCCTACTGTTGCACAGGCTAGCAGCACTTCCATAACTGTGCGCTTGAACCGGAAGAGCGCTATCGCTGCCAGGAGTGTGATCAGAGCGGAGAGTAGGTCGAACGATCCGCTCAAGCCCTGCGGCCAGAATACGTGGTAGCCGAAGAACAAGGCCAGATTCAGGATTACGCCGACGACCGCCGCGGTAATGGCGGTGAGCGGAGCTGTGAAGCCCACCACATTATGGGTGGACTCCACCAGAGGCCCGCCGGCCAGAATGAAAAGAAACGAAGGCAGAAAGGTAAACCAGGTCACCAGCACGGCAGCCAATGCCCCGGCGGCAAACATGTGCTCGCTCCCTAACGCCGCCAGCCCATATCCGCCTAAAAACGCGACAAACGCCACCACCATGATCAATGGTCCGGGTGTGGTTTCACCCAGGGCAAGACCATCGATCATCTGGCTTGGGCTCAGCCAGCCGTAGTGTGTGACGGCACCCTGATATACATAGGGCAATACCGCATAGGCACCGCCAAAGGTCAGCAGTGCAGCCTTGGTAAAAAACCAGCCCATCTGGGTGAAGGTATGAGTCCAGCCAAACAGATAGACCAAGGTCAGCATCGGCACGATCCAGAGAAATATCCCCATGATTAACAGTTGCGCCAGCCGCGACCAGCGAAAACGGGCATGCGCTGGCGGTGGCGTGTCATCATCGATCAGCGCGGGTCCGAACGAAGCCGCCTGATTGGCATGCCCTCCCCCTACCCTGAACCGCTCCGGAGCGTACCTGCCTCCAATAAAGCCAATAACCGCCGCAGACAGTACGATCAGGGGAAACGGCACGTTGAAGGCAAACAAGGCGATGAACGAAGCCGCTGCAATGGCCCAGAGCCAATGGTTCTTCAAGGTACGTGTTCCGATGCGATGGGCGGCCTGCACAACAATGGCGGTCACCGCTGGCTTGATGCCGTAAAAGATACCTGCCACAACTGGAGCGTTGCCCCAGGCCAAATAGATCCATGACAGGGCGATCAGGATAAGCAGCGAAGGCAATATAAAGAGCGCTCCGGCGATAACCCCACCCCAGGTCCGGTGCATCAACCAGCCAATATAGGTCGCCAACTGTTGGGCTTCAGGTCCGGGCAGTACCATGCAGTAGTTGAGCGCATGGAGAAAGCGTCGCTCGGAAATCCAGCGCCGACGCTCCACCAGCTCCTGATGCATGATTGCTATCTGCCCAGCCGGTCCGCCAAAGCTGATAAAGCCCAGCTTGAGCCAGAATAGAAACGCCTGAAACAGGCCTACCGGGGCAGGAAGCGACAAGCGAGGCTCGGAAGAAGGCATGTTGAATCCTGTCGTTGACCAAGACCCGGTTATATCACTTGCCGCTGTCGCCTACCTCCTCAGCGTACCGGACAGATCCCGTCTCTGTTGATCTCAACCGTGATGTGGACAAGCTCTTCATGGACGGAAAGCTGCTGTTTGAAGTCTTCAGGCGAGGCATCACTGGTCGTGGCGATGCTGACGATGCAGGCGTACTTGCCCTTGCCTACCTTCCAGACATGCAGATCACAGATCTGGGCCTCGATAGGGCTCTCTGCGATCACATCCCTGACCTCCTGTACCACCGGATCGTCCATCTGCGCATCCAGCAGCACACGCCCGGTTTGCTTGATGAGCCCAACGGCCCAGATGGCGACCAGTATGCCGCCTACGATTCCCATGACCGGGTCGAGCCAGCTGGCCCCCCAAAGCATGCCGCCAATCAGCGCGACGATAGCCAGGACGGAGGTTGCCGCATCAGTAATAACATGGATGTAGGCCGAACGCAGATTCAGGTCCTGATGCTCACCGTGGCCATGATGATGATCGTGACCATGGCCATGATCATGCCCGTGAGAATCCTTGAGTAGCCACGCACACACCAGATTGACCAGCAATCCCAGAATGGCGATGGCGATGGCCTGCGTATAGTGAATCGGAGCAGGTGTCACGAGCCTGATCACGGATTCATACAGCATCAACAGAGCGATGCCTATCAGCGCCAGTGCACTGGTATAGCCAGCCAGCACCTCCATTTTCCACGTTCCAAAGGCAAAGCGAGCGTCGGTCGCATACCGTCTGGCCGCCGCATAGGCGAACAGCGAAAGCCCCAGCGCCAGCACGTGGGAACTCATATGCCAGCCATCCGCCAGCAGTGCCATGGAGTTGAAGGCCCAGCCGCCCGCAATCTCGACCACCATCATGATGGCAGTAAAAATCACGGCGCGGCGGGTCTTCTTTTCCGCCAGCGGGTTTCCCTCGTTGAAGACGTGCGGGTGAGAACAGGAATGCTCAAGCGAAGATCGGGACATCGGAATGCTCTATCCAGAAAGGCCAGGAAAACAGCGCTATCGTTTGGACCACAGCATCGCGATTTTCACCCATTTTTCCAGGTCCGGGCCTCGCGAGCCTCAATGAAAAGGCTCGCAGTAGCGAGCCTTCGTTTATTTGCTGGCGAAGTATTCTCGCGTCAGCCGGAGCACCACCGGACTGAGCAACAGCAGCGAGATCAGGTTAGGAATGGCCATCAGACCATTGAGCGTATCGGCCAGCAGCCAGGCGAAGTCCAACTGTGCAATCGCCCCAAAGGGAACAGCCAGTACGAAGATGATGCGGAACGGCAGAATGGTCTTGGTGCCGGCAAGAAACTCCCAGCAGCGCTCGCAGTAATAGCTCCACCCCAGGATGGTGGTAAAGGCGAATACCACCAGGGCGATGGTCAGGATGATGCCGCCAAAACCGGGCAGCGCCGTCTCGAAGGCCGCCGCTGACAAGGCCGCCCCACTCTGCCCGCTCGTCCAGACGCCGGAGCAGATAATGGCAAGACCCGTCATGGTGCAGATGATTAGGGTATCGATAAACGTTCCGAGCATACCGATCATGCCTGAGCGTACGGCGCTGTTGGTCGTACCGGCTGCCTGGGCGATACCGGCGGTGCCCAACCCGGCTTCGTTGGAGAAGACGCCACGCGCTACCCCGAAGCGAATGGCAGCCATGACCGCCGCCCCTGCGAAGCCGCCCGTCGCCGCCGCCGGCGTGAAGGCATGGGTGAAGACCAGGCTGAGCGCATGAGGAATTTCGGACGCATGGGTCACCAGCACGGCAATGGCTGCGATGATATAGCCTATGCACATGGCAGGGACCAGGGACGAGGCGACCGCCCCGATCCGCTTAATACCGCCCAGGATCACGAGCCCCACAACCACCATCGTCACGACACCGGTCAGCCACAGGGGCACGGAAAAGGTTGTCTCCAGGGCCTGCGCCATACTGTTGACCTGCACCATGTTGCCGATACCGAACCCGGCCAACCCACCGAACAGGGCAAAGGCGCCGCCTAGCCAGGCCCAGCGCTTGCCCAGGCCGTTGCGGATGGCATACATCGGGCCGCCGACATGCTCGCCGCGCTCGTCCTTTTCACGAAAATGCACAGCCAATACTACTTCGGCATATTTGGTAGCCATACCAACCAATGCCGTACACCACATCCAGAACAGCGCGCCGGGGCCACCCAGGAAGATCGCGGTAGCAACACCCGCGATGTTGCCGGTTCCCACGGTGGCAGCCAGGCAGGTCATCAAGGCCTGGAAAGGGCTGATCTCACCGCTTTCGTCGTCATCCTTGTTCCGGCCCTGCCACAACAGGCGAAAGCCGGTGCCCAGTCTTACGATCGGCATCAGTTTGAGGCGTAGCATCAGATAAAGACCCGCGCACAGGATCAGTACCAGCATGGGCACGCCCCAGACAAGGCCATTGAGGTCGTTGACCAGGGTATGGAGAAATTGCACGTAGAACTCCTTACATTCATTCAACGCCAGGAAACGGGCGCTGAGCCATGAGGTCTAGCCAATGAGCGTCGCGCGCTGGAAACCACGCCAGGAAAGCCGAGTACAACTCAGCGGGAAGAAACGTCTGTGCGGTGCTCAATGAGGCTAGCAATAATGCGGCACCCCGGATCAATGGGTTAAACGTCATCCGGAGCGTGGACGGATGCTAGCACGTGTCTTTCGGAACGGGTCGGAAATTAGCACGTCCGCCGCCCTCTCTTCATACCAGGAGCACGCCATGCCGCTTTCCGCTGAAGTCCGCTGGTTTTGGCCCGCACTGCCGGGTACTGATCTGATCGACTGGTTTCACCGGTCCGATCTGTGGGATCAGCCACCGGGAGGCGGAATACGCAAGATGCACCACTACCTCAGGGACGCCAGTCAATCCGACCTCGGTATCAAAACCCGTGGAGACTCAACCGTTGAGGTAAAGGGGCTGGTCATACCTGACTGGCATACTCTGGACGTCTCGCCGTTTAGGGGGCCTGTCGAGTTATGGCATAAATGGCATTCCGAGGCCTTGACGCTGACACCGCATCCTACGGTTGCCGTTCAGAAGCAACGCTGGCTTCGCCTGTTTACGGTCGAGCAGGCCGCTCTGCGTGAAATCGCATTGGATGAAAACGAATCCCCTTACGAAGCCATGCCGTCCGCAGGCTGTACCGTAGAACTGACTCAACTCTGGGTTGATGGCCATACGGCCGGCTGGACGCTGGGGCTTGAGGCCTTTGGTGATCGGCACGTTCTAGCAGCACATTTGAACGCGGTGGCAGCCTACCTGGGTACTCGCTGCCCACCGAGATGGTCCGAGGCTACACGCAACCATTATCCCGGCTGGCTGAAGCAGCAGGTGGAGCCTTGACGTTATCAACAGCCGGGCCCTCCAAACGCCCGGCTGTATAGTCTCGTTGAAGCGGTTTTACCGACCCGGACCGATTGCGGTACAGCTGGTGTCGTTCAGATGCTTTCTCAATGTGGGCCACTGCGGACGGCTTTGTCCATTGATAGGCTCGACGGACAGACTGTAATTACCCCAACCCGGACCGGCGGCCCAGTAGGTGGCCGGTACGCAATGCTGCTTGAGGTAGGTCAGCATGTTGTCCATGACCACATTCCAGCGGGAATCGTTATCCGGTACGCCAAACTCTCCAATAAAGCCCTTCTTGTTGTTCTGCTTGAGCCACTCCACAAAGGGCTTCACCCGATTGACGCCAGCCTGAGCAGACAAACTGTCAGCGCTCAGCTGGGTGTAGGAACCACCGCCATCGGCGTCGAAATAGACGTGCGCCTCATAGATCAACTTGTTGACAGGATCCTTCAAGTCCTTGAGAGAGTCGCTCCACACCGGCCACCGTTCGGCGCTGGCCCAGGCATTGCCTTCCACAAAGATCAGGTGAGCCTTGTCAGCCTGCCGGATCCCGTTGATGGCGTACTGCGCCGCTGTAGGCCAGTACGCCACGGCGCCGTTGGGCTCATTCATGATGTCGTAGCCATAAATGGCCGGGTGGCTACCCCACTTCTGAGCGATCCGGTTCCAGACATTCTCGAAGCGATAATACGGTACGCTGCTCGTACCGATGATATGGCCGCGATAGCGCGCATAATTATGCAGATCCAGAATGACCCGGATGTTGTATTTGTGGGCATAGTCCAGTGAACGGGAAATCAGTGAGGCGTAGGTCTGATCGAGGGAATATCCCAGCCCCGGCTGAAGCCGCTCCCACAGAATGGGAAAGCGGACCAGCCCTATTCCTCTTGCACTCCAGTTCTTGAAGGTCTCTTCCTTGGCAAAGATATAGTTCTTCTCATTAATACCCGGCAACACCGTACCTGCAAACTCGGCACCTGCCATATTAAGTCCAACGAGATTAACCTGCTCGGCCTGTACTGTTGTACTTCCCAGAGCCAGTAACGCACATATTGAAAGTGCCTTAGATACGCCTCGCGTTATACCAAAATGTTGGGTTACAGATAAAAAACTCATATTCACCAAATTGCCAGTAACTTTTTTACGCGCGAACAATGCCCTGACTCAAAAGAGCCATATAAAAAAGTCCCAATTGACCGGCTATATTATTTTAGCCGACGGTTATTTCATCCTTACGATGAACTTCCCGACCTCAACCCTGAGTGATGGAAGTATTTGCCAGCTAATCATCGAGCTGGCGACAACAATGAACGGCCTAAAAAGCCGCCATTGAGGGCATGCGTATCGGTGAACAGGCATTGCCCGCACAGTCGAAACGCAACTATTTGCCAATACCAGGAATGGCGAATAATGAACGGGGTATGAAAACGCCCGCCGAGAGGTATCGCATGGCATCGAAAACGCAGGATCGTTCAGTGCCTGCCACGCCTTTTACAGCACGTTGGCTGACCCGATAAATACCTTGCGCAGGCCAATATCGATACAGGAACCGGTCCTGGGAAAACCCAGCCAGCATGCGGCCTTTAGCCATCATCCGGGTCGTGTTAACCGGGGGACGCAACCATAAGCGTTTGCGCTGTGATCAGGGCGACCGCTCGTCGAGAGAAGGGAAATTTATCTACTGGATCAAGGATTTAGATCTGAACCCAAAAGGGCCCGACAGCAAAAAGCCCGGACCAGTAGGCCGGGCTTTTTCGAACCGTCATTATTTAAGCGGACCGTATGCGGTGCAGCTGGTAGTGTTAATGTACTTCTTCAGCGTCGGCCACTGCGGGCGCTCCACACCGTTGACAGGCTCAACAGCCAGGCTATAGCTGCCCCAGCCCGGACCTGCGGCCCAGTAGGTTGCCGGTATGCAGTTCTGCTTCAGGTAGGCCAGCATGTTGTCGACCAGGATATTCCAGCGCGGATTGTTATCCGGTACGCCGAACTCGCCGATCATGCCTTGCTTGCCGTTCTTCTTCAGCCACTCCACGAAGGGCCTCACACGCTCGACGCCATAATTCACGTCCAGCTTGTTTACATCAACGGTTTCGTAGGTGCCGCCAGCGTTTTCATCGAAGTAACTATGGGCTTCGAAGATAATCTTGTTGGACGGGTCTTTCAGACTCAACAGGGAGTCGTTCCACTGGGCCCAGCGTGTCGCTTCGGCCCAGCCGTTACCCTCTATCAGGATAGGCCTTACCTTATCGACTGCCCGGACGCCATTGATCCCGTACTGAGCAGCAGTAGGCCAATATGCCAATGCACCGTTGGGTTCGTTCATGATGTCGTAGGCATACAGTGACGATTGCCCACTCCAACGCTGAGCGATGCGGGTCATCACGTTCTGATAACTGCTGTACGGGACGCCGCTCGTACCAATGATCTGGCCGCGATAACGCGCATAGTTATGCAGATCCAGAATGACCTTCACGTTGTATTTCTGCGCATACGCAAAGGTCTGGTCGATCAAGCCTGCATAGGTTGCGTCCAGATTGCCATTGAGCGTTGGCTGCAAGCGCTCCCACAGGATTGGAAAGCGAATCAGCTTGATGCCCCTTGCGCTCCACTGCTGGAAATAGGACTCGGTTGGAAAGATGTAGTTAGTACCGTTCACGCCAGGCAAAACCTGTCCGGCAAAATCGGCACCGGACATATTGAGACCGACGAGATCAACCGGCTCAGCCTGGACAACCGAGCTGAACAACGCTCCTGCTGCCAGCACAGGCAGCACTTTTTTCAAGACACGAACAGACCTGATTGCATTCAGGACGGACAGAGATTTCATTAAGCTCACCATTACTGCTAGTGATGTTCAAGGCGCAGAAAGCCAGCCCCTGGATCGGGGAAGTCGACAAGATAAATCTGGCGTACGCCGTGAACCGGCCATGGGTGGCCGAGCCGAGTGTCATCCTTACGATGAAACTTTCCGGCACTCAGTCCTGAGCTGTGGAAAGTATTTGCCAGCGCGAACAGCCGCTGACGATAGCAACAGACAATCTAAAAAATTGCCCTGCCAGGCGGGTGTGATACAGCGGTACAACGCTGCTTCGTTACACCCTGGATGCCAATACCTGATGGCGAAATAACCGCTGGGGCCGCGTTGTAAGCAGCTTCAAGTGTTGAGAAAGCTGTCAGTTTTCCAGCGTTGACCCTTACTATTCAATGTCCATGCCAAACACTGCAATTTGGCCTGAGGCACCGCCTTATCAACGCCAAAAAATACTTGGGCTGAAGAATCGAGCCCTATAAAAAACGGGGACTTAAACGTCCCCGTTCTGTGTTCCCGGATCGGTTACTGGCTAACTACCGTCAGCGCGTTTGGATAACCAACGGCGGAACCGTTGAGAAGCGTCGGGGTGTCCAGGAAAACACTCATGTTGCTACCCACCATCTGTACTGACTTGATCTTGTAGACCTGCCCATTGGCCAACCGTACCGAAGCACCGGTCTTGAAGGCTGACGTGTTGGCTGTCGTTGCCGGAAGCGAAATCGCAGCCGCCTTGCGCATGACACCGTTCAGCCAATCAGTATTGGTGAAATTGTTCATCGTACTGGTCGCAACAACGGCCGGAGCGGTTGGCGCAGGCGTCGGTGCGGGTGCAGTCGGGGCTGGCGTCGGCGCAGGGGTAGTCGCCCCCGTACCTGCCGCGTCCGCCACGGTCAGCTTGTTCGGGTAACCCACAACGGCACCATCCAGTGCCGAGCTGTTTACCCAGACGCTCATGTTGCTACCCACTACCTGAACGGACGAGATTTTGGTTACGAGGCCATTCGCCAGACGTACCGAAGTACCTATCTTGAATGCTGCCGTGTTGCCTGATGTCGCCGCTACGGAGAAGCCTGCTGCCTTTCTGTATACACCGTTGAGCCAGTCTGCATTGGTAAAGTTGTTGATAGCGCTCGAATAGCCTGTGCTGGTTGAAGGCACGGTGGGTGTCGGAGCCGGAGTAGGCGTCGTCGCAACCGGTGCCGTGAACGGGCCAATCGCTGTACAGGTAGTGTTATCAATGTACTTCTTCAGGGTCGGCCACTGAGGACGATCCTGCCCATTGATCGGCTCGACCGACAGAAAGTAGCTGCCCCAGCCTGGACCTGCAGCCCAGTACGTAGCAGGAATACAGTTCTGCTTCAAATAAGCCAGCATGTTGTCCATGAGCAGATTCCAGCGCGGATTGTTATCCGGTACACCGAACTCGCCGATCATGCCCCTCTTGCCATTCTTCTTCAGCCACTCCACGAACGGCTTCACACGCTCGACGCCGTAGTTGGCGTCCAGCTTGTTCACGTCGATGGCGGTGTAGTTACCACCGGCATCCTCGTCGAAATACGAGTGCGCCTGGAAGATCAGGTTGTTGGACGGATCCTTCAGGTTCAGCAGGGAATCGTTCCACCATGGCCAACGGGTCGCTTCGGACCAGCCGTTACCTTCGATCATGATCGGCTTGACCTTGTCCACCGAACGAACGCCATTGATGCCGTACTGAGCCATGATGGGCCACTGGGTCATCGAATCATGCGGCTCGTTCATGATGTCATAAGCATACAGGGACGGCTGGCCGCTCCAGCGCTGGGCGATCAGGGTCATGATCTGCTGGTAGTGGTTGTAGCTCACGTTACCCGTACCAATGATGGTGCCGCGATACATGGTGTAGTTATGCAGGTCCAGGATGATCTTCATACCGTATTTGTTGGCATAGCCGAACGTACGGTCGATCAGCGCGGTATAGGTAGGGTCCAGTGCGCCACCCAGGGTCGGCTGCAGGCGCTCCCAGATGATGGGAAAGCGGATCAGCTTGATACCCTTGGCGTTCCACTGCTGGAAATAGGATTCAACCGGGAAAATGTAGTTGGTACCGTCGATACCTGGCAATACCTGGGCAGCAAAGCCTGCACCTGACAGGTTTAAACCTACCAGATCAACCTGTTCTGCATGAACAGCAGGGCTGGCCAAGGCTACGGCAGCAGCCAACGGAAGAACTTTCTTAAAAAAACGGGTGGAACTGATTTTATTTAAAACAAAAGAAGCAGAAGTTTTCATCTATTCACCAAACTGCTAGTGTTTTTTAGCACGAGCGTTTCCATAGCCCATTATTAAAGGGCTGGCGCAACAGTCGCGTTTCACGTTGAGTTGTATCTAGGCCGAGCCAATAACTGGCACGGGATTAACTTCATCCTTCCGAATGAACTTCCCTGCACTCAACCCTGAGCTATGGAAAGTATTTGCCGGTCAAAACCAGCAGCAACAATAAACAGCGTACTAAACCGTTATTGTCGGGCATTGCACTCTTATGAACTTTTTGCAAAATGCGAAAAGTTCAGTCGGCAATGAAATGCCAATACCAGGAATGGCGATGAAAACATTCTTCTTTAAACTAATTAACTGTGCCTTATTAATAATTATTAAACTTAATAAGGCTTCAAAAGTTGAATGTTCCCGGTGACCCTAACGCGGCGTCACGTCAGTACTTATTCAAGGGGCGTGCCAATTACCAAGAAACAGGCCAGCCAAAGCGATGACCGTTCGTCGCCCGTTTAATTGAGCGCCTCAAGGAAGGGGTTTAGCGAGGAGATGGAAGAAAAGAAGATAACCGGTTACTAAGGCCATTGAGCCGCAACCCATGATGGCATTATGGTTATTCCTGACGCTATTACTGCGTCATCATTCTGGCATTCTGCTCCTATGTGTCAGAATGCTGACTCCTTGCCAGCATGAGACGAAAAGCTCTTTCAAAAAGACCTTGAGCGTATAAGCTCTCAAGCATGGGACACGCCAATAAGCGGCGCTATATCGTTTCAGCTGTATCGACAGCTATCGTAGACGGCAGAGACATACTCTGCCGTCATTATGCTGTCACTCGCTTCGATGAATATTGAACCCGTTCCAGGCTTGGCAGGTCGCCATAAGCTCGATCCGATTGATATTGACATGCTTGGGCTGGTTCAAAGCCCAATGGATCGACTCGGCGATATCATCCGGTGTCAGTGGGTCAGTTCCGGCATATACGGCGTCGGCTTTGCTCTTGTCGCCACCAAAGCGCACCACGGAGAACTCAGTCTCGGAAAGCCCCGGCTCGATGTTGGTCACACGGACGCCTGTGCCCTGCAGATCGCAGCGCAGGTTCAAGGTAAACTGTTTGACGAACGCCTTGGTAGCGCCATAGACATGGCTACCCGGGTACGGCCAGTTACCGGCAACCGAGCCCAGATTGACGATGCCAGCGCCCGCACCGTAAGCAATCAGTCTGGGTAATAACAAGCGCGTGCAATACAGGACACCCTTGATATTGGTATCGACCATGGTGTCCCAATCATCCAGATCGCACTGCTGAGCAGGTGTAGTACCTAAGGCCAGCCCCGCATTATTGACCAGACCACGCAGGGTCGAAAACGCTTCAGGCAACCCGTTGACTGCCGCCTCGACAGCTGCACGATCCCGAACGTCCAGCACAATCGGATGCACCTTGGTGTGCGCGGAAAGCTCTTCTGCTAACGCGCTCAGGCGATCCTCGCGACGGCCAGTAATGATCAGGGACCACCCATCCTTGGCAAAGCGGCGCGCAGTAGCCGCGCCAAAGCCGGATGTTGCGCCGGTAATGAACAAAGTCGAAGTCATCGATGCAGCTCCTTGAAGTCGAAAGGAAATACCCGGAGAGTAACGCACTCTTTGTCGCTTGAGGCGGTACAGTTATAGCGAAACAGCTCTAAAATCAGCTATTGGCATCCTGGTTGTTTTTTGATCGACCTCTCAAGAGCCAGACAGTATAAGGGCTGTGTACAACCATTCAGATGTTATTCACAGGCTTACTCGCGTTAACCGTGCATAACGTTGAACCCAGCGATTTCTGCATGAAAAACCTGGCGTAGCGACCCTAGGAGCGTGGATAAACGGACGTACTCCAGCGTTGATCATTTTTTGAGCATGCCTCTAGAGAGACGGTGGTACATGGCGTCTGGCCATGTACCCCAAGGTTATACACAACCTTGCTCGCCGAAAACGTGTATAAAACCAGCATCCTGCATTTGAAAATAACCGCTCATTTTTTAACCAATTCTCGCTAGGCCTTGCCACATGCGGCTTGCGTGGAGTCTTCCAAATGTTATCAACAGGCTTGCTCATATTATTAGTGGGTATGTTGATAACTATCTGAGGTTGGTTACTACTACCCTCTGTACGATTGATCAAAAAGTAACCATCTATCTGTAAGCCTTATATTTTAAGGGCAGCAGACAGGTATCCTAGGGTTATCCACAAGGTGCTCCACGTGTAACGTGGGTAAGTCAGGACCTTGGCCCAATAGAGCAGACTTTAACTGCTAAAACATGGCGCTAAAGGGTGTTGTTCACAGGTCACATGTTATGCAGTAGGTACTGCGCAGCTAGCAGATCTTCTACCGCATAGCCTACGGATTTGAACAAGGTAATTTCCTGGTCATCGCTGCGTACGCCATCCCCTTGCAGAACGTGCCTCAATTCTGTGTTGAGATCGCTTTCCTGGATCACGCCATCACCAAGCGCGAACAGTAAATCGCCTGCCTCCTCCAAAGCACCCTCGCGGGTATCCACTACGATGCGTGCCCGCGCAACGGCTGCTGAATCGGTCTCACGCATAGAGGGAAGAAAGGCACCGACCAGGTCCAGGTGGCAGCCGGGGTTGAGCCACTCGCCCAACACCAGCGGCTCTCGAGAGGTGGTAACACACGTAACCACATCGGCATGCCCTACGCTCTGCGCCAGGTTATCGCTTGCTGAAACCGGATAGCCCTCCCCCTGCAGGCGCTCAGCAAAGGCTTTGGCCTTGCTGTAGTCACGCCCCCAGATTTCGATCCGGCTGTAATCACGCACAGCCGTATGGGCACGCACCATGTGGGCAGCTAGCGTTCCCGTACCTACGATGGTCAGGCTCAACGCATCCCGCCGGGCCAGATAGTCAGCCGCCAACGCCGATGTGCAGGCGGTACGCCGAGCCGTCAGTTCCGAGGCTTCCATCAAGGCCAAGGGCTGGCCTGTCACATCATCAAACAAGGCAAACACCGCCGCAACCGAAGGCAGATCGCGTTGGCTATTTTCCGGAAACACAGTCACCAGCTTGACGCCAATGCCCTGCCCTTTCTGCCAGACCGGCATGTTCAACAGCGATGCCTGTCCCTCGGGTAGCGCGTAAGCCTGCCGGTTGGGTGCAGTGCCAGGGTGGGCCAAGCCACTGCGAAGCGCATCGATCAGCCCGGCATAATCCAGAACAGCGGCCACCTCAGCATTGGTGAAAAAGCGGATGGATGACATGGGAACTCCCCTGTTGGAAACACATACTCGACGGCACGCGGCAACGGCCTGCGTCAGTACCATGGAGCCTGACGCAGGCTGAACGGCGGCTTAATGGCCGCCCAGGTAGGCTTCGCGCACCTGAGGATCAGCCAGCAGTTCCTGGCCGCTGCCCGTCATGCGGATCTCTCCCGTCACCATGACATAAGCCCGGTTCGATAACCGGAGCGCATGGTTGGCATTCTGCTCGACCAGAAAGATCGTCATGCCGGACTGCGCAAGCTCACGCAGGATCTGGAAGATCTGCTTCACCACGATAGGCGCAAGTCCCAGGCTTGGTTCATCAAGCAGCAGCAGCTTGGGTCGGCTCATGAGGGCCCGGGCAATAGCCAACATCTGCTGTTCGCCTCCAGACATAGTCATGGCCCGCTGGTTACGCCGCTCCTTGAGACGCGGAAACAGCTCGAACATACGCTGCATGTCCTCGTCCACATGCTTGGTACCGATGGGGATGGTGCCCATCAGCAGGTTCTCTTCCACACTCATGTCAGGAAAGACGTGCCGCCCTTCCGGTGATTGCGCGATACCGTTGGAGGCAACGAAATGGGCGCTTTTCTGGGTAATTTCCTCGCCTCGGTAGATGATCTGTCCGTTACGCGCCCGCGGCTGTCCAAAGATGGACATGAGCAACGTGGATTTGCCCGCCCCGTTGGCACCGATCAGGCTGACCGTTTCGCCCTCATTGATGTGCAGGGAGACGCCCTTGAGCGCCTGGATCGGCCCGTAGAACACGTCGACGTTTTTGAATTCCAGCAAGGGCGTAGTCATGCCACCTCCTCCTCATCCGCGCCAAGGTAGGCGGCAATGACCTTCGGATTATTCTTGATCTCATCCGGCAGGCCCTGGGCAATCACATTGCCGTGGTCCAGCACGACGATATGATCGGAAATGCTCATGACCATGCCCATGTCGTGCTCGATCAAGAGCACAGTGATCCTGTGCTCATCACGCAGATGCCGAATGATGGCCGACAGCTTCTCGGTCTCGGCAGGGTTAAGACCCGCAGCAGGCTCATCCAGACAGATCAGTTCCGGTCGGGTGCACATGGCACGCGCAATCTCCAGACGGCGCTGCTGACCGTAGGACATTTCCCCAGCAAGGCGGTTGGCGCACTCGGTCAGCCCCACCACCTCCAGCCAGTAAAAGGCTACATCGAGTGCCTTTTCCTCTGCCCGACGAAAACCCGGCGTATTGAAGACGCCCGCCAGCAGGTTGCGGTTGATCCACATGTGCTGGGCTACCAGCAGATTCTCGACCACGGACATTTCCTTGAACAGGCGAATATTCTGGAACGTCCGCGCAAGGCCGGCACGGTTCACCAGGTGCGTCCCGCCAAACATCTTGTACCAGAGGCGACTGCCGAACTGGGCAGGGTTGACGAAATCGGTGGGCTGAAACGGCTCCCCCATGATTCTGCCCACGTCCGTTTCGCGCCCGTCAGCGTTGCTTAACACGATACGGCCATCGGTGGCCTTGTAGAATCCGGTCAGGCAGTTGAAGACTGTAGTTTTGCCCGCCCCGTTGGGACCGATCAGGGCAGTAATGGAATGGCGGCGAATGCTGAAGGCCACATCGGAAAGCGCCTTGATCCCGCCGAAACGCATGCCCAATCCGTCAACGGTAAGAATGTTGTCGCTCATGGCGCTACTCCCTTGCGAATCGCGAATCCACTGCGGCTGATGCGGATCAACCCGCGTGGGCGCCACATCATCATCACGACCATCAACACACCAAACACGAGCATGCGGATGTCGCCGAACTCACGCAGCACCTCGAACAGCAGCGTCATGACAAAGGCCGAAATGACCACCCCGACGGTCGAGCCAAGCCCGCCGAGCACCACAATGGCCAGCACCAGAACGGACTCGAAAAAGTTGAATGACGCCGGATTGATAAACCCTTGGTAGGTAGCGAAAAACACCCCAGCAATCCCGGCCGTGGACGCACCGATCATGAAGGCGGAAAGCTTGACCAGAACATGGTTAAGGCCCATGGCGCGGCAGGCGATTTCGTCCTCGCGCAGCGCTTCCCAGGCGCGGCCAATGGGCATGCGGGTAAGACGATGCTTGATGTAAAGCACCAGTAGCACGATGAGAAACAGCACGCTGTAGATGAAAATCATAGTGGCGTTGGGGTTGTAGGAGATGCCCAGCAGCTCATGGAGAGGCACGCCACCTTCCTTGGCCCGCCGACCGAACTCAATACCAAAGAATGTCGGCGACGGTGCCGAAATTCCATTAGGGCCGTTGGTGAACTCCAGCCAGTTGTTGAGCACCAGACGGATGATTTCACCAAAGCCCAGGGTCACGATGGCGAGGTAGTCGCCGTGCATCCTGAGCACCGGAAAGCCAAGAATTGCCCCGGCCACCGCAGCCATGACTGCAGCAAGGGGAATCATCGTCCAGAAGCCCAACCCCAGGTATTGGTAACCCAGCGCCAGCCCATAGGCACCGATGGCATAAAAACCGACATAGCCCAGGTCCAGAAGACCGGCGAGCCCGACCACGATGTTCAGCCCCAGGCCAAGCAGCACGTAGATCATGCACAGGATGACCACGGTCAGCCAGTACTTGGTGGCCAGGAAGGGAAAGATCAGCGCGACCAGAATCACGACAGGCAGGATGTACCGCAGATTCGACTTGTGTCCGGGCGGCAGCACATGCACGCCCCCATCGTTGCGCTTGAACGACTCGATCCAGGTACGTCCCCTGGACGTCTGGCCGAACAGGCTGAGCAGAAAACGCCCCGCCATCACCACCGCCACCATGATGCCGACGCGCTGAGGCTCCAGGTTGAAGCCATAACCGTCGAGCACAATACCTACGATAGGCCCGAACAGGATGAGCGAGACCAGCCCGACCATGAAGGTATCACGCAGGATGACCTTGAAATCGAAGGAAGAAGTCTGGGTCATAACATCACACCTTTGCCACGTGCGGCTTTCCAAGCAGCCCCTGGGGCCGGAAGATCAGAATCAGCACCAGTAACGAGAAGCTGAAGACATCCTTGTAGTCGCTGTTTACAAGACCCGCGAATTGCGCCTCCGACACGCCCAGAATGATGCCGCCCAGCATGGCGCCCGGCAACGAGCCGATGCCGCCTAACACCGCCGCAGTAAACGCCTTGATACCAATGATGAAGCCGGCGTAGAAGTCGAACGTGCCGTAGTTCATGGTAATCAGTACACCGGCCAACGCCGCCATCGCAGCACCGATGATGAACACGTAAGAGATCACCCGGTCGGTGTTGATGCCCAGAATCTGCGCCATCTTGCGATCCTGCTGGGTCGCGCGACACATGCGGCCCAATGTGGTCTTCTGGATCACATAGGTCAAAAGGCCCATGCCCACAATGGACGCGACGATGATGAAGATCTTGGTATAGGTGATGATGACGAAGCCTTCACCGATATGCAGGCGCAGCGCCCCATCGAGCAGCGTTGGTACCCCTTGTTGGCGGGCGCCCTGTGCCAACTGCACATAGTTCTGCAGGATCAGCGACATGCCGATGGCCGAGATCAGCGGCGCAAGGCGAGTGGAGTTACGCAGCGGTTTGTAGGCGATTCGTTCGATTGCCCAACCATAAAGACTGGTCACCACTACACAGAATATAAGCGTGCCCAGGATCAGCACAGGAAAGGAATGCAGGCCGAAAAAGCTCAACAGGGCAATACCGATGGCCGCCAGATAGGCAGACACCATGTACACATCGCCGTGAGCGAAGTTGATCATGCCAATGATGCCGTACACCATCGTGTAACCGATGGCGATCAGCCCGTATACCGAGCCCAGGGTCAGGCCGTTGATGAGTTGTTGCAGGAAGATACCGTCCACGATGTCATTCTCGCGCAAGCGGTTGAGTAAAGACGCGCCAGGACATCACCTCCGGCTTGGTCAGCCGGAGGTGAAAGACGCATGAACGCAGAAAGGGAATCAGGGCAACTGGTTGTATTTGCCTTTATCGTCCCACTCGTACATTACGTAGTCGGAGACTTTGAGGTCGCCCTTGCCATCCCAGGACTTTTCACCCAGAACGGTAGGAACGGTATGACTCTTGAGCCATTCGGAGGCGGCTTCGCCATCCGTGCTGCCGGCGCCCTTGAAGGCAGCCGCCACGGCTTGCAAAGAGGCATAGGAATACAGCGTGTAGCCTTCCGGCTCATAACCCGAGGCGCGCAGCTTATCGACTACGCTTTTACCGGCCGGGCTTTTCAGCGGATCGGCACCAAAGGTCATCAACACCCCCTTGGTATATTGCGGGCCACCGGCGGTCGTTACCATGTCAGCCGAGACGATGCCATCACCTGAAACAAATTTGGCGTTTACGCCCTGCTCTCGCATCTGGCGGACCAGCGGGCCGGCTTCGGGGTGCAGACCGCCAAAGTAGACGACCTCGGCCCCAGAGGAGCGAATCTTGGTTACCAGGGAGTTGAAGTCCTTCTCACCGCGCGTCAGGCCTTCATAAAGCACTTCCTTCACGCCGCGCTTGGCCAGCTGAGCTTTCATGGCATCCGCCAGGCCCTGGCCGTAAGCATCCTTGTCATGGATAACAGCTACCTTTTTCGCCTTTAACGTATCCACGATGTAGTTGGCTGCCACGACCCCTTGCTGGTCATCACGGCCACACATACGGAATACGCCTGCCAGACCGCGCTCGGTGATTTGTGGATTGGTTGATCCAGGCGTGATGGAGATTATTCCTGCTTCATCGTAAATCTCTGACGCTGGCAGCGTATTGGAGGAGCAGAAGTGGCCGATCACCGCCTTGACTCCCTCGGAATCGACCAACCGGTTAGCCACCGCTACCGCTTGTTTGGGCTCACAGGCATCGTCGCCCTGTACCAGTTTGATCTTTTCACCATTGATACCACCCGTGGCGTTAATGTCCTCAGCCGCCAGTGTTGCACCTTTCCAGAACTGCTCTCCGTAAGCGGCGTTAGCGCCAGTAAAGGGACCTGCAACACCGATGATGATATCGGCCTGAGCCAAAGCGGAAAACGAAAGAGCTGAGCCAATTGCGAGAGCCAGAATGCCTTTTCTGTAAATCGTCGACATGGGAGATTTGCTCCAAAGGGTTAGGTTGGCCCTCTCCAGACAGCAATCCACATGCCAGCGCTCTGATATCGTTAAAAATCTTCAAAATCATAGGTTTTTGTGAAAAATCAGAGAATTTTGTAAGAAATCGGCGAAATGCTCCGCCAGCCTGCGACTAAAGCAGCGCTTGCCTATGTATAAGGTCACTCACGAAGCATCGTTCAGGACAGCGAAACGGCCTAGATGCACTGTCCTGATCTTGTCATCCTCACCTCTTGCACCAATAAGTAACACTACGAGTTACACCACAATTCGCAAACACTGCCCCGCGTGATAAAGACTAAAACCGGCTTCGTAGAGCGGGCTTCGCCATTGCCCTACCGGGTTGTGATCCCAGGGGACAAAGGGCATCGGTAGCACTTCGCTGTCACCGCTGCACAAGTAATGGGCAAAGGCCTTGCCTACAACGGTACCGGTCGTTACACCGCGCCCGTTATAACCGGTCATGGCGAGCAAACCGGGTGCCGGTTCGAACAGGCGCATCAGATGATCAGGCGTAAACGCGATGCATCCTGTCCAGGTGCATTCCCACTCGACCTTGCCAAGCGCAGGGAAATAATGCTGCTGAATGCGATCAGCCCAGGCCTCGATGAACCAGCCCGGACGGCTCGCCATATTGCCCAGGCTGCCCAGCAACAGGCGTCCCGCTGCATCGCGCCGGATACTGCTGAGCACCGTGCGGGTATCCCAGGAGCCCTGCGCGCCGGGCAGGATAAAATCGGCTTCAGGCCCCAGCGGCCTGGAGGCGACCTGATAGTAATACCCCGGAAAGAAATGATTGCGCAGGGTAGTCCACTCGCCTTCGGTATAGGCGTTGGAAGCGATAAGCACCTGCTCGGCCAGCACGGCCCCTTGCCTCGTCACGACGCACCACTGTGAGCCCTGACGCTCAAGGCGAGTAACCGGTGACTGCTGATGGAGCTGAACGCCCTGCGCTAATGCCGCGCGGGCCAGCCCAAGGCTGTAGCCCATCGGGTTGATCGTGCCGGCACGGCGATCCAGCAGCGCGCCGGAGACATGCGCCGTGCCACAGGCCTCGATGCAGGCAGTACCGGTCAGCAATTCAACCGGTGCGCCTCGCCGTTGCCACTGCTCGGCGCGGCGTTGCAGGTCAGCAAGGCCCTTGCCGTTATGCGCCATGTGCAGTGTGCCCTGGTGCTGCGCCTGGCAATCGATGCCGTGGCGCTCGATCAGGGAGAAGACCTCATAGGGTGCGTTCCCCATGACCTTGAGCAGCTTTTCCCCTACCGCGGGCCCAAGCGTAGCGACCGCCTCGTCCGGTGGAATCCACATACCGGCATTGACCAGCCCGACGTTACGGCCGGAACCGCCATGCCCCACTTCATAGGCTTCTATGATCGCCACTCGCTTGCCCTGTTCCGCCAGATGCAACGCAGCCGAAAGCCCCGTAATGCCTGCACCGATGATGCAGACATCAGCCCTGGATTCGCCTTTCAAGGGTGGTGCATTGAGGGTATTAGGTGACAGGGTTTCCCACAGACATTGCTGGCGGAGCGGCATAGGTATTCCTTCACACAATGACGATATGAACCGTTAACCTTGAGGGTGAGGGTTTCGATAGATATTGTCAGGGCCCAACCCATCCTACGAGACCGTACCGGCAGTCCCGCATCAACACCCTACAAAACTACCCGGTAGGGTAGATTGAGCGCAGCGATACCCATCACTTAAATCCCACCTCAATCAAACACGATCCCTTGCGCCAATGGCAGCTCGCGGGAGTAGTTCACCGTGTTGGTCTGGCGACGCATGTAGCTCTTCCAGGCATCGGAGCCGGACTCGCGGCCGCCGCCGGTTTCCTTCTCTCCGCCAAAGGCCCCTCCAATCTCGGCGCCGCTCGGGCCGATATTCACGTTGGCGATGCCGCAATCACTGCCCACCGCAGACAGGAAAGACTCGGCCTCGCGAATGTCCGTCGTGAAGATGCAGGACGACAAGCCTTGCGGCACCGCATTATTCATGGCGATGGCCTCGTTGAATTCACGGTAAGTCATCACGTACAGGATCGGTGCAAAGGTTTCAGTCTGAACCGACTCACTCTGCTCGGGCATCTCGACGATAGCCGGAGAGACGTAATAACCGTTCGGGTACTGATCCGCCAACTGACGCTCACCACCAAAGACCACACCGCCCTCACCCTTGGCCTGCTCCAGGATGCCCTGCATGGCCTGAAAGCTCTGTGCATCGATCAGCGGGCCGACCAGATTGCCTTCCAGCGGATGGCCGATACGCACCTTGGCATAGGCAGACTTCAAGCGTGTCACCAATTCATCCTTGATGGATTCATGGGCAATCAAGCGGCGCAGTGTGGTGCACCGTTGACCGGCCGTACCCACAGCGCTGAACAGGATGGCGCGAACTGCCATGTCCAGATCGGCACTGGGCCCAACGATCAT
Source organism: Pseudomonas luteola NBRC 103146 (assembly GCF_002091675.1). Taxonomy (GTDB): domain Bacteria; phylum Pseudomonadota; class Gammaproteobacteria; order Pseudomonadales; family Pseudomonadaceae; genus Chryseomonas; species Chryseomonas luteola. Next base: position 76,718 of record NZ_BDAE01000002.1, on the reverse strand, counting down.
GGCATTGTTGCCGCCCAGCTCCAGCAGCGAACGGCCAAAGCGAGCCGCCACACGTGGCCCCACTTCACGACCCATACGGGTGCTGCCGGTGGCGCTGACCAAGGCCACGCGTGGATCATCCACCAGCGCTTCACCGCTGGCTCGGTCCCCTACAATGACCTGGCTCAGGTAGTCCGGTGCATCGCCAAAGGCTTTGACGGCACGCTCAAACAGCGCCTGACAGGCCAATGCCGTCAGCGGCGTTTTTTCCGAAGGCTTCCATACCACGGAGTTACCGCAGACGATGGCCAGGGCGGTGTTCCATGACCAGACCGCCACCGGGAAATTGAACGCACTGATCACGCCCACGACGCCCAGCGGGTGCCAGGTTTCACGCATGTGGTGACCGGGACGCTCGGAAGCGATCGTCAGGCCATACAGCTGGCGGGACAGGCCGACGGCGAAGTCGCAGATATCGATCATTTCCTGCACTTCACCCAGCCCCTCCTGCGTGATCTTGCCCGCTTCCCAGGACACCAGCTCGCCCAGGTCGGCCTTGTGCTTGCGCAGCTCTTCGCCCAGCAGGCGGACCAACTCACCGCGACGTGGCGCTGGTACAGCACGCCAGGCCTGGAAAGCCTTGTCGGCCCGGGTGATCTTTTGCTCCACCTCGGCGGCGCTTTCCAGCGTGACAGCGCCAAGCCGGCTGCCGTCGATAGGCGTAAACACGGCATGGTTGCCGTTCTGGTAAAGGCTTGGTTCAACGCCGAGGCGGCTGAGCAGTGCATCAATCATGGCTGGCTCCTTAGGTCATTATGGGCTCAGTATTAGCTGGGAAGCGGCTGCTCAACAAACGACCTTTGCTCGGTTTATCATTCCTTTTTTTCATGAACGTTCTGCACGCAGCCTTAAATCTGCGCGCCGACTCAGGTTGGAGCTGTCATGTCCCGTCGCCACATGCCCTCGATTACCGCCATGCAATGCTTCGAGGCCGTGGCACGGCACCTGAGCTTTACCCGTGCCGCCGAGGAGCTGAACCTGACTCAGAGCGCGGTGAGCAAGCAGGTGGCTCAGCTCGAAGAACAGCTGGGCCATCCGCTTTTTCGACGCGTACGCCAGCGGTTGCAGATGACTCCAGCCGGCTCGCTGTACCTGTCTGAAGTCAGCAAGATTCTCACGCAGATCGAGATGTCGACCCATTACATGCGCTCCTATGGAGGTGAAACCGAGGTGCTGCGTGTAGCAACCCCTCCGACCTTTGGCGAGCGCTGGCTAATCCCACGCCTCAAGGGCTGGCGGCTACAGCATCCGATGATCCACCTGGACGTGCGTCATGAAGTCAAGAATATGGATGTCAACGAGCCGGCCTGTGACGTGGCACTGTTCGCCGGCCAGGGACGCTGGCCCGGTGCTGAATGTATTCCGTTGATGACTGAGGATATGGTGCCGGTCTGCGCACCCGGTCTCTGGCCCGAAGGGCACCTGAGCGATCCGACGCAGCTGGCCGATTACATTCTGCTCCAGAATGCAGCTCGCCCCGAGGCGTGGCACGAATGGTTCCAGAGCCAGGGCCTTCACACTGAACACAGCTACCACGGGCCGCGCTTCGATACCTTTACCATGTGCATCCGCGCGGCGCAGGTGGGCTGCGGTGTCGCCCTGGTGCCACGCTTTCTGATCGACGAGGAGCTGGCCGAGGGTAAGCTGGTCATTGCCTGGCCGCACAGCATGACCAGCCCACATACGTATTATCTCGGCTATCCCGAGCATGCAGCGGAAGTCCCCAAGATCCGAAAGTTCGTCGCCTGGATACGCGAGCGGATCGATACGCCTACCGTTTGAGTCATGCCGTTATTGGCACGGAGGTGTTGTGAAGGTCTTGAATGAGGCCGTGCAGGCCGGGGACAGAATGGGCCGAACGCACATCACCCCCGGCTCAGAAACCACTCCAGGTCCACCGGGTCGCCCGGCTTGAGCTGCAGGCGCCGGCGCAGATCGTCGAACAACGGATCGTAGTCGTTATGCCATGAAAAGACGCAGGCGGTGCGCGGCGCCAGTCCATAGCCCCGAAGGCGGCGGCTGATCACTGACAGAAAATTGCAGGCCACATCGCGGCGCAACTCGAACGTTTCGCGGACGGTCTGCTCACCTACTGTACCGTTGAGGTCGAACCTTACGACCTGTTCGCGCGACGGAGGCGTCACCTCATAGGTCAGGCTCAGGCGAAAGGCTGGCTGTTGCGGGTTACCCAGCCGCTGCACGTCAAGACGACCCGGCTCGTACATGATTTTCACTCCTCCCGCCGCTTGGCAGATTGCGTTCACATCAGACCGTTTGGCGGTCTTCTGGCTAGCGTAATGGATCTGCACGGCCAAACTATTTGCCGCAGAGCACTTCATTGCTTCAGGTCAATCCACAACGATCTATTGAGGCATTGATCTCCAATAGCGCGTGTTCAAACAATCGTTCGTCTCCTTGATCCAGGTCATTAGCCATTTTTCCTGCAGGTTCCTAATAGGCTCAAACCCGTAAGGAAATGCCGTCATGACCACAGCACAAACACAAAAGTTAAGGCTGGGCGCGCTGACTGCCCTCGTCGTGGGATCGATGATCGGGGGCGGCATTTTTTCACTGCCGCAAAACATGGCCCAAAGTGCCGGCGCAGGCGCTGTGCTGATCGGCTGGGCCATTACTGCTGTCGGCATGCTGACCCTGGCCTTCGTTTTCCAGACCCTCGCCAACCGTAAGCCCGAACTGGATGCCGGTGTCTACGCCTACGCCAAGGCAGGGTTCGGTGACTACATGGGCTTCTCCTCCGCCTGGGGTTACTGGATTAGCGCCTGGCTCGGCAATGTCAGTTACTTCGTGCTCCTGTTCAGTACGCTGGGCCTTTTCATTCCGGCGTTTGGCGAGGGCAACACGCCGCTGGCCATCCTGTGTGCCTCGGTCGTCCTGTGGGGCGTACATTTCCTGGTCCTGCGCGGTGTACATGAAGCCGCCTTCATCAACCTCGTTACCACAATCGCCAAGATCGTTCCGCTGGTGATGTTCATCGTGCTCGCGGGCGTAGCGTTCCGTCTGGATATCTTCACAGCGGACTTCTGGGGCACACCGGATTCAGGCAGCGTCATGAACCAGGTGCGAAACATGATGCTGGTGACTGTGTGGGTCTTCATCGGGATCGAAGGCGCCAGCGTGTATTCCGCACGTGCCGAGAAACGCCGTGATGTGGGCAAGGCAACCGTGATCGGCTTTCTTGGCACGCTGCTGCTGCTCGTGCTGGTCAACGTCCTGTCGCTGGGCGTCATGAGCCAACCGGAACTGGCCGGACTCAAGAACCCCTCAATGGCGGGCGTACTGGAGCATCTCGTTGGTCATTGGGGTGCGGTATTGATCAGCGTAGGGCTGGTGATCTCGTTGGCCGGGGCCTTGCTCTCCTGGACATTGCTCTGCGCCGAGATTCTCTATGCGGCCGCCCGCGACAACACCATGCCGCGTTTCCTGCGCAAGGAGAACGCCAACCATGCGCCCAGCAATGCACTGTGGCTGTCCAATGGGCTGATCCAGTTGTTCCTGGTGATCACCCTGTTTGCCGCCAGCACTTACACCAGCCTGCTGTACCTGGCCACCTCCATGATTCTGGTGCCGTACTTCTGGTCGGCGGCCTATGCCCTGTTGATCGGCGTACGAGGCGAGTCCTACGAGGCCGCCTCCCGTGAACGCAGCAAGGACCTGATCATTGCCGTCATTGCCACCCTCTACAGCGCCTGGCTGCTCTATGCCGGCGGCATGAAATACCTGCTGCTTTCCGCCCTGCTCTATGCTCCTGGCGCAATCCTGTTCGCCAAGGCCAAACACGAGCTGGGCCAGCCCGTTTTCACCGCTGTTGAAAAACTGATCTTCGCCGCCGTCGTGCTGGGCGCTGCCATAGCAGCCTACGGTCTGTACGCCGGCTTCCTGACCCTGTGACAAGGAGAACAGACATGACCGTTAACTCAACCCCGCTCGGCGTGCATTCGGAAGTCGGCAAACTGCGCAAAGTACTGGTCTGCTCGCCCGGACTGGCCCATCAGCGCCTGACCCCCAGCAATTGTGACGACCTGCTGTTCGACGATGTGATCTGGGTGAATCAGGCCAAGCGCGATCACTTCGACTTTGTCACCAAAATGCGTGAGCGTGGGGTAGAAGTGCTGGAGATGCACAATCTGCTCACCGAGACGGTGAAGAATCCCGAAGCGCTGAAATGGATTCTGGACCGCAAGATCGTGCCCAATCAGGTCGGCATAGGCTTGGTCAACGAAACCCGCGCCTGGCTCGAAAGCCAGGAGCCCCGCCATTTGGCTGAGTTCCTGATTGGTGGCGTGTCCGGCTCGGACCTTCCCGACACCAGCGGCAGTGAAATGGTCAAGATGTTCCGGGATTACCTGGGCCACTCCAGCTTTGTATTACCGCCCTTGCCCAACACCCAGTTCACCCGTGATACCACCTGTTGGATCTACGGCGGCGTCACGCTAAATCCGATGTTCTGGCCAGCCCGTCGCCAAGAAACACTGCTGACAGCGGCCATCTACAAGTTCGCGCCGGAATTCGCCGATCAGCACTTCAACATCTGGTATGGAGACCCGGATGTGGACCACGGCCTTGCCACCCTGGAGGGCGGCGACGTCATGCCTATTGGCAAAGGCATATTGCTGATCGGCATGGGCGAGCGCACCTCACGGCAAGCCATTGGCCAACTGGCGCAAAACCTGTTCAAGGCAGGCGCAGTGGAGCGGATCATCGTGGCCGGTCTCCCCAAATCCCGTGCGGCCATGCACCTGGATACCGTGTTCAGCTTTTGCGACCGCGATCTGGTCACCGTGTATCCAGAAGTCGCCAATGCCATCGTGCCGTTCAGCCTGAGGCCGGATGAAAGCAAGCCGGGCGGTATCGACATCCGCCGCGAACCCAAACCCTTCCTCGACACTGTGGCTGAAGCGCTGGGCCTCAAGGCGTTGCGCGTCGTGCTGACCGGTGGTGACAGCTACGAAGCTGAACGCGAGCAATGGGATGACGGCAACAACGTGGTCGCCCTGGAACCCGGCGTTGTGGTCGGCTATGACCGCAATACTTACACCAACACCCAGCTACGCAAGGCGGGGGTTGAAGTCATCACCATCAGCGCCAGTGAGCTTGGCCGGGGCCGGGGCGGCGGCCACTGCATGACCTGCCCGATCGTACGTGACCCTGTCGATTACTAATCCCACCCGCCCCTACCGGAACCTCAGGAGAAATCACATGGCTTTCAACATTCGCAACCGCAACCTGCTCAGCCTGGCCCACCATACTCCGCGGGAGATCCGCTACCTGCTGGACCTCGCCCGCGACCTCAAGCGCGCCAAGTACACCGGCAACGAGCAGCAGCACCTCAAGGGCAACAACATTGCCCTTATCTTCGAAAAGACCTCGACCCGCACCCGCTGCGCCTTCGAAGTAGCCGCCCATGACCAGGGCGCGCACGTCACTTACATCGACCCGACCTCCTCCCAGATCGGCCACAAGGAGACCATGAAGGACACTGCCCGTGTGCTTGGCCGCATGTATGACGCCATTGAGTATCGCGGCTTCAGCCAGGAGACGGTGGAAGAGCTGGCCAAATATGCAGGCGTGCCGGTGTACAACGGCCTGACCGATGAATACCACCCCACCCAGATGCTGGCCGACGTGCTGACTATGCAGGAAAACAGCGACAAACCGCTGCATGACATCAGCTACGCCTACCTGGGCGATGCACGCAACAACATGGGCAACTCACTGCTACTGATTGGCTGCAAGCTGGGCATGGACGTACGCATCGGCGCGCCAAAGGCGTTGTGGCCACACGAAGACTGGATCAAGGAGTGCAAGGCCATCGCCGAGGGGACTGGCGCACGCGTTACATTGACTGAAGACCCCAGGGAAGCGGTTCAGGGCGTCGACTTTGTGCATACCGATGTCTGGGTGTCCATGGGCGAACCCGTGGAAGCCTGGGGTGAGCGCATTCAGTTGCTCCTGCCTTACCAGGTCAACAGCGAGCTGATGAAGGCGACCGGCAGTCCACGGACCAAGTTCATGCATTGCCTGCCTGCCTTCCATAACGCTGAAACCAAGGTCGGCAAGCAGATTGCCGAAAAATACCCGCACCTTGCCAATGGTATCGAAGTGACTGATGACGTATTCGAGTCGCCCGCCTCCATAGTATTCGAGCAGGCAGAGAACCGGATGCATACCATCAAGGCCGTTCTGGTCGCTACTCTCGCTGACCTGTAAGGAGTCGCACCATGCGTATCGTCGTCGCTCTGGGGGGTAATGCCCTGCTTCGCCGAGGCGAACCCCTTACCGCTGAGAACCAGCGGGAGAACGTCAGGATCGCCACCGGGCAACTGGCCAAGATCGTGGACGGCAACGAGCTGGTCATTGCCCATGGCAATGGCCCCCAAGTCGGGCTGTTGGCCCTGCAGGGTGCGGCCTATACGGACGTAAGCCCCTACCCCCTGGATGTGCTGGGCGCGCAGACCGAAGGCTCCATTGGCTACATGATCGAGCAGGAGCTGGGCAACCTGCTTCCGTATGAGGTGCCGTTCGCCACGCTGTTGACTCAAGTAGAGGTGGATGCTGCCGACCCAGCGTTCCAACATCCCACCAAACCCATCGGCCCGGTCTATAGTCGGGAGCAGGCCGAACAGCTCCAGGCGGAAAAGGGTTGGACCATTGCCGCAGATGGCGACAAATTCCGCCGCGTGGTAGCCAGCCCCCAACCCAAACGCATTTTCGAGATTCGCCCGATTAAGTGGCTCCTGGAAAAAGGCACCATTGTCATCTGCGCAGGCGGCGGCGGGATTCCCACCTGCTATGACCACCACGGCCGCCTGAAAGGTATTGAGGCGGTCATCGACAAGGATCTCTGCTCATCCCTACTGGCGCAGGAGCTGGACGCGGACCTGCTAGTGATTGCCACTGACGTGGACGCAGCCTATATCGAATGGGGCAAGCCCGACCAGAAAGCGATTGCCCAAGCCCACCCCGAGGCCTTGGAAGCGCTCGGGTTCGCGGCAGGCTCCATGGGACCCAAGGTCCAGGCGGCCTGCGAGTTTGCCCGTAAGACTGGGAAGGCGGCTGTCATCGGCTCGCTGTCGGACATCGAGGCCATCACGCAGGGTCGCGCCGGAACACGAGTCACAATGGAGACGGAGGGCATCCTGTATCGATAAATCCTGCAGAAACGAAAAGGCCCGGATCAACCGGGCCTTTTCATGAGCGGAGCACTCAGCTGATGGTCATCAGGCTAGCGTTACCGCCGGCTGCTGCGGTGTTGACGCTTACCGCGCGTTCGATAAGCAGACGCTCCAGCGGAATCGCGGTTTCGCCCTGGGACAATCCCTGAACGCCCACGATCGGACCGCTACGCTGGGCTGCCTGCTGGCAGACCTGACGCAACTGATCGGAGTCACCGTGATGCAGGATGGCATCGAAGTGTTCCTCGTCCTTGGTCCAGTCGGACGTCGTTTGGATACGAGCCTGAACAGCCTTGGGCAAACGACCACGCAACGCACGGGACAGATCGTTCTGCACCCACAGCGCGGTGCTGCCGACTGCCAGTACCGCTGCCAGCTGGGCCATCAGATCCGTCTCGTCATCCGCCAGACAGAGCACACGCTCACGTGGCAGCAGGCTGTAGGTGTTGCGCTCACCCGTCGGACCGGCCAGCAGGCGAGTCACACCGCTGACGGTCTGCCTGGCGAATGCCTGGCACAGCTCGACCAAATCGGTGTTGTTCTGCTCGCCTGCCCACTTCTGCAACGCTTCGAGCGGCTTGCCCTGACGCTGTTCCATTTGGGTACGCAGGGTCAGGTCAGACGGACTTTCCTGATCGTCACGGGCAAACGCCTGGGCCACTCCGTCTACCGGACGGGTAGACAGGAGGCGGTACAGGTACACCGGACCACCGGCCTTCGGACCTGTACCAGACAGGCCTTCGCCACCGAAAGGCTGCACGCCGACCACCGCGCCTACCATGTTGCGGTTGACGTAGAGGTTGCCCGCCTGGGCCTTTTCCACAACCTGGGCAATGGTTTCGTCGATGCGGGTATGCACACCCAGCGTCAGGCCATAACCCGTAGCGTTGATCTGATCCATCAGGCGGTTCAGGTCCTGACGGGCATAACGCACCACGTGCAGCACCGGACCGAAGATTTCACGCTCCAGCTCATCCAGGCTTTCCAGCTCGATCAGCGTTGGCATTACAAAGGTGCCGCGATGGGTCGCGCCATCGTTGTTGCGTGCAATCTGGTAAACCGTACGGCCTTTGGCGCGCATGCCCTGGATGTGCTTGTCGATGTTGGCCTTGGCTTCGGCATCGATCACCGGGCCGATGTCTACCGGCAGGTTATCCGGATTGCCGATGCGGCATTCAGCCATCGCGCCCTTGAGCATTTCAAGAATGCGATCCGCCACGTCTTCCTGCACACACAGGACGCGCAAGGCGGAGCAGCGCTGACCGGCGCTGTCGAACGCTGATGCCACGACGTCGGTTACCACCTGCTCGGCCAGTGCCGAGGAATCCACGATCATTGCGTTCTGGCCACCTGTTTCGGCGATCAGCGGAATCGGACGGCCATGGGCATCCAGGCGACCAGCAATGTTGCGGGAAATAATGTTGGCGACTTCGGTCGAACCGGTGAACATCACGCCTTTCACACGCTCATCGCTGACCAGTGCCGAACCTACGGTATGGCCCTGGCCTGGCAGCAATTGCACCACGCCTTCCGGCACACCGGCTTCCAGCAGCAGGCGAACGGCCTGAGCCGCAATCAGTGGCGTCTGCTCGGCAGGCTTGGCCAGTACGGTGTTACCCGCCGCCAGCGCAGCCGCGACCTGACCGGTAAAGATCGCCAGCGGGAAGTTCCACGGGCTGATGCAGACCACCGGACCCAGCGGACGGTGGGTGTCATTGGCGAAATCACGACGCACCTGGGCGGCGTAATAGCGCAGGAAGTCCACGGCCTCGCGCACTTCAGCAATGGAATTCGCAAAGGTCTTGCCGGCTTCACGAACCAGCAGGCCCATGAGTGGCTGAATTTGCGCTTCCATCAGGTTGGCCGCGGTTTCAAGCACGGCGGCACGCTGGTCCGGCGGCGTGGACTGCCAGATCGGTGCAGCGGTCAATGCACTGCTCAGCGCATTGTCCACGTCCTGGACGCTGGCGTTCTGCACATAACCCACCACATCACGGTGATCGGCCGGATTCTGGATGGCCTGGGGAATGCCTACTTCAGCCGGGCAGCCCAGCATGGGCGCTGCACGCCATTCGGTATTGTTACCCGCCAGCAAGGCGCCTGACAGCGAACCCAGGCGGTGCTCGTTGGCAAGGTCGATACCGCTGGAATTCAGGCGGCCTTCGCCATACAGCTGACCCGGCAGAGGAATACGCGGATGCGGCAAGCCGAGCGTCCCTTCCTGCGCAGCGATCTGCTCGATCGTTACGACCGGATCGGCCACCAGCTCTTTCAGGGAGATGGAGTGGTCGGCAATACGGTTGACGAACGAGGTGTTCGCGCCATTTTCCAGCAGGCGACGCACGAGGTAGGCCAGCAGGGTTTCATGCGTTCCCACCGGTGCATAGATGCGGCACGGGCGGTTCAGCTTGCCATCGGCCACCTTGCCGACGACCTGCTCGTATAGCGGCTCGCCCATGCCGTGCAGGCACTGGAATTCGTACTGACCAGGATAGTAGTTCTGACCTGCGATCTGGTAGATCGCCGCCAGGGTGTGGGCATTGTGGGTAGCAAACTGCGGATAGATCGCTTCCGGCACGGCCAGCAGCTTGCGCGCACACGCCATGTAGGACACATCGGTGTACACCTTGCGGGTGTAAACTGGATAACCTTCCAGACCTTCAACCTGGGCACGCTTGATCTCGCTGTCCCAGTACGCGCCCTTCACCAGACGGATCATTAGACGGTGACGGCTGCGGCGCGCCAGATCGATCACATAGTCGATCACGAACGGGCAACGCTTCTGGTAGGCCTGGATGACAAAACCAATCCCGTTCCAGCCAGCCAGGCTGGACTCGAAGCACAGGCGCTCCAGCAGATCGAGGGAAATTTCCAGGCGATCGGCTTCTTCCGCGTCGATGTTGATACCAATGTCGTACTGCTTAGCCAGCAGGGTCAAATTCAGCAGGCGCGGATACAGCTCGTCCATGACGCGCTCGTATTGCGCACGGCTGTAGCGCGGATGCAGGGCGGACAGCTTGATGGAGATGCCCGGGCCCTCATAGATGCCACGGCCATGAGAGGCTTTGCCGATGGAGTGAATGGCCTGCTCGTAGGACGCCAGATAACGCTGGGCATCCTCCTCGGTCAGGGCCGCTTCACCCAGCATGTCGTAGGAGTAGCGGAAGCCCTTGGCTTCAAGCGCGCTGGCATTGGCCAGGGCTTCGGCAATGGTTTCGCCGGTGACGAACTGCTCGCCCATCAGGCGCATCGCCATGTCTACACCCTTGCGGATGACCGGCTCGCCGCTCTTTCCGATGAGGCGATTGAGCGAGCTGGAAAGACCCGCCTCGTTGTGGGTGGAGACCAGCTTGCCCGTTAGCAACAGACCCCAGGTCGCTGCGTTGACGAATAGCGACGGGCTGTTGCCCAAGTGTGGCTGCCAGTTGCCCTTGCTGATCTTGTCGCGGATCAGGGCATCACGGGTGCCCTTGTCCGGGATACGCAGCAGCGCTTCGGCCAGACACATCAGCGCCACGCCTTCCTGAGAAGACAGAGAAAATTCGCGCAGCAGGCTCTGGACCATGCCGGAGCGGCCACCAGCGCCCTTCTGGTTACGTAGCTTTTCAGCAATGCTGTACGCAAGCTTGTACGCGGCATCGGCAGTAGTTGCAGGGAGACGCGCCTGCTCAAGCAGCATGGGCACCATCTCTTCTTCCGGACGGCGATAGGCGGCCGTCACGGCAGAGCGCAGTGCAGACTGCGGCAGAATGCTTTCGGCAAATTCAAGGAATGGCTGATAGACCGGATCAGCCAGGGCTTCTACTACTTCATTGTCACCTTCGCCCAGTCGTGCTGCAATATTCTGCAACTCGTCGACACTTACACCTTTTTCCAATGTTTCCAGGTACGTGTAGATTGCCTGTTTGATCAACCAATGGGGTGTACGGTCGATAAGGCGAGCGGCCTCTTTCAAACGTTCACGGGTGGCTTCGTCGAGTTTCACGCCTAGCGTAGTAGTAGTTGCCATTGAACAGCCTTTTTTAATTGGAAGTGCTACACGGTGGCGGCAAGCATAGAGGCTACCTCTGCATGGTGCAACCAGGTGCAACCCAGGAAACCGACAAAGGCGCAACCGTCTGTCTCTTGACCGCCGGAAGACGCCGGCTCATCTCGTTAGAACCTGTCTACATCAAGGCTTCAAGCCTGCCAGTACAAAATAGCCTGCTCACTCTTGCGTTATGTTGATTTGCCGCTTTTATGCTGAGCCAGACGAGCCGCAAAGGCCGGGTTGCACCTAAGCCTGCTTTGACATTCTGGAAAGCACTGGTGGTAGCGACAATACCCCTACGATGTATAAGAAAATACGTGACTTGTATATTGTCTGCCCGCATTATTCGATGATCATGACGAAACCGTTTCTCATTCAATGAATAAAAAACAGCAGGTTGCAGTCGATACGACCGATATGGAAGAAAGCAGCGAAATCAACTCGCCATTTCTGGACGAGGTGATCGGCTATGCCCTGCGTCGGGCTCAGCTGAAAGTCTTCCAGCATCTGATCAATGAGTTGGAAGCCTATGATCTTCGCCCCGCCCAGTTCACCGCCCTTACGCTGATCGAGCAGAACCCGGGCCTCATGCAGGCCGAGCTGGCGCGTGCATTGGCCATCGAGCCACCGCAGATGGTTATCATGCTGAACAAGCTGGAAGCGCTGGGCCTTGCGCTACGTATACGCTGCAAGGCCGACAAGCGCTCCTATGGCATCTTTCTGAGCAAAACCGGCGAGACCCTGCTCAAGCAGCTCAAGGAAGTGGCTATCCGCAGTGATAACGAGGCCACCGCCGCCCTGAGTACCGAGGAGCGGCAGCAACTGCTGCACTTGTTGCACAAGGTCTACCGGTAGCCCGGCGCATTACATTTACGCGGGCTGCTTGTGGGTGCGACGGGGCAGGAAGGAACCGGCCTTCAGTGACCGCTCGATGTCTTCCAGGCTTCGTCCACCCGTTTCCGGGACCAGGAAGAAGATGAAGACCCAGCCCAGGACATTGAGTCCGGCGTAAACCCACATCGCACCGCCTACACCCAGCCATTGCGTCATGGTCAAGGCAGTCCCGGTCAGCAATAGATTGGACCCCCAGAGCATGGCGGCATGAGCACCTGTTGCCTGATCCCGAATAGCCAGCGGATAGATTTCCGATCCGGTCAGCCAGCCTACCACCTGGATGCCGCCTGCGTTGAAGATCATGAAGACGATCAGGCACCCCACTACCCACCAGCCCTGCGAATCGCCCGCCAAATTGAAGTGCAGCACGGCGCCCAATACCAGAAGCGCCACCACTGCCCCCGGAATCATCGCCAGGCTCAGCGTTCGCCGTCCGACCTTGTCGACAATCAGCTTACCGATTACCGTCATGACCAGATAAGTGATTGCCACGCCAAGGGCTGACCACAGCGCAGCGGACGCGCCAAAGCCGGCATCCCTCAGAAACGTCGGCGTGTAATAGATCATCATCTCGATACCGCTGAGCTGGGTAAACGCCGCTACGCCCAGGCCGGCCACAAGCGCCGGTCGTAACCACGGTTGGCGCATGGCCCGCCAGCCTGTTACCGAATGCTCCTCCTTCTTGTCCACAACTTCCTGGATATCCGCAATCTCTTCGCGCACCTCCCCCGTGGTATCCCGTACCTTGGACAGCTCATGCCTGGCCTCTTTCGGACGGTCCTGCTCGACCAGCCACCGCGGACTTCTCGGCATTCGGGTCATGCCAAACAACAGTACCAGCGAAGGTACAAGCGCAACCCCAATCATCCAGCGCCAAGTAAAGAGGTTCTGGCCAGCCACACCCACAATTGCAGCCAGGAGAATCCCTACACCAATGGAAACGTTGAAATAGGTCACCAGGCGACCCCGCTTTTCGGGAGGTGCCAGTTCAGCGATGTAGGTGGGGACAATTTGCGTCGAGCCGCCGACTGCAAAGCCCAGCACCAGGCGAGACAGCCCTAGGCACCAGACATTGGGAGAGATGGCAGCAGCAACCACCCCCACACAATAGATACCCGCCACGATCACGATGGTCAGCCGACGCCCAAGCCTTGCCGACATACGTGTCGAACTCAGGGCACCGATTACCGCACCCAGCAAGATGGCAGCCGTGACAAGCTCCTGGGCGCGGTGATTAAGCTCGAAGTCCTGGGCAATTTGTGGAAGGGCACCGGAGATGATGCCCGTATCATAGCCGTACAACCCTCCGGCGATGGCTGCAACGGTAGCCACCATTGCCATATAGGCCTTGGGCTTAATATGGCTCTCGGTTGCGGAGCTAACAGCGTCTGCCATGAAGTTACCTGTCATATGGGAGGGATATGAAGGTATGGAGAGAGCCGTTACCCATGTGGTTCCGCCTGCCGCATGACGCTTGCGGTCAGCCTTGACTCGATCAAGGTCTTACAACCGCTCAGACATGGCGCTTTCAGCGCTCAAGGGCCATAAAACGATAAACAACCCCTACAAAGAAAAGCTGACGAAATGCCTGCCATCGCCCCATTATACCTGCCGTTTTCACACCAATTACTGCCAGATCCCGACCGTTTCGCCACTATCTCCTATAAAGCAGGTAAAGGTGCCCGACTCACCTTGATAGCGTCCGCGGTCTGCGCAACATTGAGCAGCAGATAGTCAAACGCGAAGCGGGCCGTTTCGCTTTTGGTTCTATAAAATGCATCTTCCTGACGGGACTCGGTCAGCCGAGCCGTACGTGCCCAGACAAATGCCAACCCTAACCAGCCCTGCAAGCGCAGATAATCCAACGCAGCGCGGTAGGGCCATTCCGAATCGCTGGAACTCATCAAGTCCGCTGTCACCTGCCAAGTCTGGTCGCAGGCCTGTCTTAACGCCGCACCATAAGACTTGCACGAAGGCGTTGCCAAACACCGCTCGGCTTCTGCCTGATAGTGCTCCAGAAGCCTGCCCAGTGCTGCTCCCCTGTCGCCGATGACCTTGCGCACGAGCAGGTCATTGGCCTGAATTTCGTTGGTGCCCTCATAGATCATGGCGATCCGGCTGTCGCGCAGGGTCTGCTCAATGCCAAAGTCTGTCACGTAGCCATAACCACCCAGCACCTGCAGCGCCGCACTGGCCTGCTGAAACCCCTGCTCGGTAAAGAATGCCTTGATGACCGGTGTCAGCAGCGATGCCAGTTGATGGGCGCGGGCGCGCTCATCGGCCTCTGTCGCATGCTCGGCCAGATCCAGCAGATGCGCTCCCCAATACCCCAGCGCCCGCATCCCTTCACTACAAGCCCGTAGTTCCAGCAGAACGCGTCGCATGGCCGGATGATGGACAAGCAGATCGGCTGCTTCAGCCGTCTCTTCAGAGCGCTTCGGCGCGCGCATTTGCCTTCTTTCCGAGGCATAGGCAAGTGCCTGTTGATAGGCCGACTCGACATGTCCCAACCCTTGCAACCCTACATGCAGGCGTGCCGAATTCATCATGACAAACATTGCCGCCAATCCCCGATGGGGCTCGCCAATCAACCAGCCGCAGGCCCCCTCGAAACGCAAGGCACAGGTTGCACTGCCCTTGATACCCATCTTGTGCTCCAGGCTCTCGCAGTACACGCCATTAGCCGTGCCCTTAAGCACCTTGGGCACCAGGAACAGGGACAACCCGCGGCTACCGACAGGCGCATCAGGAAGGCGAGCCAGTACGAGATGCACGATGTTGGATGTCAGATCATGTTCGCCACCCGAGATGAACAGCTTGCTGCCGTCGAGCAGATAGCGTCCCCTCTCTATCGGCTCTGCCCGGGTACGAATCAGGCCAACGTCACTGCCAGCCTGGGGCTCGGTGATGCACATGGTGGCAAGCCACTCGCCACTTACAAGCTTGCCAAGGTAGGCATCCTTGAGCGCTTCTGAGGCATGGGCGCGCAAGCATTCGTATGCACCATGGGCAATACCGGGATACATGGCCCAGGCATGGTTGGCGGAAACCAGCATTTCCTGAAGCGCCGCGTCCAGTAACTGTGGCAGGCCCTGCCCTCCCCAGGCCGGGTCACAAGCCAAGGCGGGCCAGCCACCCTCGACATAGGCCTGATAGGCCTCGGCAAACCCGGACGGCGTCGTCACTTGTCCATCCTGCAGCTGGCAGCCCTGACGATCGCCCGATGCGTTAAGTGGCGCCAACCTGTCGGCACTAAAACGCCCCGCTTCCTCCAGAACCTGCATGGATAGATCAGCATCTATTTCACTAAAGGCTGGTATTGCAGGCCATGTCGAAGGAGCATCGAGCCATTCATCAATAACGAACCGTATATCGCGCAGCGGAGGGTGATAGGTCATGGCATCCTCTTAACGATAGTTCGAGTTTTCAATCAGCACCGCCATGCCTTGCCCGCCGCCCACACACGCGGCGGCAATGCCATAGCGTTCGTGGTTGGCCTGTAGCTGTCGTGCCAGGGTAAGCGTCAGGCGCAGGCCGGTTGCGGCCAGGGGATGTCCCAGCGCAATCGAACCGCCACAGGTATTCAGCCTTTCCGGATCGATATCCAGTTCACGCTGGACAGCCAAGACCTGTGCGCCCTGCGCCTCGTTGATCTCGATGCGCGCAATCTCCGCCAGCGTCAGCCCGCTGCGTTCGAGCAGCAGGCGGATGGCCGATGCCGGACCGATGCCCATTACTTCTGGAGCAACCCCGACCGCGGTAGCGGCCAACAGGTTGGCTAGCGGTGGCTTGTCTGTCCGGTTTGATCTTCTGGCCACGACCATCGCCGCAGCACCGTCAACCACTGCACAGCTGTTGCCTGCCGTCTGCACACCGCCCTCGTGAATCGCGGCGAGCCGGGCCAGTGCGTCAAGTGACGTGGGCCGCGGATGACTGTCGACAGCGACAGAAGCGATACGACGTGGCAGTTGAATACCCCGCGTGCGATACCCTTCCAGCCGAAATTCTTCTGTTTGCACAGGGACAATTTCATCCGCAAACCAACCGGCCCCCTGTGCTGCCAGCGCCCGATTGAAGCTTGCCAATGCATAAGTATCAACCTCGGCACGCGTAAGGCTGTAGCGACGGGCCAGATTTTCAGCGGTACCAATCATGTCGATACCCGGTGCCGGGTCCATCAGGGCCTCCCAGAGAAAGTCCTTGAACTCCACCGAGGCTCCCAGGCGAAAACCGCTCCGGTGCGTATAGGCCGCAATGGGATTGCGAGACATGGACTCGCTGGCGACGCACAAGGCGATCTCGGCCTGACCCAAGCCAATCTGTTCACCTGCCTGACGCAGCAACTCGAAACCGGTGCCACAGATACGCTGGACCTGCAGGGCCGGCACCTCTAAGGGAACGCCTGCATAAAGGCCGATGTGTCGGGGTAACAGGTAAGCATCGAAACTGGCCTGAGCGACAGACCCTGCCAGAACGCTATCAACCTGATCCGGCGCCACGCCACTGCGCGCCAGTACCTCGCGCGCGACCTTGATGCCCAGGTCAATCGGTGAAACCTGCCCCAGCGCGCCGCAGTAATCTACCCAAGGTGTACGGACACCCCCAAGCAGCACCACGTCGTCGAATGCAGAATACAAGCCCTGTTGTCGCGCCATGGCAGTTCCCTATTTGAGACGGTACACGCGAATCAGTACGGCATTGCGCTGCAATGGTGCCCTTTCGACGGTTCCGGCATAAACGTAGCGATTCAACCAGCCGTAAGGGCCGTCCGGAGCGGTAATGGTCAGTGTCGAGAAGGCATAGGGCTTGGTATCCAGCTCGTGGATCAGGGCCTGATTGTGGATCGTCAGGATCGCGCCATCATGGGTGCGCATCTCATACAAGGCATCGAGCTGCTGGACGCCATCGGCACGGACCAGCTGCCGATCCGCCCCGCCCGGCAAGACCTTGCCACGCAGCCTGGGACCAACGAAACGTCCGCCGGTAATCGGTACGATACGACGCTCCCCCAGGGGGCCTTTTCCCAGGGGCACAGTATCGGCAATCTCCACGGTCGCCTCGTAAACCAGCTCCGTCTGGGGAGCCACACCGGTGGCCGCTTGGGCAGTGGTCATTATCGATAACAGCATCCATCCGGTGACGAGACCCATCACAGTACGCGCCTTGATCCCCACAGAATTGTTCATCGCGCTGCCTCCATCGCCTCGAAACGAACAACCGAGGCGTCATTGCCCTGGCAGATTGTCGTGATCCGATCCGCTCGCCACTGCAACACGGCGCGCTGGTTGATCGAACCCTTGTCCGTGATTTCACCTCGATCGATAGAGGGCGGCTCATCGAGCAGGCAGGCCCACTCCACCCGGCTGGCACTGCCGGTTGCCTCCCGATTGAGCCGCCTGAGCAGCCCGGCAAGCCAGGCGCGTACTGAAGGTGAGGCCAGCACATCGGCGGACGAGGCATCATTACCCAGGCCGGACAAGGCTCGGCACTCAGGCAGACGGGGAAAGATCAGCAGGCCAAGGCAGTCGTGGTCCGGGCCGACAATGACCGCATCCTGGACATAGGGCGCGCCTTCCAGCACCACGCGTGTGCGTAACGGCCCCACACTGACGAACACACCGGACGATAGCTTGAAGTCTTCGGCGATCCGCCCATCGAACATCAGCCCCAGGTGCGGCTGCTGTGGGTCCGCGAACTTGAGCGCATCTCCGGTACAGTAGAAGCCCTCTTCGTCAAAGGCCTGGGCGTTGTGCTCTGGTGAGCGCCAATAGCCCGGCATCACGTGCGGTCCACGAAAGCGTGCCTCGAGCTTGCCATCCACCGGCACCAGCTTAACCTCACAACCCGGCGCCGGTAGCCCGACATAGCCCGCCATGGACAGTGGCCCAGTGGTAAAGGTGCAGGACGGCGCCGTTTCGGTCATGCCAAGCCCGGCCATCATGCGGATACGTTCGCCGCAATGCCGCTCCGCCACACGATCCAGACGGTCCCAGACACTTTGGGAAAGCCCCGCGGCGGCAAAGAAGAACAACTTTATCTTGGCGAAAAATCGCTCACGCAACTCAGGATCACTTTCCAGCGCAGTAACCAACTCCTCCCAGCCCTTGGGTACGGTCAGGTACGCGGTAGGTGAAATCTCCCGCAGATTGCGCAAGGTTTCAGCCATGCCCTGCGGCGTAGGCTTGCCCTCATCCAAGTAGAAGCTGCCGCCGTTGTACAGCACGATGCCGATGTTGTGGCTGCCGCCAAAGGTATGATTCCACGGCAACCAGTCCACCAGCACAGGCGGTTCCTCGCCAAAGGTGGGAAAGGTTTGCAGCAGCATCTGCTGATTGGCGCAGAGCATTTGCTGAGTAGTGACTACCGCCTTTGGCAGCTTGGTAGAGCCAGAGGTGAAGAGAAACTTGGCAATGCTGTCCGGCCCTGTGGCCTCAAAAGCCGCATCCGCCTCGGCGCCGCCGGGCTGGGCGAGCAACTCCTCGAACGCAATACAGAGCCGCCCATCAAGATCGCCCCGCGTCAGGATCACGGGCACCTCCGCTGGCACACGCGCCTCGATGGCGCGGCGGTACAGCTCACCGTCACAGGCGAACACCATGCCAGGATCAAGCAGATCGATTACATGCTTGAGCTTGCCCAGATCCTGGGAAAGCAGCGAATACCCTGGTGAGACCGGGCAATAGGGAATACCTGCATAGAGCGCGCCCATGCACAGCTGAAAATGTTCAAGATCGTTCCCGGACAGGATGACCAATGGGCGCTCGGCAGAAAGCCCAAACCCCAGCAGGGTCTGTGCGATGGCACGTGCGCGCTGGAGCATGTCGGCGTAGGTGATGCGCCGCCACTCCCCGCCCTGTTCACGTGCCGCTACAAAGGTTTGATCGGGCCGTACCTTGGCCCAATGGACCAGGCGATCAAGCAAGCGCTGCGGTAACGGCGCCAGAGGTTCCAGAGCCTGCATGCGGATAGTGCCATTCTGCTCATGGCGGATGTCTACGGCCGGATGGCCGATCGACACCGAACGGTATCGGGGCTTGGCCGCACCGACCTTTTCAATGCACAGCTCGGACTCGCAGTTCACGTCGCATACCTCCTGTTGGCACGCAGGGGGCCGAGCACGACTGAATTCGCGCATCAAGCCCCATGCATGGCCAGCCTGTTTCAGGCCGGTGTTGTCATTGTTGTTGCCAGGAATAGCGTGGGTTCAGATGGGGTAATGTCGGGGCGTTGTCTGGAGCGTAATCCAGCGCAGCTGGGTAAAATGCTCGACCGAAGCCGCCGAGCCAAAACTGCCATAGCCGCTGCCTTTCACACCGCCGAACGGCATCTGGGCTTCGTCATGCACTGTCGGCCCATTGATGTGGCAGATGCCGGACTCGATCCGCTGAGCCAGCCCCAGAGCGCGGTTCACGTCGCGGCTGAACACGGCGGCAGACAGGCCGTACTCGGAGTCGTTGGCCACGTGCAGCGCCTCTTCGTCGTCCTTTACCCGAATGACTGACACCATCGGGCCAAAGGACTCTTCGCGGTAGAGCTTCATGTCGGGCGTTACGCCATCGATCACAGTGGCCTGCATCAGGCAGCCATTGATCTCTCCGCCTGCCGCCAGACGTGCGCCCTTGGTCAGGGCGTCATCCATCAGGGTTTGCAGGCGCTCGGCCGGGGCCCGGTCGATCAACGCCCCCAGGACCGAGGTACTAGCCTGCGGGTCGCCTGCAAGCAGCGTTCTGGCCTTGTCGGCCAGCTTGCTCACGAACGTATCGGCAATGGACTCGTGCACGATTAGCCGCTCGGTCGACATACAGATTTGCCCCTGGTTAAAGAAAGCACCAAAGGCAGCAGCCTCTACCGCAGCATCCAGGTCCGCATCGTCCAGCACCAGAAGCGGCGCCTTGCCGCCCAGCTCCAGCACCGCCGGGGTGAGATGGCGCGCTGCCAGCTCCCCGATGATCTTGCCTACTCTTGTGGAGCCCGTGAAATTGACGCGGCGTACCGCCGGGTTTGCAATCAGTCGCTCGACGATAGCCGGCGCATCCTCTGGTGCGTTGTGGATAACGTTAATCACTCCGTCACCCAGCCCGGCTTCATGAAGCACATCACCGATCAGGGCATGCACGGCCGGGCACAGTTCGGAGGCTTTTAGTACTACAGTATTGCCGCAGGCCAGCGGCATGGCGATCGCACGGGTCGCCAGGATGACCGGCGCATTCCATGGTGCGATGCCGACGACCACGCCACAGGGCTGGCGCACCGCCATGGCCATCGAGCCAGGCAGATCGGAAGGGATGATCTGTCCGGTGATCTGGGTTGTCATGCAGGCCGCCTCACGCAGGATGCCTGCGGCCAGATGGACATTGAAGCCATACCAGTTGGGCATGGCGCCCGTCTCGCCTTGTCCAGCCGCTACGAACTGATCCGCGCGACTGGCCATGAGTTCAGCAGCCTTGAGCAAGCGTGTCCGGCGCTCATTAGGGCCCAGCGCCGCCCAGGCCGGGAACGCTGCCTGGGCCGCCGCAACAGCAGCATCAGCGTCTTCAAGGCTGGCTGCGGCTGCGCGAGTGACGGCTTGCTCGGTCAACGGATTGCGACGCTCGAACTGACACCCATTGGAAGCCTGCACGTGACGGCCACCAATCAGCAGGGAAACCTCGTACATGACGCGATCCTCGTTTTTGTAATTGTCAGGAACTGCACATAACAGCATACGTCCGAACGCCCGCCTGGGCAGCTCAGTGGCTACACAGGCACAAGGGTATCCGGCGTTTTAACGACGGTAGGTTTGCAGACCCGGCTTGATGCTTTTCTCATCGAGGAACTGCTTCATGCCTTCTTCACGGCCATGCTCGGGATCGCGCAGGCGAGCCTGGTCAAGCTTGGCGTACAGGTAGTCTTCGTTCTGCTCCCAGTTGAGTTCACGGCAGCGCTTGAAGCCGATCTTGGCCGCCCGCAGCACCACCGGATTCTTCTCAAGCAGCTCACGCGCCAGGGTGACGGTTTCCTCGCGCAACTGCGCCAGCGGGACACTCTTGTTGACCAGCCCCATCTGGGCAGCCTTGACCCCATCGAAGGTACGCCCTGTCATGATGTAATAGAGCGACTCACGATGTCCGACTGTATCCGCCATCGCCTTGCTCACCAGATTGCCAGGCGGAATACCCCAGTTGACTTCGGAGAGACCAAACGTGGCCTCATCGGCGGCAATGGCCAGATCACAGGCCACCAGTGGACTGAAGCCACCGCCAAAACACCAGCCGTTGACCATGGCAATGGTCGGCTTGCTGTACATTCGCAGCAGCTTCCACTGCCATTCGGAGGCCTCACGGCGGATTTTTTCCTGAAGAATCTCAGGGCCTGCATCCACCTCGCGGAAGTACTCCTTGAGGTCCATGCCTGCTGTCCAGGCATCGCCGGCCCCGGTCAGTACCACTACCCCGGCATCGGCATCCTGTTCCAGCGTTTCCAGAATCTCGCGCATTTCCCGGTTCAGCGTCGGGCTCATGGCGTTGCGCTTTTCGGGACGATTAAGGGTCACCCAGGCAATGCCCTCTTCGACCCTCACCTCTACCGTTTTCCAGCGACCTTCGTAATTGCTCATGGCGGAACCCTTGTTGTTGTGCTTCTTGTGAGTCCAAGCTAAGGCAGAAAAATAGTTATGTCAATTAACTATTTTTAGCTTTTTACAATTATTTATGCCCCTCCTATGCCGCCAAGATCCGGTCTCCTCTTGGCATGTTTCGAGGCGTCACCTAAATAGTTAGTCCAATCAATCATTTGAGAAGATAGGCGTCATACACCACAGCCTTGCCCAGGCGCATGGCACTGCCAACACCAATGGCCCGATTGAGCCAGTCATACTTCTCGGCACTGGTTTCAAATGTCATCGTGACCTTGAAAAAGTATTTGCTCGGATCGACAGGCTTTCCGGCGGCCACATCCTTCATCACCTCTGGCGGACCGTAGCGGTACCCCTTGGTTTGCAGGTAAACAAGTGCGCCGTCATCGGTCTTGAGCAGGTAGCGTGTATCGATGATGGCCAGCCCATCGTCGGTCACGACCTGCCAATCCGCGCCGTTGTTAAGAATTTCTCCCTTGAACGATGGCCCCTCAAAGCGGCCACCGGTAATCGGGATGATTCGGCGTTTGCCCAGCTCGCTCGTCTTGCCAAGCTCCCAGACAGGCGCCGTCAGATCGACCTCAAACCGGGCCAATCTTTCCAACCCAAGCGGCGGCGGATCAAAGGCAGGCTTTTCCCGTGCTTCCTCTGCCAGCGAGACGCCTGACAGTAACGTGCTAGCCGTCAACAAGGCGGCTACCCATAGAGATCTGAACATGGTTTCTCCTTAATGAGCCGGTTCACCTGCCAGCACACCTGTGCTGACCGGCTTGGCGGCCTGTCGGTTGAGCAGGCAGAGCACAGACGCCGCAGCGATCAGCACGCCGGGGGCTGTTGCGATGACCAGGGTCGATGCCGCGCCGCCCATGGCCAGTACCTGACCGGCCAGGAGCGGACCGGCCATGGCGCCTAATCGTCCGATCGCCACGGCTGAGCCCACCCCGGTCGCTCGTACGGCCGCCGGATACACCAGAGGCGCCAGCGCATACAGCACCAACTGGCCGCCTACTACAAAGAGGCCCGCCAGGAATCCCGCCATGATGACCCCGGCAAAGCTGCTCGAAAGCCCAAGCCCCGCCAGTCCGGCCAAGATACCGGCGTAGATGGCGACCACGACGATTCGGGGTTTCCAGCGGTCCATCAGTAGACCGAACAGGACCGAGCCGATACCGCCACCGATATTGAACAGGATCTGAACCGTCACGGCTTGGCTGCGGGTGAACCCCTGCCCAACCAGCAGCGATGGCAGCCAGTTGAGCAGCATGTACATCACCGTCAGGGTAAAAAAGTAGCTGACCCACAGCATCAGCGTGGTGGATGCCCTTACCTGATAAAAGAGGCCATCCCAAGTGCGAATGGACTGCTCGGTTGCCCGGGCCGCCTGCCGGCTTTTGACGAACGCCGATGACTCCATCAGATACACGCCCAGCAGGGGCGCCACCAGAAGCGGCGCAAAGCCTCCTACATAAAATACCGTCCGCCAGCCCAGCCCGGTCTCCAGCAGACCAACAATGGCCGCCAGCGCACCACCCAGTGGTACACCGCAATACATCAGGCTTACCGCTGTATTGCGGGCACGCTCGCCGGCCGACTCGGAGGACAGGGCAATCAGGTTGGGTAACGCCCCACCCAGCCCAATGCCGGTCATGAAGCGTGCGATCAACAGGCTCTGCATATCCCAGACATGAGCGCTGGCCAGCGAAAAGAGACCAAACAGCACAACCGAGGCAATCAGCACCTTTTTGCGCCCGATCCGATCGGCGCACCAACCTCCTAAAAAGGCCCCCGGCAGCAAGCCTAGAATGCTGGCACTGAAGACCAGCCCCATCTGCGCCGGCTTGAAGCCAAACGCGGCAGCCATACTGGGCGCTGCGATGCCCATGGCCTGCAGATCCATTCCCTCCAGCAGAGCCACTACAAAGCACAACCCTATGGTCAGGCGTGTACGGGCATCAGCCATCCCGAGCGTAGTCATAGCGAAACCTCCTCATGGGTCAGGCGCATCAGAAACGGAACGTTGTTGAAACCATGCCGAAGTGGGTATCCGAGCCATCGGCCTGCCGCACGGCCTTACCCGCCTGGAAATAGCTGTATTCCAGGTCCACGGTCAGGTTGGCGGTCGGTAGCCAGCGCAGATTGTTGCGAAACAGGTTGCCCGTTTTGGGCGATGAGCTGTTGGGCGTTCCCGGCACATAGGACATGCCCGGCAGATAGACGCCATCGCGGGTGCTTTCACGCCAGACGGCAAAGGCACCGGCTTCCAGCTGCAGATACTGGCGTGGGGCGAATGTCAGCAGCGGGCCGATCAGATACATGTTCGAAAGGGTGGTCAGCCCCGAATCTCCATAGAAACCATTCTTGGGAAACAATGGGTCGAATGTGCCAATCTTGTCATCACCAAAGCGGTCATCACCGCTGGCTGCATCGAAACGCACCGCCAATCGTGGCTTCCAGGGCTGCCTGAAGTTATATCCCGTCTCGCTGCTGATACCCCAGGCACGAATACGCGCCCCTTCCAGATGACCACCCTGGTAGGCCAGATCCCATGTCCAGTCCCAACCGGCCTGCTTACCAAACAGCCGCACGCCTCCGGTGTAGCGCTTTTCGCTTCCGGTCAGCCCATCCAGGGTGCGCTCGTTGGTTTCCAGGCCAAATCCGTATACATCCATTTTCAGGATGGCTGTCAGCGGTAGCGTGCCGTACAACCCATAAAACTTGACGTTATTGTTGGAGCCATCATCAAAGCTGTCTTCGCCTGTCTCGACGGGACGCAAGCCAAAGGCATCGAGCTTGTAGCCGCCGGGACGGGAATAGCTCAGGCGTACCCCATCGAAATTGAGCCGGATATTGCGTGCATCACGGTAGGTAACAAACGCCTGGTTGCCGTAACCCAGCTCCTGGCGCCCTACCCGCGTCATCAGCCGCCCGCCCAAGGTATTGGTATTGATGTCGATAAAGGCCTGATGCAGCTCCGTCCTGCTCTGGTCATACGGCCCGTAAAGCGCCTTGTTCCAAGCCCGGGTGTTTTCCAGCTGGACGAACGCACGGACTTGGTCATCCAAGAGATGCAGATCACCATGGACCTGAAGCCGCTGCTGAGTGTAGGAATCCTTGTTCACACCACGCAGCCCAAAGACGGGGTTATTGATGGTATCCGCCCGGTAGCGCGCTTCCGCACCAAACTGGACCCAGGCTGAATCGGACAGCCGCTGATAACGGAGCGGATCAAAAAAGTCGCTCCGCTTGGACGCGTCGTCCAGAAACCGATAGTCCTCCGCCCAGCGAGGCGGCCCGGGTGGTAGAGGACGTGCTTTTTCCAAAGCATTATCGAGCGGCGCAGGACGTGACTGCTCCAGTACCACCGAAGGGGCAGCCTGAACCGCCAGGGAAACTCCGGATAACGCAACAGCAAGGCATGAGGGCGCCAGCGCGCCGGCATGCCAGGAAAGCGATAAGGACATGACCGATACCTGTTTATTGTTGTTGTGGATCAGTGCTGGAAAACGAAAGGTCTTGGTCAGCCGGAGAGCAGCGACACGTCGTTAACGTGCCGAGGTAGCCGAAAAACGGTATGAATACGGAAGGTGAATAACGCAGGGTAAGCGGGTGAATCGTTACGAATGAACATAGACTAGCCCATATTGTTTTTATTATTAACTTTTGGATGAATGCCGTTGGCTTCATCTCTATGTGCTTGCCTTTTGGATACTTAACGTCAGCCTGCCTACCGTCAAGACATTAACGGTCTTAACGATCGATTATCGAACGTTATAATTATTAACTATTTAGATGGCTAAGCATGCAAATGGATGTATCGCGCGCAAAGCAGCATGCCAGACAGGAAGGGATAGAAAAGGCGAGAAGATAGGCAAAAAACCGCCACCCCCTTAAAGGCAGATGGCGGTCAGACGGGTCAGAAACTGATCTTGCCTGCGCCAGCCTCGGAAGGCACCTTGGAAGCCACGAGGGAAGCCGCCATCTTGGTGTATTTGTAAGGAGGCGTCCAACCGATATTGGAATTCCATGAGCATTTCATGGAAACGCCATTGATCAGCGAGCCGGCGTCCTTGTAGACAGAGCCGCCATTCTTGGCGGTGATCTTGTCACAACTGCTAATGCCGCTGATGTTGAAGGCATTGGCCTCGGACAGGATAGCCGATGACTTGCCTACTCCATGGGCGGAATAGAACGGATAGACCGCGTCCTTTGTGTTACCTGTGTGCAGGTTGTTGTACAGGTGAACCTGACCAAACCGTACACGCGGCGCACGCTGCGTAACGTTCTCGAAGACCGAGTTATGGATAGTGACCTTCAACTTGCCCTTGTCGGTCGAGCTGGCACTGTCGCTGGAACCAATCAGGATGTTCTTGTCGTGCAGCTTGAACACGGTGTTGGAGATGGTGACGTAGTTGGCGCCCTTCTTCACGTCCAGCGCCCCGTCATGATGCTGCACATGGCGACCCTTCTTGATCTCGCTCGGATCATCAGGGCGGCTACCGTCGGTAAACGTCATATGGTCGATCCAGACGTTACTCGCGCCCTGCACCGTGACGCCGTCGTACTCGGAGTTCCAGTTACCGGCATCGCCATCATCCGGGTCGAAAACCGGTGTGGGGTCCCATGGATTTTCGATGGTCAGGTTACGCATGATCACGTTGTTTTCCTTGATCATGAAAAACCCGTTGACGATCTGCGCAGTAGAGCCCAGACCCACAATTGTGGTGTTACCAGGCACAACCAGCTCAGCGCGCTTTTTCATCTCACTGGTACTGGTATAGGCCTTGCCTTCACTGATATCGATCTTGCCAGAGACCTTGATGATGCGGCTGCTGGCCGAGGCCTTCAACGCATTCTTCAGGTCATTGGCGGTGCGTACGGTATAGATATTGGCGGAGGCTGCAGCTGCGCCACCCTTGGTTCCCCCGTTTTGCGTAGCCCAGCCTGTACTGGCCGCCTCACGCATATCCGCTGCAAAGGTACTGGCGGCCGCGGTCAACAGCACCACGCCTGCGCCCAGTAAAGCCGGCTTCTTGAGCGAGCCTGATTTCATGGTCATGTACACGTCCTTACTGTTTAGTGTCTGTAACGCGCACGCAGGCTCAACGCAAATGAGTTTCACTGCAATAATGTCATATTGGAATTTTTAGATTTCTAAAGATAGCTCTCAACCAAAATGAGTAGCGTCTCTGCTTTCGTCTGTCGACGCGTCGAGGTTCCATGACATGCAGGCCGATAAACGACGCACAACGGCTTGTGTGGTAGACAAGAAACCCCTCTAGCAAAAGCACCAGAGGGGCCAGAATCGTCAGCAGTCAATCAGAAACTGATTTTGCCTGCGCCAGCAGAAGACTGAACGCTGGAAGCTACCAGCGAAGCGGCCATCTTGGTGTACTTGTAAGGGGGCGTCCAACCAATATTGGCGCCCCAGGAACAGCTCATCGTGGCGCCGTTGATCAATGAACCAACGTCCTTGTAGACAGAGCCGCCGTTCTGCGCAGTGACCTTGTCGCAGCTGCTGATACCACTGATGTTAAAGGCATTGGCCTCGGACAGAATCGCTGAAGACTTGCCGACACCATGGGCCGAGTAGAACGGGTAGACGGGATCCTTCGTATTGCCGGCATGCAGGTTGTTGTACAGATGTACCTGCCCGAAACGCACACGTGGGGCACGCTGAGAAACGTTTTCGAAGATCGAGTTATGAATGGTGACTTTGAGCTTTCCGCTGTCCGTCGAGCTGGCGCTATCACTGGAGCCGATCAGGATATTCTTGTCGTGCAGCTTGAAGATGGTATGGGAAATGGTCACGTAGTTGGCGCCCTTCTTTACGTCCAGCGCACCGTCGTGATGCTGTACATGTCGCCCGTTCTTGATCTCGTTTGGATCATCCGGACGGCTGCCATCAGTAAAGGTCAGATGATCAATCCAGACATTATTGGCCCCTTCGATGGTGACGCCATCGAACTCCGAGTTCCAGTTACCCAGACTACCATCATCCGGATCCCAGACCGGCACTGGGTCCCATGGGTTCTCGATAGTCAGGTTGCGCATGATCACGTTATTTTCCTTGATCATGAAAAACCCGTTAACGATCTGCGCAGTAGAGCCCAGGCCCACAATGGTCGTGTTAGCCGGTACGTTCAGTTGTGCGCGGCTTTTCATGTCGCTGGTCGTGGTGTAGGCCTTGCCGTCACTGATATCAATCTTGCCGGAGACCTTGATGATACGGCTGCTGGCGGAGGCTTTCAGCGCATTCTTGAGTTCTGTTGCATTGCGTACGGTGTAGACATTGACCGACGACGCCGCCGCGCCGCCTTTTGTACCGCCATTCTGCGTAGCCCAGCCGGTACTGGCGGCTTCCAGTACGTCGGCGGCAAAGCTGCTCGAGGCCATGACAGACATCAACAGACCCGCGCTCAACGTTAATACCTTGAGTTGCCCACACTTCATCTTCATCTTGTTTTTCCTACGTTGGGTTCACTGCCGCTCATTTATAAATCTAACAATCTAAATACCGGCATATTGCTATTAGGCTGAACAAAGACATCTTCGAGAAAGCAACCTGAGCCAT
Organism: Pseudomonas luteola NBRC 103146; assembly: GCF_002091675.1. Taxonomy (GTDB): domain Bacteria; phylum Pseudomonadota; class Gammaproteobacteria; order Pseudomonadales; family Pseudomonadaceae; genus Chryseomonas; species Chryseomonas luteola. The sequence continues at coordinate 48,378 of NZ_BDAE01000002.1, read as the reverse complement.
AACGCTCAGGCATTTAATGTTCAAAAGGATGTTTAAAGCCAATCGAGACGAACGCTGGCTCGCTAGAAGTTGATCCTGCCTGCACCGGCTCTTACAGGCACGGCAAGCGGTACGAGTGAAGCTGGTAATTTGGTGTATCGATACGGCGGAGCCCAACCGATATTCGGATCCCACGAGCAGGTCATTTTCCGACCATTGATGAGCGAACCGACATCCTTGTAAACCGTGCCACCCCAATTGGCCGTTACCTGGTCACACCCGCTGACACCGGAAATCGCGAAGACATTAGCTTCCGAGAGAATGGCGGAGGACTTACCTACTCCGTGGGCGTAAACAAAGGGATAAACAGCGTCCTTGGTGCTACCAAGATGAAGGTTGTTGTACAGATGCACCTGCCCGAACCGTACCCGTGGCGCGCGCTGGCCTACATCCTGAAAAACCGAATTGTGGATAGTGACTTTCAGCTTGCCGCTATCAGTAGTGCCGCGGCTATCGCTGTTACCGATCAGGATGTTCTTGTCGTGCAGTTTGAATACGGTATTGGATACAGTGACGTAGTTCGCACCCAACACTACATCAAGAGCGCCGTCATGATGCTGGATATGAACACCATTGCCGATCTCATTCGGATCGTCCAGGCGCCCGCCGTCTGTAAAGGTCAGATGATCGAGCCAGACGTTACTGGCACCGCTGATCGTGACGCCATCGAATTCCGAGTTCCAGTTACCCAGATCACCGTCATCCGGATCCCAGGTAGGCGAAGGGTCCCAGGCATTTTCGATCGTGAGATTACGCATGATCACGTTGTTCTGCTTGATCATGAAGAACCCATCCACAATACCGGCCTGTTTGCCCAAACCAATAATGGTCGTATTACCCGGAACATTCAGCAGGCCGCGTTCGGCCATGTCGCTGGTACTGGTAAAGGGTTTCCCGTCGCTGATATCGATCGTTCCGACAATCTTGATGATGCGCCCACTGCTTGCAGCGTTTGCACTTAGCGCCTGTTTGAGCTCGGTGGCAGAACGTACGGTATAGATATCGGTTCCCATGGCGGCAGAGCCTCCACGTGTACCACCGTTCTGGGTTGCCCAGCCGGACGTCGCCACTTCGCGCATATGGGCTGCCAGACTGCTCGTGCTGACTGCCAGCAACAACGCGCCTGTTACCCATGTAGATCTAGCCTGCAGAATAGACTTAGTTGTCATACCAGCTTCCTGTTTTTATTAGTATGGAATTGCCGCTTACAACAAAATTACGCAATAAAACCTTAGATGTGACTCTAGACGATAGTTATATGCTGTATGTCGTCATACCACAATAGTCCATCTTAATCTCTTGTAAAGCAACTGCCCAAGATAAGTTTTACCGACAGCTGGTCGGCTGATGAACGAACAGAGGCGTCATCTCAAGATGCCGGATGACTAAATCATGAGACGTAAGGTAGAGGGAAGCCATGGCTATATAAATTTATAAGGTGATAGATAAAAATATCGTAAATCAGAAGAGACCAAGCAGCCCTCTCTCAAAAAATTTCAACAAAATCCTTAAATTTCAATAAGTTAAAGTTAAAGACAGGCGCTTTTAAAACAATGGCACGCCCTCTGCTATACCCAGGGATATGAAGGTTGCAGCGTATTTGCCTGCATCTCACAGACAACCCATGGAGTAGCGTAGAAATGGACAAGCAGAACTATCAGCTTCTTGAAGTAGCCAACGGCAAGCCTATCAAGATGTGGACCGAAGGCGTCCCGGTCGAAGGCGATGCCAAACAGCAACTGATGAATACAGCCAAGATGCCGTTCATCTTCAAACATCTGGCAGTAATGCCGGATGTCCACCTGGGTAAAGGCTCCACTATCGGTAGCGTTATCCCAACCGTGGGTGCCATTATCCCTGCGGCGGTGGGCGTCGACATCGGCTGCGGCATGATCGCGGCGCGTACGTCCCTGATGGCTTCAGACCTGCCCGACAATCTGCAACCGCTACGCAGCGCCATCGAAAAGGCCGTTCCCCACGGCAAGACCTTTGGCCGCCGCGACCAGGGCGCCTGGCAGAACGTACCTGATATGGCCGATCATGCTTGGTCCAGCCTGGCCAAGCGTTTCAAGGCCATTACCGATAAATACCCGAAACTGGAAAAGACCAATAACCGCAACCACCTGGGTACTTTGGGTACCGGGAACCATTTTATCGAGGTCTGCCTGGACGAAGCCCAGCGGGTCTGGTTCATGCTGCATAGCGGCTCGCGTGGTGTTGGCAACGCCATTGGCAATCTGTTCATCGAGCTGGCAAAAAAAGACATGCAACAGCACATTGCCAATCTCCCCGATAAAGACTTGGCGTACTTCGAGGAGGGCAGCAAGCACTACAACGATTATGTCGAGGCTGTCGCCTGGGCGCAGGACTTTGCCAAACAGAACCGCGCCCTGATGATGCACGCAGTGATCGATGCGGCCCGAAAGGTCATCACCAAGCCGTTTGAGGCAAACCTGGAAGCGGTCAACTGCCACCATAACTACGTGCAGAAAGAACAGCATTTCGGTCAGGAGGTACTGATTACCCGCAAAGGGGCGGTATCAGCCAAGAAGGGCGAATTGGGCATCATTCCCGGCTCCATGGGTGCCAAGAGCTTTATCGTTCGCGGCCTGGGCAATGAGGAGTCATTCTGTTCCTGCAGCCATGGCGCCGGACGAACCATGAGCCGGACCAAGGCCAAGAACCTGTTTACGGTCGAGGACCAGGTACGCGCTACCGCACATGTGGAATGCCGAAAGGATGCCAACGTCATCGATGAGATCCCGATGGCCTATAAAGACATCGACCGTGTAATGGAAGCCCAGCGCAGCTTGGTGGAAGTGGTACACACTCTGCGTCAGGTGGTATGCGTCAAAGGCTGATCAGCTTCACTGGACGAATGAAAGCAGATTGAACTGCACGACAAAGAAGGTTTTAACCATGGAAGAACTACAATTGGACGGGTCGATTGGCGGTGGTCAGATCCTGCGTAGCGCCTTGAGCCTGTCCATGATCACCGGCCAGCCGTTCAGTATCATTAATATTCGTGCGAAACGGAGCCGTCCTGGCTTGCTTCGCCAGCACCTGACGGCCGTGCAAGCGGCCGCCGCGATATGCGATGCGACGCTTGAGGGTGCGGAGCTGGGCTCGCTGAGTCTGCGTTTTCAGCCTGGCGCAATCAAGGGTGGTAATTATGAATTTGCCATCAGCACGGCAGGCAGCTGTGTACTTGTCCTGCAGACCGTGTTGCCCGCCCTGCTCAAGGCACCTGCTCCCAGTCGCCTGAGACTGAAAGGCGGAACGCACAACCCTGCTGCACCGCCAGTCGACTTCCTGCAAAAAGCATGGCTGCCGCTACTGAAACGGATGGGCGCCCATATAGAGCTGGACCTAATCCGTCATGGCTTTGCTCCTGCGGGTGGAGGTGAGATGACGGTAGTGATCCAACCCAGCAGGTTGAGTCCGCTGATATTGGAAGACCGTGGTCAATTGGTCAGCCAGCAGGCGCAAGCGCTTCTGGCGGGCCTGCCCGAGTCGATAGGCACGCGCGAGCTGAACCAAGTAACACAACGTTTGGGCTGGTCTCAGGACAACCTGCATACCGTTCAGCTACAGAAGGCGCAGGGGCCTGGAAATGTAGTGCTAATCGAGCAACAGTACGAGGCGGTTACCGAGGTGTTTGCTGCGTTCGGGCAAAGCCGCGTCAGGGCAGAACAAGTCGCCAATCACGCCATTGATGAACTGCTCGCCTTCGAGCGCAGCGGCGCTGCCGTAGGCGAACATCTGGCGGACCAGCTCTTGCTCCCCCTGTTGTTGGCGGGCAGTGGCCGTTTCACCTGCCTGCATGCGTCTGAGCATTTGCGTAGTAATGCCGAGGTCATCCAGCGGTTCTGCCCGGTCCGCATCGTAATCGAACCCTTGAGCGATGAGTGCTATCAGGTACGGTTAGAATCATAGGCCCGAAACCAAAAAAGCGCCTGACAGGCGCCTTTTTCATAAACAGGCTGCCTACTTTTGCAGCTCTTGAATTCGTTCCAGCAACGCAACCGTTTCAGGCGCGCCCATACGTTGTGCAGCTGCAAGAGGCGTTACACCGTTAGCATCCTGGGCGTTAATATTGGCGCCTTTTTCGATCAGGTATTCGGCGATTTCGGCCCGATTGAACATCGCAGCCATCATCAGTGCGGTCTTGCCATCCGGGGACACGCCTTCCACATCGGCACCCTGCTCAACCAACAGCTTTACCATTGGCAGATTGCCCTTGAAGGCTGCACCCGCAATAGGACTCTGGCCGTTATCGTTGCAGATATTCGGGTCAGCACCATGATCGAGCAATGTACGTACCGCATCAAGCTGTCCATGGTAGCTGGCCAGCATTAGCAGTGTGTCACCTTTACTGGTGCGTAGGTTGGGGGGCAGCCCCTTATTCAGCAGTTTGCCCAATGTGACTGCATCGCCACTGCGCGCCAAATCGAGTACTTGATGGGCGAACTCAATCGCCTGGTCTTCAGAAAGTTGTGCGTCGCGGTTTTCTTCAGTCATCTCGCTTCCTTGATATGCGGTAATAACAGTGCCGTTTATTGCGACTGCGTTCCGCCATTTTAATTCGTCCTGATGAGTGCCGGGGTGAAGAACGTATCTATCGGCTCACGCAAGGTTTTACATAAGAACCCTGCATGGCAGGGTGTGGTGTCAGACCACAGCCAAGCCATGCACGGGTAATCATCTAGCAGAAAAGCGTCAGACTTCTTTCTTCTGCGTAGCCATGCCGGAGCCCAGATCAGCCCCAGTCAGAGGGTTGCTGGCCGGATCGGACGCTGTGCGCTTGACCATCTGCTCGACCACTTTCATGTCTTTGGCAGGCAGATTGACAGTAGCCAGGCCATCACCGCCATCAACAGCAGGCTGCGGGCTTTCTACATATTCCCACTCGCCACCCTGGTTCCAAGGACCACGCATGTCGCCTTCGCCTTGGGACATACTGAAATACACGTTGGCGAATTCCGGCTTGCCTGGCAGCTTGCCTTGAGGGAAGTTGGGCTGCATGGAGTGCAGGGCTTTCTCGAAGGACTTCTGGTGAGCGATTTCGCGCGTCATCAGGAACTGTAAGGCATCTTTCACGCCTACGTCGTCAGTGAGGTTGATCAGGCGCTCATACACAATCTTCGCACGCGCTTCTGCTGCGATGTTGGAGCGCAGGTCAGCAGTCGGCTCAGTGATGGTATCGATATAAGCTGCTGTCCACGGTACACCTGCAGAGTTGGTAAGCGGTGCGCCGCCACCGTACAGAACAGATGTAATGTGAGAATCGTTACCCGCTCCGGTGATGCTACGGTACAACTCGGCTTCTTCTTCGATGCCTTCGGCCAGTTGGCCTTTGTTGCCCTTGTTCAACATACCGACGATGGAGCCAATAATTTCCAGGTGGCTAAGCTCTTCGGTCGCGATATCCATCAGCATATCTTTACGACCTGCATCGTCTTCGGCCAGACCCTGGGTGAAATAGCGCATCGCAGCCGCGAGTTCGCCTTGAGGACCGCCAAACTGCTCAAGCATTAGATTGGCCAGGCCCGGGTTGGGACCAGCTACACGAACGGTATACTGAAGTCGTTTGTTATGAACGAACATACAGCTCTCCTATCCAGATTTAATCACGCTGTCCTTATCCCACTACTTCCTTTTTGATTTTGATAACACCAATGGTGTAGGAGCCTGCTTAACGACGTCATGTACAGGCTCTGTAGAAGTGGAGGCAGTTTGGCTCCAGATAGTTCAGAGCAGGCGACCATTAGCCTGAATGCTTTTATCTATCAAGCCAATTAGAAAGTCTTATTGAGCAAACGCAGCAAAGCGGCTTTAGGCCAGTGTTTTCGAAGCCTGCAAGGCGTTTCCGTGTCATGATAAGCAGGCTTTAAATGGCGCTTTTTATCCTTTAATTCTCTCTGCCGCTGGTCGGCTGAAAATCTTTCCCTACCTCGTGACTTACTTGTTCGAAAACAGACCTATCAGTCACTGATTGAGACAAATCTTTCACGGCTTCTCCTATTGCTGCTCCGTCTATGACTTCATCTGCTCCATTCGTCGAAGCACAACCTAATATGTTTTAAGAAGGTTGATAGACTTCACAAATTCCCTTCTCTAGCAGGATGCTAATCAGCCAAGGATTGGTCAGGTTTCTTGATTCTCGATTGCCGCTTATCCCTGGCAATTCCAGCGAATACATCCCTACCTCTCTTTCTTCGTTGCATACGGCAAACGCTAAAGCAGTGTGATCTGCTCGCCTACGGTTATTACTACGCACAGACGGAGTGATGGTAATAGCCTCAACTTCAGTAAAGAGAAGTACATGAAAAAGAAGGTTTTGATTGCAAGCGCCATTAGCTTGTCGGCTCTAATGTCTGGCTGCGCAACCGAAGAATCCCGAACCCTGGAAGTTGCTAAGGTGACCTCCGCTCAAAGTGTCTACCAAGGCGTACGCCAGCCTGTTTCCGTAGGTAAATTCGACAACCGCTCAAGCTATATGCGGGGCTTGTTTTCAGATGGTGTCGATCGTCTCGGCGGTCAAGCTAAAACCATTCTAGTGACTCACCTTCAGCAGTCCAACCGGTTCAATGTACTGGACCGTGACAACATGAGTGAAATAGCGCAGGAAAGTGCCCTCTCGAAAAAGGGCCAGCAGCTGCGTGGTGCTGATTATGTAGTTACCGGCGACGTAACAGAATTTGGCCGCAAGGAAGTAGGCGACCAACAGCTCTTTGGCATTCTTGGTCGCGCCAAATCACAAATTGCCTATGCCAAGGTCAACCTCAATATCGTCAATGTTCGTACGTCCGAAGTGGTTTACTCAACCCAGGGTGCCGGTGAGTACAACCTGTCCAACCGGGAAGTGGTTGGCTTTGGCGGGACAGCCAGTTACGACTCGACGCTGAACGGCAAGGTACTGGACCTGGCCATTCGCGAAGCAGTCAACCGCCTGGTTGAAGGGATTGATAGCGGTGCCTGGAAGCCCGTGCAATAAGCTTTACGTTCTAAGGAATGGATATGAAAAGCGTTTTACAGCCCTGCGCTGCATTGTTGTCGCTTACCTTGATCGCGCTGTTGAGCGGCTGCGCTGAACAGCCCAAATCGCTTTATTACTGGCCTGGCTATCAGGATCAGGTGTATCAGCACTTCACCAAAGAAACCGGCCCTGAACAGCAAATCATCGCGATGGAGGCCGGTTTGCAACAAGCCCGCTCCAAAGGCCTAACGCCTGCGCCTGGTTATCACGCACAGCTAGGCATGCTCTACGCCGAAGTAGGCAAAATGGATCAGGTCCGCCAGCAATTTGAAACTGAAAAGACCTTGTTTCCAGAGTCCACTGCGTACATGGACTTCCTGATGCGCAACTTCAAGAAGTAGGAGCTATCCCATGCGCAGTTTTTATCTCAAAGCGTTGTTTATCCTGTCTGCTTTCGGCTTGCTGGCAGGTTGCGCTAACCAGCAGCAGCCCTATGACTACACGGCCTTTAAGGAAAGCAAACCGGCTTCTATTGTCATTCTGCCGCCCGTAAACAAGTCGCCCGATGTGAAGGCGACATACAGCGTACTTTCACAGCTGACCTACCCTCTGGCCGAAGCCGGTTATTACGTTTTACCTGTCGCCCTTGTGGATGAAACCTTCAAGGAAAACGGCCTGCTAACCCCTGACGAAATGCAGGCGGCACCGCCTGCCAAGCTTCGTGAAATCTTTGGCGCAGATGCTGCCATGTATGTGGAGGTCAGCCGCTATGGCAGTACATATGCCATCATCAGCAGTGAGACGGTTGTAACGGCTTCCGCCAAACTCGTCGATTTGCGCAGCGGCAAATTGCTTTGGCAAGGTGCAGCAAGCGCAAGTACAGCTGAGCAGCAGCAGAACAGCGGTGGCGGTCTGATTGATTTACTGATCACAGCCGCTATAAACCAGATTGCGAACTCGATCAGCGATAAAGGCCATGAAATTGCCGGAATCACTAGCCTTCGTTTGCTGTCGGCTGGCCGTCCCAACGGCATCCTGGTAGGCCCACACTCGCCCAGCTACGGCCATGAGCCCATGGCAGGACGCTAGTCAGAGCCTCTTATTGGGCGGATTGCCAGACAATACCGCCCAATGCCTGTATTACCCCGCCTACGCTGAAATACACGCAGCTGAATGGAGGACTCGATGAGCAATCAGAGGCTTATCGAAACGAGCAAATTTCTGAGTTACGCCCTCAGGCACGGGCCTCAGGCAATCGGCATAGCGCTCGATAGCGAAGGTTGGGTTGAGATCACCACGTTGATCGCAGGCGCAGCCAGACATGGCCGAGAACTCAACGAGCACCTGATACGAGAAGTTGTAGTTGGCAACGATAAAAAGCGCTTCAGCTTATCGCCCGACGGAACGCGTATACGGGCGGCGCAAGGTCACTCCACCTCACAGGTCACTCTTCAGCATATCCAAAAAGTACCGCCCGAACGCTTGTACCACGGTACAGCTGTCCGTTTTCTGGAATCGATACGAAAGAAAGGTTTGATTCCAGGCTCACGCCACCACGTTCATCTTTCTGATAATACCGATACTGCCATCAATGTCGGCAAACGTTATGGCCAGCCGGTAGTGCTGGTTATCAGAGCCCTGGATATGGATCAACAGGGCCATCGATTCTTTCAGGCTGACAATGGCGTCTGGCTGGTAGAGCATGTGCCTGCTGATTTTATTTCAGAGCCATGAGCACAGCTGGCTGACAGCATGTCTCACGGCTCATTTTGGGAAATACATGTCCGCTTCACGTCCCCTTTTTTACCTGCCCCCACTCCAAGCCGAACTTCGCCAGATATTTGCGTAACCGATCGGCATCGTTCGGCTGGGCCTTGGCCTGTCGTGAGACGCCGAACAGTCGACGCCCCGCGTCAGACAGGCTATCCGCCTGCTGGCAGATGCGGATGACAGACGCGAGCTGCAGACGATCAAAGAGGTCCATTTCCTCGGTCCGCTCGCCCAGAAGCAGACCCAGCCCATCGCTTGACGACTGAAGCCCCCAGGCACGGCGCAGCCGGTCGATCTCCTCCTGCACGTTTGCCTCATCGATTCGTCCGCTGTCCGCCAGAGTCGCCATGCGTGTAATGGAGGCGGATAGCTCGCGGAAGTTGCCGCTCCATGCAGCCTCGCTGGAAATGGCAAAATTCAGGTAACGACGTCGCGCTTCCAGATTGAAGCGCACCAGGCGTCCTTGCTCCCGAGCGTGACGCTCCAGCTCAAAGTCAATGTTGGGCTCAATGTCCTCTCGCCGCCCCGCCAACCCGGGTAAGTCGAACGTCCAGAGATTGATGCGGGCAAACAGATCTTCACGGAACAGCCCTTCCGCTACGCGGCTGCGCAAGTCCCGATGCGTGCCCGCCATCAGTAGAAAATCACTGGTCACTTCTCTATCCGAGCCCAGCGGAAAGAAGCGCTTTTCCTCGACCGCCTTGAGCAACATGGCCTGTTCATCAAGGCCCAGCTCACCAATTTCATCCAGAAACAATACACCGCCGTCAGCCGCACGAAGCAGCCCCTCGCGCGCGCTCTGTGCGCCAGTAAAGGCCCCCCTTGCATGACCAAACAAGGTAGACATCGCACCGTCGCCCCTGAGCGTGGCACAGTTGACCTCGACAAAGCGTCCATCCACCTGATGTCGGCTGCGCTTGAGCTCATAAATGCGGCGCGCCAGAAAAGACTTGCCGGCGCCTGTAGGCCCTATCAATAGCAGAGGCGCTTTAGAGCGTAGGGCGACGCGCTCGATCTGCTCGATGGTCCGGTTAAAAGTCATGTTCCGCGTTGCAATGCCTGACTTGAGAAAAGCCAGACCCTCCAGGCGCTCATGCTGAAACCGGGTAGCAATACGGTCATAGCGAGACAAATCAAGGTCGATCAGCGCATGGGTTCCTGATACCTCATTGCCTTCATCACGACGCCTGGCGGGTGACGTTTGAATGAGTCTTGCAGGCAAGTAGCGGGCCTCGGTCAACAGAAACCAGCAGATCTGCGCGACATGTGTGCCCGTCGTGATATGCACGAGATAGTCCTCATGCTCGGTATCAAAGGCATAGCCCACCGCAAAGTCATGCAGTGCGCCATACACCTCTTCGAAATCCCAGGGATTACGTAGCGACAAGGCATGCAGGTGCACCTCGGTTTCCGGCGATACCTGATGGATATCTTCTCTCAGCCGCTCAGCAAGGTTCACATCTCGCGCATCAGTGCCATGAATCAGCTCAAGCCTGTGGACAAGCAGATCCTGCTGCTGGCATAGCCCAACCGTTGGACGCCATTTACTCCAGCGATTGGCGCCCTGGCCTACCCGATCCAGCGTCGAGCCGATAAAACCAATGGCAACTGTTCTTTTGCCTGACATCCCTATCTCGTCTATTAAGCGAAGTGACCAATACTAAACAGGTTCCGGCCCTGGCGTCTCAATGGATCAAGCGGCCGGGCTTAGCAGAACCGCTCCCAAGCCTGTCAGGCACCCGTCGTTTGTGCGCAGAACGGGATCATAACCTTCTGGCTCTCTTACTGCTGGGATGCAGAGAAACCTAGAATGCTTCCTGCCGAATGTCACTCTTGTATCACTTGCGTCAAGGCGCTATCGCCCCGGCGCTAGCGGTATAGAAGCACCAATACTCACCCAACCAATCGATAACCACCTATCAGTTAGATAGCTAACTATTATTGTTATTAACTTCAGTCTGAATTAAAGTGAGCCTGCTATGTAACATTATAGCATTATGTTCAGGAGTATCTTTATGACTATCAAAGCACGCAATCGCTGGATTCATTCTTCTATTTTTTCTGTATTGGCTGCCTTTTCTTTTCACGCTATGGCAGACACCAGCGGCGCTATTTCTACAGCCGGTATCACTGGCAGCTATGATCAGTACAAGCTGAAGTCCAACCTGGGCTCGCAAAATGGACATCTGCCTAAAGCTGGCGTGTTCTATAACTACGGCAACAAGATGACCGGCGGCGAAGGCCTTATCTATCAGGCAGGCGTTGAAGCCACGTTTGGTGAGAAGCACAGTAATCGCCTCAAGGAAGGTCGTGGCCAGGCTGATCTAGGCTGGAGAATGGCAATCGATAACCAGAATTATGTCGATGCGCTTGTCGGTGCAGGTTACGACTGGTCTCGCTATGAACCTGATACCAGCGGCAATGATCTACGCCTGACCGCAAAAGGGCCTTTCGCCAAGGCAGCCCTGGGTTATAACCATGCCTTCGACAACACCACCACCCTGCGTCTGGAAGGCGGTGTGCGTCGTCAGCTGAATGAGCGCGCCCGTTTGCATGTCCAGCATGAAGGCAGCGAAAGTGTAGATATCCATGACCGCACCAATCCTTATGCGGAGATGGACATGCTGTTCAACCAGAATGGCAAAGGTCTGCCGATTACAGCAGGTCTGTACTACGAGCACCACGAGGATAAGTTGAAGGATCGCCTAGCCCTGGCCGATAACGTCAAGCTCAAGCATGACGAATACGGTGCAAAAGTCGGCGTAGCATTCTAACGCTTCAGCCCTCTTCTGGATGCTGACCATAGCGGTGGCATCCAGAAGAAAACGATACAGATCACCTCGCCACCCTTCTGCTCAACCTTAGCTTTTCTCCGCCCTAGTATTCCGCTTCTCTCCGTTAGCCTCATGCGCCATTCGTCGCACGATTACCTTTAGTTAACGTTTTGCCGCTTGTGTTTGCACTTAAATGAACTGTCCGGTTTATGGCTAACATTCTTTAACTATGTTGCTCTTTATAAGCGGCTTATAAGCGGCACTTCACTTAATTTTTATGTGTATGCAGCCATGTATGTAACTGTACAGGGAAAATCATTTTGACATCAAAACAAATAGCAGAAACCTATTTGGTCATACCATCAATTAAATATTGACTACATCAACTTGATTATTGACGCATATCGTCTAGTTTTTTGAACCTATAGAAACGCCGCCATTCGTAATACGCGCCTGTTGCGATTTACTGTTTTATCTAGGAGAGTCGATCATGTTTCCTTTCTTCGGAGCCCGCTGGGTTCAGACTTCTGCCGTAGCTGTTTTTACCATCGCTTCATCCTATGCAATGGCCGCTGATACCGGCCCTATTTCCAATTTGGGTGTATTAGGCAGCTACAGCAAATATAAACTTGAGTCTGACGTAGGCTCCGATAAAACCCATATGGGCAAAGGAGGCGTCTTCTATAACTTTGGTAACAAGATGACCGGCGAGGAAGGTTTCATTTATCAAGGCGAAGCCAAGGTCAAGTTTGGTGAAAGACACAGCAATAAACTCAAGGAAGCTCAAGGCGATGTCGATCTTGGCTGGCGCATGGCCATCGACAACACCAACTACCTTGATGCTCTGGTAGGTGGCGGCTACGGCTGGACACGCTATGAGCCTGATACCAGTGGCGAAGATGTCAAGCTGACCACCAAAGGTGCATTTGCCAAGGCTGCACTGGGCTATAACCATCAGTTTGATGAGGCGACAACCTTCCGCCTGGAAGCCGGTGCACGCCGCACGCTCAACGCCCGGGCTCGCCTCAAGGTCGAAGATGTAGGCAGCGACCGCGTTGATCTTCGCGACCGTACCAATCCGTACGCCGAGATGAGTGTACTGTTCAACCAGGGTGCCAACTCCATGCCTGTCATGGTCGGCGTTTACTATGTTCATAATGAATACAAACTCAAGAACAACCTCGACGTCGCCGACGATGTCAAACTCAAGGCCAATGAATACGGTGCAAAAGTAGCGCTGGCTTTCTAACGCTTGGCTATACGCCTATCGTATTCGACGAAACCCGAGGAAACTCGGGTTTCGTTCTTAATGAGATATCGCTTACTCTGCCGAAAGACTTCGATCAATAATTAATTGAATCACCATTTTACAAACAACATTACAAAAGTTGTACATTACTAATACACGCCGATCTAATTGATATCGATTGGCCAACCTTTATAAACAGCGTGCTGGCTTACCGAGGCCATATTTGCTTGTCTGATAATGCTTACCCAGCTCGAACAAAAGTCGCTAACGATTCAGCGATCGACTATATCGTCTAATTCTTGTTAAGGCTTTTGCCATATGAGGGTGCCATGCGCTTTCTCAAACTATAAATGCCCCTTCATTCATTACTGAAGGCTTCGCTTAAATCACGAAATATTTAAAAATATTTTATCATCTTCTTCTACTGGAATATCTAGAACATGTTTTCCGACCCATATCAAATGGCAGAAGGCATTAGTTTCCTAGATGACCATTTCTGAAATACTGTGTCGTTAAAGCATAGGCCAGCGCCTCGTGTAAATGAACAAAGCTGCAAACTTGAAAGCAGATTTTAGACGTTACGATTGCCAGCGAATCCTTCACTCTTTATAAGGTCCAAGCGCTTTTTGCTTCCAACCCATGAGGACGACCATGAAACGAATGACAGGGATAGCCATGACGCTGGCACTGGTGAGCAGCTTGGCGCAAGGGGCGTTTGCTGCTGATGGGGATGAGCCCATCAAGGCGTTGGGTATTGGATCCAAGACCTGCCGTGACCTGCTCAGTACCTGGAGCGCTGACAAGCCGTATGCCAGTGAGTGGGTGTCGGGTTATTTCACCTTCTTCAATGAGTCCACCCGCAGTGGAATCAAGAATATTTCAGAAGGCATGGATGACGGCCTGCGCATGCAGTGGATCAGTGACTATTGCCGCAAGCGTCCGATCGATACGCTTCAGGATGCCACCGAGGCGCTGGGCAAGGAGCTGGTGGATTATCGCCAGCGCATGAACCAGTAAGCCGCCCTTCTCATGAGGCGCTCTGGCGGGTGCTTCATGGGTAAAACTGCTTGACTCGCCAGCAGCATCAGCCGACGCTCAACGTTTTCCTTTTTCTGGAGCCATCATGTCGGCCTCTGTTGAGCATCTTGCCCCGGCTGCAGTTTTTCGTCATTTCGCAGCACTTTCCGCTATTCCCCGCCCCTCCTTCCACGAGCAGGCTGTTGCCGATCATTTGATGGCATTTGCTGATCGCCATGGCTTGCAGGCCGAACGTGATGCCTTGGATAACGTCATTATCCGCAAGCCAGGTAGCGCTGGTTATGAAGATGCGCCTGTAACCATCCTGCAGGGGCATACCGATATGGTGTGCGAGAAGAACGAAGGCAACCCCATCGACTTCAACCGCGACCCCATCTCGCTGCGTATTGAAGGCGACCTGCTCAAGGCTGATGGCACTACCCTGGGCGCCGATAACGGCATTGCCGTGGCGTTCATGCTGGCATTGCTGGAAAGCCGCGACATTCCGCACCCTCCACTAGAGGCTATTTTCACGTCCCAGGAAGAGGTAGGCCTCAGAGGAGCCTCAAAACTTGATACATCCAGCCTGAAGGGTCGCTTGTTTCTTAATATCGATAGCGAAGAAGAGGGCCTGCTATTTACCAGCTGCTCGGGTGGCAATCGCAGCGATATGCGTCTTCCGATCCAGTGGAGCGACGTTCCTGCCGGCTCAAGAGCCATGAAGCTGCACGTACGCGGCCTTAAAGGGGGACATTCAGGCCTGGATATTCATACGCCACGTGGTAATGCAATCTTGCTGCTGGGCCGCATCCTGAGTGATCTGCTGGTAAAGCATGATGTTCACGTTGCGCATGTACAGGGAGGCTCGGGCAAGAGCAATGCGATACCCCGCCGCGCTGAAGTCACGCTGCTTATCTCTTCAGACAACATCGACGCTTTCGACGCCACCTTGAAGACATGGTACGAACGGCTTTCACAGGAATACGTGACGGCCGACCCTGGCCTTGAACTCGCATTGGAAGCCGCGTCCATGCCGGAGCGCTGCTTTGCCAAAACCACGACCACGGCCCTTAGTGAGGCCTTGATCCTGATGCCCCAGGGTGTTCAACGTATGAGTCCGGATATAGCCGGCCTTGTAGAAACCTCTACCAATCTGGGCACCCTGGACATCGTAGGCGACGAAATCAGCTTTGGCAGCGCCAGCCGCAGTTCGCAGCCTTCGCAAATGGAGGCGACCGTTGCCAAGCTCGAAGCCCTGGCACGTGTGATCGGTGCACGCTTCGAACTGCATGATGGTTATCCTGCCTGGCCCTTCCGGCCGGAATCCCCGTTACGCGACCTGTTTGTTGAACGTTTCACCGCTCAATATGGCCGTGCTCCTGAAGTGGCAGGAATCCATGCGGGACTGGAGTGCGGTGTGTTCAGCGCCAAGCTGCAGGATGTTGATATGATCTCGTTCGGCCCGGACATCCGTAACGCACACTCGCCCGATGAATGCTTGAGCATTTCGTCTACCGAGCGTACATGGACGCTTTTCCTTGATCTGGTGGCGCATATCAAGCCGGGCTTCAAGGTTTCCTGACGCCCGTTGAGCCTGACCACATGTCATGGTGCCTGGCTTATTGCAGGCACCATGACATATATCAATACCTCCGCCTCGCAACCTTATTAGGCTACAGCCATCGATTCGTGCCTTTGCGGCGATATCAGCGCGGTAGTCTATGCTTCTAGCAAGCCCTCCGCCGAGGGGCGCTGTTATCGATAACACTAGCCTGATGACAACAGGGCCGCCTTTTGCAGCGGCCTGAGAATACGGTAGGAAGCCTTATGAGCCAGCCTTTATCACCTGAAACCATTGCTATTATCAAATCGACGGCGCCTGTCATTCAGGAGCATGGCGTTGCTATTACGACCCGCATGTACGAGCGTCTGTTTGTCGATCCAGAGATAAAGGCACTGTTCGACGAAGCCGCCCACAAGTCGGGCGAACAACCCAGACGCCTGGCTGCCGCCATCCTGGCCTTTGCCAAGAACGTGGACCATCTGGAAGCGATTCAGGGTGCAGTGGACAAGATCTGCGCCCGGCACGTAGCCACACACGTCAAGGCCGAACACTACCCTGCAGTTGCCAATGCTCTGCTTCCAGCCATCAAGGATGTACTGGGTGATGCGGCCACTGACGAGATCCTGAATGCCTGGGGCGAAGCCTATTGGTTCCTGGCAGATATCATGATCAACCGTGAGAAAACGCTGTACGGCGAAGCCTGCTAACAGGCAGGCTCCAGCAAAAGGCCCGCGCTTGGCGGGCCTTTATTTTAGTGGACGTGC
This sequence comes from Pseudomonas luteola NBRC 103146, assembly GCF_002091675.1. Lineage (GTDB taxonomy): Bacteria > Pseudomonadota > Gammaproteobacteria > Pseudomonadales > Pseudomonadaceae > Chryseomonas > Chryseomonas luteola. Next base: position 32,222 of record NZ_BDAE01000002.1, on the reverse strand, counting down.
GGGTTCATATCGTCCGGGCCGTGATTTGCTCTTTCTGTAACAGGAGGCTCAACCAGCAGGTGGGTCCCTACGCTTGCATCTAAAACCTCATGCTCCATGGTCTTTTCCTCTTTGCTCAACTGCTTGGTAGAGACAGACCCTTCCCTTCGTAGTTGATCAAGCTCATGAATAATGGGATCGAGCTGTGTACGAGGGTTACGGAACCAGTCCACTGACCAGATTCGGCGGATCCGCCAGCCCAATTGCTCCAGGACGCTTTGACGCAACCGATCCCGGTCCCGCGCGGACTTGGCTGAGTGGTAAGCAGCCCCATCACATTCAACTCCCATCAGATAACGTCCTGGCTGTTCAGGATCACGCACGGCCAGATCGATGAAAAAGCCTGCCACACCAACCTGCGGCTCACAGGTGTAACCGTGGCGAGACAAGGCGTCCATGACGGCAATCTCGAAGTCGCTGTCCGGGGCGCGTGCGGTTTCTTCCACGCGCGGCAGATACCCCGTCTCGGCATAGTGCAAGAAGTTACGCAGCGCGTGTACGCCACGACTCGACGTACCGGTAACGAGTACATCCGATGCCGTGAACGACGTAAAAATGTGCATACGCTTCTTGGAGCGAGTGAACAAGACGTTCAGCCGTCGCCAACCCGAGTCGCTGTTGATCGGGCCAAAGCGCTGGGGCACCTTGCCACCTGCCTCCATGGGGCCGTAGGTGAACGAGATGAAAATGACGTCTCGCTCATCCCCCTGCACGTTTTCCAGGTTCTTGATGAACAGCGGCTCGGCCAGTCCCGCATTACGCTCCCAGGCAAGCTGAAGCTCCGGGTTCTGCTTGGCGCGCAGCTCCAGTAGGCGCTCGATTTGGTCAGACTGCTTGACGTTCATCGCAACCACGCCCAGGGACTCCTGGGGGCGATTGAGCAGGTGATGCTCAATCGCTGCCACAACTGCCTCGGCTTCCTCTACGTTGCGCTGCTCGACGAAACGGCCGTTGCCGATACGCTCAAACTTGACGCCAAACTCAGCCGACTCGCGATGCGGTGAGGGATAGACCACCAGGTTACCGTCATAGAAGGCCGCGTTGGAAAACGCAATCAGGCTTTCATGCCGCGAGCGGTAGTGCCAGCGCAGGCGGCGCAGCCGGAACAAGGGCATGGCCGCATCCAGGATACTTTCGGAATCCTGAGCGAGGGACAGGTCTTCATCTTCTGCGTCGTCTCCCGTTCCCTGGCGTGCAAAGAAGTTGGTGGGCGGCAGCTGTTTCGGATCACCGACGACCACGAGCTGACGACCGCGGGCAATGCTGCCCAAGGACTCTTCGGGACGCATCTGCGAGGCTTCGTCCATTACCACCAGATCAAACTCCACTTCGCCCGCGGGCAGATATTGCGCTACCGCCATCGGACTCATCATGAAGCAGGGCTTGAGTGCCTGCAGTGCTTTGACGGCACGCTGCATGAGACTGCGAATCGGCTGATGGCTGCGCTGTTTGCTGGCTTCGTGCTCCAGCAGGGCCAGCTCGGTGCGCTCCTTCACCTTGCCGGAGTTATTGCCGGCAGGCACTTCTACCTGATCGATGTCGTACGCCACCTCGTCGCGCTGAATCTGTTTGAGCGCCTGGTCGATTTCGGCAAAGCGCGCTCGAATAGCCTCCTGTTCCTTACCGGAAAACTGCCCCAGCGCTGGGTTATCCTCCAGAATCTGGCAGGCCCAGCGGTCCAGCAAGCCCAGCAGGCAGCCGTCGGCGCATTGATCTGCCGTCAGTCGCTGCCGCTCAATGGCCACAACGGTAGACTCGAAACCAAGGTCAGCCAGCCGGCTACGCAGTCGACGGTATTCGAACCAGTGATCGAGCAGGTCTTCACGCTCGGACGCCCGGCGCAAACGTGCTTCCAGCGCCTCGAATGTCGGCTCCGTAACAACCTGCCACCACTCGTCAGGCTCGATTTCTCCTCGCACCAGGAAGGCGTCCAGACGGTCTTCCCAGGCTGCCATGCCCTGCTGAATGACCGCAGCCTGCTCTTGCCACTCCTGGATCAGGCGTTCGGCGCCGTCCGCGCCCTCTTCGGCCAGACGTGCCATCAGGTCGCGTCCAACAGACAGCGCCAGCAATGGCCGGGCAAGCTCGACGGTATGACGCCAGGTGTTGAGGGTGGCGCGGGCGCTTGAGGCTTGCCCCAGGGTCGGTAGCTCGCGGCCTTCCAGCACAGCCGCAAGCTGCTGGTCCTGACGCAGTTGGGCAGCGCTTTGCTGCCACGCCTCCAGGGTTTTGATCTGTGCCTGTAACCCATTGAGCGTTGGATTCTGCTCCCGAACATGGGGCAGCATCGCCTTGAGTGCCCCACCCACGCTCTTGAGCAGGCGGACCAGCACACCGTCAGCGGCCAGCAGCGGCTGTGTGCGCAGATCATGAGCATCAAAGGTAAACAGGGTTTCGAGGTCCTGCCTTAAATCCTCTACTTCTCCCAGATAGGCCAGCAGTGTATCGGCCTCACCCTGTAACGCGGCGATGTCCGCAGCGTCTGCCTTGGTCAGGTAATCCGCAATCCATATCTTGGCACCAAAGCCGCGGCCGCAGGTTTCCCGTACCTGACGATACCAGGCGCGCAGACGCAAGAGCTCATCGATTTCTGTCTCTAGCCCTTTGAACAGTGGCCCCAGCTTTTGGGCATAGCCGGTATTCTGCGCCAGCGCCGTGCTTTCACGCTGAAACGCGACGGCCTCCACCAGCGCGTCGATGCCTTCGCCCAGCTTCACACCGGGCCGTACCAGCGTCAGCAGTTCTGCCTTGGCCGCTCGCCACTCGCCCTTGAACCAGCGCAGCAGAGACGCATCGGACAGCACGCGATGCAGATCCTCCAGACGCTGGCTATCGGGCAGGCGGCTGAACGAAAACACCTTGGACAGATGCTCACGCTGACGGCGCAGTTCGGGCAGCTGATCCGCGAGCTTGGAGAGCAGGATATCGAGCGCCTCGTCTTCATAGCTTCGCTGACGCGCCTCGACCAATTCGGCCGGCAGTGCCTGCGCCAGGAGAAGCAACGTACCCAGCTGCTCCAGTCCCTCCCGGTCGCTTATCCACTCGCCTGCCGCGCCCTGCTCTTGCAGGTGTTGCACGGCCGTATTGACCTGAGCAGCTGCCTGCATCAGATCGCGGGTTCGCTTCATGAGGTCCAGCGCCTGTGACAGGTCCAGCTCTCCTTCCACATGCAACCGTAGCGCAGCGCAAGCCCGGTTAAGCAGCTGGCAGATATCGGCGGAACGAATGGCGTCAGGCTTGAAACGGCGCGCTAGGGCCTCCTGCCCCTTGAGCAAGGCATCGAACCGGTCCAGCCAGTCACCCAATGCTGTACAGGATGATTCATCCAGCAAGGGCAGCAATGTCCAATCCTCGTCGCCTTGTGGGAGGATCAACGCGGGAAGGCGCTCCGCCAGATCAGCCAGTGCCTGGGGCGTGAACTGCGCGAGCGCCGGTGCCCCCATCCGTTCGGCCAGTGGAGCCCTGAGCGCAGCAAAGCGGGTCAGCGCTTGCCGGGCATGCTCAAGCGACGACATAAGGCCTTCCCGCTCGGTGCCGGTCAAACGGATGAGGCGGCAGCCAAACCAGGGGTGGGTTTCCAGCCGTCCCGGCTCGCCAGCTTCCTGCGCAGTCTTGCGGTAGTAGATGGCGTAAAAGTTGGCTTGCTCTTCCAGCTGTACACGCGAAACAGGCAAGTCATACACAGGATGCAGTTCGGAAGGCGCCACAGGCAGACTCTCACGCAAACGGGTCGCCTGCATGAGAATCTGATGCGCCGTCATGCCAACCTGCTCGCAGGGAGCGTGCAATTGCTCGACATAGCGGTTGAGCTGTCGCTTCAGACGTTCATAGTGCTCGATCTGAGCCTGTCGCTCCTTGGGCGAACGAAAGGTACCCCGTTTCTGGATTCGCTGGCGGATACTGGAGATCACCGCCTGCTTCTGGCTTTTATGGCTGTGCAGCTCCAGGCAGAAATCACCCAGCCCTGCCCGCTCCAGACGATTCTTGACCACCTCCAGCGCTGCGCGCTTTTCTGCCACAAACAGCACCTTCTTACCCTGAGCCATGGCCGCCGCGATCATATTGGTAATGGTCTGGGACTTGCCGGTACCAGGGGGCCCTTCGATGACCAGGTTTTCACCCCGGATGACATCCACCAGCGCACTATGCTGGGAGCTGTCCGCATCGTCGATCAGCGGATAATGCTCGTGCACCTCGGGCAGTTCATCAATTGCGTATTCAGCACTGAATCCAGCCTCGGCCAGAGGCTCCTTTTCATCCACCGAGGCGCCTGTCAGGCGCTGTACCAGCGGATGCGCGCCCAGCTGCCCGTCGCTCCAGCGCTCCGAATCAAGATCCAGATACATCATCAGCTTGCCGAATTCGAACAGGCCGAGCGAGGCAAACCGGCGCACCTGCCAGGTAGGCTTGGCCCTGAGGATCGTATCCTGTACCAGACGGAAATAGGCCTCGGGCGTCAGCTCTTCGGTGATGGAGGGCAACGCAATTCCAAAGTCCAGTTGCAGCTTTTCCCTGAGCGACAGGTTGGTCAGGATATCTTCGCCGGTGTACTGGATACGGTATTCGAAGGTCGCGGTTTCTGCGTTGAGCCTGCCTTTTTCCAGCTGCACGGGCACAAGCATGAGCGGCGCCAGACGCGTACTGTTGCTACCGGCTACAGATTCGTCCCATTCCAGAAAGCCAATGGCCAGATACAGGATATTCGCACCGCTTTCTTCCAGCGCGACCCGTGACTGGGCATGCAGAATCTGCAGGCGCGCCTCGAGTTCGGGCGGAAAATAAAGGCTCTGAATGGACTCATCCGAGTGCTTGCGCTCCCGGATCTCCCCCAGCACGGGAGGCTCTTCGATCAGGCCCCCTTCGTTTTCAAGCCGCAGAAGGCTGTCATCCACGACAGGCGCCTCGGCCAGTATCGGCATGGGAAGTTCATAGCTGGAAGCCATGCCCAATACAGCAGCCCACTCTTCTGCGGCAGGTAGTTTTTTGACTTCGCGCATTTGCCCCGTACAGGGGTCTTTTTCCAGAAAGCCATGCTGGAGCAGCAACGCTTGCGTAGGCTCAGGCACGGCCGCAAAGCGCATCGAGCGCTCGGAAAGCAGCATCTCGAACAACTGGTCCGGAAGCTCGTCGATCACGCGAACGAAACGCTTGCTCCGCGCATGGGAAAAATTGAGCAGCCGGTTACGGGCGCTGAGATCGAGCAGACGGCTTCGCAGCCGCTCGAGATTGGAGAGATGGCTGACGGATGAGCCTGTAGTGTCGTCCACGAACAACGTCCTCAAAACAGCAGACCGACAGCCAGGCTGTCGGTATTCAAATCAACGGTCATCAATAGATAAGTCAGTCTGTCGGTGAAAAGATGAAGAACAGAAAACACTGACCGTAATGGCGAGCGCCATACACTGTGCGCTTTAAAACGCCTTGATCCGCAATGTATCGATACACATCAGATACTGTACATAAATACACCTGAAAAGCACGCGATATCCGGAAAAGTTCTGCTTAAAGCATGGCAATTTCTTGGGACATGGCCGGACATGGCCTTATCCGTGTAGCCTAACGATGCATTTCTGCCTGCAACAAAGCCGCAGAGCGGCGCCAACAAGCCCTGTGCATATCACCGGTGCATAACGACTGCCATGAATAACTTGTCTGCCACCCGATTTGAATCCCTTCGCCTTGCTAACGGCCTGACCGTCATTCTGGGACAGGTGCCTCGACTCAAACGGGCCTCGGCCGCCATTCGGGTCGCCGCAGGAAGTCATGATGTGGATGGCGCATGGCCCGGGCTTGCACATTTCCTTGAGCACCTTCTTTTCCTGGGCACGCAGGCCTATCCCGCCGATGAAGGCCTGATGGCTTACGTGCAACGCCATGCCGGGCAGGTCAATGCCAGTACACGGGATCGCACCACGGACTTTTTTTTCGAGGTGCCACCTGCTGCGCTGGAAGGTGGAGTTGCCCGTCTGTGTGACATGCTCGTCCACCCGCGTCTTGCCCACGAAGATCAACGCCGCGAGCGCGAGGTTATCCATGCTGAGTTTATTGCCTGGTCAAGGGATACCCGCACGCACCGCCTGACGTGGCAGATGCACCCATTATCGCGCCGCCATCCTGTCACAGCATTCCATGCGGGCAACCGCTACAGCCTGCTCGTGCCCAACCTGCGTTTTCAAGCAGCACTGAAAGGCTTCCACGAGCGCTTCTATCAAGCCGGACAGATGACGCTGGTCTTGGTCGGACCACAGCCCCTGGGTGAACTACGCCAGCTGGCAGACCGTTACGGCGCTAGCTTCAATGCGGGGGAGCGTATCGAGCCATTATCGCCCCCTGCGCTTCTTCCTCCAGAACGCATAGCACCGATAGAGCCTCCGAACACAGAGACGCTCAGTTTGCTGTTCGCCTTGGAAGACCTGTCCGCTGATAGTCGTGAGGCCATTAATTGCCTGGCTCTCTGGACGCACGCCGAACATACCGGCGGCCTGATAAGCACCTTGCGAAAGAAAGGATGGATCAAGACGCTGACGCTGGAGCCGCTCTATCACTTCAGGCAGCAGGCGGTACTCGCTGTTGAAATAGCCTTGACCAAGGCAGGCATTAAAGCGTCATCACAGATAGCTCATGCCTTTTTCGACTGGCTGACGTTCCTGGAACGCCAGCCTGATCTGACTGAGCTACAGGCAGAATACACGCGCCTCGCGCAGCGAACACGTGCAACCAGCGCCGCATTGCCACTGGCCCGGTCACTTCTCGACGACGGGTTGAAAGCACCGGGTCTATCAAGCGCTGGCGTAACCGCTTTGCGACACCTGCTCGGGCACTTGAAGCCTGAACAGAATTTGCTTCCTGCTCCAGGCGCATGCGAGCGTCAGCAAGCGCCAGCCCTGAACTGGACGCTTCCACCGCTCAACCCATTCCTAGTGCCTGCACAGATCGAGACGGGAGCAGATTCCGTTTCGCTACCCGCCCTTCAGAGTATCCAGGAAGCGGCTGCCGACCAGGGTGAAGGTGCACTGTATATCCGCTGGTACTTTCTGGAACCGGCCGCGAATCAACCGGCTCTCGTCCGCACACTCAACCACGCACTGCAAGCTATCATCCATCAGGCACGCCAGGCAGGTGTTGAAGTTTCCCTCAGCACGCTTGGCCAGCAATGGCAGCTTAGGCTGACCGGCTTAAGTGAGGCGATTCCGGCTGTACTCCATGCGCTCATCCCTATCTTCCATAGGCCCAGCCACGAAGCTTGGCAAGCCTTCAGCCAGACGCCCGCTGAGCCGAACAGCATGCCTATCAGGCAGCTCATAAGCCGGCTCACCGATCTGATGGCGGAGCCTCCTCAAACCCAGACGGATCAGGCAGGTCAGGAAATGGAAGGCCCCGCCCAGCTTGCTGGACAATGGTCTGTTGCACAGTGGGATAGCTTGTCTATCGGCTTTTCGGAGATGGAGTTGAACTCGCTTCGCCATTGCTTGCTGGACTTGCCTGGAGTACCTGCACAGCGCCCCCCAGTCCCGCCAAGCCGTAGTGGTCGATGGTGGCACACCGTTCCCGGGCACTCGTCTGAACATGCCGTTCTGCTGGCCTGTCCGGCACCGCCCCATGACATCCGGCAGGAGGCCGCCTGGCGGTTCCTTGGCCATCTCGTGCAACCGCGCTTTTACCAGCGCATGCGTGTGGAGCTGCAGCTGGGGTATGCGGTATTTTCCAGTGTCCGTCAGATCGCGGGACGGTCAACGCTCGTGTTTGGCATCCAGTCTCCAACGGTGACGACCGCAGACATCCTTAATCATATCGAGGCGTTTCTTGCCCGGTTGCCGACCGACATCGCTGCACTGACCCATAAGCCATTCGGGCAGCAGCAAAAGGTCCTTGCCGATCAGTTCCTACCTAGTGCACTCGACACCCGCCAGCTGGGTGAAGAGCTATGGAGCGCCCATCAGGGAGGTTATCCGCCGACCTATCTTGATGATCTTCGCAAAGCGATCATGGCTCTGCACCCTGACGACCTTCAGCACGCTCTGCATGCCTTACACAGCGCCTACCACGGCTGGACCTGTTTAGCCAACCATGTCTCGACAGAAACACATTGGCGAACCCTGTAACTATACGTCGCACCATATCAGGGTAAACTAGCTTAAGTGCGTTTCAGGATGTGTTTATCCTGAACGTATGCAAGGTATTTTGTACTAAGTAAATCGGACCTTTCCGATATCACTTTGAGGGGTATTCATTATGTGGACTAAACCTGCTTATACCGATCTGCGCATTGGCTTCGAAGTCACCATGTACTTCGCTAACCGTTGATTGCGTGATCCAGCGCCCCGGTTATCCGGGGCGTTCCTTTTCTAGCCACCTTAGAAGTGGGTCATGCCTACCGCGAGGCCTGTTCGGCGCAGCCGGACCGCCAACAGGTGCTTCTCCTGAATGTCCCTCGCCGCTCGTGACAAGTTCTAAGTTGGCCGCATTTCATAGATAAATCATGTATATCCAGATTCTTGGCTCCGCTGCAGGCGGCGGCTTTCCCCAGTGGAACTGCAACTGTCCCAACTGCCGTGGTGTTCGTGACGGCAGCCTTCGTGCGCAACCTCGCACCCAGTCGTCCATAGCCCTGTCCGATGACGGCGTAAATTGGGTGCTGTGCAACGCCTCACCGGATATCCGCGCGCAGCTGCAGAGTTTCGCCCCCATGCAGCCGGGCCGTGCACTGCGGGATACCGGCATCGGTGCGATCATTCTGCTCGATAGCCAGATCGACCACACTACCGGCCTGCTCAGCCTGCGCGAGGGCTGCCCCCACGAGGTCTGGTGTACTGACATGGTTCATCAGGATCTCACGACTGGCTTCCCTTTGTTCAACATGCTGGAACACTGGAACGGTGGCCTGCGCTGGAACCGTATCGAGCTGGAAGGCAGCTTCGTTATTCCGGCATGCCCGAACCTGCGCTTCACACCTCTACCGCTGCGTAGCGCTGCACCGCCCTATTCGCCGCACCGCTTCGATCCGCATCCCGGTGACAATATCGGGCTGATCGTTGAAGACCTGCTTACGGGCGGCAAGCTGTTCTACGCGCCCGGCCTGGGTCAGGTAGATAACGCCCTGCTGGCTAAAATGGCCGAAGCGGATTGTTTGCTGGTCGATGGCACTCTGTGGGAAGACGATGAAATGCAACGCCGTGGCGTTGGCACTCGCACCGGCCGCGAGATGGGCCATCTGGCTCAGAGCGGCCCCGGCGGCATGCTTGAGGTCCTCGACCAGCTGACCTCGCCACGCAAGGTGCTCATTCATATCAACAACACCAATCCGATCCTGGATGAAGACTCGCCCGAACGCGCAGAAGTCGAGCGACGCGGCGTCGAAGTCGCCTGGGATGGCATGAGCATCGAGCTGTGATCCGCGTGCATCCGGTCATTTTATCTACCGAGGAGGCCAGACATGCCACACGCCCTCACCCCTGAAGAGTTCGAACAGGCCCTGCGCGCCAAGGGCGCGTATTACCATATTCATCATCCCTATCACGTAGCCATGTATGAAGGCCGTGCGACACGCGAGCAGATTCAGGGCTGGGTGGCCAACCGCTTCTACTATCAGGTAAACATTCCTCTAAAAGACGCCGCCATCATGGCGAACTGTCCGGACCGCGAGGTTCGTCGCGAGTGGGTTCAGCGCATTCTTGACCATGACGGCGCCCCCGGAACGGAAGGTGGAATCGAAGCCTGGCTACGCCTGGCTGAAGCAACAGGGCTCGACCGTGAGCAGGTTCTCTCGCAAGAATTGGTGCTCCCTGGCGTACGCTTTGCGGTAGATGCCTACGTCAACTTTGCGCGCCGCGCCTCCTGGCAGGAAGCAGCCAGCAGCTCGTTGACCGAACTGTTTGCTCCGCAGATCCACCAATCGCGTCTGGATAGCTGGCCCCAGCATTACCCTTGGATCGACCCAGCCGGCTATGAATACTTTCGCACACGCCTTGGTCAGGCACGCCGCGATGTGGAGCATGGCCTGCACATCACCCTCCAGCACTACACCACTTATGAATCCCAGCAGCGCATGCTTGAAATCCTGCAATTCAAGCTCGATATCCTCTGGAGCATGCTGGATGCCATGAGCATGGCCTACGAGCTGAAGCGGCCGCCTTACCACACCGTAACCGACCAGCGCGTCTGGCATAAAGGAATTCAACTATGAGCTTCGACCGCACCCAGGTGCCGCGCTGGCGCCCGGGCTATCGTTTTCAATTCGAGCCTGCACAAAACGGTTTCGTCCTGCTCTATCCGGAAGGCATGATCAAACTGAACGAAAGTGCTGGCGCCATTGGCGAGCTTATCGACGGTCAGCGTGACGTGGCCGCCATCATTGATGCGTTGAACGAACGCTTCCCAGGCGTCCCGGAACTCGGCGACGACGTGGAGCAGTTCATGGAGGTTGCTCGTGCAGAGCACTGGATCCAACTCGGCTAACCTGCCTGAGCAGCCTGCGGTAGGGCTGCCCTTGTGGCTCCTTGCAGAACTGACCTACCGCTGTCCCCTGCAGTGCCCCTACTGCTCCAATCCCCTGGACTTTGCGGCTCAAGGCAAGGAGCTGACCACCGAACAGTGGTTCACCGTCATGCAGCAGGCCCGGCAGATGGGCGCAGCACAGCTGGGCTTTTCCGGCGGCGAGCCTCTGGTACGCCAGGATCTGGCCGAACTGATCGGCGAAGCTCGCAGACTAGGGTACTACACCAACCTGATCACCTCTGGCATAGGCCTGACCGAACAGAAGATCGCCACGTTCCGTGATGCCGGGCTTGATCATATCCAGATCAGCTTTCAGGCCAGCGACGAAGAGGTGAACAACCTGCTCGCCGGTTCCAAAAAGGCCTTTGCCCAGAAGCTGGAGATGGCCCGCGCGGTAAAAGCTCATGGCTATCCCATGGTGCTCAACTTTGTCACGCATCGGCACAATATCGATAAGATCGACCGTATTATCGAGCTGTGTATCGCCCTGGAAGCGGATTTCGTCGAGCTTGCGACGTGCCAGTTCTATGGTTGGGCGCAGCTCAATCGGGCCGGCCTGTTACCCACTAAAGAGCAACTGGTACGCGCCGAAAGCATCACCAACGAATACCGCGCCAAGCTCGAAGCCGAAGGCCATCCCTGCAAGCTGATCTTCGTGACGCCGGACTATTATGAAGAACGTCCCAAGGCCTGCATGAACGGTTGGGGCAGTATCTTCCTCACTGTCACGCCGGATGGCACCGCATTGCCCTGCCACGGCGCTCGCCAACTGCCGATCCAGTTTCCGAATGTGAAGGATCATAGCCTTCAGCACATCTGGTATGACTCCTTTGGCTTCAATCATTTCCGCGGTTATGACTGGATGCCAGAACCCTGCCGCAGCTGCGATGAAAAGGAAAAGGATTTTGGTGGCTGCCGCTGCCAGGCCTTTATGCTGACCGGCGATGCGGCCAACGCCGATCCGGTCTGCAGCAAGTCCCCACATCACGACGTGATCCTCAACGCCCGTACCGAGGCGGAGCATGCCACTCAAAGCATTGAGCAGCTAAGCTTTCGCAATGAGCGGAACTCCAGGCTTATCGCCAAAGCCTGAGTCTTACATAGCAACGGAGAAGCACCATGGCTTACCAGCACCCTGCTTCTACAGACGCAGACGGCACCTTTACCGCTCAACAGGCCGTCGCGGCAGGCATCGATTTTGCCGAGCTACAGGCATCGGCACTGGGGCTTTTCTGGAATCAGTATGATCCTGCTGACGGCGCCTGCCGTCTATGGCGCTGGCATGATGGCAAACCGCACTGCCTGACGCCGGATGGCTACAGTGCACGCAGCCACGTTTATGAGTACGGAGGCGGCGCGTTTTGCCTGACCGAGTCAGAGGCCGTCTTCGTCAACGATTCGGATCAACAGCTTTACCGTCAACCACTCGATGGCAGCCAACCTGTGGCATTGACCCAGGGTAAACGCCGCTATGGTGATCTGCACTATGCAGCCAACCTCATCATGGCGGTGGAAGAAGCCCATGAGGAAGAGGCCGTCATTCACCGGCTTGTCGCTATTTCCCTCGCAGGCAGCCACCGTCAGGTCTTGGCCGAGGGTGCTGACTTCTACGCCTCGCCTACGCTGAGCCCCAGCGGCAAGCGCCTGGCCTGGATCGAGTGGAGTCGCCCACACCAACCATGGACCTCCACTCGCCTCATGTGCGCCGAGCGCCTGGACAACGGGCAATGGGAGGCGCCGGTCTGCATTGCAGGCAGCGATCCGGAGTCGATTCAACAGCCCCGTTTTGATGAACAGGACCAGCTCTACTGCCTGTCCGACCGTGACGGCTGGTGGCAACCATGGGGTGAATGCACCTCAGGCGTCAGCAGACTGACTGCCATCAAGGCCGATCATGCGGCCGCCCCCTTCCAGCTGGGCGGCAGAAGCTGGTACAGCCTGGGCGGCGAGCGTTACATCGCCACCTGGTTCGAAGAAGGCTTCGGCCACCTGGGCAGACGCGAGGCCGATGGTCGAGTGCTGCGCTTCGCGGAAGACTTCACCCGCTTTCGCAGCCTGGCCCTGCATGATGGATACATCTATTGCATTGCCGCAGCGCCCAATCGTCCCTCGTGCATCCTTGAGATCAACGGGCAGAATGGCAACATCGAGATTCTGGCGGGCGGTATTGCGCCATTGCCTAACGAGCGCATCAGCCAACCCAAGGCCCTACGTTACCCCAGCGGCGATGGCGAAGCGCACGGCTTTTTCTACCCGGCCATGACAGGAGAGGCCAAGCCCCCCCTGGTAGTATTCATTCATGGCGGCCCTACTTCTGCCTGCTACCCCGTCTTCGATCCCCGTATCCAGTACTGGACACAACGCGGCTTTGCCGTTGCCGATCTCAATTACAGAGGCAGCACCGGCTACGGACGGGAGTACCGCAACGCGCTTCACCTGCGCTGGGGTGAGGCCGATGTCGAAGATGCCTGCGCTGTAGTGGATTATCTGGCCGAGCAAGAATTGATCGAACCGGCCCACGCCTTTATCCGAGGCGGCAGCGCCGGTGGCTATACGGCTTTATGCGCGCTGGCGTTCCATACTGTGTTTTGCGGCGGCGCCAGCCTGTACGGCGTAACGGATCCGGCCGCTCTGGCTCGCGTGACCCACAAATTCGAAGCCGACTATCTGGACTGGCTCATTGGCGACCCTAAGAAGGATTCGGAGCGTTACCGGGCGCGGACGCCTCTCCTGCATGCCGACACGATCGATGTCCCGGTCATCTTCTTCCAGGGTGAGCTGGACGCCGTCGTTGTCCCGGAGCAGACACGGGCCATGCTTCATGCACTCAAAGATCGCGGCATTCGTGCCGAAGGTTATTTCTACCCCAACGAACGCCATGGTTTCAGGCAGGCCAAGAACCAGGCCCATGCCCTTGAACATGAATGGCTGTTCTACCGCAGTGTGATCGATCAGAACGCCTGATACAGGCGGCTTTCGGCGCTTCGCTGCTGGAAGCCGCCTCCTTGACGCTTGCAGCACACCAACCGACGACGGTATAAACCACTCGTCTCTTGGACGAGGTCAGGCTCTTGCGCCTAAGTGCCAGTAGCGATACATCTTGCCTCGAGCGTGCCATATTCCTGCACAGGTCACATGAGGAACCCCGCGATGGAACCGCAAGTCCGCCCTGCTCCCACCCTCACCGATTACCTCTACGCCTCCCCTGTCAAAAACGAGCTTGATGAGAGCCTTGATGTTGTCGAACGCTTGTTGACCCGCTCTGAGAACCGAATTGCGGAGTTGATCGAACTGGGCAATATGAGCAGCGACCTCAAGCTGATTCATATCCAGAACATCGAATCGATGATTACGGCCGCCGTGCGGCAGACGGAAGACTCATCCAACCACATGCGAGCTCATGAGGTCATTGAATTCTGTCAGCACCTTCGAGGCACCTTGCGCCCGAGTTGAAGAGGTACGCCTCCCATGTGCCAACCATGCAACATACCGATGTGAGAGTTCGCCCGGTTTTGCAATAAAGTTGGCATCCAGGGCTTCACAGATGAACTTACCCGATATGATTTAGGCGGTTGATTATCCTCTGTGAGAGCCAAGGAATGGACTCCCTGCATAGCCGTACCGCATCTTGTCTTGCTGTTTCCCTGCTGGTGGTTGCCGCCTGGTTTCTAGGACACGAAACCCAGGCGCAACCTTCACCCACGCTTACCACTAACCTGTCTGCCTACCCCAACGCACCTGCTGCACTGCCCAGCTCCGCCACACAGGCCGAACTTTCCGTTCGCCCCTGGAGACCTGCCAGCGCCAATATGCATCAGCGCCCGCAACGCTGGATTTTTTAACGCATATCACACGTTCCTGCAGGTCGTGCCCGGCCTGCAAAGACCTTGTCTTACACAACATCCGCCGCTTCACGTGTCGAATGAGCACGCGTTACGAAATAAAGCACCACGCCGACCCCGAGCAGAATGCCGGCACGCAGCCAGGTCTCCGCGCTCTGCTGACTCAAAAGCACCAGACACGACACGATCGCCAGCAACGGCACCAGCGTAGGGGTCCGGAAATGCGGCTGATCGACCTTGTCGCGGCGCAGCACCAAAACGGCCACGTTCGTACTCATGAATACAAAAAGCAGTAGGAGCACAACCGTCTCGGCCAGAGCCGACAACGTCCCTGTAACAGTCAACGCCATGGCTACAAGCGTTGTGGCAATAATCGCTACCCAGGGCGTACGCCGACGCGGCAGTACACGCCCCAGCACTGGGGGCAGCAGCCCCTCCTCGGCCATGCCATAAGCTAGACGGCTTGCCATGATCATGGTCAGCAATGCGCCATTGGAAACCGCCAGCAAGGCCGCCACGGCAAACAGTTGCGGGGGTATGCCGTAGCCGGTTGCCCGAACCACGTCCAGCAACGGTGCAGAAGATTCCACCAGTTGTGCAGGTGACAAAACGATGGAAGCCGCCAGCCCCACCAGAACATATATTACGCCCGCGATCAGCAGCGCACCGAACAAGGTCCTTGGGTAAATACGTCTTACATCTTTCACTTCTTCGGCAATGTTGGCCGACACTTCAAACCCTACAAACGAATAGAAGGCCAGCAGTGCAGCGCCCAATACCGCCAGCGGTGGAGAAGTCCCCTCGGCAAATTGAAGAACCCGCGCCGGCTCTCCCTGCCCATGACTTACATACAACACGGCCAGAATAACGACCAATAAAAGCCCCGACAGCTCGATCAGCGTCATGACCAGATTGGCATTAAGCGATTCCTTGATCCCACGCGCATTAAGCAGAGCCACCAGCGTTAAAAAGACCAGTGCTGTCATCGTGGGCGAAACGTGAATAAACGCCCCGAGATAATCACCCGCAAAGGCCAGGGAAAGGCCGGCAGCACTCGTGACACCGGCGGCCAACATCGAAAAACCCACTAGAAAGGACACAAGGGGATGCTTGAAGGCCCGTGCGGCAAACACCGCAGCACCTCCAGCTTTTGGATATTTGGTGACGAGCTCTGCATACGAGGCCGCCGTCAACATGGCAAATCCCATTGCCACTACCAGAGGCACCCAGATGGCTCCGCCTACCTCACCTGCAATCTTCCCCGCCAGTGCATACACCCCGGCCCCAAGCACATCCCCGAGGATAAACAACAGCAGCAAAGGACCTGTAATCGCGCGGCGCAGTTTTGTATCGGGCTCGGGTGAAGACGTCGACATATGTAATCTTCCTATGAATGTCAGGCTCTGACATGTGAATTGGCAAGTCCGGGTCAGGACAGGACACTCACTGCACGCTGCTGTAACCCTTCCGTCTGACCACGCCTCTACTGGCAATACATATTGAAGGCTTCATTCATCGACCGCATGACGTTGCTGTCGGTTCGATATCCTGTCGATATATCCATTAGGATGCTATTGGTTTTCGGAACCAAGTAGGGCTGAGCGTTATCAGCTTAGTAACATCAAACAGACCTCATCCAACTCGTTAGCTATTTCGTGGAGAACGCATATGTCAGCTTCCAAGGTTGCCCTGGTCGTTGGGGCAAGCGGCATCATCGGTAATGCCGTTGTTGAAACTCTGGCCGAAAATCCTGAATGGCGAGTCCGCGCCGTCCGTCGTACCTTCGTACCGAACGTTGAAACCATTGATCTTGATCTGACTGACGCCAACGCCACTGCCCAGGCGCTAAGCCAGGCGGGGGATACGACTCATGTCTTTTATGCAGCGTTACGTCCTGATAGCAGCCTGGCCAAGGAAGCCGACATTAATGGCGCCATGCTGCGCAATGTACTGGACGGCCTGAAGTCTGCCGGCGCTAAGCTCCAACGTGTCGTTCACTACCAGGGGGCCAAGGTTTACGGCGTGCACCTGGGTCCAACAGCGGCGCCTTTTTATGAGGACGACCCGCGCCACCTCTCGCCTAATTTTTATTACACCCAGGAAGACCTGCTACGCGAGCGCGCCGCCCAGGGAGAATTCGAGTGGTCTATTCTGCGTCCTGATGTGGTGGTGGGTGATATTGCAGGCAACCCCATGAACATCGCGCTGGTCATCGGGGCCTTTGCAGCCCTGAGTAAACAAGCCGGTGTGCCCTTGCGCTTCCCGGGCTCGATGAAAGCCTACCGTGGGGTCTTGGCTCAGCTGACCGATGCACACTGGCTGGCACGAGCCAGTGTATGGGCGGCGCTGGACCCGGCCGCTCGCAACGAAGCGTTCAACCTGGTCGGCGAGCCGTTCCGCTGGGAGCGGCTCTGGCACAAGATTGGTGAAGCTCTGGATATGGACGTCGCCGATCCGCAGCCTTTCTCACTGGCAACACAGATGCCGAGCAAGGCTGACGACTGGCAAAAACTGGCTGAGCAGCACCAGCTGGAATCCGTACCGTATGAGAAGCTTGTAGGCTGGAAGTTTGGCGATTTTGTCTTCAACACCGAGTTCGACATGATCTCGGATATGGGCAAGATTCGTCGTGCAGGCTTTACAGAAGCGGTCAGCACCGAAGACTGCCTGATAGGCGCAATCAAGCGCCTACAGGAAAAGAAATATATACCTTGAGTCATAGGTCTCGCCCAGGGCTCTCCTTGGGCGAGCCTCCCCTGCTACTGAGCCGAGGCGTGCATTGCCTTGTCCGGTGAAGTCCGCAATGCTGGTGACAAAGACTGAACTGCTTTCCAGGCAGCCTGCTGCAACTCTCCTGCGTTCGCCTTTTCCAGCCGCTTGGACTCTGCTGCACTAGGCTGGGGCGGCATCTGACCGTAGATCAGCGAATAAAACACCGAAGCGCCTATGTACGAGCCGGTGAAGGAAGGATGGCTACCGTCAGGCAGGAACAGCGACGGTTGAGGCTTTTCCGCCAAAGCAGTCTGCCAGGCCTGCCCCACTGGCGCCAACAGCGCACCCAGCTCATTGGCCAGTGTCGTGTACGCCTTATCCAGCTTGGCCTGCATCGCCGGGTCGTTCTGGCGAGCCCACGTCAGGTACAGGATTGTCTTGGCACCGTTCTTTTTGACCTCAGCATCGATCAGCCGGGCATACTTGTACATGAAGTCTGGATTCTTGACCGGCAACATGCTGTGCTCCTGCAAGACGACGTAGTCCCACTTCTGCTCCTGCAACGCCTGCTGAACGTCCTTTTTCGTCCAATGCTGCTCAAGCGATGCGCCCGAGAAAGCCAGTGTCTTGGTCTCGATCGGGCGGGCCTGCTTGCCTTGCCTGGACATCTCACTCAGTACGGCTGGCAAGTCATTGACATAGGTATAGCTGTTACCTACAAACAGAATTCTAATTGGATCCGACTGGCTCTGCTGAGCCTGAGCATATGCCGCACCTGCCAGAAACATAAGGAAGAGCATCGTGATCTGTCGAATGCTGATTCGCATGCGTGTCCTCTCTGCGCATTAAAAATGAAACGCCTCGAGGCAACCGATGCCACCGAGGCCTTCACTCTGACAGGCATTACCCTGCTTTTGTTAGCCTGTAACCGTGCGTTACCTCGCACAACACAAACGTTTATGAAAGCAGGCATGTTTTTAAGTCCCTCAACAGGTGAGTAAAAACGCTCGTCAAGCGTGCCGTTTAAATAAACTATTTTTAATTCAAAAACAAAAAGAGATGCCTTGAACAAGTATGCAAGGCACCTCTTTTGATCAGAAAATATCAAATAAAATTAAATCAACAATTACATCTGACAATCAAATAGATTAAATAACCCTATTAGTTATCATTACAACCAGAGCCCGAAACCTGATACTCCATTACATGAACTTTGTCATTATGGTCTTCATATGTCATGCGTACAGGACGGACACCACAGAAACTGGTGATATCGGGACTGTCGATGACACGTTTGATATCCAGGTGGTCTGAATACGTGTAATGCTCGACAACAGGCGTGCTGGCGGCATCGGAGGGGATTTGGTCAGCTAATACGGAACTGCTGGCAAGGACAAGGGCAGCTACAATCAAACCTTTCATTTTCATCTCGCTTCCAACTATAAAGTTACCTTCTCCCTGATAAACAAGCAGGCGAATACCTACTTATAAACAGGTCCGGAGTTTGTTCTTTAATTATCGGAACGGGGCAGCACAGGGAGATGACGTAATGATTACAGAAAAGTCATTGTAGATATAATGCCCAGTGGACAAATGAATATTGCCTAATAAGTAACGAATAGTCTTTAAGTGCCAATACTGTTTAAACACCCTTTCAGATTGAGAAACAGTTCATTCTTTAAAGATGCTAAAGGGCAATTTGGGGCAAGCTCATGAAGCCCTAGTCGTCCTTGACCGGACATACACGGGAGTCGCCGTTGCCTCTCTCTTGACTGATAGCCGCAACGGCCCCCTTGCCCTAACCTTTTGACTTGCGTGGATCGGCGCTACGAGGATAGGTACGCTCCTCCTCAAGGGTGCCATCCACCTTGTGAATTTTGACTGACGCCGTCTTTCCCTCAAAAAACTCATGCATCTGCTCTACGAGCTGCGCCTTGGTCTCAGCGCTTTTGGAGGCACGGGCTGCGCCTTCCTTTTTCAGCTCCCAGCCCTTGTCGCCCTTGGTGACGTGATAGTTATCCATTGCTCTCTCCTGGTCTAGAAATACGCCTTTAGAAGACGCTCCTGTTAAGGACTGCTACGGCCTGAACAAAGTTTGCTAACACCTTGCCATTATCGGACCTAAACGAAAGCGCCTTTCCAGGCGCTTTTACCAAGGCAATCGCCCATCCATAAAAAAACGTTAGTTTTTAAGCAATTAAATGAAAAAGAGGGGTTGACACAGGGCTTTGGAGAAAGAATAATGCGCGCCTCGGATGGCTACGTAGCTCAGCTGGTTAGAGCATAGCATTCATAATGCTGGGGTCCGGGGTTCAAGTCCCTGCGTAGCCACCACCTATTTCTAGGGTCTAGCTTCGGCTAGACCCTTTTTTATTGTCTGCGAAAAATTTCCATAAAAAAGCCCGCTACATTGCGGGCCTTTTTAAGCCTTTGCTTAAGCGCCTGTAGCTCCTACTGCACGCAGGTTAGCTACAGGCCTGGCCTTTACCGCCCGCAAATCCTTGAGGAACTTGTCACGCCAGGAGGCCAGATCATTCTTGCGGATAATCCGCATCATGTCCTCATAGCGATCCTTACGCTCCTGTAGCGGCATACTAATGGCGCGATCAAGGGCTTCGGCCATGCCCACCACATCGTAAGGGTTAACAATAAGCGCCGAGTTGAGCTCACGGGCTGCCCCTGCAAAACGCGAGAGTACCAATACGCCAGGATCTTCTGGATCCTGCGCAGCCACATATTCTTTGGCTACCAGATTCATACCATCTCGCAGCGGCGTTACCAGACCAATATCAGCAGAGCGGAACAGCCCCATGACGGTACGGCGGTCATAGCTCTTGTTCAGATAACGAATCGGTGTCCAATCCAGCTCGGAGAAGCGACCATTGATATGACCCGCCTGGGACTCAAGCTGTTGACGAATATGCTGATAGGTTTTCACATCGGAGCGAGAAGTCGGTGCGATCTGGACAAACTGCACCCGCTTGCGGTGCTCAGGAAACCTTTCCAAAAGCTTTTCATAAGCGCAAAAGCGCTCCACCAGCCCTTTTGAATAATCAAGACGATCCACGCTGACAATCGTCTTATAAGGCACACCTTCGATACTGCGCGAGATGAAGTTACGGCGTGCGCGGTAGGATTCGGCCTGCTTGATAATATCGTCCGGTACAGTACCGATCGGATAGACCTCGGCACGGAAGTTATGACCATACGCCGTAAGGCTGCCATCGCTCTCCAGCACGCCACGAACTTCGCGTGTAATGTAATCCTGGAATGCCAGCTTGTCCGTTTCCGTCTGAAAGCCCACCACATCATAGAAGCACAACGTCTTGAGCAGCTCATTGTGTGGCGGAATGGCTGTCAGGATTTCAGGTGCCGGGAACGGCGTGTGCAGGAAAAACCCGATACGGTTGCGGATACCGATCATCTGACAGGCTTCCGCAAAGGGAATCAGGTGGTAATCATGCACCCAAATGATATCGTCAGGCTTTAACAGAGGCTTGAGACGCTCTGCCATGGCTGCGTTGACGCGACGGTAACCATCATACTCTTCCCGGCTGTAGCGCGAGAGATCGACACGATAGTGAAAAACCGGCCACAGCGTTGCATTGGCAAAGCCGCGGTAATACTGATCATAGTCACGCTTGTTGAGCGCGAAGGTATGATAGGTGATGTTATCGTGTGTCTCGTTCTTGCCGGGCGGCACTTCCTCATTGGAAACATCGCCATTCCAGCCCAGCCAGATACCGCCTGACTGCCGCAATGCGTCGAGCACGCCTACTGCCAATCCTCCCGACGGAGCCTTTCCCGGTTCAATGGGTGCTACACGGTTAGAAACTACCACCAAACGGCTCATCTTCAATCCTCTTGTTCTACGCGTGCGTTACCGGCTTGTTCTGCCAGTCCGCACAGCCAATCGGCCACAGCTTCGACCGACTCCAGTCGTTGCTGCGCCACAGTCGAGCCTTCTCCGATTTTGATGGAAAGGCCTCCCATTTCATTGATGACTTCAAAGCCAGCCTCGTCGGTCAGGTCGTCACCGAGAAAGACAGGGACTCGTCCATCGAAGGGTGCCTCACGCATGAAGGTACGTATCACCGCGCCCTTGCTCGCGCCTTTAGGCTTAAGTTCAAACACGCTTTTGCCGGGCTGCAACGTCAGCTGCTGCGGATAACGCTCAACCAGAGTTTCGGCAATCCGCCGCGCTTCATCTTCCAGCTCAGGCGCCTGACGATAATGCAGCGCAAACGCCATGCCTTTGCTTTCCAGATAGAGCGTAGGATGCGATTCAATAGCAGCGCCAAGCTCTGCGCCTATGCGCGTTAGCAGATCAGCGTCAAGCGCCAGACGATGCATCTGGCCTGAATATTCGCGGCGCTCGGCACCATGAATGCCTCCGGCTGGCAATTGCAACGGCTTGACCAGATGGTCAATATCATCGATTCGGCGTCCAGACACTACCGCGACAGGAATGCCTGCCTGGGTAAGCGTATGAATTGAAGAAAGCGTTTTTTCAGGAATAAAAACCTGTTCCGGGCGGGGCTGTAGGGCAGCAAGCGTTCCGTCCAAGTCGAGAAAAAAAGCGCAGCGCTGAAGAGGTACGGGTAATTCGATCTCTGAATTCATCATGTACGCTCTGACTGTGAATTTTCATCATCGTTCGAAGGGTTTTCGACAACTCCTTGGCAGATCGAGCATAGGCGAACAAAAGGAATCCCGTCGCCTAAATGGGGTCACACCAACATGACCCGACTGTATGGGATAGCCGAATCTCTTGAGGAGACGCTTATGAAAAAGCCTGATATGAACCGAGACCCTCTGCCCATCGACGATAACGAAGACCGCATGGGCGGCATGCAGGAACTGAACTTCAACGATGAGCTATTCCATGGCAAAGACCGAGACCAGCAGACCGAAGAAGACTACGAAGGCCAGTTCCCCCCGGAGCGCGTCAGTGAAGCGGGCATGACGGAAGGCGAAACAGCCGATCACCACGTCACTCTGGATGACATGACGCCTGAAACCTTGCTGGACGACTCAGGCGCACGTAATCCGAATGAATATGGTGATGCATGGCCTGTCGACAAGGAGCTGACCGTAGTCAGTGACAGGGACATCGGCGGTGGCGTTGGCATGGACGAAGCCGAAATGGGCCGCGTCCTGCCGTTGGATGGTGAAAAATGGGACGGCAACCCGGACGAAGTCAACGAGGCCGACCAGCGCCGTGCCGAGAACTCAGCCGACCTGGATGCAACCGATCTCGATATTGAGCAACCTGCTGATGATTTTGATCTGAACGAGAAGAAGCCAGGACATTAAGTCCTGGCTCAGTCCAGCAACGTGCACGCCATGACCAGGGCATCTTCTCGCCCGCCGGCGGCAGGATAGTAATCCCGACGACGGCCTATTTCATTGAAACCATAGCGTTCATAGAGTCGATAGGCCGCCTGGTTACTTTCGCGAACCTCAAGAAAGCATTCTCTGGCATCAGCCAGGCAAGCCTGCTTCATAAGATGATCCAGGAGCCGGTAACCCAGGCCTTTACCCTGGCTTTCCGGCTTCACGGTGATGTTCAACAGATGGGCCTCATCCAGAATGACATTGATCACACCGTGTCCCACTTGCTGCTCACCTTCAAACATTACCCAGCAGTTGTAGGACTTAAGGCTGTCCAGAAAAATACCGCGTGTCCATGGGTGACTAAAGGCAGCATATTCAATCTTGAGAACAGCATTGAGATCGGCTTCGGTCATCGGCCGAAAATGAATGAAATCGCTCATCTAACATCTGTCCAACGGGGGCGGATACGCTGCATGGCACGCCATACATCAGCTTTTAGGCGGGGTTGCTCCATGAGGGCTTCAAGCCCCGGAATGACCCAGGCAGAACCGAGACTATCCAGTCGGATTTCCTGGCATTCGATTTTCACATCACCGCTTGAAACAAAGCGAGCGGCGGCGCTACCAACTAACCAGAGGCAATCGCAGGTTTCGGTTTCCAATTGAGAGGCCACAACACTCTGCACAAAGGTTCGCGCTTCGGCAGGCCCCTGATCAAGCGCTGCATTGGCCAGTAACGGCCAGCGAATAGGCTCACCCAATGACTGGGGGCTGTCAGGCAGGCCAGCCGCATGCAGCATGTTTCTGAGGAGTACATAGGCAGGATCGCGTCCTGCCAGGGAAGCGCCTGCCGGTAGATCAACCAGCAGAAGGCAAGATCCGGCTCGCAGTAATTGCAGGGAAAAGCGAGGCGGCGCTTCTCGCTTGATCGGCTCAGGACGAGATTCAGACTCAGGCGGCGTGGCGACCTTGGCCGAAGAAACAGTAGGACGCTCCGGCCGAACCAGCTTTGCAGCCGGCGCCTCCACCTTGGGGGCTGGCCGAGCGACAGCCGGTGCTGGCTCCTCGGGCAAGGCAGTTGGATCGACATATGCCAGCAATTCCGGACGGGAAGGTGCAGCAAAAGGCAGCGTCGTTCGTGGCAGCCAGACGTCTATCTGCATGGCGCGCAGATACGCGCGGCGCCGATCTTCGGCCATCATTGGCAGCATTCCGTCAGCAACAAAAAAGTCATACGGCTCATCATAGATCAGCGCCGCAGCGGACGCTGTAAAAAGACCAATTATCGCGCGCCTTGCTACCTGACGGAAAGGCCAAAGCGTACTCATTACGCAAACTGGCCGACCACATGTCAAAGCTGATCCTTTAGCCTAGGGCCATACAGTACAATTGACTCTTTTGTGCAAACGGCCCCGTCATGATCGATCCCAAGCGCGTTCTCCGCGCACTTGCCGAACACTGGGCGCAGCTGGACCCACTGTGCGAGCACTTCGACAGCGGCACGCTGAGCCTTGTAGAACTCCGCACCCGGCTTGGAGCCCAGCTACCTGACAGCACGCCAGCCGATATCACGGCACTACTCGATGCGTGGATCCGCTTGGATATTTTGGTCCCGGTTGCCAAGAGCCCCAACCGTTTCGAGCTTAACGCACAGATTCATGATTTCCTGGCCTACCTGCGTCGCGAACACCGCCTGGGGCTGTGCCTTGAAATCGAAGCCTACCTGCGCCACTTGGAACGGCTTGCCGCTCATATCCAGGACGCTTTCGAAGCACGAGACAGCAATGAGCTGGCCCGACAGCTGCGCCTTTTGGATATGCGTGTACGGGACGTCCTGAAAAAGCTGAGTAACGACGAGCACGCCCTTGTAGGAGTCGCCGAGCGGGCCAAGACCAATGATCGTCAGATCCCGTTGCGGCAGCGTTACGCCGAAGTCCTGGCTACCTGGGACGAATATGTCGAACCCATGATTCAGCTCGTCTCGGCCGATGGCATCTTCGAGAAAGGTGTCAATCGGGTCGAGCACGTCCTGTTACGCCTGATGGGTGAGCAACATCGCCTGGGAAAGCTGGTCGATGATGATCTGCTGCTGCGCACCCATGCCCGAATTCTTGAAATGCAGACGACGGCCCAACTCTCGCTGCGCCGTGCACGTGAGCTGCTACTGCCGCTACGTGAAGAAGCCCGCCGCCACAATGCCATTACTCGTGGCGCAGCCCTGGCATTGGCCGCTATACGCCGTAAAGGTCTGGATGCCGTTCCGCAGACAGCTATTCCCCTCTTCAGTCGCCCCCAGAGCGTCTTCCTGGGTACAGCCTCTCAGGTGGAAAGCTATGTATACGCCCTGGCACGCTTCGAGCCCAAGCCAGCGCAATTTCCCAAGGCAAGCGAGTCACGCAAGGAAACCACGAAGCCCAAGGCACCTCGTACCGCCCGTGAAATGCTGGATCGCTGCGAAAATGCCCTGCCTATGCCAGACCTCATGATCTGGCTACTCGAACAGGAGCCTGAAGGCGCCACCGACGAGCTCCTGTACTGGTTCTCTCGTCTCTCCCGTGACAGCCGCTTCCAGCGCGAGCGTCTGCCGCGCCGTGATTACAATACTGCCGAGCACCAGGTCAGCCTGTGCTCTTTCGCCCTCTCCGCCCGAGATACTGCGAGCACCCCCCATGCACATTGATTTAACTGAACTCTCCTTGCTTGCGCCGATTTTCCGCGAGCTGCTCAAGGGCTTTCATATCAGCCGCCGCGAGCCCGAGCTATACGCACAACTGTCCAACCTTCAGGATGCCTATCGAACCCTCTTCAAGGCGCTGGGCTTCGAGCTTGTTTGCGATACACGTGGTTTTTATTACTTCGTGCCTGAACAAATGGGCGCCCAGGTAAACAAGACGGCCCAGCGCTTGGCGCTGTTCACGTTCATCATGGTCGAGCATCTGGCGGATCAGGGCCGTGATCCGCTCAGTGTTCTGGATGGCGGCAGCTTAGGTCGTGACGAACTGCCGACCCTGCTGGAAAAGTACCGAGACCTGTTCCTGCAGGCTGAAGTACAAACGCAAGATGAGTTGGAGGAAAAAATCCTGCGCCGCCTGACCCAGCTTGGCTTTGCTTCGGAAGACAACGGTATCTATCGCTTCCTGCCGCCCATGCACCGCTTTTTGGACGTCTGTCTGGCAGTTCAGCAGGACCGGGATCTGGCCGCCACGCTCCACAGTGATCTGCCCTTGCCCGCCCCCGAATTGCTTGATGACGATATCGACGCCTTGACGACACTTGATGAGGAGGACGAGCTGGCCCGAGCCGTCGCAGAAGAACGCGCTTACCAGGAGACCGACGCATGAGCCTGACCCGTTACGGCATCCGCCGCTTTGCCCTGCTCAATACAGCGGGTTACAGCCTGGGGCTTTTTCCGCTTGAACATCCGCTGTCAGTCTACGGCGCCAACAACCTGGGCAAGAGCGCCTCAATCAATGCGCTTCAGTTTCCTATCCTGGCGCGCATGTCTGACATGAGCTTTGGCAAGTACAACCTCGAGCAATCACGCAAGTTCTACTTCGCTACCGACACCAGTTACATCCTGGTAGAGCTTTCTCTGCCCCACGGACCCCATGTGATTGGTGTAGTAGGCCGAGGGCCGGGAGGCGGCTTTGGCCATCAGTTCTTTGCTTATGCCGGCGAGCTGGACTTGGCTCACTACCAGAAAAACGGCACCTGCCTAAGGCAACGCGAGCTGTTCAAAAATCTGGAGCGAGAAGGCATTAAGGCTTACGAGGTCAAACCCGAGGAGCTAAGGCGTCTTCTGGTTGGCGGCCATACCTCCATTCCTCTGGACCTGACGCTGATCCCTCTGCGCTCCACCAGTGAACAAAGCCTCAAGACCTTCCGGGCCTTGTTTATCAACCTGCTCCACATGCGTGAAATCACGGCGGCTAAGCTCAAGCAATTATTCCTCGATGCCTTCGAACACAGCCTGCGCTCCGGCAGCGTCGACTATATCGCCGCTACTGAGGAAGCCTTCCGTGACGTACGTCGTATGGAACAGGACTATCAGGCTCTGGTCGCAGCCGGCCCGCTGGTAGAGGCGCTGGCCAACGGTGTCCAGCAACGCGAACGGCTGCGCGGTAAACTGCACCGCCTTTCGCCGCTGCTGGATGCACTTCTCGGTGCGTGGCAAACCTATTCCGAAGATCGCCGCGATGAGCTGGTCAGCCAGGCCGAACACCTGCGCAGCGAACAGGATCGCCTGCAGAACACTCAGCGTAACAGCACCCAGGAAATGATGCGTCTGGAGCGCCAGCTCAGCGAGATCCAGCGTTGGCTGGGAGAGATGGCTGCCCTGAAGAACCGCTTTGCCCTGGCTGAATCTGCCGCTCAGCTCGAGCAGAGCCTCATGGCTGCCAAAGACGCGCATGATGAGCTGGCTGGCGCCCTGTCTCAGTCAAGACAGTTCAGCAATGGCGATCTTGACGAGCGTGTCCGTGACCTTGAAAGGCGTCTTAAATCGATCGCTCAGCAGTTGGATCACGCGGATAACAACAGCTATGCGCGTCTGCGTGAGGAGTTTTCGCAGCAGGATGTTGATCGGCTGATGCGCCTGTTCAATGGCGCATTGTTCAGCCTGCCTTTGGGTGAACAGGGTGTCCGTCTGGATGATACCCAATGGATGAAGACACTTAGCACTGTACTGGATGGCTTCAACGGTGAGCGCTTCGAAGCTCCAGGCCTCTCGATAGACCTTTCCTCCATTGAGCCTCCAACCTTACAGGCGCTAGCTGACCGCGCTGCACTACGCGACCAGCGTGATCGTCTGGAACGCGAACTCAAGCAGCTCAAGACCCAGCAAGCCGTTGCCGCTGATCGCGTCTTGAGCAAGGCGCAGTCCGATAAGCTCTATCAGGAAGTACTGGATGCTCAAAAAGCTTTGGAAGACTTCCGTCGCTATCAGACGCTGGCTGCCCAGGAGGCTGAAAAACTCGAGCAGCTGGCTCAACTCGAAGCCTCCCAGGACGAGCTCAAGCGTTCAAGCGATGCATTTACTGAACGTGTTCAGCAGGTTTCCGTAAAGCTTCAGCTGATCGCACGCCAACTGGCCGATCTGGAAGCCAAGCAACGTACCCTGGACGACTCCCTGCGTCGCCGGCAGCTTCTTCCTAGCGATCTTCCCCAGGGAATTCCCTTCATGGAATCAGTAGATGACTCGCTGGATAACCTGCTGCCCCTGCTTAACGACTATCAAGACACCTGGCAAGCCTTGCAGCGTATCGATACACAAATCGACGCCCTCTATGCCCAGGTTCGCCTCAAAGGAGTCGCCAAGTTTGACAACGAAGACGACCCGGAGCGCCGACTGACCCTACTCGTCAATGCCTACGCCCATCGCCAGGACGAAGCGCTGACGCTAGCCAAAGCTCGTCGCGCCGCTGTGACCGATATTGCCCGTACGCTGCGCAACATCCGTAACGACTACGACAACCTGGAGCACCAGCTGGGACTCTTCAACCGAGAAATCAACCGCCGCCAGGTTTCGAACCTGGAAAGCTTTCGCATTGTTCTCGCACCAAACAAGGACGCGCTCAAGCACATCGATCAGATCATTCACAGCGCAGGCCAATATGAAGAGGGCGAAACGCTTTCTGTTTTCGATCTTACCCAAAGCGCCGAGCAGGACGCCAAGAACGAAGAGGCCAAGGAATATCTTGCTCGCCTGGTTGCAGCCAACCATAACCAGCTGGGCCTGAAAGATCTGTTCGAACTGGCCTTTGAAATTACCAAGGTCGGTGGCCAACCGATTATTCACACCGATATTGACGGTGCAGCCTCAAACGGCACGACCATGACCATCAAGGCACTGACCAACATGTACCTGCTCCTGCACTTGATGGATCGTGAACAAGCCAGCCGCATACGTCTGCCCTACTATCTCGACGAAGCCGCGGACATTGACGAACGCAATCAGATGGCCCTGATCGAGACGAGCCGCCAGCTAGGCTTTGTGCCCATCCTGGCCAGCGTAAAGCCTCAGGTAGCCGCCCACGTGGCGATAGACCTTGAGGGCGGCAGCAGTCCGAATGGTATTTATATCGATGAGGATGACTGGAAATACATTCACCGCAAGGAAGAATCGGTCGCGCCTGCAATAACGGAGACGCTTGAAGAGGAGCAGGCTTAGGCCTGTTCCTCTCAATTTGCGTTACCCAATTTGATCTTCGGCGACCAGCCCTGCCACTCAGGCTCTACTTCATCAAACAGAACAAACGTCTGGCCTGGCAGGGCCTGCTTACCCATATCCTGTTCAGGCGTGGCAAAGGCGATTCCGCCTTCCAGAAGAGCCTCAAACGAGTTGCTGCGTAGCTTGACGCCCCTGAACAGGCTGGCATCCACCGCAACACCACTCGCATTCCAGAACCGCGTTCCGGCATGTATTAATGGGGCATAACGTGGCTCGATCAGAATATGTACCAGCACGCGGTTGGCCTCGCTACTCAACTCCAGGCGCGTAACCTTGCCTACCGGTATTTCCTTATAGCTCACCTCAACGCCTGGCTTAAGCGAACCACGTCGAGAAGCGCTGAGGACCAGATGCAGCCCCGGCTCTTTATCCAACGTGTTAGGTGGCTCGGGTAGAACATCGAAACGGGTCTTGGCGACACCTACACGAGCAGCTGGTGAGACTTCGATATAGCGTCCGGTTACCAGCGTACCAAGATTCTCCGTTCTCAAGAGCCCCAGTTCGGGCTTTACCACCCAGAATTGAGCACCCGAGCTGGCAATACGGTCTTCCGCGTCGGTCACGCGAACCTTGACCCTTACACTGGCCAAATCATCTGCCAGATCGACATCTTCTACCTGCCCCACCTTCAAACCACGGAAATTAAGTGGAGTTCCAGGCTTCATGCCTTCGCCGTTATCCATACGTAGCTCAATCAGTGTACCTTTACGTATCGCCTCATCCTGATCCTTGAACAGCGAAAAACGATGTGCATCACCTACACGTTTGGCTTTTAGATCCGGCGTAGAAAATGCAATCCCGCCAGTAATCAACGTTTGCAGCGACTCGCTTTTGACCTGAACACCATTCAGATTACCGGTAAGCGTCACGCCGCTGGCATTCCAAAAGCGAGTCGAAGAGTTGATAAGAGACGCGTATTCAGGCTCGATATGTATACCGATAACAACCCTCTGTTGATCGCGAGACAGCTGATAGCTTTGCACGCTTCCCACTTGCATTTGCCGATAGAGAATCGGACTTCCAATATCAACTGAACTCAAACGATCACTGAACAGAACCAAGTGCAGACCAGGTGCATCTGTGTTCAATGGAGGCGCTTTGGAACGAATCGTGAACTCGCGAGCGGGACGTCCATGCTTGGCAAACCGCACGGCAAGGTAATTTCCTTTTACCAATGCCTCGATTCCCGTTACGCCTGCCAGTGAAATCGAAGGCTTGACCGTCCAGAACTCACTGCCCACATTCATGAGCGATTCGGTGCGAGGATCCATCATCAACTCGGCAGTAGCACCGGTATAGTCCTCATTCATGCTCAAGGCTTTCATGGTACCTACTTGCACACCATTGAACATGACAGGCGTGCGCCCCGGATTCAGCCCTGCAACGTCGCGGACATGCAGAACCACCTTGTAACCCGCCTCGGCAGCCTCATAATCGCTATACAGCTTGAAAGGAGAGCTGTTGGTAGGTGGACTGTCTTCATGGTTTCCAGGCGTGAAGAAGGCAATCCCGCCCGCCGCGAGACTTATGATCGACTCACTATGCACCTTGAAGCCGTCAAGCCCACCGGAAACACTGATACCGCTGGCGTTATAAAAGCGGGTATGTTTGCGGACAAGGTGCGCATATTCTTCACGGACATGAATCTTGACCTCGACAACTCGAGGATCGCTGCCTAGCTGATACCCTTCTACCTGCCCAACTTCCAGCTGCCTGTAATACACAGGGCTACCCTGTATAAGAGAACCTAATCGTTCGGCTTTGAGCGTAAGGTGCAGGCCGGGCAAATTACTGGTTAATGGTGGAGGATCGCGCAATGCCACAAAATCCCGTGCAGCCTCTCCGCCGCCAGGCTGAATTGCAATGTACTGCCCAGAGACAAGGGTTTCCAAGCCGGTTACACCTGCTAACGACACGCGGGGTTTCACCAGCCAGAAACGTGTTTCAGAACGCAGGTATTTCTCGGCATCCTTGTTGATATTGATCGTAGCGATAACTCCCCGGCTATCCTCTGCGACCTTGATGTTACTTACCTTACCCAGAGAGATACCTTTATAAAGCACCTCTGTTCGATCAACACTAATACCTTCCCCATCATCAAAGCGGATCGTGGCTTGCGTTCCAGACTCGTTATAAGCCTTCCACCCTAACCAGGCAGCAATGGCCAAGGCAATCAGTGGTAACACCCAAAGGGCAGACCAACGTGAGGCAGGACGTATTACAGGTTGGGGCAAATCACCCATCGTTATCCTCTGAGCAGGCGTGATCCCAGATCAATCGAGGATCAAAAGTCTTTGCAGCAAGCATGGTCAAAATTACTACAGCTGCGAAAGCGATCGCGCCGGAATTGGCATCCACGTTGGCAAAATTGCCGAAATTGACCAGGGTTACCAAAATTGCGATTACGAAGATATCAAGCATGGACCAGCGTCCAATCCACTCGATAAAACGGAACAGAAACATGCGTTGCCGAGCGCGCATTGCTCTTTTGCGCTGGACGGAAATCAACAGCCAGGCCAGTCCAATAAGTTTGAATGTAGGAACAATAATGCTGGCGACAAAGACGACTGCAGCAATAGGAATCATTCCGTTGTTAATCAAGTCAATGATGCCAGAGATGATGGTTGACGGTTCGCCCTTGCCAAAATAGCTCACCGTCATGATGGGCAAAAGATTTGCCGGAACATAACAGATAGCGGCGGCAACCAGTAGCGCCCAACTCCTCGATATGCTCTTGGGAACACGGGGATAAAGAGCCGCTCCGCAACGACTGCAAGAGTGGGCAGGCTTGTTTAACTTATGACATTCACGGCATACCCATAGGCTTTGATCAACGGCCCGCATGACCAGACTCCACCTCTATTTCCTGCCATAACTGCTGGAGTGACATAAGCGAGTCCAGCCAGACCTGGATAAGCAGTAGAGCCGTAAAGCAAAACAAACCCACACCCAGACTTAATTCGGCTACATCGCCGACTTTGACCATCGCAACCAGGATGCCTAACAAGTAGATCTCCCACATTCCCCACTCACGAAGATGCTGATAGCACTTTAGCAATAAGATACCTGTTGATCTGATTGAAGGTCGCTTAAGGCTGATAAGGACCAGCAACTGACAAATCAGTTTAATGAGAGGAATAAATAGGCTACACGAGAGCACAAGTGAAGCAATGATCGTCATGTCTGCTTTATAGAGCGCTATGACTGCACTCCAGACAGTGTCATATGTCTGTTGCCCGAACATTTTAAGCTTCATGATGGGCAGGAAATTAGCAGGTATAAAAAGAAGCAAAGCAGTCACGACCAAAGCGAGCCCCTTATCAACCACTCGCCTTTTAAAGTGATAAAGCTCATAGCCGCATCTTGAGCACAATATCTTGTGCTCAGTTTCTACTGCTAGTGTGACCTTTTGCATTAAAAGATCACACTCAGGACAAGCGATCAACGTATCAGGATCATGCGATATATGTGGATTAAGAAGATCTGACATCGGCCTAGATTACCTGATAAATATATTCATCAGCCGATCATTCTGGCAGTGATAAGCAGCATATGGGAAGTTTTCCTGCT
>NZ_BDAE01000001.1 GCF_002091675.1 Pseudomonas luteola NBRC 103146 | reverse complement strand
TCGACACTCTCTCCCATCAAGAATTGAGCAAGTAACGCCACCATAAAATAAAGGCAGATATTCTCATATCTGCCCTTAATAATGGAGCTCATGAGCGGATTTGAACCGCTGACCTCACCCTTACCAAGGGTGTGCTCTACCAACTGAGCTACATGAGCAAACTACAACAAACTGGAGCGGGTAGCGGGAATCGAACCCGCATCATCAGCTTGGAAGGCTGAGGTTCTACCACTGAACTATACCCGCAGAGCCTGTAGCTCTTGCAATTTGGTGGAGGGAGAAGGATTCGAACCTTCGAAGTCGTAGACGTCAGATTTACAGTCTGATCCCTTTGGCCGCTCGGGAATCCCTCCAAAGGAGGCAGCATTCTATTTGCTTGCTGCCGTCGTGTCAAGGATTTTCTTACTTTTCCTCAACTTACGTTGCCTTGACCGCCAACCAATGGACTTACATGTTCAAGGCGGGCGCATTTTATGCATTTAATTTTTCACATGCAATCATTAAATGCGTTTTTCTTAAATTTTTTCTTAAAAAACAAAGGGTCGCTTAAGCGACCCTTTGTTTTCAGCCTAACGATTATAACTGTGGACCAGCTGCCTTGATCGCTTCGGAGACGCCACTGAACTTTTTGAAGTTCTCGATGAACTTGCCTGCCAGCGCCTTGGCCGATTCATCATAGGCATTTTTATCCTCCCAAGTGTTACGCGGGTTGAGCAATGCAGTATCGACACCAGCTACGACCTTGGGAACATCAAGGTTGATAATGGGCAAATGCTCGGTCTCAACATCGACCAGCGCCCCACTTTGAATAGCAGCAATCACTGCTCGTGTCGTTGGGATATTGAAGCGCTTGCCTACACCGTAACCGCCCCCGGTCCACCCAGTGTTCACCAGGTAAACTTTGGAGCCGAACCCATTGATACGCTTGATGAGAAGCTCAGCGTACTCGGCCGCCGGACGCGGGAAGAAGGGTGCACCGAAACAGGTAGAGAAAGTGGATTTGATGCCAGCCCCCGATCCCATTTCAGTAGAACCCACCAGCGCAGTGTAACCCGAAAGGAAATGATAAGCCGCCTGCTCGTTATTAAGGATAGATACAGGAGGCAGCACACCCGTCAGATCGCAGGTGAGAAAGATTACTGCATTAGGCTCGCCACCGCGGTTCAGTTCCGCACGCTTTTCGATCAACTCACGAGGATAGGCCGCCCGGCTGTTCTGGGTCAGACTATCGTCCGAATAATCTGGCTGGCGCGACTGTGGATCAAGCACCACGTTTTCCAGCACAGCGCCGAACTGAATGGCTTTCCAGATGACAGGCTCATTCTTTTCGGACAGGTCGATACACTTAGCATAGCAGCCGCCCTCTATATTAAAGACGGTGCCGACACCCCAGCCATGCTCGTCGTCACCGATCAGGTAACGGCTTTCATCGGCAGATAGCGTCGTCTTACCTGTTCCCGACAGGCCAAAGAACAGCGTAACGTCGCCCTCTTCGCCCATGTTGGCCGCACAGTGCATAGGAAGTACATCATGCTCAGGCAGCAGGAAGTTTTGCACCGAGAACATGGCCTTCTTCATTTCACCGGCATAACGCATGCCCGCGATTAATACCTTGCGAGCAGCAAAGTTAATGATGACGGTGCCATCGGAATTGGTTCCATCACGCTCCGGCTCGCAGACAAACCAAGGGGCGTTAAGGATTTCCCACTCCTGGCGGGACTGAGGGTTGTAACTTTCCGGGTTGATGAACAGGCAACGGCCAAACAGGTTGTGCCAGGCGGTTTCCGTAGTCATCTTGACTGCAAGGTAGTGCTCTGGATCGGAGCCTACATGCACATGCGAAACGAAGTGATCCCGCTCACCTACATAGGTTGAAACGCGATCCCATAGCGCATCGAACTTTTCCGCTGGAAAAGGACGGTTGATAGAACCCCAATCGATGGCATCACGGGTAGACGACTCTTCAACAATGAAGCGGTCGGCTGGCGAGCGGCCGGTGCGATGTCCAGTCTTGACTACAAGAGAGCCATTGGCGGCTAACTCACCCTCGCCGCGCCGAAGCGCCTCTTCTACCAGCTGCGCGGCGCTAATATCGGTATAAACGTTGGCTTGCGTCATGTAGTTCCCCGTCGGCCCTCGGCCGGTCCTTTTGCGTTTTGTAGCTTAACCCGAGTTTGGCTACATAAAAAACGAAGTCGCGCGATTATGCCAGAAAGCCTATTCCTGAATGCAATGCTTAGTGACGGGTTTCTTGCGGTGTTTGGCTTCCACCGCCTGCAAAAATCTGCGCGACATCGGCAGCGTCGAACAGGTATCGCTGATTGCAGAACTGGCAGTCGATTTCTATCTGACCACCCTGCTCCTGCAATAGCAGTTCGACATCTTCCTGGCCCACAGAGACAAGCGCATTGGCAGAACGTTCCCTAGAACAGCCACAATGGAATTCGACGATTTGAGGATCAAAGACTCTGACGGTTTCTTCATGATAGAGACGATGAAGTACCGTTTCGTTGGGTAACCCCAACAGCTCTTCTGCAGTCAGCGTATTGCCGAGGGTTGTAAGGTGCTCCCAGCTGGCGTCGCGCGACTCTTTGTCCTTGTGTTTGTCCGCTGGCAGCTGTTGGAGCAGGAGCCCACGAGCGCGCCGTCCATCGGCATTGAGCCAGAAGCGGGTAGGCAGCTGCTCGGACGTGGCGAAGTAGCCTGAAAGGCATTCAGCGAGCGTCTGGCCTTCGAGAGGAACGATCCCTTGATAACGCTGACCGTTGGTCGGATCGACCGTAATGGCAAGAATACCTTCGGGCATTAGATCTTTCAGCGTGGCATCAGGAGCGATGTCGTCGGCATTGTAGCGGGCGATACCGCGCACCTCTCGGGCGCTCGAGCACTCCACCATCAATAGAGGAATCGCACCGCTGGAGCGTGCCTGCAATACCAGCAGACCGTCGAACTTGAGCGTGCCGCACAGCAAGGCAGCTGCTGCAAGCATTTCACCCAACAGCTGCGCGACGGGTTCTGGATAGGGGTGTTTGGCAAGCACCTCTACATAGCTTCTTTCAAGCAATGCAAGTTCGCCGCGAACGTCGGTGTCTTCAAACAGGAAACGCTGTGTGTAATCGAATGGGGTCATGACAAAAGTACGCTTGAACAGGGAAAATGACAAAAGCGTGACAACACTCCCGTGCGGTCACGCTTTCTGTTTATTCATATGGATTCATTTCATTCTATGGACAATGCCACACTCTTCCAAGCCAAGTGGCAATGGCGAGCATTTCTAATCAGCCACCTCGTGGCGCTGCTGTTGATTATTCTCTGGCTTATCCCTTCCGTACGCACCACTCTTCTGGATCTGGATGCGCATCTCTTCCGTGCGCTGAACGCACCGCTGGAAAGCAATACGGTCTGGCTACACGTCTGGGCCGTTGCCAGCCTGAGGCCATTCGACATCGTTGTGGGCATCATTCTTCTCACACTTACGATACGTGGGAATTGGGTGTTCAAACCAGAGCAGGTCCGTAGCGCCTTCTTCGGCTTGCTTACGGTACTGCTAGCCTTGCTGCTGATCCGCAACCTGTTCACCAAGGCTATCGAAGCCGCCGGCCTGCAGCATGCCAGTCCATCCGACATGCTGACGTATGCCATTCACATGAGCGATTACTTCCAGTCCTGGGAAAAGGCCTGGGAGCTCAAAGATCGCTCCGGCGCCAGCTTTCCGGGGGATCATGCTTCGGTTCTTCTGCTCTGGGGCCTCTTTCTAACGGCTTTTACGCGCAACCCATTACAACTTATCGTCACTTGGCTACTGGTAATGCTTTTCATGATGCCGCGCCTGGTCGCCGGTGCTCACTGGGCTTCGGATGACTATATGGGCGGTATTGCCGTTGCACTACTGGCAATGGCCTGGGGGTTTTATACGCCGCTGGCCAATGCCGGTAGCCGCATGTTCCTTCGTTTAACTGCGCCGCTGTTTCGTGTAGCAGCTCATATTCCTGTTATCCGGCAGATGAGCCTGGTCAAGCACTACTGACTGCTCATCTAGTCATTGGCCCGAGAATCAGCGTCGCCCCGGAATCGATGAATCTGACGGCGCTGTTTCTTGGTTGGCCTTCCATCCGTTGCCAACCCAAGCGCTCCTGCCTTGCGCATGGCCGTAGCCCGCTCGCGACGCTCAAGACTTTCCTCTGTCTCCCGATACAGTAACTGGGCCTCGGGTGCTCCGCGACGCTGTTGAGACAGGGAGAGGACTATGACGGTCTTCTCATCGAACCCCTGACGAATCGTCAGCTCATCACCGACCTTGGGCTCTTTGCTGGGCTTACACCGCTCACCCCGACATTGAACCTTGCCTCCTTCTATAGCAGCCTTGGCCAGTGCTCGTGTCTTGAAGAACCGTGCAGCCCACAGCCACTTATCCAGGCGGACTTTTTCATCTATATCTTGAATAGACGTCATTAACGAAAACGCTCCGAATACTTATCAATTTTTGCCATTAGACCAGGGCTGGTTACGGGCATTCTAACGGTACGATCATGAAGACCTTCTTTCCTGAAGAATTAACCAACCCTATGCGCTGCCAGGGCTGCCACCAGAGTGAACCCCTTGGGTTCGATTTCGCCTTTGCCTATCAGCCTATTGTTGACGTAACCACTCGCAGTATCTTTGCTCACGAGGCGCTGGTCCGTGGCCCGGAAGGCCAGGGTGCGCTTTCAGTGCTTGAGCGGGTGGATGCGCATAACCGCTATCGTTTCGATCAGTTATGCCGCACCAAGGCGATTTCAGGCGCAGCAAAGCTTGGAATGAAGGAAAAACTTTCCATCAACTTTCTTCCAAATGCCGTCTATCGACCGGAGCTGTGCATTCGCAGCACACTGGAGGCGGCCAAACGGCATGACTTTCCGTTGAGCAATCTTATTTTTGAAACAGTTGAAAGCGAGCATATTGGTGATAGCCAGCATCTAACGCATATCCTGAAGGAATATCGCCAGTTCGGCTTCATGACGGCGATTGACGACTTTGGTGCCGGACATTCAGACTTGAACCTGCTAGCCGCTTTTCAACCGGATCTGATCAAGCTGGATATGGCCTTGATTCGCAATATCGATCATGATCGAGTCCGGCAGGCCATTGTTCGAGCCGTCGTCTCCATGTGTACGGAGTTGAACATCCAGATCATTGCCGAAGGTATTGAAACCGCTGCCGAGCGTGATTGCCTGCGTGACATTGGTATCACGTTGATGCAGGGTTACTGGTTTGCCAAGCCTGCGTTCAATGCGCTGGCCTCCATCGATAAGCAGATATGGGGACACTGATCCCGACTTCAAGGATTACGCTTGGACACACTCGACGAGCTGGCCATTATCGGCCTACGTGAATGGGTCGCCCTGCCGGACCTGGGCGTAATCGGCCTGAGGGCCAAGATCGACACAGGTGCGAGCACTTCAGCCCTGCATGCAACGGAAGTTGTTCCTTTTGAGCGTAACGGTGAACGCTGGGTGCGTTTTACGGTCCATCTGGGCACACTGGTGCAGTCCCGGCACCGGCATTGCGAAGCCCCGTTGGTAGCCAAGAAGACCATACGAAGCTCCAATGGCCATGCTCAGAACCGCTATGTGATTCGAACCAATCTCGCTCTGGGTAATCGATCCTGGCCAGTGGAATTTACCCTGGCCTGCCGCAAGAGCATGCGTTACCGCATGCTTCTAGGCTCGAAAGCCTTGGTCGAGGGTGGCCTGATCGTGAATCCGGCCGTCAGCTATGCGCAAGACAAACCCATCCTATCCCTCTCTCCCGCTCCGGGTGCTGCATGAAAATCGCTGTGCTGTCGCGTAATCCTCGCCTGTATTCCACTCGTCGCCTGGTGGAAGCCGGGGAGCAACGTGGTCATCAGATGGTCGTGATCGATACGTTGCGCGCGTATATGAATATCGCAAGCCACAAACCGCAGATTCACTATAGAGGCAAGCCGCTCGAAGACTTCGATGCCGTGATTCCGCGAATTGGGGCATCGGTAACGTTTTATGGCTGCGCAGTGCTGCGGCAGTTCGAAATGATGGGCGTCTTTCCGCTCAATGAGTCCGTCGCCATCAGCCGAGCCCGAGACAAGCTGCGCTCCCTACAGTTGATGTCACGCAAGGGTGTTGGCCTGCCGGTGACAGGCTTTGCGCACTCTCCAGATGATGTACCGGACCTTATCCGCATGGTTGGCGGTGCTCCGCTGGTCATCAAGCTGCTGGAGGGTACTCAGGGAATCGGCGTGGTGCTGTGTGAAACCGAAAAGGCTGCCGAGTCGGTACTGGAAGCATTCATGGGACTCAAGCAGAACATCATGGTGCAGGAGTATATCCGCGAGGCAGGCGGTGCGGATATTCGCTGCTTTGTGGTGGGTGACAAGGTGATTGCCGCCATGAAACGTCAGGCCAAGCCCGGTGAGTTTCGCTCCAACCTGCATCGCGGCGGCACGGCAAGCCTGGTGAAAATTACGCCTGAAGAGCGTATGGCCGCCATTAGAGCCGCCAAGGTGCTGGGGCTGAATGTGGCCGGTGTCGATATTCTTCGCTCCAATCATGGTCCGCTGGTCATGGAGGTGAACTCTTCACCGGGCCTGGAAGGCATCGAGCAAACGACCAACCAGGACATTGCGGGCATGATCATCCAGTATCTGGAAAAGAACAGTGGCCCCAACCTGACACGTACCAAAGGCAAAGGCTAAGGGATGACAGGCAGCACGTCTCTTCTTGATGCCTCCAGCTTTGGAGGCAAGGTGGCGCTAATCGCACCAGCGGCGGCGATTGCCAACGATGCGCTGGAAACCACCTATGCTCGGCTGAGCGAAATGGGGGTTCCGTATGTTGCAGGCAAGCACGTACAAGCACGTCATCGCTACCTCGCAGGCACAGTAGACCAGCGCCTGGCCGATATTTATGCGGCCTTTGAGAATCCAGAGATCAAGGCAGTCTGGTGTCTGCGCGGCGGTTATGGGTGTGCTCAGCTCTTACCTCACATTGATTGGGAGCGCATCAGGCGGGCTGGCCCTAAACCGCTGATTGGTTTCTCCGATATCTCGATCATGCTCAGTGCCTTTCATCGGCAAAGTCTGCCTGCAGTACATGGTCCAGTGGCTACGGCATTGGCCAAACGATATGACGGTGAAGAACAGCTGCGTCATGAGGACTCGTTTCGCAGTCTCGATCGGCTGCTGAGAACGGCCGGAGGGCATCTGCCAGCCCAACCGGTCAATCACTCGCTCAAGTCCATACAAGGACCGCTGATTGGCGGCAACCTGACGGCACTGGCCAGTACCGAGGGTACCGGCTATGGACTGCATGCGCCTGAAGGCGCCATTCTGATCCTGGAGGATGTAGGTGAGCCGTACTATCGCATCGAGCGTAGCCTGTGGCAGCTATTGAACAGTATCGATAGCGCCAGGCTTGGCGCCGTATGCCTGGGCACCTTTACGGATTGCCCACGCAAGGGTGTGGTACACAGCCTTCAAGAGATTATTGCTGAATGGCTAGAGCCTTATGGTGTTCCGTTGTTCTCGGGTCTGCCTAGTGGACACGGCCCGGATAACCAAGCCTGGCCATATGGTCAGGAAGCCCGCCTCGATCATAACGGACTCCACTGGTAGCGTCAGATCAGCTGGCGGTACGAGGCAGCAGCAGGCCTAGTGGCAACAGGACGCGTGCCTCGACTCCGCCACCTTCACGATTACGCAGCTCTACGCTGCCACCATGTTGGGCGGCAATACGCCTGACGATGGCCAGCCCCAGCCCGGTACCAGAGCCGGTACGCGCCCGGTTGCCCCGAATGAAAGGATTGAAGATTTCCTCTATCTCACTGGGATCAATGCCCGGTCCCTGGTCCAGAACGCTCAGCACAACATAGGGCGCTGTCGAATCTCCACCTACGTGAGCCCTGACCTCCACGGCGCCGCCTCCATGCTTGAACGCATTTTCCAGGAGGTTGGTCAGCATCCGCTTGATCGACACACGCCGCAAAGCCACGGGCGGCACATCGGTCTGGGAGAGACGGACCCGCTCCTCATTCTGGTTGTAAGGCGCCACGGTTTCCTGAATCAGGTCATTCAGGTTCGTTTCTTCTAAAGGCTCATCGCGTCCATCACGTATAAATGCCAGGAACTGATCGAGAATCAGGTTCATATCCTCGATATCGCGGACCATGTCCTCCGTCATTTCGTCCATTTCAGGCAGCAATTCGACTGAGAGGCGTAGACGGGTAAGCGGAGTGCGCAGGTCGTGGGACACGCCGGCCAACATCAGCTCACGCTCGCGTCCAGCCTGCTCGACATCGTGAGCCATCTGATTGAAGGCATGATAGACCTCCATGATCTCGCTTGGCGCATCACTTTCCGGCAGGCGTACGCTATGCCCTTTACCCAGCTCGCGGGCGGCATAGACGAGCCGTTTGAGTGGCCGGTTCAGCTGGCCGACAAACACCCAGGCCACGGCGGTAGAAAACAGGCCAATCCCGAAGAACCAACCTAGCACACTCCAGATTCGCTGGCCTCGCAGGGGGTGAGCGTACAGCGGTATCTTGATCCAATCAGGCCCCAGCGATGGCGCCAGCACCCAAAGTGCAGGCCCCTGCTGTACACGAACCCTGACTTGGGTATCCGGACCCAGTTCCTGCTGCATCTGGCGGTCGAAAATTTCACTGTAAGGCCAATGATACTCACCCGCTGGCACCGTTTCCGGCGATTCATAGTGCAGCCCGGATGCCTGAGCGACAGCGGGACGGTCATCCGGATCAGCGGCCCAGTAGGCCCGCAACGTCAGTGCAGCGCCATGACTGTATTGGCGATCAACCAATACATCTTCGTTGAGCAGTAGGTAAACCAGCGTCAGCGCCTTGGAAAACAGTACGGCAATCAGAACCAGCCAGAGCGAGCGTGCGAAGAAGCTTTGAGGGAACCAGGCAGGCGTTTTCATAGTAACCACACGTCATTGACGCTCCGAGCATATTGCCACCCTATAAAGACTTGCTCCATAGAAAAGGCATCGATTTTGTTGAGTGACTGAACAAAACGGCTTTTTAAATGCCTCACAGCCTCGTTTCGCTAAGAAACACTTTGATACATTTGCCCGACTCTTTTCAAAGACCTCCCACACTGGAGATATTTCGTGTCCGATATGTGCCATACCGGCTTGGACATTGGCTTTGCTTCCCTTAGTTACGCCCAGGTTATTTTCCTAGGTGTTGTGCAGGGTATCACCGAGCTCCTGCCAATTTCCTCTACTGCTCACATGCGTGTCGTTCCAGCCCTGTTAGGTTGGCAAGATCCTGGTTCCGCCTTTTCCGCTGCAATGCAGATGGCAGCTCTGGCAGCTGTCATCAGTTATTTCTGGCGTGACGTCAGCTCCGTTACCACCGGCAGCGTCAATGCAATTCGTCATAAGGACTACAACAGTCGCGCCTTTGTCCTGGCCATGGCAATCATTCTGGCGACAATCCCTATCTGTGTGGTCGGGCTTGCGCTTTCCCCTGTGCTCAATGCCTGCGACTCGCCTTTACGGGGCTTGAATGTCATTGGCTATGCCTGTCTGGGCATGGCGGCGTTGCTGGCCATTGCCGAGCTGACCTGCAAGCACAAGCGCGACATGAGTGAAATGCGCCTGCGTGACGCCCTGATTGTTGGAATTGCACAGATTGGCGCGTTGATTCCAGGAGTATCCCGCTCCGGCTCGACATTGACTGCCGCCATGTTCCTCAACTTAAAGCGTGAAGAAGCAGCCCGCTTTTCTTTCCTGCTGGGCCTGCCCGCGATTGCCCTGGCTGGCTTGAAAGAACTGGTCGTGCTCTGGCATGCGTCCATCCCGGCAGAAGCCTGGTCGCTTCTGCTGGTAGGCATCCTGGTGGCAAGCCTTTCGGCGTTTGCTGCCATCTGGGGTCTGATGCGCTTTCTGGAACGCTTTTCGACCTGGATCTTCATTGTCTATCGAGCGCTGCTGGGCATCTTCCTGTTGGTAGGTGTTCACAACGGCTTGTTCGCCTGAAGGCGTCCCTAAGTGCCGGACTGTTACTTGTTGCCGTCCGGCACGAATACGTAGCCAACACCCCAGACCGTCTGGATATAGCGAGGCTTGGAGGGATCAGGCTCGATCATGCGGCGCAGACGGGAAATCTGTACATCGATCGACCGTTCTAGCGCATCCCACTCACGGCCACGTGCCAGGTTCATCAGCTTGTCACGGGTCAGCGGCTCGCGCGCATGCTGGACCAGTGCCTTGAGCACGGCAAATTCACCGGTGGTCAGCATATGCACTTCATCACCGCGTTTGAGTTCGCGGGTCGCCAGCGAAAGCTCATAATCACCAAAGGTTACGACGGCATCTTCGCTGCCCGGTGCGCCCGGAACCTGGGGTGCTTGCCGGCGCAGAACGGCCTTGATACGAGCCAGAAGTTCGCGAGGGTTGAAAGGCTTGGCCAGATAGTCATCGGCGCCCTGCTCAAGCCCCTGGATGCGACTGCCCTCATCGCCCTTGGCCGTCAGCATGATGATCGGGATCTGGTTGTTCTGCTCACGCAGACGGGCACAGGCCGACATACCGTCTTCGCCCGGCATCATCAAATCCAGCACGACTAGATGGAAAAGCTCACGGGACATCAGGCGGTCCATCTGCTCGGTGCTTTCCACGGTACGCACACGGTAGCCCTGCTCGGCCAGAAAACGCTCGAGCAGGCGACGCAGACGAGCATCGTCATCTACGACCAGAATCTTTTCACCTTCCGTAACGGGGGTGGTGCTCATGTCAACTCCTTCAAATAGGGAAGTGGATTATGGCGCAGGCCTCGTCCGCAGAGGGACAGTCCATTGTTAGCAGATTTTTCCTGAGAATGGGGGATTAGCCTGCATAAGAAGTTGAAAGCACACACTTATCCTTGGCAAATTGCCGCAGCGCGTTGATACCCGACGGGTATAATGCAGCGCTTCAAGCCTGCCGGTCAGGCCCGCTTCTCTGGTTTTCAGGTGGTTTCATGGACAGTATCAACTCCCGCATCGCCGAAGAGCTCGGCGTCCGCCCACAACAGGTCGCCGCAGCCGTGGCGCTGCTTGATGAGGGATCGACGGTTCCTTTCATCGCCCGTTATAGAAAAGAAGTCACCGGCAGCCTTGACGATACGCACCTGCGTCATCTGGAAGAGCGCCTGCGCTACCTGCGCGAACTGGAAGAGCGTCGCACTGCGATCCTGGCCAGCATTGACGAGCAGGGTAAACTTACGCCGGAGCTAGCCCGCGAAATCAAGCAGGCCGATACTAAGACCCGTCTTGAAGACCTTTACCTGCCCTATAAGCAGAAGCGTCGTACCAAGGGCCAAATCGCCCTGGAAGCCGGCCTTGGCCCGCTGGCGGATGCCCTGCTCAATGATCCAATGCTTTCTCCCGAGACCGAAGCCGCTGGCTATGTAGATGCGGACAAAGCCGTCGCCGATGTAAAGGCGGCCCTGGAGGGTGCCAAATACATTCTGATGGAGCGTTTTGCCGAAGATGCCGACCTCCTGGAAAAGCTGCGCGCATTCCTGAAGCAGGAAGCGACACTTTCAGCTCGTCTGGTGACCGGAAAGGAGCAGGAAGGCGCCAAGTTCAGCGACTATTTCGAACACGACGAGCTTTTCAGGAATGTACCGTCCCACCGAGCTTTGGCGATCTTCCGTGGCCGCAACGAAGGCATCTTGAGCGCCTCGCTCAAGGTAGGCGATGAAGCACCCGGGACCATGCACCCCTGCGAGGTAATGATTGCCGAGCATTTCGGGGTGAAGAACCAGAATCGCGCAGCAGACAAATGGCTGGCGGAAGTCGTGCGTTGGACCTGGAAGGTCAAGCTGTACACCTCGCTGGAAACCGATTTGCTGGGTGAACTGCGTGAAAAGGCTGAGGATGATGCCATCAGCGTATTTGCACGCAACCTGCATGACCTGTTACTGGCGGCACCAGCTGGCCCACGCGCCACGCTGGGTCTGGACCCGGGCCTGCGGACAGGCGTGAAAGTCGCCGTAGTCGACTCAACCGGCAAGC
The DNA here is from genome assembly GCF_002091675.1 of Pseudomonas luteola NBRC 103146. Classification (GTDB taxonomy): domain Bacteria; phylum Pseudomonadota; class Gammaproteobacteria; order Pseudomonadales; family Pseudomonadaceae; genus Chryseomonas; species Chryseomonas luteola. The sequence goes on along the minus strand of NZ_BDAE01000001.1, from coordinate 499,055 downwards.
TGCTGACCACCGATACCGTGTACCCGCACGCCCCGAAAAACCAGTGGGACCAGACCATCGATACGCTGGCGAAGCTATGTGCCAAGCACGGCGTCGATCTGATTGCCATTGGCAACGGCACGGCTAGCCGCGAGACCGACAAACTGGCGGGTGAGCTGATCAAGAAATACCCGGGCCTCAAGATGACCAAGATCATGGTCAGCGAAGCCGGCGCCTCGGTTTACTCGGCCTCCGAGCTCGCCGCCAAGGAATTTCCGGATTTGGATGTTTCTTTGCGTGGCGCTGTATCTATCGCTCGCCGCTTGCAGGATCCGCTGGCTGAGCTGGTCAAGATCGAGCCCAAGTCCATTGGCGTGGGCCAGTACCAGCATGACGTCTCACAACTCAAGCTGGCCCGTAGCCTGGATGCTGTGGTGGAAGACTGCGTAAACGCCGTGGGCGTAGACGTGAACACGGCTTCGGCGGCGCTGCTGGCCCGTATCTCCGGTCTGAACGCAACGCTGGCGCAGAATATCGTGGCCTACCGCGACCTGAATGGTGCTTTCAAGTCCCGCCACGAGCTGAAGAAAGTGAGTCGCCTGGGAGACAAGACATTCGAGCAGGCTGCCGGCTTCCTGCGGGTCATGAGCGGCAACAATCCACTGGATGCCTCTGGCGTTCACCCGGAAGCCTACCCTGTCGTCGAGCGCATCGCTGCCGATACCGGCCGTGATATTCGCTCCCTGATCGGAGATTCCAGCTTCCTGAAGCGCCTGGACCCGAAGAAATTTACCGATGAAACCTTTGGCCTGCCAACCGTGACGGATATCCTGAGCGAGCTGGACAAGCCGGGGCGAGACCCGCGGCCCGAGTTCAAGACAGCGGAATTCCAGGAAGGCGTTGAATCCCTCAAGGATCTCAAGCCCGGCATGGTTCTCGAAGGTGTCGTAACCAACGTGACCAACTTTGGTGCGTTTGTCGATATCGGTGTACACCAGGACGGCTTGGTACACATCAGCGCCTTGTCCGAGAAGTTTGTCAAAGACCCCTACGAAGTGGTCAAGGCAGGCGATATCGTGAAGGTCAAGGTCATGGAAGTGGACATTCCCCGTAACCGTGTGGGTCTGTCCATGCGCATGAGCGATACGCCTGGTGAAAAGGTCGAAGGCCAACGTGGCGGGCAACCCCGCAGCGGCAAGCCTGGCAACAACCCATCACGTGACCGTAATGCATCCAATAACGAAAGCAAGCCTGCTGCCAGCGGTGCCATGGCAGCACTGTTTGCCAATGCTAAACAATTGAGGAAGTAACATGAGCCAGTCCGTGGCAGGTAATGACAGTGCGTTCAGCCAGCTGCTGGGGATGCGTATCCTCAAAGCCGAGCGGGGAGAATCCGAAGTCCGGATGAGCATGCAGGACAAGCTGCTCAATCTGCACGGCAAGATGCATGGTGGCGCGTTGTTCTCGCTGATCGATACAGCGCTTGGGCAGGCGAGCCACAGCCTGTTCGAGGGCAAGCCGGGCAGCGTGACCCTGGAGTGCAAGGTCAACTACATTCGGGGCGTCAGCGACGGTGAAATCGTCTGCCGCGCCAAGGTGATCCATCCCGGGCGCAAGACGCACGTCATCGAAGCAGAAGTGCATCAGAACGACAAACTGGTGGCTAAAGCCCAGGCAACGTTCGCCTGCCTGTAATGCGTTCGCCCGGCGTGCTCTGCGCCGGGCTTTTACCCTGCCACAACGGCGATCGTACCCGCGGTGCACTTCGTCCACTTTCGGATGCAACCGCGGTAGGCCTATTGAAGTCTATTCGACAGACTTGTACACCGGCTCACTCATCCCCATAGTGGGGCCACTGTCGAGTGAAGGAAAACATCTTGAGCGATATCTTGACCCGCCGCCTGGCCCTGCTCGGCGATTCTGCCCATCTGTCGCTGTTGACTGAGTGTCAGCACGGCATCGAACGTGAAACCCTGCGTGTGGACGAGCACGGCCAATTGGCTCAGACACCTCATCCGGCAGCCCTGGGCTCGGCTCTGACTCACCCTCAGATCACGACGGACTACTCCGAAGCCCTGCTTGAATTCATTACTCCCACGGCGCATGACCCTGCCAAGGTGCTTGAGCAGCTCGACATCATTCACCGCTTCGCTACGCGACAGCTTGACGGTGAGCTCCTGTGGAGCCCGTCGATGCCGTGCCCGCTGCCGGAGGAAGAGCAGATTCCGATTGCCCATTATGGCGATTCCCATATCGGCAAGCTCAAGCATGTCTACCGCCGCGGGCTGGCCGTGCGCTACGGTCGGACCATGCAGTGCATTGCTGGTATCCATTACAACTTTTCGCTACCGGAAACGCTCTGGCCCTTGTTACGCCAGGCCGAAGGCGATACCCGTAGCGATCGTGACTACCAGTCCTCCCGCTATATTGCGCTGATCCGTAACTTCCGCCGTTACAGCTGGATGCTGATGTACCTGTTCGGTGCCTCCCCTGCGCTGGATGTCGGATTTATGCGTGGCCGCCCGCATCAACTGGAGACCTTTGATGCCGACACGTTGTACCTGCCGTACGCGACCAGTCTGCGCATGAGCGACCTGGGCTATCAGAGCGAGGCGCAAGCCAGCCTGACGCCGTGTTACAACGACCTGCAGAGCTACACGGAGAGCCTGCGCAAGGCAGTGGCGACGCCCTACCCGCCTTACGCTGAAATCGGCACTCACCGCGATGGTGAATGGGTGCAGCTCAACACCAATATCCTGCAGATTGAAAACGAGTATTACTCGAACATCCGGCCCAAGCGGGTTACCCGTACGGGCGAGCGTCCCGTCCAGGCACTGATTGCTCGGGGCGTGCAGTACATCGAAGTCCGGTGCCTGGATATCAACCCGTTCCTGCCATTGGGCATCGACGTGATGGAGTCACGCTTCCTGGATGCGTTCCTGCTGTTCTGCGCCCTTGAGGAAAGCCCGCCGCTGAACGGCGAGTGTGGCGAATGTACGCAGAATTTTACCAAGGTTGTGAAGGAAGGCCGCAAGCCAGGCCTGTTCCTACAACGCCAGGGCGCCCCGATTTCGATGTTGGACTGGGCCGAGCGGCTGCTGGGCTGCATTGATCGCTGTGCCAAACTGCTGGATACCGCCTACGGTGGCAGCGCCTACCATGTATCAGTCGAAGAGCAGCGCCACAAGTTTATCAACCCGGCCCTAACGCCTTCGGCTCGAGTCCTGGCTGAAATGCGCGAGCATGGCGAAAGCTTTGCCGAATTCTCTCTGCGACAGAGCAAGGTCCACGCTGACTATTTCCGCCAGGCTGAGCTAAGCCCCGAACAGCAGGCCCTTTTCGAGCAGATGGCAGAACAGTCATTGAAGGACCAAGAAGAACTGGAGACTGCCGACCAAGGCGACTTCGATACCTTTGCGGCAGCCTACCAAGCCAGCATCCTCGGCACGCTGAGCGTGTAGCGTTCGGGCTCTGGCCGGGCTGTCCGGCCAGAATCACCTATAGCGCTTTTTCAAAGATCTTTGAGTTGCGCTGATAGTTGTACAGCGATGCACGGGCACTGGGCAGTCGATCGACGCTGCTGGGCTCAAAGCCTCGCTCGCGAAACCAGTGAGCCGTGCGGGTCGTCAGGACGAACAGGGTCTTGATGCCCTGAGCGCGGGCCCTCTGCTCGATGCGTTCCAGCAACTCGTCCCCCCGCCCACCATGTCGATAGTCGGGATTGACCGCCAGACAGGCCAGCTCGCCTGCGTTTGAATCAGCGATCGGATACAGCGCGGCACAGGCGATAATGAGCCCTTCCCGCTCGACGATACTGAACTTGTCGATCTCACGCTCCAGCACTTCCCGCGAGCGGCGTACCAGAATCCCCTGTTCTTCCAGCGGACGGATCAGTTCGATCAGACCGCCCACATCGCCAATATCCGCCTCGCGAATGGACTCGAACTGCTCCTGCGCCACCAGCGTGCCGCTACCGCTGCGGGTAAAGAGCTCGTTGAGCAGTGCGCCATCCTCGGCGTAGCTCACGATATGCGTGCGGCGCACCCCACCCCGGCAGGCCTGAGCGGCCGCATCCAGCAGCTCCGCCTGGTAGTTGCCACTGCCAAGCCGCTCCAGGTGCGGCGGCACTTGTTGAGGACGTAGCTCACGGATCAGGTTGCCTTCGGCATCCAGCAGACCTTGCTCGGCACCGTAGAGCACCAGCTTGTCGGCGGCCAGATCGACAGCGGCACGGGTCGCAACGTCTTCACAGGCAATATTAAAAATCTCCCCGGTGGGCGAATACCCCAGCGGTGACAGCAGCACAATAGTGCGCTCATCTAGAAGACGACTGATGCCCTTGCGGTCGATGCGGCGGACCTCACCGGTATGGTGAAAATCGACACCGTCATGGATACCGTAGGGTCGCGCGGTGACGAGGTTGCCGCTGGCTACCCGCAATCGCGCGCCCTGCATGGGGGAGGCAGCCATGTCCATGGACAGACGGGCCTCGATGGACAGGCGCAGACTGCCCACGGCATCGATCACGCACTCCAGCGTCGCAGCGTCGGTGATGCGCAGGTCACGGTGAAAGCGTGGGGCAATTCCGCGCGCAGCCAGTCGCGTCTCGATCTGTGGCCGCGAGCCATGCACCAGTACCAGGCGCACACCCAGGCTGTGCAGCAGCACGAGGTCGTGGACGATATTGCCGAAATTTGGATGCTCCAGCCCGTCGCCAGGCAGCATGACCACAAAGGTCCGGTCACGGTGAGCATTAATGTAGGGAGACGCGTGGCGAAGCCAATTAACGTAATCGTGCATTAAAGAGAAAACCTTGTGCAGCAAAAGTAAAAGGTGAACGGTGAGGGCTCGTTCATCGTCGTCGCAGCAACACGGTCACTCCTTGGCTATTGGTAGCGTTATGCAGTAATGGTGAATCAATTGACGAAGCACCTTTACGGTTGGTTCGATCTGGGAAAGCTCCAGATGTTCGTCTGGCTGATGGGCGCAGGCAATATTTCCAGGCCCCATGACCAACGTCTCGATCCCCAGCTGTTGAAGATACGGCGCTTCGGTGCCAAAGGCTACCGCCTGGGCCTCGCAGCCGGTGAGTTGTTCGGCGATGCGGACCAGTTCGCTGGTAGCTGACTGCTCGAAGGGTGGAACCGCCGGAAACAAGGGTTGGTAGTCGATCTTGACGGCATGGCGCTCTGCAATCGGTCTCAGCCGCCCCTTGATCAGATTGCGCAGCTCGTCCGCCTGCATGCCCGGCAGGGGACGCAGGTCAAACTCCAACGCACACTGCCCGCAGATCCGGTTGGGATTGTCACCACCGTGGATACAGCCCAGATTCAGGGTCGGCTGCGGCACGTTGAAAAAAGGGTTGTGGTGCTCATGCTGCCACTGCTGCCGCAGTGCCATGAGTTCGCCCATGACGGCATGCATGGCCTCCATGGCGCTTCGCCCAAGGCTCGGGTCAGAAGAATGGCCGCTCTGCCCCAGGATATCGATACGCTCCATCATGATGCCTTTGTGCATGCGGATGGGCCTGAGACTGGTCGGCTCGCCGATCACCGCGGCACGTCCCAATGGTCTGCCTGCCTCGGCGATCGCCCGGGCGCCGTCCATGGAGCATTCTTCATCACAGGTCGCCAGGATGATCAGGGGATGACGGAACGGCTGGTCGATCAGCGTACGAACCGCCTCGATCACCAAGGCGAAAAAGCCCTTCATGTCGCAGCTACCCAACCCATACCAACGATCATCCGCCTCGCGTAGTGTTAGCGGGTCGCTGGCCCAGAGCGGCTCATCGTAAGGCACGGTGTCAGTATGCCCGGATAGAACCAGCCCACCCGGTCCGCTGCCATAGGTCGCGATCAGGTTGTATTTTCCGGGCAGAATCTCCTGGGTCTCACAGCGAAAGCCCAGATCCCCCAACCAGCTCGACAACTGCGTAATGACGCCCGCGTTGGACTGGTCTAGCTGTGGTTGTGTGCAACTGACGGACGATTCGGCCAACAAGGCCTTGAATTGCTGTTTGAGCGCGGGGATGGGCATAGGCGTACTCCTTCGGCTAGTTCCCATCTTAGAGTGCTGAATGACCGGGTCAACGCCGCTCCTCGAAAAGATGACGCCAGCACCATGCGAATCTCCTGTCATGGGCCGCAGGGTTAGATACACTGATACCCAATCAGTCGACTCATAGCCCAGCGAGCCTTGCCGGCCTAGCTATACCGCTGCGCCAAGGCGCCGGTCGAACGCTTCACTTCACAGATCTTTCAGGCACCAGACCTTTTTGCCATGGCCAAAGAAACCGAAATCAAATTACGCGCGACTCCCGAAACCCTTGCTGCCCTGCGTGAGCACCCTGTGCTGAAAAAACGCAACAAGGAAGGTTGGAAGCGCCGCGAGCTGTACAACCAATACTACGACACCGACACCCGTGAGCTGGCCCATGCCCGAGTGGCGCTGCGGGTCCGTCGCGATGGTGACCAGTACATCCAGACCCTCAAGAGCCGCGGCCAGAGCGTGGCAGGCCTGTCCGAGCGCAACGAGTGGGAGTGGAACCTGAGCGGTCCAGACCTGGACACTAGCCTGCTGGGCCCTGAATGCTGGCCAGCGGCTCTGGCTGATCTGGACAAACACCAGCTCAAGCCGATATTCACAACCGATTTCACTCGCGACTATGCCGATATCGCATGGGAACGCGGCAAGAGCCGTGCTGTAGTCGAGGCAGCGCTGGACCAGGGTGCGGTCCTGGCTGGCGAACATCAGGAAGCCATCTGCGAGCTGGAGCTTGAGCTGCGCGAGGGCGAGCCGGCCGATCTTCTTGAGCTGGCTGAACAGCTGGCGGCTGACCTGCCGCTAATGCCTTGCGACATCAGCAAGGCCGAACGCGGCTATCGCCTGCACGATGCAGCCAGCTACACCCTGCATCTAACGCCCCCTACCCTGACGGCGGAAACCACCCTGGATGACGCATTCGCAGCCATTGCCTGGCACCTGCTTGGCAGCAGCCAGCGTCTGGCAGAACAATACCGCTGGAATGGCCACTGGCGTCTGCTTGTGGAGTGGGTACATCAACTCGTCGACCTACGGGCGCTGCTGAGCAGTCTGGGCCAGGCAGTTCCCCGTACGTCCAGCCGTGACCTGCGTCAGGCACTGGACGCGCTGCTGGCGGATTGGAAAAAGTTTGCAACCATTGGCCAAGAAGATGAAGAAGCACGTCAGCAGGCACCAGAGCGCTTTGCCAACGAGCTGGCAAAGCCACGCTGGGGCCACTTCTCGTTGGTGGCGGCCCGGTGGCTGCATGATCGTCGCTGGACAGAAGCCCGTAATGACCGAGGCAACAAGCTAGGCCAGCTGTCGTTGGGCAAGTGGTTGCCCCGAACCTTGAGCGAAGAGGCTGATGCCATTCCTCTTCAGCGCGGCATGAACCAGCCCGAGCTGGTAGCAGAGCAGTTGCCACGCGTCGAGCGTATGCTGGTCTGGCTACGCCTCGCCCGTCCGGTGCTTGACCTGCCCGAAACGGATCGTCTCTATGGCGAGCTTGCCAAGCTGCCAGCGCTGATCGCCCATGAGCAACACGACGCAGTAGCCAGCCAGGCACGAACGCTTATTTCACTGCCAGCCTGGAAAGCCCTGCCCCGCTAATCAGACAGCATGGCGCACTGGCCCTGATGGCGGTGCGCCATGATTTCACCGCGACGGCGCTGTTCATATAATGATCAGCCATCCTCTGGGCGCCTCTCTGGCGCTCATTGACGTATCGTCGGACGCACCGAACTTCCTATAGCCTAAAGGCTCAGCTGTGTATAAGCGGCCGAGCGCAAGCCTGACGATCAAACGAAACTGCTGTCTGCCGTTATCCGTACGGCCAGGCGCTCCGATCGAAGGTTAAAGCAGTACATTACAGACGAGGAGACCTGCATGTCCGCTATCGCATCCCCCGCTCAGGACCGTTGGCTGGAGCTCTCCGACGTCCTGCGTGAATTGGTTACACAAGGTCGGATCGACCAGCAGGCCGCCGAGCAATGTCTGACCATTCGCCGCGGCGCTAATAATCCCCAGCAGCACCCGCTCGAATTTCTGGCCGCCCAGAACGTAGAGGATTTGAAGCGTCCCGGGAAGAAACTGGACCTGGAAACCCTGACTCAGTGGCTGGCAGAGTTTTCTGGCCAGCCCTACTTCCGAATCGATCCGTTGAAGATTGACGTAGCCTCGATCACGCCACTGATGTCCTATGCTTTTGCCCAGCGCAACAAGATCCTGGCGGTGGCCGTTGCTCCCGATGAGGTGACCATTGCCAGCGCCCAGCCGTTTGTCAGCAGCTGGGAAAGCAACCTCACCCATGTGCTCAAGCGACCCATCAAGCGTGTGGTGGCCAACCCTGTCGACATTCAACGCTACACACAGGAGTTCTTCCGCCTGGCCAAATCGGTCAGCGGCGCTTCGGCAGTCGAGCAGCGCGGCATCAACGTCGGCAACTTCGAACAGCTGGTCAACCTGGGCGCCAGCGATCAGGAGCCGGACGCCAACGATGCCCACATCGTTAACATCGTGGACTGGCTATTCCAGTACGCCTTCCAACAGCGCGCCAGTGATATTCACGTAGAGCCGCGCCGTGACCAGGGTACCGTTCGCTTTCGTATTGACGGCGTGCTCCATAGCGTTTACCAGTTTCCAGCGCAGGTAACCCTGGCAGTTATCAGCCGCATCAAGAACCTGGGCCGCATGAATGTGGCCGAGAAGCGCAAGCCGCAGGACGGTCGCGTCAAGACGCGTATGCCCGGCGACAAAGAAGTGGAACTACGCCTTTCCACCATGCCGACCGCCTTTGGCGAAAAGCTGGTGATGCGTATCTTCGACCCTGATGTGTTGCTCAAGAGTTTTGACCAGCTGGGCTTTTCGGCCGATGACCTGCGCCGCTGGTCCGCCATGACCGGCCAGCCCAACGGCATTATCCTGGTAACCGGTCCGACCGGCTCAGGCAAGACCACGACGCTGTACACCACGCTCAAGCAGCTGGCGACGCCGGAAGTCAACGTGTGCACCATCGAGGATCCGATCGAAATGGTCGAGGACTCGTTCAATCAGATGCAGGTGCAACACAATATCGATGTGAATTTCGCCAGCGGTGTGCGTGCTCTGATGCGTCAGGACCCCGATATCATCATGATCGGTGAGATCCGCGACCTGGAGACGGCAGAGATGGCCATCCAGGCAGCCCTCACCGGCCACCTGGTGCTCTCCACCCTGCACACCAACGATGCGCCCAGCTCCATCAGCCGCCTGATCGAGCTGGGCGTGCCCTATTATCTGATTCGGGCAACGGTGCTGGGCGTCATGGCGCAGCGTCTGGTGCGGACACTCTGCCCCCACTGCAAGGCGCCGATCGAGCTCAACGAGCAGGACTGGCAGGAGCTTACCCGCCCCTGGAGCGCGCCGCTTCCCACCGGTGCCATGCAGCCCGTAGGCTGTTCCGAATGCCGTGATACGGGCTATCGAGGCCGGGCTGGCGTGTACGAGATCATGGTGCTTTCGGATGCGACCCGACAGTTGATTTCACCGGATACCGATATCACGGCGCTGCGTCGACAGGCCTTCAAAGAGGGCATGCGAAGCCTTCGTCTTTCCGGTGCGCAAAAAATTGCGGCAGGTTTGACTACTATGGAAGAAGTCCTCCGCGTTACACCACAAAGCGAGCGATGAATGATCTATGAACTTCGCCAAAAAAGGGTATCACTGCATAATGAAGTGACGCAGAATGGAAATTCCCTGATGTTGTATATGGGTTTTATGGACGATGACGAATCATGCGGAGCCTGTGTTGAGTAATGCCCCCGTACTGCCAACAGGCTGGAGCGAACGCGAGCGACTCGCGGAGCTTGACCGTTACGACATCCTCGACGCCCCCTCCGAGCCCGCCTTTGACGATATCGTTCAGCTAGCCTCGCAGATCTGCCATGCGCCCATCGCTGTCATCAACCTGATTGCCGAGAATCGGGAATGGTTTCTGGCTGAAAAAGGCTTTGGCGTGCGGGAGATGCCTTTGCATCTCTCCATTTGCGCCAAGACCATTGAGCACCCAGGCCCGGTGGTGATTCCCGATCTACGTGGGGATGATCGCTTCGCCAGCAATCCGCTCGTCAAGACCGCAGACGGTCTGCGCTTCTATGCCGGCGTTCCGCTGGTGTCATCTGCCGGCATACCGCTTGGAACGCTGTGTGTGCTGGACTGGCAGCCTCGCGTTCTGACTGCAGCCCAGACGCAATCCCTTGAGGCACTTGGCCGGCAGGTCATGCAGCTCCTGGATCTGCGCCTGGTGAAGGCTGCGTACGAACGCAGCGAGTCGATGAATCGTCAGCTGATGCATAACCAGCCGGGTCAGGCACTGCTGATTCTGGATAACCAGGGGCGCATACTGGCCTGCAACCCTGGCGCCGAATCGGCCCTGGGTTGGGATGAGCATGAGTTGAGCGGACAGTCGCTGGAACTGCTCTTCACGGCCGAAGACCAAGCCCGCCAGCTTCCCCAGACCTTGCTGATCTACGCTCGGCAACAAGGGCATCATCAGGGCGAAGGGCTTTACCTGCGCAAGGACAAGCACATCCTGCAGGCCAGCTACAGTCTCCACGCCTTGCAGGCCGAGCGGGACGAGACCAACGGATTCCTTCTGACCCTGCAAGACCTTACAGCTGAACGCCTGCAACAGCGGACAGCGGAGCAAAACGAAGCCCGCTACCGGGCTTTAATGGATGTCAGCCCACAGATCGTCTGGTTTGGTGACCGCCACGGTTTCATGGAATACACCAACCGCTATTGGTACACCTATACCGGCCTTGACCCGGACGACATGAATCCAGACAGCTGGATGCGAGCGGTCCATCCGGATCATATCCAGCGCGTCAAAAGCACCTGGCGTGACACCATCCTTCGCCGTACAGCCGCCAAGATCGAGGCGCCCTTCCGTGCCGCAGACGGCCAATACCGCTGGTTTGAAGCGCGCGTCACCCCGGCGTTCAACGCAGCCGGCGAAATCGAGCGCTGGGTGGGTGTGGCGCTGGACATTGATGACCGCAAGCGGGCAGAAGCGGCGCGCCTTGAAAGCGAAGCCTTCACACGCCTCTTGATCGACTCGATCAGCGAAGGGTTCTACTCTGTAGATCAGCAGGGCAGGACCACACTGTGCAATGAGGCGTTCTTGCGCATGTTGGGCTTTGCTGACCGCAGCCAGGTTCTCGGGCGAGCCCTGCACGGCATCATCCACCACAGCCGTGCAGACGGGACGCCGCTCCCAGAAACCGAATGCCCGATTTTCCAAACAGCCAACACCGGCACGCCCCACCATATCGAGCAGGATTGGTTTTTCCGCCAGGACGGTAGCCGCTTCCCCGTCGAATACCGCTCCGAGCCCATCTGGCGTGACGGCGAGCTGCAGGGCGCCATCTGCACGTTCATGGATATCAGCGAGCGGATTCGTACCCACGACCGCCAGCGCTTCCTGCTTGAACTGGGGGACCGCCTGCACGGCACCCTGACGCCTACCGACGTGGCCGACGCCCTGGGCCAAAGTCTTGGCAACGTACTGGGCGTACAGCGTATCGGCTATGCGCTGCTCGACCGCTTTGGCGCGCTTAATGCCGAGAGCAGCTGGAACGATAATAGTGTTACTCCAGAAATCGGCAGCTTTTCGCTCAGTGACTTCAGTGCGGATTTGAATGCCGACCTGATTAGCGGTGCGATTATCGTGGTAGACGATACGGCTACCGATCCACGTACTCATGCCCAGCGGGAAAATCTCGAACAATGGGCCATTCGCGCCATGATGCTGGTTCCCCAGCATGACAAGGGCCAGCTCAAGGGCGTGCTGTATGTCCATGCCAGCACCCCGCACAGCTGGTCGGCCGAAGATATTGCGCTGGTTCGCGAAGTGGCTGAACGCATCCGTGTAGTTGTCGAGCGTACCCGTGCTGCAGAAGACCTGCGGCTGGCTGAACAACGGATCAGCCTTGCCGTCGATGTCGCGGCGCTGGGCGTCTGGGATTACGATATCGACCGCGATGTGATCACCTGGGACAACCGAATCACCGAGATGACCGGTATTCCAGCCAGCGCCTCCCGCAGCGTGACCGATCTGCTCATCAACATTCTGCACCCGGAGGACAGCGAGAGCGTCCAGGCTATGTTCAGGACGGCTACCGCTGGCGATAGCGATAGCGAAGCACAATTGGAATTTCGCGTACGCGCCCATAGCAGCACCGAACCGGTCTGGCTAAGCGTGAGAGGCCGCCGTGTGACCGACCCGGATGGCACCCGCCGCATCATTGGCATTGAGCGAGACATCAGCAAGGAGCGCCGGAATGCTGATGCGCTCAACGCCATCAATCGCGAGCTCACTCGCCAGATTCAGGAGCGCACCGCTGCCGCCGAGCGACAAACGGCGCTGATCGAGCTGGGTGACGCCCTGCGTGAAGCAAGCGACACCGATGATATCGGCGGTATTGTCTCCCACACCCTCGCGCACATCCTGAATGTTTCACGGGTTGGTTATGCCCAAGTCGAGCCTGATGGTGAAACCGCCGTTGTTACCCATGACTGGAGCCATAGTACAACTAGCCTGACCGGTACGTTCCATATTAGTGACTACGGCACCTACCTTGACGAACTGCAGCGGGGCGAGGCTGTTGTGGTTCAGGATGTCGAGCAGGATCCGCGCACCCGGGACTATCAAGCCTTGTATGAGCCCAACGATGTTAGGGCCTTTGTCAGCGTCCCTCTGATCGAGCATGGCCGCTTTGCAGCCTATCTGTTCATCTGCGATAACCAGGTACGCTCCTGGTCCAATGAGGAAGTCAGCTTTTTGCGCGATATCGCCGATCGCGTCTGGGCGGCTATCGAGCGGGCTCACTCTGAACAGGCGCTCCGGCAGAGCGAGGCGCGCTTCCGGCTGATGGCGGACAACGCACCGGCCCTGATCTGGGCCGTAGATGCCGAAGGTAACACCCTCCTCGTCAACAGCCGCTACGAACGCGAGTATGGCCTTTCTTATGAAAGTGCCCGGGACGGTGGATGGACACGCATGATTTTCGAGGAAGACCGCGAACACTGCGTTGCCGAGTACCAGCAGGCCTTCGAAGCGCGTCAACTCTACCGCAGTGAAATACGGATGCGAGACATCCAAGGTGAGGTTCGCTGGTTACGCTGCGAGGCCGTCCCCCGCTTCGACGACAAAGGCGGGTTCCTGGGTTACATCGGCTGTAATGTCGACATTACCGAGGCACGTCTAGCAACCGATGCCCTGGAAGCCAAGATTGCCGAGCGTACGCAAGAGCTGGGCGAAAGCCATACACGACTCATTACGGAAATCTATGAGCGTGAACGTGCAGAAGAGGCCTTGCGCCAGTCCCAGAAGATGGAAGCCATCGGCCAGCTTACCGGTGGAATCGCACACGATTTCAATAATATGCTGACCGGAATCGTCGGAGCGCTCGATCTTATCCGCATGCGTGTCATCAGTGGCCGTACCGATGATCTGGATCGCTACATCAATGCCGCCACAGCTTCAGCCGACCGAGCCTCGGCGTTGACCCATCGGTTGCTGGCATTTGCCCGCCGTCAAACCCTGGATACGAAGCCGGTCAATCTGAACGAGCTTATCGATTCCCTGCGTGATCTGTTCGTCCGCACCGTAGGCGAGCAGATCAAAATCCGAACACACCTGGACACTGAGCTGTGGATGGCATTCAGCGATGCCCACCAGCTTGAAAATGCCTTGCTCAATCTGGTCATCAACGCGCGCGATGCTATGCCGGATGGCGGTGACCTGAGCATCGAGACCTCAAATGTTACCCTGGACGCCGAAACGGCACGACGTGAAACCATCGAACCGGGCGATTACATTCGTATCCAGGTCAAAGATACCGGCCAAGGCATGACACCCGAAGTCATGACCAAGGCATTCGAGCCGTTCTTTACCACCAAGCCCTCTGGACAAGGTACTGGGCTTGGTCTGGCGATGATCTACGGTTTTATCAAGCAATCCGGCGGAAACGTACGGATCGATAGTGAAGTGGGACGAGGAACAGCCATCACCTTGTTGTTGCCGCGCCACCTCGACCCTGTAATGGAAACTCTCGTGACCGAAACACCCCATGGAATGCCCCGCGCCCAGGAGGGCCAGACGGTACTGGTGGTCGAGGACGAGGCGGCGGTACGCATGATCGTACTCGAAGTGCTGTCCGAGCTTGGCTACACCGCCTTCGAGGCCGGCGATGCCGAACAGGCCATTCCTCTCCTCCAGAGCGACCAGCGAATCGATCTCCTGGTAAGTGATGTGGGGCTGCCCGGCATGAATGGCCGCCAGCTGGCAGAGGTGGCGCGCAAGCACCGACCGAATCTGAAAGTCCTGTTCATTACCGGTTATGCCAAGAATGCCGAGATCCGTAGCCAATTCCTGGGCAAGGATATGGACATGCTGACCAAGCCCTTCGATATCGATGCATTGGCCAGCAAGATCCACGAAATGATTCAGGCGCCCTAAAGCTAGAACCAAGTACCCGCTCGAAAGCCAAGCGGCTCACGTCCTTTGAAGGCACTTTGCCTTCAAAGGAACTCGTTTGGCCCGCGCCTTATCTAAAGGGAACCTTTAGAAGGAGATGTTGCTATGCGCCTCAAGAAGTTTGCATTGGTTCCCCTTGTACTGCTGCCGTTTGCTGCCGGATCTGCCATGGCCGATGCCAAATTCTGGCGTCATGTCGCCACCTCGGGAGCGACAACCGGCTCGACCTACCTGAGCAGCCGTGACGACCACAAGATGGTCATTGCAACCCAGGACGACGCCAGCGCCTTCCTCGCGAGCAATGGTGAAATTCGCGGTCCTTACCTGGAAGCCGCCCTGCGCGAAATGCGCAACGCAACGCCAGGAAGCTCCGCCAGCGATATCGACCTGGCGACCAAGATCCTGACGGCCCAGCAGTAAAACCATGCGGCCATGAAAAAGCCCCGCCGGAATCGCCCGGCGGGGCTTTTTCTTTCAATGGGATCAGTCGTTAGCAGCGCTATAGGCGTCGGCATCCATCAGCTTGTCCAGCTCAGCCGTATCGCTGGGCTTGAGCTTGAAGAACCACGCCGTATAGGCGTCGGCATTGACTTGCTCAGGCGCATCAGCCAGCGCCTCGTTTACAGCGATGACCTCACCGGAAACCGGTGCATAGATATCCGATGCTGCCTTTACCGATTCCACAACGCCTGCTTCCTGACCAGCCGCCAATGTTTTGCCAACTTCAGGCAGCTCGATGAACACAACATCACCCAACGCCTCCTGCGCATGGTCGGTAATGCCGACCGTGATAGTGCCATCGCTTTCCTGGCGGGCCCACTCGTGACTGGATGCATAGCGAAGTTCAGCGGGAATCGTGCTCATGTTCGGCTCCTTGTAAGGCAATCGGCTAATCGTTATAGCCCAAGCGTAGCGTGTCGAATGGTCTGCTCGCCACGCCTGACGTGAAAAAAGCGCAAAATAGCCGATTACCTGTCAACGTGCTCAAATAAGTGTCTTGCCAAAACGTACAAAACACGGCTTGACCACACGCACCGGCAGCCATTTCCCACGAATCTCGACCTCAGCCCGGTCCCCTGTCTCTACCGGTACTCGGGCCAGCGCAATGGACTTGCCCAGGGTAGGCGCATAGCTGCCGCTGGTGATCTCGCCTTCGCCACAACCGGCGATACGTACCACCTGATGCGCGCGCAACACACCTCGCTCCTCCAGTACCAGGCCGACCAGCCGTGAGCGGGGTCCGGCATCACGCTCTTCCTCAAGGGCCTTGCGGCCAATGAAATCACGTCCTTCCGGTGCCCAGGCAATGGTCCAGTCCAGATTGGAGGCCAGAGGAGAGACATGCTCATCCATCTCATGACCATACAAGTTCAAACCGGCTTCCAGGCGTAACGTATCGCGCGCCCCCAACCCCACCGGCCCAATTCCGGCCCCTACTAGCTCATTCATAAAACTGACGACTTCATCCGCAGGCAGGATGATCTCCAGTCCGTCCTCGCCGGTATAGCCGGTCCGGGCAATGAACCATTGCCCCTCCGGCATGGCCTGGAACGGCTTGAGTGAGCGAATCAGCTCGGCGCGTTCCGGCGAGACTACATCCGCAACTTTTTCACGGGCCTCTGGACCTTGAATGGCCAGGATAGCCAGCTCCGGGCGGGGCGTGAGAGTAACGGCGTATCCCTCGGACTGCACGTCCAGCCAAATGAGCACCTTTTCACGGGTCGAAGCATTGGTAACCAGTCGATAGCCCTGTTCGAGGCGATACAGGATCAGATCGTCCACCACGCCGCCATGGGCGTTGAGCATGATGGAGTACAGCGCCTTGCCCGGCGCGGAAAGACGCGCCACGTCACCGACCAGCAGGCGGGAGAGATAGCTTTCAGCCTGCGCACCGTCGATATCGACAATGGTCATATGGGAGACATCGAACACACCACAGTCACGCCGCACCTGATGATGCTCTTCGACTTGCGATCCATAGTGCAGCGGCATATCCCAGCCACCGAAATCCACAAGCTTGGCGCCCAGGGCCACATGCAAGTCGTAAAGCGGGGTGCGCTGTCCCATGGGGATCTCCTTGTTGTCCGGCTGGCTGCAGCGGCCGGCATTGTAGTCGTTCGAGATGACAAGCGGGCGTTTGAATTTCTCCCGTCTGTCTTGATGGCAGACACAGACCGCGGCAGACGCGATCAGTGCCGTGCCGAACGACGAATCAGTCCAATGACCGGCAACAACCCTACCAGGACCAGCGTCAGAGCCGGCAGCGCCGCACGCGGCCATTCGCCTTCACTGGTCATCTCGAAGATCCGTACAGCCAGTGTGTCCCAGCCGAACGGGCGCATCAGCAGCGTGGCGGGCATCTCCTTGAGTACATCCACGAAGACCAACAAGGCAGCCGACAGCGCTCCTGGCGTCAGCAGTGGAAGATACACACGAATGAACAGCCCCAGTCCGCCGATACCCAGGCTTCGGGAAGCCTCCGGTAACGACCGCCGGATACGCGCCAGAGCGGATTCCAGCGGCCCGTAAGCGACTGCCAGAAAGCGGATCAGATAAGCCAGCAGCAGCGCACCCAGACTTCCCAGAAGAAGCGGCTTGCCCGCACCGCCAAGCCATTGAGACATCGGCACGATCAGCTCACGGTCCAGCAGACTGAAGGCTAGCATGATAGCCACCGCCAGTACCGAGCCCGGCAGTGCATAGCCCAGGTTGGCGAGCCCGATAGCGGAGCGAACCGTGCGGCGCGGCGCCTGACGACGAGCAAACACCAGCAGCAACCCTACGCCTACGGCCAGCAGCGCGGCAATCAGCCCCAGCCCCAGGCTATGCAGGATCAAACCGACATAGCGCTCATCCAGATCGAAACGGCCACGCTGCCAGAACCAGACGACCAGCTGCACGACCGGAACGGCAAAGGCGCAGGCAAAAACAAGGCTGCACCAGCCCGTGGCAAGAATTGCCTTCCAGCCTGTCAGCCGATACAGCGCGCCGCTACGAGCCCGTTCATTGGCGGGCCGGGCTACGCCACGCAGTCTGCGCTCTCCCAGCAGCACCACACCGACCCCAAGCAGGAGCAGACTGGCCAGCTGGGCCGCGCTGGAGAGGCTGAAAAAGCCATACCACGTCTTGTAGATTGCCGTGGTGAACGTGTCGAAATTGAATACCGAAACAGCACCGAAATCGGCCAGCGTCTCCATGATGGCCAATGCCAGACCAGCACCAATGGCCGGCCAGGCCATTGGCAAAGCAATCCGCCAGAAGGCCTGCCAGGGCGAAAGCCCCAGTGTGCGGGCCGCCTCTGTAAGCCCTCTGCCCTGCGCCAGAAAGGCGCTGCGGGCCAAAAGATACACGTAGGGATAGAACACCAGCACCAGGACGATGATGACACCGCCCGTTGATCGCACTGGTGGAAACCGCAGGCGCATGTGAAACAGCTCGCGCAGAAAGCTCTGTACGGGACCGGAAAAATCCAGCAGCCCCACGAATACGAACGCCAATACATAGGCTGGGATCGCAAAGGGCAACATTAGGGCCCAATCCAGCCAACGCCGGCCTGGAAACTCGCAAAGGCTGGTCAGCCAAGCCAGGCTTACCCCCAACAGTGTGACGCCCACCCCAACGCCAATCAGAAGCATCACGGTATTGCCTAGCAGGCGGGGCAGCTGCGTGCTCCACAGGTGCGACCAGATCTCGGTATCGATGTGCTGCCAGCTAAGCAGGAGCACGCACAGTGGCATGAGCACCAGACCTGCTGCCATGAAGGCAATGACATACCAGCGGCGAGCAGCGAAATGAGACACGGGATATACCTGAAAGCAGTCCAAGGGCGTGCGGTCTAGGCATCGCCTCAGGACGGTATGGCAGTAGATTTGTAACTGACAGGGCTGGGCGCACCGCGTGATAGCGGTGCGCTGGATATCAATTCCAGCCGACGCGGTCCATCATCTTGATGGCTTCCGCCTGACGCCGCCCTGCGACCTCGACAGGAATCGTATCGGCCTTGAACTGGCCCCAGCTGGCAACCTCTGCCGAAGCCGGTACGCTCGGGTTGGCCGGGTACTCCTGGTTGATACCGGCAAACAGTGCCTGTGCGTCTGGGCCGGTCATCCATTCGACCAATGCCTTGGCGGCTTCTGGATGAGGCGCATGCTGTGTCAGGCCGACGCCTGATAGATTCACGTGCACGCCGCGATCGTCTTGGTTGGGCCAGAACAGCTTCACGCCCAAGTCAGGGTTCTGTTTGTGCATCCGCCCGTAGTAATAGGTGTTCACGATACCCACATCGCACTGCCCGGCATCAATGGCCTGAAGCACAGCGTTATCGTCTGGAAAGACACTGGTAGACAGGTTGCGTACCCAGCCCGCCAGGATCTCCTCAGTTTTGGCGGCACCGTGGGCTTCGATCAGGGTAGCCGTCAGGGACTGGTTGTATACCTTCTTAGCCGTGCGTAGGCACAGGCGACCCTCCCATTCAGGGCCTGCCAGCGCTTCATAGGTGCTCAGTTCATCCACGGAAACACGATCCGGCGCATAGGCAATAGTGCGCGCCCTTAGCGTGAGCCCTGTCCAGCGTCCCGTCGAAGAGCGGTACTGAGGGGGAATATTCCGGTCGATAACCGCCGACTGCATCGGTTGCAGAATGCCCATCTGCTCCGCCTGCCAAAGGTTACCGGCGTCGACAGTAATCAGGAGATCAGCTGGAGTGTTAGCGCCCTCAGCCTTGATTCTGGCCATCAAAGGCGCTTCCTTATCGGTAATGAACTTGACGTTCACGCCGGTCTGCTGGGTATAGGCATCAAAAACGGGTTTGATCAGCTCGTCAATCCGCGAGGAATAGACCACTACCTCATCAGCCGCCTGGGCCACCCCAGCCGTCAGCCATAACGCGCACGCCAAAAACACCTTGCGAAACGGCATGTAAAGCACCTCATCTGAAAGACAGGTGCAAATGATAAAGACTCTCGCCTATCGAGCCGCCTCAACAAATGTGTCGAGTTGTGTCACGAACCTGATCAGGCGCGTGCCAATTCTGGCAGATCTCCTGTCTGGCCCAAGGCCTGACGAACAAAGATTGCCTTTGCCTCGAAGTGCTCGTTAACCAGCTTGAGCCCGGTATTACGCAGCCAGCGTACGGCCAGGTTGTCTTCCTGGAACAAACGCTGGAAACCTTCCATAGCGCCCATCATGGCAAGGTTATGCGGCATGCGACGGCGCTCATAACGGCTTAATACCCGCACATCAGCCAAGTGCTCGCCCCTTCGGTGCCCATGCAGCAAGACCTCAGCCAAGACCGCAGCGTCCAGAAACCCCAGATTGACGCCCTGCCCGGCCAATGGGTGAATGACATGAGCCGCATCGCCAATCAATGCCAGACCCGGCTCGACATAACGCTTGGCATGGCGCTGACGCAGCGGAATACAGACACGGGGATCAGCCTGCTCGATAGCACCCAGGCGGTTCTCAAAGGCACGCCCCAGGGCAGCACAAAAGGCATTATCGTCCATGGCCATCAACCGCTCGCTTTCCTTGGGCGTGCAGGACCAGACGATCGAGCACCAATGTAAGTCCCCCTCGCGATCCAGAGGCAGGAACGCCAGCGGGCCATCGTCCGTAAAGCGTTGCCAGGCGGTTTTCTGGTGGGGATGCGCGCAGCGGACACTGGTCACGATGGCGTTATGCAGATAATCCCACTCCCGCGTCTCGACACCGGCCAGACGCCGTACCGCCGAGTGGGCACCATCCGCCGCAATGACCAGCGAGGTACGGACGGCCTCCCCGCCAGCCAGCTGAATCAGCCAATCGTCACCAGAATGACGCAACAGCTCCATGCGGGCGTCAGGCATCAGCTGGACACTAGAGGCCTGCAAGCGCTCCATCAGCGCATCCTGAATGATACGGTTTTCAATGATATGTCCCAGCACATCGGCATGAACGCTACTGGCGGTAAAATCAATGGCACCGGTGCCTGAGCCGTCCCAGACATGCATGCGTCGATAGGGACTGGTACGGCGAGAGGCAATACCCTCCCAGGCCCCGAGGTTCTGCAGGATACGCCGGCTGGCTTCGGACAAGGCACTGACACGCGCCTCAAAGGGCTGGGCGGAGTCGAAGGGCTTTACCGTCATCGGACCGCGGTCCAGGAGGAGCACCTTCAGGCCGCTGCCCTCCAATGCCAGCGCCAGGGCGCTACCCACCATGCCGGCACCGACAATCGCGATGTCTACTTGGGTTTCCACGGTCAAAGCTCCTTTGCAGCGGTTATGGATCTAACAGGACAGGAATGATCAAAACAGGGTATGGGCCGGGCGTGTCCCGAGTCCCATTGCCTGACGGGCAAACGTCCCCTTTGCAGAGGGCCATAGTTCTAGGCCGATCAGCCCGGCATTACGCCCCGCCGCCAGCCACGGATTGCCATTGGAAAACAGCCGCGTCACCTGGTCGGAGAAACCGATGGTCAGCTGCTGATCAAGACGCTGACCCTCCAGGTACTGTTGCAAGGTTGCAAAGTCACCGGGCTTGGCTTCGCTGTTTTCCAGTGCTTCAGCCAACGCGGACACATCCCGTAGCGACAGGTTGAAACCCTGTCCGGCGATCGGATGCAGACTATGGGCGGCATTGCCCAGCACCACAAGGTGCGGCCTTACCTGCTCCTGCGACTTGATCAGGGTCAGCGGATAACTGTGGCGTACGCCTACCTGCCGGAATGTGCCCAGTCGATAGCCGAAAGCCTGTTGCAGCTCAGCCAGAAACGATCGCTCATCAATCGCGGCCAGCCGTTCTGCATCAGCCTGCGGGCGGGTCCAGATCAGGGCGCAGCGGTTTTCAGGCAGCGGCAGCAGGGCCAGCGGCCCGGTATCGGTAAAGCGCTCGAAGGCCCAGCCCTGATGCGGATCACCTGGGGTAATGTTGGCAATCAGGGCCGTCTGGTCATAGGTTGTTTGTTCCACATGAATGCTCAGCTGCTCGCGCAGCGCCGAGCGGCCGCCATCGGCCAGAACCGCCAGATCGCAGGTCAGCTCACTGTCATCATCCAGGGTCAGTGTATAGCCATCCGGCCCTGCAACCAGACGACGAACCTCGGCAGGACAACGCCATTCGATGATGTCACGGTCTAGAGCGTGCCACAGGCAATGCCCCAGCCAGGCATTCTCGATGACGTAGCCCAGCGCATCGACGCGCTGCTCGGCAGCATCCAGGCGCGCTGCACCAAAGCGTCCACGATCCGAGACATGGATGTGTTTGATCGCCTCGGCGCGCTCGGCCAGGGCCTTCCATACGCCCAGCCGTTCGTAAATCAGACGCGAGCCATAGGACAGCGCCGAGGAGCGGGCATCATAGCTGGGCTGAAAGGCATCACCCGGCGCGAAGGGCTCGACCATCACGATCTTCCAACCTCGCGCCCTTGCCAGCTCCTGAAGCGACAGGGCCAGGCTGGCGCCTACCAATCCGCCACCAATGATTGCCACCGTGCAGCGCTGCATGTCTTCTCTCCTTACACGGCCGCGTCGGACGCCGAAGCGCCACGGGCATCAGCCATCAATCGTTCAATCTCATCGACCGCCTTGGGTACATGGCGGCTCAAAATTTCGCAGCCGTGGCGGTTGACCACGACATCATCCTCGATACGGACGCCAATGCCCCGCCATTTCTTCGCTACGCGCAGATTGTCTGACGCCACGTAAATGCCCGGCTCAACCGTCATGGTCATGCCCGGCTCCAGCATCCGCCACTGATCACCGATGCGATAGTCGCCAACGTCGTGTACGTCCAGCCCCAGCCAGTGTCCGGCCCGATGCATGTAAAAATCACGATACGCGCCCTCTTCGACCAGGGTATTGATCTCGCCCCGCAACAGGCCAAGATCGACCAGCCCTTCCGTAATGATACGGACCGTGACCTCATGGGCCTCGTCCCAATGGCGCCCGGGCGCAATGCAGGCAAAAGCCGCCTCGTTGGCTGCCAGCACGATCTCGTAGATAGCCTTCTGTTCAGGCGAAAACCGACCATTGACCGGAAAGGTACGGGTAATGTCACTGGCGTAGCAGTCGATCTCGCAGCCGGCGTCGATCAACACCAGATCGCCGTCCTTGAGCAGCGCATCGTTCTGCTGGTAGTGCATGATACAGGCGTTGCGGCCGGAAGCGACGATGGAACCGTAGGCTGGCATCCGCGCCCCGCCCTTGCGAAACGCATAATCAAGCTCCGCCTCCAGATGATACTCCCTGAGCCCCGGCCGACAGGCCTGCATGGCCCGAATATGAGCATCACCCGACACACTTGCCGCTTCACGCATAACCTTGATCTCAGCCGCGGTCTTGAAGAGACGGGCTTCATGCAGGAGAGGATCAAGTGCAATCAGCTCCTTGGGTGGCTGTGCCCCCTGGTTGGCTTTGGCGCGGATCAGGTTGATCCAGTCCAGTAACTGGCGATCGAAATCCGGGTTTGAGCCCATGGCGTAATAGACCCGCTCCCGCCCTTCGATCAGCCCCGGCAGGATGTCGTGGATATCGCTGATGGGAAAGGCATCGTCAGCCCCGTATTGACGAATCGCGCCTTCCTGACCGGCGCGCGGGCCCGTCCACATCTCCTGGACAGGATCCTTCTCCCGGCAGAACAGCACGTACTCACCGTGTTCCCGCCCCGGAATCAACGCCATGACGGCATCCGGCTCGGGAAAGCCGGTCAGGTATTGAAAGTCGCTGTCCTGACGGTAGGCATATTCAATATCGCGGTTACGCACACGCACGGGTGCGGCGGGCAATATCGCAATACTGCCCGCCGCCATCTCGGCCATGAGCGCTCGACGCCGACGGGCGAACTCGGCCTTCGGAATGCGGATCATGCGAACTCCTTAACGGAAAGCGCGCCCTCGCCCGCCGGGTCAATCCTCAATGGATTGAAGGCTTGGGTGCAGGCGAAGGATTCTTGCCGTACTCGCTATAAAGAATGACAGGCGCCACACGAAGATACTCGGTGACCTCCATGTAATCGTTTTCGCCCTCCTCGGACTCCTCGAGCGTGTCCTGCACCTGCGCGATGGCGGCAAGATCCTGCAAAACTTCTTTGGCTTCGTTGGACAGCTCCGCCGTACGACTGGCCAGCCCAAAGCCGGACAGGAAGCCCTGGCACCATTGCGCCATAGCGGCCAGGCGCTCCTTGAGCGGCGCTTCGTCGGTTGGCAGGAGCAGCACGATGGCCACTTCGTTGGTGGCAAATTCCTGCTGTACCATGCCCAGAAGCCCTATCAATGCTGACTTCAGGCGGTCACTTGGCGCCCCGCCCAGGAGGTCGGTAGCGGCAACGAGCCAGTCGGATTCGTCAAACCCGGCGCCGGCGCAGATACGGCCCATCAGATGGCCATGAAGCTCGGCCGGGGAGACAGGAAGAGCCGCTTCGCTCAATAATTGTGTGAACGCGGCGTATGCAGATGATGTACTCGTCATGGATGGCTATGGTCGTTAGTCGACGTGATGGCTAGAATGAACCTTGTATCCTACGCGTTGACCTTGTTACCGGCCAACCTTGTATAGCTCGGAGCAGCAGCCATCCATGCGCGAGTCCTCGATCGAAAACGATCTCCAAGTACTGACCGATAAAATTGAGCAACTGCTCGAACACATCGAACAGCTTAGGAAAGAGAATCGCCAGCTGCGCGCCCATGAGCGTGGCTGGCGAGAAGAACGCGCCAAGCTAATCGAAAAGAACGATTTGGCTCGACATAAGGTCGAAGCGATGATTTTACGCCTGAAAGCCCTGGAGCAGGACTCATGAGCACCGACACCGTCACCGTCCACATCCTCGACAAGGACTACTGCATCAGCTGTCCACCGGACGAGCGCGCCAATCTTGAAACCACTGCGCGCTACCTCGACGGCAAGATGCGAGAAATCCGTGCCAGCGGCAAAGTGATTGGCGCCGACCGCATTGCGGTCATGGCAGCCCTTAACATCACTCACGACCTGCTGCACCGCCAGGATGGCGTGAACTTCGAAGTCAGCAGCACGCGCGAGCGCGTTCGCGACCTGCTGGACCGTGTCGACCGGGCTCTGACGACAGAGCAGGACGAACGGGGGGTTTGATTCTCGTGGCGAAGGGGTATACTGGACACACTCTCTGGTGTGTTTGCCAGTCGGTCATGTCCCTGAGCCGATAAGCAACACCACGGGGGTCGCTCGCTGGGCTTGTGTGCATGTCCGCACGCCGGAAAGCCTAATGGCCCACGACTTCTCCCACCTTGAACTCTCGGGTTCAAGGGCTACACCGGCAGCGGCATTCCGGGGAGCTACCTTCACTCATGATCAAAGCTTCTGATCATTCTCGTCCGGCCCTGCGCCGAATCCTGCGTCAGAAACGTCGGGCATTGAGCCCTACCGAGCAAAAGCAGGCTGCTCGACAGCTGCATCGTCAGCTCAGCCATCATCCCTTGTTTCGCCGTGCCCGGCAGATTGCCTTTTATCTTCCCAATGACGGTGAAATCGACCCGCGTCCGCTGCTTCGAACAGCCCAGCGCCGCGGCAAGGCCACCTTCCTGCCTGTATTGAGCCGTTGGCCAGCCACACGTATGCATTTTCAGCGTGTCCGCCCTCACGAGCGCTGGGTGCGCAATCGCTTCAGGATCGTCGAACCCAGACCGAATCGGGTACAGCAGCGCAAACCCTGGACACTCGATCTGATTCTGATGCCGTTGGTAGGATTCGACGCACAGGGCGGTCGCCTGGGTATGGGTGGCGGCTTTTATGATCGGAGCCTGGCTTATCTCAAACGTCGCATCGCCTGGCGCTCACCTAAATTGTTAGGATTGGCCCACGAATGTCAGAAGGTGGATCAGCTGGCCCTAGCCAGTTGGGATGTGCCGATGAAGGCAACCGTGACGGATAAGGGATGGTACGGGAAGGAAGAGAAGGCCTGAACCCTGCGCCAGACTACAACGCAGGGTATTCCACAGCGTGTTGCGAAGATTCAGCGGGACACTTGCTGAATCACATGAGCGGACGGTGAATTGTCCTGCTGCTTTTCCCAGAGACTTTGGGTATAGCCTGTCGTCACAACGCCCAAGCTAAACAGCGCGACCAGTACCCAAAGCAAGTCCGGCTTGCGTTTCATCTATGTGCCTACCCCTTCATTGGCATAATTAACGACACCGCCGACCTGTTTATATGCCAGGCCGTACGGCTACTCAAAAACCGCGGCATTCTGCGCTAACCAGTTTTCTGACGCAAACATTGCGTCAACCAACCGTCAGAAAATCCAGAACCGTTTTGCCAGGAGCAATCTTCGTGCCTTATTGGCTGATGAAATCGGAACCCGATGAGTTTTCCATCCATGATTTGCAACGTCTCGGCAGTGGGCGCTGGGATGGCGTTCGTAACTATCAGGCACGCAACTTCATGCGGGCCATGGCTGCCGGGGATCTCTTTCTGTTCTACCACTCCAGCTGCCCCGAACCAGGCGTAGCCGGTATTGGCCGCATAGAAAATGATTCCTTTCCTGATCCGACCGCGCTGGATCCGAAAAGCCCATACCATTCGTCGAAAGCCACCCTAGAGAAAAACCCCTGGATTGCCCGCGACGTCAGTATTGTCGAGGTATTCGATCAGGTCATTTCACTGGCGCGTCTGCGCGAGGTGGCTGCCCTGAGCAGTTTTGCATTGCTGCAAAAGGGCAGCCGCCTGTCAGTCATGCCAGTAACTGACGAAGAATGGCAGGCCATCCTGGCCTGCCGATGACTTAGGGCTGAACGATCAGGTTGTTGAACAACAGGTCCTCGACCATTGGTTTGCCTTCTTCGCCATTGATGATGTCCTGGACCTGCTTGAGCGCCGCCTGACGCAGCGCTTCACGGGCGTCGGCACCGGTCAGGGTCTCATCGGTCTGCTGCTCGAACAGCATGATGAGCTGATTGCGGATCAAGGGCTCATGAAAGGACACGCGCGCCGAGTCTTCCTTACTCATCGTCATCAGGGCAATATCGGCTTTGTAGTACTTGAGCTTTGGACCAGAGCCGTAATTACCGACCAGCGCGGGCGTCAGGTTGATGTAGTTGGGTTGCGGGGCGCCCTCTTCGGCCTCCTTTTTTTCCTCCGCCCAGGCTGGCAGAGCGAGTGAGAAAGCAAGTACGAACGCAAGCAGGGCTTTCACAGGGCAATTCCTCGAACAAAAAGAGTGGTGCATAGCCAACCGATAGCTATGCCTGTCACAGCTTATCGACTAAACGGTGCATTTCTGAAGCCATAGGATTCAGATGGGCAACCACCCGAATATGACAGACTATAAAAACAGTCTCTTTAGTCGTCGCGGACAGGTTCCGCCCAGGATGGCGCCTTGAAACAACAGGATAGCACCCGCCTCACGCCTGACCTTTCATCAGCAGATGCTCACACCCAACCTCTCCACCTGAGCATGCATCGGCATCGCCGTGTAGGACTGGTACTGGTTGCCGCCTTGTCGATCCTGGCTGGCATGACAGATGCCATTGGCTTCTTGTCGGCTGGTGACTACGTATCCTTCATGAGCGGCAATACGACGCGACTGGCCGTAGCCGTTGCCTTGGGCGACAGCACCACCCTCTTGCGGCTGCTTCTTATTATCGGCCTTTTTATCCTCGGCAATGCACTCGGTATTGTCGTGGTGCGCGTGAGCGGCCGTCGGGCGCTGCCTCTCCTGCTGCTGACATCGGCCTTGTTGGCCGCGGCGGCGGGCTGGTCCACCGGCGGTCTTCCTGGTTCAGTCTTGCCACCTCTGGTAGCCGCCGTGCTCGCCATGGGCATGATCAACGCCGCTGTGGAACAGGTGAACGGGCAGTCCATTGGGCTGACCTATGTCACGGGCGCACTTTCACGACTAGGACGAGGCCTGGGACGCTGGCTGCTGGGTGAGCGCCACTCAGGCTGGCTGATGCAAGCGATTCCGTGGGGCGGCATGCTAGGCGGCGCCATAATGGGCGCATGGCTCCAACACCACCTTGGCCTCAAGGCTCTCTTTGTCAGCAGCGCTTGGGCGGCCCTGATCGGCCTGGCATCCCTGTGGATTCCCAGGCGTTGGCAGTTGCATTACATGCCCAAATAGCCGTTAGGGCGTTACCTCGAAGCGCAAGGTGCCGATCATCTGCCCGTCCTCGGTTATGATCTGTACCTGCCATCGGCCGGCCACATCACTCGGGAAGTTCTGCTTGTGTGTCCAGGCCCGATAGCCAGCCTCGCGGCCTCCGCTGATCTCGAGTGGGATACGGTCGACCTCATCCCCATTATGCAGCCAGACATGGTAAATCCGCTCACTCAGCCCACGGGGCGCGTTGATGGCCGTATAGGCATAGAGACCTTGTGAACGCAGCTGGACAGCACTGATTTTTTTCAGACTCTTACCCGGTTCGCGCTTGAGGTTGTCAAAGCTGCTGGTAACCGCCACATCGGTCAGCCACAGCGTGGCGGGCGGCACCCAGGTGCGCAGTACCCATCCTAGGCCTCCCACCATCAGGCTCAGACCAAGCACGACAGGCCATTGCCACAGGCGTCGGATCGAGAGCGCCACAAGAATGCTTGGAAACGACAACAACACCGCCACGCCTAATGCCAGCCGGTAGCTCTGCGTGGTGGTCAGTTGCAGAATGATGGGCAGGGACGTAAGCAGAACGGCAAACAACGTCAGCGTGTGATAGCCCAGAAAGATCCAGCGCCGGCTCGACAGCGCTTTGTAGTACAGCGGGTCGACAATCGATACGACAGCCATGGCGGCCAGCAGGCCGGTAAAGATGGCCTGTCCGCTGTTCCAGGTGGTTGTGACAAACAGGAACGGCAGGACAAAGAACAGGCTTTCCTGATGAATCATCTGGGTTGCGTAGCGAAACAGCCCAGGGGGCAGGTTCCAGCCAAACCGCCTAGTCATCCACTGACGCAGCACGTTCTCTACCATCAGCCATAACCAGCTGGCCAACATTACGATGGCCATTACCTTGGCAAAGCCATGCTGGCGATCAACCAGCAGAAAGCTGCACACACCCGAAACAAAGCCTGCCAGGGCAATCAGGCGTGGATAACGGTTGATCAGGACGGTAGCGAGATCAACCAGACGTGATACGTAGCGCTTCCAGGTGGGCATAACGATCAGAACACAGGCGGTTATGGTTGAGACCCATCACGTGCGGTCAAGTGCGGTCCGGCGGGGCAGCATACGCATCCCCTTATAGAACGCCAACCGCGTTCAGTTCACACGTCACAACCTGTGACTGAACGGGCATTAGGACCTGTACGTTCGGAAAACAACATTTTTCGAGCGTTTATTTTCGTTTATCGCACAGCGGTATCGGTCATTTTTCTGAAATGAAACTGTAATATTTGCCCTGCACGTCTCTTCTCATAAAAACAACGATCTTCGGAGCTCAAATGCTTGGTATTTTTCGTCCGGCCCCGCATACGGCGCGCCTGCCTTCCGATCGCATCGATCCTGCTTACAAACGCCTGCGCTGGCAGATCTTTGCCGGTATCTTCATCGGTTATGCCGGGTATTACCTTCTGCGCAAAAACTTTTCTCTGGCGATGCCCTACCTGGTAGAGGAAGGCTACAGCCGAGGAGAGCTGGGTATTGCGTTATCGGCCGTTGCCATCGCCTATGGTCTTTCCAAATTCCTCATGGGCATGGTGTCCGACCGCTCGAATCCCCGCTACTTTCTGCCCTTCGGCCTGCTGGTCTCGGCGGGTGTGATGTTCATTTTCGGTTTCGCACATTGGGCAACCTCAAGCGTGACCATCATGTTCATCCTGCTGTTCATCAATGGTTGGGCGCAAGGGATGGGCTGGCCACCCAGCGGGCGAACCATGGTGCATTGGTGGTCCCAGAAGGAACGCGGTGGCGTGGTCTCGGTCTGGAACGTTGCCCATAACGTAGGCGGTGGTCTGATTGGCCCGCTGTTTCTGCTGGGGCTCGGCTGGTTCAACGATTGGCACTCAGCCTTCTACGTTCCGGCGGCCGTAGCGCTGGGTGTTGCAGTCTTCGCGTTCCTGACCATGCGCGATACGCCGCAGTCCTGTGGGTTGCCACCTATCGAGGAATACAAGCAGGACTACCCGGAAGGCTACGACGAGAGCCATGAACGCGAATTCAGTACAAAGGAAATCTTTGTCAAATACGTGCTGAAAAACCGCATGCTCTGGTACATCGCACTGGCCAACGTATTCGTCTATCTGCTGCGTTACGGCGTGCTGGATTGGGCGCCTACCTACCTGAAGGAAGCCAAGCATTTCACGGTGGACAAATCATCCTGGGCATACTTTCTGTATGAGTGGGCCGGTATTCCCGGCACGCTGCTGTGCGGCTGGCTATCGGACAAACTGTTCAAGGGCAATCGTGGCGCCACCGGTGTAGTGTTCATGGCTCTGGTGGCAGTCGGCACCGTGGTTTACTGGCTCAACCCGCCAGGTAATCCCATGGTCGATATGTTCGCACTGATCGCCATTGGCTTTTTGATCTACGGCCCGGTGATGCTGATCGGTTTGCAGGCCCTGGAGCTGGTGCCCAAGAAAGCCGCCGGGACAGCTGCCGGCTTTACCGGCCTGTTCGGCTACCTGGGGGGCTCGGTAGCCGCCAACGCACTGGTTGGCTACACAGTGGACCTGTACGGCTGGGACGGCGGCTTCATGCTGCTGGTCGCGTCATGCGTATTGGCCATTGTGTTCCTGGCCTTGACGCTGCGCCATAAAAACCCGGTATTGAGTTAAGGTAGCGGACCGATCCAGCTACGGGCTGGATCGGTCCGGCTTACAACCCCAGCGCCTCTCTTGGCGCGTAGGCGAACACGTCGGCCCGCATTTGGTGAGGATCCATCCCACCTTCGACTAGCGCATCCAATGTGGCATAAACCATGGCAGGCGACCCACTGGCATACACGTGGAGTGACTTCATATCGGTGAAGTCCTCTCGCACCGCTTCATGCAGAAGGCCACAACGTCCCTCCCACCCACACAGGTCACTCACTACCTTGTTCAAGTGAAGACGGGGGTCCTGCTCCCACTCTTCCCAATGGGGTAATGCATAGAAGTCATCGGGATGACGCACGCCCCAATACAGGTGCAGCGGTTGATCGAAGCCGCGCGCACGGCAATCCTCGATGAGGCTGTGCATTTGTGCCATTCCCGTTCCGGCCGCGATCAGAACAAGCGGACCTGGAGGCAGATCGGCCAGATGCGCATCGCCAAAAGGCAGCTGGACGCGCACCATGCGTTCTCGCTCAAGCTGCTGAATAATTGCCTGACTGCTCTCTTCACGCGTCAGAATATGCAACTCCAGCTCACGCCCCTGATGCGGTGCGGATGCCAGCGAAAAGGCCGACTGCTTGCCATCGTCCCGCTCAAGCATCAGGTATTGTCCAGCGTGATAGCGCGGGGGCTTGCCTGCTGGAGCCAGCAGCCGGACACGGCGTACATCTCCGCCCACATCCTCACATGCCAGGACCTGACAGGCAAAGGTGCCTACTGGAAGCTCGCCCGGCGCCAATACTCCATCCCAATGCAACTCGCATGTTTCGAGCGGCTCGGCCAGACAGACGAAAATCTCACCGTGGTCGATGACATCGTTCTGCTGCCTGACCCGCCCTTCGATCAACAAGGCTGCACAGACATGGCAATTACCGTTGCGGCAGCTGTGCGGACACTCATACCCCAGCCTGCGTGCCGCATCCAGGATACGCTCGCCAGGTAACGTCTCGAGTACCGCCCCAGAGGGACGTAACGTGACCTTCATCTCAGGACGCCTTGTGAATGGAAGTGGTTGTCTGGGGATAGCTCTGCACGAATCCCATGCCTGCAAATTCCTCTGTATGCATAGGGTTCGACGCACAATGTGCGCAACTTATCCCCGTCGGGCCAACAGTATCCATCAATCGATCCCCAGGCTGGACCAGATCTCATCGACCCGCTTGACCACGGCTTCGTCCTTGACGATAGCCCGCCCCCATTCCCGATTGGTCTCTCCGGGCCACTTGTTGGTGGCATCTAACCCCATCTTCGAGCCCAGGCCCGAAATCGGCGAAGCGAAATCCAGATAGTCGATAGGCGTGTTGTCGATCATCACGGTGTCTCGCTTGGGGTCCATGCGGGTCGTGATAGCCCAGATCACATCGTTCCAGTCCCGAGCGTTGATGTCATCATCGGTCACGATCACGAACTTGGTGTACATGAACTGGCGCAGGAAGCTCCAGACGCCCAGCATCACCCGCTTGGCATGGCCGGGGTACTGCTTTTTCATGGTCACTACCGCCATGCGGTAGGAGCACCCTTCAGGCGGCAGGTAGAAATCGACGATCTCGGGAAATTGCTTTTGCAGGATCGGCACGAACACTTCGTTCAATGCCACACCAAGAATGGCCGGCTCATCCGGTGGACGTCCGGTATAGGTACTGTGGTAGATCGCGTCACGGCGGCGAGTGATACGCTCGACGGTAAACACTGGGAAGCGGTCTACTTCATTGTAATAGCCGGTATGGTCACCGTAAGGCCCCTCATCAGCCATCTCGCCGGGATAGATGAAGCCTTCCAGAATGATCTCGGCGCTGGCCGGTACCTGCAGGTCACTGCCGATGCATTTCACCAGCTCGGTACGGCTGCCACGCAGAAGGCCAGCAAATGCATATTCGGACAGCGTATCCGGAACCGGCGTAACAGCGCCCAGAATCGTTGCCGGATCTGCACCCAAGGCTACCGCCACGGGATAGGGCTTGCCTGGATACTTGGCGCACCATTCACGAAAATCCAGGGCGCCGCCACGATGGCTAAGCCAGCGCATGATGACCTTGTTGCGACCAATGACCTGCTGACGGTAGATACCCAGGTTCTGCCGTTCCTTGTTCGGTCCTTTGGTAACGGTCAGGCCCCAGGTGATCAACGGACCGACATCGCCCGGCCAGCAATGCTGGATCGGCAAGCGGGACAGATCAACCGCCTCGCCCTCTTCGATCACCTCATGGCAAGGGGCGTCCTTCATCACCTTGGGCGCCATGCTGATGACCTTCTTGTAGATCGGTAGCTTTGACCAGGCATCCTTCAGTCCCTTGGGCGGCTCCGGCTCCTTCAGAAATGCCAGCAGCTTGCCAATCTCGCGCAGTTCACCGACATCTTCTGCACCCATGCCCATCGCAACCCGCTCAGGTGTGCCAAACAGGTTGCCTAGCACAGGCATGTCGTATCCGGTCGGATTTTCGAACAGCAGAGCCGGCCCCTTGCGACGCAAGGTACGGTCACACACTTCGGTCATTTCGAGGTTGGGCGAGACGGGGGTCTGGATGCGCTTCAGCTCGCCACGCTGTTCCAGGCCGCGGATGAAGTCGCGAAGGTCGCGGTATTGCATAGCGGGAGGTATCTCGGCAGAGAATGAAGCGGAAAGTGTACCGCTCCTGGCCCCCTTTTCGAAAATGAAAAGCCTGCCCGGAATGTAAAAAGGCCGGGAAACCCCGGCCTTTTCAGTCTTACTTGCGCTTCATCGAGTCGAAGAACTCGTCGTTGGTCTTGGTCTGACGCAACTTGTCGAGCAGGAACTCGATGGCACCGATCTCTTCCATCGGATGCAGGATCTTGCGCAGAATCCAGATGCGCTGCAGCTCTTCCTCACCGGTCAGCAACTCTTCGCGGCGGGTGCCGGAACGGTTGATGTTGATGGCGGGGAATACGCGCTTCTCGGAGATCTTGCGATCCAGCTGAAGCTCCATGTTACCGGTGCCCTTGAATTCTTCGTAGATGACTTCGTCCATCTTCGAGCCGGTATCGACCAGAGCTGTTGCCAGAATGGTCAGGCTACCGCCTTCTTCGATGTTACGTGCCGCACCGAAGAAACGCTTGGGCTTTTCGAGCGCATGGGCGTCCACACCACCGGTCAGTACCTTGCCGGAGCTCGGGATCACGGTGTTGTAGGCACGTGCCAGACGGGTAATGGAGTCCAACAGGATTACCACGTCTTTCTTGTGCTCGACCAGACGCTTGGCCTTCTCGATTACCATTTCAGCAACCTGTACGTGGCGGGTTGGCGGCTCGTCAAAGGTGGACGCCACTACTTCGCCGCGCACGGTACGCTGCATTTCGGTTACTTCTTCCGGGCGCTCGTCGATCAACAGAACGATCAGGTGGCACTCGGGGTTGTTACGGGTGATGTTGCTGGCGATGTTCTGCAGCATCAGCGTCTTGCCCGCTTTCGGCGGAGCGACGATCAGACCACGCTGGCCCTTGCCAATCGGCGCACACAGGTCGATCACTCGGCCGGTGAGGTCTTCGGTGGAACCATTACCGGCTTCCATCGTCAGGCGCTTGTTGGGGAACAGCGGCGTCAGGTTTTCGAACAGGATCTTGTTCTTCGCATTCTCGGGTCGATCATAGTTGATGGTATCGACCTTGAGCAGCGCGAAGTAACGCTCGCCTTCTTTCGGCGGGCGAATCTTGCCGATGATGGTATCACCGGTGCGCAGATTGAAACGGCGGATCTGACTGGGAGAGACGTAGATATCGTCGGGGCCGGCCAGGTAGGAGGAGTCCGCACTACGCAGGAAGCCGAAGCCATCCTGCAGAATCTCCAGCACGCCATCACCGGAAATCTCTTCACCGCTTTTTGCGTGTTTTTTCAGCAGAGAGAAAATCACGTCCTGCTTGCGGGAGCGAGCCATGTTTTCCAGGCCCATGGCTTCCGCCATTTCCAACAGTTCCGTGATTGGCTTTTGCTTGAGTTCGGTAAGGTTCATAGACGTTGCTAACTGAGAAAAGGAGGGAGTAAGAATCTTTTTGGCTTGAGAGGCCTCGCCGCGGCTAACGACAGAATCGCGTTGGTTATTCTAGTAAGAGAATCGGCGAAGGCATGCAGAGGGCGACACGCGTTTGTGTCGTTGCGAGATCGAATGTAGCACCCTGCTAGACAGGACGTCTAGTGCTAAATAACAAAAAGCCCCGCTAAACGCAGGGCCTTTGATCGAGAGCAATAAAATCAGATATTGCTATCGAGGAATGCCGCCAGCTGGGATTTGGACAACGCACCCACCTTAGTGGCTTCAACGGAGCCGTTCTTGAACAGCATCAGCGTCGGGATACCGCGTACGCCATACTTCGGCGGGGTGTCCTGGTTTTCATCAATGTTGAGTTTGCAAACCTTCAGCTTGCCCTGATAGTCCTTGGCGATTTCATCCAGAACCGGCGCAATCATTTTGCAGGGACCACACCATTCGGCCCAGTAGTCGACCAGCACGGGACCGTCAGCCTTGAGCACGTCCTGCTCGAAGCTGGCATCGCTGACGTTGGTGATGTATTCGCTCATGGACTTTCTCCGAATTCGGAAACGACAAAAAAAGAACGACCACTATAGCCCTGCCAGCGCTTAACAGGAAGGCACAAGCCATTAAGTCTCTTTATTGGGACAGCTAAAGCCTCTCAATTACACCATTTGGCAGACCGCCGGAAAATCAGCGGGCTGCCTGTACGAATACGCCTTGTTTTGCCTTCTCAGTGAAGCTGCGCACTAGAACGGAGCAGCATGCCTCATCCGCATGGTCTCAACATCGACACGGCACAGCGGGTGCCGAGAAGCTGGATACCAGACTCGTGCTGGAGCCAATAACCAGCACCAATCGTATTCCTTTTAAGATCAAGGCAAGGTTGATTAAGTGATTTTCAGCCTAGGCAAGAATCTTTAGCAGGAAGCAGCGGGTCCAGGATGGCATGACACTGATCATGATGCCTCATGAGACGCGCTTTGCCCGCCAAGCGGGCGATGTGCAGGTGTTCATGCATCGAGGCAAGGTGCATGAACTGGGCAATCCCAAGAAAATATTCGCTAACCCGGAACGCCGGAGCTGGCACAGTTCATCGGTTCGGTTCATTGATCCAGGCCACAGCCCATCGACTGAAACAGTCTGACTGCACGTTGAGGTTTGGCAGACCTCTTCGATCGTGGCACGATTGTCGACGTTTATGTATGAGACCGTCAGCATGCCGCATTCATCCGCAGAACCGTTTCCCCTGATTGCTGCCATCGATCTTGGCTCCAATAGCTTTCACATTGTTCGGGCGCGGACTGACCATGGCGAAATTCGTATCCTTGAACGTATGGGCGAAAAGATTCAGCTGGCCGCTGGGCTGGACGAATCACGGATGCTCAGCGAAGAAGCCATGGAACGCGGGCTTGAATGCCTGCGCCGCTTTGCCCAGTTGATCACCGGCCTGCCGCTGGGCGCCGTACGTATCGTGGGCACCAACGCGCTTCGCGAGGCCAGGAACCGCAGCGACTTCATCATGCGTGCCCAGCAGGTACTGGGGCATTCCGTGGAAGTCATCTCCGGCCGTGAAGAAGCCCGCCTGATCTACCTAGGCGTTTCCCATACCATGCCAGATATGGAAGGCCGTCGCCTGGTGACTGATATCGGTGGTGGCAGCACCGAGTTCATTATCGGCCAGCGCTTTGAAACCCATCAGCGCGAAAGCCTGCAGATGGGCTGCGTCAGTTATACCAAGCGGTTCTTCGCGGACGGCAAGATTACGCCGTCCCGCTATGCCCAGGCCTACACGGCCGCCCGGCTGGAGTTGATGAACATCGACCAGAGCCTGCGCGAAAAAGGCTGGCAGGAAGCCGTAGGCGCCTCCGGCACCATCCGTGCCGTGGCCCTGGCCATCCAGGCCGCTGGACGCGGCAAGGGTGAGGTCAATGCCGAAGGCATCGAGTGGCTCAAGCGCAAGATCTTCAAGCAGGGCGACATCGAAAAGCTCGATATCGAAGGGGTCAAGCCCGACCGCCGCACCATTCTGCCGGGTGGTCTCGCCATTTTGGAGGCGATCTTCAAGGCGCTGGAGCTGCAGGAGATGAACCTGTCCGAAGGCGCACTGCGTGAAGGTGTGCTCTATGACATGATCGGTCGTCAGCACCACGAGGATGTACGGGAGCGTACGCTGTCAGCCCTGGCAGAGCGCTACCACGTGGACAAGCGTCAGGCCGAACGGGTCGAGCGCCGTGCCCTGAAGGCCTTCGAACAGGTTACCGAAGCCTGGAACCTGAGCAATCCTTGCTACCGGGAACTGCTGACCTGGGCAGCGCGCGTGCATGAGATCGGGCTGGACATTGCCCACTACCACTATCACAAGCACGGCGCCTATCTGATCGAGCATTCCGATCTACCTGGGTTTTCCCGACGCGACCAGCAGATGCTGGCCCTTCTGGTACGCGGCCATCGCCGGAATATCCCGCGGGATCGCTTCGCCGAGCTGGGTGACGAAGAAGGCGAAAGCCTGATCCGCCTGTGCATCCTGCTGCGCTTTGCCATTCTGTTCCATCATATCCGCAGCAACCAGGAGCGCCCCATCGTGACGCTCAAGGCAGGTCCGCGCAGCCTCGCGGTATGCTTCCCGGTCGGCTGGCTGGAGCAGAATCCGCTGACCCAGGCTGACTTCGAACAGGAAGCGCAGTGGCTCACGCGGATCGGCTATACCCTTACCGTGTGTTGATACCCGGACTGCTCAGGCGCTCCATGAGAGTCGCCTGCACAGTCCGCGGGTTCTGGTTGCCCGTTGGCGAAATGCGCTGGTAACTCCCGTCCTCCTGCAGCACCCAGCTCTGGGTGTTGTCAGTGAGGTAGGCTTCCAGATCCTTCTTGACCCGTGAAATGAGCTTTTTGCCTTCCACTGGGAAGCAGGTTTCCACACGCATGTCGAGGTTTCGCTCCATCCAGTCCGCACTGGACAGGTACATGCGCTCATCTCCCCCATTGAGGAAGTAGTAGATCCGGCTGTGCTCCAGGAAGCGGCCGATGATCGAACGCACCTGGATGTTATGCGACACGCCCGGTACGCCCGGACGCAGACAGCACATTCCGCGAACGACCAGATCGATTTTCACACCCGCCTGGCTTGCTTTGTATAGCGCTCGGATAACCTTGGGATCGGTCAGACCGTTGACCTTGGCCATAATGTGCGCGGGGCGACCCTCCGCGGCTGCAGCGGCCTCACGGTTGATCATTTCCAGCAGGTTCTTCTTGAGCGTAAACGGCGCATGCAGGAGCTTTTTCATGCGCAGGGTCTTGCCCATACCGATCAACTGGTTGAACAGCTTGTGAACGTCTTCGGTCAGGGCTATGTCGGCCGTCAGCAGGCTGTAGTCGGTGTACAGCTTGGCGTTGCCGGCATGGTAGTTACCAGTGCCCAGGTGCGCATAACGCCGCAACTCACCATTTTCACGGCGCAGAATGAGCATCATCTTGGCGTGAGTCTTGAAGCCGACCACCCCATAGATCACCACGGCCCCTGCCTGCTGGAGACGGCTCGCCAGTTGCAGGTTGGATTCCTCGTCGAAACGCGCCCGCAATTCGATGACAGCCGTCACTTCCTTGCCGCTACGCGCCGCTTCTACCAACGCATCGACGATTTCCGAGTTGGCGCCGCTGCGGTACAGGGTCTGCTTGATGGCCAGAACGCTGGGGTCCTTGGCGGCCTGGCGCAGCAGGTCAACCACAGGCGTAAAGGACTCGAACGGGTGCATCAGCAGCACATCGATCTTGCCCAGTACGTTGAAGAGGTTTTCCTTCTTCTGGAGTAGCTTGGGAATGCTGGGCGTCAGCGGGGCGTTCTGCAGCTCAGGGTGGCTGTCGAGTCCCGTCACACTGAACAAGCGCGTCAGGTTGACCGGGCCGTTGACCTTGTACAGCTCGCTTTCAGCCAGATTGAACTGCTTGAGCAGATAGTCCGTAAGGTTCTTCGGGCAGCTTTCGACCACCTCCAGGCGTACCGCATCCCCGTAGCGGCGGGAGAACAGCTCGCCTCGCAGTGCGCGGGCCAGGTCGTCTACATCTTCGGCGTCCACTGACAGGTCGGCGTTACGGGTCAGACGGAACTGGAAGCAGCCCTTCACCTTCATGCCGGGGAACAGGTCGTCGGCATGAGCATGGATCATCGAAGATAGGAAAACGTAGTTGTCGCCCGGGCCGCCAATTTCTTCGGGCACGCTGATGATACGCGGCAGCGAACGCGGCGCCGGAATAATGGCCAGACCCGAGTCGCGGCCAAAGGCGTCCATCCCTTCCAGCTCAACGATGAAGTTGAGACTCTTGTTAACCAGGAGCGGGAACGGGTGTGTCGGATCCAGCCCGATGGGCGTGATAATTGGGGCGATCTCGTCGCGGAAGAACTTACGCACCCAGCCCTTGATCTTCAGGTCCCAGTTGCGGCGGCGAATGAAGCGGATCTGATGTTTGGACAGCTCCGGCAACAGCACATCGTTGAGAATGGTGTACTGGCGCGCCACCTGCTCATGCACGATGTCGCTGATGCGGGCCAGGGCCTGATGCGGCAGCAAGCCGTCGGCACCGGCCTGCTCGCGGGCAAAGGCGACCTGCTTTTTCAGACCCGCGACACGAATCTCGAAAAACTCGTCCAGGTTGCTGGAAAAGATCAGCAGGAACTTGAGCCGCTCAAGCAGCGGATAGGACTCATCGAGGGCCTGTTCGAGCACCCGGATGTTGAATTGCAGCTGAGACAGTTCCCGGTGAATATACAGGCTACTGTCGTCAACACTTAAGGCCGGCACGGCCGGTGCTTCTGGCACCGCGACCGCAGGCGTGGTTTCAACGGTGGGCGTAGCGTCGGTCAATGCGGCCTCCTCGGTGCGCGCAGTAGTATCAATGAGTCCTTGGCTGTTCATGGCAGCTCCTTGGGAGCGTTAACGCTCCTGACGTAATTGTTGGGCAGCGCGTTTGGCAAAGTAAGTCAGAATGCCATCAGCGCCGGCACGTTTGAAAGCGAGCAGAGATTCCAGAATCACCGCCTCGGATAGCCAGCCGTTCTGGATTGCGGCCATGTGCATGGCGTATTCACCGCTGACCTGATACACAAAGGTCGGCACGCGGAACTCGTCCTTCACCCGGCGCACAATGTCCAGGTAAGGCATGCCCGGCTTAACCATGACGGAATCGGCCCCCTCGGCCAGATCGCCCGCCACCTCCTGCAAGGCTTCGTCACTGTTGGCCGGATCCATCTGGTAGGTCGCCTTGTTGCCTTTGCCCAGATTGGCAGCCGAGCCGACCGCATCCCGGAAAGGCCCATAATAGGCACTCGCATACTTGGCCGAGTAGGCCATGATCTGCACGTTGTGATAACCCGCGTCTTCCAGGGCCGCGCGAATGGCACCTACTCGGCCATCCATCATGTCCGACGGCGCAACGACCTGGGCACCGGCGGCCGCATGGGACAGCGCCTGCCTGACCAGCACCTCGACGGATATGTCGTTCAGCACATAGCCCTTCTCATCGAGAATGCCATCCTGTCCGTGGGTGGTAAACGGATCGAGCGCAACGTCAGTAATCACGCCCAGCTCTGGAAAATGTTCACGGAGCGCACGCGTGGCCCGCTGGGCGATACCATCAGGGTTGTAAGCCTCGGCACCATCGAGAGATTTCTTCTCAGGCGGTGTGACGGGGAACAGAGCGACGGCAGGAATGCCTAATGCTACAAGCTCAGCCGCTTCTTCCAGTAGAAGATCGATGGATAGACGCTCGACGCCTGGCATGGAGGGCACGCTTTCACGGCGATTTTCGCCGTCGAGCACGAACACCGGCAGGATCAGGTCGTCTACGGTCAGCGTGTGCTCACGCATCAAACGGCGGGAAAAGTCATCCCGGCGCTGGCGGCGCATCCGCGTGAATGGAAAGGAACGGCTTACTGAAGTGAAACTCACGGTGTACTCCCGGACTCAAGCAGAGTCATTGTGATGAGTTATAAGTCACTATCATGACCGAATGGTAACAACTGATGACAATAAGGCATGTCTATCAACCCTGTTTAAGGCAGACGACCTCTAGCTTCGGCTTGGCACATCGCTATGCAAATCCCCTGCTTTTAAAAAGGGTTAGACGAAGCGATAGCTTCCTTCCGGCGGCTAACCGAGTTAGGCTGCGCCTTCATTTCGCCCTGTTGTCGTGACGATGCTGCAACAATTCCTCCATGATTTCGGTTATTTCGCCCTCTTCCTCGGCACGTTCTTCGAGGGTGAAACCATTCTGGTTCTGGCAGGTTTTCTAGCCTTCCGCGAATACATGAACATCCAGACGGTCATCATGGTGGCCTTCATGGGAAGTTATGCAGGCGACCAGCTGTGGTATTTCCTGGGTCGCCGTCACGGTCGCAAGCTACTCAAGCGAAAGCCTCGCTGGGAAGCCATGGGAGACAAGGCGCTGGATCATATTCGCCGTCATCCCGATCTGTGGGTACTCAGCTTTCGCTTCGTCTACGGCCTGAGAACGGTAATGCCGGTGGCCATTGGCATGTCGGGCTATCCTCCGGCGCGCTACCTGCTGCTCAATGGTATCGGCGCCATTGTCTGGGCTACTGTCCTGGGATTGGCAGCCTATCACTTTGGAGCAGTGCTCGAAGGGGCCTTGGGCAATCTCAAGCGCTACGAACTGATGGTGCTCGGCGCCCTGCTGGTCCTAGGCGTGGTACTCTGGCTGTGGCGCCGGATACGCGCTCCGAAAAAATAGTTTTTCTTTCTTTTTCCCGCCTCCACCTGTCGGTCACCCTCAAGCTTGGCCGACGGGCGGCCGATAAGGCCATTACCAACGTATTCAGTAGCCTTGCCGTGGCGATATTGAAGATATCGATGCAGTAGGATGTCCTTTCGAGTCTGTAATCATGTTGCTTGCCACATCCCTGCCTGACGGCTTCGTACCGGTCGGCTCCGATCATCATCATTTCGTTCTGGTTCTGCTGTCCTATCTGGTGGCAACAGCGGCTGGCTATACCGCGCTTTACATGGCCAGACGCGCCTCGTCGGCCGCCTTGAGTAAGAACCGTCTGCTCTGGTGTGGTGTAGGCGGCTTGGCGCTGGGCAGTGGTATCTGGTCAATGCACTTCATTGCGATGCTTTCCTATGCCTCGCCGGTCAGCATGCAGTACGGCTACAGCATGACGTTGCTATCGTTAGGCATCGCAGTTGCCGTGTCCTGCGTTGTCATGTGGCTTATCAGCCGTGAGCGGCTCGCTACCTGGGAGTACCTGGCAGCATCGGTTGCAGCGGGCTGCGGCATTGCAGCCATGCACTACACCGGAATGTCCGCAATCAATTCCGTTGGTGTCCAGGTGTACAACCCGCTCCTGTTCCTGGTCTCAATCCTGGTGGCTATCCTGGCGTCTCTGGCAGCACTGATCATGGCGTTTTACGTCCGTAACCAAGCCGGTCGCCATACTCAACTGCTCATGATGCTGGGGAGTCTGCTGCTGGGCGGTGCGATCGTGTCTATGCACTTCACTGGCATGGCCGCACTAACGCTAGTGGTCCCGGAAGATACGCCGGTCATGATGATGGCCCATGATGCCCATCATGGGCTTTTAGGGACCATCATTGCATTTCTGACCTTGGTCGTGATCTGTGCAGGCCTGACAGCCACTCGTCTGGAACACCGTTTTCATGAGCAGAGCGTACGCCTGGAAGAGATGTCGACGGCGCTGAGTCAGGTTACGCTGCTCGATCCGCTTACCCAGCTGCTGAATGATTACAGCTTTACCCAGACGCTGGCGCGCATCATCAACAAGGCCACCCCTGAAGAAGGCCTTGCCCTGCTCAATCTGGATCTGGATCACTTCAAGCGAATCAATGACAGCCTGGGCTACAACGTGGGCGACGATCTGCTTACCCAGGTTGCCCAACGCATCACGGCCGTGCTTGATAGCACCGTGCACGTCGCTCGTCAGGGTAACGAGTTTCTAGTCCTAGCTCCTGAGGCACAGCCTGAGCACAGCGAAAACCTTGCCATGCGGCTGTTGGAGCAACTCCGTCCGCCTTTCAATCTGAGCGGACAGCAGATAGGCATGACGCTGAGCATCGGCATTGCCCACTATCCCAAGGATGGCCGTTCCGCCAATGAACTGCTGCGCAATGCAGGCCTTGCCTTGGGGCAATGCA
Organism: Pseudomonas luteola NBRC 103146; assembly: GCF_002091675.1. Taxonomy (GTDB): domain Bacteria; phylum Pseudomonadota; class Gammaproteobacteria; order Pseudomonadales; family Pseudomonadaceae; genus Chryseomonas; species Chryseomonas luteola. The sequence continues at coordinate 456,640 of NZ_BDAE01000001.1, read as the reverse complement.
AGCGCAACGGGCGTAATCGCTTCCTGCATTTTGCTCCAGAATTGCAGACCCAGGCGGAGGAAACGCTTCACTTGGAGCAGGAACTGCGTCAGGCCATTACTGAAGGCACGCTGGAAGTACATTACCAGCCTATTGTTACCAGTGATGCGCGGACCACCGCTAGCCTGGAGGCATTGGTTCGCTGGAATCATCCGACGCTTGGTCCCATCAGGCCTGACCGCTTTGTCCATGTAGCAGAGTTGAGCGGGCAAATTGGTGAGCTGGATCATTGGGTCATGCGACGTGCCTGTCGAGACCTCAAAATCCTACGGGAGCTAGGTTATAGTGATCTACGGGTCGCTGTGAACTGCTCGCCGCTGAACCTCACCGACCGCACGCTTCCCAAGCGGGTGGAAGAAGCGCTCAGCGCGGCCGACCTGCCGCCCGAGGCGCTGACGCTCGAGCTGACTGAAAATGCTCTGATGCATAACCTCAACCTGGCGATTGAGTTGTTAGAACGAATTCGAGCGCTTGGCGTAAAGGTTTCGATCGATGACTTTGGCAGTGGCTACTCCTCCCTGGCGTACCTAAGCAAGTTCAAGGTCGATACGCTCAAGGTCGATCGCTCGTTTGTGCGTGATATTCCTAATCAGCAGACCGATATGGAGATTACTGCCGCGATTATTGCCATGGCGCACAAACTGCAGCTCAGAGTTGTGGCCGAAGGTGTGGAGACCCTGGAGCAGCTGACTTTCCTCAGGGAAAACCAGTGCGACTTCATCCAGGGTTATTTCTTCAGCAAGCCCCTATCATTGCCGCAGCTGCAGGTCTGGCTGGCAAGAGCCGACCAGGAGCAGAACGTAGAGCCAGCCTGAGCCAGCTCTACGCCAAGCGGGTCAACCGGGTAAGCAGGCGGTCGAGCGAATTGGCAAAGGCCTGCTTTTCCTTTTCCCCATAGGGCGGCTGACCACCGCCCATCTGGCCCTGATCGCGCAGATCAGTCATCAGGTTACGCACCGCCAGACGCTCGCCCATGTTACGGGTATCGAACTCCTTGCCGCGCGGGTCGAGCGCATCCACGCCCTTTTTCACCAGCCGATCCGCCAGCGGCACGTCGCTGCAGATGACCAGATCACCCGGCTGGGCCTGTTCGACCAAGTAATCGTCTGCCGCATCCATCCCGCTTTCCACAATAATCAACCGCACGCAGGCATACGGCGGTTTGATCTGTGGCTGGCCCGCCACCATGATCACGTTGAGCTTGCGCTTCAGGGCAAACTTGAAGACCAGCTCTTTGGCAGCCCGCGGACAGGCGTCCGCGTCGATCCAGATATGCATGTAAACCTCTTACGCGTTTCCGACAGAGCCGCCTGACACCTCACGACGGCGTTCGGCATAGCGGCTGCGGGCATAGAGTAGCGCAATGGCCACGATCGCGATGCCCTGGGCGGTCAAGGTATAGGCATCGGCGTGGATACCCAGCCAGTCGAAATCAAAGAACGGTACCGGACGGGTGCCGATCACACCGGCTTCTTGCAGCGCTGCCACGCCATGCCCGGCGAAAATTACCGACAACAGACACAACAGGACGGCATTGGCGCTGAAGAACAGGCCCAGCGGCAGACGCATGGAGCCTCGCAGGATGATCCAGGCAAGTCCGATGAGTAGAACAACTGCAGTAATTGCACCGCCCAATACGGCAGCATGACCTGCCGGGCCGGCCTGTAGCCACAGGGTCTCGTAGAACAGGATGACTTCGAACAGCTCGCGATAGACCGAAAAGAACGCCAGCACGGCAAAGCCGAAACGACCACCGCCACCCACGAGGCTGTTCTTGATGTAGTCCTGCCAAGCGGCGGCGTTGCGGCGGTCATGCATCCAGACACCGACCCAGAGCAGCACCACACTGGCGAACAGACCGGTAATGCCTTCCATCAATTCCCGCTGGGCACCACTGATATTGAGCGCATACGCTGCCACCGCCCAGGTAGCGACACCAGCCAGCATGGCCAGGCCCCAGCCGATGTTCACGCTACGGATGGCGGACTGCTGGCCGGTCTTACGCAGGAAAGCCAGCACAGCGGCCAATACCAGAATGGCTTCCAGACCTTCACGGACAAGAATCAGAAGGCTGGCGAAAAAGCTCAGCGAGGTAGACATGCCACCACCGCTCAACAGGTCGCTGGCTGCTGCCAGTTTCGTCTTGGCTATGTCCAGGCGAGCCTGGGCTTCCTCCACGGCAAGGCCATCCTGTAAGGACTGCCGATAAGCCATGAGCGCCTTTTCGGTGTCCTTGCGCAGGGTCGCGTCCAGGTTATCCAGGGCGCTTTCCACCAGTTCGAAACCTTCCAGATAGGCTGCCACAGACAGGTCATAAGCCTGGTCATGTTCGCCTTCGCGATAGACCGCCAGACTTTTATCCAGGGTTGCCCGGGTGTAATCGATCAGCTGGGCAGGGCCGCGTTGCTGCACAGGCGGCTTGGCACGCTGGGCACGGAACGCGGCCGCAGCCTCATCCCCTTGTGCGGCGGCCACTTCGGCAGGTGTGCGGCCCGCCAGCTGCGCTAGATCGAACGAGGCCGCACCCGCTTTTGCCGGGTCGGCACTAAAGCTTGCAATATAAGACGCCACATCCCAGCGCTGACGCTCATCGAGTTGATTGGCAAAGGAAGGCATGTCCGTGCCGTCGATGCCCCGCGTGACGGTGTTGTAGATATCGTAGAGGCTCAGGTGATCCATTCGCGCCGGATCGCGCAGATCGCCGGGAGAGGGTTCCAGACCGATGCCGGCCGGCCCGTCGCCCGCCCCGGTATTACCATGACAGACCCCGCACTGCTGGGCGTAAAGCGGTGCGCCACGGGTTGGATCCGGAGTAATGGCCGGCGCCTGCGTCACGTGGTACAGCTGAGCCAGTCGAGCGGCTAACGCCCTCGCCTCCTGTCCGACCGCATCGCCGTCGGCCTTTTTCGTGATGGCCTCGCGCAGGTGGGTGACGCCCTGCTCCAACTCGGTCCGTTCAGGACGCGCCGGCAGACCTTCGATCAGGGTTTGCAAGGTATGTAGGAGATCCAGCTGATCGCGGTATTCCGCTTCCTTGATAACGGCGCCCTTACTCACCGTGGCGGGATAATCCGCGCCAAGGTAGCCCAGGATATGCAAGGCGTGGGCGGCCTCATCCTCGGGCTCGGCCTGCACGGCCGGACTGAGTGAAGCAAGCAGGGGCAACAACAGTACAGCAAACAGCCGGTACAGCTTAAACATGAACGGATTCCAAACAAGAATGGATGGCATTAGCCATAGTGTTCTACTTGTAATGCTTTGTTACAAGCCTGCCGAGTCGCTGTTTTCAGGTTTTCGTCGGGAGACGGGATTGGCGCAAGGGCGCGCAACGAGATATCAACAGGCGAGAGCGCTCAGCCAAACCGCTCTGGCAAGCGGATCAGCTGGCATGAAAGGATTAGCGGTGTAGCAGACTCAGCTGACAGCTTGCCGAACCGTGGCCAGCAGCCCGGCAGCGCCCATGAATAATCCAGAGAAGACGCGATTGGTGAGCCGCTGCTGACGTGGCGTGCGCAATACGCGCAACACCCTGGCGGCAAGACCGGTATAGCCAGCCATAACGATCAGGTCGACCGTGACCATGGTAGCGCCAATGATCAGGTACTGAGCCAGCAACGGCTGACTGGGATTGATGAACTGAGGCAATACCGCCAGCATGAACACAACGGCCTTGGGGTTGCTGGCATTCACCAGGAAACCACGAAAGACTAGCGAAGAAGCGCTGGCGGTAGCGCCGGGTTTGGGTGCGTTGGAAAAGTCCATGGGTGCGGCTTTCCACTGCCGGATGGCGAGGTAGACCAGGTACAGCACGCCGAACCATTTGATTACCGCGAACGCCAGTTGCGAGGTTGCGAGCAGAGCCCCTACCCCGGCGGCCACGATCGCAATCTGCAGAGCAAGCCCCAACTGCAGGCCAATAGCGTTCCAGTAGCCATGCCAGAAACCATGACGCAACCCCGCCGACATGGAAGCAATGGCGCCTGCGCCAGGGGAAAGACTGATCACCCAGCAGGCCAGCAGAAAGGCCAGCCATGTATGCAGCGCCATCGGGAACTCCTTTTATCAGCGATCCAGGAAGGTGAAGGGTACGTCTGTACCACGCCAGCGGCGAACAGCCTTCTGGAAAAACAGCGAATTGGGAATCTGCAACAGCGCAGCTTCCTCGCTGTTGACGCCTTCGGTCATGTCTTCCAGCGTGGTATACAGCATGTTGATCGCCACGACACGTCCTTTCACGCCGGGCTTGTCCGCCGCATCGATGATCTCGACCCGATCGCCCAGCCGAAACGGCCCCACCGTAAAGATGAGCAGCGCACAGAACAGGTTGGACAGGACGCTCCAGATAGCAAAGAACGCAACTGCAGCCACCGCGATAAAGCCGGAAAGTGCCGCCCAGAGCACCGAGCCGGACACACCGAAGCGCTCTAGAACCATAAGCAGTGCACTGCCCATGATCAGCCAGCGCAGCAAGCCCCGCATGACCAGTACGAATTGCGGCGGCAAGTGGTAACGCTCGCCGATGCGGGTAATGGCCCGTGCGATGAAGCGTTGCAGGATATACCCGGCAAGCAGGATAGCCAGGACCTGCACGCCCAGAATGACGCCGCGCTCCCAACCTGCCGGAATAAGAGAATGAAGTTCTTCGATCACGAGGCGTTCTCCAGTTCCAGCTGCAGGCTTTCCAGCCGCTCGAGGGCTTCCAGCCAGCCTTCTTCCAGTTCGCTCTCGCGTGATTTCAGTTGTGCCTGTTCCGCCAAGGCCACTCGAAGCTCCTCTTTACGTGATGCTTCATACAGACCACTGTCGCCCAGACGTGTTTCGAGTGTGGCCAGCTTTTCCTGGACCTTGCCCAGCTCCTTTTCGAGCTTGTCTGCCTCGCGCTTGAGCGGGGCGAGCTGCTGGCGCAGCGCAGCCGCCGCCTGGCGCTGGGCACGCTTGTCGACCTTGTCGGCATTGGCATCCGGGGCGGACACAGGTTGCTGGCGGGCGCGAAACTCCACCAGCCACCGGGCGTAATCGTCCAGGTCGCCGTCAAAAGCCTGTACGCGGCCATCGGCGACCAAGAGAAACTCATCCGTCGTGCTCTTGAGCAGATGACGGTCGTGGGAGACCACCAACACCGCGCCGGAAAACTCCTGCAGGGCCATGGTCAGCGCCAGGCGCATATCAAGGTCCAGGTGGTTGGTCGGTTCGTCGAGTAACAGAAGGTTGGGCTTTTGCCAGGCGATCAATGCCAGGGCCAGACGCGCTTTTTCACCACCGGAAAAATTCAGGACAGCCTCATCGCAGCGATTGCCACGGAAGTCGAATCCTCCGAGGAAATCCCGTAGCGTCTGCTCACGCTCACCCGGCGCGATACGCTGCAGGTGCAACAGCGGGCTGGCCTTGGGGTCAAGCGAGTCCAGCTGATGCTGGGCAAAGTAGCCGATGGCCAGATTCTCACCGCAGGTCAGGCGGCCGCCCAGCGGTTGCAGTTCGCCAGCCAGGGTCTTGATCAGGGTGGACTTACCCGCCCCGTTCGGCCCCAGCAGGCCGATACGGGCACCGGGCGCCAGCTGCAGCTTGACCGGGTGCAGAATGGTCTTGTCGCCATAGCCGAGGCGGCCTTCGCTCAGGTCCAGCAGCGGATTGGACAGCTTGTCGGACTCACGAAAACTGAAATCGAACGGCGAATCCACATGGGCAGGCGCCAGTTCTTCCAGCCGCTCCAGGGCCTTGATCCGGCTCTGGGCCTGGCGTGCCTTGGTGGCCTGTGCCTTGAAGCGCGCAATGAATTTTTCCATGTGCGCGCGCTGCGCCTGCTGCTTCTCGTACGCTTGCTGCTGTTGGGCCAGCCGCTCGACGCGGGTACGCTCGAAAGCAGAGTAACCGCCACGGTAAAGCGTCAGCTTTTGCTGTTCGAGGTGAACGATCTGATCGACCACGGCATCGAGGAAGTCGCGGTCGTGGGAGATCAGCAGCAACGTACCGGGATAGCCCTTGAGCCAGTCTTCCAGCCAGAGGATGGCGTCGAGATCAAGGTGGTTGGTGGGCTCATCGAGCAGCAGCAGGTCGGAAGGACACATCAGTGCCTGTGCAAGGTTCAGACGCATCCGCCAGCCGCCTGAGAAGTCGCCTACACGGCGCTCCATCTGCTCCGGCATGAAACCAAGCCCAGCCAGCAGTTTGCGGGCTCGGGCGTCCGCAGTATACCCATCGGCCGCTTCCAGCTCGGCATGCAGGCGCGCCAGAGCATTGCCGTCATGCGCGGCTTCTGCCGCTACCAGCCCGGTCTGAATATCACGCAGGTGAATGTCCCCATCCAGGACATAGTCGACCGCCAGCCGATCGAGGGTATCGACTTCCTGGCGCATGTGGGCAATTCGCCAGGCCGCCGGTAGCTGGCAATCACCGGCATCCGGCACGAGCTGCCCCCGCAGCAGGGCGAAGAGACTGGACTTGCCCGCTCCGTTGGCACCCACAAGACCGGCCTTCTGGCCTGGGTGCAGCGTCAGTTCGGCACCTTCCAGCAAACGCTGTGGGCCACGTTGTAAGGTAAGGTTATGTATTCGAATCATGGCGGCGAGTGTAGAGCCTATTGACCTGGTGAGGCGAGCCGGACAGCACCGGTGCCTTTGGAAACTGGCGAGTAAAGGCGGTTTCGCGCCCGCTGGCAAGCACTCTTCGCTGACCGTCATGCCCATCGTCAACAGGACCGCCTTGCCTACAGGACTCTTATCATGGAAAAAATGCTCTGGCCCTATGCACTTGCGCTGTATGCCAGACCCGATGTCACCCAGGCCTGTCTGACATTACAGAGCGCCGGCGCAGATGTCTGCCTGCTGCTGACCGGCGCTTGGCTGGGCAACCGAGGCGTGGCACCAATGATTGAGCGCCAGCGGCTATTGGAGATCATGGCGGCCCCCTGGCGGTCGACTGTTGTGGAGCCCCTGCGCGTGCTACGCACTTACTGGAAGCCAGCCGCGCAAACCGATACTGCACTCGCCGCGCTGCGTGAACGCTTGAAACAATTGGAGCTGGACGCCGAGCACGAACTGCTTACACGACTGGAGCAGGCCAGTGTAGGCTGGCCCCTTACTTCCCAGCCTGACCCGGCTGGCTGGCTGACCGCACTGGCTGGCCCGGCGGGTACGGCTGAACCTGGCGCCCTGGATACGCTTATCCAGGCCGCTCTTCATGCATGAGGATGTTGTAGATGTTACGCCTTTCGCTGTTAAGCCTGTGTCTGCTCCTTCCTCTGGCGGCGCACGCCGAGGACAAGGTCAAGGACGAGCTGGCCTATAGCCTGGGGACCGAAATCGGCAACCGCTTGAAAAGCGAGCTGCCGGATTTGCAAATCGACGACCTGATCAAGGGCCTGAACCAGTCCTACAAGGGCGAGCCGCTGGCACTGGATCAGAAAAAGATCGATGAGCTGGTGGCCCAACATGAGGAAGCGATCGACCAGCAGGAGGAATCCAGCAATGTGGAAGCCGCCAAGCAGGCGGAAACCCGCTTTCTGGTCAATGAGAAGACCCGTTATGGTGTGAAGGAATTGCCAGGCGGCGTGCTGGTAACCGTTATCCGCCAGGGCACCGGGCCGCAGCCCAAAGCCGATGGCCAGGTGCAGGTCCGCTATATCGGTAAACTGCCTGATGGCAGCACTTTCGATGAACAGCAGACTCCTCAATGGTTCAAGCTGTCCAGCGTCATTCCCGGCTGGCGCACAGCCCTGACCCAGATGCCGGTTGGCTCGCAATGGCGCATCGTGGTGCCCTCGTCACAGGCCTATGGCGATGAAGGTGCCGGAGATCTGATCCCGCCTTATTCGCCACTGGTCTTCGAGGTCACTCTGGAGGCCACCCGCTAGGATCGAAAAGTGTTCAATAATTTGAACATATCAGCCTTGTAACAAAGGCTTTGTTAAATATTGCTAACACCCTTGGGCTGGTTTAGGGTGGCTGACAGCTTTGCGGATGCGCCAGGCTTCACGGCCACCGCCTCTTCTACCCTGTTTGAGAGGAAACCAGCATGAGCACGCCAACCCGCGCCGAATGGGAACAGCGCTTCCAGAGCCTGACCATTGAAGGCCGCGCCTTCATCCAGGGCGAATACTGTGATGCCGCCTCCGGTGAGACCTTTGACTGCATCAGCCCCGTCGACGGCCGCTTTCTGGCCAAGGTAGCAAGCTGTGATGTTGCCGATGCCGACCGGGCAGTTGCCAGCGCCCGTGCCACGTTCGAATCCGGCGTCTGGTCGCGCATGGCACCCGTCAAGCGCAAAGCGATCATCATCCGTTTCGCCGATCTGCTCGAGCAGCACGCTGCAGAGCTTGGCCTTCTGGAAACGCTGGATATGGGCAAGCCCATCAGCGACTCCTATCACATCGACATTCCACTCTCCGCCCGCGCCCTGCGCTGGAATGGCGAGGCCATCGACAAGATCTACGATGAAGTCGCAGCCACTGCCCACGACGAGCTGGGCCTCGTCACGCGTGAGCCAGTGGGTGTCGTTGCCGCTATCGTGCCGTGGAATTTCCCGCTGATGATGGCCTGCTGGAAGCTCGGCCCGGCCCTGGCGACCGGTAACTCGGTCGTGCTCAAACCTTCCGAGAAGTCCCCGCTGACCGCTATCCGCATTGCCCAGCTGGCCATCGAGGCCGGCATTCCGGCGGGCGTACTCAACGTGCTGCCAGGCTATGGTCATACCGTAGGCAAGGCGCTGGGCCTGCACATGGACGTAGACACCCTTGTATTCACCGGGTCGACCCGCACCGCCAAGCAGCTGATGGTCTACGCGGGCGAATCCAACATGAAGCGCGTCTGGCTGGAAGCAGGCGGCAAGAGCCCGAACATCGTGTTTGCCGATGCACCAGACCTGGAGGAAGCCGCCAAGGCAGCAGCCAGTGGCATCGCCTTCAACCAGGGCGAAGTCTGTACAGCCGGATCACGCCTGCTGGTCGAACGCTCGATCAAGGATCAGTTCTTGCCATTGGTGATCGAGGCGTTGAAAACCTGGAAACCGGGCCACCCGCTGGACCCGGAAACCAATGTCGGCGCCCTGGTGGATACGCAGCAGCTCAATACCGTGCTCGGCTACATCGAAGCCGGTCACGCTGACGGTGCTCAGCTGGTAGCTGGGGGCAAGCGCACCCTGGAGGAAACCGGTGGTGTTTACGTTGAGCCGACCATTTTTGATGGCGTTTCCAATGCCATGAAGATCGCTCAGGAAGAAATCTTCGGACCGGTATTGTCTGTCATTACCTTTGACACGGCTGAGGAAGCGATCAAGATCGCCAACGACACCCAGTACGGATTGGCCGCGGCGGTCTGGACGCGTGACATCTCCAAGGCGCATCTGACAGCCAAGGCGCTACGGGCCGGCAGCGTATGGGTCAACCAATATGATGGTGGTGACATGACAGCCCCCTTCGGTGGCTTCAAGCAGTCGGGCAATGGGCGGGACAAGTCGTTGCATGCCTTTGACAAGTACACCGAGATCAAGGCGACCTGGATCAAGCTATAAGCCGATCGACCTTTTCTGCGCTGCGCTTATCATTGCCCTGCCGCAATTGAGCGTAGCGCAGTACCCTTACCAGCCCAGCCCCAGCGCTCCTATAAGGGGTAGTTTTGCGTCATCGTTGCTGCTGTCGCGTACCTGTTCAGGGTGGAAACCTATGGCGAAGCAAATTAATAAGGCCTGATTTGCTTTGCCGATCACGCTTCTGACCAGTGGTGTGAGCAAATCCCTCTCTAGCCTGTCTCTAGCGACAGCGCGTACTATGCGCGCCGGTCAATCCCTTAACGAGCAGGACATGCGTATGAGAGAGTACACTTTGGGTCAGCCTGCCATGCAAGGGGTGGGCTATCAGCAAGCCGATCGTTCTGTCAGCCAGTCGATCCAGGCCGCTATCAATGTACAGCGCAACCGCGTGACCAGTCAGGTCCAGCGGATCAACGATCAGTTGTGGGAAGTTTGGCCCGATGGCCGTCGTAAACTGCTGAATCGCTGAAGCAATGGATGTAAGAAAGCCGTGCCGGTTTGACCGCGCACGGCTTTTTTGTACCTGTCTTTTTGAGCGCCACAACCGGAAGACTTATCCTCGGTAATAGCGCTGCGGTACGAAAGGCATCCTGGCGACCTTAACGGCAACCGGCTTGTTGCGCACCATGGCAAACAGCTCAGTGTCCAGAGCTGCATAGGCGCTGTCGACATAACCCATCGCAACCGGCGCACCCAGGGTTGGGCCAAAGCCGCCACTGGTCACCCTTCCGATCACCGCACCGTTTGCGTCCACCAGTTCCGCACCCTCACGGACCGGCACCCGCTCCTGCACCAGCAGACCGACACGCTTACGCGCCACACCATTCTGTTGCTGGGCAAAGATGGTCTCGGCGCCAGGAAAACCACCGGCCCTCGCACCGTCTGCACGGCGCGGCTTGGATAGCGCCCAGACCAGACTGGCTTCAACCGGAGTCGTCAGCGTATCCATATCATGGCCGTACAGGCACAGGCCTGCTTCCAGACGCAGGGAGTCACGCGCGCCCAGGCCAATGGCTTGTACTTCCGGCTCGGCCAGCAGGGCTCGGGCCAGTGCTTCGGCGCCTTCTACCGGCACGGAAATCTCGAAGCCGTCTTCGCCGGTATACCCACTGCGGCTGACGATGCAGTCGTAATCCAGCAGCGTGACGCGGGCAATGTTCATGAACGTCATGCCGGACACCTGCGGCGCCAGTCGCGCCAGCACGGCCACGGCTGCCGGTCCTTGCAAGGCAAGGAGTGCCCGCTCTTCGAACAGAGGTTCGACATGGCAGCGCGAGCCGATGTGCTCTTTGAGATGCGCCAGATCCTGGTGCTTGCACGCGGCATTCACGACCAGATACAGGCAATCGCCCAGGTTCGCGACCATGAGGTCGTCGAGAATGCCGCCCTGCTCGTTGGTGAACAAGGCGTACCGCTGCATGCCTACCGGCAGGCCTACGATATCGACCGGAACGAGCCCTTCCAGCGCGGCGGCGGTACTGTCGCCCGTCAGCAGGATCTGGCCCATGTGGGAAACGTCGAACAATCCAGCCTGGGCGCGGGTGTGCTGGTGCTCCTTGAGCACGCCAAGGGGGTATTGCACCGGCATGTCATAACCGGCGAACGGCACCATGCGTGCGCCCAGTTCAAGGTGCAGGGCATGGAGTGGGGTTTTGAGCAGTGATTCGGTCATGGGGACTCCTTCATGAGTCGTGCAGTCGCGTCCAACGCGAGCAAAAGGGCCGGTCAGGCATGGCTAACGGCACACCGCGCCAAGCATGGACGTGCCTTACAGTAAAGCCGTAAAAGCCGTAACGGTGAAACCGCGTTGAGACCATGTACCCGGCCAGTTGACAGGCATCACGGCGCTCCATCTCCTTCTGCGGAATAGGCAGGAGGAGATGGGCAAGGTGATACGCATCCGCTGTGGATCACGCGTCCTGATACGCCTCGATCGGCGGGCAGGAGCAGATCAGGTTGCGGTCACCGTATACGTTGTCGATACGCGCCACGGGCGGGAAGTACTTGCCGTTCACCAGCGATGGCAACGGGTACACCGCCTGTTCGCGGCTGTAGGGATGCGTCCATTCGCCGGTCAGCTCGCGTGCGGTATGCGGCGCGTTCTTGAGCGGATTGTCATTGGCATCCAGCGTACCGGCCTCGATGGCACGAATCTCTTCGCGAATGGCGATCATGGCGTCGCAGAAGCGATCCAGCTCGGCCTTGGACTCGCTCTCGGTCGGCTCGATCATCAGCGTGCCGGCTACCGGGAAGGACATGGTAGGCGCATGGAAGCCAAAGTCGATCAGGCGCTTGGCCACATCGTCCACGGTCACGCCACTCGTTTCCTTGAGCGGACGCAGATCGAGAATGCACTCGTGCGCCACCAGGCCGCCTTCACCCGAGTACAGCACCGGGTAATGGGTTTCCAGACGACGGGCGATGTAGTTAGCATTCAGGATCGCAATCTGCGAGGCACGGGTAAGCCCCTCGCCGCCCATCATCTTCATGTACATCCAGGAGATGGGCAGGATGCTCGCGCTGCCATAGGGCGCTGCCGACACTGCACCTTCCTTGCGCTCGAGCCCGGCATGACCCGGCATGAACGGCGCTAGATGGGACTTCACACCAATCGGGCCTACGCCCGGACCGCCACCACCGTGCGGGATGCAAAAGGTTTTGTGCAGGTTCAGGTGAGACACATCGCCGCCAAACTTGCCCGGCGCGCACAGGCCCACCATGGCGTTCATGTTGGCGCCATCGATGTAGACCTGACCACCATGCTCGTGAACGATGCTGCAGATTTCGCGGATCGCCTCTTCGAACACGCCGTGAGTGGAAGGATAGGTAATCATCAGCGCGGCCAGATTGGCAGCGTGCTGCTGGGCCTTGGCACGCAGATCACCCACATCCACATTGCCGCGGCTGTCACAGGCCACCACGACCACACGCATACCGGCCATCGAGGCGGTTGCCGGGTTGGTGCCATGGGCAGACGACGGGATCAGGCAGATGTCGCGCTGGGTATCGCCGCGGCTTTCATGATAAGCGCGAATGGCCAACAGGCCCGCGTACTCACCCTGGGAGCCGGCGTTGGGTTGCAGGGAGATGGCGTCGTAGCCCGTAGCGGCGCATAGCATCTGCTCCAGCTCGGCGGTCATCTGGGCATAGCCCTCGGTCTGGTCGGCTGGTGCAAAGGGATGCAGATTGCCAAATTCGGCCCAGGTGATCGGAATCATCTCGCTGGCTGCGTTGAGCTTCATGGTGCAGGAGCCCAGCGGGATCATGGTGCGGTCCAGCGCCAGATCCTTGTCCGCCAGGGTGCGCAGGTAGCGCATCAGCTGGGTTTCGGAGCGGTATTGAGAGAAAACAGGGTGCGTCAGGAAGGCGGACTGACGACGAAGCGTTGCCGGCAAATGCTCCTCGGCCTGGTCCAGCAGGCTATCCAGGGAAGGCACGGGCTGGCCATCGCTGAAAAGCTCCAGCAGAGCCATGACGTCTTCGACTGTGGTGGTCTCGTCCAGCGAAACCCCCAGGTCGGTGTCACGGATCACGCGCAGGTTGAAGCCTTTGGCGCGGGCCGCTTCGTGAATCGCATTGGTTTTGTCGCCAAATACCAGCGTCAGCGTATCGAAAAAGGTTTCCTGGGTGCGATGGCCTAGTGCATGCAGACCGGTCGCCAGCAGGGCAGTCAGGCGATGAATGCGCGTAGCGATGTGCTTGAGACCTTCCGGACCGTGGTAGACGGCATACATGCTGGCAATGTTGGCCAGCAGGACCTGAGCTGTGCAGATGTTGCTCGTCGCCTTCTCACGACGGATGTGCTGCTCACGGGTCTGAAGCGCCAGCCGATAGGCCGGGTTGCCATGACGGTCAATGGATACGCCCACCACACGGCCGGGCATGTCACGCTTGTATTTGTCCTGAGTGGCAAAATACGCAGCGTGCGGGCCGCCAAAGCCGAGCGGTACGCCAAAGCGCTGGGCCGTGCCGATAGCGACATCCGCGCCAAACTCGCCGGGTGGGGTCAACAATGTCAGGGCCATCAGGTCAGCCGCGACGGCGACCAGGGCACCCGCCTGATGGAAGGCCTCGATGACTTCACGGTAATCGCGGATTTCGCCCGTGGTCATCGGGTACTGGAACAGGGCACCAAAGAAACGGCCGTGATCGTCGATGTCCGTTTCCACACCCACCACGATTTCGATGCCCAGCGGCTCGGCGCGGGTACGGATCACATCGATGGTCTGCGGGTGGCAATGCAGGGAAACGAAGAAGGCCTCGGCCTTGCTTTTGGACAGACGACGGCAGAATGTCATGGCCTCGGCGGCAGCCGTGGCCTCGTCCAGCAGTGACGCATTGGCTACAGGAAGCCCGGTCAGATCGCCGATCAATGTCTGGAAGTTCAGCAGTGCCTCCAGACGACCCTGGGAGATTTCCGGCTGGTAAGGCGTATAGGCCGTGTACCAGGCGGGATTTTCCAGCAGATTGCGCAGGATGGGCGCCGGGGTATGGCAGTTGTAATAGCCCTGTCCGATAAAGGACTTGAACAGCTTGTTCTTGCGGGCGATGCCACGCAATTCGGCCAGGGCGTCGGCTTCGGACAGCCCCTGGGGCAAATCCAGTACGCTGGTGCCCTTGATGCTATCCGGGATGACCTTGGCTGTCATGGCATCCAGCGAATCGTAGCCCAGCAGGTCGAGCATGGACACGATGTCCAGCTCGCGCGGGCCGATGTGGCGCGAAATGAATTCGTCAGCGGTGCTGAATGAGTCGCGAAAATCGGTCATGGTCACCTCCTCAAGCCTTGATCAATTGAGCGTAGCCGTCTTCGGTGAGCAGCGTGCCGAGTGCTTCTGGATCGGCAGGACGCATGCGGAAGAACCAGCCGGCGTCGAGAGGATCCTGATTGACTTTCTCAGGGGCATCGCCAAGCGCTTCGTTGATTTCCAGGATCTCGCCATCGATCGGCATGGCAATGTTGCTGGCAGCCTTGACCGACTCCAGTACCGCCACCTCTTCGCCCTTGGTGTAGGTGCGCAGCTCCGGCAATTGCACGAAGACCAAGTCGCCCAGCGCATCCTGAGCATAGTCTGTAATGCCTACGGTTATAGTGCCATCGGCTTCCAGACGCAGCCATTCGTGTTCTTCGGTAAAGCGCATAACCATTGCAGACTCCTGAATAGGGTAACCCAGCTGGGCACTAGCTGACCTCCTTCATAGCAAGGCAGATGCCAAGGTCTTACCGATGGCGCAATGCCAGAGCACGCGCGGCCTACAGGGAAACGAGGTAATAAAAGGCGGTGTAACGAAAGTGCTACACCCTATGGAAAGAAGTCTCCCAGAGGCCTTGCGAGCCTAGAACAGATAAGGCATTGCCAGCGATCGTATCGAATTCATTACAGCGCAATGAATTCGATACAGGCTTACTCCAGAATGAAGTGGGGCAGGAAGCGCGAGCTGTCTTGGGTAATCAATGTTGCATCCTCACGGATACCCACCCCACAGGCCGTGTCACCTACCACCCAACTGCCAATAACAGGGTAGTTACCGGAAAAACAAGGCAACGGGTGACATTGCTGCACGATGCAGGGCCCCGCGTACGGGCCCGGCACGTCCAGACGCGTGCCGTCCAGACTGTGCAATTCGATGTTGGCACCCTCCCGAGAGAACAGCGGCTTGCGTACCCAGCCTGGCGCGACCGGACTACCGGCCTCTTTATCGAAAAAGGCTGGAAGCAGATTGGGATGCCCTTCATGTCGCTCCCACAGCAAGGCCAGAATACCTTTGTTGCTGAGCAGCGCCTTCCACGGCGGCTCATAGAACTGCGTAAAGGAGCTGGGAATAGAATATCCAAACGCCTCGTCCAGCATGAACTCCCAGGGGTAGAGCTTGAACAGTGACGGGATGAATTCATCGTTCAGGTCCACAAACCCCTGTGACCTGTCCAGCCCGATATCCTCCACAGCGATATAACGCGTCTGAATACCCGCCTGGGTGGCACAGTCCCGCAGATATTCGACCGTGCCGCGGTCCTCCAGCGACTCTCTGACCGAGGCCAGATACAGGGGCTGATGCGGTCGCAAGGCGCGAATCGTCTGGATCAGCTGCTCCTGAATGCTGTTGTACTGATCCGCCCCGGCGGGAAGCCTGCCCGCCTGCTGCATCTGCTCCAGCCATAGCCACTGGAAAAAGGCTGCCTCGTACAGCGAGGTCGGCGTGTCGTAATTCAGCTCGAACAGCTTGGCCGGCCCCTGACCGCTATAGGCCAGATCCATACGGCCATACAGATGGCGGTCCCGACGTTTCCAACTGGCAGCCGCACACGCCCAGAAGTACTCCGGTACAGCCAGACGCGAGAGCAGTGCCTCGCTGCCGACGATCTCGTCGACCAGTGCCATGCACATCTGATGCAACTCGGCCGTAGGGGCTTCCAGATCGTTTTCGATCTGCTTCAGGCTGAACTGGTACGCGGCCCGCTCATCCCAGTAGGGTTCGCCATCAAAGGTGTGGAACAGAAAGCCAAGCTGCTCCGCCTGTTCGCGCCAGTCCGGGCGCTCGGTCATCTCGATCCGCTTCATGATCCGCTCGACCGTGACGAGTAGGAGGCTGCCCGTGCACCAAAGCCGCCCCGGCTGACGACCCTAGACTCGCTGGAGGCATAGGCGCTCTTGTTCAGATAGGCGATACCCGGTCGTGAACCGACCACCTCGTTATTGGCAGTCCGGTAATGCGCCAGGTCGTCCCGTGACTGGTACAGCGGCTGGCTGGGAAAGGTACGCGTGTACTCGCGCTGGCGTTGTCCTCCGTTGACGCTACTGGAATAACCATAAGAGGCACCGCCCGAGGACGATGATTCACCCTCCCGCGACGGGCGCTGGCCCAGCAGAAAGCCGGTCATGAGCGGAACGTAGAACGAAGACCGGGGTTCCAGCAGCTCGCAGCCATTGGAGCCAAAGTCGATCTCGCATTCACCCAGGGAAGCGTAGCGCGGTGCGCTGCGGTGATGGACCGCGCGCGAGGATTCGTACTCCGAAGAGCAGAGGCTGGGCGTGAAGGTGCCATCGCGAATGCACTCGGCAACGGATCGATACAGATAACCCGGTTTGGGTTGGTCACACCCCGCCAGCATGAGGGGCGTCACTCCAACCAGTACCAGTTGAATAGCTTGGCTGCGTTTCATGACCTGCCCTCACCCGCTGATGGCAGCGGCATTGAGCACGCCAATCGACACGGACATCGTCGCCACCAGAATACCGCTGGCCATTTCGTTATTGCTGAGCCGTTGGGGCAGTCCCGGCACGAGAAGGCGCAGCACGACGAATGTAACCAGCTGAGCGACTGCCGCAATCAAGGCCCAGAGCAGATAGTCCAGCGCACTGACTGATACCCGCATCGCGCTGGCCAACGGCAGGACGAACCCTAACAGCGTGCCACCGAACGCCAGGGCCGCCGCTGGCACGTTGTTGCGAATCAGCTGCCACTCACGGTGTGGAGTAAGCCAGCTGAAAGTGAAAGCAAACGCGCCCAGAAGCGCGAGCGAGAGAATGAAATAAATGGCGAACGCCGGCAGACCACTGAGGTAGTCAAGCACGCTGGCAAGCATGGGACACTCCTTGTCACGAATGAGCCGGCAGGCTAAGGCACCTGCCGGGGGCGCGCATTTTCGCAACTTCGCGCCCGTTCATCCATGCTCTCTATCTGCCAGCCGCTCCGCTGGTCACTCCCCCTTGCTACGGTGGACCATGTCCTGCACGCGGGCTGCCAGCATCTCGATCGGGAAAGGCTTGGTGATCATGGCCATGTTTGGCTCCAGAAACCCATTGGCAATCACCGCATTTTCCGCATATCCGGTCATGAACAGGACCTTAAGGTCTGGCCGCGTGACTCGGGCCGCATCAGCCATCTGCCGCCCATTGATGCCCGGTAGACCAACGTCGGTTACCAGCAGGTCGATGCGCAGATCGGACTTGAGTATGTCCAGACCGGAAGGGCCGTCGACAGCCTCCAGCACCCAGTAACCCAACTCACTCAAGACCTCTACCACCAGGCTGCGGACAGCATGCTCGTCTTCGACCACCAGCACGACTTCGCTGGCCTCGGACTGCCGGCTCAGCGATACCGGCTGCCGGACCTGAGGTTCTTCCCTGCGCTCACCGTAGTAGCGCGGCAGGTACAGCTTGATGGTCGTACCCCGACCAACCTCCGAGTAGATCTTGGCTGCCCCTTCCGATTGCCGGGCAAAGCCATAGATCATCGACAGCCCAAGCCCGGTCCCCTCGCCCAGCGGCTTGGTCGTAAAGAACGGGTCGAACGCCTTGGCGATAACATCTGGAGTCATCCCGGTTCCAGTGTCGGTCACGCTGATGCAGATGTACTGGCCAGGCTTGATGTCCCGATCACGAGACGCATAGGCCTCGTCCAGATGAGTGTTGCTGGTTTCGATGGTCAGCCTGCCTCCGTCCGGCATGGCAGCGCGGGCATTGATGGCCAGATTGAGGATGGCGTTTTCCAGCTGATGAGGATCACACAGCGTCAGCCAGAGCGCCCCCGTCTTGACGATTTCCAGCTGTACCGATTCACCCATGGTGCGGTGCAATAGATCGTCCATACCGGTGATCAGGTCATTGGCATTGACAACTTTGGGCACCAACGGCTGCCGGCGGGAAAAGGCCAGTAGCCGGTGCGTCAGAGCGGCCGCTCGACTGGCCGAGGACATGGCCGTGCTGGCGAAGCGGTCAAGATCCGCCAATTTGCCCTGCTGGATTCGCATGCGGATCAGGTCGAGCGAGCCGATGATCCCGGTCAGCAGGTTGTTGAAGTCATGGGCAATACCGCCTGTGAGCTGGCCAACCGCTTCCATTTTCTGGCTCTGACGGAGTTGCTCCTGCGCCTGGGCCAGCTCGGCTGCTGCCACTTTTTCCGACTCGATATCACGGCCAACCGCATGGATGTAGCGCGCATCGGGCACTGCGGTCCACGAAAGCCACCGGTAGCTACCATCCTTGTGCCGATAGCGGTTCTCGAACCGCAGTGTGGTATGTCCTAGGGAAAGTTTGCCCACTTCAGCCAGGGTGCTTTCCACATCGTCGGGGTGAACGAAATCCAGCAGTACCTTGCCCAGCAGTTCATCTTCCTGCCAGCCCAACAGGTGCTTCCAGGCCGGGTTGGCGGCCATCACGACGCCGTCAAAGCGCGCGACCAGCATCACATCGGTGGTCAGGCGCCACATGCGGTCAAGGTCTGCGGTACGCTCGGCCACCCGCTGCTCCAGGGTCTCCGTCAGACGCCGGGACGCTTCCTCGGCCTCCTTGCGGTCATGGATGTCACTGTTATTGCCCATCCAGCCGGTGACGTTTCCGGCCTCATCACGCAAGACCTCCGCACGGATATCGAACCAGCGATAGGCTCCGTCCTTGCGCCGTAGCCGTGCTTCAAGCTGATAAAACACGCCTCGGCTGCGGGCATCGAGCCAGACATCCAGGAGCCGCTGGGTGTCATCAGGATGAATGACTTGCGCCCAGCCCATCGGCAGCGCTTCTTCTGGTGTCTGGCCGGTGTAGTCGTACCAGTAACTGTTCAGGTAGCTGAGCGAGCCATCAGGATTACCGAACCAGACGATGGCAGGTGACAGGTCTGTCATTTGCCTTAGTCGCGTCTCGCTGACTTCCAGCCGCCGTAAGGTCCGCCGCTGCTCGGACAGATCGCGCGCAATGGCAGCAATCCCCATGACCTTGTCTTGTTCGTCCCGTATCGAGAAGACGGAATAGTGGACCGGGATGGCCGCTCCGGTGTGATAATGGCGGAACCGAAATTCGCCTACCCACTTGCCCTCGTTCAAAACGGTCGGAAGAATGGTCGACTCGGCAAAGGCACGATCCTCAGGCAGGAAATAATCCAGCACATGGCTCTGCCTGACCGCCTCTTCACTGGCCAACCCAACCAGCCGGCGTCCGGCTTCGTTGACAAAATAGGCCTGACCGTCCGGCGCAGCGATGCCAATGAAGTCATCCGACTGCTCCACGATCATCATTGCCCGGCGCCAGCCCTCATAGGCGCGGACCTGCTCGCTGTTATCCACGATCGTACAGATGGCACCCTGCGGCTTGCCATCCTGGAAAATGGCCTGGGCCCGATATTCCACTGGGATACAGGAACCGTCACGCCGGTAAAAGGCACCCTCCGCCACGTATTCAGCCGTTCCCTCGCGGGCCGTGCGATAAATGGGATGATCCGCCATCACCTGGCGGGCCTTCTCATGAGCCGGATCAATCAGCTCTTCCAGGCGCCACCCGACAATATCCTTTTCACTTTCGGCGCCGAACAGCCTGACGAAAGCGACGTTGCACAGGGTAACTACGCCGTGCTGGTCGATTGAATAGAATCCTTCAGAAATCGAATCCAGCAGCAGGCGATAACTGTCGCGGCTGGCGCGAAGCTCCTGTGCGGCCAGACGCTGCTCGGTACGGTCACGGAGAATCTTGATGAATCCGTCGACCTGACCGGATATATTCCTAAGTGGCATGAGTTCGCCACTTGCCCAGAAGCGCTGTCCGCTTTTGAGCACATGCCAGCGCTCGTCCATGCTGCGCCCCTGTTCTAGGGCTGTATGGCGCTCCTTTTCAGGGATATGGGCAGCGCGGTCTTCAGGGGTGAAGATGATCGCAGCAGGCTTGCCCAGCACTTCCGCCTCTGTCCAGCCAAGCGTGCGACAAGCACCTTCATTCCACGTGGTGATGTGGCCCTCAAGGTCCATGCAGAAAATGGCGTAATCCACCGCGCTGTCGAGAATCTGTTCGCGTTGGGAAGCCGCATGTTCTGCATACTGCTGCTCCTCAGCCTGGCGGGCACTGTTTCGCTCGATGGTAAGGCCGTGAATCTCCAGTTGCGCCACGGTTGAACGGGCCAGCTCCTGAAACAACAGGCGCTGCGTAGCATCCAGTCGGCGTGGCACTGTGTCCATGAGGCTGAGCACACCAACAGGCACACCCGCAGCCGTTTTCAGCGCAACCCCTGCATAGTAGGACGAACCGGTACTGGCATTCAGGGCCGATGGCGGAGTAAAGCTCAGATCGCCCCTCGGCTCGCTGAACTCCAGAATATCGGTCGCCGTTAATGCCTCTTCCCAGGGCGCATAGGCCTCGGCCGTAGGGCAGCCGCCCTGCTCCGCGGCCAGCCAGAGCCCTTCTGCATCACATAAGTGGATGACGGCTTGCGAAACGGAATAGGTCTCCTGGGCTCGCCGGGCAATATCGGCAAGTTCGGGCAAACGTGGATGGGCTAACAGGCCGTAGCGTTCAAGCGCATCCTGTAGCGCAGCAGGTGGCTGCTCGGGGTCTTGGTGAGCGTTGGTCATGTACAACTGGGTCGTGTTTGGGGGCATAAGCACCGCTCATCCTTGAGAAACTAATGACAGCCCCTCCATGGAGGTCCGTCGCGAACGGTCTATGGCTCATAGACCAGCAAGACGCGGACGAATTCGCCCAAGTCTTCAAACAGTGTCCTTGTAGAAAAACACTCAGCTCTTGCCGGGAATGCCATACTTGCGCAGCCGGTGGGCAATGGCGGTGTGAGAGGTCTTGAGACGGGCCGCCAATTGACGACTGGATGGGTAGTGTGGGTAGAGTTTTTCGAGCAGGGCTTTCTCATAGCTTGAGACTGCCTCATCCAGGCTGTCTACCTCGCCATCTACCTGCCGTGCGACTTCCGTGCCGGCAATATCCAGATCGCCAATATCCACCACGGTGCTTTCGCTGATGGCCGCCGCCCGGAAAATGACATTCTGAAGCTGCCGCACATTGCCGGGCCAGCGATTGCTCAAAAGTGCCGGATACGTTCCCGGCGCCAGTCGGCAAGGGGGCCGCTGGATCTGGGCGCAGGCCTGCTGCATGAAATGCCGGGCCAGCACCAGAATATCCTGCCCACGCTCACGCAGCGGCGGCACGTCGAGATTCAGGACGTTGAGTCGGTAGAACAGATCCTCCCGAAAGGTCCCTTCGGCAACGCGCTTTTCCAGATCCCGATGCGTGGCACTCAAAATACGTACATTGACCTTCAGTTCGCGCTCACCGCCCACCCGGCGAAACGTACCGTCAGACAAAAACCGCAGCAACTTGGCCTGAAGATACGGGGACATCTCCCCAATCTCGTCGAGAAACACGGTGCCTTTGTCGGCCAGCTCGAGAAGACCGGGCTTGCCGCCGCGCTGGGCACCGGTGAACGCGCCTGGCGCATAGCCAAACAGCTCGCTTTCCGCGAGGCTTTCCGGCAGAGCCGCACAGTTGAGTGCCAGAAACGGCGCATTGCGACGAGGGCTGACCGTATGACAGGCCCGCGCTACCAGCTCCTTACCAGTCCCTGTCTCACCCTGAATCAGCAGCGGTGCATCCAGCGCCGCGACTCGCTGGGCGCGGGCCTTGAGCGCACGTATCGGTGCCGAGTCGCCCAGGATCGATTCGAAGCCTTCGGCCGGGTCATGGCGCAGCGCTGAAAGACGGGCTCCGATCCGGCTGGGGGCGTAAAGCGTCAGCAGCCCACCGGCTAGCCGCTGGGCGTTGCCTTCGGCAGCCTCGCTGATTGGGGTCGAATCCAGCAGGAGTGCCTGCCCGCGCAAGGTGACCTCACGCATGGGAATCCGAAAGGCCTGCTCCAGCAGTTCCCGCTGTAGAGCTGGATCATCGAACAGCGTAGCCACCGTCGCGCCCTGGGGCGACGGGTCGTCCACCATGGCGGCAAAGGCCGGGTTGGCCAACAGAATGCTACCTTCGCGGTCCACGGCCAGAACCGGGTCGGCCATGGCGGCAAGCAAGGCATCCAGATGCAGCGTACGACGCTGCCCTGGCAGGATATCCACCACTCGGACAGCCTGTACCCCACGCACCGTGAGCAGTGCACCACGCAGCTCTTCCAGCACCTCGGCACTTAGGGTCGGCGCATCGATATAGACATTGGGCGGCACCATCTCGACTGCATCAAGATTGAGGTTGCGCGCCCCCAGAAGCGCCAGCACTTCCTGGGTAATGCCGACACGGTCGATAAAACTGACGTGGATTCGCATGGGGTGGGCGGGGTCTCGAACAGGTATAGCCAAGGGCAAGCCCGTATCGTACCGGATGCCACTTCCCCATGGGCACCCAACCCCAGAATTCCTTGTATTTATTGTTGCTCCGCCTGGCGAAGCGTCTACGCTAGAATGATGGCTCTTTTCTATTAGCCGGGCCGTCCTGCGAGACCTCCATCCTATGAAAGACGAAGACCGTTTGAAACTTGATCAGCAGCTCTGCTTTGCCCTGTATTCCACCTCCCTCGCCATGACCAAGGTCTACAAGCCGCTTCTGGAAGCCGTCGGCCTGACCTATCCGCAATACCTGATGATGCTGGTGCTCTGGGAAAGCGACGGTCTCACGCTCAAGGAGTTGGCCAAACGCCTGCATCAGGACTCCGGCGCGCTGACACCGGTACTCAAGCGGCTCGAAGCGGAAGGCTATGTCACCCGCAAGCGCAGCCTTCAGGACGAACGCAACCTCTCGATCGAGCTGACGGCGGCCGGGAAGACCTTGCGTAAGAAAGCCGAAGAAATCAACGGCTCAGTACAACTGGCCTGTGGCCTGGGTAATGATGACATGGGGCAGCTTCGGTCCAGCCTGATCAAGCTACGCGACAGCCTGAATCAATAGAGGCATGCCTAAGCGGCCGCAGCACTGACGCGCCCTCCAACCCATGGAATAACCGTTCGTCGGACTCACAAATAAATAGTTTGCGCGATAATCAATATCGGAATAACTTAATTCCTGTAGACAACGCGGTAACGAGCAACGACTTCCACGTCGTTTTTTTAAAACCAAATGATTATCGCAATAATCAAATTAATCCGAGGACGATGCACATGAACATTCTGTACAAGACTTCCGCAACCAGCACCGGTGGCCGTGACGGTCGTTCCATCAGCGCCGACGGTATTCTCGATGTAAAACTGGCTACCCCAAAAGCGCTGGGCGGACAAGGCGGCGAAGCAACCAACCCTGAGCAGCTGTTTGCAGCGGGTTACTCGGCCTGCTTTATCGGCGCCATGAAGTTTGTAGCGGCTAAGGAAAAAGTGGCGCTGCCCAGTGATCTCAGCGTGACGGCAGAAGTCGGTATCGGTCCGATCCCCACCGGCTTTGCCCTGGACATCGAACTGCGCGTCAGCGTGCCGGGCCTGGATCGTGCCAAAGCCCAGGACATCATCGAGAAGGCCCATCAGGTCTGCCCATACTCAAATGCCACCCGCGGCAACGTGGATGTACGCCTGACCCTCGTCTAAGCCTGACGCGGGACGCCCCAGCGCGGCGTCCCTGGAGAACCGGATCATGAAAATGCTTGCTCAGCTGTTCACTGTCTCTGCCCTTTCCCTGGTCGCTGGTCATGCCCTGGCCGCAGATGACGCCGGCCTTGAACGTACCACCCAAGGTTTTCTGAACACCTTGAACCAGAGCGGGGGTAAGCCTCTCGAGCAACTTTCGCCCAAGGATGCCCGTGCTGTCCTGACGGGTGCCCAATCAGGCGTGAAGGTCGATCTGTCCAACGTAGAGGTGAGCGAGAAGACTATTACCGCTGATGGGCAGAGGATTTCGCTGACCATCGTCCGACCTGCCGGTGTCACCAAGGCACTGCCGGCGTTCATGTTCTTCCACGGTGGCGGCTGGGTGCTGGGTGACTTCCCCACTCACCAGCGTCTGGTGCGGGATCTGGTGGTCGACTCGGGTGCGGTGGCCGTTTTCGTGAATTACACGCCTTCGCCTGAGGCGCATTATCCGGTAGCCATCAATCAGGCCTATGCCGCTACCCGCTGGGTCGCCGAGCATGGCAAAGAAATCAACGTAGATGGCTCTCGCCTGGCTGTCGCAGGCAACAGCGTAGGCGGCAATATGGCGGCAGTTGTCAGCTTGATGGCGAAAGAGCAAGGCACGCCCAAGCTCCGCTATCAGGTGCTGCTCTGGCCTGTCACCGATGCCAACTTCGACACCGGCTCGTATGACACCTATGCTGAAGGGCACTTCCTGACCCGCAACATGATGAAGTGGTTCTGGGATAACTACACCACCGATCCCAAGCAGCGCCAGGAAATTCATGCCTCGCCGCTGCAGGCTACGACTGAGCAGCTCAAAGGCTTACCGCCCGCACTGGTGCAGACCGCAGAGTACGATGTGCTGCGCGATGAGGGTGAGGCATACGCCCGCAAGCTTAATGCAGCCGGGGTGGATGTGGTGCAGGTCCGCTACAATGGCCTTATACATGACTACGGCTTGCTTAACGTCTTCCACGATGTTCCTGCGGTACAGAGCGCCATCGCCCAGGCGGGTGATGAATTGCGCAAGCATCTGAAGTAACAGACAGGCCCCTGGCTCGAAATGACACCAGGGGCTCTGCTCTTTTTTATTATTGCGAACAAGATGCTCAAGAAAAGCAGAATTCACCAATTTCTTCTGAAAACCTATGCTTAGGTGTCGCAAACATCCTTTCCAACCTTATCTTTAGCAACCTAAGATCAGCGCTACTCTCCTAGGATGAGCATATCGCCCTTCTGTGGATGTTCGCGCATGTCCTCTTCTTCGCTCACGACAGGTTCATCGGTTGCCGACACCGAAGCGTCTGCTTTCTCCAACCGGCGTGCCGCCGAAATTTCGGCACGTATCGACCGGCTACCCGCCACGGCAACGATCTGGCGACTAATCGCCCTGCTTTCCATCGGCGGTTTCTTCGAACTGTACGACCTGTTCCAGACCGCCTATATCAGCCCTGGCTTGATACGCGCCGGACTGTTTGCCACTGGCAGCGCCGGTGTATTCGGTATCGCCGACCAGGCTGCGTTCGCTTCGGCAACCTTTCTGGGCCTGTTCGTAGGGGCAAGCCTGCTGAGTCCCATCGCAGACCGTTTCGGCCGCCGGCGCATCTTTACCTTTGCGCTTATCTGGTACACCGCGGCTACGGTGCTCATGGGTCTGCAAAGCACAGCACTAGGCATTATCGTGATGCGGTTCTTCGTCGGTATCGGGCTGGGAATCGAGCTGGTCACTATTGACGCCTATCTATCCGAACTGGTGCCCAAGCGCATCCGTACGTCAGCCTTCGCCTTTGCCTTTTTCGTCCAGTTCCTGTCCGTACCCGCGGTCGCCCTGATGTCGGCCTGGCTGGTACCGCAGGACCCCTTCGGGATTTCCGGCTGGCGCTGGGTTGTACTGGCCAGTGCAGTAT
This sequence comes from Pseudomonas luteola NBRC 103146, assembly GCF_002091675.1. Classification (GTDB taxonomy): domain Bacteria; phylum Pseudomonadota; class Gammaproteobacteria; order Pseudomonadales; family Pseudomonadaceae; genus Chryseomonas; species Chryseomonas luteola. The sequence continues at coordinate 430,867 of NZ_BDAE01000001.1, read as the reverse complement.
TCGCCTTGTTTATCTGGTGGCTGCGCTCACGCCTGCCCGAGTCGCCCCGCTGGCTCGCGCAACGTGGCCGTCTGGATGAGGCGGATCAGGTTTTGTCGACCCTGGAAGCCCGTTGTGCCAGGGACATCAAGGCCCCACTTCCCGAGCCACACGTCGAAGCGGTTACGTTCGAGACCCAGGGGCGCTTCACCGAAATCTGGCAACCGCCCTACCGCCGGCGCGCCCTCATGCTGATCGTCTTCAACATCTTCCAGGCCATTGGATTCTTCGGTTTTGGCAACTGGCTTCCAGCTTTGCTGTCTGGCCAGGGCGTCAGCGTTACCCACAGTCTGACCTATGCCTTCGTGATCAGTCTGGCCTACCCGTTGGGACCTTTGTTGTTCGTAAAGATCGCTAACCGTTTCGAGAACAAATGGCAGATCGTGGGTTCATCAATCGGCACCATGCTGTTCGGCACCCTGTTCGCGTTTCAAAGCTCAGCCACTGGTTTGATCGCATGTGGGGCGATGATCACCCTGTGCAATGCCTGGCTGACCTTTAGCTTCCACTCCTACCAGAGCGAGCTGTTTCCCACGCCCATTCGTGCCCGTGCTGTCGGGTTCTGCTATTCCTTCAGTCGCCTTTCCACGGTCTTCAGCAGTGTACTGATCGGCCTCTTTCTCCAACACTTCGGTACGCCGGGCGTGATCACGTTTATCGTGACCAGCATGCTGATCGTGATGATTACCATTGGCGGCTTCGGACCCAAGACTCGCAATCTGGCGCTGGAAGATATCGCGCACTAACAAAAACGCCGTACAGGATCGCTGTACGGCGTTTTCAAGAGCGCAGGCCTGATCAGGACTGCATGGCGTCGCGGATATCCCGAGCCAGCTCACGTACGCGGGACTCCTGAGTGTCCCAGGAACACATGAAACGGGCACCACCGCTGCCGATAAAGGTATAGAAGCGCCAGCCACGGGCACGCAGCCGCTCCAGCGCCGGCTCGGAAAGCTGCAGGAACACCGAGTTGGCCTGCACCGGAAACATCAGGCTCAGCCCGGGCACGTCTTTCACCAGATCAGCCAGGAGCTGGGCGCAGTGGTTGGCGTGTTCGGCATAACGCAGCCAGGCATTGTTTTCGAGAATGCCCACCCACGGCGCGGAGAGAAAACGCATCTTCGACGCCAGTTGACCGGCCTGCTTGCAGCGGTACTCAAAGTCTTCGGCCAGGTCACGGTTGAAGAACAGGATCGCCTCGCCCACCGCCATGCCGTTCTTGGTGCCACCAAAGCAGAGTACGTCAACGCCGGCCTTCCACGTCACCTCGGCCGGTGTGCAGCCAAGGCTTGCCACCGCGTTGGAAAAGCGCGAGCCGTCCATATGCAGACGCAAGCCGAGGTCGCGGCAGGTATCGGCTACGGCATTCAGCTCGTCGAGGCTATACAGCGTGCCGACTTCTGTAACCTGGGTAATGCTGACCGCTCGGGGCTTGGGAAAATGAATATCCTTGCGCTTGGTGGCAATCTGGCGAATGGCATCAGGCGTCAGCTTGCCCTGGGTGGTCGGGGCCAACAGGAGTTTGGAGCCGTTGGAAAAGAACTCCGGGGCACCGCATTCGTCCGTCTCCACGTGGGCCGTCTCGGCGCAGATCACGCTGTGATAGGACTGGCACAGGGCCGCCAGGGCCAGGGAGTTTGCAGCAGTACCGTTGAAGGCAAAGAAGACTTCGCAATCGGTTTCGAACAATTCGCGGAAGTGATCTGCGGCGCGGGCCGTCCAGGCATCATTACCATAGGCGGTATCGTGCCCGTGATTGGCTTCGGCCATGGCCGCCCAAGCTTCCGGGCAGATCCCTGAATAGTTGTCGCTGGCGAATTGCTGACTATGGTCGTTCATGGGTATTCCTTGAGAACCACCCGAGGAAGCCCGCTTGTGGCCGACTTCCATGGCGGTAAATAAACGGACGCTTATAGCGGCCGGGTTCGAGTGTCCAACCAATCGCGCGCCGCACCGCTGACCAGCGGACGGACACGCTCACGCACCTCGGCGTGGTAGGCGTTCAGCCAGGCGATCTCATCTTCACGCATAAGCATACGGTCGATACAGCGGGTATCGATCGGGCACAGCGTCAAGGTTTCGAAACGCATGAACTGGCCGAACTCGGTTTCAGGCTCGGCCACGTTGAGCAGCAGGTTCTCGATCCGCACGCCCCATTGCCCGGGCCGGTAGATACCGGGTTCGTTGGACGTGATCATACCTTCCCGCATGGCACTGTTGGGGGATGGTTGACCATAGAACGTGATGGATTGCGGCCCCTCGTGTACGTTCAGGAAGTATCCTACCCCATGCCCGGTTCCATGACCGTAATCGATGCCCGCTTCCCAGATGGGCGCACGGGCAATCGCATCGAGCATCTGCGACGCGATGCCTGCCGGAAAACGCGTTCTGGACAACGCGATCATGCCCTTGAGTACACGGGTGAAGTCACGCTTCTGCTCGTCGTTGGGCGTGCCAATGGGCACAACGCGGGTGATATCCGTCGTGCCTCCCAGGTACTGACCGCCGGAGTCGATCAGCAGCAGGCCGTCGCCCTCGATAACGGAATGTGCCTCTTCTGTTGCATGGTAATGGGGCAGCGCGCCCCCTGCGTTATAGCCTGCAATAGTAGAGAAACTCAGGGAGACAAAATTGGGACGGCGTGTGCGGGCAGCGGTCAGCCACTCATCCACCGTCAGCTCGGTCACCCGCTCTCCCGCCTCAAGTGCCGCCTCGAACTGGGCGAAGAATTCGCACAAGGCCGCGCCATCCTGTTCCATGGCCTCACGCACATGCTGTGCTTCGGCTGCCGTCTTGCGGGACTTGAACAGGGTGGAAGGGTTGATCGCTTCGATGCGCTTGACGCTGGAGGGCACGCCTTCCACCAGGCCGTAGGTGACGCGCGCCGGATCGACCAGCAGACTTGACCCGGCAGGCAGTGCCGCCAGAGCACCATGGGCTGCGCCATAGGCGGCCAGCTGGATACCGGCTTCGTTCAGGGTGCGCTCAAGAGCCGCCGGAATTTTCCCGGCACCCACGAACAGCTGCACCTGACCCGGCCCGATCAACGCATGGGCCAGAAAGACCGGGTTATAGGACACATCGGCACCACGCAGGTTGAACAGCCAGGCAATATCATCCAAGCTGGAAATGAAATGCCAGTCAGCTCCTTGCTCGGCCATGGCCTTGCGTACCTGCTCCAGCTTTTCAGTGCGGGATACCGGTGCGTATGGCGCCTCGTGAGCGTATACCGGCGCCGCAGGCAGTGCGGGCCGCTCGGGCCAGATACGGTCGATCAGGTCGATAGTGGTGCGTAGCGAAATGTTCTTATCGGCAAAAGCCTTGCGCAGCGCCTCGGCGGCACCCAGCGACAGCACAGCCCCATCCACCGCCACGGTGCCATCCGTCGGTACATGCTCGGCCATCCAGTCGATGTGGGCCTGCATGCCGCCGGCCACCAGCTTCATCAGCTCCACGCCCGAACCTGCCAGCTCAGCCTGGGCCTGTTCCCAGTAGCGGCTGTCCGTCCAGACGCCGGCAAAATCCTTTGCCACGATCAGCGTACCGGCCGAGCCCGTGAAACCCGATAGCCATGACCGCCCTTGCCAACGCTCGGGCAGGTACTCCGACAGGTGCGGATCGGCGGACGGAATCAGGCAGGCATCGACGCCCTCTTCATGCATGATCTGACGCAAGGCGGCCAGACGATCAGGAATGGAAACGAGGTCTTGATGGGACATGTACTCTCCGGTAGGCAAGGGATGCAGTTGAAGCAGTCCTGCAATAAATACCGCAGATATAAAAAAGCCGCATCAAGGGATGCGGCTAAAACATGAAAAACCAAAGGAGCAGAATGGTTTTTCCTTGAGAACCTGCGCTATCGACAAGCAGTTGCGTCACGCCTGAAGGCAATGGAAATGCACATCCTCACACCGTGAGCATGGTCCATAAGGGGGGAAACTTCTGGCAGTGGCGGAAACGCTCCGAAAACGAGCAGGTCCTGAAGACGACGTTTGGCGCGGCGGGCGCCTGGGCCAAACGGGATTAACGCTGGGAAACCTGCTGGTCTTGCTGGGCTTTCTGAGTCTGTTGCGCTTGCTGGAAGCGCTCCATGACAGCATGGTTCTGGTTGACGAGCTTGTAGTTCTGCTCGTAGGAATCACGGGCAAAGCTCACCTGGGTAAAAGCAACAGCAGATACAGCAAGAATCGAGGCAGTAAACAAACGTAACATGATGAACTCCTGACACCCTTGGATTGGGTTCATCACTAGGATAACGCGTAACAATTATTGAAAAATATCGCCTGGGTACATAGAGATTTACCAATTGCGCAAGTATTCCAGGCGAGGCAGGCTCAGATGGCCCAGTAGGAATGCATGGCTACGATGTCATCGTCGTTGCTAAACCGTCTGGGTAGCTCTTCCTTGAGGATATCCACCCACGCCTTGATCTTGGCATCCAGGAAGCGTCGGGACGGATACAGCGCATAGACACTGCGCTCACGCAGGCGATACTCGGGCAATACCCGCACGAGCCCGCCTTCCCGCAAGGCCGGTGCAGCAATAAAGCTGGGCAACAGGCACAGGCCGAGTCCGGCCTTGGCCGTATTGGCCAGTGCATCCGCAACATTTACCTGATAGATCGAGCGAGGCTTGATCGACGTTTCTTCGTCCGGCTTGGTAAATACCCACTCCTCGGGAAATGTGGGGTCCTGAAGCAACAGGCACGTGTGCTGGTCCAGATCGCGCGGATGATGGGGCGTGCCCCACTTGGCCAAGTAATCGGGCGAGGCACAGACGACGCTATAGACCTCACCAAGCCGTTGGGCGACCAGTTCGGAGTCAGGCAGATGCCGATCCATGGTAATCGCAACGTCGTAGCCTTCTTCGATCAGGTCAGGACGATTCTGGGACAGGGTGAAATCCAGCGTGACATCTGGATAGCGCTCGGCATAGAGCGCCGCCAGAGGCGCCAGGTGTTCGGTTCCCAGCCCAGTCAGGGAGTGCACGCGCAACCGGCCGGAAGGCTTAAGGTGTGCACCACTGGCTTCGGCCTCGGCTTCGGCTACCGAATCGAGAATGCCCCGGCAGCGCTCCAGATAGCGCTCCCCAGCCTCCGTTAGCGCCAGCCGGCGGGTAGTACGGTGTAACAACCGTGTTTGTAGATGCGTCTCCAGGTCGGAAATCACCCGGGAAACCTGCGCCGTTGATAAATCCAGCAAGGCCGCAGCGGCCGTAAAACTGCCCGCGTCGACCACCCGGGTAAAAATCCGCATGCCTTGTAACGTATCCATTATTGTTGCCTGCTCCGTAACGCTGTTTCGCTTAGCAGCCTATTTATTTCCAGATGTTACGCTTTTATTCTTGTCCATGTGAGCTGCAGCACTGCCGGTGCTCTTCTCGTTAGCCCTGACGAGAATCTTTTAGCACTGGGTTTCTCCCTCCCGTACCCTGCTGCAGCTCCGGAGATAGCTCCTTGTGGCATGCTGGAACCGCCCGACCCCTCCGGGGCGGTTCAGCTGCCGTTTTTTCTTCTTTCCTTATTGCGCTTTGCTTGGTTCGCGGATGCGATACCAGGTCACGTATAGCGCTGGCAGGAACAGCAGCGTGAGCAGGGTTGCTGCCACAATGCCACCGATCATCGCATAGGCCATCGGCCCCCAGAAGACCTCCCGGGCGATGGGAATCATGCCCAGGCTGGCGGCAGCGGCTGTCAGCAGAATCGGCCGACGTCGATGATTGGTCGCCTCAATGACCGCATCCCAGGGATGACGCCCATCCTGCTCGAACTCATCAATCTGGGTTACCAGGATGACCGAGTTGCGGATGATGATCCCAATCAACGCCAGCACTCCCAGAATGGCCACGAAGCCCAGCGGCGTTCCTGTGGGCACCAGCGCCAGTACGACCCCGATCAGCCCCAGCGGCGCCACACTGGCAACCAGGAACATCTTCTGAACGCTCTGGAGCTGAATCATCAGGAACGTGGCCATCAGGAACAGCATGAGCGGGATTACGCTTGCAATAGGCTTTTGCGCCTTGCCGCTTTCCTCTACGGTACCGCCTACGTTGACCTGATAGTTGAGTGGCAGGTTACCTTTGAACTCATCGATCTTGGGCTGAAGAGCCTTGATCAGATCCGGCGCCTGGATAGAACCCTCGATAGTGGCCTTAAGCGTAATGGTTGGCTGGCGGTTACGCCGCCATACCAGCGGCTGCTCCATCTCGTACCCCACCGTGGCAAAGGATTTGAGCGGAATCGAGGTGCCCGAGGGCGTCACGATCTGTAGGTTTTCCACGGTCTCGATAGAGCTGCGCTCGGCATCTTCAGAGCGTCCTACCACGTTGACGAGGTAGATGCTGTCACGCACCTGTGTAATGGGCGTACCACTCACCACGCCGTTCATGATTTGGGCCACGTCCTGGGACGATAGCCCCAACTGGCGGGTACGGTCCTGGTTCACATCGATCTTCAGCATCCGCCCCGGCTCGTTCCAGTCGAAAAGGATATCGCTGATATGCGGGTTGGCACTGATGGCGCTGGCCAATGCCAGCGCCTGCTTACGCACCTCGGAAATGCTGGGACCACTGACGCGATACTGGATCGGCCGTCCTACTGGCGGCCCCATCTCCAGAGGCTGTACATACCCATCGAGCCCGACAAATTCGTTCTTGAGTCGCTCCTTGAGTTTGGGAATCAGCCGATTACGGGCCTCCAGGTCCTTGCTGACAATAACGACCTGTCCATAAAACGGGTTATTGAGCTGTTGATCCAGCGGCAGGTAGAAGCGCACCGCGCCCTGTCCTACATACGAACTCCAGCGGGCAATGTCTGGGTCTCCCTTGAGGGATGCCTCGAAACGATCCATTTGCGCACGGGTTTCCAGCACGGAGCTGTTCTGCGGCAGGTTCAAGTCCACCAGAATTTCCGGCCGATCCGAGGACGGGAAGAACTGGTTCTGCACGAAACGCATGCAGAACAGCGCGGCCGCAAAGAGCAACACCGTCATGATGATGGTCAGCCAGCGGTGCCGCATGGACCAGACCAGCGAGCTCTGGGACCAGCGCGCCAGTCGTCCCGGCCCCTTTTCCTTTTTATGCTTGAGCGACTTGGGTAGCAGGTGCACGCCCATCACCGGTGAGAACAGCACCGCCACGATCCACGACAGGATCAGCGCCACGGCAATCACGGCAAACAACGTAAAGGTGTATTGCCCGGCGGTACTCTTGTTGAGGCCGATAGGCACGAATCCCGCCACGGTGACCAGCGTGCCGGTCAGCATCGGAAAGGCCGTGTGGTCATAAGCGTAGGTGGCCGCCTTGTGGAGCGAGTCGCCCTCTTCCAGCCGGGTCACCATCATCTCGACGGTGATCATGGCGTCATCCACCAAAAGGCCCAAGGCAATGATCAAGGCGCCCAGGGAGATCCGCTGCATGGTGATACCGCTGTATTCCATGAACAGAAACACCATGGCGAGCACGAGAGGGATTGAGCAGGCTACCACCAGCCCGGCACGCAGACCCAGGCTGATAAAGCTCACCACCAACACGATGATGACCGCCTCGAACAGCGCATGGGTAAAGCTGCTGGACGCCTTCTCCACCACCTCGGCCTGGTTGGACACCTGATGCACGCCCACCCCGACCGGTAGCTCACCGGTAATCGCCTTCATCCGTTCGGACAGCGCCGCACCAAAGGTCTGCACGTTGCCGCCCTTGCGCATGGCAATCGCCAGTCCCAGGGCCGGCTCGCCGTTGAAGCGGAACAGGGACGTAGGCGGATCGGCATAATCACGGTGGATAGTGGCCAGATCAGCCAGACGGTAAAAGCGGTCATTGATCCGAAGGTTGACGGCCTCCAGGTCTTTCTCTGACTTGAATTCACCAGAGGTGCGTACCGAAACGCGTTCTGGACCGGCCTCGATTACGCCGGAAGGCGTCACGGCATTCTGTGCCTGCAGGCTCTGCATGATCTGCCGCTGATCGAGCCCTAGTGCTGCCAGCTTGCGCGTCGAGAAGTCGAGGTAGATGACCTCGTTCTGCGCGCCCATGAGTTCAACCTTGCCCAGGTCCGGCACTGCACGGATGTCCAGGCGCACCCGCTCTACGTAATCGCGCAGCTGCCGGTACGAGATACCGTCGCCAGTAAAGGCATAAATACTGCCGAATACATCGCCGAACTCGTCATTGAAGGCCGGCCCTTGAATGCCTTGTGGAAACTGTCCCTGTATATCGGAAATCTTCTTACGGACCTGATACCAGATATTGGGGATTTCCTTGTCGCTAGTGGTATCGCGCAGGTACACAAACACCGTGCTCAAGCCCGGCCGGGTAAAGCTCTTGGTGTAATCCAGCGAATCCAGCTCTTCGAGTTTCTTTTCGATCCGGTCGGTGACCTGCTCCAGGGTTTCCTGGGTGGTCGCGCCCGGCCACTGGGTCTGGATCACCATGGTCTTGATGGTGAACGAGGGGTCCTCTTCGCGGCCAAGGTTGAAGTAGGAATAGGTTCCCATCAACAGCGCGACAAACATGATGTACCAGATAAAGGACTGGTGACGCAGCGCCCAGTCAGAAAGGTTGAAGGATTTCATCAGCGCTGTTCCACATCCATTTTCACGTCTTGTCCAGGTTTGAGGCTGTGTACGCCGGCCGTCACGACCCGCTCGCCCGCGTTCAGGCCGTTATCGACCGTAATGCTCCGCTCATCTCGGGTCAGCACATGGACCTCGCGCAATGAAACGGTTTTGGTATCAGGGTCGACGATCCAGACGCACGTCTTGCCATCCCGCTCAAGCAATGCACTGGCCGGCAGCTCGGTAAGCTCACGGGGCGCATCATTGGTTAGCGTTACCGTTACCAGCGAGCCCAGGCGGAACGTTGGGGGCAGTTCGGCCAGCGTGAGTCGTACCCTCCGGGTTCGTGTCATGGCGTCGGCCTGAGGCGCCAGCTCACGGATGCGGCCGGTGGTAGAGACCGAAGGCTCCAACTGCGAGGTGATGGTAAACGTCGTGTCGGCCGGCAGTGTCTCTGCCAGACCTGCCGGCAGGTCTACAACCGCCTCCTTCACTTCGGGACGCGCCAGGGTGACTACTTGTTGACCAGGGGATACTACCTGCCCGGTTTCGGCATGCCAGGCCGTAATCACACCATCGAAATCGCTATATAGCTCACTGTAGGAGAGCTGGTTGCGGGCCTGATCCCGGGCGGCCTGGGCGCGATCACGTGCAGCGCGAGCCGTATGCAACTGGGCCATGACCTGGTCCAGCTGCGCCTTGGACCCGACACCCTTGGCATACAGGGCCTGCTGCCGCTTGGCATCGGCCTCGGCATCCATCCACTGGGCCTGAGCCTGGGCCAGATCACCTTCGCTGCTGCGGTAAGCATTCTGCTGATCGGTCGGGTCCAGCGCAGCCAGCAAGGTGCCTTTCTTCACCACATCGCCTACATCAGCCTTGCGCTGGGCAATGCGCCCGCCTACGCGAAAGCTCAAGGTTGATTCATACCGTGCCTGAATATTCCCGGTAAAGGCACCGAGCGCGCGTGCCTGCTGGGGTTTGGCCTCAACGAACAGTACCGGGCGGACCGGAGGCGGTGGTTCCTGCTTGTCGGAGCACGCGGCCAGCAGCGCCACGAGGCCCAGTAGAAGAACACGTATCCTGCTCATGACGACGCTCCCTGTTGAGCCTTAGCGTTATCACCAGGGTGGATGGCAGCAGGCTGAACAGGGGGCGCATGATCCGTGACCTCGACGACTTCGACTTTGAGTCCGTCATAAAGCAGCTGACCACCAGCCGTCACGACGCGGTCATCAGGTGCCAATCCATCATCGATCATGACCTGTCCGGTGATGTACCGGGCAACTGTCACCGGTTTGAGGTGGGCGCGGTTGTCAGCGTCCAGTACCCACACGGCGGGCTTTTCCACGGTGCCATTGAGCGCTGTCCAGGGCAGCACGACGCGCTGCTTGTCTGGCGTACCCAATGACGCCGTAACGGTTGTCCCCAGCGCCATCTGCGGCGGGACCTTGTCGAGCAGCACCTTCACACGCACGGTGCCGCTCTGCTGGGAAATGACCGGCGAAACCTCGCGCACATGGCCGGTAGTGCGCACCGTCGGATCATTCAACAGGGCGACCTCGATAGGCTGGTTGCCCGGATCGCGGGCAAGTAGCGATTCCTGCACATTGAAGACGGCATCGCGGTCGCCCTCCTGCGCCAGGGTAAAGATCGGCATGGATGCCTGAACGACCTGCCCGACCTCGGCCTGCCGCTCGGTGATCACGCCGCTGGCGGCCGATACCAGATTGGCATAACTGAGCTGCTTGCGTGCATCGTCCAGCTGAGCACGCGCAGCACTCAAGGCACTTTCTGCACCCTTCAGGGCAGCCAGGGCCTCGTCATATTGGCTTTGGGTGGTGTAGCCCTTGGGCATCAACGCCTTTTGCCGTTCGAACTGCACACGGGCAAGGTTCGCCCTAGACTGCTGGGAAAACACCTGCGCTTCAGCGGCGGCTACGTTGTTGCGCTGATCCTGCGGATCGAGACGGGCAAGAACCTGACCCTGCTTGACGTGATCACCCACATCGACCAGACGCTCATTGATCTTGCCGTTGATACGAAATGATAGTGTGGTCTGGATACGCGCCTGCACATCGCCTGTCAGGGTGGTGGTAGTCGCTACCTCTTCCAGGGCTACACGCTGGACTCTTACATGAGGAGGATTGGGGGCCGGTTGTGAATCGTCCGAGCAGCCTGCCATACCGGTCAGGGCCGTCCCTAGCAGAAACAACGCGGAAGTGCGCTGAAACAGGGGTCTAGCGCGCCGCGAAAAGAAAAGCATTGCCAATTAACCTCCCTCACAGTCCATATGCATGCCAGCAGTCGACGTGGCGATTTACCCGCGAGTCGTCCATCAAGGTCTGCTGCGCAGGGGTTGTTCTGGTTATAGGCGACTGACTTTAAGCCTCAGGCAAGGTTCCGGCAATTCAATAGAAGCCCGGGCACGGTGCTGAAAAACGCACGCACAGGAAAATCCGGCAAGGCAAGGGGCCGGTTAAAGAGAGGAAAGAGAAGAAAAACGCGGGAGGGGTGTCATGGGAGCCGCTATCGATGACGGCTCCCGACAGGTCTTGCCGGTTACGGTGTGCGTAACCGTAACACTTAACGCCAGAACGGCTTGTGCAGTTCTTCGTAACGCTGGGCTTCAGTGATACCGGCGTCGGCCAGCATACGGGCATCCAGGCGGGCCAGCTCGTTGCGGCTGACGATACGACGATGCCAGACCGACAGCGTTGTCAGAACGCGCAGCACCAGCGAAGTATCGGATTTAGAAGCGTTTGAAGCGGTGAATGAGTTGGAACGTAGGGTGTGTTCCATGATGCTTTCCTTCCTGCTTATGACAGGTAGCTAACTATTTAAGATGCGCACATTGTCGTGCCGCGGAAGTGTTACCGCCATAAACAGTCAGGAAGAATTGTGCAGGAGCAGAAGCGAAAAAATGGAAACTGTTACGGTCCAAATTGGGTCAATCTGTAACGTAACGCACCATAAATGGGCATTTTTGCGTTACCGATGGAAACAAGACCTGCGTTTTCATAACAGCATGGCGCGTTTGGCGCCGAGAGATAATCCTTTTTTACCCAAGCGCCGCAGAAATGTCTACCTTTTTGCCGCTTCGTCTCAGAAAAAAGCCCTGAAACGGTGCGTAGCTCTTTCTGACAGGACTTGCCACTATGCCGAGAGCAACAGAACAGATCAGGCAGTCGCGCACGGTGTAAATCAAACGTGCCGGCGTTACAAAAAGGGAGTAGCTATTAATGAAGAAACCAGGAAGGGAAGACCGGTAACGAGCCCTCGTTACCGGTCCTGGAGGATCAACGGCTTTGCGAGGCCGTCATCAGGGTAGCGTTGCTACGATCCCTGGCGCCTAGCCAGGAACCGATGGCGACCACAACCAAGGCCAGTAGGCCGGTGGCCAGGATTTCCATGCGGTGCGCTTCTGTCATTAGCATGATACCCAGCGCCATGATGATGAAGCCGATCACCAGCCAGGTCAGCCAAGGGAACAACCACATGCGGCACTCGATGGGCTGACCACTTGCGTTCAGCTTGCGACGCATGCGCAGCTGCGACACGGCAATCACCAGATAAACCAGCAGGGCCACTGCACCAGAGGTTGCCAACAGGAAGCTGAACACGGCCTCCGGCATGGTGAAGTTGGCGATCGTCGTTGCAAAGCCCACAGCAGTGCTCGCCAAAACGGCGGCACGCGGCACGCCGCCGGCAGCCGTCCGGCCAAAGGCCGCCGGTGCATCACCCCGGCGGCTCAGGGAGAACAGCATGCGCGATGCCGTATAAAGCGCCGAGTTCAGGCAGCTCGCCACCGCGACCAACACCACCAGATCAACGATCAGCTTGGCGTGGGGAATAGACAGAAATTCCAGCGCACGCTGGTAGGAGCCTACCACCGGAAGCTGTGGGTCCTGCCAGGGCACGATGGAGATGACCAGGAAGATCGAGACGATATAGAACAGACCGATACGCCAGATGACCGAGTTGGTCGCCTTGCCGATCTGTTTGGAAGGGTTTTTCGACTCGGCCGCAGCAATGGTTACGATCTCGGTGCCCATGAAGCTGAACATGGTTGTCAGCAGTGCCCCGATGACGGCATTGAAGCCGTTGGGCATGAAGCCGCCATGGGTAGCCATCAGCGTACCCAGGCCGCTGACTTCGCGCCCTGGCAGTGCCCCGACCATGGCCACTGCACCCAGTACGATGAATGCGATGATCGCGAGTACCTTGAGCAGCGCGAACCAGAATTCAAACTCACCATACTTGGCGACGCTGAAGAGGTTGGTCACCGTCAGAAAGGCTGTAATCGCCAGCGCGAACTGCCAGGTGGCAATTGCCGGAAACCAGGCATTGAGGATGGCCGCAGCCGCCACCGCTTCGAGCGGAATCACCAATACCCAGAACCACCAGTACAACCAGCCGATGGTAAAGCCGGCCCAGCGTCCGATGGCCTGATGGGCATAGGACGAAAAGGAGCCGGTATCTGGCGAGGCCACGGCCATTTCACCGAGCATTCGCATCACCAGCACCACAAGGGTTCCAGCCAGGGCATAGGCCAGCAGCACGGCAGGCCCTGCCGCGGCAATGGCATGACCTGAGCCCACAAAGAGCCCGGCACCGATAACACCGGCAATGGAAAGCATGGTGACGTGGCGCGGTTTAAGCGCCGGGGAAAGGGAGGTTCCATCCGAAGAAGACTGTTTCGTTATTGTCATAATAGTGCCTGTCACTTGCTGAAATGATTTAGCGCAAGGCTAAGTAACCCTGCCATATCAGCGATACTTGGACGGCTTTTCAACTCTATAAACGACGTTTCCCTGGCTCTAGCGAGGAATCAGTCACAAAAATGTCGCATATATGACTTATTCAGCAGGCCTGCGACACCATGAAGCATTGCCTTCAGGTGCAACCCGAGCCACGTAGCAGGTTCTAATGAAGCACCGTCCATGAAACATCGCCATGAATCCGCTTCCTGCCCATACGGCTACTGATCATCGCCTGCAGGCCATGCACGAACAGGGTTTCGTCTTGCTGCATGGTGTGCTGAGTCCCGCTCTGGTCGACGAAGTCCGCGCGGCCATTGATCAGCTGGAGGCCATCCACTGGGACTACACCGGTCTCGTTGACCATTACAAATGCGTTTTCAATCGCGATCCCGTATGGCTGCCTTACCTGGATCTACCCGGCGTGATCGAACTGGCCGAAGCGTCCCTAGGCGAAGATTGCCATATCATTGGGCAGACAGCCTGGCGCTGCCATCCTGGCTTTATCGGCGCAGACCTGCACGTGGATTACCTGGCGATGACACTGCCCCGGTCCCTGCTGGCAGACCCGACATTTGAACTGCCCATGCAGATCTGTACCGCCCAGGTCTATCTGGATGAGATCACCGAGGACCTGTGCCCGACGCTGGTCATTCCAGGCAGCCACCGTGCAGGTCGTAAACCACTGGAAGGCGAGACAAACTGGCAAGGCCGGGAGGCGCAGCCGGTGCTCTGCCAGCCGGGCGACGTGCTGTTTCTGCGTAGCGAGCTGTGGCATGCCGGCAGCCGCAACCGCACCCGTGACCGGACCCGCTATCTTCTCCAAATTCATTATGGCCGGCGCATGGTGGCTCAGAAGTTCTCACCTTACCTCGTCTGGCAGTTCAATCCGGCGGTGCTGGATGCCTGTACGCCCCGACAGCGACGTCTGCTCGGCGAGCATGAACCGGCAGAATACGACTGAGTTGACATCGAAATATTCTGTTACACAAATCGTTGATGTGCTTTTGACCGATTTTTGACCTGCTCCCCTGCACCTTAGGGCCACTGAAGTGCCATCCATGCGCTCAGCTTTCTCTCCCCCATCAAGCCCTTGAGCAGGGAACAACAATGAACAAACTTCCACAGATTACCCTTGCATTCTGGGTCATGAAAATCTGCGCCACGACATTAGGCGAGACGGCCGGTGACCTGCTGTCAATGACCCTGGATATAGGCTATGCCTTGAGTTCCCTGATTCTGATCAGTGCGTTTCTGGTCACCCTGGTTGCCCAGCTATCAGTCAAACGCTACATCCCCCCGCTGTACTGGGCGGTGATCCTGTCGACCAGCACGGCGGGTACAACCATGTCCGACTTTATGGATCGAACCCTGGAGCTGGGCTACGCCACCGGTTCGGCCGTGCTGATCATGATCCTAATCGCAATTTTCGTGCTGTGGCGCCTGAGCGGTACATCGTTCTCGGTCGACAGGATCCATACCTTCAAAGCCGAGCTGTTCTACTGGGTTACGATTCTGCTCTCCAACACGCTGGGTACCGCCCTGGGTGATTACCTGGCCGACGACTCGGGCCTGGGTTTTGCGGGGGGAGCGCTGCTGATTGGCAGCATTATCGGTGTGATCGTACTGGCCCACTTTTTCACACGCCTCTCGACCATTCTGCTGTTCTGGATGGCGTTTATTCTCACCCGTCCGTTTGGCGCCACGCTGGGCGACTTCCTGACCAAGGCGCATGACAAGGGTGGTCTGGATTTGGGTACGGTCGGCTCCTCCGCCATCCTGGGCGCCGCTCTGGTGATACTCGTAATCGGTGCCTGCGTGGCGCAAAACCTTCGTGCGCGTCAGAACGCTTTACCGGCTGCCCTTTAGCCCGGCGCACCTCGAGTCTGCACAAAGGCTCGAGGCTTGCTGGTTCACGCTTTTGCGATATCGTCCCGTGGACGAGGAGTAGAAGCGACCAATGACCGGTCCCACCTGTATCGTGATGTATCGCCGACCGGAGCCTTTTCATGTTGTTATCTGCCTACCGCACTTGCGCTCGCCTGTTGATCGGCGCCTTGTTTCTACTGGGTCTTGCAGCCTGTAGCACCCTGGGCCAGCGGGATCCGTTGCGAATTGCCGTGGCAGGCATCGAGCCGCTGCCAGGACAAGGGTTGGAAATGCGCTTCAATGTGAAGCTGCGTGTGCAGAACCCAAACGATACAGCCATCGACTACAACGGCCTGGCGCTGGACATGGACATCAACGGCCAGCCGCTGGCCAGCGGTGTCAGCAGCCAGAGCGGCAGCGTACCCCGGTATGGCGAGACGGTATTGACCGTTCCGGTTACCGTCTCGGCTTTCTCGGCCGTACGCCAGTTCTGGGGCTTTGCCGAGCATACTCCTACCAAAAGCGTGCCCTATACCATCCACGGCAAGCTGGCAGGGGGCCTTTTGGGAACGGTACGGTTCAAGGACAAGGGCGAGTTGACGCTGCCTGAATCGACAGGGGCCGGCACCTGGTAGGTAATAGATGGCCCCACCAGAGGGTTTGTCGGGAAAGGTTCGGTCAAGACCAGACCGGCCTCGCCACAAACGAAACGGAACCAGGTTCCGCTGCCGAATAGCTGGAGTTGTCGTTCTGCCAGACCGTGGCTAGGATCAGGCTCTTCTTCAAGGCGAGCCGTACCGATGAACATCGATACAGAGTCTGGCGCTGCAGTCTATTCTCCCTTGACCCTGGCCCTGTATGACGTCTGGGTGCTGGGAATTTCCAACCGCTTTGCCTGGCAATGCGGTACACGGGATGTTCTATTACCGTTCTTCAAGCGTCATGTCGGTACGCAGCATCTGGACGTTGGCGTGGGGACCGGTTTTTATCTGGCAAAGGCAGATCTGCCAGACACCGCTGATATCACGCTGATGGACCTCAATACCAGCAGCCTTGCTGCTGCCAAGCGCAGGGTGAGCCGCGTGTCGACACGAACCGTGCGGCATGACGTCATGCAGCCCTGGCCTGTGCCCGCTCAGTTCGATTCCATCTCACTTTTCTATCTGTTGCATTGCCTTCCAGGCACCCTGACTGACAAGGCGCACGTTTTTGCCAACCTGAAGCCACATCTGAAGTCTGAGGGCGTCTTGTTTGGAGCAACCATCCTGGGCGACCGAGCCGGGCATAACGGGTTCGGACGCACACTGATGAATGTCTATAACCGCAAGGGCATCTTTTCCAACCGTCACGACGACATGCCAGGATTGAAAAGCGCTTTAAGCGCTCATTTTGAGCAGGTGGATATCACTGTAGAAGGCAAGGTGGCGCTGTTTACCGCTCGCCGCCCCGTCAGCTGACACGCCTTACGAGGCGGCCTCGGCAGCTGGATGCTCATGGCGCTCGGCCGCCGGACTGTGGTCGAAGTAACGTTTGTACTCGCGACTGAACTGGGACGCACTCTGGTAGCCAACCTGGAGCGCTACCTGTGCGACATTGAACCGCTGAGCCACGAGCAGTTGCTGTGCCTTGATCAGCCGCAGCCGCTTCAAGTACTGCACAGGTGACACCAGGGTGCTGCGTTTGAAGTGCTCATGAAACGCCGACGTGCTCATGTTGGCGCAGCGGGCCAGCTGATCGACGTTCAGCGGCTCGGCGTAGTGGTGATGCAGATACGTCAACGAGGCCGCGATCCGGGCAAACTGCCCCCGCTGCTCGACCAGTGCCTTCAGTGCCCCGCCCTGCGGCCCTCGCAACGCCACGAACAAGACCTCGCGCAGGCGCATCGCGCCCAAGATCCGGCATTCCAGCGGATCGTGCAGGCACCGCAGCAGTCGCTCCACCGCCTCCCGCATGGCGGTGTCGAGTGGGGAAGACACCATGGACTCTGGCGTCTGCACACGGGCCGGCTGAACCTCTTCCGGTCCCATCGCCAGCACCAGCTCGCCCAATACGCTTCGGTCAATGCCAATGGACACTCCCAGTAAGGGGGCCTCAGGTGTTGCGAACGTCTCACACTCGAACGGCACGGGCAGCGCCTGGACGAGGTAATGGCCGGCACCGTATTCCAGGGTTCGCTCGCCGAGATAGGCCAGCTTGCTGCCTTGCGCCACCACCATCAGGCTGGGCTCGTAGATCTGAGGCGATCGCGACACATTGCTGCGCGCCGTCACGATTCGAACCTGCTCCATAGGCGTTGGCAAAAACCCTTCGCGCGTGGCAAGTGGCTGGATCAGGGAAACCAGGGTGGCATTGGCATCGAGATGGCGGGTCAGCTGCATGGAAACGGCATCGGCAAGAGAAACAGGCATTACCATAATCGCAAAAACAGAAAGGTAAAGAGCCTATAACACCTACATGCTGGAGAAATAGGCATAAGCTCAGGAGGAATCGTCATGACCTGTCCTCGCCGATTCCTCACAATAGGCCTCCCCCCTTTTCGATGAGTCTGATGCGGCGCCTGCCATCGCCCAACGGTGATGTGCGTTGCCTATGCCAGGCAGTCGCCAGATTCGAAGCGCTATCTTTTGTCTTGTGAGGCTCTATATGACCAAAGCATTCGGCTATGCCGCCCTGTCGCCTACCACCCCTCTTGTCCCGCACACCTTTGTACGCCGTGCTCCGCGCAACGACGATGTAGCCATTGAGATCCTGTACTGTGGTGTGTGCCACTCCGATATCCATCAGGCCCGTAACGAATGGGGAATTGCGGTGTATCCGCTGATGCCCGGCCACGAAATCGTAGGCAAGGTGACCGCTGTGGGCACTGATGTCAGCCGCTACAAGGTGGGCGATCTGGTTGGCGTAGGCTGTATGGTCGACTCCTGCCGTCATTGCGAAGCATGCCAGAAGGATCTTGAGCAGTATTGCCTGGAAGGTCCTACCATGACCTACGCCTCCCCGGATCGCGTAGATGGCAGCAACACCATGGGTGGCTACTCCGACAGCATCGTGGTCAGCGATCGCTTCGTTTTGAGCATTCCTGAAAAGCTGGATCTGGCTTCCGCAGCACCTATCTTGTGCGCCGGTATCACCACTTATTCGCCGCTCAAGCACTACGGTGTAAAGGCAGGCGACAAAGTAGGCGTACTGGGCATGGGTGGCCTGGGCCACATGGGCATCAAGTTCGCCAAGGCCATGGGCGCGGAAGTCACTGTGTTTACCCGCTCGCTATCCAAAGTGGACGAGGCCAAGCGTCAGGGCGCAGACCATGTGATCGTTTCTACCGACGAGGCTCAGATGAAAGCCGCAGCCGGTCGTTTCGACTTCCTGCTCGACACCATTCCGGTGCAGCATGACCTGAACCCCTACCTCGAAACCCTGCGCTTTGACGGTGTGCATATCCTGGTCGGCCTGATCGAACCTGTCGAGCCCGCTCTCCATGCCGGCAACCTGGTCATGAAGCGCCGCGTCATTGCCGGCTCGCTCATTGGCGGAATGGCGGAAACCCAGGAAGTGCTGGACTTCTGCGCTGAGCACGGCATTACCTGCGATATCGAGATGCTGGATATCCGTAACATCAACGACGCCTACGAACGCATGATCAAGGGCGACGTGAAATACCGCTTCGTCATCGACATGGCGACACTGAAGGCGGCACAGGCCTGATGCTGAGGCGGGGCAGCCCAGGCTGCTCCGCTACTGCTCAAACCTTAATCGCGCAATCCGCTTTCACACCTGCCAATTCAGCCTACACTCTGGGCACGTCTTCTGATGCAGAACACGCATGCCTATAACAATACGCACACTGTCTTTCACCGCGCTGGCCATGCTGGCCTTTGCGGGCAACTCCCTGCTTTGCCGTCTGGCGCTCAAGCACGCTGAAATCGACCCGACCAGTTTTACAACGCTGCGCATTTTTTCAGGCGCGGTCGTGCTGTGGCTTCTACTACGCCAGCAGAACGGCAAACCGGCCGGCAACTGGCCTTCGGCAATCTATCTCTTTATCTACGCGGCGGCCTTTTCCTTTGCCTATACGCACCTGGAAGCAGGTACGGGTGCACTGCTGCTCTTTGGGGCAGTGCAGGTCACCATGATCAGCCACGGGCTGCTACGTGGCGAGCGGCTGAACCGTTGGGCGACGGCAGGGCTGCTCCTTGCGCTGGGTGGGCTGGTCGTCCTGCTCCTGCCCGGCGCGACCGCGCCTTCGTTGACGGGTGCACTGTTGATGCTGGCATCCGGCGTAGCCTGGGGGCTCTACTCCCTCAAGGGCCGAGGGGTTACCAGCCCGCTGGCCGCTACGGCGGGCAACTTCCTGCTGGCGTCTGTTCCGGCGCTGCTCATCAGCCTGGCCTCGATTGCCTATAGCCATTCGGATCTCATGGGAGTGCTCTACGCCATACTGTCAGGCGCCGTTACCTCGGGACTGGGATATGCGCTCTGGTATACCGCCCTGCAAGGGCTGGGCTCATTGCAAGCCGCTACGGTACAGCTCAGCGTACCGGTACTGACGGCCCTGGCTGGCGCGCTGCTGTTGGGCGAAGCCCTGACGTTACGCCTGTTGCTCACCGCCCTGGCTGTGCTGGGCGGTATCGCGTTGGTGCTTAATACCCGGCAGAAGCCTTGAACCTCTGCCGGAAAGTTTTACGAGCGCCTCATCAGCCTCAGCGCCATTAGTCCCAATCCTGCAATCGCCACTGATGACGCCACCGGGTGTTTGGACATTTTCACGTAATAGCTGCGCGAGCGATACGAGCAGCCCTGGTGCGTCCCACGCTCATGCAGCCCATAACCCGGCTCGTACAAGGCATTGTCTTCCCGGCTGCGAGAGGGGCGGTCGGCATACTGGGAGTGGTACATGATCTTGTTCATCAGCTTGTCGGTCAGCCGTGGCGACAGCGCCGATAGCCACGCCAGAACCTTGGCCTCGCTGCCCACGAACATATCCCGTTTGGGATTTTCCGCAGCGAACAAAATAGCCTCGGCCACCGCCTCCGGGGGATAGATCATGCCCCGGTGTGCCGGCTGGTTGGGCATATAGCTACGGGCGTGCTCGTTATAGGGCGTATCGATTCGTGCCGGATGCACCAGCGTGACCGAGATCGGGTACTGCTTGTGTTCCAGCTCCATGCGCAGGGCATCGGTCCAACCGTGCAGGGCGTGCTTGCTGGTCGAGTAGGTCGACTGGACCGGCGTTGCCCGATCACCGAAAAAGCTGCCCACATTGATGATCGCACCCGGGCCGCCTCGCTTGATGAAATAACTGGCCGCCAGACGCGAACCGTAGACGACACCCCAGAAATTAGTGTCGAACATGCGCTTCATGTCTTCGATAGTCACTTCCAGGCAATCGCCAAAAATGGAAACGCCAGCGTTATTGACCCAGGTATCGATATCGCCAAACGTCTCGATAGCCTGCTCAGCAATGCGGGAAACATCCTCTTCCTTGCCAACATCCGCCACCACATAGGCCGCCTGACCGCCCTGCTGCTGAATCTCGGCGCACAATTGCTGGAGCGCCTCTTCATTCCGCGCCGCCACAACGACCTTGGCACCGGCACGCCCAGCCATGCGGGCTGTGACCAGTCCAATGCCGCTGGACGCCCCGGTAATCACTATCACCTGTTGGCTGAGAGGCTTGAGAGGTAGCTTCGCCATGTTCATCTCCTGTCAGAAAGGTATCTATAGTGCTGACAGGAGCCTCGCAGGAGGGTTCGGCTGATTTCAAAATGCCAGACTACCGGAGCGTGTGCAGATTCAAGGTGCGCTCCACTTCACTCAATGCAGACTCATCATCCATCAAAGGGATGGCCTTCATGGCCTTGCTAGATGAAACGGGTTGAGTTATCTGCTCATTAACGGTCTCGGGCAGAGAGGCATTATCTTAAAGAATATAGCTGCCTAACGTGGCGACAGCTGCTTTCCCATCGAAACCGACCGTACCCCGTAGCCCAGCTCCTCGTACAGCCGCTGCGCATCCTCATTGAAAGCCCACACGGTGAGGCGCATATCCACTGCACCTTTCTCTTGGGCCCATTGCTCGGCTAGAACCATCAACGTACGGCCAACGCCCTCTCCCCGCCGCGTTTCGTCCACACAGATCGAGCCTACGTGGGCATAACGCATTGGATTGAAAAAGGAATGCGTTTCACTGATGAGGTAAACGCTGATGAATCCGATCAGTTCACTACCCTCTTGCGCCACAAAGGTTGTGGCATTCGCCGCCCCAATCGCGCGCCGCCAATTCGTCTCGTCACGTCGCACGTCTTCGGCCGACGCAAAGATCTGCGGCCAGGCCTGGTGGTGCATGTCATTGAGCAGCTGCCCCAGTCTGGAAATGTCAGTGATGTCGTCGGGTGTCGCTTCACGGTAGAGCGGCATTGGAGGTCTCGCAATCACGTCTGATAAGGAAGAGGCCAAAGGCCATGAGGCATTATGTAGCCTCGCCATCAGCCTGCCGTGACGGCATTCTGATCTTCCTGGGTCGTCATAAGGGCAGCATCAATCGGGTCAAATGACCTATGCTGTACGTCATTACTCTTCACAACTGCAAGGAAGAAACATGAAACAGAACGGCTTTCTCCCGGCGCTGGCCTTTTCGACCATGCTGCTGACGGGAGCCGGCCTGTCCACTACGGTACAGGCACAAACCGCGCCTGGCGATGCACAGGGCAAGCCTACCGCGACAGAGACCTACGGTGACTGGTCGGTGATCTGCCGGAACGTTCCTGAAGAAGGCAAGGTTTGCGCCATGTCTCAGGTTATCAACAACAAGGATGGGCAGCGCATGCTGGCCATCGAGCTGCGTCCTGGAAAAGAGGGCTTGGGCGGATTCATGGTATTGCCCTTTGGCGTTGCCGTAACCAAAGGCGTGCGCCTGCAGGTGGATGACCAGGACACCCGAACGGTGGATTTCCATACCTGTCTGCCAGTGGGCTGCATCGCCCCGCTGGACTTTGACAACAACCAGCTCAAGGCCCTGCGCAAGGGCAAGGCACTCAACGTGACGGCCACTATCGCCACCGGTGGTGAAGCCCATGGCCCGCTGTCACTTAAGGGCTTCACCAAGGCGGCCGAGCGCACCCGGGCGCTGATGAAATAAGCTGACCGCTCTGGAAGGAGACTGTCAAAGACAGTTTCCTTCTCGCCCCCACACTCTTGTCTGATATGGCCTTGCCGACCTCGGAGCGGCGAACCATACATGTGGATAGCGTTGCCGTACTTATTATTGTGTTCTTTGGTGTAAGGCTGATCGCGCCAGTCGATGAATCGATTATGGTGTACAGGTGCTGACCACCGCGCCAGCGAAAACCAATAAAACCCTATATAATGTCAGGCTTTTATCGCCCACCAAGGAAGTCCAGTGAGCACATTGCCGCCCTGCCCTCAATGCAACTCCGAATTCACCTATGAAGACGGCACCCAGCTCGTTTGCCCAGAGTGCGGACACGAGTGGTCTGCCACCGAAACTGCGGAAGCCTCCGAGGGCGGCAAGGTCATCAAAGATTCCGTGGGCAATACGCTGCAGGACGGCGATACCGTTACGGTCATCAAGGATTTGAAAGTGAAAGGCTCATCCCTGGTCGTGAAGGTCGGCACCAAGGTCAAGAATATTCGTCTGGTTGAAGGCGATCACGATATCGATTGTAAGATCGACGGCATTGGCGCGATGAAGCTCAAGTCGGAATTCGTGAGAAAGGTCTGATACCTCGCTGATCCTGCCGCCCTTGGTTAGCGTGCCCTGTGAATAGACAGGGCAGCCACGCTGCATTACTGAACCGGCAGGAAGTTCATGAATAGCAGGCTTTGTGCGTAGCTCACCCCCAAGCGCCGATAACGCTCGTCCAGCACCTCGCTGATAAGATCGAGCCGCGCCACAATCTTGCCAAACTCCACCGCAAAGCTCAGGTTGCGTCCATCCTTGGACAACTGATTGGCCAGCAGTAAACGCTTACCCTGCAAGTCCTTGCGTTGCCCCAGCATCCAGGTTGCCTTTTCGATATTGCGGGCAGCATTGTTGATAAACTCGGCGCTGATCGTATCGGTGATATAGAACTCCATCCGACCGCCGTGGGCAGTGATCAGCATGGTGCCAATGGCATAGATGAACGCACCGGCCCGGTCGCCCTGAAACTCGGGACTCAAGGCATAGCTGAGCGCCTGGATATCCTTCAGGCCATTGAGCGAAGGCAGGTCACGGTTCTGCTCGATAGCCGTCTGGATGAGCTTTTCTGCCGCCTCGATCGTTGGCTGACCCGTCTTGCGCCACTCGGCCGGATTGCGGCGGTACAGCTTATCCAGCAGTCGATAGAGGCTGTTGAGGTTGTCACGCATCGCCAGCGTGGCCATACGATCCACATTGGTCTGGAAGAACTCGCCGGCATCAGCCGAATCATCCTTGTTCATGATGTCGGAATGGCTGAGCTGCCCGCAGCCGCCCAACGTGAAGAGCAGGGAAACCACCAGCAGCATTGTGTAGCAAGAACGGTACAGCTGTACGCGTCGGATCAGCGCAGCGAGCGGAAAAAAACAGGGAAACACAGAGATCATCGGCTTTCGTCAATTACTGCCCGGACGCTTAGTCCCGCGCAAGGCAGGCCAGTTCAGCCGGACAGTAAAAACGATGCGCTCACCTGATGCTGTGCGATACCCCTAGGAAATAAAGATCGGCCCTTAAAAGGGCTGATTCGCAAATGCTGCGTTTAATCGACGTACGGTTTTCAACTCAAACAGTTAGCAAAAAATGCCAATTACGACACAACTGAGCAAAATATGTCGCAATTAGGCAGTCCAGTAGTGGCGAAAAACCGCCAACCAGCGACATTAGTGGCGGATTACCGCCAACGCTTAGCAAAAGCTCTGCCGCCTCGTTAAGAGGGCTAGACCGATGGTACCCAAGAGACTTCCAGGCGGTGCTCTAGAGCGCCTGTCTTGAAATCATTGTGACATGGTATTGCACACCAGCGATCCCTACCGTTTCTCGGCATATTGCTTGCCCTATGATTTGTAGAGGCGAACTCTGGGTGTGCCGTCTAAGGTCGTTAATGATTAACGAATTCTGATATACATGCTGCCCTCACTGCCTCACCAATAATCACAACAAAGGAATACAGGTATGTTCAAGATGACGCTCAAGGCTCTGGCCTGCGCACTCGCGCTTGGTGCTGCCGGATTGGCTAATGCTGCAGATCCCATCGTAATCAAGTTCTCCCATGTCGTAGCCGAGCACACACCCAAAGGGCAAGGCGCCATTCTGTTCAAGAAGCTGGCGGAAGAGCGGCTGCCCGGCAAGGTAAAGGTCGAGGTCTATCCGAACTCGTCCCTGTTCGGCGACGGCAAGGAAATGGAAGCGCTGTTGCTGGGTGATGTGCAGATCATTGCGCCGTCACTGGCCAAGTTCGAGCATTACACTAAGCAGATACAGGTATTTGACCTGCCCTTCCTGTTCAATGACATGGCCGCCGTGGACCGCTTCCAGCAGAGCCCCGCGGGGCAGAACCTGCTCAAGTCCATGGAAGACAAGAACATCACCGGGCTGGGGTACTGGCATAACGGGCTGAAGCAGCTGTCTGCCAACAAGCCTTTACGCGAACCCAAGGATGCCCGTGGATTGAAGTTCCGTGTCCAGGCGTCTGCCGTGCTTGAAGAGCAGTTCAAGGCAGTGCGCGCTAACCCGCGCAAGATGAGCTTTGCCGAGGTGTATCAGGGCCTGCAGACCGGTGTGGTCAATGGTGCTGAAAACCCTTACTCCAACATCTACAGTCAGAAGATGTATGAAGTGCAAAAGTACATCACCGAGTCCAACCACGGTCTTCTGGACTACATGCTGATCACCAATACCAAGTTCTGGAATGGTCTGCCTACTGATGTGCGCAGCGAGCTGGACAAGATCATTGTGGAAGTCACTGCTGAAGTGAACAAGCAGGCTGATGCCCTGAACCAGGGCGACAAGCAGCGCATTCTGGATGCCAAGACCACCGAGATCATCACCCTGACGCCTGAAGAGCGGGCCAAGTGGCGCGATGCCATGAAGCCGGTTTGGCAGAAGTTCGAAGGCGAGATCGGTGCTGACTTGATCAAGGCCGCTGACGCGTCCAACCAGATCTAAGCACACCCCTGTAGCGCAGGCGAGCCCAGTGCCGCCTGCGCAGTGACGGATGGGCGGCCCTCGGCTGGCCCATCCCACGTCTGCCCTGCTTGGCGGGAGATCAATCGATGAGCGCCCTACGACGTATCTGGGACCACTTCGAGGAAGGTTTCATTGCCTTTCTCCTGGCGGCCATGACGCTTGTGACCTTCACCTACGTAATCCTCAATAACTTCTATACGCCTTTCTATACCCTGGGCGACTACCTGGGCGGCAACGAAACGGTGCTGGCCATTGGTGACAAAATCCTCGACATGGCGCAGTCCATGACCTGGAGCAGCGCCCTGACCAAAGCCCTGTTCGCCTGGCTGATCTTTTTCGGTCTGGCCTATGGCGTGCGCACGGCAGGCCATATTGGTGTCGACGCATTGGTCAAGCTGGCCAGCAAGCCGGTTCAGCGCATCATTGGCCTGCTCGCCTGTCTGTGCTGCCTGGGTTATGCGGGCCTCATCGCCGTTGCCAGCTTCGATTGGGTCCAGACTCTGCTAGGCGCCAGCATTGGCGCAGAAGACCTGGGCCATTTCGGGATCAAACAATGGCATATCACCCTGATCGTGCCGTTCGGCTATGCCATGGTATTCATTCGCTTCCTGGAAATTCTGGTCAGGATCATACGCAACCAGCAGACCGGCCTTGGGCTGGCCGACGAGGCCGCCGATGCCTTGAAACTCAAAGAGCATGAGGGAGAGAAACCATGACCGTCATCTTTCTCTTCGTCGTGCTGTTTGCACTGATGTTTATCGGCGTTCCGATTGCCGTGTCGCTGGGTCTGGCCGGCTCGGTCACCATCATGCTGTTCAGCCCCGACTCGGTTCGTTCACTGGCGATCAAGCTGTTCGAGACGTCCGAGCATTACACCCTGCTGGCAATTCCGTTCTTCCTGCTGTCTGGCGCGTTCATGACAACGGGCGGTGTGGCAAAGCGGCTGATCGATTTCGCTAACGCCTGCGTAGGCCACATCCGCGGC
Source organism: Pseudomonas luteola NBRC 103146 (assembly GCF_002091675.1). Classification (GTDB taxonomy): domain Bacteria; phylum Pseudomonadota; class Gammaproteobacteria; order Pseudomonadales; family Pseudomonadaceae; genus Chryseomonas; species Chryseomonas luteola. Next base: position 404,497 of record NZ_BDAE01000001.1, on the reverse strand, counting down.
GGTCTGGCCATCTCGGCCGTACTGGCGTGCATGCTGTTTGCGGCCCTGTCCGGCTCATCTCCGGCCACGGTGGCGGCGGTAGGTTCCATTGCCATTGCCGGCATGGTCCGCTCCGGCTACCCACAGGCTTTTGGTGCGGGAATCGTTTGTAATGCGGGCACCCTGGGCATTCTGATTCCACCGTCCATTGTGATGGTGGTTTATGCGGCGGCTACCGAGCAGTCGGTGGGTAAACTGTTCATGGCCGGCGTGATCCCCGGTCTGCTGCTGGGCGTGGTGTTGATGGTGGCGATCTATATCGTCGCCCGAAAGATGAACCTGCCCGCCTTGCCTCGTGCGTCGCTGCGTGAGCTTCTTACCACGGGACGCAAGGCGATCTGGGGCTTGCTGTTGATGGTGATCATCCTCGGCGGGATCTATTCGGGCATGTTCACTCCGACCGAAGCCGCAGCTGTCGCCGCGGTTTATGCCGGATTCGTGGCCCTGTTCGTGTACAAGGACATGACCTTCCGCGACTGCCCAAAGGTGCTGCTGGAGTCCGGTAAGCTAAGCATCATGCTGATGTTCATCATTGCCAACGCCATGTTGTTCGCCCATGTATTGACCACGGAACAGATTCCTCAGCAGATTACCGCCTGGGTGGTTGAAATGGGTTTGCAACCCTGGCAGTTCCTGCTGGTGGTCAATATCCTGCTGCTGGTTGCCGGTGCGTTCATGGAGCCGTCGGCGATCATCCTGATCCTGGCGCCGATCCTCTTCCCCATCGCCATGCAGTTGGGGATAGATCCGATCCACCTGGGCATCATCATGGTCGTAAACATGGAGATCGGCCTGATCACGCCGCCGGTCGGGTTGAACCTATTCGTAACATCCGCCGTGACAGGCATGCCGCTGGCCAACGTCATCCGCGCGGCCATGCCGTGGCTGATGCTGCTGATCAGCTTCCTTCTGATCATCACCTACATCCCGGCGATCTCGCTGGCGTTGCCTAACTGGCTGGGCATGAGCTGATCGCTTACTGTGCCTGTCCTTGCAGCCCGGCTTTTATGCCGGGCTGTTTCATTTCGTTTAAAAGAACAGAGGCACGCGGTCAAACAGATGCAAGCGGTGGAAAAATAGCTCATCTGCCCACAACGCCTCATGCAGCAGCACGATGATCCAGAAGACAGCCTGATAGCTCACCTTGCGGGTCTTGTGGCGAAAGACCTGTTGCGCCACAAGACCACCCAGCCAACCGCCGGCCAGCTTAAGCATGTGCAGGGTTTTCTCAGGGATACGCCGCTGCGCCTTCAGTGCGCTCTGCTTGTCATGCCAATAGAACAGGAAGGCCACCAGGCTTGCGCTGCCATACAGGGCCAGCGGGAAGAGGCTGTATCGTGTAGACAGAACATGCAAACTTCCCCAAACAGGCAACACGCAAAGTACCGCAAAGAGGACGAGCTTGACCGGCAGGTCCTGAATACCGTCATGGCGCTGTTGACGCGGATGTGGTGCCTGGGCAGACCGGGAAGCCGTTCTGGCAGGCGTGGATCGTTGACGGATGGACGGTTTGTCCAGCGTCATGCCTGCATTCAGACGAATATGCTCCGCCCGCAGACGCCCTTTGCCGTCAGGCCCCGCGACATACAGGACCTTTTCACCGGCTACCGGCCGCCGATCACCCCGTACCGCTGAAATATGAGCGAACACCTCATCCCCGCCCTGCTCCGGCCGGATGAACCCAAAGCCCTTTTCGTCATTCCAGCTCTTCAACGTCCCGCGCTGTTCCATCGTCCGCTCTGCCTGGAAAAAGCAGGCATGCTACCGGAACGACAGAAGTCAGTAACAGGGCGGACAGTGGATGGGTATTGCGTGCCCCTACCCATCCGCTTACCTCTAAGTACTTCGGAAACGCATCCTCCGCTCAACCCTTTCGGCTGTCTTACTTACCCGTTCAGCTCAGGCCTCCGGCGTCAGCAATCCGATCAATGCCTGCATTGCCTCGGGAATAGACAGGCGCGCTGTGTCGATTTCGCAATCAGCATCATAAGGTGGCTCGTAGGGACTATCGAACCCGGTAAAATTGTGGATTCTTCCCTCCCGCGCGGCGCGGTACAGCCCCTTGGGATCACGCCGTGCACACTCCTCAAATGATGTGCTGACGTACACGCAACGAAACTGGCCCGGCTCGAACAAGGCCCGCGCGGCATCACGATCGGCCTGGAACGGTGAAATCGCCGAGACGATCACCACCAATCCCGCCTCTACCATCAGCTTCGCCACCTCGGCTATTCGCCGGATATTTTCGCTCCGCTCCGCCGCCGACATCCCCAGGTCACGGCATAGCCCATTGCGCAGGTTATCGCCGTCCAGCACGTAGGCATGCAGCCCGCGCTGGTGCAGTGCCAGATCAAGGCTGTTCGCCAGGGTAGACTTGCCCGCACCGGAAAGCCCGGTCAGCCACAGGCAATAAGGCTTTTGCCCCAACGCCTGTGCACGCGCCGAGGCGGGCAGGGTCAGATCATAAGGCCGGATACAGCTTCCCATCGGTGTCCTCACGCATAACCTAATAATTCGAAATCACGTGCATACACCCGGCGAATCAGCCGCCGTGTGCGCGCCGTACAAAATGCATGCGCAGGCCCCGCCTCCCGCTGCCGCGACGGATTGATATGTGGCAGCGTCGCCGACAGGTCCAAGATATCCGTCAGTCGAGCGAAGTCTTCCTCAAGCGACTCCTGGCGCCCAATGAAATCCATTGCCAGCCGCCCCAGGGAATCTGTCAGAAAGTCGGTCTGCGGCGCGAAGTGAATCTGCCGCCGGATGTTGTCCTCATGCAGCCACTGTGCGACGAACGTATTGAAATTGTCATAGCGCGACATCAACCGCCATGCGGAAAGATCACGCGCGATGGGCTCATTTCCCTTTAAGAAGGCAAATGCCGAATACGCTCGCTCCACTGGATGGCGCACAAAGGTAAATTTGAAACTCTGCTCGAAGGCCTCGGGAAACTGCTGCTCATACCAGTATAGCGGCAGATGCCCCGGTCGCCAGTCATCGAACAAGGCCTTGCACAGGCTGCTTCCGGCGCACTTGGGTACATGGATGAATAGGCAGTTTTGATCGGCAAACGGCCTGGGAAAAATCACATTCCCGGACATGACCTTGTTCACCACTTGCCGATCGACCACTGAAAGACGACCCAGCAGAAAGTTTCGCTGCGCCTTGGGGATAAGCTTCCATAGATACCGCTGCAACATACCTGTTTGTACCGCCTGAATTTTGCGCAAAGCCATCCGTGGATACACATGGCTGAAAAGGCGAAAAGGCTAGCAGAGGCCCTCGCCATTTAAGGTTTCGAGTAGGTAAAAGCCATGTAAAGGCGCTGATACAGAAGCGATCTGCCTCACGTGGCTACTTTTGTTCTGAATAAGCGTACAAACCGCTCTACAACAGGCTTTCGGCCATTTCGCCTGCTATACGGCCTGGGTAAAGTCGGCACGACAGCCGGGAGGGCTGTGCTTAGATAGCTCAACAACACGACAAGGACCGGGTATGAAACAAGCACCCCTTCTTTCTGCAGCTGCACTGGCGTTGGGCCTGTTTGGCAGCGTTGCGCTGGCCGATCAGGAGCCGCCTCCCCCCGGCCAGCATGACCGTATGCCGCCGCCTGCGGCGTTTGAAGTGTGCGAAGGTAAGCCTGTCGGCGCGCCAGTCATGCTTACTCTGCCTGACGGCAAGGCACTCAAAGGCGTCTGCAAGGACTTCCAGAGCCGGCTCGCCGCCATGCCTGAGCATATGCCACCGCCACCCAAAGACGGCGCCCGCCCGGCTCTCCGCCAGACGCGCGATAGCCGCTATAAAAAACCGCCTCTAAGGGCGGTTTTTTATAGCTAATCCAGAGTGCGTCTAAGCGCCCCGACCTTTCCTGTACTTCTGAGGCAGGTGCGCCTCCAGCCAACGGCGCAGGGGGCCGATCAGAAAACGTTGAATCAACAGCCCCAGGCCAATAACTACGATCAGGTGAGGGATAAGGCTCCACAGGGGAATGGTGACCACATCGCCCAACACATCGCTGACGGCATCACTGATCGCGTCACTGGCCGCTTCCTGCGCCTGGGTAAAGAAGGCCAACAGATGCCGCGTCCACGGGTCGATCAGGCTGATCATGGGTGTGTGGATAGCAAAGATACACAGCGATGCCTCACCTAGCCGCCGGGCCAGTTGTTGCAGGGAGGCGCTTTCCGGTGCGCGGAAGGTAGCGCACGCCAGCAGTAGCAAGCCCTGAAAAGGCGTCAGCAGACCGTTATGAACCAGATAGAACCAACGGCGGCCGTCCTGCTGCAAGAGCCATGCCCCGATGAAAAGGTCACTCAAGCCAACGGCAATCAGACAGTACCGGTAGCGCTCTGCCAGTTGGGCCAAGGAAGGCTCCTGCAAGGCGCGATAAAGAATGATGCCAATCAGAAACTCTGGCAGGCGGATTACCGGGTTGCGATGGATAACGCCTACGGTCACATAGTCATAGGCATGCAGCCAGGTCGCCAGCAAGGGCACCAGCAGATAGGCGCCCCATAACGCGAACCCTATCAGTATCCAGCGCCGCGCCGCCATCAGGCGTGGCGCAAGCAAGGGGAACAGGATATAGAAGAACAGCAGGGCAGAAATGGACCAGGTCGCACCGTTGAGCCAGAGAAAGCGCGGCTCCCAGGACTGAAGCAGCAGGATCTGCATCAAGATATGAACACCTGCCATGAGCCAGGAGATGGGCAGCAATTCCTCCAGCCCCTCGCCATCCTCCAGCGACGCGTAGGGATGCTGGTTGTAATACACCGGCACACCGTCTGCCGAGGGGGCATTCATTGCCAGTACACCCAGCGCGATGGCCAACGTCATCAGGTGGATGGGATAGAGATTGCACAATCGCCGCGCGATAAAGCCGGCCTGGCTGCCCTTCATTTTGCCCTGATCATCCAGGCAGACATGTGCCAGCAGAAAGCCGGACAACAGGAAGAAAGTGCTAGTGGCGTAAAAGCCCATGCCGACGAGCTTTTGAAAAAGCCACGGTGCGTCACCGTACAGGCCGCCCAGGTGGTAGACCACCATGTAAAGGGCCATCAGAAAACGAAGCCATTCAAGGCCGTAGTAATGCTTGGTCATAGTGAAGGCGAAACGATCAAAGCAGTCATCGAACCGTCATTATGCCAACATTGGACGCCGGCTCGTTGCAGGATGTGTTAGCGCGCTGAAACACCTTGGCCACACATCGACCGCCTTCCCTGAAACATCAATTTCCGCAATGGTCGTTATCTCTGCGCTTCATTTCTAGCATCAAGCGATTGATTCGATAATGAACGTATCGAATCTTCTTGCTGAGGCAACCATGAACACGCTTATCCAACACGGTAAGGCAGCCTTGCTGATCGCGCCCCTGTTACTGGCAGGCTGTGCAATCAGTGCCCCCTTTAACGCAGCCCCTGAAAGCAACACAGCTCAGGCACCGGCTAGAACCCAGGGCGGATCGCTGACCGTCAATCGCATCGAGCCCGCTGCCGGACAATACGTCCTGAGCCTCTCGACAACAGCGCAGCACCCCTCCTACTCGGATTGCAGCACTGCGCTGATCACCTCCGGCACGGACCAGTTCCAGGCCGATGTTGTGCAACGCCAGCAGTACACCAAGTCGGACTACAACGTCACGTACGACGTGACACTGAGCAACGCTCAGATGCAGCGTCTGGCAGGTAATGACACCTTGAACGTTCAGCTCTGCAATGTTCAGTACTCGGTGTCACACGCGCAGATCAATGACCTGCAAGCCAAGTTTCTGGCCGTGACCAAACCGACTCCTCAGGCTTGAGGGCTAGCCGACAGACCAGCCCTTGACCGTACCGTAATCAGCCGTTACTCGGAAACGCAAACTGCGCCGCTTCGTGGCTGGCGCGTTGCGGCCAGCGTTGAGTGATGGTTTTGCGGCGGGTGTAGAAACGTACGCCGTCCGGGCCGTAGGCAGCGAGGTCACCGAAGATGGAGCGCTTCCAGCCGCCAAAGCTGTGGTAGGCCACCGGAACGGGTAGCGGGACGTTGATGCCGACCATGCCCACTTCGATCTCGTCGCTGAAGAGTCGTGCAGACTCGCCGTCGCGGGTGAAGATACAGGTGCCGTTGCCATATTCATGGGCGTTGATCAGCACGATGGCGTCTTCCAGGCTGTTGACGCGCACCACGCACAGCACCGGGCCAAAGATCTCTTCCTTATAGATGCGCATGTCAGGCGTGACGTGGTCGAACAGGCAGCCGCCGAGGAAGAAACCATTGCTGTGGTCGGCAACCTTGAGGTTGCGACCATCGACGACCAGCTTGGCGCCCGCCGCTTCGCCGTCCTGCACATAGCCGGTAACTTTCTCCAGCGCGGCCTTGGTGACCAGTGGGCCCATATCGAGCCCCTTGCAGGTGCCGGGGCCAACCTTGAGGCTCTGGATTTGCGGGGTGAGGCGCTCGATCAGCGCATCGGCAATCTGGTCGCCCACGCACACCGCCACGGAGATGGCCATGCAGCGTTCGCCGCAGGAGCCGTAGGCGGCGCCCATCAGTGCGCTGACGGCGTTGTCCAGGTCGGCATCAGGCATCAGCACCGCATGGTTCTTCGCACCGCCCAGGGCCTGGACGCGCTTGCCGCGGGCCGCGCCTTCCTTATAGATGTATTCGGCAATTGGGGTAGAGCCGACAAAGCTCAGCGCCTTGACCTCAGGTGCCTGGATCAGTGCATCCACGGCATCCTTGTCGCCATGCACCACATTGAGCACACCCTTGGGCAGCCCGGCTTCGTACATGAGTTCAGCAATCAGCAACGTAGAGCTAGGGTCGCGCTCGGAGGGTTTGAGGATAAAGCAGTTGCCGCAGGCAATCGCCAGCGGGTACATCCACAGCGGCACCATGGCCGGGAAGTTGAACGGCGTGATACCGGCAACCACGCCCAGCGGCTGGAAGTCGGACCAGCTATCAATCGCCGGACCTGCATTGCGGCTGTATTCGCCCTTGAGCAGTTCGGGCGCGGCGGTGGCGTATTCGACGTTTTCGATACCGCGCTTGAGTTCACCGGAGGCGTCTTCCAGCGTCTTGCCGTGCTCTTCGCTGATCAGCTGCACGATGCGCTGCTCGTTCTGCTCCAACAGTTGCTTAAAGCGGAACAGGACCTGGGCGCGCTTGGCTGGTGGGGTGTTGCGCCACGCGGGAAAAGCCGCCTTGGCCGCGTCGATGGCCTTTTGCACGGTGTCGCGGCTGGCCAGCGGCACCTGATGAATGACGTCTCCAGTTGAAGGGTTGTAGACATCTGCCGTGCGGCCGTTGTCGGCAAAGGCTTCGCCGTTGATGAGGTGGTTCAAGGTGGTCATATCGATTCCCTGTAAAGGCGGCGCGTCGGATAACGGTGGCGCGTCGCTGTACGAAAAATAATCAGGCCGTGGCGTTGAGGGCTTCGCCCACGGCGTCGAACAGGCGGTCCAGTTCTTCCGGCGTGCTGATAAAGGGCGGGCCAAATTGCAGGGTGTCGCCGCCGAAGCGGACGTAGAAACCGGCCTTCCACAGTTTCAGCGAGGCCTCGTAGGGCCGGACGATGGCGTCGCCGTCACGCGGAGCGAGCTGGATCGCACCGGCCAAGCCGTAGTTACGGATATCGACGATGTGCTTGGCACCGCGCACACCATGGATACGCTGCTCAAAATGCGGGGCCAGTTCGGCTACACGCTGAACGAGGTTGTCGCGCTCCAGGATCTCCAGCGCAGCCAGACCTGCGGCGCAGGCGACTGGATGCGCGGAGTAGGTGTAGCCGTGACCAAACTCGACGGCATAATCCGGCGTTCCCTGGTTCATGAAGGTGTCGTGGATTTCGCTGGTCGCAACCACCGCACCCATAGGGATCACGCCGTTGGTGATCTGCTTAGCGAGGTTCATGATGTCGGGCGTGACGCCAAAGCTGTCCGCACCAAACATGGAACCGGTGCGGCCAAAGCCGGTAATCACCTCGTCAAAGATCAGCAGGATGTTGTGCTGGGTACAGATCTCGCGCAGGCGTTGCAGATAGCCCTCCGGCGGCACGATCACGCCGGCCGAGCCGGACATGGGCTCGACGATGACCGCCGCGATGTTGGACGCATCGTGCAGCTCGATCAGCTTGAGCATTTCGTTTGCCAGCTCAACGCCGGTCTTGGACATGCCTTTGGTGAACTCGTTACCCGGCAGCAGGGTATGCGGCAGGTGATCGGCATCCATCAACTGGCCGTACATCTTACGATTGGCCCCAATGCCGCCCAAGCTGGTGCCGGCAATGTTCACCCCGTGATAGCCACGGGCACGGCCGATCATCTTGGTCTTGGTGGCCTGCCCTTTCAGACGCCAGTAGGCACGGGCCATCTTCACAGCCGTGTCGGCGCATTCGGAGCCTGAGTTGACAAAGAACACGTGGTTCAGGTCGCCCGGCGTCAGGCTGGCAATCTTCTCGGCCAGCTTGAAGGACAGCGGATGGCCGTACTGGAAGCCCGGTGAATAATCGAGTTGCAGCGCCTGCTTACCTACCGCCTCGGCAATTTCCTTACGTCCGTGCCCGGCCCCTACACACCACAGCGCGGAAAGGCTGTCGTACAGCTTGCGGCCCTGATCGTCCGTCAGGTACGCGCCCTCAGCCGCCACCAGAATACGCGGGTCCTTCTTGAACGCACGGTTGGCGGTATAGGGCATCCAGTGATGGGTCAGGTCGAGTTCGCTGGCGAGCGGTGGCGATACGGTCAGGGGCTGGTTCATGCAGGGCCTCGGGGTACAAGACATGAGCTGGACGGGGCAATAGGAATCGTCCCCACGAAAGCCTCAGCTTGAGCCTGACCTTGGATGAGTTAAAGCGTATTCTTCTTACGTTTACTCAAGAAAAAACTCACCCAATGAGCGCACCTCGTAAAGCCCCCCTTGGCCAAGTCAGCGATTTCGATATCCGTCTCCTGCGTCTGTTCAAGACGGTAGCGGAATGCGGCAGCTTTGCAGCGGCAGAAAGTGCACTGGGTATCACCCGCTCGGCCATCAGCCTGCACATGGGCGATCTGGAAAAGCGGCTGGGGATGCGCTTGTGCCAGCGCGGCCGCGCCGGGTTTGCACTCACGGATGAAGGCCGGGAAGTGCTGCGGGCCAGCCAGAGCCTACTGGCCGCGCTGGAAGGCTTTCGCAGTGAAGTAAACGCCCTGCACCAGCAACTGCGGGGCGAGCTGAACATCGGCATCATCAACAACCTCGTCACCTTGCCGCAAATGCGCGTGACCCATGCGCTGCGCAAACTGAAGGCATTGGGACCGGGTGTGCGGGTGAGCATTGGCATGATGACGCCGGGCGAAATCGAACGCGGGGTACTGGATGGACGGCTGCATATTGGCGTGGTCCCGCTGATCAACCCGCTGTCCGGCCTGGAATACACAGCGCTTTATGAGGAACGCTCGCAACTGTATTGCAGCCATGAGCACCCTTTGTTCCACCGGCCCGATGAGGAGATTCCGGATGAGGCGCTACGCATGGCCGATGCTGTGGCGCCGAACTATCGATTGACGGCCGAGGCGTTGGAGCGACACCAGACGCTCAACTGTACGGCCACCGCATCGGATCGCGAAGGGATTGCCTTTCTGCTGCATACCGGCAGTTACATCGGGTATCTGCCAGATCATTATGCCGCCAGCTGGGTGATGCAGGGCGTCCTGCGGCCGCTCAAGCCGGAGCGTTTCTTCTACTCCATTCCGCTCTGTACCGCGATGCGCAAGGGCCGCCGCCCCAACCTGATCCTACAGCGGTTTCTGGAAGCGCTTGAGCATACCCAGGCTTGATGGGCTATACGTTCTTATCCATACGTTTTAAAGGGTCATCAGGAACCTGCCCGCGGCGCGCCGGTCGATGATGAGGCAATCTGTCGCAGATCCGCACAAATTGTTACACTTAAATGCTTAGCTTACTAACATTTAAAGCCTGATGGCTGATGGGAACCCTCATGTCCGCTGATGATACGTCTAACGCCCGCCGCGACTTTCTACGTAAGTCTCTAACCCTGATCCCCGTGGTGACACTTGCCACTACAGGCGGCGCCAGCCTGGCTCTGGCCGAGACGAAGGAGCGACAGCGTGACGAGGACAAGCCGGGCCAGAGCGCCCGCGCAGACGCCTATCAGCCCACCTTTTTCACGCCGGAAGAATGGACGTTTATCCACGCCGCCGTCGCCCGGCTGATTCCCGCTGATGATCGCGGCCCCGGTGCGGTGGAGGCTGGTGTACCGGAGTACATCGACCGGCAGATGAACACGCCTTACGCCCAAGGGGCGAAATGGTACATGCAAGGCCCTTTCCAACCCGATGCACCTTCGGAGATGGGGTACCAGCTCAAGCTCAATCCGCAACAGGTTTTCCGCCTGGGCATCAAGGCCGCGGATGACTGGTCGCGCCAGCAACACGGCAAGCCGTTTGCCGAGCTGGATACCGGCACCCAGGATGCCGCACTTCGTCAGTTTGAAGCCGGTGAGGCCGAGTTCGCCCCGCTTCCTGCCAAGACCTTCTTTGCCGCCCTGTTGCAAAGCACTAAAGAAGGCTTTTTTTGCGACCCGATCCATGGTGGCAACAAGGATATGGTGGGCTGGAAGCTGGTGGGCTTTCCCGGCGCCCGCGCCGACTTCATGGATTGGGTGGAGCGCGACGTGGCGTACCCCTTCCCACCGGTTTCCATCCGTGGCGAGAGGGCTTGATCCATGGCAAAAGTGATGCAGAAAGCCGATGCGGTAATCGTGGGCTTTGGCTGGACCGGGGCCATCATGGCCAAGGAGCTGACCGAGGCGGGCCTTTCCGTGGTCGCGCTGGAGCGTGGCCCAATGCGTGATACCTACCCGGATGGTTCCTACCCACAGGTGATCGACGAGCTGACCTACAGCATCCGTCGCAAGCTGTTCGTGGACACATCCAAGGAGACCGTCACCATTCGCCACAACGTGAGCCAGACGGCACTGCCCTATCGTCAGCTCGGCGCCTTTCTGCCCGGCGATGGCGTAGGCGGTGCGGGTTTGCACTGGTCCGGCGTGCATCTGCGGGTCGACCCGGTAGAGCTGCGCCTGCGCAGTCACTATGAAGAACGGTACGGCAAGAACTTCATCCCGGATGGTATGACTATCCAGGACTTTGGCGTGACCTACGAGGAGCTGGAGCCGTACTTCGATTTTGCCGAAAAAGTCTTCGGCACCTCCGGTCAGGCCTGGACGGTAAAGGGTGAGTTGGTTGGCAAAGGCAAGGGCGGCAACCCCTTTGCGCCGGACCGCTCCGATCACTTTCCGCTCACGCCGCAAAAGAACACGGTGTCAGCGCAGCTGTTCCAGAAGGCCGCCTGGGATGTGGGCTACCACCCTTATGACCTGCCCTCGGCTAATACCTCCGGCCCCTACACCAATCCCTACGGCTGCCAGATGGGGCCGTGCAATTTCTGCGGATATTGCAGTGGGTACGTCTGCTACATGTACTCCAAGTCTTCGCCTAACCTGAACATCCTGCCGGCACTGCGCCAGGAACCCAAGTTCGAACTGCGCGCCGATGCCCACGTGCTGAAGGTCAACTTGACCGACGACAAGAAGCTCGCCACCGGCGTGACCTATGTGGACGCCCAGGGCAACGAGATTGAGCAACCGGCCGATATCGTCATTCTCGGCGCTTTCCAGTTCAACAACGTGCGGCTGATGCTGCTTTCAGGCATCGGCAAGCCCTATGACCCGAAAACCGGCGAAGGCGTGGTCGGCAGAAACTTCGCCTACCAGAACATGGCGACCATCAAGGCCTACTTCGACAAGGACCAGCACTTCACCAACCCCTTCATCGGTGCGGGCGGTAATGGCGTGGCGGTGGATGACTTCAATGCCGATAACTTCGACCACGGCCCTCACGACTTTGTAGGTGGCTCGCCGTTCTGGGTGAATCAGGCGGGGACGCGCCCTATCGCTGGCGTAAGCAATCCCCCGGGCACGCCCAATTGGGGCAGCCAGTGGAAGGCGGCAGCGGCCGATTACTATAACCATCAGCTGTCCATGGATGCCCACGGAGCGCACCAGTCCTACCGCGACAACTACCTGGACCTCGATCCGACCTACAAGGATGCGTATGGAATGCCGCTCCTGCGCATGACCTTCGACTGGAAGGAAAACGACATCAAGATGACGCACTTCATGGTCGATAAGATGAAGCGCATCGCCGAAGCCATGAATCCCAAAGCCATCAATGTGCAGGTCAAGGCGCCGGGAACCCATTTCAATACGGTCAGCTATCAGACCACCCACCTGAACGGCGGCGCCATCATGGGCATCGACCCCAAAACCAGCGCCCTCAACCGTTACCTGCAGAGCTGGGATGTGCACAACGTGTTCGTTCCGGGCGCCTCGGCTTTCCCACAGGGGCTGGGCTACAACCCGACAGGCCTTGTGGCAGCCCTCACCTACTGGTCGGCACGCACCATCCGCGAACAGTACCTGAAAAACCCTGGCCCACTGGTGCAGGTATGAGGACGTCGACCATGAAAGCACTCATCTCTGCACTGGCCCTGGGGTTCATCGCTCTGCCTGCTTTTGCTCAAGAGGCCGGACCTGATCAGGAATTGATCAAGAAAGGCGAATACCTGGCCCGCGCTGGTGACTGTGTGGCCTGCCACACGGCAGCCGGTGGCAAACCCTTCGCCGGCGGCCTGCCGATGGGCACGCCCATTGGCACCATTTACTCGACCAACATCACGCCGGATAAAGAAACCGGCATCGGCAATTACAGTTTCGAGGATTTCGATAAGGCCGTACGTCACGGCATCGCCAAGGAAGGGCATTCGCTCTATCCGGCCATGCCGTATCCCTCTTATGCACGCGTCACCGAAGAGGACATGCGCGCCCTGTACGCCTACTTCATGCATGGCGTTCAACCGGTGACTCAGCCCAACCAGGACGTGGCGATTCCCTGGCCGCTGTCGATGCGCTGGCCCCTGGCTGTCTGGCGCAAGCTGTTCGCGCCGGAGGTTGCCGACTTCAAACCGGCGCAGGGCATGGACCCGGTGGTTGCCCGTGGCGCCTATCTGGTGGAGGGCCTGGGCCATTGCGGTGCCTGCCACACACCCCGCGGCATTGCCATGCAGGAAAAAGCCCTCAGCGATGCCGACGGCAAGGACTTCCTTGCGGGTAGCGCCCCGCTGGAAGGCTGGGTTGCCAAAAGCCTGCGCAATGACCACAAGGAAGGCATTGCCCGGTGGGACGAGGCGCAGCTGGTGGAATTCCTCAAGACAGGCCGCTCGGATGACATGGCCGTCTTTGGCGGTATGACGCAGGTGGTCGAGCACAGCCTGCAGTACATGAGCGACGAGGATTTGACCGCAATCGTCCGTTACCTGAAGACGCTTTCGCCGGTCCATCCGGACGCCCCACCCTATCAGCGCAACAATGCCGTTTCGGAAATGCTGGTAAAAGGGGATGAAAGCAAGCGCGGCGCAGCGGTCTACATCGACAACTGCAACGCCTGCCACCGCTCGGATGGCCTGGGCTACACCCGGGCGTTCCCGGCACTGGCAGGTAACACGGTGGTGCAGACGGAAGACCCGACGTCCCTTATCCACATTGTGCTGGAAGGGGGCAAGCTGCCGGGTCTCAAGAGTGCGCCCTCGACCATCGTCATGCCTGCCTTCGGCTGGCGGTTGAGCGATCAGCAGGTAGCGGATGTGGTGACCTTTATCCGAACCAGTTGGGGCAACAAGGGCGGTCCGGTGGATGCCGATGCCGTCGCCAAACTGCGCAACAGCGATAATCGCACCACCTCGGGCGATGACATCGGGCAAACGGCGTATGGCAATCAGCCGGAGCAGAATCCGACGCCCCGGTAATCGGTCGCTGACGGAACGTAGGCAGACATGAGAGGCCTGCGGTCCGTCAGTTTTCCTCCTGATGGATCATTCTTCGTTTTGAGCAGGCCTTAACTGCCGGTAACCTTGCAGTCTGCCTTTACGCCGGTGATCACGTGATTCCGCTCCATAACCTGCCTGCCTCTGCGCCGCCCGCCAAGCCCGAACCCAGTGTCACCTGTGACACCTGTGCGGCCAAGTGCTGCCGTCTGGAAGTCATGCTGATTACGGATACCGGCGTTCCCATGCGCTTTATCGAGGAGGACCAATGGGGCTCGATGACCATGGCGCGCCTGGACGACGGCTGGTGCGCCGCGCTGGATCGAGAAACCATGCGATGCAGCATCTATGAGAATCGCCCTTTGATCTGCCGCGAATTCGAGATGGGTGGGGACGACTGCCTAGAAGAGCGCAACGCCTTCTGATAACCAGAGCACACTCTGATGGATAGGCTAATTAGCGCTCCCCTCTGCTGTATGTAGGCCTGTATGCGCGGTGTTATATACGCTTGAGCGTTTTAGAAACCCTTGTCGACAGATCAAACCATAGGTAGGGCGCTCTCAAAAGGCGAATCTGCCGATCAATTGAACAATAGTTGTACAACCGGCGAACCGATGCCCTTTATGCGCGTCAATATCGACCAATTGAAATGATCCTTGCGTTCTGTTCCACGGAGAGGAAGCCCAATGCGTTTTAAGGCCTTTTGGATGGCTTTGTCACTTTTACCCCTGAGCTGTCTGGCAGATATCAAAGTTGACCTGGCCGATTACATCGCGCAGGCCTCGGAACCCAAGCGGGCCGAGATCTCAACCAAGTTGCCGCCTATCGTTGAACAGTTCGGCAAGTCGCTGGGCTGCTCCTTTTCGATGGACCCTCGCAATATCATCCCCTACCAGCTGGAGGGGAAATCGGTTTTCCTGGCGGTGTACGAGCTGGATGTCGGCTGCAGCGGCACACCTACCGCCACTCGGCCGCTCATGGCCATCCTGCGCCAGAGCCCGGGCGGCGACTATTTCATCGATGCCGATTACTCGATGCCCAAGCAGAGCTCAACAGAGCTTCCCAAGCACATCAGCAGCCTTTTCATCCGAAACGATGACCTCTGGTATCAGGGGCTCACCTTCAAGGCAGCCGATGCGTCCTGCTGTCCGACACTGGATGTCACTGGCCGTATCGCCCTGGAAAATGGCGTCTGGAAAGAACATCAGCGCATGCCACTGGAACGCATTCCAAGCACTGTAACGCCATGATCTTCCGCATAGAGTTGGTTATAATTTAACCAGCCTCGGCAGGCCTACCTGACTGTTTTGCAACATGATTCAGTAGGTGGGAAAGTCAGGATCGGCATTTGACGTCACGGTCTGATTTCACCAAGCTACCGGCTCACTCATCGACAAGAACAGTTGACGTGCTTGCCTATCGTTACCCCTGGCGGCTCATGGCCTGTGCCGCCGTATCTCTATTAGCCTTGCTGGCCGGTTGTGACGACGGCTCCAAGTTCAAGCAAAAGCCGCCGCCCAAACCGCCGGAAGTTGCCACCTACACTCCTGTCCGCTGGGAGGATCTTCCTGTCACCAGTGACGCCGACCTTATGGCAGGCTTCAAGGCCTGGCAGGCAGGCTGCGAGAAGCTCAAGAACAACGAGGCTTGGAGTGGACCGTGTCAGGCAGCCGCGCAGGTCCCGTATGATCCACGCGCCGTACGGGACTTTCTCAAAAGCCAGCTACAGGTCTACAGCCTGCGCTCTTTGAAGGGCGAGCATGGCCTTATCACGGGCTATTACGAGCCGGTCTACCACGGCAGCCTTGTGCAGGATGAGGCCCATCCCGTGCCGGTCTATGGCACACCTACCGACCTGATTACCGTCGATCTGGCCAGCATTTACCCTGAACTCAAGGGGAAACGCCTGCGAGGCCGACTCGAAGGCCAGACGCTCAAACCCTATGATGACGCCGCCACCATCATGCAGCAGGGTGTAGATGCCCCTGTACTGGCCTGGCTGCGTGATCCGATGGACCTGCAATTCTTACAGATCCAGGGCTCGGGCCGTGTTGAACTGGAAGATGGTCGCCAGTTGCGTATCGGGTACGCAAATCAGAACGGGTATCCCTACAAGCCTATCGGCCGCTGGCTGGTGGAGCAGGGGCTGCTGCAAAAGGAAGAGGTCAGCATGAGCAAGATTCGCGAGTGGGCCACGGCCAACCCGGATCGTGTGCCGGAGCTCTTGGGCAGTAACCCGAGCTATGTGTTTTTCAGCCAACGCCCGGACAGCAACGAAGCACCCCGCGGCTCGTTGAACGTTCCATTGACGCCTGGCTACAGCGTAGCCATTGATCGCAAGGTGATTCCGCTGGGCAGCCTGCTCTGGCTGTCCACCACCCGCCCGGATGGCAGCCCCGTGATTCGCCCGGTAGCCGCACAGGATACCGGTGGTGCCATTACCGGAGAAGTCCGTGCCGATCTTTTCTGGGGAACGGGTGATAATGCCGGTGAGCTGGCCGGCCATATGAAGCAGGACGGCCAAATTTGGATGCTTTGGCCAAAAGGTGCGCCACTGCCCAATGCAGCGTCCAAGCCTGCGGTTACGCCTGCAAAAGGCCAGAATCCAACGAACACAGAGAACACGCCATGACCGACGAACTGACAATTGAAGATATCCAACTGGGCGAAGGCAAGGAAGCTGTCAAAGGTGCCCTGATCACGACCCAGTACCGAGGCACTCTGGAAGATGGCACCGTATTCGACTCTTCATACGACAAAGGTCGGCCGTTCCAGTGTGTCATTGGCACAGGCCGGGTCATCAAGGGCTGGGATATCGGGTTAATGGGGATGAAGGTAGGCGGCAAACGCAGGCTGTTCGTGCCGGCGCACCTGGCCTATGGTGAGCGCCAGATTGGCGCGCATATCAAACCGAACTCGAACCTGATCTTCGAGATCGAGCTGCTGGAAGTCCTCACCCGGGACGATTGAATCTATAAAGGGCTGCGAGCAAATACATTTTGCCTCGCAGCCCTTTTCAGCCCTTACACGTCGAACGGCGTGTTGGGCAAGGCACCTACGATCCGCAGGCTCAGCCCCTCATACCCTTCCAAATTGATCGTCAGCTCACCGTTGTCGGTGAGATCACCTTCAACCGTCTCGTTGATCATATCCACGACCGGCCCCGGCGTAACGTTAGTCAGGGTGATGGTTTCCTGGATCGAGGTGGCGCCAAAGTTGAGCGCGGTAATCTGGGTGCCACGCCCGGCGGGCAGCTCGTGCACCATGACTAGAAGCCCCGGCGAGGTGACATCCGGCACCGCAATCTGGTGGCTGGACGCAATGCCATAGGCCTGGCGTACCGAGAGGATGCGCTTGAGCTTGTTGGCAAAGGAGTCCGGGTCGGCCAGCTGCTCGGTCAGGCTGCCATAAAGGTTGACGGCCTTGGGCAGACCTTCGCCGGAATGGGTCGCCTCGTTATTGGCGTCTGCCAGATCATAGGCACCGCGCTGAATCCATCGTGTATCGCCATCGCGCATGCGGTCTTCCACCAGACCGAACGGCAAGGGCAACGCTCCTACCAGATCCCATCCGGACAGGGCGAATACGCCGGGTTGCAAGGCGTTGTACATGGCAAGGAGCAGATGGACCCGCTTGACCCGTTCCTTGTCCTCGTCGGTCATGCTGTCCAGTTCACGAATGCCCAGGGCTGCTGCAATCACGCTCGCCGTGGTACAGGCTACGCCGTTGGTAACAAACCGGAGGTTGTAGGGCGCATGCTCACCGCTAAGACGCTCGTACATGACCTCACGAATATGCTCGCGCAAGATGCTGCCGCGCCAAGTCTGGCCCTGGTAGACGAAATTGGTGTCGGCATGCAGGGTCCAGAAGTGCACCAGCTCCAGGGTTAGCTCATCATGGTTCTGCAAGGCATGGATAAGCGACGCCGGGTCAATGTTGAATTGGTGCATGGTACGCAGCATCAGGCGCAGGAATTCGGTATCGCCCGTCAGCACGGCGTGATGGTAGGCCGGACGGGTGATGAAGTCGTAAGAGAGATCTGCCCCGCCCTGGCCCATGGCCGCGATATCGTCCACGGTCAGGTTGAGCTCCTGAAAGCTGAAGCCGCCAGCTTTGCGGACCATGCCCCCAATCAGTTGGTTGCCGACGATGGACAGGGGATGACCTTCGGACCACGCCTTGTCATTGGCGCGCCGTTCAACACCCAGAAAGCCGTTGGCATCCAGACGCAGCCCGCGTGCGCCAAGCACATCCAGCGAATGCAGTGCATCGCCAATGATCAGCTGCTGTGCAGCGAAACTGGGGTCGAGCCAGTTCAAGGAAGGTTGACCTTCCTTGAAGTAATGCAGGTATACCCAGCGCCGGTCCTTGCCATCCACACCGGTAACGACCGGTGTGGCACTCCAGTCAGTCTCTTTCACACCCGGCTCGAAAAAGATGACGCGCTGGAGCTGGCCGACGATATAGCACTTCTCTTTCAGGGCATCGACGACCTCGGGCGGCAGGTTGACTGCATCACGGCCTTCCGGCACCTCGGGCAGTAACTCCCAATCCTCCGGCTTGATCTCCACCATATGGTAAAGGCCCGGATAATCTTCATAGCCCAATTCGGCGAGCCGAAAATCGGCGCCCTTGCCAGTGTGAGCCGGAATGATGTCGTCCACGACTACCGCATTGTGGGCAGAGGCCATGCGGCTCAGGGCGATGAATTCCTCTTCCGTTCCGTAGAGCGGGTCGATATCGAGGCTGATCCGGTCGAAGTTACCGTCGATGGTCGGCGTAATCTCACGCCCCTTGAGACCGCCGGACAGCTTGGTCGGCCCTGTATGGATCGCCTGCACGCCAATGGAAGACAACGCATTCCATAGCGGAGCGCTTCCCAGCGTCTTGATGACGGAATCACCTGATCCGGTGATCACTGAGCTGGGATAGGCCGTAAACCAGACGGAGGCAATGGCCGTTGCCCGGCGTGGACGCGTTTCAGCATAGGGATGCATCCAGAGCCGCGCCTGACCGCCATACGCCTTGGCACGTTGACGAGCCTTGTAGAGCATCGACTGGTTGACTAACCATTGAACGTATTCTGGATCAGGCGCGTTTACCTGCTCTTCTATGTCTGGCGCTGTCATATCGGACCCTGAACAGTGAATTTGTAACTTGGACTGCGCCGGTTCGCGTTTGTATCCCAACCCTTATTGCCCCTCGCCGCTCCGGTGCCTGAACGGTCATTGAAGAGCCCTCAGGCGTAAACCGCACCCGTAAGCAGTCATAAGACAGACGCTTACACAAAAAAGATGGTTCTGCCGTATGACAAAGCGCCAAAATGACTGGAAAACACAGCAATTTTCGCCTTATCTGCTATGAAGGCAGAACCATGACCATGGAGAGTGCTATGAGTCCCAACGATCGCATAACCAACGGCCCGGATTCCGTATCCTATACGGCAGATTCGTTTGGCTCGAAAAAGCGTCTTGCCGCACGGGAAACCATCCTGAGCGACAGCAACGTTCTGGACTGCACGGTCTACCGCCCGGACGAAAATCCGGAAGTTGATGCCGACGATCTGGGTGACGCCAAGATCCTGTTTACGGGTGAATTCAAGGTGCCCGAGGATTGGGACCAGGAAACACGCGACGATTTTTTTGGCGACATGGACCCCGAATTGTTTTCCACTGCTCGCATCGAGAGCGAAGCCGAGCCGGGCACGGCAGGTTTTTTTACACCTGAGCCGGGTGACCTCGTGGCTGCCATGCCAGGAGCCGGAGTGGTCGAGATGTTCTATGTGTACGACTACTGTGAAGACGAAACCGGTCGCCATTATGTGCTGGTACGTGAAGTAGACCCAACGCTGTAAGCCTCCCTGCACCCTGGCTTGCGCCTTTCAGGCGCGAGGCAGGTTTGCCTGTCCATTGTTCAGCCCTCGCGCATGAACGGGCCCTACCTGCAAAGGCCCGGCCCACCCGCATCGGCTACCAGTCGCTCTAGCTCAACGCTCTTGCCTGAACAGACCATTCGCCCATTATTGCCTTGGTTGGGGAACGATGCGCACGGTCTGTACGTCTACCCCGGTCACAACGATTCAAGCATCGCATCAGGTGCTTACCCGGCAGGTGCCCCGACGGACACTGCTGCCTTGCCGTTTCGATCACCGCTTATTCCCATTCTCAGGAGCCAGCCATGAATCCGAACGACCTCTCCACGTCTCGCCGTAAACTCATGCAGGGTGCGGCTGTCACGATTGCCGCCGCCGCAGCGGCCCCCGCCTTTGCTCAGACGGCCAATAGCAAGGTTGCAGCCGACCCAGCCCCGTTGAGCGATCCCAAGAGCGGCCATCCCCGCCCTCCGTTTCAGGAGCAAACCCAACCCTGGCCAGGGCTGGCCAGCAAGATGACGCCTCGGCCAGATCACGGTGAAGAAAGCTACAAAGGCAATAACCGCCTCGCCGGCCGCAAGGCACTGATCACCGGGGGCGACTCGGGTATCGGCCGTGCCGCAGCCATCGCCTTTGCCCGCGAAGGAGCGGATGTAGCCATCAACTACCTGCCGGATGAGGAACCTGACGCAAAGGAAGTGGTTCAGCTGATCCAGCAGGCCGGCCGCAAGGCGGTAGCCATTCCCGGTGACATTCGCGACGAGGCATTCTGCCGCGAGCTGGTGGACCGCGCCGTAAAGGAGCTGGGTGGACTGGATATCCTGGTCAACAATGCTGCGCGCCAGCAGAGCCACGATTCGATTCTTGACCTGAGCAATGAGCAGTTCGACTGGACGCTCAAAACCAATCTGTACGCCATGTTCTGGATCACCAAGGCTGCCATTCCGCATCTGCCGGAAGGCGCTTCGATCATCAACACATCATCGGTCAATGCCTACGATCCTTCGGCCAATCTGGTCGATTACGCGTTGACCAAGGCCGGCATTGCCAATTTCAGCAAGGGGCTGGCCAAACAATTGGCGGACAAGGGTATTCGCGTCAACGCCGTAGCGCCCGGCCCGTTCTGGACACCCTTGCAAGTCTGCGGTGGCCAGACGATGGAAAAGCTCAAGAGCTTTGGAGGCGACACCCCGCTCAAGCGTCCCGGCCAGCCTGTGGAAATCGCACCGCTTTACGTGCAGTTGGCTTCCACCGAGGCCAGCTATGTCACAGGTCAAGTCTTTGGCGCCTCCGGCGGAAATGGTCAGCCTTAACTGAGTCAAGCCAGCCAGGCGGTTTTGCCGCCTGGCTAACCTGCCTGGTCCGATACCGACTCGGTATCAAGTAATTGCCTCTTTATGACCATGTTTACCCTACCGGCTACGGATTTTCTTCAGGCCGTGTTCTGGCAGCCATCACTGACGCCCACCGCCTGGGAATTCGTCAGCCTTTCACTCAGGATTCTGTGATGCAGATACTTCTCAGTGGCTTTTTTTGAAACCACTCTCCAAGCACGCCAGTCTATCCCTATGAGCCCCATACGCTCGATAACGTGGGTTCCAAACGCATCGATAGCGTCGCACGGGCAATCAATCTCCCGGCAGCAGCACGTGCATTTAGCGGACCCGCCCAGTATCAAGGCACCTTGGACTGCCTCGTGATCAACCAGGGATGGATGAGCGTCACGGCTTAACGTGCAAAGAGAAATCTATGATAAAAAACCCATCATCCCTCGCCTCGCCTGCAAATGCAGAGCCTTCGACAACAGACTCCTCGCCTACCAACCACAAGCGCAAGATGCAGATCATCACCACGATCTCAACCTTTGGCGGCTTGCTGTTTGGGTATGACACTGGCGTCATCAACGGCGCGCTTCCCTTCATCAAGGAAGACTTTGGCCTCACGCCTTTTTCTGAAAGTCTGGTGGCGTCTTCCCTAGTCTTTGGCGGTGCCATCGGTGCCGCTATCAGCGGTCGCCTCTCCGACGCCCGTGGCCGACGCAAGATCATCCTCTTGCTGTCGATCATTTTCATCCTTGGCACACTGGGCAGCACCCTCGCGCCCAACGTCGAGTTCATGGTGCTGGCCCGCTTCATCCTGGGGCTTGCCGTTGGTGGTGCCTCGGTCACCGTTCCGGTCTACCTGGCAGAGATGTCGCCTGCGCACAAGCGCGGGCAGATGGTGACGCGCAATGAATTGATGATCGTGTCGGGCCAGTTACTGGCCTTTACCTGCAACGCTGCGATTGCCCACTTCTTCGAGGGTAGCCATATCTGGCGCTGGATGCTGGTCATTGCCACGCTTCCAGCCGTGGTGCTCTGGCTGGGCATGCTGGTCATGCCGGAGAGTCCCCGCTGGCTAGCCTCCAAAGGCCGCTTCGGCGAGATGCTGCGTACGCTTAAAGAAGTTCGCGCCGAGCATCAGGCCCACAAGGAGGCCAAGGAAGTACGCCAAGCTGCGCAGGAGGACTCCAAGGCCAAAGAGGGTAGCTGGGAGGACCTGAAAACGCCCTGGATTCGCAAGATCTTTCTGATTGGTATAGGGATCGCCGTCGTGCAGCAGATCACCGGCGTCAACTCGATCATGTACTACGGCACCCAGATCCTGAAGGAGTCCGGCTTTGATACACAGGCTGCGCTCACAGCCAACATCGCCAACGGTGTGATCTCCGTACTGGCTACCTTTCTAGGCATCTGGCTACTGGGCCGGGTCGGTCGCCGGCCGATGCTGATCACCGGCCTGATCGGCACGACTACGTGCCTGCTGCTGATTGGTCTGGTCTCGATGAACATGGCGCCAGGCACGGAGCGCGCGTTTATTATCCTGGGCCTTACGGTCAGCTTTCTGGCCTTCCAGCAAGGGGCCATCTCACCAGTGACCTGGTTGATGCTGTCCGAGATCTTTCCCATGCGTATCCGGGGCCTGGCCCTAGGCTTTACCGGCGGCGTGCTATGGCTGACCACATTCCTGGTAGGCTTTTTCTTCCTGCAGTTGGTGGCGTGGTTCAGTATCTCCACGACGTTCTTCATGTTCTTCGCGTTCGGCCTGCTGGCCATTGCGTTCGTGGTCCGTTATTTACCCGAGACCCGGAACAAGACGCTGGAAGCCATTGAGGAGGAGTTCAAGAAGGCCTGATACGAAAGGCTCGCAAAGGGCCTATATGGCCCCTTTTTATTGACGGTCGGTTTGGGATATTCCCTTGCCCTCTCCGGCTCCAATAAAAGACGATGTTGACGGGTAGTCACCGGGACAGGCGAATGAGTGCACACGTGTTGCAGGACGAGCTATTTTCCACTTTCGACCCCAGGGAGCGACTCGATAACCAGCGGAGCCGCCTCGACGAGACATTGGCCGCGCTGGATGAACACCGCCTGCTCAACACGGCACCAAATGCGCTGATCGATTACTTCATCGCGGCCTATCGGATCGAGCCGCCAGCGCTACGCCGCCATGAGTGGCAGGCTGAAACCGATGACCACGCGGATTTCGAGGGCAATGCAGCCAGCCATCGACTCGATATCGACATACCCTTCGATGGCGACGCAGAGTGGTTCGGTGCACAGGCCGGTCCCTGGACGGGTACGTCAGGTGCCGTACGGATCAGCGGGCAATCCCTGATTCTGACCTTCGAGATCAAGCGCGGCGCGGAGCAGGCCGCACGCGCGCTGATCGACCGTGAAGTCAACGAGATCGAAAAAGCGCTCGCCTGGATTCGACAGGAGGTAGCGGCCTATAACGACAGCCTCTCGGCTATCGTGGAAACAGTCATCAACACCCGCCGCACGCGGCTACTCTCCCATCAGGCCCTGGCGCAAACGTTGGGTATTCCACTGCACAAGCGCTCCGACGGCCCACTGGCACGGCTTACGCCTCCCTCACGGGAGCAGCTATTTCCTGAGCTCCCGCCCATGGTTCATGGGCCCGACTTGCCGGAGCCAACGCTGAGCCGTGATCAGCATGAGCAGATCGTGGAAACTTTGCAGAACGCCATTACGCTGCTGACCTACAGTCCATCACTATTCGCCACATGGAATGAGGCGCCGTTAAGAAACTACCTGGGTATTGCACTGAACGGCCAGTTCGAGCGCCCGGAAACAATCGAGCCCTTTGTGCCCATCGGCTACAGCGCACTTGGCCTGCGTCATGGGGAGCGGATCGCCTGTCTGGCCGACTGCCTGTTTTGGAAGAATGCCGAGGCGTATCGGGAGCAACTTGACTACCTGCTGGCCCATCCATTGAGCCGGGAAGCCCGGCTTATCCTGCTGGTTTTTCATAGAGGTCAACGGCTGACCCGAACGATCAACGATGTCCGTGCACAAAACCGTGCTCATCCCGCTTATCAGGAGGCGCCGGAGGGACAGCCTGAGCACGGTAGCGAGGTAACGCTCCGCCTGCCTGATGATCCGATGCGAACAGTCCGCCTCACCACGCTTGTCTTCAAGGCGCCCAAGGCCCAAAGCAACGTGACCGCCCCCCACCGGAAACCCCATAGAAAGGCCGAACCGAATCGGACTCAGATCGGATTCGATTTCTAAATCGCTCTAAACACGCCTGGGTTACGTCCGACGACGCATCCCGATATGCGGGATGTCATCTTCAAGGTAGATGTCTGTAACCGGCTCGAAGCCGTAGCGGCCGTAGTAATCCTGCAGGTGCGCCTGGGCAGAGAGATAAATGGGAAGACCGGCCCAGTGCGCCTCGCAAAAGGTCAGGCCCTGCTTCATCAGCTCATGCCCCAGCCCGCGACCCCGTGCGGCGGGCGCGGTTACGACGCGACCAACCACTACCTGTCCGTCATGCAGTACCGGATCCAGCACTCGCAGATAAGCCACTAGCGTATCGCCTTCCCAGCCCATGAGGTGATAGGTATTGCCGGTCAGGTCCTGGCCGTCCACCTCCTGATAAGGACACTTCTGCTCTACCACGAAGACCTCGGTACGCAGCGAGAGAATGGCGTACAGGGTCTGAACGGTGAGATCGGTTTGCGGTGTGGCGATCCAACGGATGGACATGGGCTACTCCCGGACAAGGTAATCGCCGCATTGTCGATCACCTTGTTCTCAGGCACCAGTCCTATGCCGGCAGCATTTCCTGGCTAGCTAAATCTGCCTCCAGTTCGCGTGCCACAGCCTTCAGGTCCAGCAATGTAGCGCGCCAGCGATTGAGGCCGGAGCCGATGCTTACCAGCGTTCGCGCCCGCTGCCCAACGGAGAGGGAATCACCCGTCGGGGTTTGCCAACCCTTTTCGAGCATGCCGGGATCGAAATCGTTGAACGTCTCGATTGCATCGATCTGGCAGACCGCAAAGCCAAAGGTCATTGCCTCGCCAGTCACCAAAAGAATACGCGAGCTTTCGGTTGCCTCACGCGGCGACGAATTGATCAAGCTGCTCAGGCAGATCAGCGAGACCTGTTGCCCGCGGACGTTAATCATCCCAATCAGATGTCCCTGAGCTTGCTTGAGACGCATGAACTGCGTGGGGATATGAAGGATCTCATCCACCTGATGCAGCGGCGATGCAAACTGGATACCGGCCTCGTACACCAAACAAGCCTGCCGGGATCGCGCCTTGGGCACGATGCTGGAGGCCTCGCTGCTGCGGCCCTTGGCGTTTTCAAAGATCTTGGAAAACGCCTGGATATCCTTGCGACGCAGCAGCGCCGTATGGTTGAGCAGCAATGCATCATGGCTATCTTCGCCGCTCATGACCCCGGAAAACATGGCGGGGTGCTGCAGGCCGAAACGCGGCATAGGCACAAGATCGTCCGGGTTGCGCCGCATCATGGCCAGAAGTTCGGTAAAGGCAAAACCAAAAGCATGGCCGTTGGCTGTCATAACCAGCAGCTGTTTTTTGGTCTCGCCGGGGACCTCTTCAAGCCCTAGGATACGGGAAAGATTGAGCACTGGAATCGGGGTGCCCCGCAGCTCCGTGACACCCAGGCAATACTCGCTCTGAAAGAACGTCGTATCGATCCGGGGATGTTCGACCAGCTCACTGACTGCCGTAGCCTCCAGGCAGAACCGGCGACCATCACAGCCCAGCAGTATGTAATGCTTGAGCTTGAAGCGAGCCGTACGGCCGCGCTCACGCAACTCCTGTGCATGATCGAAGGCCATGAACAACTCCGGCAGCGACGCCAGCGCCTCGATATCAAGCAGGTAGATGATGCGCTCGCCCTGGCTGCCGCCCATGAAAAGGCGCGGCAACAAACCCTGTCCACGCTTGTGGGTGCCCAGCTCGCTGAGTTGCCTTTCATCGATGTGGATGACATCCGCCACGGCATCAATCCCAATCCCGAAACGTCCTTCCTGATGATGCAGGAGGGCCACTTCGCTGGGCATTCCGTCCTCCCCAGCCGGTGTGAGCCCGAGCAGCACGTGTAGGTCCACCAGCGGGACCGCGCGGCCCCGCAGGCTGAACACACCGCGCATGTAAGGCGCTACCGGCGGACGTGGCTGTACCTGGTCAGGCCAGCGCACCACTTGTTGCAGGGCCGATGCCGGAATGGCGATCTCGATGCCACCGACATGGACTACTCCATATGCGCTGCCAGTCATGATGGCGGTCATCCACGCGGTCCAACACCGGACGTGACGTTATTGAGGTCACGAATCAGCTCGTTCACTTCACCTGCCGTCGTCAGCTGGTCGCCCGTCGAGGCGTTGATGGCATCGATGGAGCGCGTGGTACGCACTACACCCTTGGCGATACGCTCGAAGGCTTCGCCTACGCTTCGGGAGATTTCATTACCCACCGTGATGCGCTTGGAGGACTCCTGAATCAGCTTGTTGATCTCCTTGGTCGCCTGGGATGATTTCTCGGCCAGCTTACGCACCTCGTCCGCCACCACCGAAAAGCCCAGGCCATGCTCACCGGCCCGCGCCGCTTCGATGGCCGCGTTGAAGGCCAGCATGTTCGTCTGGCTGGCGATGTCACTGATAACCTGAATGATGTCCTGGATGTCCTCAGCAGACTTGGCAATAACGGCCATGGCTTCAACGGAGCGCTTGAGCGTCTCGGCGCCTTGGGCGGCCTCTTCTTGGGTCATGCGCGCCAGCTCGTTCGCCTCCCCGGTGCTTTGGGCAATGTGGTTGATTGACTGCGTCAGGTTTTGCACGGAGCTGCTCATAGCTTGCGTCTTGGCCTTGACCAACTGCTCCATTTCGACCTGCTGGGTAATGTCTGTCGCAAACTTGATAACTTTGTATGGCTGGCCGTCGGCATTGAAGATCGGGTTATAGGTCGCCTGGATCCAGATCTTCTGTCCGAACTTGCCCAGGCGCATGTAACGGTCGCTGAAGAACTGCCCCTGCCCCAGACGCTGCCAGAAGTCCCGATACGCGGTTGAAGTGACGTAATGCTCCTCACAGAACATGCGGTGGTGCTTGCCGACGATCTCTTCCAGGCGATAGCCCAGGGTCGACAGGAAGTTCTGGTTGGCATGAAGAATGTTGCCCAGCAGATCGAACTCGATGACCGCCTGGCTACGATCAATGGCCGCAATCTTGCCTTCATACTCGGCACTCTTGATCTGCAAGGCCGTGATATCGGTAGCGAACTTCACGATCTTGTACGGCTTGCCCTCGGCGTCCAGGATCGGGTTATAGGTCGCTTGAATCCAGATTTCACGCCCTTCCTTGCTGATGCGCTTGTAGACACCTGTGTCGAACTTACCACGGCCAAGCTTTTCCCAAAGCAGATGGTACGCAGTGGAGTTGGCATGTTCTTCGTCACAGAACATGCGGTGATGCTTGCCCTTGATCTCTTCCAGGCTATAGCCCAGCACAGACAGGAAATTATCGTTGGCCCGCAGCACATGGCCGGTCAGGTCGAACTCGATAACCGCCTGGGCGCGTTCGATAGCATTGACCTTGCCCTGGTGGTCGGTGCTGCGTAATACAGCCTCGGTCACATCGGACGCGAACTTGACCACCTTGTACGGTTTGCCTTCGGCATTGAAAATCGGGTTGTAGGTCGCCTGGATCCAAACTTCCCGGCCGCCCTTGCCTAGGCGCTTGTACTGCCCTGCATCGAACTCGCCGCGGCCAAGCTTTTCCCAGAACTGGCGATAGGACATGCTGCTGGCGTATTCGGCATCGCAGAAGATCCGGTGATGCTGCCCGGCAATCTCCTCAAGCCGATACCCCAAGGCGTCGAGGAAATTCTGGTTGGCGCGCAGGATGGTGCCATCAAGGTTGAACTCGATGACGGCTTGGGAGCGATCAATCGCTGACCAGAGTGAATTGAACTCCGCCGCCTGGGCGTCAGCGTTGAAGTCTTGGGGGGCATTCATTGGTGTTCTCCGGTAGCGGTTGGTGAGCAAAAACCGCCCTATGGTTTTTGCGATAACAGTGCTATCGGCTGAGCAGAAGCCAGCTTGATACAGCCGCCCGTTATTTTGTCGCCTTGGCGCGACTCTTCGTCTTGCTGCCCACACGAGCGCTCTGAATAAAGCGTGGAAAAAGCCCGTACTTTGTTCAGCCAAGCGGCTAGACAACTCCTTTGCTCAAGAGTCCGCTCTGCCTTCACAAAGGATTTCTTTTGGATTGTTATACGTATAGCCGATTGCGCATCGGTAACTAATAGCAAGGCCCACGCAGACGTTTTCTGCCAGTGCCCTTGTCATTTGGACAGGTAGTGGCATTGGCGACCACTCAGGCCAGACCCAAGCCCTATGATGGCTATGCCCCGCCCGGCCAGTGGCTTGTGCTCGCCCGTTGAACGCCGGGGCAAAACGCCATTGGCAGGGCGGTTATATGCGTCTGGAAAACATCAAGCCGCAAGATGTCCGTTTCACGCTATACATTGGCTTTTTAGCGCTATCCCGAAAAGCATAATCGGGTTAAGTTCTAATCTGTGATATTTAATATGTATGCATTAAATATTTAGTTGAATATAGTATTCAAGCCAATGCTTAACTTATCCTGAAGCAGAGCAAATTTACCTTACACACTTATTAAGTCTGCATCCCATTGATTTCGAATAAAAAAGCCCGCCCTTAAAGCGGGCTTTTTTATTTCACACATATATTAAATAGCTTCAAAAAAGTGCCAAGCGCACCAAGTTAGAGCAGCAAATTATACTTATGGATGAACATATCCTTATATTTTAACGCCAACGCCTTAAAACATAAGGAATATATAAAGCTGGCATATCCATTGCTCTCGTATTCATATCGTTATATAGCCCTCGGAAACTTCCATGAATACGAAGATATTGGTAGATAGTCGCGCGCCAGGCAGCGCTCTGGGCACTCGCTGGTTTCAACTGGCCGCAGGCGTTGTCTGCATGATGGCCATTTCAAGCCCGCAATATGTCTGGACATTGTTTACGGCGCCATTGACCCAAAAGCTGGGTGTCTCACTGGCTCAGATCCAGATTACCTTTTCCATTCTGATCGTCCTGCAAACGTTTTTCTCGCCAGTACAAGGTTTTCTGATTGACCGTTTCGGCTTACGCAAACTGATCGCCTTTGGTTGTGCCCTCACAGGGCTGTCCTGGATTCTGGCAAGTCAGGCCAATTCACTCGCCATGATCTACCTGACCTACGGCCTGATGGGAGGCTTGGGAACCGGCATCGTGTATGTGGGCATCGTTGGCTTGATGGTTCGCTGGTTTCCTGATCACCGGGGGCTGGCAGCCGGTGCGGTTGCCGCAGGTTACGGTATGGGTGCGATGATCACGACCTTTCCCATCAGCAATAGCCTCGCAGCGGCTGGCATGGAAAATACCCTGGTCACCTTTGGTCTGATCCTGGGGATTGTCGGCCTGCTCGCCGCACAGTTCCTGCGCCAACCGCCAGCCGAGTTGGCAGAGCGGATTGCCGACACCAGCCCTGCCTCCAGCACCGCACCGGACGTTGCACCCAAGGCCATGCTCAAGACGCCGCTGTTCTGGCTCATGTTTGCCATGTTCGCGATGATGTCGACCTCAGGCCTGATGGTAACGTCGCAGATGGCCAGCTTTGCCAAGGATTTTGGCATGACCGGTGTCATGGTCTTTGGCATGGCTGCACTGCCGCTCGCAATGACCATCGACCGTGTCTGCAATGGCCTGACCCGCCCGCTGTTTGGCTGGATCTCGGACCGATATGGCCGTGAGAACACCATGGCTTTCGCCTTTTTCGCAGAAGGCATTGCCATGACCCTGTGGCTACTGACCAGCGATAACCCTGTGCTGTTCGTATTGCTCTCCGGTGTAGTCTTCCTGGGCTGGGGCGAAATCTTCTCCCTGTTTCCCTCCACCCTGACCGACACCTTTGGCACCCGCAACGCCACGACCAATTACGGTTTCCTGTACATGGCTCAAGGGATCGGCTCCATCTTTGGCGGTCCGATGGCCGCCCTGCTCCACCAGTCCACAGACAGCTGGATGCCGGTGTTCGCCGTGGCCATCAGCTTTGACCTGATCACAGCGGCCCTGGCCCTGTTCGTGCTCAAACGCATGCGCCGTCAATGGCTCGCCAAGAACTCCAGCGTCGCTTAACTGAAGTGGCTGGGAGGCTCCAGATAAGCGGAGTCTCCCCCTCTGCTCTCCCGGCGGGACCCTTTGTTCGTCAAGGAAAAGAAGAATGCTTAATACCACTGTTGCTGCCCGCGGAATTGCCGTCGCTCCTCACAGTCTTGCTGCTCAATCGGCCCTGGCCGTGCTGCGTGAAGGAGGCAATGCCATCGAGGCCATGGTCGCCGCGGCGGCCAGCATTGCCGTTGTCTATCCCCATATGAACAGCCTGGGTGGGGATGGCTTCTGGCTGATCGTTCCGCCTGAAGGTGATCCGGTTGCCATTGATGCCAGCGGCCCGGCAGGCAGCCACGCCACCCTCGAGCATTACGCGGGTATGGATCGTATTCCAACACGCGGCCCGAAAGCCGCGCTTACCGTTGCGGGCACCGTTGGTGGCTGGCAGGAGGCGTTGGCGGTTTCCGGGGAGCTGGGCGGTAAGATGCCATTACCACGCCTTCTGGCTGATGCCATCCATTACGCCGCAGAAGGTATTCCGGTCACGCTGTCCCAGCATCTTGCCACCTCCAGCAAGCGGCACGAGTTGGAGTCTGTTCCCGGCTTTGCCGAAACCTTTCTGGAAAATGGCGAGGCACCCGTAGCCGGAAGCCTATTCAGACAACCACGACTGGCCGCCACCCTGCATCAGCTGGCGGAAGAAGGGCTGGATACCTTCTACCGTGGCGCCCTGGCAGCCAGTATCGCCAATGATCTGGAAGCGCTGGGCTCTCCTGTTTCACGCAATGATCTGGCCGCCTATCATGCCCGCCGGGTAAAGCCACTGGCGCTTCAGCATAGTGCCGGGATGGTCTACAACCTGACACCTCCATCCCAGGGGCTGGTCTCCCAGCTCATTCTTGGCATTGCCGACCACGCCGGGCTGGACAGCTGCACGGCCGACAGCGCCGAGCACATTCATACGCTGGTCGAGGCGACCAAGCTGGCCTTCCGGGTACGCGATGAGCACATTACCGACCCCGAGCATATGACCATCGACCCACAGGCGTGCCTCACCCCCGACTATCTTGAAGGGCTGGCCGCGGCCATCGACCCGCAAAAGGCGGCGCCCTGGGGCGAAGGCAAAGGGCCGGGTGATACCATCTGGATGGGCGTGATCGATGGGAACGGGCTGGCCGTTTCGTTTATCCAAAGCATCTACCATGAGTTCGGCAGCGGTGTGGTCTTGCCAGCCAGTGGCCTCAACTGGCAGAACCGGGGCGCATCGTTCAGTCTGGACCCCAATCATCTGCTGGCCCTCATGCCTGGCAAGAAGCCCTTTCACACCCTCAACCCCGCCGCGGCACGGCTCAAGGATGGACGAACCCTGGTGTACGGCACCATGGGTGGCGATGGCCAGCCGCAAACCCAGGCAGCGGTTTTCAGCCGCTACGCCATCTTCAATCAGCCGCTCCAGCAGGCAGTCACTGCGCCTCGCTGGCTACTAGGCCGGACCTGGGGCGAAAGCACCGATACGCTCAAGCTCGAGTCCCGCTTTACGGCAGACGTGTTCGAAGCGCTGCGCGCGCGCGGTCATGACGTGGAAAGCCTGCCCCCCTTCAGCGAGACCATGGGCCATGCCGGTGCGGCCGTACGCCATCCGAGCGGTGTGTTCGAGGGCGCGTTTGATCCCCGTAGCAACGGCGCGGCAGCAGGGTACTGATATCAAAAGACCGGGCCTGGCCCGGTCTTTTTTCGTCTGTGTTACTGGAACTGACTACGGTTTTCCGGTGTGATCAGCTTGAAAGGCACCCAGTTCACAGGCTCGACCCGCTCACCCCGGATCATGTGCAGTGCAACCTCTACGGCACCGTTGGCCTGCCCTGCCGCATCCTGAAGTACGCTGACGGTCAGCTTGCCCTGATCCATCATCTTGAGTGCATCCGGTGTGCCGTCGATACCGCCGATCAGGTAGTCCTTGGGATTCTTGCCTGCCTTCTCCAGCCCCATCACCGCACCGATAGCCATCTCATCATTATTTGCGGCGATGATGTCAAAGCTCACGCCCTGCTTGAGCCAGTCCATGACGACACTGGCCGCCTCGCTACGCTGCCAGTGGGCAATGGTCTTCTGTACGATCTTCATGTTCGGGTATTTGGCCACAACGTTTTCTACGTCTTCGGTACGAATTTTCGAAGCCTTGTTGCCTGGATCGCCAACCAGAATAACGACGTTGCCCTTGTAGTTGGCCCGGCGCGCCAGCTCTTCCATTTGCAAGGTGCCTGACTCGACCTCATTCGAACCGACGAACGCAGTCTGCGGCGCCCAGGCGGCTGGCTCGGGATTACGGTTGATGAAAACCAGCGGGATCTTCGCCTCGTTGGCGAGCCGGGTCATTTCCGGTGCGGTCTTCATGTCCACCACGGTCACGATAATGGCATCCACCTTGGAGGCGATCAGGTTGAGAATCTGGCGCATCTGCAAGGTGCCGTTGTCCTGTGCATCTTCCATAAAGACATCGGCATCCAGACTGCTGGCGTGGCGCTGTACGTTATTGCGCAGCAGGACCTGGAAGTTGTCGTTGTTCTTGGCGACACCCACGCCGATCAGGGGCGTGGCGGCCTGGGCCAGACTGCTCAGGAGCAGGCCGGCACCGAGTAGAGAGGTCATCCAGTGTTTCATGTTCGCCTCACACGCTGAAATGATGAAGTAGCCCGCGCTGCACCTGAGCCATCTCGGACAGGTCCTGGCTGCTTTGTGCGGTACGCTCGGCGCCCTCGGCGGCCAGCTGGGCCGCATCGTTGATGTACGTGACCATGCGGCTGGTTTCCTGCACGGTCGCGCTCTGCTCTTCGGTGGCCGCCGCGATCTGGATGTTCATGTCACGGATGCTGTTCACCGCGCTGCTCATGGAGCCCAGCAGCTCATCTGCGCCGGAGGCCAGGCGAACACAGTCGTTGGACTGGGTCTGGCTCTCATTCATGACCTTCACGACTGAATGGATCTTGCCCTGCATCTGCTCGATCATTGTCTGGATCTCGCTGGTGGAGGTCTGTGTACGACTCGCCAGGGAGCGCACCTCGTCCGCCACCACGGCAAACCCACGCCCTTGCTCACCGGCGCGCGCCGCCTCGATGGCCGCGTTGAGGGCCAGCAGGTTGGTCTGCTCGGCGATGGTGCGAATCGCATCCACAATGCCATCGATCTGCTTGCCGTAGCCCTGAAGCTCGTCGGTTTCCAGCGAGGCCTTGTTGATCTGGTCGGCCTGCAGACGAATGCTGCTGATGGTTTCGGCGACGCGCTCCTGCACCTTACTGGTCAGCTCATGGGTGTCGTCTACCGCCTGACGGGTATCGTTGGCCCGTCTGGCGACCTCATGCACGGTACTTTCCATCTCGGTCATGGCCGAGGCGGCAGAGTTGAGGCGATCACGCTGCTCATCCACAGCACGTGTGGTGCGCTCGCTGATCTCGGCATTGCTGTCCGCCGTCTGCGCCAGACTGTCGGCTGAGCGGGTCAGCTCACGCAGCGTGTCCTGCAGGGAGGCGGTCAGCTCGTTCAGATAGCCGCCCAGCTCGCCAAACTCATCCTTGCGGGAAACATCGAAGCGCACGCGCATGTCACCGCTCGTGACCTGCTTGAGCACCTCGCGGAAGGTTGCCAGCGGACGCCGAATGCTATGGGATACCCAACCACCGATCAGGACGGCAGCCAGAACAGCCAGGACGCAAGCGACCAGCAACAGGCTGCGGCTGGTGGAAATGGTCGAATCGGCACCGGCTTTGGCACTGTTGGCTACGGCTACAGCCTGACCACCAAACTCGGCGATCCTGGTCAGCATGGCTTGCAGCTTGGCATCCATTGCCTGACGCTGGGTTGCAACCTGCTCCACCAGCGCTGCATCCTGCTGATAGACGTTGAGCAGACCATCATCAGCGGTCAGATCTCTAAACAGATGGTTCACCATCACCGTCACGATCCGGCCAGTCCGAGCATCCTGTGCGACAAAAGCCTTGAGTCGATCACGAATGACTTCATCCTGAAGCGTCAAGCCGCGCTTGAGCCTATCGATATCAGGAACGGCCGCATGCGCGGAAAAATGGTCATAGGTCTTACCGATTTCCAGCAGCAGCGCCTCGGCAACGGCTGCACTGTCAGTGGACCCATTGGCACGCTGCCTGGCCATGTAATCCCGCAGCATATTGGACAGCCGCGTGCCTTCCTGAGTCGCAAAACCTTGCAGCGTACGGGCCTGGATGTTCAGGGCAACCTGCTGGCCGTGCAACTTCATCAGCGTGGCAGCCTGCTCGGCATAGGCCGTGCTCAGCTCACGCTGCTGGGCCAGGTTTTCCTTGAGCTCAGGGCGATCGCCAATATAACGCGCCGTGGTTCCCAAGAGCTCATTGAAACGCCCCAGGCTCTCATCGAAGGGCTTCTTGCCTTCGGCAATCTGTTGGCCGTCACGGCTGATAAGAACGGCCAGTACAGCCTGATTGGCGCGCAGGATATGCACGTTGAGCTCACTGGCGGCCTGACTGAGCGGCGCCGATTGCCCGGTAATGATGGAAAGCCGGTCACTGATGGAATGCGTGCTCTGGTAGCTGATGCCCACGATGGAGAGCAGCAGTACTAACAGCAGCGCAAAACCACCAATCACACGTTGGAGGATGGTCATGATAGTAACCCGTACGTTTGTCATTATTCAGGGGTCAACAACACGGCGCGAGGTGCCAGAATCGAAGGCATTCTGGCTTTTCACTTCCAGGCTATCGGCTTGACACCATGTCGACTGAAGCGGCCTGAAGGTCATTTTCAGCGCTTTTGGAGGGGTTGGAGATCAATGGCAGCCGTTGGCCAGCAGGCAACCGCAGGCTAGAGCGGATACACTTCTGGTGGACCAGTGAGTCCTGGCGACGAACGGCCATGCCTGTTCTGAACGCCTGTCCCAGCGCACAGTGCGGTCTCCATGCTTCAAGGGCCTGTACCTGACATCCAAGGCACGAGCACAACGCGTGCAGTCCGCCTCGGCAGCCGTTATAAGGAAAGGGATTTGCCTCTACCTCACAGGAGCCACCATGCAACTGATCGGAATGTTCGACTCGCCCTACGTCCGTCGCGTAGCCGTCTCGCTGAATCTGCTGGACCAGCCCTTCGAGCACACCCCCCTTTCGGTCTTCAGCGCCTTCGAGGAGTTCCGGTCAATCAACCCGGTCGTGAAGGCACCGTCACTGGTGTGCGATGACGGCACGGTGCTGATGGACTCGACATTGATCCTGGATTACGTGGAGGCGCTGGCGGCCGAGTCGGGACGCACCCTCATGCCACGCGATCTGGCCGAGCGTCAGCATGCGCTGCGCATCATCGGGCTCGCCCTGACCGCCTGTGAGAAAACCGTCCAGATCGTCTACGAGCGCAAGCTGCGACCGGCTGACAAGGTGCATGAACCTTGGATTGACCGCGTAACCGGGCAGTTGCTGGCTGCCTACGGTACGCTGGAAGCCGAAGTGGCGAACCGCCCGCTCAAGGCAGGCGCCGACGACATCAATCAGGCTGGCATCACCACGGCTGTAGCGTGGCGCTTTACCCAGCACATGACGCCCAATGCCGTTATTGCCGACAGCTTTCCACACCTGCGCGAGCTGTCGGCGCAGGCAGAAACACTCGACGCGTTCAAGGCAACGGTCTTTGTCTAGGACCACTGATTGATGGAGGCAGGCGAACCATGGATGGACTTCTGAGTGTCATTGGCAACTTCATTCTGGAGTTCGTTTTCGGCACCCTTTTCGCGGCCATTCTGTTCTGGATCGGCTGGCCCATCGTCAAGGTTCTGACCTTGGGTCGCTATCCTCATGGCCAGAAATGTCTGGACGAGACGATGCAAGCCAACTGCGTTCGAGCCACTGCTATCGCTGCGCTGGCCGTGTCACTCATGGCCGCGTTGGGCCAATTCCACCCCTGAGCCGCATACAAGGTCTACATGAACATCATCCGCAGCAAGCACTTTACCGCCAGCCGAGCCTGGGGAGCGCCCGACATTGCCAACATGGGCGGAATCACTACCCGTCTGCACTGGACGGATCAGCCCTACAAATGGCATGTCAACGATGGCGAAGAGGTCTTTGCTGTTCTCGACGGCGTTGTCGA
The DNA here is from genome assembly GCF_002091675.1 of Pseudomonas luteola NBRC 103146. Classification (GTDB taxonomy): domain Bacteria; phylum Pseudomonadota; class Gammaproteobacteria; order Pseudomonadales; family Pseudomonadaceae; genus Chryseomonas; species Chryseomonas luteola. Next base: position 368,102 of record NZ_BDAE01000001.1, on the reverse strand, counting down.
TATGCATTACCGCGAAGCCGGAGAGGAGAAATCCGTACGCCTGGAAACAGGAGATGTGTTCTTTGCCGGAATCGGCTGTGAGCATGTCGCACATCCTCATGGCGAGGCGCGCATTCTGGTGGTGGAGCGCGAGGGCAGCGTCTGAAAGGACTCGTATGCTGATACGTCAGACGGAGCTTGCCGACCTTGATGGCTTTTACAGTCTCTTCGCCTCCGTCTGCGCGGAGGGGCTGTACACTCACCGGCAACTGCCGCCTGTCCGGGAGCGTATTCTGGAAAGCCTGATTCAGGCTCTGGCGCATGGCTGGCCCAATCAAGTTATTGAGCATGAGGGCCAGATTATCGGCTCGGGGGAAATCTTTCCGGCCAGTGTTTGTGGTCAGACGGACCGGGATGATTCAGTGGGTTTTCTGGGCATGCAGATTCACAAAGCCTTTCGTAACCAGGGGTTTGGCACACGCCTGCTGGGCACACTTATCGAAAGCAGCCGGGCATTCGGCTTTATCGCGCTTGAGCTGGATGTCTATAAATCCAATCGGCGGGCCATTCATATATACGCAGCGCACGGGTTCAAGTGGCAACACGACCTGCCCGGTCGCGTCATGCCTGATGGACGGGAAGATCAGCCACAGCGTATGCGACTTGAGCTTGCCTGGTGAGGTTTATCTGCCAAAACGCTACAAAACCGGGTGATGTTCCGGTTATAACGCTCAGGCGCTTATAAGAGATAAAAGTCCATGAGCATCCTGACGTTAGAGGCAGAGCGGGTCCGACTGATCATCCCCACCGAGCGTGATGTCGTGCGGCGACGGCGGTTCGAGCTTGAAAACCGCGAGCACCTGCGCATCTGGGAGCCCTTGCGGGAGGAAACCTTCTACACACCCGAGACGGTTCGCCAGCGAATTCGCCTGAACCTGCAGGATTTCATGGCCGGTGCCTCCTGCTGTTTCAGCATTGTCGACAAGCGCACCGAGGCGATCATCGGCTGCTGCAACTTTTCCAATATCATCCGGGGCTCGTTTTTGGCCTGCCACCTGGGTTATTCCATCGCTGAAAGCCATCAGGGCAAGGGGTTCATGTTCGAAGCGGCCAGGACCGGCATCGATTACATGTTCACCCAGCGCAGACTGCATCGCATCATGGCCAACTACATTCCCCATAACGAGCGCAGCGCGCGGCTGCTCAAGCGTCTGGGTTTCGAGCGTGAGGGGTACGCACGGGCCTATCTCAAGATCAATGGCGTCTGGGAGGATCACGTCCTCAACGCCTTGATCAACCCGGCCAGCAGCGTCTAAACCATTACATACCCCAAGGACTGCGATGACTCCTCCCTTGCTGCGCACCATTCCTGAACAGTTTGAAACCGAACGTCTGCTGCTACGGGTTCCCCGTGCCGGTGATGGTGCCATGGTCTACGCAGCCGTGGTGGAGTCGCTTGCCTCGCTGCGCCGCTTTCCAGCCTCGCTGCCGTGGGTGATGACAGAGCCATCAGTCGATACGTCCGAAGCCTACTGCCGCCTTGCGGCATCGAGCTTTATCGTACGCAAGGATCTGCCGTTTCTGTTGATCGACAAAACCACCGGTATGCTGGTGGGCTGCGCCAGCTTTCACCATATCGACTGGAACGTACCCAGCATGGAGATCGGTTATTGGTGCCGGGACAGCCAGTGCCGACAGGGCTACATCACCGAAGCGGTCAGCGCCATGACGCACCTGGCACTCACTGACCTCAAGGCCGAGCGCATCCAGATCCTGACGGATGAAGAAAACACAGCCTCCTGTCGAGTCTGCGAACGAGCCGGCTTTACCCTTGAAGGAACGCTTCGTCATGAGCGCAAGGCACCGGACGGCACGCTACGCAACACCCGCGTATATGCCCGGATCGCCTGAGCTGTGCCATGGAGCTGATCGTGTTTATCGGCATACAGGCCGCAGGCAAATCAACATTTTACCAACGCTGCTTTTTCGACACGCATGTCCGTATCAACCGGGACATGCTGCGCACCCGCCACCGTGAGCGGCTCCTGTTGACGGCCTGCCTGGAAGGCAAACAGAAGGTGGTTATCGATAACACCAATCCCACTGCTGCAGAGCGGGCACGCTACATCGAGCCCGCTCGGGCGGCCGGCTTTACTGTGATCGGCTATTTTTTCGAGCCGGACCCGCGCGGCTGCGAGGCGCGAAATCGGGCACGGGCTCGCCAGGTGCCGCCAGCGGGACTCTTCGGAACCCTTAAACGGCTGGAGCGCCCACGCTTCGAGGAAGGCTTCGATGAGATCCATCGCGTTGTGTTACAGCCGGATGGCCGCTTTCTGATTTCACGGTATCAGCCACCAGACAGGGCTGATCTAGCGCCAACATCCTCTGTGCCGGACGCTTGAGCACTCTGGCCCAGCCTGTCTGTTTTGAAACGGCATAGACACTTTTCTACCCGGCGAACGATCCGCGGCTACGCTGTTCCTTATCTATTCAAGAAACGTATTAGCCAGCCCTACTGTAGAACGGGCTGATGAGAGGAGCAGCGGATGGTCGAGATCGAAATCGAAGGCAATAACGTCGTCTTCACCGTCAAAGGCATTCACAAGCTGTGGGCACTCAAGAGCCAGCTGACGATCCCCCAATCGCATATCCTGGCGGCTCGCCAGGACGATACGGTCCTGCAGGGCTGGAAAGGCTGGAAGGCACCGGGCACCAAGATTCCAAACATTCTGACGGCCGGGACCTTCTACCTTGAGGGGGAGCAGGTATTCTGGGATGTCAGCCATGCGGAACGGGCGATCATCATCGACCTGGAAGATGAGCAGTACAAACGTCTGATCATCGAAGTCGAGCATCCTGAAGGGGCCATCGAGCTATTGTCTAGCCTGATCGAAGCCAACAAGGGCAACGTCTGAATAGGCGCGATTTAGGTACTGCTGCACGCTGGATCAACCAGAACACTGCCATACTCTGGAGGTGCCTTTCATGGATAGGGAGTTGCAATGGCTCATAAGGACAATGGACACTCGCTCGAAACCCGCATTATCAGCCTCCTGGCCGCCCTGCCATTTGCCCTGGTAACAGCGGTGCTGCTATGGCTTGCGCTCAATCAGGGGCTGGCTTTCACGGGCGGATTTCTCGGGACAGGATACTTCTGGGGCTGCCTGGGATTATTTTTGCTGGCAGCATTCATCTGGCCCACCCTGTTTCCCGTTTGGCTGGGTATGATCTGGCGTGGCTTTATCCGCCTGTATCACTATTGGGTCTGAACAAGAAAATATCCAAGGACTGATCATGTTTCCAATCGATATCTGGCTCGCCTATACCGCAGCCTGCGCGTTGTTGATCCTGTCTCCCGGCCCGGACAATCTGCTTGCCATTGGCCGTGGCCTGAGCCAGGGTAGCCGGGCCGCCATCGTTTCCGGACTGTCCTCAGGCGTTGGCATCCTGTTTCACGTCACAGCCGCCACCTTCGGCCTGACGCTACTAATGAAAACATCAGCCGTGGCATTTTGGGTCGTCAAGCTGGTGGGCGCCGCCTACCTGCTGTGGCTGGGGATCAAGGTATTGCGTTCGCGCAACCTGATCACCTTTACTCCGGCTGCTCATCAGCCGTTGAAAACCATCTTCCTTACCGGTCTGCTGTCGGCTGTGCTCAACCCCAAGCCGGGCCTGTTTGTCCTGGCCTTTCTACCCCAGTTCGTAAGCCCTGCCCGCGGCTCCGTGACGATCCAGATGCTGGTCTACGGCGCCTGGTTTGCCTTGCTGACCTTTATCGGCTTTTCCATCATGGGCTCCTGTGCTTCGCGGCTGGCCCGCTGGCTAAAGCATCGCCCACGCGTCGTAGGCGGTCTCAATTGGGGTGCGGGTATTGCCTTCATCACGTCCGGCCTGACCGTGGCGGCCCTGCAACAAAGGTAGCCATATGCACCCGCCTCTGGAGCCTGCCCTTTACGAAACGGCCCGCCTGCGGCTTCGCCCATGGCGTGACGAAGACCGTCTCCCTTATGCCGCGCTGAACTCTGATCCAGAGGTACGTGAATACTTTCCGGGTGTACTGGATTTTGCCAGCAGCGAGGCCGAGCGTGAGCGTATCCAGGACAAAATCGAACAGCAGGGCTGGGGCTTCTGGGCAGTTGAACTGAAGGAGACAGACGCATTCATCGGCTTTACCGGCCTGAATGCTCCAGAAGGTCTGCCCTGCTCGCCGTGCGTGGAAATTGGCTGGCGATTGGTCAGGGCCTACTGGGGAAAGGGATATGCCTTAGAGGCCGCGCGTGAAGCCTTGCGCATCGGGTTCGAGCAACTGGCGCTAGACGAGATCGTCGCCTTTACAGCCTTGAGCAATCACCGCTCTCGAGCCGTGATGGAGCGGCTTGGAATGCGAAATACCCAGGAAGACTTCGATCATCCCCGTGTCCCTGCTGGCCACCCCTTGCGCCGGCACTGCCTGTACCGGCTCACCCATGCGGACTGGCAGCGCCCCTGACTTAGAGCGGTTTACTCGTCCAGCTTCTTGTCGCCCTTTTCTTTGCCCTCGTTGGAGTGATGCTCGATCACCGCGTTGATTTCCGCGCCAAACAGCAGCACTGCTGATGAGATGTACAGGTACAGGAGCATGATGATGATCGTGCCGATCCCGCCATACATGGCGTTGTAGTTGCCAAAGTTCTGGACGTAAAAGGCAAAGCCCAAGGAGGCGGCAATCCAAACCACTACAGCGAGCACCGAGCCGGGTGTAATGAACCGAAAGTCCTGCTCCACATCGGGCGCTGCGTAATAAATGATCGCCACGGCCAGCATCAGGAGGATCACAGCAACGGGCCAGCGGATCCAGGTCCAGACCGTGATAAAGACCTGTTCAAGGCCAATGTAGCTGGTCAGCCAATTCAGGAACTGCGGGCCAGTAACCATCAGGGCGGCAGCGCTGATGAGCATCAGCGCCAGCCCGATAGTATAAAACACCGACAGTGGTAACCGCTTCCAGACGGGTCGTCCTTCCTCGACATCATAGGCCATGTTCAGGGCCGTCATCAGCGAGCGCACTGCCGCAGAAGCTGACCACAGCGCCACGATGATCCCTACCGACAGCAAGCCGCCCTGCTGATTTTGCTGAAGCTGATCGATCACTGGATTGACCTGCTCCAGTGCCTGCGCCGGCAGGACATAGTTGGCCTGCTCGCGTAGCCAGTTGAAGAAGTCGGGCAGATGCAGAAAGCCCACCAGCGAGATCAGGAACAGAATGAAAGGAAACATCGAAAAGAACATCTGATAGGCCAATGCCGAAGCATAAGTCGCCATATCGTCTTCATTGAATTCCTTGACCGCCCGCTTGAGTACGTCCAGCGGGCCCAACCCACGAAGACTGAATCCCAACATCCCCATCTCCTCTCATACTTTATCTACAGGCAACCGGACTTGGCTGTTTGTAAAGGTGAAGGCATAGCCTTGTAGGGGGTAGACCGGACTGAGCGGCAGATGTCACCGCAGAAGAATCAAACAGCTGTTCGCGCCTTCCCGCCATAAGCCGAGCAATCCGATACTGTGACGGCTGTTCGTTCGTGAAAACAGGCAAACAACTCCTGGAGGGATCGTCTGTCCCACAGGGAGACCCTCATTGAAAGGAGACGAGCAATGCGTTACGAACTGCATTACTGGCCCACCATTCAGGGACGAGGCGAGTTCATCCGCCTCGCGCTGGAAGAAGCCGGCGCTGACTACGTGGATGTGGGCAATGGCTCCGAAGAGGATGGCCTGGGCATGCCTGCCATGGAATCCTATCTGAACGGTGAGGCAACGCCCTTCCCCCCCTTCGCCCTCCCCTTTCTCAAGGCGGGCGATCTGATCGTCTCCCATGTTGCCAATATCCTGCAGTTCCTGGGACCCCGCCTCGGGCTGGCTCCGGAAGATGAAGCCTCACGCCTGTGGGCCCATGGTCTGCAGCTGACTATTGCTGACCTTGTAACCGAAGCCCACGACATTCATCACCCCATAGGCTCCTCGTTGTATTACGAAGACCAGAAGACGGAAGCCAAGCGCCGTGCGGAAGGGTTCATCAAGGAACGTATTCCCAAGTTCCTCGACTATTTCGAGCACGTTCTAGAGGATAATCCCAAGGGAGATCGTTATCTGGTCGGAGACTCGCTCTCCTATGTCGACCTGTCGCTCTTTCAAGCCGTGAGCGGGCTGCGTTATGCCCTGCCCAAGGCCATGCAGCGGATCGAGGCGGATATGCCCAAGGTCGTCGATCTGGTCTCCCGGGTAGCCCAGCGTCCCAATATCAACGCCTATCTGGCCTCCGATCGACGCCTACCCTTCAGCGAAAATGGCATCTTTCGCCATTATCCTGAGCTCGACGAGGTGTGATCCAACTGAAGGCTCGACAGGTCCGGGCCTTCAGTCCAACCGTTTCCATCGGGTCTGAACATGCCAGACGTGTGCGATCTTTTTGGCATCAACCACCTGCACGCCTTGATTCTCCCGCCTGAGCAGCGCATCGTACGCGACTCTCGGATTCTGTCTGAAAGCGCCTGTTGCGCTGCCGATCATCAAGGAGAGGCCCATGCGGACATTAGCCAAGACCCGCCTGTCGATACTTGACCTTGCCCCTGTCACGGCTGGCCAGTCGGTAGGCGAGGCCCTACGCAACACCCTTACCCTGGCCGAGCAGGCCGATCGCTGGGGTTATCACCGTTACTGGTTGTCCGAACACCACAACATGGACGGTGTAGCCGCCTCGGCCACCGCCGTGCTGATCGGGCAGGTAGCGGCTGCCACCCGCCGTATCCGTGTGGGGGCAGGCGGTGTCATGCTGCCGAACCATACCCCCCAGTACGTGGCCGAGCAGTTCGGTACGCTGGAAATCCTGTACCCAGGCCGCATCGATTTGGGTATAGGTCGCTCTCCCGGCGGGGATTACGCCACCATGGAAGCGCTGCGGGTCAACATGATCACGGCGAGCCGGGAATTTCCTGAGCGCGTCCGTGAACTGCTTGCGCTATTCGACGAAGGCACGGAATCAGCCTTGAATACGCAGCCCTTCACCCGCGCCCCAGGCGAAGGGCTGAGCGTTCCGATCTGGATGCTGGGCTCCAGCCTGATCAGTGCTCGCTTGGCCGCTGAGCTTGGGCTGCCCTATGCGTTTGCCGCGCATTTTTCGCCGGCCCGCCTGCATGAGGCGATAGCGGCCTATCGCGAGCATTTCAAACCTTCTCTGCACCAGCCGCGGCCGCGGGTCATCGTGGCTGTTCCCGTCATGGCGGCGGATACCCGGTCAAGAGCCAAGCGTTTGATGCACTCCCTGTATCAAAAGGCGCTGGATCTCGGGCGCGGCCGCTCCAGCCGGCTGAAGCCTCCGCCCGAAACGATGGAGTGGACGCCTCAAGAGCGGCTGGCCGTGGAAGACCAGTATGCAGCGGCCATCATTGGAGGCCCTGATGAGGTGCGGGCAGGTTTGCAGAAATTGCTGGAAAGCACCCAGGCCGATGAACTCCTGATTCATACCGAGACCTATGACTTTAAGGAGCGCCTGCGGTCCTATGAAATCGTCTGGCAGGCGAAGCAGCAGGCCTTGCTGGAATCGTCCTGAACCTCAACGGCCTTCGTGGCCATTTGCCACAGCCAGGGTCTACTCAGCCTAAACGACACGCAAAAGTGATAAGCTGGCTATTTAAATACCGTCTGGATTTATCATCTGGAGAACTACGATGACCTTGAATGAATTGAACAACCTGCCGGGCGTTACGGCCCAGCCTGACGCAGCCACTGCCGAGTATGTCTACAACCACACCATGATCCGTGTGAAGGACATTGAGAAGACCCTGGACTTCTACACCCGCATCCTTGGCTTCACCATGTTGGAGAAAAAGGATTTCCCGGCAGGCAAGTTCAGCCTGTACTTCCTGGCGTTGATTGCTGACAAGTCCCAGATCCCGACAGATCCGGAAGAGCGTCACCGCTGGCGTAAATCCCTTTCCGGGCTTCTGGAGCTGACGCATAACCACGGCACTGAAGATGATCCGGACTTCACCTATCACAGCGGCAACAGCGATCCACGCGGCTTTGGCCACCTGTGCGTTGCCGTACCGGACATCCACGCCGCCTGTGCGCGCTTCGAAGAGCTGGGCGTTACCTTCCAGAAGCGCCTGACCGACGGCAGCATGAAAGACATCGCGTTCATCAAGGACCCCGATGGCTACTGGGTAGAAATCATCCAGTTCACGCCGGTCGCGTAAGACCTTCAGGACGGCGCCCCGCGCCGTCCTGCCTTTTTTTGCCGTACCCTCTGGCTTAATGCCTGCTCAAGATATACTGTATATTAAAACAGTATATCTCTGAGACAAGGTCATGACCCATCAAAAGCCTCCACGCGGTCGGGGGACCGGTAGTAATCCGCACAACCGCTATGCCCCTACCCGGTCGGAAGCTTATGACGATGGCTGGTTCCAGGATCTTCCTCCCACCCAGGCAACCGAGATTCGGCTGGAAACGGCCAAGACGGTCATCTCGCGCAATACCTCACCGGACATTCCCTTCGAACAGTCTCTTAATCCCTATCGCGGCTGCGAACATGGCTGCATCTACTGCTATGCCCGTCCAACCCATGCCTATTGGGATCTCTCGCCCGGCCTCGACTTCGAGACCCGGCTGATTGCCAAGACCAATCTGGCCGAAGCTCTGGAGAGGGAGCTGTCCAAACCGGGTTATGTCTGCAAGCCCATCGCCATCGGGGGTAATACCGATCCCTATCAGCCCATCGAACGCGAGCAGCGCCTGACGCGCCAGGCACTTGAGGTACTCCTCCGGTATCGGCATCCGGCTACGATCATCACCAAGGGTACGCTTATCCTGCGTGACCTTGACCTGTTGAGCGAGCTGGCGGCCCGTGGCCTGATCAAGGTCGGGATCAGCCTGACCACACTGGACGATGAGCTGAAACGTACCTTGGAGCCCAGGGCAGCGGCCCCGTCCGCGCGGCTCAAGGTTATTCGCACCCTGCGTGAGGCCGAGGTTCCGGTTGGCGTCATGTGCGCCCCCATCATTCCAAGGATTAACGACCGCGAACTGGAACATCTGCTTGAAGCAGCCCACGATGCCGGGGCTCGCTCGGCAGGGTATGTTCTGCTGCGCCTGCCGCGGGAGGTGGCCCCCTTGTTCGAGGAATGGCTCGAAGCTCACTATCCGCAGCGTGCGGCCCATGTTATGAGCCTGATTCGCCAGAGTCGAGGTGGTGAGGTCTATGACAGTCGCTTTACCACGCGCATGCATGGCGAAGGGATATTTGCCGATCTGCTTGAACAGCGATTTCGTATCGCCCTGCGCCGCCTGGGCCTGAATCGTCGCGAAGCACGCATCTCGCTGGACTGCACTCAGTTCAGCCCTCCCGGTCAGCAGATGCCACTTTTCTGACCTTTGTCGGTAAAGCATGCGTAATATCGGGAAATATCTGAGATAACCCTGAAAACGCTTTATTCAGACACGCCGAAAAGAGAACGGCAACTTTCAGCCTTTACCGCTTGTCCTTACTACACCCTGCCTGGCCTTATAAGGTTTGGCGCCAGCATTTTTGTAGCTATAACTCCAATACGGTGCGTACTTTATCGCTGCGTGCATGATGCCTTGAATATCTGAGCGCCATGGTGAGGCCAGTCCATAGGCTGGGTCTCCAAGCCTTGCGGGTTCTTTTTGCCCCAGCCCCACATGGAGCCACCGCATGCATGAAATGCCCCTGATTACTACCTTGGCCGCCGGCCTGGTTCTGGCCTTTTTTCTGGGCCTCCTCGCCAACCGCCTGCGCCTGCCTCCTCTGGCGGGCTATCTTCTGGCCGGCGTATTGGCCGGCCCCTTTACGCCAGGCTTTGTAGCCGACAGTGATATTGCCCATGAGCTGTCCGAAATCGGCGTGATCCTGCTGATGTTTGGCGTAGGCCTGCATTTTTCCATCAAGGACCTGATGTCGGTCCGCAAAATCGCCATTCCCGGTGCCATTGGGCAAATTGCCGTAGCCACGCTTATGGGGATGGGCCTTGCGCACCTCCTGGGCTGGGGGTTGGGTGCAGGGCTGGTCTTTGGCCTGTCACTCTCGGTCGCCAGTACCGTGGTGCTGCTCAGGGCCATGGAGGAACGACAGATGATGGAAAGTCGCCGCGGTCGCATCGCCGTCGGCTGGCTGATTGTGGAAGACCTGATGATGGTGCTGGCACTGGTTCTGCTGCCAGCACTCTCCGGCATGCTGGGCGGCAAGGCCGCCGAAAGCGACACTAGCCTGAGCATGCAACTTCTGCTGACACTGGTGAAAGTGAGCGCCTTCGTAGCGCTGATGCTGATCGTGGGCCGGAGAGTCGTCCCGTGGCTACTCAAGCGTGTCGCCCGCACCGGATCACGGGAGTTGTTTACCCTCGCCGTACTGGCACTGGCCATGGGGATTGCCTTTGGCTCATCGGTCCTGTTCGGCGTGTCCTTTGCGCTGGGTGCCTTCTTTGCCGGCATGGTCCTGAACGAGTCGGAACTCAGTCACGAGGCAGCCGACAATTCCCTGCCGTTGCGTGAAGCCTTTGCCGTGCTGTTCTTCTTTTCCGTCGGCATGCTGTTCAACCCGGAAGTGCTGCTCTCGCACCCGCTGCACCTATTGGCCACGGTACTGATCATCATCGTTGGCAAGTCCTTGGCTGCGCTGATCATCGTACTGCTGGCCCGGCGCCCGCTTAGCGTAGCCCTGACCATTTCAGCAAGTCTTGCCCAGATTGGTGAGTTTTCATTCATCCTGGCGAGCCTGGGCGTCAGCCTGGAGCTGCTGCCTGAGGAAGGCCGCGACCTGATTCTGGGCGGTGCGATCATTTCCATCATTCTGAACCCTGCGCTGTTCAGCATTATCGACCGTCTCCAGCCATGGCTCGAGCGACGCGAAGGGCAGGCGCTTCCCAATGCCAAGGCGCCCCATGCGCCCGAAGTGGTAGAGCCGCCACCCATTACCGAAACCGATCATGTGGTTCTGGTCGGCCATGGCCGGGTTGGCAGGCTGGTCAGTGCTCGCCTGCGCCGTGAACACATGCCGTTCGTGGTGATCGAGAATGATCGCGATCATATCGAGGAGCTGCGGGCAGATCAGATCAGTGCCGTGCTGGGTAATGCTGCGCAGCCGAACGTGCTTCAAAAGGCTCATATCGAGCAGGCGCATACGCTGCTGATCGCCATCCCGAACGGGATTGAGGCCTGCGAGGTCTCGAGGCGTGCGCGAGAGCTGAATGCGTCCCTCAATATCGTTTCCCGCGCCCATTACGACGAGTTGGTGCAGCACCTGCAAGAAAGTGGCGCTAACGTTGTCATCATGGGCGAGCGCGAGATTGCCCGAGGCATGTTTACCGAGCTGGGCCTGCCCACCCAAGAGCGTGGAGAAGACCTGCATCCGCATCCCGGCTAATGGGCGACAGCGGGAGCCCACCGGCTCCCGCCCTGTCTACTTGAGCGACTTGTATTCGCTCTTGGCAGCCTCGCGGTAGTCATAGGTCGGATAGAACTCGGTATGAAAGGAGCCCCAGGCGCCCTTTTCCACCGCCATGTTCACGTCCGGCAGTTTGTCCGGCGGTACGCGCAGGGTCACGATCTGACCAATTCCCATCACGACATACCAGGACACCACCTCTGTGCCCGGGGGCGGAAAATTGTCAAAAAAGCCCTGACGCCTGAGTTCCTGCTTGGTTTCGGTCAGCGGCTTGGACTGGTCGTGCCGCAGGATAATGGTCAGCAGCACGCCTGAAGCCGTGCTCCCCGACGCGCCTGTATCGGCTGGCGAGGCTGGTGACGATGCAGGCATCGGTTGCGTGGTCTTTTCAGGGCTGGACGGTGGCTGTGACGGCTCGGCCGCCAAGGTCAGTGTGGCCAGCAGGCAAGCCGGAAGGGCAAGGGCGATACGTCGGGCAAATCTCACTGCGGGTTCTCCTTGAGGGGCACATCAAGCCCTCTGCACAGCGTAGTTCAGCCTTGAGCATCCTTCCTGTCGGCAAGCCAGGATGTATTCTGTTACAGCTGCCTGGCCAGCAGCCACTGGTAGATTCGCATGTCCCGATAAGCCAGGCGAGCAGCGCCTACATGGTCCTGCCCCTGATCCAGATACAGGCGGTCTCCCTCCTGGGCGGTCTCGGCCGAGGTCAGGCCCAAGCGGCTGATAAAGGCGGGCGTTGCCCGGCGCGTCACCTCGCCGACACTGATCCAGACCGGTCGTTGAGGATCGGATTGAGGCACGCTCGTCAGGTCTACCGGCCATAACGCCGCCCAGAAAGCAGGTTGAGAGAGCGCCAGATCGAATACACCGTTTCCGCCAAAGCTGAAGCCGGTGAGATAAGTCCGCCTGCGATCCCCGTAATAGGACTTTTGCACGTCCACCACAATACTGCCGACCTCATCAATAAAGCGATGCCAGCGATCACCCTTGGATGGCATCTGTGGCGCCACCACAATAAAGGTCTCCCTTACCTGTTCCGGATTGCCCGGGTTGAGCGGGCCATGCACGGTCAATGCCTTATGGATCGGCATGGGTGCGCCCTCATCGTAGCCATGCAGAAAACAGAGTACCGGCCAACCTTCCGTGGGTGGCAAGCCCTCAGGCACGGAAAGCAGGTACGGCAAGGCAGCCGACTCGATCAGCTGGATATCAGGCAACGGCATAGGGCCTCCAAAAAAACCAGGCGTATAAACGGTTGGACCTTGCGTTCCACCTGACACTCACCCCTGCCCATGCCGCCGGTCTAATGGTGGACTGCCGATCGCTGGAACGAGCCGAAGGCCTCTTTCTGTGGTCAGGAGTTATAGCCACTACCTGAATTACAGGAGGAACCATGCAAAAGCTGAAGGTTGATTGGGATACCACCCGTGACGTATTACGCGCAGGCACCCGTGAGGACAGCGTCTCGGTACGCACCATTGCGGTAGACGTTGCCCGCCGTCAGGACACATCTGCCGATGACCCTCAAGTCATCGAAGCCATTCTCAAAGCAGCGGATGAACTGGTCCGCAACGGCTTTATCGACGCGCCTTATCCGTTCGAGAAGGATTCGGAGGTCAGGGGTATCAAGCCGCTGGGGCAGGAGCTGTTCGAGTGGATGGAGGATGAGCACAAGTGGAATCGGCTGCGCCCTGCATTGGAAGAGGCCCTGCAGAGTGGTCTGGGCGCCGATCATCAGTACCTAAGTGCTAACGCGCTGGACGCGGCCATGCGTGGAATCGGTATCCGCTGATCGGATTTCGCTGGGCAGGTTGATGATCTACCTGCCCGGTATCTTGGTACTGCCGTACTGCTTTACCTGATAATCCATTACACCTTTATCTCACCTCAAGCCGTGCAATGTGGCGCAATAGACATTTGCTCACTTCAGCATTGAATAAAAATGTTTTATCTGTGAACTATTCCAGATTTAACCCCTGCCTTAAAAAATCCAATAGCTCCAAAAACCTCTTTTAAGCAATTAGCCACCACATGATGGCTATTTGATCGCAATAAAATTTGGAAATATCTTCAAACTGTTCCTTTGACTACTTTTTCTTCAGGGTGAATTAAGCTTCGCGCTCTAGGCTTGTTTCGAGCCTGGGGCATATGCCCAACGCTACGTGGTCCGGAGGGTTTCGGGATTAAGCTGTAACCAGACGTTGGTGGGCAACGTCTGCTTCAAGCAGTACCCGATCGGACAATGGTTAGTTGTTTCGTCCACGTAAAGAGGTTGGACCATGAACGAGAAAAACATGAACGTCCCTTGTGCGGATGACGCCTTGCAACAAATTGTCGATGGCTTCAAGCGCTTCCGAAAGGAAGTGTTCCCAGAGCAGGAGGAGTTATTTAAAAAGCTGGCCAATGCACAATCGCCACGCGCCATGTTTATTACATGTGCCGACTCGCGCATCGTGCCTGAGCTGATCACCCAGAGCTCCCCAGGCGATCTGTTCGTTACCCGTAACGTTGGCAACGTCGTTCCGCCCTATGGGCAAATGAATGGCGGTGTTTCGACGGCGATCGAATACGCCGTATCGGCACTGGGTGTCCAGCACATCATTGTCTGCGGTCACTCCGACTGCGGCGCCATGAAAGCGGTGTTGAATCCGGCCTCGCTGGAAAAAATGCCTACCGTTAGAGCTTGGCTACGCCATGCTGAAATTGCCAGAACGGTTGTTGCCGACCACCAGATGTGTGAACACACTCATGATGGAGAGCTGAACTTCCTCACCGAGGAAAACGTTGTGGCGCAGTTGACTCACCTGCAAACGCATCCATCCGTGGCTTCGCGTCTGGCAAGTGGACAATTGTTCATTCACGGCTGGGTCTACTCGATCGAAACCAGTGAAATCAAGGCATACGACGCTATCGAAGGCCGCTTCCGTCCCCTGGATGGAGAAGGTCCGATGCCAATCGCCACGCCACGTCCCCGTTTGAACTCAAACTGATCCAAGCCTTCGGCGCGCCTTACGCGCCGAAGTCGCCAGCACCTCAATAAAAACAACATAGCTGGTCATTTTCAGACGAGGCCCATGGCTGCCTGCAGTTATGGGCGCTGTCCGTCTTCGTGTGGGTAAACGACTTTGCCAGAGCCGGTTAGGGAGGGCTCTGGCACAGGTTGCTATGCGTTTTTACGGAGGATAGGACCATGCTCGGAAACACTTCTGCAGCATCACTCAAGCAGACCTTTCCACGCGATGCCTTGGCCTCGCTGGTAGTCTTTCTCGTTGCCCTGCCCTTGTGCATGGGCATCGCCATCGCCTCCGGAATGCCGCCAGCCAAGGGCTTGGTGACCGGCATCATTGGTGGCCTCATCGTCGGCTTTCTGGCCGGCTCCCCCTTGCAGGTCAGCGGCCCGGCCGCAGGGCTTGCCGTACTGGTATTCGAACTGGTCAACCAGCATGGCATGAAGGCCCTCGGGCCGGTGCTGATCCTGGCCGGGATCATTCAGGTCGCAGCGGGCTTTGCCCGGCTGGGCGCCTGGTTCCGCGTCACCTCGCCTGCCGTGGTGTATGGCATGTTGGCCGGTATCGGTATTCTGATTGTCTTGTCCCAAGTCCATGTGATGCTCGATGCCTCACCGCAAGCGTCGGGCCTTTCCAACCTGGTCGGTTTTCCGAAGGCCGCCGTACAGGCAGCCAGTGAATGGGGCGGACACGAGGGCAGCGGTGCCTATGCGGCCATGCTGGGTATCGCCACCATCGCCATCATGTGGCTTTGGGAGAAGAAACGGCCATATTCGCTACGCTTTTTGCCAGGCGCGCTGATCGCCGTAACGGCAGCTACGATGGCCAGCCTGTGGATGAATCTGGACGTCAACCGGGTCAACGTGCCGGACAACCTCGGCGACGCCATTGACTGGATCACCTTTGCCGACCTGGGCATGCTGACCAATCCGACACTGTTCATGGCAGCGGTTGCCATGGCGTTTATTGCCAGTGCCGAAACGCTGCTGTCCGCCGCAGCGGTTGACCGGATGCACCAGGGGCCCCGTTCCCAGTTCGATCGTGAGCTGTCAGCCCAGGGCGTCGGTAACCTGCTGTGCGGTATCGTCGGTGCGCTACCTATGACCGGGGTAATCGTTCGTAGCTCAGCCAATGTTCAGGCTGGCGCTAAAACACGTGCATCGGCCATTATGCATGGCGCGTGGCTGCTGGCGTTCGTCGCCGCGCTCCCCTTCGTGCTCAAGCAAATCCCGATTGCCAGCTTGGCAGGCGTCCTGGTCTATACCGGTGTAAAACTGGCCAGTCCTTCGGCGTTGCAAGGCCTGAAGCAGTATGGACGTACGCCTATCCTGATCTATGCCGTGACGGCGCTGACCATTGTCTTTACCGACCTGCTCACGGGTGTCGTTCTAGGCTTTGCCCTGTCGGTAGCCACCCTGGCGTTCAAGGCCTCACGCCTTAAAGTGGCTCTGGTCTATGACAAGGAAGACGAGACCCAGGCAGAACTGCGCATGAGCGGCTCGGCCACGTTCCTGAAGGTACCCAAGATCACTCAAGTGCTGGAAGGCGTTAAGCCGGGTACAACCCTGCATGTACCACTGGATCGCGTGAGCTATATCGATCATGCCTGCATGGAGCTGCTGGCAGACTGGGAACGGACCAATGAGTCCAATGGCGTCAAGCTGATCATTGAGCCTCGCGCGCTCAAGCGTCGTCTGGAAGGTCGCTACCATAAAGCGGCTTCGCTGGGCGGATCACCCTCGACAGGCGCCGTGCAGACGGCCGCCTAACCTGTGTGTCCGGCGGGTACAGAGGTGCCCGCCGGATAGTTAGACGCAGATGCCCTGTAGCGGTGAGGTTCGGGTATGGCGGTCTGGAAGGCGGGAGAGGGCCAGACAGTTCATACCCAGCACGCCGATACAGGCAGTGCGCAAGGGATCAGCTGATGCTGTCGCGCAAGGCCTTGCCGGGCTTGAAAGCCACGGTATTGCTAGCGCGAATCTTGACCGGTTCACCGGTTTGCGGGTTCTTGCCTGTACGGGCTCCGCGATGGCGGGGAAGGAAAGTACCGAAGCCTACCAACGTGACGTTATCCTTGCGGTGCAATGCATTGGCAATTTCATCAAGCACGGCATTGAGAACGGTATTGGCCTGTTCCTTGGAAAGACCGACTTTTTCAGCGATGGCGCTGGCGAGTTCCGGTTTGCGCATAAAGATGCCTCTTGTAGGTGTTTATTGTTGTTGTATCCGTACTCTCCACCCCTTGTCTGGAGCGGAGCAGCCGCGTTTAAGCAGGCACTCTGAGCATGGCACGGCCCAAACCCGCGCGCCAGTCGCATTCAGCGCTTTTTCCATACGACTGACGCGTCTTGAATGTAACGCTGTATTTCAGTCATTACGCCAGAACGGGTGGTAATTGCTTGTTTAACGCCAATTTTTCGCTGACGGCTGCTCCGCTCAAGGCATAACCCAGCAATTTACCTTCACTATCAATGCACAACGCCTTGATATCCGCTCCACTTCCCTCAACCCGCCATTCACCCTTAGCCCCTTTGTTGACCAATGCGACAACCAGCGGGCAGGCTGGCGTTTTTACCGTTACTGGCATCGGACCATAGGTAACTGCCGTGGGCTTTCCGGCCAGCGTCTGGGCCAGAGCACGGGCACAGGCCATCAACGGCATCACATACATCAGGCTTTGCCCTTCCACTTCGGCGCAGTCTCCCAGGGCATAGATGTTTTCATGGGAGGTACGCAGCTCGCGATTGACCACAATGCCGCGCTCGACCTCAAGGCCTGCCGCCTGCGCCAGATCAACCCGTGGTTTGAGACCTACAGCCGACACCGCTACGTCGCACGGTAGAGTCGCACCATCGGAAAGGTGCGCCAGATACCCATCCCCTTCGCGCTCCAGCCGTGTCACCGTCTGCCCCAGGTGAAACCGCGCGCCAATGCTTTCCAACCCGCTCTGAACGGCTGCTGCCACCTCGGCAGGAACAAGATTGGGCATGACCTGCTCACACGGGGCGACCACATCCACGTCATAGCCGCCGCTTCGCAGGTCATTGGCAAACTCACAGCCAATCAACCCGGCCCCCAGAATCAGCACGCGCTGCTTGCCTTCAGCTGCCTGACGAAAACGGGCGTAGTCCTGCAGGTCGTTGATTGGGAAGAAAGCGTCCTCGCACCCTCCCGCAACGGGCACCTGAATAGGTTCTGCGCCCCAGGCCAGGACAAGGTTTTCGTAGCGAACCTCTTCCTCACCTAGCCAGATTCGCTTGTGGCCAGGGTCGATAGCCGTGACGCGGGTATTGGTAAAGATTCGGGCATTGAACTGCTCAGCCATTGCCCCCGGCTCCGCCATGACCAGCTCATCCGGCTGCTTGTTCTTGGCGTAGCCGTTGGACAGCATGGGCTTGGAATAGGAACGCCCGTCATCGGCCGTAATCATGAGTAGAGGCGTCTGGCTATCGAGCTTGCGCCATTCCTTGGCCAGGTTGTAGCCCGCCAACCCTGTGCCGATGATGACCAGGGGTAAAATTTCGCTCATAACGTTCTCTCTGCGTCGGTTCAGGCGTGGCGTCACCGGGCGCCCCGCTCAGATAGGTTCACGCATTATTGAATGTGTCGCCGGGCCTGTCATCAGTACAAACCTGGGACGAAGACAGCAACCGGTCGGCCGCTTGGGAAGGAGCGGATCAGGCAATCTCGATCATTTCAAAATCGGATTTGCCCACGCCGCAATCCGGGCACATCCAGTCTTCCGGAACATCCTCCCAACGGGTCCCAGGCGCAATACCATCATCCGGCCAGCCTGCCGCTTCGTCATAAATGTAACCGCAGACAATACATTGCCACTTACGCATCGTTATCGTGTCCTTAAAAACTCATCAGGGCTGGTGATCCGGTGAGGCTCTGGGCATCACCGTGTCACCGGTTCTTCTCAGCCTATCGGAAACGTATTTTCTCCTCTAGTTCATCTGTCCTGCGTGTCACGCATGACCACTAGCGCACAACAGGCGCGCGCCTGTATACAAACGCTACCGGCGGATATCGTCCAGCCATTACACTGCGCATGCTCGTCAGCTGCCGCGAGCCGCTTAACCTGTGTTGCCCTGTAAACGGTGGGTGCCAAGCGCTAGCCACCGAGACAAGAAAGCCAACAAACAGGCCCTGCCTGTCTGCACTTACCGGTAACGAACATGACCCGTCGCTTCAGTCAAACCAAACGCCGCGCTGTTGCACACGCCATTCTGGCCATGGACAACAGCTGGATTGCTCATTTCGGCGATTTGGGGCTAAGCGATCTCAGCTACTCCGACCTGTTCATCAACATGTGGCAGCGGCAGGATCAATCCCTGCGCAAAACCGATCTCTATGCGTTCATACCCAGCATCAGCCGGCGCACCGCCGTCAAATATGTCCAGCATCTGATCGACCGGGGCTATCTGACTGAAACCAATAGCGATGTTGACCGCCGGGTGCGCTGGGTCAGCCTGACACCGGATATCGTCGACCGGCTGGAGCGTTTCTGCGATGCCGCCTGCGAGCATTTCGGCAAGCTGAACAAGGCGTAACTCTCGCCGGCACACGCTGTCCTATTACCCTCTGCACCACGAGGAGCGCTCATGCGCTGGGGGACCTATTTTGCCGTGCTGGGCGCCATCATCAGTGTGGGTCTGGCATTGGGCATCACCATGCCGCTGGTATCATTGAGGCTGGAAAACTGGGGCTACGGCCCGTTCGCCATTGGGTTCATGGCGGCCACGCCAGCCATCGGCATCATCGTGGGGGCCGGTATAACTGGACGCCTGGCCGCTCGTATCGGTACGCCGCGACTGATGCAGCTCTGCCTTCTGGCGGGTGCGCTGTCCGTACTGCTGCTGTCCCTCCTGCCCTATTACAGCGTCTGGGTACTGCTCCGGTTACTGCTGGGCGTTATTCTGACCATGATCTTCGTGCTCGGTGAAAGCTGGATCAACCAGATCATCGTTGAACAGTGGCGCGGCAAACTGGTGGCGTTGTATGGCAGCGCCTATGCCCTGAGCCAGCTGACCGGCCCCCTAGTTCTGACCCTGATTGGCACTGAAGGCAACGGCGGTTTCTGGATCAGTACCGCCCTGCTCATCATAGGCTCCCTTGCGCTTGTAGGCCGCAGCGGTGCGCCCAAAGCCAGCGATCATGGCTCCATTGGCCGCGGCCTTTTGCGCTTTTGCCAGCAACTCCCTGCCATCGCCTGGGCTGTTGTGCTATTTGCCGCCTTCGAGGCCATGATGCTGACACTGCTGCCGGTGTATGCGTTGAACCAGGGCTTTGACCAGCGTACCGCCCTGCTCATGGCCAGCACGGTCGTGACCGGTGACGCCCTGC
Source organism: Pseudomonas luteola NBRC 103146 (assembly GCF_002091675.1). GTDB lineage: Bacteria > Pseudomonadota > Gammaproteobacteria > Pseudomonadales > Pseudomonadaceae > Chryseomonas > Chryseomonas luteola. The sequence goes on along the minus strand of NZ_BDAE01000001.1, from coordinate 348,326 downwards.
TACAACTGCCTCTAGGCGCACTGGCTGACCGCGTTTCGCGCACCGGCCTGTTCAAGACATGTGGTGTCACACTACTGCTGACCAGCCTCGCCATGCCGCTCCTGCTGCACACCACATACATCTGGCCGTTACTGGTGATCTTTGGTGCCAGCGCCGGTGGTATTTTCACCCTCGCCCTGATCCTGATTGGCGAACGTTACCGGGACGCCGAGCTGGTCCAGGCCAATGCCCGTATCGCCCAGCTCTGGGGCTTCGGCTGCCTGCTCGGCCCCTTAACCACTGGAGCCGCCAGCCAATGGCTGACCGGCCACGCCATGCCTTTGCTGCTGGCTGCGGGGGCGCTGGTCATGATCATTATCGTGCAGATTCGCGGCGCTTTACCGGTGACCGAAGCTGAGTCCTTCGAAGGTTCAAAATGAGACAGGCTTTACTCAATCTTTACTTACCTGTTCTCAGTGCAAGAGGCTCAACGAGATACCCTTAGGTGACTAGCCATGGATATTTTTGATGTTTTCAAGCGAGCCTATTACCATCTTACGCCGTTCCGATCACCTCAGACTTGTTGTTCCGTCACTAGCCGAGTCGCTGATTTTTTGGGCGGTTGCCCTTGGCTTCACGCTCACTCGCCGAAGCGAATCAGCTGCTGATGAAGCGCTTTCGAGCCTCCAGGCGACCGCTGTTGCCGAGCTTGAAGTTCATGACTACCGTGTGCTGCTGATCGAGCAGCCTACTCCTACGCATCAACTACCGGAGCCTGAAATCTCTGCGGTCATTCCCCTCCTGTTTCAGGTCCATGATCTTGAGGCGCGACTGGTGCACATTCGCAAGGCGGGGTATGAGGCGCCAGCGCCCCGTATCATTACCCAGGGTCCCCGTGAGGGCTGGCAAGTCGTGACGATCCACGGACCCGATCAGGTTGTAGTTGAGCTGATGCAGCCCGGCTAATCCGGATCGTACCCATAAAAAAGCCCGCCGGTTCAGGGCGGGCTTTTTGTTATCGAAGCGATCAGAACGCCGGAGCAACCGCACCGTTGTACTTGTCTTCGATGAATTTCTTGGTTTCCGGGCTGGTCAGGGCCTTGGCCAGCTTTTGCATGGCATCGCTGTCCTTGTTGTCCGGGCGGGCAACCAGCAGGTTGGCATAAGGCGATTCCTTGCCTTCCAGCAGCAGCGCATCCTTGGTCGGGTTCAGCTTGGCTTCCAGCGCATAGTTGGTATTGATCAGCGCCAGGTCTACCTGGTTCAGCACACGCGGCAGCGTAGCGGCTTCTAGCTCCTTGAACTTCAGGTGCTTGGGGTTGGTGGCGATGTCACGCGGGGTCGCCAGGATATTGGAGTTATCCTTGAGCGTGATCAGACCGGCTTTTTCCAGGAGCAGCAAGGCACGGCCACCATTGGTGGCGTCGCTAGGAATGGCAACGGTTGCGCCTTCCTTGACCTCATCCAGGCTTTTGACCTTCTGGGAGTAGATACCGAACGGCTCCACATGCACTTGAGCGACCGGCACCAGATCGGTTCCGCGGCTCTTGTTGAATTCGTCCAGGTAAGGCTTGTGCTGATAGAAGTTGGCATCCAGACGCTTCTGGGCTACCTGTAGGTTGGGCTGAACGTAGTCAGTGAAAATCTTGACGTCCAGGTCCACGCCTTCCTTCGCCAGCTGGGGCTTTACGAATTCCAGAATCTCGGCATGCGGAACAGGCGTTGCCGCCACGCTCAGCTTTTCTGCCGCATGGGCAGTGACGGCGGCAGCCAGCAGGGCAGCAGCGGCAATCAGTTTCTTCATGGTCAAACTCCTCGGCAGATTCAAAAAGCATGTCAACGACACGCGGATCAGTCCAGGAGATGGGGGTTCAAGATCTACCCCTCAACCCCTCTCCTTATACCCGATCAAGTCATTACGATCAGAACGCGGGAACAACGCCACCCTGGTATTTCTCCTGAATGAATTTCTTTACTTCAGGCGTGGTCAGGGCCTTGGCCAGCTTCTGGATCGCTGGATCGTTGGCTTTTTCCGCACGGGTGTACAGGTAGTTGGCGTAGGGCGACTCGGCGCTTTCGATGAACAGCGCATCCTTGGTCGGTACCAGCTTGGCCTGCAGCGCATAGTTGGCGTTGATCAGCGCCAGGTCCACCTGGTTCAGTACACGCGGCAGCGTAGCGGCTTCTAGCTCCTTGAACTTCAGGTGCTTGGGGTTATCCACGATGTCGCGCTGGGTAGCAGAGATGTTGTTCGGGTCTTTCAGGGTGATCAAACCCTGCTTGGCGATCAGCAGCAACGCGCGACCCGAGTTGGTTGGATCGTTGGGGATGGCAATGGTCGCGCCGTCTTTCAGTTCCGAAACCGACTTGATCTTTTGGGAATAGGCGCCAAACGGCTCGACATGCACCGCTACGACCGGCACCTGATTGCTGTCCTTGTTGCTCTTCTGGTAGGACTCGTAATAGGGCTTGCTCTGGAAATAGTTGGCATCGACCTGCTTCTGGTCGGTCTGGCGATCCGGCTGGATATAGTCGTTGAAAACCTTGATCTCCAGATCTACACCTTCCTTTGCCAGCTGGGGTTTGACCAACTCAAGGATCTCCGCGTGGGGAATAGGGCTCGCTGCCACCTTCAGGGTCTCGGCATGAGCCGCTGTCACCAGACCAAAACCAAGCGCAACGGAAAGCAGGGTACGTTTCAGAGACATAGCGGATTCCTTTCGAAAATAAGAGGGAACAGCGTGTAATGCTAATGTTTTCCGCCGGACCTTGAGGCCCGGCGGACAGCCTGTTAGCGGCGGCTGAACTTTACAACCAGGCGGTCACCGACCATCTGCAGCACCTGTACCAGGATCAGCAGAAGTACGACGGTGACCACCATGACATTGGTCTGGAAGCGCTGGTATCCGAAGCGGATCGCCAGATCACCCAAACCACCGCCACCGATCACGCCCGCCATGGCCGTGTAGGACACCAGCGCAATCGCTGTAACGGTTGCAGCGGCGATCAGGCCAGGCAGGGCCTCGGGCAGCAGGGTACGGGTCACGATCTGCCAGAGGCTTGCGCCCATGGCCTGGGTTGCCTCGATGATGCCACGATCCACTTCGCGCAGCGCCGTCTCGACCAGACGTGCCAGGAAGGGCGCAGCCCCCACTACCAGCGGCGGAATAGCACCCTCGACGCCCAGCGAGGTGCCGATCAGCCATACGGTAATCGGGATCATCAGAATCAACAGGATAATGAAGGGAATCGAACGCAGGACGTTCACCAGGAACGACAGCAGGCCATACACGATGGGCTGTTCCAGCAACTGGCGCTTGCCGGTCAAAAAGAGCAGAACGCCCAGCGGCAAGCCAAGCAGTACGGTAAACAACATCGACCAGCCCAGCATTTGCAGGGTATCGAGGGTAGCCTGCCAGATTTCGGCCCAGTCGATATCGGCAAAAAAGGCGAGAAAAGCGTCCATCAGCGAATGACCTCCACGGTTACATCAGCGGCGTCGAAACGAGCCAGAGCGGCGTCCAGATCCCCTCCCACGAGGGCAATGGTCAGCTGGCCGTAGGGTTCTTCGCGAATACGGTCGATTCGACCGCCCAGAATGCTGTAATCCACGCCGGTTTCTCGGGCTACCTGACCCAGAAGAGGCGCATAGGTGGCTTCGCCACGGAAGGTCAGGCGCAAGATACGACCCTCCACATGGCTGTAGGACGACATCAGGTCGCCCTCGTCCACGTGTTCGGCCTCGAACACAAAGCGCCGAGTGGTGGCATGCTTGGGATGCAGGAAGACATCCGCCACCGTGCCCTGCTCGACAACTGTGCCGGCATCGAGTACCGCCACGCGGTCACAGACGCGACGGATCACATCCATTTCATGGGTGATAAGCACAATGGTCAGACCTAGTTCACGGTTGATCTCCGCCAGCAGCTGCAGCACCTGTCCGGTGGTCTGCGGGTCGAGAGCACTGGTGGCCTCGTCGCACAGCAGGATTTTCGGCCGCGTCGCCAGCGCACGGGCAATGCCGACCCGCTGTTTCTGGCCGCCCGAGAGCTGTGCCGGGTATTTGCGGGCATGGTCAGTCAGGCCAACACGGGCCAGCAATTCATCCACGCGCGCGTTGATCTCGGCGCGGGAATGTCCGCCTGCCAGCTCAAGCGGCATAGCGATATTGGCCGCCACGGTCTTGGATGACAGCAGATTAAAATGCTGAAAGATCATGCCGACACGACGGCGGAAGGCACGTAGACCGGCGCTGTCCAGCGCGGTGACGTCTTCGCCATCCACAATGATCCGGCCGCCGCTGGGTGCTTCCAGCCGGTTGATCAGGCGCAGCATGGTGCTCTTGCCGGCCCCGGAGTGGCCGATGAGGCCGAAGACTTCGCCCGCCTCGACGCGCAGGTTGGTCGACTGGAGCGCCGGCACCTGGCGACCTGAAACGAGGTAGGTCTTTTGAACGTTCTGAAATTCGATCACTTAACGCGAAACCTTGTGGGTATTGCTGTAGGCGTGGTCAGCCCTGATAAGCGGCTGTGCCTCCTGATTTATCGATATGACGCTGGCAAAGCGCCCACATAAACGCACAGTTTACCGCGGCTGTTTATATCTTCTTAATATTTGTTTTCTAAATGCAGCAGTAAAAATGGCATATGAACGCGGCGGCGGACTATAACGCACCCCTGCCGCGAACACCTTACCTTGTGTCGAGTCACAATCAGTCAGACGCCATGTTCAGCGAAAACGCTCCCAACATGGACCGCTCCGCCTGTCGAGCCAGAGCGTTTACGCCGCCTTCAGGCACTGTGGAGAAGCAAAGCGCTTCTACTGCAGGGTGAACATATCCTCCCTACAGGCGACTAACCCTGTATAGCCCCGATTACCGTCCTGCCGTCTCAGCAGACGCTGCGGCCTGCATGGCATATGAATGTGAAACTTTTGTTACAGCCTGGCCAGGCAGCCGGGAAGCAGTTGCGCCGGGAGGGCGCCTGAATGCTGACACTACTGAACCTTCTTTCTGCGGTGGCCCTGCTGGTATGGGGAACGCACATCGTCCGGACCGGCATCATGCGGGTCTACGGGGCGAACCTGCGTCGCGTACTCAGCCGCAGCGTACGTCACACCCCGCTAGCCTTTGCCGCTGGCATTGGGGTTACCGCACTCGTGCAAAGCAGCAATGCCACCGCGCTGCTGGCAACCTCCTTCGTAGGCCAGGGGCTTATGACCCTCAGGCCTGCCCTTGCGATCATGTTGGGCGCCGACGTAGGGACGGCACTAATGGCCCGTGTGCTCACCTTTGATCTGTCGTGGCTTTCTCCGCTGCTGATCCTGGTGGGCGTCATTCTTTTCATTGGTCACAAGCAGTCCCGTCCCGGGCAATTGGGCCGAGTGGCGATCGGGCTGGGACTGATCATTCTGGCGCTGGAGCTGATCGTAGCGGCCGCAACACCCATGACCCAGGCTGCGGGCGTCAAGGTGCTGTTCTCCTCACTGACCGGAGACGAAATGCTCGACGCCCTGACCGGGGCTCTGTTCGCCATGATTTCCTATTCCAGTCTTGCGGCTGTCTTGCTGACGGCAACGCTGGCCGGCTCAGGGGTCATTTCGCTGAAAGTGGCTCTCTGCCTGGTGGTGGGTGCCAATCTGGGCAGCGGTCTTCTGGCCATGTTGAGTGCGTCCCGCCAGACCCCGGCCGGTCGACGGGTAGCCCTGGGCAGCCTGCTGTTCAAGCTGGCCGGCTGCGCGCTGGTACTGCCGTGGGTCGACACCGTGGCCGACTGGATGGACAACTGGGAACTGGCGGCGGCAGAGCTGGTGATCGGCTTCCACGTACTCTACAACCTCGTCCGCTGTGTGGTGTTCCTGCCCCTGACACGTCCGATGGCGCGCTTCTGCACACTCGTCCTGCCGGATCGGCCGCAGGCAGACATCACCATGAACCCACGTCATCTGGATACGTCTGTACTGGATACCCCCGCCCTGGCGCTTGCCAACGCCGCCCGTGAGGCGCTGCGCATGGGCGATGTGGTGGAGCATATGCTCACGGAGCTGATGGCCTTGATAAGCGGTGGCACCAAGGCCCAGGGACGGGAAGTCCGCCGCCTGGATGATGATGTTGATGCGCTCTACACCGCCATCAAGCTCTATCTGGCCCGTATTCCGCGAGAAGACCTGGGGGATCGGGACAGCCGTCGCTGGGCGCAGATCATCGAACTGGCCATCAACCTTGAGCAGGCCGGAGATATCATCGAGCGCATGGCCAGTGATTTGGAAAACAAGAAAATCTCGGCCAATCGCTCCTTTTCCGAGCAAGGCCTTGAAGAACTCGCCGCATTGCACGGCCACCTGATGGCCAACCTGAGGCTATGCCTGTCAGTCTTTCTGTCTGGCGATGCCGACTCGGCCCGTCGCCTGCGGCGTGCCAAGCAGCGCTTTCGCGTCCTGGAGCGGCGGTACGCCCACGCCCATGTGGAGCGCCTGCACCATCAGGTCGTACAAAGCATCGAGACCAGCTCGCTACATCTTGGCCTGCTGTCAGACATGAAGCGTCTCAATTCGCTGTTCTGCAGTATCGCCTATGGCGTCCTGGAGCAGGCGGAATCCGGATATGAGACCGAGCACGCAGCTTCAATGGAAACCCCACCCGACCTTCATGAGTCGTAGCCTTCGAAACGCACACCGTGGCGCGAGATAGCGCTACTCTACTCACCTTATCCGGCAGGTCTTGTCATGTCCTGCCGGAACCGATTGACGCGGCCAAACCGAACAGGCCCAGCGCTCACTGATAATAACGACCAAGGAATTATTGATGACCCAAGCCGCTCCCCTCGTTGAACAGATCCAGAAGGGCGAATTGCCCTGCTGGCGTATCCGTATCGGCCGTGCCGAAGCCGTCATTGCCTGCCAGGGCGCCCATATCCTCAGCTTCGGCCTTGATGGCGAGCAGCCGATCATCTGGGATAATCCGGATGCCGAACTCATTCATGGCCAACCCATTCGTGGTGGCGTACCGGTCTGCTGGCCCTGGTTTGGCGATATCAAGCGCAACCCGCCGGCCGTTCAGCACATGCTGACCGAGGTAGAAGGCGCCCCGCAGCATGGCCTCGTTCGTCAGGCCGGGTGGGCAACCGGTGACATGGATGTGGATGTGGACCGCGTCCGCCTGGACTTCCACTACCAGACCTCTGCCGCCCACATGCCTGGCTGGCCCCATGCCGCCGATTTGACCCTGTCGGTTGAGGTAAGCGATCGTCTCACCATGACGCTTACTACCCGCAACATTGGTGATCAGACGCTGACCCTGAGCCAGGCCCTGCACACCTACTTTGCCGTGAGCGACTCCCGTCAGGTCGGTATTGAGGGCTTTACCCACGCTGACTACTACGATTGCCTCGACGGCTGGGAGCGCAAGCGCCAGAACGGCGAGCCGGTCATCGACCAGGAAGTGGACCGCGTCTATCAAGGTCTGCCCTCCCGCCTGGGGATTCGTGACCCTCAGTGGAATCGCCGTATTTTCATCGAGACCAAGAACACCTCGTCTGCTGTGCTATGGAACCCCTGGATCGAAAAATCCAAGCGTCTGACACCGTTCGCCGATGATGCCTGGCAGCGCATGCTGTGCATCGAGACCGCCCGTGTCATGGACGATGTGATGGTGCTGGCTCCCGGCGAGACCGGTCAGATCAGCGCCACGCTCTGGAGCGAACCGCTCTAATCGTTCTGTTCTGCCTGCCGCTCCGCCAGGGCTTTCAACCGAGCCTGGCGGTCGGCGGCTGGTAACGCTGCCAACGCCCGAACACGTGCATAAAAGGCTGGCCAGTTTCCGGGATGCTCGGCATACAAGGCAGCAAAGGCCGGCACCCACTGCTCATATAGCCCGAACGGCAAGAGCTTTGCGTTATTTAGCGGACCCGCCATCCAGGCATCAAAGCGGTGATCGCCTCGCCACTGCGTATCTCTCAGCTGTGCATAATCACGCCGCATCGTCTCGAATACCTTGTCCTTTGCTTGTCGCATCGCCTCGGCCGCAAGCGGCTGTGCATAAAGCGACTCAAGCTGCTTACGCGTATCCAGTATCAGCCCTACGAATTGCCGGTACTGTTGTTCGCGGAGCGGATCAGGTGGCGGCAACCCTTGAGCCGCACGCCACTGGCGGAGCCCTTCCTGCTGAACGAAGTTGGCATAGGACTCATTAAAGGTCGTGTCGTCCTGCACATAGAGGTTCTGATGGGCCAGCTCGTGGAAGATCGTTGCAATCAACTGATCATCATCCCAACGCAGCATGCTGCTGAGCAGCGGGTCATCGAACCATCCCAGCGTCGAATAAGCTGGCACACCTGCCACATAGGTATCCCACCCCTTGGCCTTAAGCGGCTCTGCCGCCTTTTGCGCTGCCTCTTCATGGTAGTAACCGCGATACGCCACGCAACCGGCAATGGGAAAGCAATGCGTCAGGGGCGAGAGTGAGAACTCCGGTGCTGCAAAGACATTCCAGACAACGTAGGGCCGGTCCAGCTTTACGAACAGACGATAGCTGCGGTTATCCGGCAAGCCCAATTGCTGACTGGCGAACTCACGGGCGCGCAGGGCCAGCTCAAGGCGACGCCTCAGGGCCGGATCGGTAGAAGGGTCATCAATGACCTGGGTGATGGGTGTGCGCTGCCATAACAGGGCCGCCTGCCCCTTTGCCATCTGCCCGTAATATCCGACAGACGAGCAGCCGCACAGCCAAAGGGCCGCGATAAATGGAACCCATCTCAAGCTTTTAAGGTCGACTTGGGCTAACCAGAGACGGGACATGGTAAATAACCTGGAGCGCCGGTATGAGGAGGCGACACTCTAGTATGAGTATCGGCCCCATGGAAACCGGCACTGAGGAAGGAAGCCGAGAATCCTGCCCCGTTGCATTACCTTTGTCTGGAGCTCACTCATGCGTCGTATTCTCCTGTTGTGCCCTGCCCTGGCACTGACTGCCTGTTCCCTGATGCCGCTGCCCAAGCCGGACCCTTCCCAGGCCTGGATCGACCTCAAGACCGAAAAACCGGATCTGCTCCAAGCCCAGCAAGCCGATCGCCAGACCCTTGAGGACGACCGTTACTTCCAGGTGCAACCCGGTAGCCACGATCTTCAGGTGCGCTACCAATTCAAGGTCGATCCGGCCAATATCGGCCCCAGTGCCACGCCCCTGGTCCGCACTTGCCTGCTCAATGTCCATTACAAGGATTTCTCGGCGGGCGAACGCTATCGGCTACAAGCTGAGCAGGCCGGGTTCCGCGCCTGGGCCAAACTGTACGATGCCAGTCAGCAGGAAGTCGCACGGGGTGGAGAAAGTCGCTGCGGCGATGTCTAATCGATACTCTCAGACTCGCTCGGGCTAAAAGCCATGAAAAAGCACCTGTTGTTCGCCGCCGTACTGCTGGCAGGCTGCGCCAGTCCTCTTCCGCCCAAGGACCCAAATATGGCCTGGGTGGATCTGCACATGCAGATGGCCTCGGTAGGCAACGTGCTGATGGCGGATCGTCTGGATGGCAAGCGGCTCGACGACGGACGCTACTTCCAGGTCTCGCCCGGCGCGCATGAGCTACAGGTTCGCTATCAGTTCGAGCTGGGTGGCATGGTTCCGGGCGGCGGCATGATGGGCTTTGGCTACGAACCGGTGGAGATCAACTGCTACATGATCGTCCAGTACGGTGATTTCAAGGCAGGCGAACGCTACCGCATCGAGGCGTCAGCCTACATGGACCAGCCCCGGCTGGAGCTGCACGATAGCCGGGGGCAGCCGGTTGGAACGGTTCGTCAGCGTCAGTGCATCCCGCTCTAGCCGTCGTTACGCTGGTAAATGATCTTCTTGGTGCCGTTTTCACAGCTGCCCACCACCATGTTGGGATCGGTGACGTCTGCGTTCGGTACGATTTCCAGCGTGTACGAGCTGACTCCGGCGGCCTGGATCTTTACCTCGATCTCAGATTTGAGCTGATCGCATGGTAACGGTGCCGCCCAGAGCGGGGCTGTAAACAGGCTGGCTGCAACGAACAATCCAAGCGTTTTCATGGTTTCACTCCTTGAGCGGGAAATGCCCTTCTTGGTTTTTGACTAGGGCCGTCACATTGAGTTTCTAGTACCCCGTCACGGAAAGGCACCACGCGGGGAACCAGCCTACCGGGGGCTCTTCCAATAGGGTGCAAATTTTCCCTTAAAGGTAGCCCAATGCTGGATTGGTTACGCGAGTACCGTGACGTCCTGACCCTGTTCATCTCCGGCTGCACGTTGCTGGTATGGATCTTTTATGCACAGCTGCTGCTGAGCGGCTTCAAGCGCCAGCGTCAACCGCGGCTCATTATCAACCGCGGCGCCGGCAAGGGGGTAGGCGCCCTGTGCCTGCTTTCCAACATGAGTGCCGAGCCGATCTTCATTAACCAGCTGATCGTGCACCTGCACACCTCGCGCGGTACGCTCAAGGCGGATGTGACGGATGTTCGCGAGAGCAGCGAGGATGATTTCGATCAGGATGCCGAGCTGTATAAAGCCACCCGCCAGGGCCCCCTGAAAACGGGTGACTTTACGCACATTGGCACCTTTCAACGATTGATCTCCCGGGTAGCCGCTGCACACGATCTGGAACTCAATGGCATGCACCCGCCAGAAGGCTGGGTCTTTGATGGTCTGGAAATCCACGTGATCGCATTTTATGGCTCCGACAGGCACCCCATCGGTGTACGCCGCCGCTTCCGCCTGGGTCAGTACAAAGGGCATTACTGTTCACTGATTGCCGAAAGCCGGCAGACAGAACAGTTCACGACCCGTCGCCAGCGCCGCATCGTTCGCAAGCACTGGATGGCGGAATTCGAAAATTGATGACTCAGCCGAAAAACCAATAGCAGACCAGGATGGACGCCAGCACCCCGGCGCCATCGGCCAATAGTGCGCATCCGACAGCATGGCGAGCCCGTTGGATACCTACCGAACCAAAGTAGACAGCCAGCACATAAAAGGTCGTCTCGGTACTGCCTTGGACAGTGGCCGCAATCAGGGCTGGAAAACTGTCCACGCCTTTGGCCTGCATCGTCTCGATCAGCATAGCGCGGGCGGCGCTGCCCGAAAACGGCTTGACCAGCGCTGTAGGCAGCGCATCGACAAAGCGGGTGTCCCAACCCAGCCAGGCCACTGCATGGCGAACACCGTCAAGAATGATTTCCAGTGCGCCTGATGCCCGTAACACGCCCACCGCGCACAACATGGCAACCAGATAGGGCAACAGGTTCTTGGCAACCTCGAACCCTTCTTTTGCACCCTCGACAAAGGTTTCGTAAACCGGCACCCGCTTGAGCGCGCCAAAGATCAGAAACATCAGGATCAGGCCGAACAGCACCAGATTGCCTAATAGCGACGACAATGCCGCCAGGGCCGTTGCCGACAAGGTGACCAGAATGCTCATGAAGCCGCCCAGAAGCAGTGCGCCGCCACCCAGCCACGCCAGGACGACCGGATCCCACAGCTTGAGCCGTTGCATGAACGAAACGGATAGCAGCCCGACCAGCGAGGAGACACTGGTCGCCAGCAGGATAGGCAGAAAGACCATGGTTGGATCAGGCGCACCCTGTTGGGCGCGATACATGAAGATAGTGACGGGCAGTAACGTCAGGGAGGATGCATTCAGCACCAGAAATAGAATCTGTGCATTACTGGCCGTTTCCGGCTTGGGATTCAGGTCCTGTAAAGCCCGCATGGCCTTGAGGCCAATAGGCGTGGCCGCATTATCGAGCCCCAGGCCGTTAGCTGCAAAGTTGAGCGTAATCAGCCCCAGCGCCGGATGGCCGGCAGGTACTTCCGGCATCAAACGGCGGAACAGCGGCCCAAGGACATAGGCCAGCTTTTCGACCAGCCCGGCCTTCTCGGCAATACGCAGGATACCCAGCCAGAGCGTCAGCGTGCCGAATAACAGAATCATCACCTCAACCGACAGCTTGGCCATGGCAAACAGGCTCTCGACCATGGCCGCAAACACGCCTGCATCGTCTCCGATCAACCATCGTCCCAGCGCACTGATCGCCGCCACGATGAAAAAGCCCAACCATAACCCGTTCAGCATGATGCATCTCCCCGAAACCAGCCGGGGATGATACGAGGGTTGACTCCCAATGGCGAAGGTCGAGCAGCCCTGCGCCTGTAAAAAGTCGAACGCGTCGATAGGTATCAACCAGAATTGAGATGGTTCAGGAAGAGAAACCTGCCGACGATTCCTGACCGCTGTTGTCCTTTCTTAGGCCATCAAAAGGCTGCCATGCAGCCATGTATGTCAACCAAGGAGACAACATGAAGAAAGTTCTAGTCCTGTACTACTCCATGTATGGACATATCGAGCGTCTGGCTGAAGCTATGGCGGAAGGCGCGCGTCGTGTACCTGGCGTTGAAGTAACAATTAAACGCGTCCCGGAAACCATGCCTGAAGACATCGCCCGCAATGCTGGCGCCAAACTTGATCAGGCAGCGCCGGTCGCCACGCCTCAAGAGCTGGCTGACTACGATGCAATCATCTTTGGAACACCAACCCGTTTCGGCAACATGGCGGGCCAGATGCGTACCTTCCTCGATCAGACGGGCGGTCTGTGGGTCAAAGGCGCGCTGGTAGGAAAGCTGGGCAGTGTGTTCGTTTCGACAGGAACCGGGGGCGGTAGTGAGACTACCATTACGTCCTTTTGGAACACGCTGGCGCACCATGGCATGTTGATTGTCGGTATGCCTTATACCGACCCCATGCTGGCGGATATTACTGAAGTGAAGGGAGGTTCGCCTTACGGCGCAGCCACGCTGGCAGGAGCCGATGGCTCTCGATTGCCCAGTGCAAAGGAACTACAACTGGCGAGCCATCAGGGCGAGCATGTCGCCAAGCTGGCGGTAAAAATGCAGTAACCCAAAATTATGTCCCCCAGGCGTTTTAGTCCTCAAGACCCACGGTCGAGGCCCAAAACGTCTGGGGGATATATCGTCCAGCCTGGCTCGTAACGACGAAGGTACTCCCTGTACCCTGAGGATGCTCCTCTTACCGCAAAGCACCCAAGCCCCTTGGCCTAAACGCCCCGACAAGTCGGGGCGTGTGTTCGGTCAGGTCATTAAACCGGCCTACGGCTACGATTTGATGACAAGCGCAGGCCCCGTGTCAGGGTCGGCGGCGACCGAAGAAGAAGGACACCACAAACAGGATCAGGAACAGAACGAACAGGATCTTGGCAATACCTGCTGCTGTACCGGCGATGCCGCCGAAGCCCAAAACACCTGCGATGATAGCGATGATTAGAAACGTGATAGCCCAGCTCAGCATGATGATTCTCCTCGTCTTACTTTTCTCTGGTTTCTAGTTTGGATTTCTAGTTGATTATCGAGACACACTTACTTTCTCAGGCCAGGCCGACTGTCTTATCCGAGACTCTCTGGCACCGCTTTCCGAGAAAGATAGGCTCCTCGGTATGGATACTTCTAAATCGCGTGTGTTCCGGCTATCCGTCTGTTTTAACGCACGGCCGATTAAAATCATGCTGGCTACAAGGCCCAATAGAACTATCGCGCTGGCGAAGGTCAAAGCGAAGGTTGTGTAGGTCCCGGACATCGCAAGTGTCTCCTTAGAAAACCCAGCGAGTCTGACGGGGGAAACGGTCAACAGTAGATTGAGCCGGAATGGCTTTTTGCTGCTCGACGCTTACATGGCTTGCCAGGGGCTTGGCCGCCGGTGCCTTCACTTCAATGTGAGGTACGGCTTGCGGAGCAGCAACGGGAGTAGAGGTATGGCCAGTGGTGAACAGCACTACTGCTACACCTGCGAAGAATGCCGAACAGATCATATTGTTACGTGCAATCTGGCTGACCATGAGTTTACTCCTTCAACTGTTGTTGGCCGTTTCAGGCTCTATGCAAGAGATATTGCAGACGGCATGCCAAGTTTTTGAATAAAAAAAATCCTTTAAAATCAATAACTTAAGAATTAGATCCGCTTTCTGCCGCTTGCATACTGCAAGATGCAGGGTTTCAAGCATTGCGTTTTGCATGATGCCTATAGAGAAAAACTGACCGTCCTGGCGAACTTCTCAAGCCAAACGGCCTCTACTTGTGTTGCCTTCCTTAAAGGAAAAGGCGAAACCTCAGCGTCAGTGCCTCGTTGTCTGTACCGAATTCCTGGCCGGATCGGTAGTAAGGCTGGTGTTTTTCGAGGCTTCCCTGCAATTTGCATGGCCCCTCCTCCATCTGCCCGCTGTCAGCGCGTCATGACATCTCATCAAAAGACTTGCATCGTTCGTCGTGCATATTGCAACTTGCACGATTTACAACTGACTAAGGCACAGACCTCCCGCTCCCTTCTGTTTATATAGGTGCGGGATGTACCTACGGAGAACATTCCATGGATCAACCGAGCGGAAGGATTCTTCTCGTCGATGACGAGGCAGCGATCCTGCGTACTTTCCGTTTCTGCCTTGAAGATGCTGGTTATAGTGTCGCTACGGCCAACTCGGCCGCTCAGGCCGAAGCCCTGCTGCTACGACAGGTATACGACCTTTGTTTTCTCGACCTACGCCTGGGCGAGGACAACGGTCTGGATGTATTGCAACAGATGCGTATCCAGGCACCCTGGATGCGGGTAGTCATCGTTACCGCCCATTCGGCGGTGGATACAGCGGTCGATGCCATGCAGGCTGGTGCTGCCGATTACCTGGTTAAACCTTGCAGCCCTGATCAGCTGCGCATGGCCGCGGCCAAGCAGTTGGAGTTTCGCCAGCTGTCCGCTCGCCTTGAAGCGCTCGAAGGTGAAGTACGCAAGTCCAGCCTGGGTCTGGAATCCCGTAGTCCGGCCATGATGTCGATACTGGAAACGGCCCGACAGGTCGCTACGACCGACGCCAATATTCTTATTCTGGGCGAATCCGGTTCCGGCAAGGGTGAGCTGGCCCGCTCCATCCATGCCTGGAGCCGCCGCGCCAAGAAAACCTTTGTCACCATCAACTGCCCGTCCCTGTCCGCCGACCTGATGGAAAGCGAGCTGTTCGGCCACACCCGCGGCGCGTTTACCGGAGCCAGTGAAAGCACCCTGGGTCGCGTCAGCCAAGCCGATGGCGGTACTCTGTTTCTCGACGAAATCGGTGATTTCCCGCTTGCCCTGCAACCCAAGCTGCTGCGCTTCATCCAGGATAAGGAATATGAGCGGGTGGGCGATCCGGTCACGCGCCGTGCGGATGTACGCATTCTTGCCGCGACCAACCGCAACCTCGAGCAGATGGTGGCGGAAGGTGAGTTCCGCGAAGACCTGCTCTACCGCCTGAACGTCATCGTGCTGACCCTGCCGCCGCTTCGCGAGCGTAAGGAAGACATCATTGATCTGGCCGAGCGTTTCCTGGCCCGCTTCGTCAAGGACTATGGCCGTCCGGCCCATGGATTCAGTGAGGAAGCCAAGGAAGCGCTGCGCAAGTATGACTGGCCCGGCAACGTCCGCGAGCTGCGCAACGTAATCGAGCGCGCCAGCATTATCTGCAGCAAGGATCTGGTGGACGTTACCAACCTTGGCCTGACCGAACAGCCCAGCTCCGCCAGTAGCGCTCCGCGTGTGGGTGAGACCATGAGCCTGGAAGCGCTCGAGAAGGCGCATATTGCGGCGGTCATGGCGACAAGCGAGACGTAGGATCAGGCCGCCAAAATTCTCGGCATCGACTCGTCGACGCTCTACCGTAAACGCAAGCAGTACGGGCTATGAAGCTTCCGATAAAACTTAGGACACGCCTGTTCCTGAGCATTTCCGCGCTCATTACCGTTGCGCTGCTCGGACTCATTATCGGGTTGGTCAGTGTCCTGCAGTTCTCCAATAGCCAGGAGAGTTACAACAAGCACACGCTGCTGTTCATCAACGCCTCACTGGGCATGCGGCAGGAGCTGAGCAACGAGCTGTACTCGCTCATGGATGGGGCGCCGGACGCTAATCAGCTTCGCAATCATGATCAGGAGTTTCGCAACTACCTGGCCACGACCCAGAGCCTGGTCAGCCATCCGGACGATATCCAGCAGCTGAGTCAGCTCGAGAGCAAGTACAACCAGTACTACAAGATGCTGGGCAATCCACCGGATGGATACTCTGCGCTCAGGGAAAACAAGATTTTTCTGGACCTGGTCAACAGCCTGCGCAATCAGGTGTATGACCTGCAGACCAGCTTTATCAGCGACATGGACAGTACCCAGCAGCACGCCCATAACCGGGCCACGCTGATTGCCGTGCTGCTGGGGCTCGTCGGGCTGGCTATCCTGGGGATTGGATTTGCAACGGCCAACACCATTGCTCGTCGCTTTGGCGGTCCCATCGACTCGCTGGCCAAGGCAGCCGACCAGATCAGCCAAGGGCATTTCGACATTACCCTGCCGACCTCCAAGGTGACCGAGCTGGCCTTGCTGAGTCGCCGCTTCGGCTCCATGGCCGAGTCCCTGCGTCAGCTGAGCCAGACCAACATCGAGGCCCTGGTGGCCGGGCAACGTCGTCTTCAAGCGGTGCTGGACAGTATCGACTACGGCCTGATCATCCTCGACTACCTCGGACATATCGAACATGCCAACCCGGTGGCGAACCGTCAGCTAGGTTGGGATGACGAGCGTCAGGGTCAGCTCCTGGGCGCGGCCCTGCAACGCCCGGATATCGACGAAGCCGTCCAGCGTGTCCTGTCTGGCAAGACGCTGGAAGCTGTCCCGGAAGATCTGCAGATCGATATTGCGGGTGAGACACGCCTGCTCGCCTGGACAGTCACGCCGGTCAACCATGCCGACGGCCGCAGCGTTGGTGCCTTGATGGTCCTGCGTGATGTGACCGAGCAGCGCGCCTTCGACCGGGTCCGCAACGAGTTCGTCCTGCGAGCTTCCCATGAGCTACGGACGCCAGTAACCGGCATGCACATGGCCTTTGCCCTGTTGCAGGAGCGCCTGAAGTTTCCCGAAGACTCGCGCGAGGCTTACCTGCTGCAGACAGTGGATGAGGAAACCCATCGCCTGGTCCGCCTGATCAACGACCTGCTGGACTTCTCACGCTATCAGAGCGGCCTGCAACGTCCCGAGAAGGTCCCGAGTGAAGTCAGCGAGCTGCTCGATCAGGCCCGCGCACGGCATGCCGATGCCGCTCGGGACAAGTCGGTCGAGCTGGTGGTGGAACTGCTGCACACCCCGCTTCCCCGCGTCACGCTGGACCCGGCACAAATGGGCCGGGTGCTGGACAACCTCATCAGCAATGCCCTTCGCCATACCCCTGCAGGTGGCCGCGTCTCGCTTCAGGCCATGCGTCAGAACGATCGCCTGCTTATGGCTGTACAGGACAACGGTGAAGGGATCGCCTATGCCCAACAAGGCCGGGTATTCGAGCCGTTTGTGCAGATTGGTACCAAGAAAGGCGGTGCCGGTCTTGGCCTTGCGCTCTGCAAGGAGATCATTCAGCTCCACGGCGGGCGCATTGGTGTCGTCTCGCGACCGGGCCAGGGAACGCAATTCTTCATGACACTGCCAACCTGAACGCAAAAGCCGCCCACCGGGCGGCTTTTTCATGCCTTGTCTTCCTTGGGCACGTGCCAGTTGATCCAGGCCGCCAGCAGACCCAATGCCGAAGCCAGGGCCAACCCCAGACGAGGCGCTCCCTCCGGCCACAGATGCAGCAGGATGGCCAGCGCGGCGGCGCCCAGAGCCATGCCGGTCTGCCGTGCAGTCGCCTGCATGCCTCCTGTCGCTCCGGTCCGGGAAGACGGCGTGGACGTCAGCATGACCCGGTTGTTGGGCACCTGAAAAAAGCCGAAGCCCAGCCCGCCGATGATCATGAAAGCCACCAGTGGGCCTTGTCCTTCTGCCAGCGGCCAGACCGCGGTAATTCCCAACCCCAGGGCGATACCCAACCCACCCAGCATGCACAGCGTCTGGGGGCGGTAACGATCCGCCAGACGCCCGGCGACCTGAGCGGCCACGGCCACCGTCAGCGGCCACGACAGCATCAGCAAGGCTACGTGTACCGGCATGAGCCCCAACTGATGCTGCAGGTAGAACGGAATAGCCAGAAAGCACAGCATTTGTGCAGCGAACGAGCAGATGGACGCCATGATCGCATGGCGGAACGCTGAGTGTTCAAGCAGATCCACCGGCAGCAGCGGCGCCGTCTGACCCCGTTCACGACGTAACAACCCCCACAGGCAGCCGACCGCCACGAGCAATAGCGCAGCACCTTGCAGGGGCTCTACTGCCAGTCGCTCAAGCCCACCGATGGCACCGCAGAACAAGCCGACATTGAGCAGTGCGCTGAGTGGATCGATACGGCGCTGCGCCCGTGGGTTATCCGGCAAGGCCTTGAGCAGCATCAGGACAGCCAGTCCTATGGGCAGGTTGATCGCAAACAGCCAGGGCCATCCGCCCAGGGCCAGGATCCCGGCGCCCAAGCTGGGCGCCAGGGCTGACCCCAGGGCAACGCAAAGCGCATTGATACCGATGCCCCGTCCCAGCAGATGCCTGGGATAGGTCAGCTTTACGATGCCAGCGCTGACACACATGATGGCAGCAGCCCCAATGCCCTGAAGTGCTCGCGCCAGCACCAGCCAGAAGAGATCCGGCGCCAGGGCACACCCGAGCGACGCCAGGCTGAACAGACAGACCCCGGCGCCGAATATACGCCGCAGACTGATCCGCTCGGACAACGCTGCCAAGGGCAGCAGCAGGGCCACCAGCGCCAGCTGATAGGCACTGACGATCCAGACTGACTGCGCGGCGGAAACATCAAGTGCCTGGGCAATGGTAGGCAGCGCCAGATTGGCAATGCCCGAATCCAGAACTGTCATGCTGATGGCCGCCAGCAGCGCCGTAATGGCCTGATAGCGCCGGGGCGTTGGCAGGCCATCACTGCCCGCAGGAGCTGAGGAAGAGGTGGTTGTGTTCAATCTTCAAGCTTCACGTGCTGATCGCTTTCGCCGCGTTTCCAGTAGCCGGCTGCCTTGACCCATTCGCGAGGCAGTCCGTGCTGTTCGATCATCACCTGCCGAGCGGCACGTGCAGCACCGGCTTCACTGGCGATCCAGGCGTAGCCTTCACCTGCGGGCAGTTGCAATCGCGCCAGCGAGTCCGCCAGCGAATCACTCGTCGTCTCGCGGTAGACCCAGATCAGCGTCACGGCCGCCTGACTCGGCAAGGGGATTTCGCCGCCTGGTCGGGCTACCTCTACCAGCGCAATAGCTGTCTTGTCGGCGGGCAGCTCCTCAAGACGGCGTGCCATGGCCGGCAGGGCCGTTTCGTCACCAGCCAGCAGATACCAGTCAAAGTCGCTGGGCGGAAGCATCGAGCCTCTGGGACCGCCAATCACGATCTCATCGCCCGGCTGGGCCTGGGCAGCCCACGCGGTGACTACACCTGTTTCGTGCAGGTAAAAGTCGATGTCGAGTTCACCGGTAGCAGAGTCATAGCGGCGCGGCGTGTAATGGCGGCCCACAAGTCTATCCAGCGGAACGCTGCGGATAGGCGCCCCATCGGCTGGGAGAAACAGTTTGATATGGTCATCGAAGGCCGGGCTGTTGAAATCCGCGAGATCCGGGCCGCCAAAGGTCAGGCGCAGCATATCGCCACCCAGGCTTTCACGGCGGACGACCTGGGCCCAGCGACGTTTGAGTTCATGGCGGACGCGCTGAAAAACGTGACGTGTACTGGAATCTGCCGTGCGGCTATGAAATGATGCAGTCATTAAAGAGGACCCATTCATTGAGGTTCCTCACTATATTCAAGATAAGTGATGCACCATGTCAACCATTTTTGAAATTGCCGAAGCCCTGCACGACATCAAGCGCAGCATGCGTCAGCATCTGGATAGCGCGCTGCAAGCCTCGGGGCTCTCGTTTGCCCGTTATAAGGTCATGAGCCTTCTGGATAAGCTCGGCCCCTGTCGCCCCGGTGTGCTTGCGGAACATTTGAAGCACGCGCCCCGCACCCTGACAGATGCCATTGATGCACTGGAACGTGACGGACTGGTTCGCCGTGAGCCCCACCCGGATGACCGCCGGGCGGTCCTGGTGCACCTGACTGATGCCGGCCGGCATGCGCTTACGCTCGCGCAGGCACCCCGTCGGCAGGCGTTGGAGGCTGTCTTTGCACCGCTTGAAGCCGATGAGCAGGCGCAGCTGCTGCGCCTGCTAGGCAAGGTTCGTGACGCGAACCCGAAGGGAGGTTAACGGCCCGTTGGCAGGCTGAGCAGCAAGGCTGCCGTCTGCAGATCCGGCTCACCGTCGAATCGACCTGGGCGGTACTTCATCTGGAAGGCCGCAATCACATCGCGGGTCGCCTTATCCAGCAGGCCGGTCTGCGGTACGGCATAACCAACACGGGCCAGCTGCTGCTGGAACCACGCAGGCGGAGGGAGAACGCCACCCAGGCTGGCCTGCCGCTGTGCGACCGTAGCCGGGGTTGGCCAGTTGATGATACCGGCAGCGGCCAGACGCGCCCAAGGGAACATCGGGCCCGGGTCCTGCTTGCGGGACGGTGCGATGTCGCTATGGCCAATCACGGCATTCGGCCCCAGGTGGTGACGCTGCTGGATATCCTTGAGTAGCGGGATAAGCGCCTTGATCTGCTCTTCCGTGAAGGGATACCACTGACGTCCTGTGGGCGTGTCACGGAAGCCCAGGTTTACCATCTCGATCCCGATGGACGTCGCGTTGAGCCAGGTCCGCCCTTCCCACTCGCTCTCCCCGGCGTGCCAGGCACGGCGATTTTCGTCGACCAACCGGTAGATCGTGCCGTCCCGGTCAATCATATAGTGGGCGCTTACACCGCCATGGGTCAGCATGGCCAGAGAGCGTTGCGAGTCCGACGCGGTGTAGTGCAGCACGATGTATTGCACACGGCTGTCCTGATCCTTGGCCGTGTGGTCCGTATTGATGCGAAGCCCACCGGCACAACCGGCGAGCAAGGTGCTGAAGAGCAATAACAAGGGCAGTAGCAGACGCATGACGCAAGAACCTCGGACAACTTTTGTAGGGTATGGCAGGCCATCAGGCCAGCTCGATTCGGTTCCGCCCTCCGCGCTTGGCGCGGTAAAGCGCCTGATCCGCACGTTCGAAAGCCTGCTTGCTGCCTTCGCCTGTCTGGAACGCCGTGAGGCCGGCCGAGCAGGTTATGGTGACGCGCTCGCCCTTGAAATGAAACGGGCAGGCTTCAATGGCTGCACGTAACGCCTGAATCAGGGGCTCGCCCTCCTCCATGGACGTGTTAGGCAACAGGACGACAAATTCCTCTCCACCGAAGCGCGCAATAAAGTCGGTCCGCCGTAGCTTCTTGCTCAACTGGGTACCGATGATCTTGAGCACCTTGTCTCCCGCCAGATGGCCGAAATCATCGTTGACCCGCTTGAAGTGATCCACGTCGATCACCGCCAGCAGCAGACTGTTATGGTAACGCTGCCAGAGCGAGACCTCGGCATCCAGGCGCTCGGTCCAGGCCGCACGGTTAGGCAGTCCGGTCAGCGGATCGGTCAGGGCTTTCTTGCGCTGCTCTTCGACGTGGGAGCGATAGTCGTTGGCCTCCTGCTCCATGCTGACCACACGCTCCGAAAGCGTTTTCAGCCGCTCGGCCATTTCCAGCTCGCGCGCTTCACGCTGCTGCTGATACTGCTCCATATGAGTCAGCATGCCATCCAAGCGGCTTTCCAGCGCCTTTTTCACATTATCTGGCTCAGCGGCTTCCTGCACATGAGTCTGCAAGTCACTGACCTGCTCACGGAGCTCTTCGCTGAAGGAACGCTCCTGCTCACGAGCCTCGTCATGGCCTTCGTTGACCTGCTGCAAATGATTCTGGAAGCTGTCCAGGCGCTGATTGAGCTGCTTGAGATAGCCCTCGAACTCGCGATGGCCTTGGTCGTTGAGTGAAAGCACCAGGCCCGACAGGTCATCCAGCAACGGCACCAGCTCATACCAGTTCAACCGTCCGAACATGCGCTGGCGCAAGGCTTCAGCCTGCGGTTTGTGGCTATCCGGCAGCTGCAGCTCGTCCAATAGATGAATCAGCGTCGCCTCGATATGCGGAGCGATAGCGCTGTATCCAGGCTCTGGCGGTGGTGGCAGATCAAAATGGGACTCGTCTGACGTAACTTCAGCCATAGCCATTTTAGACTGCTCGGCCTCAGTACTTTCCATGACTTGAGACGGCTCTTCTACTGCGGCTTCTAGCTCGGCGGGCTTCTCGTCTTCGACAGTAGCGGTTTCAATAGCAGTTTCTGCTGGCTCAGCGACCTCAGGCTTATCGCCCTCAGCCTCAACGGGTATGCTGGCTGGTGTCTCGCTGGGTACATCCGGTGCGATGGCAGCAATCGGCGCAGCCTGAGCAGTAGGCTCGGCAAGCGGCTCCTGCTCGACCGCAGAGCTGGCTCCCTCGATCAGCACAGTGATAGGCGAGGGCTGAGGCGCCTCTGCTACGGGCAGTACGACTTGCTCAGGCTTAGCGGGCTCCGCAACCACCGGCAGGTCGGCAGCGCTCGAAGCCGGCTCGTCATCCAGGTCGTCTTCGTCATCCGCCTCGTCATGCCGGGCCGGTACGGGTTTGGCAATAACAGGCGCCTCCTCCTTTCCCTTACCCAGCAGCCGCTCCAGAAAACCAGGCTTATGGGGCTGGGCATTGGCCTGAGCCTCCAGGGCCTGACGCTGCAGTCGGCTCAACTCGATCACCAGTTTGGGGAAATCACCTGGCTGCTCGGCTGAATTGGCCGCCTTCTTGGCAAAGCGCTTCAGCGACTTGCGGATATCCCGAGGCAGCGGTAGCGCCATCAGCATATGAGACAGGTCCGCAAAGGCCTTGGCCGCATGCTCGGCGCGCTCGCTACGGCGACGCTCCGACTCGAGTACAGTTTTCTCCAGACGCGGAATCATGCGCGAGAGCTCGTCGTCCATGTTCTCGTGGCGCAGGATATTGCGCAGATCATGGAGACACTCATCCACAGCCTTGTCGTTGCCTTCGGCTGCGATACTGGTGCGGGTCAGGCCACGGCGTACTAGGTCAAGACGCGCTTCCCAGCGCGCCTCCACTTCTTCCTGGCGCTCGACGACCTCCAGGTACTTGTTTTTCCAGCGTTCGAGATCGTCCTGGCTCATGTCAGGCCCCGAGAAAAGAGCATGGGTAAATCTAAAGCGTTATGCATGTTTTAGCAGACGCCACAGGTTGTATCGCTTCGATAAGGTTCATGGCAGTTGTAACGGCCGAAATAACCCGGCCTTTAACGTACACAGCAGAAGTGTGATACAGGTTGTAAATAGCGACAGGTCTGCGCCAGCTGGTTGGGCAGCATGGAAGATTCAGCCAGCAGCGCCGCCTGGAAGGGCCCGCCAGAATGGCAGGCCCGGCAGGGTATTACTTGGCGGCGCGTTCCTTCTGGATCAGGAAATCAGCCACTTGCAGGGCCTGGTCCGGACCACCTGCGCTACCTAGGTCAAAGCGGTATTTACCGTTGACGACCATGGTCGGAACGCCGCTGATCTGGTAGGCCATTGCCAGTTTCTTGTCCTTCTCGACCTGTCCCTTCACAGCGAAGGAATTGTAGGTGCTCAGGAATTTCTCGCGATCAACACCCTGATTGGCCAGAAAGTCCGCCATCTCCTCAGGAGTGGCCAGCTTCTGTTGGCCGTTATGAATGGTCGCAAAAATCGCCTCATGCACCTTCTGCTCGACGCCCATGGCTTCCAGCGTCACGAACAGCTGGCCATGAACGTTCCAGACACCACCAAACATGGCCGGCACGCGACGGAAACTCACATCGTCAGGCAGCTTTTTGGCCCAGGCATTCAACGTCGGCTCGAAGGCATAGCAGTGCGGGCAGCCATACCAGAACAGTTCGACCACTTCGATCTTGCCCGGTGTAGCCACTGGGACCGGGTTGCTCATTTCCGTGTATTGTTTGCCAGCCTCAATCTCCTGGGCGTTGGCAAACGTACCAAACAGGCCGGAAAAGGCTAATACAGCGGTAAGAATCAGGTTACGCATTAATCTACTCCTGGGCTGAAAGGCCATGCTGCGAAGCCCGCAGCAGGCAGGCCACGCCGGATAAAGCCATGCTTCAATCGAAGCGTGCGACGGGGTCTGCCATTGTAGCGGTCATAACCACCAAAATGACGGCTGGTGCGGCGCTTTTTAACGTGACATTCAGGCTTGATTCAACTTCTCAACGCGTCCACCCAATGGGATGCACCGTAAACAGCTCTAGTGCAATCCTTCAATATAGGTTGCCAAGGCTGAAATATCCTGGTCAGACAGCTTGCCGGCAATGCTGCGCATTATCATGGCTTCGCCATCATTGGCGCGCTGTCCTTCGCGAAAAGCGGTCAGCTGCTTGAGGGTATAAGCGGCGTGCTGGCCTGAAAGCAAGGGAAAGCCGGCCTGGCGATTGCCGACACCATCCGGCGCATGACAGCCCGTACAGGCAGGCAGACCCGTCTCCAGACGTCCGCCTCGATAAAGCGCTTCGCCAGCAGCCACAAGCGCAGGGTCAGCGGCGCCGATCACTGGCTTCTGGGAGGCAAAATAGGCCGCCAGGTCTTCTATATCCTGATCGCTCAGGCCTGGCATGAACGCCATCATTTCAGGCACGGGCCGGGCGCCGCTCTTGATATCGTGGAGCTGTTTGATCAGATAGCGCTCGCCCTGACCGGCAATCTTGGGAAAATTGGGTATAGGGCTGTTACCATCGGGACCATGGCAGGCACCACAGACCATCGACTTGCTTTGTCCGGCGGCAACATCGCCTGCGGCCTGGGCCGTCATGCTGACTCCCAGGGTGAGCAAAAGGCTCACCATCAGTGTTTTCATCCGTCGATCCATTACGCCTGTGTACGGGACGCAAGCCAGCCTGCTCGACCCCAGGCATACTATGCGTACAGAATCTGCATCATTCTATAGAGACGGCTCCGCTGAGCGAAAGCGGGAGTCGCAGCGCTGCGGCGCCATCGAGACCTACTATGACGTTCAAAAACCCTATTATCGGCCTTTGCCAACAAGCGACCTACCAGATCAGCGCCACCCGGGTGGACCAGTGCCCGCCGGATATTGGCTACGAAGTCGCCTTTGCCGGCCGCTCTAACGCGGGCAAATCCAGTGCACTCAATACCCTGACCCATGCCAGCCTGGCCCGTACCTCCAAAACCCCTGGCCGTACCCAGATGCTCAACTTCTTCCAGTTGGATGAGGAGAGACGTCTGGTCGACCTACCTGGCTATGGCTATGCCAAGGTCCCGATTCCGCTCAAACAGCACTGGCAGCAGCACCTGGAAGCCTATCTGGGCAGCCGTGAGAGCCTTGTGGGTATCGTCTTGCTGATGGATATCCGCCACCCACTGACCGAGTTCGACCTCCTGATGCTGGACTGGGGCAAGGCAAGCCATATGCCGATCCATGTTCTGTTGACCAAGGCCGACAAGCTGGCTTTTGGCGCAGCCAAGAATGCACTGCTCAAGGTACAGCGCGACATCAAGAAAGGCTGGGGCGACAACGCCAGCGTACAGCTGTTCTCGGCTCCCAAGCGTCAGGGGATCGAAGAAGCCCACAAGGTGTTGGCTCAATGGCTGGGGCTGCTTGAGGACGAAGCGGCCAGCGACGTGGAATAAGCACAGGAGCATGGCGCACTGAATTGTGGGTGCGCCATAGGCAGGCAGCACATGTCCATCGAAGCGCTACCGCTCTTGTTCAGGCAAAAACCTCTGCCGCACTTTTCCAGACGCAAAAAAAACCCCGATCTTCATTGGGGAGGGGAAAAGATCGGGGTTTAAGTTCGGACCGCTAGGGCGGGTCCGTTAATCTGCCAACACTAAACAGCAAAGGAGCATCGAAGGGCTTCTCCAAGCCATTCACAAAATCAGACAGAACGGCTTCACAAAAGTTCTCCGTTCATCGAAAAAATGTCATAACCGCTTGTTATTTTTTCGAAGACTCATTCCTGAACCTCAAGATGATAGCCAATTCGCTCCTTTTAGCCACTATTTCGCCATAAAACGCTGCAAAAGGCCCCAACGGAGCCTTCTGCATGTCTTTTTAGTGCGCCTCGTCCCAATTACAGCCAACGCCTGCTTCCACCAGCAGCGGTACGTCCAGTTCAGCCGCACCACTCATCAATGGGCAGAGTTCTTCATGCACGGTCTCGACGAGATCTTCCCGTACTTCCAGTACCAGTTCGTCGTGTACCTGCAAAATGACGCGGGCATCAATACCCGAACGCTGTAGCCAGTCATCCACACGCACCATGGCGCGCTTCATGATGTCTGCCGCCGTGCCCTGCATGGGCGCGTTGATCGCCGCACGTTCGGCACCACGACGGATGTTCTGGTTCTTGGAGTGAATATCCGGCAGGTACAGACGACGGCCAAACAGCGTTTCCACATAGCCCTGATCCACGACCTGGGCGCGGGTGCGCTCCATGTAGGCCAGCACGCCGGGGTAACGCAGGAAGTATCGGTCGATATAGGCCTGGGCCTCCTTGCGATCCACACCGATCTGCTTGGCCAAGCCAAACGAACTCATGCCGTAGATCAAGCCGAAGTTGATCGCCTTGGCGCGGCGGCGCTGCTCATGGGTTACCTCGTCCAGGCTCACCCCCATGACCTCGGCAGCCGTAGCACGGTGCACGTCCAAATCGTTCTGGAACGCATGCAGCAGGCCTTCGTCCTGTGCCAGGTGCGCCATGATGCGCAGCTCGATCTGCGAATAGTCCGCCGCCATCAGCTTATAGCCTTTGGGCGCGATGAAGGCCTGACGGATGCGGCGACCTTCCGCGGTGCGGATCGGGATATTCTGCAGGTTCGGATCGGATGAAGACAGTCGCCCCGTCGCCGTCACCGCCTGATGATAAGAGGTGTGGATACGCCCGGTGTGCGGGTTGATCTGCTGGGGCAGCTTGTCGGTATAGGTGCTCTTGAGCTTGCTCATCGAGCGGTGCTGCATGATGACCTTGGGCAGCGGATAATCCTGGTCGGCCAATTCCTGCAACACGGCTTCGGCCGTGGACGGCTGGCCGGACGCGGTCTTGGATACCACCGGCAGGCCTAGCTTCACAAACAGGATCTCGCCGAGCTGCTTGGGCGAGCCCAGGTTGAACTCCTGGCCGGCCAATTCGTAAGCCTCTTTCTCCAACGCGATCATCTTTTCACCCAGCTCGCGGCTCTGCACGCCAAGCAGATCGCGGTCCACATAGGCCCCGTTCTGCTCGATACGCGCCAGTACCGGCACCAGTGGCATCTCGATGTCTTTCAGCACGCTGGCCAGCGCCGGAACGGCCTCCAGCTTGGGCCAGAGGGCCTGATGCAGGCGCAGGGTAACGTCAGCATCTTCGGCGGCGTAAGGGCCGGCCTGCTCCAGGGCAATCTGGTCAAAGGTCAACTGCTTGGCCCCTTTGCCAGCGATATCCTCGAAGCGAATGGTGCTATGGCCAAGGTATTTGAGCGCCAGGCTGTCCATGTCATGACGGGTGGCGGTGGCGTCCAGCACGTAGGATTCGAGCATGGTGTCGAAGGCAATGCCGCGCAGGGTGATGCCATAGCGGGCAAAGACGTTCTTGTCGTACTTGCCGTGCTGCATGACCTTGAGCTTGGTCTCGTCTTCCAGTAGCGGCTTGAGCGCAGCCAGTACGGCGTCACGGTCAAGCTGGGCGGGTGCCCCCATGTAATTGTGCGCAACCGGCACATAGGCCGCCTCGCCCGCTGTTACCGCGAACGAGATACCAGCCAGATCCGCCTGATGAGCGTCCAGGCTGTTGGTTTCGGTGTCCAGGGCAAACAGGTCGGCCGCCTTCAGCTTTTCCAGCCAGGCGTCGAATTCGTCCTGGGTCAGAACCGTCTGGTAATCGAGCTCCAGCGTCGCCTGCTCGCTTTCACCCAGCGGCAGCGGCTCGCCGCTGTCCTTGGCCTCCCGCAGCAGGTCGTCCAGCCAGGATTTGAATTCCATTTCCTTGTACAGGGCGATCAGCGCTTCGCGGTGCGGTTCCTCCGGCATCAGCTCATCGAATTTTACGTCGAGCGGAACATCGATCTTGATAGTTGCCAGCTGATACGAAAGATACGCCTGATCGCGGTGCTGCTCGAGCTTGGCCGCCAGCGACTTGGCGCCGCGGATCGGTAGCGTAGCCACCTTGTCCAAATTGGCATACAGCGAGTCCAGGCCGCCGCCAATCCCGTTGAGCAGGCCACAGGCCGTCTTCTCGCCAATGCCCGGTACGCCGGGAATGTTGTCGATCTTGTCGCCCATGAGTGCCAGGAAGTCGATAATGTGCTCAGGCCCCACACCAAACTTCTCTTTCACACCATCGACGTCCAGCACGCTGCCGCTCATGGTGTTGACCAGCGTGACATGCTCGCAGACCAGCTGGGCCATGTCCTTGTCGCCTGTGGAAATCACCACCGGACGAGAAGCAGCTGCGCAGCTGCGGGCCAGAGTGCCGATCACATCGTCCGCCTCGACGCCTTCCACATTGAGCAGCGGCAGGCCCAGGGCGCGAATGCAGGCGTGCAGCGGCTCGACCTGACTGCGCAGGTCATCGGGCATGGCCGGGCGATGGGCCTTGTAGTCGGCGAAGAGTTCATCGCGGAACGTTGGGCCCTTGGCATCGAAGACTACGGCAAAGGGGCTGTCCGGGTATTGTCTGCGCAGGGACAGCAGCATGTTGAGGACGCCTTTCACGGCGCCGGTCGGCCGGCCGGTCGATGTCATCAACGGCGGCAGGGCATGGAAGGCACGGTAGAGATAGGAGGAACCGTCCACCAGGACGAGAGGCGCTTGGCTCATGAGCGAGATCAACCTTTTCGCGAGGCCTAGAGGTAGAATTTCCTCTGACCTATTCAAAAGGACAAGGTTACCATGCGAGTGCTCAGCAGACTTTTACTCATCGGTCTTTTAGCTGCCCCTACCGTACCCGTACTGGCCCAGGAGGACCCTTCGCCCGAGCCGGACGTGACTATCCGTCATGATGGCGACAAGACCATCCAGGAATACCGCGTGAACGGTTTTCTGTATGCCATCAAAATCACTCCCAAGCACGGCAAGCCGTATTTTCTGGTGCGCGCCGATGGCGACAGCAATTTCATCCGCTCGGACCAGCCCGACATGCTGATTCCCCAATGGGAAATTTTCCGCTGGTGATTTTATTCGGCCCTGTCGGTACGGGTGACTGTTCCTCAGGTGGCAGCAGGCGGTAAACTGCCCGCCGTTTTTCGGCTTGCAGGCCGTTCTCGTCCATGACGCTTTGAGGAAAGCTTCACCCCATGTCCGTCTTTACCCCGCTCGACCGCCCGACGCTTGAAGCTTTCCTGGCAGACTACGGCCTTGGCCGCCTGCGCGACTTTCGCGGTATTGCCGAAGGGTCCGAGAACACCAACTACTTCATCAGCCTGGAAGGCGGTGAGTTCGTGCTGACACTGGTCGAGCGCGGTCCGGCAGCCGATCTGCCGTTTTTCATCCAGCTCCTGGATGTGCTGCATGAAGCCGATCTGCCAGTGCCGTATGCGCTGCGCACCGAGGCGGGAGACGGACTACGGACCCTGAAGGGCAAGCCTGCCCTGTTGCAGCCGCGGCTACCGGGCAAGCATGAGCGCGCACCGAACCCTCATCACTGCCAGGAAGTCGGCTCGCTGCTGGCCTGCATCCACTTGGCAACACGCGATCGAATCATCGAGCGCCCAAGCGACCGGGGTCTTGCCTGGATGCTGGAGCAGGGCCCACAACTGGCAAACGAGCTACCCGAATCGGCCCGGGCGATGTTGCATAACACACTGGATGAGATTCGCGCGCTGCAGGAGCGAAACCCCAGCCTGCCATGCGCCAACCTGCATGCCGACCTGTTCCGCGACAACGTGATGTTCGACGGGCCGCACCTGTCTGGCGTAATCGACTTCTACAATGCCTGCTCAGGCTGGATGCTCTATGACCTCGCCATCACGGTGAATGACTGGTGCTCCCGCGAAGACGGCTCGCTCGACGAGCCGCGCGCCCGCTCATTACTGGCCGCCTATGCCGCCAAGCGCCGCTTCACGCCGCTCGAAGTCGAACTCTGGCCGGTTATGCTGCGGATTGCCTGCGTACGCTTCTGGCTGTCCCGCCTGATTGCCGCCAAGGCCTTTGCCGGTCAGGATGTGCTGATCCACGACCCTGCCGAGTTCGAGCACCGTCTCGCCCAGCGCCAGAGTGTTGCGCTGCGGCTCCCCCTGTCGCTGTAAGCTCTTCGAGGGCTTCGTCCTGTGTACGAAGCCCCTGCCTCAACGACTCAGCTAGTCAAAATCGCCTTTGCCTAAATTTTACCCAGGCAATCCGTCAGCTTGCCCGTCAGGTTGATCAGCAGCGTCTCATAACCGGAGGCATTGACTGGCGCATCAGCGCCCAGCGGATCCAGTTCGGACAGCGTGACTGGCAGGCCCTGGCTCAGCGTATCGGCCAGACGCGGGCGCAGCGGCGGCTCGGTAAAGACACAGGTGGGCCCAGCGCTCTTGAGCATGGCGCGCATTGCGGCAACATGGCGGGCGCCCGGCTGCACATCCCCACTGATGGCAAATACACCACGGTGTGACAGGCCGTAGGCTTCCTCGAGGTAGTCGAAGGCCTCATGGAAGACGAAATACGGCTTGCCGATCAAGGGCGTCAGATCCTGCTTGAGCTGGCCATCGAGGCGGTCGAGCCGCTGATTGAAGGCTGCCAGATTCGCCTTGTAGCGGTCGGCGTTGGCACTGTCCTGGGCCGAGAGATCGGCAGCCATCCTGGCAGCGATCACACGTGCGTTGTTCAGCGAGAGCCAGAGATGCGCATCGATAGAGCCGGGACGATGGTCATGGTCGTGCTCGAAAGCTTCGTCATGGCCATGGTCGTGTTCGTGCTCGTGATCTGCTTCGGCGCTGAAATTGACGAAGCGCCGCAGGTGCAGATCAGGTAGCTCCTGTATGGCGACGCTGGGCTTGTCCCGGCCGGGCAACACATCCTTGAGAAAGACTTCCATGTCCGGCCCTACCCAATAGAACAGCTGCGCCTCGCGGATGCGCCGTATGTCGGAAGGCCGCAGGGCGTAGTTGTGCGGGGAGGCGCCTGGTGGCAGCAGGACATCGGGCGTATCGACACCCTCTTGCACCGCCGCAGCAATCAGCTGCAGGGGTTTGATGCTGGTCAGTACGTTGACCTCGGCATAGGCCGAGGCTGCAAAAGCGGTCAGGCCGAACAGAGCGCCGGCAATCAGGGATCGGATCACGGAAGGGTCTCAAAGCAGTACGTTTGCAATATAATAACGTCCCTATTCACAAACGGCTCATTTCAATGACGAGTATCCCTCTGGCTTCTCGCCCGCATGACCATTCCCATTGCGTCACCCATGCGCTGGGTGAGGCCGAATCGCTGTGCACGAAGTCCGGTGTACGCCTGACCGACCTGCGCCGCCGCGTGCTGGAGCTGGTCTGGCAAAGCCACAAGCCGCTCGGGGCCTATGACATCCTGGCGGTCCTCAGCGAGCAGGACGGCCGCCGTGCTGCACCGCCGACCGTTTATCGTGCGCTGGATTTCCTGCTTGAAAACGGCCTGGTGCACCGCATCGCCTCCCTGAACGCTTTCATTGGCTGCAATCACCCAGGGCATGCCCACCAAGGTCAGTTCCTGATCTGCCGCCATTGCCATGTGGCGATCGAGCTTGAACAGCCAGCCATTCATGAGGCTATTCAGGCAGGTGCCGGCACGGTCGGCTTCAAGGTCGAAGGCCAGACGGTCGAAGTCATCGGCCTCTGCTCTGCCTGCCAGGACGCTCAATGAGCGATGCGCTGATCCAGCTGTCCGATGTGGGCGTGCGCTTTTCCGGGCAGAACATTCTTGATCAGGTAAACCTGACCCTCACGCGTGGCGAAATCGTCACGCTGATCGGGCCCAACGGGGCTGGCAAGACAACACTGGTGCGTACCGTATTGGGTCTGCTCAAGCCGGACACCGGCAGCGTCTGGCGTCAGCCACGCCTGACGATTGGCTACATGCCGCAAAAGCTGCACGTAGACGCAACGCTTCCGCTCTCTGTGCTGCGGTTCCTGCGGCTCGTGCCGGGTGTAGACCGTACAAGTGCCGCCAGCGCCCTGGCTGAGGTAGGTGCAGATCACTTACTCGACAGCCCCTTGCAAACCATTTCCGGAGGCGAGTTGCAGCGCGTGCTGCTGGCCCGTGCGCTCCTGCGCAAGCCCGAGCTGCTAGTGCTCGACGAGCCGGTCCAGGGTGTGGACGTAAGCGGTCAGGCGGAGCTTTATCGGCTCATTACCCAATTGCGCAACCGCTACGGCTGTGGCGTGCTGATGGTTTCCCATGACCTGCATCTGGTCATGAGCACCACTGATCAGGTCGTCTGCCTGAATCATCACATCTGCTGCTCCGGCCATCCCGAGCAGGTCAGCGGCGATCCGGCCTTTGTCGAACTGTTCGGCCAGGACGCGCGCAGCCTCGCGATCTACCACCATCACCACGACCATGCCCATGAACTGCATGGTGGCGTCGTGATGAAACCCCACGTCCATGGTGAACACTGCAAGCATGGCTGATTTTCTTCTTTACGCCTTGCTCGCCGGGCTTGCATTGGCGGTTGTTGCCGGGCCGCTGGGATCGTTCGTGGTCTGGCGACGTATGGCCTATTTTGGCGACACCCTTTCCCACGCAGCCCTGCTCGGTGTGGCAATGGGCTTTTTGCTTGATGTCAGCCCGACCCTGGCGGTTACCGTTGGCTGCGTCGTTCTGGCTGTGCTCCTGGTCTTGCTCCAGCGCCGCCGGGGCCTGGCCGCCGATACGCTGCTGGGCATCATGTCTCACAGCACCTTGTCGCTAGGCCTGGTGGCTCTGTCCTTCATGAAGGACGTACGGATCGACCTGATGAGCTATCTCTTTGGGGATCTGCTTGCCGTCAGCCAGAGCGATCTGTGGTGGATTCTGATCGGCAGCGTGATCGTACTGGCCGCGCTGGCCGCGCTCTGGCGCCCTCTGCTAGCCATTACCGTCCACGAGGAATTGGCCCAGGTGGAAGGCCTGCCGGTTACGGCCATCCGCATGGCCCTGATGCTGCTCATTGCCATCGTGATTGCGGTCGCGATGAAAATCGTCGGCGTCCTGCTGATCACGTCGCTGCTCATCATTCCCGCCGCTGCCGCGCAGCGCCATGCCCGCAGCCCCGAGCAAATGGCCTTTGGCGCCAGTGTGCTGGGTATCATTGCGGTGTGCCTGGGCCTATCGCTGTCGTGGTATCAGGACACGCCTGCCGGCCCCTCCATCGTGGTCTCGGCCGCAGCGCTCTTCCTGCTCAGCTTTACCCTGCCCCGACGGGCGTAAGCATCACTGGACCTGAAAAGCCCCGCCGAGGCGGGGCTTTTTATTAAGCCAGAAGAGACCCTTCAGAACTGCGCGGCAATGGCCTTGCCAAGCGCCTCGGTCGTTCCCGTCCCGCCAATATCCCGTGTCAGCGGTGCATTGTCCGGACCTTTTGCCAGAACGGTCTCGATGGCAGCCAGTACTGCCGCGCCGGCGTCATGGTGGCCCAGGTGCTCCAGCATCATCGCGCCGCACCAGATCTGTCCGATGGGATTGGCAATCCCCTGGCCTGCAATGTCCGGCGCCGAGCCATGGACGGGTTCGAACAGGCTGGGGAAGCGGCGGTCCGGATTGATGTTGGCCGAAGGCGCAATACCGATCGTACCCGTGCAGGCCGGGCCAAGGTCGGAAAGAATGTCCCCGAACAGATTGCTTGCCACGACGACGTCGAACCAGTCCGGATGCAGCACAAAGTTCGCCGTCAGGATATCGATGTGGTACTTGTCGACCTTGACCTCTGGATAGCCTGCCGCCATGGCTTCTACCCGCTCGTCCCAGTAAGGCATGGTGATGGAAATGCCGTTGGATTTGGTGGCCGAGGTCAGGTGTTTCTTCGGACGCCGCTGCGCCAGCTCAAAGGCGAACTTGAGGATGCGATCGACCCCGATACGGCTCATGACCGTTTCCTGCATGACCACTTCGCGCTCGGTGCCGGCAAACATCTTGCCGCCGATGCTGGAGTATTCGCCTTCGGTATTCTCGCGCACCACATAGAAATCGATATCACCCGGCTTGCGGTTGGCCAGCGGGCTTCTCACGCCCGGCATCAGGCGGCAGGGGCGCAGGTTCACGTACTGGTCGAAGTCACGGCGGAATTTCAGCAGCGACTCCCACAAGGAGACATGATCAGGAACCACCTCGGGCCAGCCCACCGCGCCAAAGTAAATCGCGTCGTAGCCCTTGAGCCGTTCGAACCAGTTGTCCGGCATCATCTTGCCGTGCTTCACGTAGTAATCCGCACAGGCAAAATCAAACCAATCCCATTGCAGCGTCAGGTTGAATGCCTTTGCAGCGGCATCCATGACCCGAATGCCCTCAGGCATGACTTCCTTGCCGATGCCATCGCCGGGAATGACTGCAATCCGGTAACAGGGCGTGCTCATGGGCGAATCCTCTTGTAGTTGATACACAGTCCGGCCAGTGTTATTCACTCCCCTGACCCACACAATTCGCCTTTGACGAAAGCCATTATTGAATCCAGGTAAAGAATTGCATGTCCGCCATCGATGACCTCAGCTTTTTCCAGCGCGTCGCCACACGGGGCAGCCTTACCGCCGTGGCGCGTGAGCTGGGGCTGTCACTGCCTGCAGTAAGCAAGCGACTGACGCAGCTGGAACAGCGCCTGGGCGTTCAGCTGGTACAACGCACGACGCGGCGGCTGGACCTGACGGCAGAAGGCGAGCTGTACCTGGAGGGCGCCCGGCCGATTCTCCAGCAGTTGGAGGAGCTGGAAAGCGCCTTGGGCAACCAACGCCAGACCTTGCGCGGGCAGCTCAGAATCAACGCAACCTTTGGCTTTGGGCGACGCCACCTCGCCCCTGTCCTGTCCCGCTTCGCCCAGGAGTACCCTGATGTCGAGCTATCCCTTGAGCTGACCAGCCAGCCGCTCAGCCTGCTGGACCAGGGCATGGATATCGGTATTCGCATGGGCGAGCCGCCGGACTCACGCCTGGTCGGCCATCGCCTGCTGGGCAATCCGCGCCTGCTCTGTGCCTCTCCAGCCTATCTGAGCCGCTCCGGTACGCCCCATGAGGTATCCGAGCTGAGTGCACATAACTGCATCGTGCTGCGCCAGGATGGCAGCGACTACGCTATCTGGCGCTTCCATAAGGAGGGACGTGAGTACGCCCACAAGGTCAGCGGCAGCCTGTCGAGCAATGATGGAGAAGTTGCCCTGCAATGGGCGCTGGACGGCCATGGGCTGATCCTGCGCTCCTGGTGGGATGTCCATGAGCACCTCGCCTCGGGCGCCCTGCTGCCGCTGCTGACCGCGTACGAGGCACCCCGTGCCGACATCTACGCGGTCTACCCGTACCGCCGGCACGTGCCTCGCCGTATCAAGGTCTTTGTCCGCTATCTGGCCCAGGCGTTGGAGGCGCGTCTGCCCCATGCTCCCGAGCCCGTTCGTAACGCGCCGGGATAGAAACGGCTTCTCCCCGGTCGTATCACCGATACCGCCGGAAATATACGACTCCCTTCATCTCGACACAGGAGTAATCATGTCCTCGATTCCGAGCCTTCAACTCAATGACGGTCACCATATTCCCCAGTTCGGCCTGGGTACCTGGAAAACCCCGAACGAAGAAGCGCCCCAGCTGATCCGCTCAGCCCTCGAAATGGGCTACCGCCACATCGATACAGCGGCTGCCTATAATAACGAGGAAGGCGTAGGCCAGGGCATCGCTGAATCCGGCATCGACCGCAGCGAACTCTTCGTGACAACCAAGCTGTGGAACGAGCGCCAGGGCTTCGACGAAACCCTCAAGGCCTTTGACGAGAGCCTGTCCAAGCTCAAGCTGGACTACGTAGACCTCTACCTCATTCACTGGCCCTGCCCCAAGGCTGACAAGTTTCTGGATACCTGGAAAGCGTTCCTGCGCCTGCGTGAAGAGGGTCGCGTTCGCTCGGTAGGCGTCTCCAACTTCCGCCAGGAAGATCTGGAGCAAATCATTCTGGAAACCGGCGTAACCCCAGTGGTGAATCAGATCGAAGTTCATCCGCTGCTGCAGCAAAATGCCCTGCGCGAAGTGAACCGTCAGAAGAATATCCTGACCGAAGCCTGGAGCCCGTTGGCTCAGGGCGGCGAGCTGCTCAAGCATCCTTTGTTCCAGGAACTGGCGAAAAAGCATGGCAAGACGCCTGCTCAGGTCATCCTGCGCTGGCATGTCGAACTTGGCTCAATCATTTTTCCTAAATCCACCAATCCCGAACGTATCCGTGAAAACGCCGATATCTTCGACTTCAGCCTCGACAGCGATGACATGCAAAAGATCGCCGCTCTGGATGAAGGCAAGCGCCTGGGCCCGGATCCGGCAGAATTCTGCTAATCCATCGGGCACAAAAAACCCCGCTTAGGCGGGGTTTTTCATGTGCATCGATCAGCGCGTCACTCAATAGACCGGCTGTTGAGACGCGGCCACGCCGGGCGTGGACATTGGCTGCAGCTGATGCGAATTGTGCAGCACTTCGATCAGGCAGTCTTCAAGCTCGAAGCGCTCATCGAGCAGTTTGCCCAGTTGCTGCAGCTCAACCAGCAGGCGAGCCGGCTCATGGCAGTCGCCACTGTCGCAACGGTCATTGAAATTCAGGGCAGCCTCGGTCAAGGCCTGCAGGCGTGGATAAACGGTATGGGCAAATTCCATGGCACGCTGATCATCAAAGGCCTTTGCCTCGTTCATCAGTTGCTCATAGATTTCGAAGTGCCCTGCCGATACATAGTCCACGAGCAGATCGCACAGCTGCTCAAGGCCCTTGTGGTTTACCATCGGAGCCAACTGAGGCTCTAGCTGCAGGGCTTGATATGCCGTTACCAGTTTTTGACGTTCCTGCAACCAGCGATCAATCATCTGGTGCACCCCACCCCAACGTTCTTGTGCATTTCGGCAACGTTCAAGCATGACGAACTCTTCCTCAGCGGCGAAACAATAGCCCCGACGGTCTTCGTCGTAAGGCGTTCGACCCGGTTAATCCAACCAGAGACTGTTCGGACACCGTCGAAGCAGAGTAGTGCCGTTCAGTGATCGACTGCAACCCCTGCGACCTGCTGAACGGCCTTCCGATTATCGGACAATGACACCACGGGAGCGGCGGAAGAACTGATAGATCGAAAGCAGAATAAAGCCGGTAAAGGCCAGCAGGCTCCACTCCGGCACGCTCATGCCAAACAATGTCCAGTTCACTTCGGCGCAATCGGCCGTGCCATGCAGAACCAGGCGCACAACGTCCTGGAATGGCAGGGCCTGCATCATGTAATCCAGGCTGGGCAGGCAGGCAGGCAGCTGGTCGGCCGGTAACGTCTGCAGCCACACTTGCCGACCGGCGGTCGCAGCGCCCAGGGCCGAGGACAGAAAGATCAGGACCGCATAGACACGCTGGCCGCGGGTAGCCGGATTATGCAGGGCCGCGATGAACGCCAGGATGCCGGCGATGATGAAGAATATCCGCTGGACGATACAGAGCGGGCAGGGTTCAAGGCCGAGGACGTGCTCAAGGTAAAGGCCGGCGGCCATGAGCACGGCGCAAGCAATAGCGATTAGCGAAAAAATAAAACGCGGGCTAGTCACGAGCAGGACGGCTCCAAAAGAAATAGAGGTCGCTACGGTAGTGAAAGCGTTGCGGCCTTTCAAGCGAAGTAAAGCAGCTTATACGCGGTAGGGCGGATGAGAGGTGCTGCAAGGGGGATAAAGGGTCTGGCGTGAAGAAGCGCACCAGACCCTGCATAAACACCTCTTAGGCCCGCAGCGCCGGAGGAGTCGGGCGGCTGCCGGTGCTTTCCAGCAGCAATTGGTTGCTGCGATCCGTCTCGCCCAGATGGGTCAGAAGACGTGCCAACTCACCGCAGGCCTCGGGTGTGCGCTGGGCGCTCAGGCTGGCGTCGAGATAATCCCGCGCCTTACCCCAGAGTTGGTTGGTCTGACACAGACGGCCCAGCGTCAGCAACAGAACGGGGTCGTTTGGACGGTTACGTAGCCAGCCCTCGGCCAACTGCAGCTGTTTGGCCGGGTCACGGCTCTTGATGTAGCCATACAGGCGGACCAACCGGTCGTCGTAATTACGCTTGATGGCAGCACGCAGTACGTCCTCGGCATCATCCTCTCGGTTCAGCTCATGCAAACGAGCCGCGTAGGCATGGGCGATTTCCACGTCGCTTTTCAGCGCACTGGGGACCTGCTGCCATTGGCGCGCTATTGCCTGTATAGGTGCCTCATCGCCAATGGGGCTAACCTCATCCAGCGAGGCCAACCAGGCGCGGCGCTCAAGATCACTTAATTCCGATTCGCCCAGAACCCGCTGTTTGCGCAACTCCGGCAACAGGCCGATCAGTGCCGGCCAATCACGCGTGGTCACATACAGGCGCTGCATCAGTGAGAGTACGTAGGGATGCTTGGGATACTTTGCATGCAAAGGCGCCAGGCTTGCCAGTGCCTCGGAATACTGCGCCCGATGGATCTGCAATTGAGTCTGAGTCAGACCGATGGCCACATCGGCATGGGGCTCGCGCTCTCGGGCCTTCTGCAGAAGCGCGTCGCTTTCTTCGTACTGACCCATCTCGTTGGCAGCCCGGGCGGCACCCAGATAGTGAGTCAGCGGGTGTGCATCGCTTTCCGCTGCAGTCTTCAGGTGCTTGAGCGCTGACGACCAGTCACCTTCAGCCAGCTCCAGCTGACCACGATGAGCGGCCTGGGCGACACGGCGCTGCTTGTTGTAACGCGACCAGGGATTGACCACTCGGCCCGAAACGCCAAGGGCCGACAAGGCCAGCCGCAACAGGTACAGGACGATCACGGCCGCTACGATCAGGGCGAGGAACCCCCAGAAGCTCGATTCGTAACGGAAGCTGTTGTAGGAGAACAGCACATAGCCTGGCTCATCCGCCATGATGACGGCTACCCCGAGGGCAACCAGTACGGCAAATAGGAACAGCAGAGTCAGTCGTTTCACAGTTGCTCCTCCTGGGCAGGCGACGCAGCCGGGGGTGCAGGCTGGGCAGAAGTAGTCGATTCAGGTTGCTGACGGCGGGCGATATACGCCTGAAGAGCCGACAGCGTCGGGCTGAGATCCGGTGGATTGAGCGTTACAGGCTTGTCCGCCAGCTCGCTCAAGGTCTCACGAACCGCGCGGCTTTCAGCGTTCTGGCTATTGAAGTGAGCCTCAAGAACGCCTTGCGCCTGGGTCAGCGCACGCTGGTAGACCGCCTGGTTGCCATTGAGTGCTCCCCACTGAGCTTGCTCAAGGGCCAAGTTCATGGCCAGGCGGACCTGGGCCAGGCTTTCCTCAGCCAGCAGCGGCTTGATGGGTTTGTCCGCTGAAAAATCGATCCGGAAGTAGCCGGAAACACGCTCGCGCAGGCGCTGCCAGGCACGCACGAAGCGGTTCGTGCTTTCCTCGCTGGCCTGGACACCAGGCTGGTCCCCCTCGGGGTGCACAAAGCGCGGCGGCAGCGGCTCAAGCGTCTGTACCTGATCTCGCAAAGCGGACAGCCGAACGAACAGACCGGTGCGGTCCAGATCCGGCAACTGGCGCAGCGCCTGCTGACTGCTCGCCAGCTGCTGGCGCACGGCAAAGGCGCCCGGATCGTTCTGCGACTTGAGAATCTCATCGACCGCCTGGAGCAGGTTTTGCGCGCTGGGCACATCCTGCAGCGCTGTCAGGCGCAGCGTGGCCATGCGCATCAGGTGCTCGGCCTCGGTCAGACGCCAGACTTGCCGGCTTTGCCCAACCACTTCATTGAATTGCTGGGCCAGGTGCTGCTGGTCGGCCTGCAGCTGGCTCATCAGCCGGCGGCGGCTTTCGAAATCTTCTGCATTGGGCAGCTTTTCCAGCTGAGCGGCCAGAGCCTGCTCACGCTGCTCGACCTGACGCGTCAGGCTACGGGCATCTTCAAGCTGAGCCAGCTGGGCATGATCCTGCTCATGCAGGGTCCGTGTCTGCCAGAGGCTCCAGCCAC
The DNA here is from genome assembly GCF_002091675.1 of Pseudomonas luteola NBRC 103146. Lineage (GTDB taxonomy): Bacteria > Pseudomonadota > Gammaproteobacteria > Pseudomonadales > Pseudomonadaceae > Chryseomonas > Chryseomonas luteola. The sequence goes on along the minus strand of NZ_BDAE01000001.1, from coordinate 308,329 downwards.
CGGCCGCCAGGCCGGCAGCGCCTACCAGTAATGCCAGCAGAGCCAGCCCGGCACTGCCACGCCGGGGCTTTTCCGGAGTCGGGGCAGGTGGAGGCGTCGCGTTGACGGTCTCGCCAGATGCCGGTACGGCATCGTCAGTGGGAGTGACTGTTTCGCTCACAAGTCCTTCCTTTGATCGGTTATTCAAGGATGATGCTCTTCAAGCGCCGCCAGTACCGCAGCGGTACTGGCGCCATGACAGGTAATGACACGCTGGATACCGGCCGCGCGGGCCTGCTCGGCCACACGCTCGCTGGGTACCAGCAGCGGCACCGAACACACGTCCGGCCATGCAGAGCCGGCCAGGGTACGCAGGTGCGCGAAACTCTGCCCACTGCTGACCATGATGCCATTGAGGCGTTCCGCTGCAAGGCACTCGGTCAGGGCATTTTGTGGATGATCCGGCAATACGCGCCGGTACAACTCAAGGTAGTCGACCTGCACGCCTCGCTCACGCAGCGTGTCGGCCATGGTTTCCCGGCCACCTTCGCCCCGCAGGATCAGCACGCGGGGATCAGCCTCCTGCAAGGCTTGATCAAGCTGCGGCAAGGCCAGGATGCCCTCGCTGTCTTCGCTCTGGTCGGGCGTGATGACCGAAAGGCCATAGGCTTCGAGAATATCCGCCGTGGCGGCGCCTACGGCGAACCAGGTCTGGTTAATGGGCGGCTGCGGCCAGTACTGGTCAAGCCGCTCCAGGCCGAGCCGGGCGGCCGGCTTGCTGACCACGATGACCGCCTTGTAGCGGTCCAGATCCAGCACGAGGGTGCGCTGCTCCGGTGTCTCAGGCAGCGGCTCGATGGCCAGTAACGGCAGGCTGGCGCTGTGAATACCCCGCTCGTCCAGTGCAGCCGCCAGAGGTATGCACTCTTCGGCCGGACGGGTCAGAAGCAGCCGCCAGGCCGTCATGGCTGAGCAGCCTCGTCGTAAACGGCCCGCAGAATGTCACCGGCGCCCTGGGCAAGTAGCTCATCCGCAACCTGGATACCCAGTGCAGACGGGTCGATAACCGATCCCCGCGCCTCGGCGCGCAGCAGCAGGGTGCCATCCGGCTGACCCACCAGGCCACGCAACCAGAGTTCTTCGCCTTCGCGGATGGCATAGCAGGCAATGGGCACCTGGCAGCCGCCGTTGAGATGGCGGTTCATGGCGCGCTCGGCAATGACGCGCTGCTCGGTCTCCAGATGATGGAGCGGCTTCAGGAGTTCGTGGACTTCGGCATCGTCCGTGCGGCACTCGATGCCTACCGCGCCCTGTCCACCTGCCGGAAGGCTGTCTTCGACACTGATGGATTCACGGATGCGGTCCTGAAAGCCCAGACGGATCAGCCCGGCCGCTGCCAGGATGATGGCGTGATAATCGCCTGCATCCAGCTTGGCAAGGCGCGTATTGACGTTGCCCCTTAGGAAACGGATCTCAAGGTCTGGGCGTTGGGCCAGCAGCTGGGCCTGACGGCGCAGACTGGAAGTACCCACAATGCTACCGGCCGGCAGATCCGCCAGACTGGAATAGGTGTTGGAAACGAAGGCATCGCGTGCATCTTCCCGCTCGCAGATGGCGTAGAGCCCAAGGCCTTCGGGAAACTCCATCGGCACATCCTTCATGGAATGCACGGCAATGTCGGCCTCGCCTTCGAGCAGCGCCGTTTCCAACTCCTTGACGAACAAGCCCTTGCCACCAATCTTCGCCAGCGGTGCATCGAGCAGCTTGTCGCCCCGGCTGGTCATCGGCAACAGACTGACGTGCAACCCCGGGTGGGCTGCCTCCAGACGGGCCTTTACATACTCGGCCTGCCACAGGGCAAGCGCACTTTGACGCGTGGCAATGCGAATCTCGCGGTTCATGAGCCTATTCCGGGATTGAAACATGACCGGAATGATAACAGGCTCTCCTGTCGCAAGCCGCTTTCGCCCTGATAGGCAAGACCAATCGTCCGCGCGCCGTGCGCACAGAACGGCAGGTCCTGCCCCTCAGCGTCACAGGTTCTGCATCAGGCGTCGTACACCGGCTACATGTCGTCGGCTGACCGTCAACGCATCGCCATTGAGCCCTTTCAGATACAGCTGGAAATGGCCCAGCGGCGTACGCTGCAAGCGCTCGATCCTCTCCCGCGCCACCAGGGCATTGCGGTGGATACGGACGAACCGGTCACCGAACTCGTCTTCCAGCGCCTTCAGCGGCTCGTCCAGCAGGACTTCACCGTTGCCGTGACGCAGGGTCACGTATTTGTGATCGGCAATGAAATAAACGACATCATCCAGCGGAATCAGCTCGATGCCCTTGCGGGTCCGGGCGCTGATATGGCTGCGCGGCCCCGGACCGCCGCTGGACGGCGGCTTGGTCAGTGCAGCCAGCTGAACGCGATTAGGGCGTTCGGCTTTTTTCAGGGCCTCCTCAAGATCTTCCTGGCGTACCGGCTTGACCAGATACCCCACGGCACTGACCTTGAAGGCCTCCAGTGCAAATTCATCATGGGCGGTTACGAAAATAACCGCAGGCGGTGCTTCTCGCTCGCATAGTCGGGCAGCTACTTGTAGCCCGTCCAGACCTGGCATACGAATATCGAGCAATACGATATCCGGCTTCAGGCTTTCGACCAGGGCCAACGCTTCTTCGCCATTGCTGGCGGAGGGCTCCAAGACTTTATAGCCGTCTAGTTGCCCAACCAGACGGGCCAGACGCTCGCGCGCCAACGGTTCGTCATCGACGATTAGGACGTTCATAGGCTCAGGCTTCCTGCGTGAGTCGCTCGCATGGATAGCGAAGACAGGTTATGTGCCGTTGGTCACGGCGTTCGATTTTGAGACTCGCTCCCGGGCCGAAAAGTGCCGTTAGTCGCGATTCGATATTGGTTAAAGCCTGTTTCGTACCTTTTGGCGGCCGAGGATGTTGCTCGGCCTGCTCATCGAATGGATTGCTCATCGATAATTCGAATATCCCTGCGACATAGGTCGCCTCGACCACCACACATCCACCCTCGATCCGCGGCGCAATCCCGTAAATCAAGGCGTTTTCCAGAAGCGGTTGCAGCGTCAACTGCGGGATCGGCAGATCATCCGGCACACCATCGATGCGCCAGTCGACCTGAAGACGATCTTCCAAGCGTAGCTTCTCGATCTCCAGGTAGCGACGTGACAGCTCCAGCTCTTCCGACCAGCGAATCCGTGTTCCAGGCTTGGACAGGCTGGCCCGGAACAGGCTGGACAGGTCTAGCACGGCACGTTCAGCCTTGTCGGCGTCGATGGCGATCAGGCTGGCAATACTGTTGAGACTGTTGAATAGAAAATGCGGACGGATACGGGCCTGAAGCGACTCGATCCGTGCCTTGAGTTCGGCCTGCTGCTGGCGCCGCCACTGGCTCTGCAGATAGAAATACCGCAGCATCAGGGCCGACATGATCAGCGCGATAAGGGCATGCCGCTCATACAGCTTGACCTCGCCGGACTGCTGCATAGGGCCGGCCAGCTCCAGCCAGTCAGCCACGGCAGTGCAGGCCAGGGTCAGCCCCACCACCAGGGCGCAGCAGATAACTCCAGCCAATGCCGGCTTCAGGCGTGCCAGAAAAGGCCGCAAACGGCAGAGAACAGCGGCCGAGAGCAGCACGTTCCATTGCACGAACAGCGAGACCAGCGCCAACCGTACCCAGTTGAAGGATGTGGTCAGGGGATCGGCCAAAACGAGCACCAGGACCAGCAGTTCCGCCAGCACAATCAGGACAAGCAGGGCTTCCGACTCGCATAGCTCCGGTACGAAAAACTCATCGACCGGGGCAGGCCGGCGCTTGGTCAGGTATTTGATAGGCATGGTCAAAGTGTTTACTACTATCCGACGAACGGCAAGGTTGTTTTAAAGTTAACGGGATAACTGTGGTGCACGTTGCACCAGCGCAAGGCTGTTATCATCCCGTTACGTCCATTCACGTTCAGTGCCATTTGCGAGCCCACCAATGAGCAACGAAAAAACCAATCAATCCTGGGGCGGTCGCTTCAGCGAACCCGTCGACGCCTTCGTCGCACGTTTTACCGCTTCGGTCGACTTCGATAAGCGCCTGTACCGCCACGACATCATGGGCTCCATCGCTCACGCCACCATGCTGGCCAAAGTGGGTGTATTGACGGATGCCGAACGCGACGCCATCGCAGACGGACTGAACCAGATCCAGCACGAAATCGAGACAGGCCAGTTCGAATGGCGCGTCGATCTTGAAGACGTGCACATGAACATCGAAGCCCGTCTTACTGACCGTATCGGCATCACTGGTAAAAAACTTCACACCGGTCGCAGTCGAAATGATCAAGTCGCGACAGACATTCGGTTGTGGCTACGCGACGAGATCGATGTAATCCTTGCGGAGATCACCCGCTTGCAGCAGGGTCTGCTGGAGCAGGCCGAGCGTGAAGCTGACACCATCATGCCCGGCTTCACCCATTTGCAGACCGCGCAGCCCGTGACGTTCGGCCATCACCTGCTGGCCTGGTTCGAGATGCTGTCACGCGACCATGAGCGTCTGGTGGACTGCCGCAAGCGCGTGAACCGCATGCCGCTGGGCAGCGCCGCCCTGGCCGGAACCACGTACCCAATCCAACGCGAGATCACACGTGAGCTGCTGGGCTTCGAGGCCGTTGGCGGCAATTCGCTGGACGGTGTATCCGATCGCGACTTCGCCATCGAATTCTGCTCGGCTGCCTCGCTGGCCATGATGCACCTGTCGCGCTTCTCTGAAGAGCTAGTACTGTGGACGAGCGCCCAGTTCCAGTTCATCGATCTGCCCGACCGCTTCTGCACGGGCTCCTCGATCATGCCGCAAAAGAAAAACCCGGACGTACCGGAGCTGGTGCGTGGCAAGACGGGCCGGGTGTTTGGCGCCCTGACGGGCCTGCTGACGCTGATGAAGGGCCAGCCCCTGGCCTACAACAAGGACAACCAGGAAGACAAGGAGCCGCTGTTCGACGCTGCCGACACGCTGCGTGATTCCCTGCGCGCCTTTGCCGATATGATCCCGGCTATCAGGCCCAAGCGCGACGTTATGCGTGAAGCCGCCCGTCGTGGTTTCTCCACGGCTACCGACCTGGCTGATTATCTGGTGCGCAAGGGGCTGCCCTTCCGTGATTGCCACGAGATCGTGGGACACGCCGTGAAGTATGGAGTGGACTCCGGCAAGGATCTGGCCGAGATGAGCCTGGAAGAACTACGCCGTTTCAGCGATCAGATTGAGCAGGACGTGTTTGACGTCCTCACCCTGGAAGGCTCGGTCAACGCCCGTGACCACATCGGCGGCACCGCACCGGCGCAGGTCCGCGCCGCCGTTCAGCGCGGCCGGGAATTACTGGCGAGCCGGTAAACCGGAACGGGCGCCATACACGTGATGGCGCCCTGCTCTGCCTATGCCTGCCCGGAGCGCTTGAGCGCACGACCGCCCAATGCAGACCAGTCCAGATGCCCCTCGCCCTGGGCAACGGCTTCCAGCAGGTTATCCCGCAGCACACTGCCAAACGGCAGCGGTACGTTCTTCGCCTGACCGGCACTTAGCGCCAGCCCGACATCCTTCAGGCCAAGGGTCAGCTTGAAGGCAGCCGGCTCGAAGCGCTGCTCGGCAATCATCGCTCCGTAATTCTTGTAAGCCGGTGCCGCAAACAGGGTGTTGGTGAGGATATTCAGCAGATCCGCTGGCTCGACGCCATAACTCTTGGTCAAGGCGGACGCTTCGCCCATCGTCTCGATAGCGCTTGCCAGCATGAAATTACCGGCAATCTTGACGATATTGGCCCGTAGCGGGTCCTCACCCAGCGGCCATGTCGTTTGGCCCATGGCATCCAGCAACGGTTGGACCTTATCCACCGCAGCCTGCGGGCCGGCCACCACAATGTTCAGCTTGCCGGCTACGGCCACATCGGTACGCCCGAAGACCGGCGCGGAGATGTAGTCGACGCCTGCCTTGGCATGACGCTCGATCAATTCGGCTACAAAGGCAACCGACAGCGTGGCCATGCTGAGGTGGATTGCCCCCGCGCGGGCACGGTCCAGCGCGCCACTGTCGAGAATGACGGCGCGGGTAGAGGCATCGTCCGCCAGCATGGACACCACCACCTCGGCATCAAATGCGTCCGCGGGCTCGCTGGCGGCCTTGGCACCCTGGCTGACCATTTCCTGAACCGCCTGCTGCGAGCGATTCCAGACCAGGACCTCATGGCCGGCCTTGATCAGGTTGCCGGCCATGCCCTTGCCCATTCCACCCAAACCGATGAATCCGATACGCATGACAATGTCCTCGTTGCTGATGGCTAAGTGCTGGATTGACCATCATGCCAGACAGGCGTGCCCTGCGACCGACAAAACGCTTGGGTCAGGCGCTTTCCAGACGCTTGCGAACCATGGCCAGGAAACTGCTCATGGATTGGGCCTTTTCTTCATACAGCCGCTGCACATGGGCGTTCTGCTTCAGGCGATCCAGCAGCGACTGGGCAGCCGGAAAGCCTGCCATAAGGTCAAGGCTGAACAATTGCTCGGCAACCCCACGGGCAAGGTCGATGCTGTAGAGAAAGTAGACATCGGCCAGGGTCAGCGTATCGCCTGCCACATAAGGCGAGAACGCCCCCTGCCGCTTGAGCGTGGCGATACCGGATCTTAATTCGTGACGGGCCTTTTCCTTGATGGCTTCGTCGACCTTGGCGCCAAAGAATACCTCTGGGTAACACTGACGCGCCGGCAGCTCGATATAGAGTTCGATCTCGCGCATGAGGGTACGCACGCGGGCACGCGCGAACGGATCGGTCGGCAACAGCGGCGTTCCCGGTTGGGTTTCCTCGATGTACTCGAGAATCACGCTGGTTTCGCTGATAAAGCCATGTTCGGTTTCCAGCACCGGCACCTTGCCGCAGGGGCTGATGGTAAGAAACTGTTCGTCCTGGCTGGGGAAAACCGTGACGGATTCGAATTCCAGCCCCTTTTCGAGCAACGCAAACTTGACCATGTTGTAGTAGTTGCTGACGGGAAACCCATAGAGCTTGAGCATTCGACATGCCTCCAAGGCATTGGACAGATAAGCCAGATAACCGTAGACGCCCAATGCGGCGGTGAAAAGTTTTTCTTGTACAAGACTTCGCGCGTTGCCTTTGAACCGGAACTCTACACGGTCTTAAAAGCCCTACAAGAGAGCTTTTTTGAGCAGGAGCGATCCACATGATGAGCCCTACGGGAGCCGCGCATCCCCGTACGGACAAGGCGGAAACACTCTTTGGCAGCCTCCGGGAGCAGCTTGATTTCTACCGCGCGGAGATCCAGTTCGAGTCGTCGATGTTGTCCAACCGGACCAACGCCTATCTGTCGTCGCAGTCCTTTCTGATGATTGCGTTCGCGTCTTCAATGAGCAATACCAACAGCCAATGGGGCACTCAGTTCACCCTATATGTGCCCACTCTGCTGGCATTGTTGGGGTTGGTGACATCGATCCACGCCTGGCCTGGCATCAAGGCTGCCTTTGATGTAATCGAGCATTGGCACCGCAAACAATGCGAGCTGCTGGACACCCTGAACGAACCCTGTGTAACCCGCGTGACGCCGCTTTACGGCGCAGGAAACGAGCCTCTCAATGGCAGCCGTTACCGAAAATCGCTGCTGTTTTCGCTGCGCTCCCCGCTTATCTTTAGTGTGGTATGGGCGTTTCTGGGTGTGCTGGCGGTCTCGCTGCATCTGCTGTACGGCTAAGTAAAAGGCTACGGATGTGAGCTGCTGATCATCGGTCAGCCTCTACAAGCGTTGCCAACAACGCCGTTACGACCGACGAGTAACGGTTAGCAACCACTCATCACAATTGAATCAACTTCCGCGATAACCAGCCGATGGCATGGCACCCTTTCGAAGAGACAGGATGCCATGTCCACAATAACCGACCGACTCGCCACCTCGCTGAACGTTGCCTTTCAACCCGCACCCACTGCGCCTTCATCTGCCACTTCTGCAGACACTGACACCTCTGCGACGCCCGTGGAAAAGAGCGGGAAAACTGATCAAGGCCTGACACTCAAGCATGGGCCTGCTGGTGGTGGTGAGGTTCAAAGCGGCGGCGAGTCCGAGACCACTCTCGAAAAGCTCAAGAAGACCATTAAGGATCTGGAAAAGCAGTTGCAGCAGGCCCAGAAAGAGTTGCAACAAGTCCAAGCCAGCAACGCTTCCGAAGAAGAAAAACAAGTACGGATACAAGCGGTACAAACCCAGATCAGCAGCCTCAGTGCCTCGCTGCAACAGGCCTATGCGGCGCTGCTGCAGGCCACCAACGGTAGCACGGGCTCCGTTGTCAGCACAACGGCCTGACCCTTACAGCCAGTCGCGGAATTTGAACCAGGCATATGGAATGATGGCCGATACCACCATGGCCACCAGGGCAAGAGGATAACCGAAGTGCCAGCTCAGTTCGGGCATGTTTTCAAAGTTCATCCCGTACACCGTACCGACCAGCGTGGGCGGCAGGAACAGAACGGCAGCAATCGAGAACACCTTGATGATGCCGTTCTGCTCGATATTGATCAGGCCCAGGGTGGCATCGAGTAAAAAGCTGATTTCGTTGTTCATGCGGTTCTGGTAGTCCCCCAGCGAGCGGGAGTCACGCTCGACGGTTTTCATCCAGGCTTTGGCTTCACGACAGATCCACTCGCTGGCGGCTCGGCGCAGGTAGCTGAGCAATCGATTGATGCCCAGAAGGCTATCGCTCAACCGGGCCAGCAACAGGCTGCTGCGCCCCAACTGCTTCAGAATGGATTGCAGATCCGACTTGGGCGCCTTGGGCCCTTCGTCATCAGGCTTGGGCTCCCGGAAAATGGCATTGGCCAGCCGGTTATGATGGGCCTGAACCGATTCGAGAATATCGGCAATCCGGTCGACCAGGCTGTCGAGCAGCGAGATGAAAATGGTATCGCTGCGCTTGTGCAGTCCGGGGTGCTGGCTGAGCTTGGTGCGAAAGGCACGAAAGGCTGATAGCTCGGCGTAACGCACCGTTACCAGCCACTCGGGCGTCAAAACAAAGTTGAGCACCGAAGCCGTCGGCTGGTGTTCGCTGAATCCGCTGACGACCGTTGTCGTCATGTGCAGGGCCCGCTCACTCTCGTACAGACGGGACGACTCTTCGATTTCGGCCATCTCTTCCCGGGTCGGAATGTTTACCGCCAGGCTCTTTTCCAGGAACTGCTCTTCCTCATCGGTAGGCGATAAAAGATCGATCCACAAGGCATCCTGAGGGAAAGGCTCGTCGGGCGTAATGGTCTTAGGGGTTAACATACCGTTAACGAGGGTGTAGCAGGTAATCATTGCTGCTTGAACTCCATTATCTGCCAGTGACTGGCATCAACTGTCCTGAGTGAACCAATACCATGTCTGACCATGATGACAACGAAGAATCCTTTGTCGAATCCCATCTGATCTCGGCGATCGAGAACCAGTTGGCGGCCGGCGAACCGCCTTTTACACAGGCCGTCTTCAATAAACTGACCCTGGTAGGGCACGAACGTGAGGAAATCGTCCACCTGATGGCGATTGTGCTGGCCAATGAGATCGAAACCATGATGACCGAAGACCGTCCCTTCGACACGGCCCGCTACGAACAATTGCTGCGGGCGCTGCCGGACCTGCCGGAAACCGGTACGGACGTGGAGTAGCACAGAGCGAACCGCCCACCGGTGGTTTTGGACAGGCGGTAGCGTCCAGCGAGACGAACGCACTGTGAACCAGTCGTACTTTATGGGTACGACTGGTACGCTTGCGGCTTAGCTATGGACCCGTCATGACCCGTTTCCCTGACCTTCAACTGGATGACGACGAGGGCATTGATCGCAAAGCCCTCAAGCAGGTACGCGCGCGCTTTCTGACCATCAACACTGGTCGCCTCGTTCGCGCTCTGGAAGGCCTGCCCAGCCGACAGCAGCCGGTATTGACCCTGCTGCCCCTGTTGCTGCACGTCAATCATCCCATGCTGCCGGGCTATGTCTCGGCCAGTACGCCGGCCGGCCTGACCGGCTTTGAGCCGACGGACGAGCAGCTGGCAGAAGCCCGTCGCCTTACCCGCTCGTTTGCCTATAAGCCCGCACGTACACATCGGGACGAGCCGCTGCATGGCCTTTACCTCATGGGCAGCCTGGGCACCCTGACCCAGGCCGACAGCAGCGACCTGGATATCTGGCTCTGCCATGCCCCCGGCATGAGTGCACAGGCGCTCGCCGAGTTGAAGCGCAAGTGCGCCCTGCTTGAAACCTGGGCGGCCTCGCTCAATGCCGAGCTGCATATCTTTCTGATTGACGCCGACCAGTTCAGCCAGGGCCAGCGCCCGGGGCTCCTGACGTCGGACGATTGCGGTACGGCGCAGCACTTTCTGCTACTCGACGAGTTCTATCGCACCGCCATCTGGCTAGGCGGCCGTACGCCGTTATGGTGGCAGGTGCCGGTCGCTCAGGAGGAGAGCGACTACGAAGGCTTTACCCAGCGACTATTGCACCATCGCTTTATCAAGGCGCGCGAGGTACTGGATTTCGGCCATATCGACCACATCCCTCCAGGCGAATACATTGGCGCCGGGCTGTGGCAACTATTCAAAGGGATCAGCTCGCCCTACAAATCAGTCCTGAAACTCATGGTGACCGAGCTGTACGCCTGCGAGCACCCGCACACGGTCACGCTCAGCCGACGCCTCAAACAGCTGGTCCATTCGGGCGTCACGGATCTCGATCAGGTCGATCCCTATAGGCTGGTGTACCAGCGCCTGGAAGAATATCTGCTCCTGCGCGGCGACCTGGATCGGCTCGAACTGGTCCGTCGTTGCCTGTACCTCAAGGTTGGCAAGCCCCTGAGCCGTCCGCCCCGGCAAGGCCGCAAGAGCTGGCAACGTCTGCTGATGGAGAAGCTGACCCAGTCCTGGGGCTGGGATGAGCATATGCTGCGCAAGCTGGACGAGCGCCAGGGTTGGAAGGTAGATGACGTCAGCGCCGAGCGTCGGATTCTGGTCAATGCCCTGACTCACAGCTACCGCTTCCTGGCGCAGTTCGCCCAGCAACAGCAGGTTGAAAGCCACCTCGCCCCGCGCGACCTGAGTATTCTGGGGCGCCGCCTGTATGCGGCGTTCGAGCGCAAGGCGGGCAAAATCGACTTTATCAACCCGGGCATTGCGCCAGACCTGGCCGAGGAGTTTGTGACCCTGGTGCAGGAAGAGCGCCCCTTTGGCGAGCGCCGCCGCCCGTGGTCATTGCACCGTGGCAACCTGACGGCAGAAGAGTGCCATTCTCACTCCCCACTCAAGCGCACCTGGGAACTGGCCGAGCTGCTGGCCTGGTGTCGCTACAACGGCATTATCGACAATGCCACCCGCCTGACCTTGCATGCCGGCGAGAGCGACCTTACCCCGTTCGAACTCAACAATCTGATCCAGAGTTTCCAGCAGAGCTTCAACGACCGACCGGACACCGTACCGGAAGCCGTCCTGCTACGCCCGGCCGCGCCCCGCGAGGTGCTGCTGCTGATCAACGTAGGGATCGATCCGCTCTACCAGCACAGTCAGCGCAACGTCTACCTCACCAGCGATCGTATCGACGCCCTGGGCTACGCCGGGATGCGTGAAAACCTGGTGCTGACGCTGGACCAGATCACCCTCAACAGCTGGAACGAACTGTACGTCAACCGCTTCGAAGGGGCCAATGCCCTGCTCGACTGCTTATGCGCCTACTTCAACAGCCTGCCCTCTGGCGATCAGGAGTCATTGCCTCGCCTGTCGATACGCAGCTTTTGCCGGAACCGGGCACCGCTGATCGTAGAGCGCGTGGAAGCAGTGTTCGACGAAGTCCGCACGGCCATGCTGCGTGAGCACAAGACGCGCTATCTGCTCCAGATTCAGCAGCGTTTCCACATGCTCGAGCTGCGCGAGGGCAAGCTGAGCCATACGCCACTGGCCGACCGGGATTCGTTGCTGCTGCACCTGTCCGCTCCAAAGCAGGAATGGACGCCCCTGAGCCTGGACCCCCATGCGTTGGAGGGTGACGAACTCGGCCTTATCCTACCGCTGGGCCGTACCGGCAGCATTCAAGTGTTTTATCGACAGGAAGGTGAAACGGCACGTGTCTACGTACTGGATGAGCACAACGCCCTCTGGTCACAGCGCTTGCCTTTCCATGATGAGCAGACGCTGCTGGCCCCCCTGCAGCGTTTCCTGCATTCCATTCACCGTCGACAGAGTGCCCAGGTGCCCCTGGAGGCCAGTCGGGTACCGCTGGCTGAGATGCACTATTTCCATGTCCTGCCCCCAGCACCTCAACGGGCGCGGCATCTGGAGCGGCGACAGATTGATCTGCCCCTGGAAACGGTGCCGTACTATGCGGTTCAGGCCATTGTGACCGCCACCAAGGCCGGGCGCCGTCTGGTAACCCTATATTGCGATCACCGTGAGTTTTCCGAGCTCGACTACGGCCCACGGCTGTACCAGGAGGTGGCACGCCATATTCTGGCGCGCCGCCGTACCGGAGAACGTTATCGCTGCTACCTGACGGATCTGGATCTTCTGCACGTGCCTGGCGAGCCTCGCCCGCACACCCTGGCCTACCTGAGGCTCAAGGCAGAGCTGGAAGAGGCGCTCAACCAGGCATTCATGGCAGTCTGATCAGTAGCCGACTGCCTTGGCCGTCGGCTCCAGCTCCAGTAGCGACAGGTGCAGCGTTTTCCCGCCGGGTGCCGTGCACTCAACGCGCTGACCTACCGTCTGCCCTAGCAGTGCACTGCCCACGGGCGTTAGCACGGATACGGTGCCTTCTTCCCGGGCTTCGTTGGGATACACCAGACGCAGATGGTATTCCTTGCCACTGCCTTCTTCGCGGCAATGCACTTGGGAATGCATGGTTACAACACCTTCCGCCTCATCAGGCGGTACCACCTTGGCGCGCTCCAGCTCCTCTTCGAGCGCCTCGGCAGCCGGGCCGAATTCCTCAAGGCTATCGAGCAGGCGGTCGAGCTGCTGGTAGTCAGTCTGCGTAATGATGGGCTGAGCGATCTGGCGCATGATGCCTCCTTTGGCGGCTGGATGTCGGAAACGCGCTTGCAGCAACGGCTGCAGGCGGCGCTTCGAGGTACTGAACAGCATGTCTCATGCCGAAACGGATGCCGCACGGGCGGCGTTGGGAGTGCAGCCCTTCGGCTGCGGATGGCCTGACCGTAACACAGGGATCAGGGTAGACGGAACCACCGGTCAGCCAGTGTTGGATCGATGGTCCCTGCGCGCCTGTGCGGTCAGAATGATGGCCCGACGCGCTTCGGCTGACGCTTCGCCCCAGGCCAGAATCTCATCCAGCGTGCGACCGCAGCCCAGGCAGATATCGTGATCGTCCAGGCAACAGCGCCGAACGCAGGGCGAGGCCACCGATTCAGCGTCCTCCCCTGATAACGAGAGATCAGAGCTGGCTGAAATCGAGCTCATCGCCCGTCTGCTCACGAATAACACGGGTCAGCAGTTCGCCCAGCGGCTCCTGGGTGCTGTCGCAGATCCACTGGTTGCCCGCCTCGTCATAATCGAAGTGATAGCCGCCTGAGCGGGCCGCCACCCAGAGCTGCCGTAGCGGAGGCTGACGACTCAGAATGACCTGACTGCCGTTTTCCAGGCGAATCGTGAGGACACCGGCGCTGTTCTCCAGATCCAGGTCCAGATCGCTGTCGTCGAGGATGTCTTCGACCGCCTGCTGGGTAGTATCGACAAGATCGTGGAAGCGGGCTTCGCTCAGACTGCTCATGGGATTCCTTGAATCGGTATTGAAAAGACCTCGACGTTACCCCGGCGACCGCCCCTCGTCCAGTCGCAAAGACGGCTGCACCGCCCAGGCCTGTCAGGCACGCGCGGCGTTACATAGGCAAGGGGGCAGGTGCCGGGTATACTCCGGGTCAATCATGCTTTTCAAAGGATTCGCCATGAAGCGCCTTTCCCTTGCTCTAATTGCTTTCGCATGCCTGCTGGCAGGCTGCGGCCAAAAAGGTGACCTGTACCTTCCGGACGATGAAAAAGCGGCTCACGAGCATCGCCACGACACGTTCTGACCAGGGAGCCTTCCATGGAGTCATTTACATCCCGCGCAGGTAGTCTGCATGCGGAAGGTGTGCCGCTGAGCGCTATTGCAGAGCGCTTCGGCACGCCCACTTACGTGTATTCCCGGGCACACATCGAGGGCCAGTACCGCGCCTATACCGATGCGCTGGCCGGGCTGCCTCATCTCGTCTGCTTTGCCGTCAAGGCCAACTCCAACCTGGGCGTTCTTAACGTCCTGGCACGGATGGGTGCAGGGTTCGACATCGTGTCCCGCGGCGAGCTGGAGCGTGTACTGGCCGCTGGCGGCGAAGCCGCCAAGGTGGTGTTCTCCGGGGTCGGCAAGACCCGTGACGACATGCGCCGTGCGTTGGAAGTCGGCGTGCACTGCTTCAATGTGGAGTCCCGGGTGGAGCTTGAGCGCCTGCAGGAAGTCGCCGCCGAAATGGGCCGCAAGGCACCCGTCTCGCTGCGGGTGAATCCTGATGTGGATGCCGGCACCCACCCGTACATCTCCACCGGCCTCAAGGAAAACAAGTTTGGTATCGATATCGCCGAGGCCGAGGCCGTATACGCCCGCGCAGCGGAGCTGCCAAACCTTGAGATCATCGGAGTGGACTGCCACATCGGCTCCCAGCTCACCACGCTCGAGCCGTTCATCGATGCGCTGGATCGTTTGCTGGCACTGATTGACCGCTTGGCCGAGCGTGGCATCACAATCCGTCACCTGGACCTCGGAGGCGGCCTGGGCGTGCGTTACCGCAACGAGGAGCCGCCTCTGGCGAGCGATTACATCAAGGCGATCCGCGAGCGCATTGCCGGACGGAATATCGCTCTGGTTTTCGAGCCCGGCCGCTTCATCGTGGCCAATGCCGGCGTGCTGCTTACGCGTGTGGAATATCTCAAGCACACCGAGCACAAGGACTTCGCCATTATCGATGCAGCCATGAACGACCTGATCCGCCCAGCGCTTTACGACGCCTGGATGGACGTTGTGCCGGTTACGCCTCGCGACAGCCAAACTCGTGCGTATGATCTGGTCGGCCCTATCTGCGAGACCGGTGACTTTCTAGCCAAGAACCGCGACCTGGCTCTGGCTGAAGGTGATCTGCTGGCCATTCGCTCAGCAGGTGCCTATGGCTTTACCATGAGTTCGAATTACAACAGTCGCGGTCGTGCGGCTGAGGTGCTGGTAGATGGCGAGCAGGCCTTCGAGGTGCGCCGCCGTGAGACGGTCAAGGAACTCTATGCAGGCGAAAGCCGGCTACCGGAGTGACCTCTCATGCTATTGCGGTTTACCAAGATGCACGGGCTTGGCAATGATTTCATGGTCCTTGACCTGATCAGCCAGCACGCGCATATCCAGCCCAAGCACGCCCGCCAGTGGGGCGATCGGCACACGGGGGTCGGCTTCGATCAGCTCCTGATCGTCGAAACGCCAAGCAACCCGGATGTCGATTTCCGCTATCGGATTTTCAACTCCGACGGCTCAGAGGTCGAGCAGTGCGGCAATGGTGCTCGCTGCTTTGCCCGCTTTGTCTTCGACAAGCGTCTGACGGTCAAGAAAGTTATCAAGGTCGAGACCAAAGGCGGCATCATCGAGCTGCGGCTGCGTAACGACAATCAGGTGACGGTCGACATGGGGGCGCCGCGCCTTGAGCCCAGGCAGATTCCATTCGAGGCCGACGCCGAGGCGATCAGCTACCCGGTACAGGTCGAGGGTCGTACCGTCGAACTTGCAGCGGTGTCCATGGGCAACCCCCACGGCGTCCTGCGGGTCGACAATGTCGATACCGCGCCAGTGCATGAACTCGGCCCCAAACTTGAGCATCATCCCCGTTTTCCAAACCGGGCCAATATCGGTTTTCTCCAGGTCATCGATGAACATCGGGCGCGCCTGCGCGTCTGGGAGCGCGGTGCCGGTGAAACCCAGGCCTGCGGGACCGGCGCCTGTGCAGCCGTGGTTGCGGGTATTCGCCAGGGCTGGCTAAATTCGCCTGTACAGATCGAGCTGCCCGGCGGCCTGCTCGATATCGAATGGGCCGGCCCCGGCAAGCCGGTGCTCATGACAGGACCCGCCGTCCGTGTATACGAAGGCCAGGTACGTTTATGACAGACCAAACGCCCCCGCTCGATGCCGATCAGGTTGCGGCCTGGCTGGAACAGCATCCGGACTTCTTTGCAGACCGCGAGGACCTGCTGGCCGAGATGCGCATTCCGCACCAGCGCGGCACGGCGGTCTCCCTCGTGGAGCGCCAGCTGGGTCTGCTGCGCGACCGCAACGTCGAGATGCGTCATAGGCTGGCGCATCTGATGGATGTGGCCCGCGATAACGACCGCTTGTTCGATAAAACCCGCCGTCTCGTGCTTGATCTCATGGATGCCAATACATTGGAAGATGTGATCAGCACAGTCGAAGACAGCTTGCGCCATGAGTTCAAGGTGCCTTACGTCGGGCTGATTCTCTTCCACGAATCGCCCTTGCCGGTAGGCCGCAGCGTGACCAGCGCCGAGGCGCACCAGTGTATTGGTGGACTGCTGTCGGGCGGCAAGGCGGTCAGCGGGGCGTTGCGCTCACATGAGCTGAAGTTTCTGTTTGGCGAAGCCGCGCAGGACGAGGTTGGATCGGCCGCGGTTGCACCCTTGATTCACCAAGGCATGCATGGCGTACTTGCCATTGGAAGTCCTGATCCACAGCATTACAAGAGCTCGCTAGGCACGGTATTTCTAACCCATGTGGCGGAAGTGTTGTCTCGCGCCCTGCTGCGCTTTCCCACTCCCCTTCGCTCGGTACGCTGACATGGAAGAACGCCTCGACGCTTACTACCAACACCTACGCAGCGAGCGTCAGGTGTCGGTCCATACCCTTGACGGCTACCGCCGTGACCTGCTGAAACTCCTGGCCTTCTGCCGCGAAGAACAGCTCACCGACTGGAACAACCTTGACGCCCGTCGGCTGCGCGCCCTGATCGTTCAGCTGCACCGCAAGGGGCAGTCCAGCCGCAGTCTCTCTCGTCTGCTCTCGGCCATCCGGGGCTTTTATCAGTACCTCATTCGCGAGGGAGTCTGCCAGCATGATCCCGCCAATGGTGTCAGTGCACCCAAAGGCCAGAAACAGCTACCCAAGAACCTCGACGTGGACCGCACCACACAACTCCTGGATGGCGCCGTGGAGGATGACTTCATTGCCCTGCGCGACCAGGCGATGCTTGAACTCTTCTACTCCTCTGGTCTGCGCCTGTCCGAGCTGGTCGGGCTGGATATTGTCGATCTGGACCTTAAAGACGGCCTGATCAGCGTTCGCGGCAAGGGCAACAAGCGGCGTATCGTCCCGGTGGGCAGCAAGGCGCGGGAGGCTATGGAACGCTGGCTGCCGCAACGCGCCCTGGCCGCCCAGGATGATGCCGTGTTCATCGGTCAGAGCGGCAGACGCCTCACGCCAAGAGCGATTCAGCTACGTGTCCGTGAAGCGGGCGTACGCGAACTGGGCCAGCACCTGCACCCGCACATGCTGCGCCATAGCTTTGCCAGTCATATGCTGGAAACTTCCCGTGATCTGCGCGCCGTACAGGAGCTGCTGGGCCACGCGGACATCGCCACGACCCAGATCTATACCCATCTGGATTTCCAGCACCTGGCACAGGTCTATGATGATGCCCATCCACGTGCCAAGCGAAAAACAGAATCCACATGACTATCCGCCTGATTACCTTCGATCTCGATGACACCCTCTGGGATATAGCCCCGGTCATCCACAGCGCCGAAGATGCGCTTCGTACCTGGATGGAAACCGAGGCATCACGGCTGGGACCGGTCCCGGTTGAGCACCTGTGGCAGATCAGGGATCGGCTCCTGGAGCGCGACCCCGGCCTCCGGCACCGCGTCAGCGAACTGCGCCGCCGCGTCATTCATGGAGCCTTGCAGGATGCCGGTTACGAAGAGCCTGAGGCCGGGCAGCTGGCCGAAGCCGGTTTCGCCATCTACCTGGCTGCTCGTCAGCAGGTCACCCTGTACGAGGACGTGCACGAGACGCTGGAACAGCTATCGCTGCGCTATGACCTGGGCGTACTGACCAATGGCAATGCCGATGTTCACGAGATCGGCCTGGCTGACTATTTCCGTTTTGCCCTATGCGCAGAAGAGCTGGGTATCGGCAAGCCCGACCCGCATCCCTTCAACGAAGCGCTACGCAGGGCAGGCGTGACCGCCGATGCGGCGGTGCACGTAGGCGATAACCCTGTCGATGACATCCAGGGCGCTCAGCAGGCCGGGCTACGGGCCATCTGGTTCAACCCTACAGGCAAGCCCTGGTCCGGTGAAAATGCGCCGGATGCCGAGATCCGCAGCCTCAACGAGCTCCCCGTGGTATTGGAGCGCTGGAGCTAACCGACACGGTGGATCAGTCCTGATCGAACGACTGATCCATCACCAGTGCCGGTTGTTCGTGGCGTGGCGTGCCAACCGGTCGGGCCGGGTTGCCGACCACGGTGGTATGCGGTGCGACCGGCTTGAGCACGATGCTGCCCGCCCCAACTTTGGCTCCTTCGCCAATTTCGATGTTGCCCAGAATCTTCGCGCCGGCGCCGATCATCACGCCGCGTCGCACCTTGGGATGCCGGTCACCACACTCCTTGCCCGTCCCGCCCAGGGTGACTGCCTGCAGAATGGACACGTCATCCTCGACCACCGCCGTCTCGCCAATTACGATACCCGTACCATGGTCGAGCATGATGCCCTGCCCAATGCGGCTGGCCGGATGGATGTCTACAGCCAGCATCTCGTTACAGCGAGCCTGGATATAAAGCGGCAGCATGCGGTTCCCGTCGAGCCAGAGCCGGTGTCCGAGGCGGTAGGCCTGGATCGCCAGGAAGCCCTTGGAAAACAGGAAAACCTCCAACGGGGTATCGAAGGCAGGGTCGCGTGTGACAGTAGCCTCAAGGTCAGCCCAGGCGCTCTCGATCAGCGCAGGATGCTCCTGCTGCACGCTCACGAAACGCGCGTGCAGCGTGTGCCGCTGCACCGCATCGACGGTAAGCGTTCGGCTCAGACGAAATGCCAGGGCACTCCCCAGCTCTTTCTGCTCCAGAATGGATTCGGTCAGCCAGGGCTCCAGGGCGCGCTCCTGGACAATGGCACTAGAGGCAAGGTCACGCAGGCTCTGCCAGCGCGCCTGAAGGGTTGGGGTTGAGGTCATCGGTATGAAGTCTTCCTGCAGATGGACTGCACAGGATAATGTCCACGCCAGAATCCGCTACCCATAAAAAACCCGCCATACAGGCGGGTTTTAAAATCATATCGGGCGGCTGCCGTACTTGCTGTCAGGCTTTTTAGGCGGGTCAGCAACAACATTCGCGTCGATCTCCTGCACTTTACCGCCACGGGCCAGAAACTCTTCCATGGCCTTGGCGAGCGCATCACGCTCCTTCTGCTTGGCCTCAATGGAGGGCAACTCCTCGGGCTCGGCTTCTTTTTTCTTCTTCCCTTTGCCTGCAGCAGGTTCTTCCGCCTCGGCACTGTCGTCGACTTCTACATCGGGCTCGTCTGCAGCCGCAGCAAAGTCCTCGGTATCGTCATCATCAGTGGACTCGATATCGTCCTGTTCCAGCTCTTCATCACTCATAAAAAACCCTCGAAAACCAGGTTAGTTATTGACCAGCCGCGAGTTTGACGTGGCTGCTCAAGAAAAATTCATGCTGGCATACCCTGCAAGGTAGCCATTATCCGACGAGCGCCGCCATGGTCACGGTGCTCACCCAGGTAAATCCCCTGCCACGTCCCTAGCGCCAGCCTTCCGGCCTGCACGGGTATGGTCAGGCTGCAGCCCAGAAGGCTGCTCTTGAAGTGTGCCGGTAGATCGTCCGGCCCTTCGTAATCGTGTTCGTACCCTGGCACGTTCTGCGGCACGAGCTGGTTGAAGAACCGCTCGAAATCGCGACGCACCGCACTGTCGGCATTTTCATTGATCGTCAATGAAGCCGACGTGTGCTGCAGCCACAGGTTCAGCAGCCCGATCTGACAGCTTTCCAGTTCGGGCAAGGCCGATTCCACCTCATCCGTGATGAGATGGAATCCACGGCTTCGGGCGCGCAGCGTGATCTGTCGCTGATGCCACATGGCGGACTCCTAGGCTTGCTGGGCGCGCATTCTAGCGCGGCTTTCGAAAAAACAAAGAGGCTCTTTAAAGCTGACGTTCAGACCGGGGCTGCGAGCCGGTGTTCCGGGCAATAACGCACGAAAAATGACTTTCTTTCGCGCATACGAAAAGAGCGCCCGAAGGCGCCCTTTTTTGACCGATAAACGGTAGCCGGCTCGCTATTACATATTGTAACCACGCTCGTTGTGCAGCGTCAGGTCCAGACCCACGGTCTCTTCCTCATCGCTGACACGCAGGCCCATGACCATGT
This sequence comes from Pseudomonas luteola NBRC 103146, assembly GCF_002091675.1. Lineage (GTDB taxonomy): Bacteria > Pseudomonadota > Gammaproteobacteria > Pseudomonadales > Pseudomonadaceae > Chryseomonas > Chryseomonas luteola. The sequence continues at coordinate 287,854 of NZ_BDAE01000001.1, read as the reverse complement.
CGATCACCTTCAGGATGACGAAGGTCAGGATGCCGGTATACACCAGTGTGAACAGCACGCCCTTGAGCTGAATCCACAGCTGGCCGCCAATATCGGTCACGGTGCCGAAGCCGCCTAGAGCTGGTGCTGCGAAGATACCGGTCAGCAGCGCGCCCACGATACCGCCGACACCATGCACACCAAAGGCGTCCAGGGAATCGTCATACCCAATCTTGCGCTTGAGGCTGGTGGCGCAGAAGAAACAGATCACACCCGCGACCGCACCGATGATCAGCGCACCCATCGGGCCGACTGTACCGGCAGCCGGAGTAATGGCCACCAGACCGGCAACCACACCCGAGGCGATCCCCAGGGCGCTGGGCTTACCGTGGGTGATCCATTCAGCAAACATCCAGGCCAGAGCTGCCGAGGCGGTTGCGATCTGGGTAACCAGCATCGCCATGCCGGCAGTGCCGTTTGCCGCAACGGCGGAGCCTGCGTTGAAACCGAACCAGCCCACCCACAGCATGGCGGCGCCGACCAGGGTATACCCAAGGTTGTGCGGTGCCATCGGGGTGGTCGGATAGCCCTTGCGCTTGCCCAGCACCAGGGCAGCCACGAGACCAGCAATACCGGCGTTGATGTGAACCACGGTGCCGCCAGCAAAATCCAGCACGCCCCAATCCCACATCAGGCCACCGTCACCGCTCCACACCATATGGGCGATCGGTGCGTAGACCAGGGTGAACCACACACCGGTAAAGACCAGCATGGCGGAGAACTTCATACGCTCGGCGAACGCACCCACGATCAGCGCCGGGGTGATGATCGCAAAGGTCATCTGAAAGGTGACGAAAATGCTTTCGGGGAACAGCGCAGCCGCACCTGTCAGCCCATCATGGGTAATGGAACTCAGGAAGGCCTTGCCGAAACCGCCGATAAAGGAATTGAAATTGGTTACGCCTTTTTCCATGCCTGTGGTATCGAAGGCAAGGCTGTAACCGTAGATCATCCAGAGAATACTGATCAGGCCGGTAATGGCGAAACACTGCATCATTACCGACAGGATGTTCTTGGCACGAACCATGCCGCCATAAAACAGCGCCAGGCCCGGAATGGTCATGAAAAGCACGAGTGCTGTAGACACCAGCATCCATGCCGTATCGCCGCTATTCAACGTCGGCTCCGCCGCTGCTTCCTGAGCCATGGCAAGGCTCGGCATAGCGAGGGACAAAAGGGCTCCTAGCCCTGCGTACTTGCGCAGAGTCATGATGTTCTCCTGGGGCTTTGGGGTATGGAGTACGGTGTTTTTTAAATAGCGTCGGTATCGGTTTCGCCGGTCCGGATGCGGATGGCTTGTTCCAGATTTACAACGAAAATCTTGCCGTCACCGATCTTGCCAGTGTTGGCTGCCTTGGTAATGGCCTCGATGACACGGTCGAGCTGGTCATCGGCAATGGCGACGTCGATCTTCACCTTGGGCAGGAAATCGACAACGTACTCGGCGCCACGGTATAGCTCCGTGTGCCCCTTCTGGCGACCGAAACCCTTGACCTCGGTGACGGTAATGCCTTGAACGCCGATCTCGGACAACGACTCGCGGACGTCGTCGAGCTTGAACGGCTTGATGATGGCGGTGACTAGTTTCATGAACTTCTCCCGAAAAGTGGACTTGCCCCAGGAACGAACCCCGTCTCAAGTCTAAGCGCAGTCTGTGGCTTTGTAACGTCGCCCCGCTCTAAAACGGTTCGCCGCCACCCTCGCCCGCCTACGAAGCAATCACCGCTTCGCTTCCGCATCCCTGGTGCGTGATGCCTCTGTCATAACGGCTAAAGCAGAAACCTTGCCATTTCGTGCAAAACCGCATGGCGCAACGCCTCTATGCGCTTCGGTTGAATGAGATAGCGTCCATTTCACAGCAGATCGCACCATCCTGGCGCACAGTGCCCGGAAGGGGTGCCCAAAAAATGTGCAGATGCCCGGCATCCTGGCGCTGGAAAGGAGCGTGATACACTGGTCCAAACACTTTTTAATGGATGAAGCGTATGTTCCCACCCAAAGCGCTACTCGACTCCCTGACCCAACAAGCCAGCCGCCTGTTCGGAGAAGGCTCGCCCCGTGCCGATATCGAAAACCAGTTCAAGGCACTGATGCAGAGCGGATTTAGCAAGCTCGATCTGGTTAGCCGTGAAGAATTCGACACCCAGATGCTGGTCCTTGAACGCACCCGCGCTCGCCTTGAGGCCTTGGAAGCTCGCCTGGCCGAATTGGAAGGCCAAGGCAAAGAGCCTGCTGCTGCCGCCCAGCCTGCACAGGACGCACCGACATCAGCCAAAATGGCTTTCCAGAACAACAAAACGGAACCCACCCCGCCGACCGCCGAATAACCCGGCCGGCGGGACACTGATCAAGGAGTGATCATGTCCCTCGCCATCGTTTGTAGCCGCGCCCAGGTGGGCGTGGAAGCCCCCTGTGTCACTGTAGAAGCGCATCTGGCCAACGGTCTGCCCGCATTGACCCTGGTCGGCCTGCCGGAAACCGCCGTCAAGGAGAGTAAGGATCGCGTGCGTAGCGCCATCCTCAATTCAGGCTTCGACTTTCCGGCACGCCGCATCACCCTAAACCTTGCCCCTGCCGACCTGCCCAAGGATGGTGGCCGCTTCGATCTGGCCATTGCCCTTGGCATTCTAGCGGCCAGTGCGCAGCTACCCGCGGATGCCCTGGCCGATATCGAATGCCTGGGTGAGCTGGCGCTCTCCGGTGCACTGCGCCCCGTCCAGGGCGTATTACCCGCAGCGCTTGCCGCACGGGAAGCCGGGCGCACACTGATCGTGCCCCATGAAAACGCCGAGGAAGCCAGCCTGGCTAGCGGGCTTAAAGTCATCGCGGTGGGCCATCTGCTGGAGATCGCAGCGCACTTTACAGGGCAGACGCCCCTTACGCCGTACGAAGCCCAAGGGTTGAGACGGCAGGAGCAACCCTATCCCGACCTTATTGACGTGCAGGGCCAAGTGGCTGCCAAACGCGCTCTGGTGGTTGCAGCGGCAGGCTCGCACAACCTCTTGCTGGCAGGCCCTCCTGGGACTGGAAAGACCCTGCTGGCCAGCCGCCTGCCCGGTCTGCTGCCGCCCTTGAATGAATTCGAAGCCCTGGAAGTGGCTGCGATTCATTCGGTCGCCAGCCACACGCCCATGGCTCACTGGCCGCAGCGGCCATTCCGGCAGCCGCATCACTCGGCTTCGGGCCCCGCCCTGGTGGGTGGCGGTAGTCGCCCTCGCCCGGGCGAGATCACTCTGGCGCATCAAGGCGTGCTGTTTCTGGACGAGCTGCCCGAATTTGACCGCAAGGTGTTGGAAGTTCTGCGCGAGCCGCTGGAAAGTGGCGAGATCGTGATTTCCCGTGCCCGAGACCGTGTCCGCTTTCCGGCCCGCTTCCAACTGGTCGCCGCCATGAACCCCTGCCCATGCGGCTATCTGGGTGATCCGGCCGGCCGCTGCCGTTGCTCGCCCGATCAGGTACAACGTTATCGTGGTAAACTTTCCGGTCCACTGCTGGACCGGATCGACATGCATATCACTGTCGCCCGGGAAAGTGTGCGTCTGGGCGGCCCTGACACCAAGAACGATTCCGGCCGCCTTACAACGCAACAGGCTGCCGAACAGGTCGCCGCCGCCCGTGAGCGGCAACTGGCTCGCCAAGGGGTGGCGAACGCCTTTCTGGATTTGCGTGCCTTGCACCAACACTGTGCATTGACGGCAGACGACCAGCGGTGGATCGAGAGCGCAGGTGAACGGCTGGGGCTGTCCCTGCGCGCCCTGCACCGAGTGATCAAGGTGGCACGTACGTTAGCCGATCTTGCAGCAGAGCCGCAGATTTTGCGGTCTCATCTGGCTGAAGCATTGCAGTACAGACCCGCGAGTGCCTGAGGTGACCTGAGCGACAACCACCTCGTGTTTCAATGCCGACCCTCGGAGCGGGTCGGCTAGGCACTCCTTTGCAGCCACCTTGGCGCCGACAGAAAAGGAGAAAGTGCCTGATGGCCACCGAAAGCCAATCACCACCTACCCGTACCCTCAATCCCCCGGTTTTCTGGGGCTCGACCTTGCTTATCCTTATCCTGGTCATCTATGCCAGTGCCTTTCACGAGAGCGCGCAAAGCGTCTTTGGTCTCATTCAGTCCTGGATTATTACGAACGTCAGCTGGTTCTACATTCTGGCGGTGGCGCTGATCCTCTTGACCGTAGTCTTTCTGGGCGTCAGCCGTTATGGCGACATCAAGCTCGGCCCGGACCACAGCGAGCCGGACTACAGCAGCACGACCTGGTTTGCCATGCTGTTTTCGGCGGGCATGGGGATCGGCCTGATGTTCTTTGGCGTGGCCGAGCCGGTCATGCACTTCCTGTCGCCGCCCACTGGCCAGTCTGGCACAGTGGACGCCGCCCGTGAGGCGTTGATCATCACCTTCTTCCACTGGGGCCTGCATGCCTGGGCTATCTACGCCATCGTGGCGCTGATCCTCGCGTACTTCAGCTTCCGTCACGGGCTGCCGCTAACGCTGCGCTCAGCGTTGTATCCCCTGATTGGTGAACGTATCTACGGGCCAATCGGCCATGCGGTGGATATTTTCGCCATCCTGGGTACCGTTCTAGGGGTGGCAACATCCCTGGGCTTTGGCGTCGCGCAGATCAATACCGGTCTCAACTACCTGTTCGGTCTGGAAGTGTCGGTGCCGGTGCAGATCGGCCTGATCATTGCGACTACGGCCCTGGCGACCCTATCGGTGGTTACCGGCCTGGACAAAGGGGTTCGTCGCCTGTCGGAGCTGAACCTGGGACTGGCCGTGCTGCTGCTCCTGATGGTGCTGGTCCTGGGGCCCACCGTGTTCATTCTGCAAACCTTTGTGCAGAATACCGGTGGCTACCTGACCGAGATTGTCAGCCGTACCTTTAACCTCTATGCCTATAAGCCCAACGACTGGATCGGCGGCTGGACGCTGTTCTACTGGGGCTGGTGGCTGGCATGGTCGCCTTTCGTGGGTCTGTTCATTGCCCGCATCTCCCGCGGCCGCACGATCCGCGAGTTTGTCTCCGGGGTGCTGCTGGTACCGGCCGGCTTTACGCTGTTCTGGATGACCGTATTTGGTGATACCGCCATTCACATGATCTCCTGGCAGGGCATTACGTCACTAGGCGATGCCGTGAACAAAGACAGCTCCCTGGCGCTGTTTGCCTTCCTCGAGCATTTCCCCTTTGCGTCGGCTATTTCCATGGTAGCCATCATCATGGTTGTGGTGTTCTTCGTAACATCGGCGGACTCCGGCGCGATGGTGGTCGACATGCTCGCCTCCGGCGGCATGGACAAGACGCCGGTCTGGCAACGAGTCTTCTGGGCGGCCTCCATGGGCATCGTGGCGATTGCGCTGCTCCTGGCCGATGGTCTCAAGGCCCTGCAAACGGCGACAATTGCCACGGCGCTGCCCTTTACCATCGCACTGCTCTGTTCGATGTGGGGCCTACTCAAGGCGCTCAAGCTCGATGCCACCAAGCGGGGTATCCGCTACCAGGCGCTGAATATCTCTCGCCCTGCGCCTCGTTCAGCCGGTGGCTGGCAGCGTCGCCTGCGTAATCTGGCCATGTTCCCGCGTCGTACCCACGTGGTGCGCTTCATCGGGGAGGTGGTTAAGCCTGCGTGTGAATCTGTTGCTGAAGAGCTGCGTAAGCAGAGCTATCTTGTCAGCGTAAAAGATGGCGACGATGGCCGGGTACGTATTGAGGTCGGTCCTGAGGAGAACCCTGAGTTCGTGTATGAGGTTCGCCCGCGCGCGTATGCCATGCCGAGCTTTGTCATGGGGGACACACAGAGCGACCAGAACGAGCGCGAGGATCGCAAATACTTCCGTGCCGATGTGCACCTGAAGGAAGGCGGTCAGGATTATGACGTGATGGGCTGGAGCCGGGACGACGTGATTGGCGACATCCTGGATCAATACGAGCGTCACATGCATTTCCTGCATATCGTTCGCTGATCGTTACCCACAAAAAAGCCGGTGCCTCTGCACCGGCTTTTTTGTGCCTACTACCGCATCGATCAGCTGAAGCGATTTACCTCATGGCTCAGCTCTTCCGCCAGACGCTTGAGCTCATAGGCCGTGCTGGCCAGCTCTTCCGCCGCTTCACGCTGGGAGGCGTTATCGACGGCAATGGTCTGGATGTTGCGGCTCAGGGCAGTCGCCGTGCTGCTCTGCTCCTGGGTGGCCTGGGCAATGCTGGTGAACTGCTCCACAGCCTGATCGATCTGCGCTTCAATACGCTGAAGCGCCTGGGCAACGTCACCGTTAAGCGACAGACCTTGCTGCATCAAACGGTTGCCCTCGTCGATAGAGGTCATGGCGCGGTTGGTTTCTTCCTGCACCGAACCGATCATCTCGGAGATTTCACGCGTTGCCTGACTGGTACGGCCGGCCAGGCTGCGAACCTCGTCAGCCACCACGGCAAAGCCACGGCCCTGCTCACCCGCTCGCGCAGCCTCAATGGCGGCGTTGAGCGCCAGCAGGTTGGTCTGCTCGGCGATACCACTGATCACGCTGATGATCCCGCCAATCTGCTGGGAACGCTCGCCCAGGTTATTGACCACGGTAGCCGTCGTGCCCAGCGATTGGGCGATCTGCTCCAGCGCTTTCGAGGCAGCACGCATGGAGGCCGTACCGTTACGAGTCTCAGCGGCGTTTTCGTTAGTCAGCTGCTCGGTTTTACGCATGCTGTCGGCAATGTTCTGTGCAGTGGCGCTGAACTCTTCCACGGCGCTCGCCATGCTGTCGATCTGGGAAGACTGCTCGGCCGAACGGCGCTGGGTAGCACCGGATAGGGTGCTCAGCTGATCGGAGCGAGTAGTCACATCGTGGGATGAATGACGTACGCGATCTACCGTGTTCGACAGAGCTTCAGCCATCTGGTTGAAGCTGTGGGAAAGCTGGCCGATTTCATCGTGGCTTTCGACCTTCAGACGAACGCTCAGTTGGCCTTCGCCCAGAGCCTGGGCCTGTTTGACGAGGTGCCCCAGTGGTTTCAGCTTGTGGCGCAGCATCAGTACAGAAGCCAGGATAGCGAGAACCAGTGCCAGTACACTACCAAACGCCAGTTTAAGGCCTACGTTCCAGAGCAGTTCCTGTTCTTCAGCGACAGGTACCGTTGCGACCACTTTCCAGTTATCACCCGGTACGGGGACGACAACACTTTGGAATGCTTGCTTGTCATCTTCCCAGTCGATGAAATCATCTTTCTTGGCCATGCCGATGGCAGCCAGCGCCGCATCAGGCGCTGCAGTACCGGCAGGAGCGATCAGCCATTTGTTCTGCTCATCCAGAATGGCCAGAGAACCTTCGCGACCAATCCGGAACGCCGCCAGGCTATCGAATTGCTTTTTCTGAGCCTCGGTGTAATCAAAACCGACATAAAGCACAGCAATAAGCTCACCCGAAGCATCACGCACCGGTGTGTATTGGTTCATATAGTTACGGCCAAACAATACGGCGCGTCCTACATATTGCTGGCCATTGAGCAGCTTTTCATAAGCCGGATGCTTATGGTCTAGCTGCGTACCAATAGCACGTGAGCCATCTTCTTTTTTAACTGACGTAGTTACACGGATGAATTCATTGCCATCGCGAACAAAAACAGTAGCGGCGCCGCCCGTCAGCGTGGTGAATTCATCAACCAGGGTAAAGTCGCCGTTCAGGCGGGCGCCTTGTAGATGAAGCACAGGCGTCGAGGCACTGCCAACAGTAACCCGCTCGTTAGTGTCACGTGTAAGACCTGCGCCGAAACGCCGCTCAAACAGTCCAGCCAGACGCTGCGTGCTGATTTTCAGCGTATCGTGAAAGGTGTTGAGCTGATTGGCCAGCAGCTGACCTTCGCCCATTAGGTGATGATGGTGACTTTCCTCAGTGGAAACACTCAGGGAGCGCAACGCAAACAATCCACTTCCTGTGATAACCACAACCAATATGACCGTCAGAGCAAGCGCAAGCTGCCCGGCGATACCGAAACGACGTCCCGACATGGGGGTATTCTCCTCAAGAACACCAGCATTCCCCGACTGGCATTCGCGTTAGGTTGGCTTTGACGACCTGAGATGCTGTACACGCAAGGCCCTCTTCGGGGCGAATCTTCTAAGTCGGTCGTTTGATTATCGGCGGGTTGTGAGACAACTTGACCCATCAGCACGATGGGCGTCGGGATGTTCCTTATGAGTGGTAGGTCACATCAGGTAAGGTCATGGCGTTGACCTCAGCCAGAAGAAAATCCCTCAGCAGAGAGAAACGCTTCGGGTTGCGTCGAGCCTTGGGCCATACCAGGTAATACGCCTCACCACTCGCCACCGCTGTAGGCCAGGGGAGCGCCGTCCGCCCAAGCTGAAGATCCTCCGAGACCATTACCAGGTCTCCAATGGATACCCCATACCCGCGGGCAGCGGCCGCCATTCCAAGCTCTAACGTATCGAATACCTGTCCGCCTCTGATCGGTATGTCGTCCGACAGCGCCATAGCTTGAAGCCAGCGACGCCAATCGCGACGATCGGGCGTGGGATGCAGCAGCTCGGTCTCCCGCAACCGCTGTACATCCCAGGGACCCTCCGCTGCGGCTTCAGGCGAGCAAACTGGAATCAGCCATTCCTGAAACAACAAGGCGCTTTCCCACTCTTCCGGGAAACGACCGTGGCTCAGCAGCACCGCACAATCGAAGGGTTCGTGGATGAAGTCGACATGATCACTGTCCATCCAGGCACTGGTCAGCTGCACTTCGATCCCCTCATTCGCCTGCCGAAAGCGGGACAGTCGCGCCAGCAACCAGCGCAGGGACAACGTGGAGGGTGCCTTGAGCCGGAGCGCACCTTCGTCCACCGACAACACGGAGCACGCCCGGCCCAAGGCCTCGAAACCTTCGCTGATGCCCGGCAGCAACAGTTTGGCTGGCTCCGTAAGGGTCAGCTGCCGTCCCGAGCGCTCGAACAGTCGACACCCAAAATGGGCCTCCAGGGTGCGGATATGTCGGCTCACGGCGCTCTGGGTCAGTGAAAGCTCCTGCGCGGCACGCGTGAAAGACGAATGCCGGGCCGCCGACTCAAAGGCGCGCAAAGCATAAAGCGGAGGAAGACGAGTCGACTCAGACATGATTAAAACTCATGGCAGGCAGGTTTATTTTCGGTTTGTGGGCCAGCCCAAGTGTACCCACAATCACCCTGTCTTTCTGCCTGCCTGGCAGACGTCTTCTCTGCCTTTGTGAGTCTGACTCATTCATGACCCTGCTACGTACCGAATTGTCCGCGCTGGCTCGTCTGGCCGTTCCACTGATTACCGCCCAGCTGGCCTACGTGGCCATGGTCTTTACCGACACGGTCATGATGGGCCGCATCGGCCCCGAGGCGCTGGCCAGTGGAGGACTAGGGGCCGCCACTTATTCCTTCGTGACGGTAGTTTGCGTGGGGATCATCGCCGCGGTCGGTAATCTGGTGGCAATCCGGCACGGTCAAGACGATACCGAGGGCGTAACAGAGGTCGCCTGCGCGGGCGTCTGGATCGCCTTGGGCCTTGCATTGATCGCCGGGCTTATCCTCTGGAGTCTGGAGCCTGCGCTGCTGGCCCTGGGGCAGGCTCCGGCAACAACAGCCGAAGCCATGGGCTTTATCCACGCCGTAAGCTTTGCCCTCCCCGGCTATCTGGTGTTCATGTCCCTGCGCGGCTTTACCAGCGGTATCGGTCGCCCTGGGCCGGTGATGTCGATTGCTATTGGCGGCGCACTGGCCAATCTGGTGCTCAATCTGGCCTTTATCGAAGGCTGGATGGGTCTGCCGTTTCTTGGTTTGAAGGGTATCGGCCTGATCACGGCACTGGTCATGACCGTCATGGCACTGGCCATGGCACTGACCATCCGGGCACGCAGTGCCTATGCAGCCTACCCGATCGCGCGGAAACTGCTCAGCCTCAACCGGGGCGCTATCAGCGAAACCCTGCGCCTGGGCCTGCCCATCGGCGGCACCTATGCCGTCGAGACCGCCCTGTTTGCCGCCGCTGCCCTGTGCATGGGCGCGCTGGGAAGCACTCAGCTCGCCGCGCACCAGATCGCCAATCAGCTGGTGTACGTTGCCTTCATGATTCCGGTGGGGTTGGCCTATGCCTCCAGCCTGCGGGTCGGGCTGCACTTTGGCGCAGGCCGGTTTGCAGAATCACGTCTGGCTGGCCGTATCGGCATTTCCGTTGGCGCCACCTGCATGCTGGCCGTCGCCATTGCATTCTGGCTCATGCCGGAGACCCTGGTGGGTCTGTTCATTGATCGGGACGACCCTGCCGGCCGCACCGTTATGGCATTGGCCGTAAGCCTGCTGGCGATCGCCGCCTGGTTTGAGTTCTTCGATGGTATCCAAGGCATCGCCTCGGGCGCGCTGCGGGGTATCCGGCAGGCTCGCCAGGCCATGTTGATCGGCCTGGTTTGCTACTGCTGTGTGGGAATTGTCTCAGCCTGGCTATTAGGGCTGGTATTAGGCTTTGATGCTCGTGGCGTCTGGTGGGGGATGGCTCTGGGTCTGGCCTGCGCAGCGGTTGCGCTCACCTGGGCCTTCGAGCGGCATATGCGGGGTCTGCTCTGTCATGAGAACGTCGAATCGCCTGCGGAAAAACAATGGGCTACCCAGAGTTAAGCGCGCTTTTCGAGGATTGCCAGTGATGGCAGCCGCGGTGACACGCGGTCCGCTCAGTACCAGCCAAGGACTAGGGCCGAGACGGCCAGATAACGCGCCGTCTTGGCGAAGCCGACAAGCACGATAAAGACGGGCAGCGGTTCGCGCATAACGCCTGCTACCAGCGTCAGCGGATCGCCAATGACCGGTACCCAGCTCAGTAGCAGCGACCAGCGTCCATAACGGCGATATCCCCGTTGCGCGCGTTCGAGTTGACGGGGCGAAACAGGGAACCAGCGGCGGTCCCGAAAGTGCTCGATTGAGCGCCCCAGAAACCAGTTCACCACCGAGCCCAGCGTATTACCAAGAATCGCCGCCAAGAGTAACAAGGGCACGGAATAACTGCCCTGTAATAACAACGCGGCCAGCGCTGCCTCAGACTGGGCTGGCAACAAGGTAGCAGCGGCTAGGGCAACCAGAAACAACCCGACATATACCGTCAGCTCAGCCATGCGCTCTGCCTGTTTCCACCATCTCCTGGCTCCGCTACTGTCATCCCCTCAGGCTATCGATACGGCATCGGCCAGAGGGCGGCTAAATATTTCCGGATGTTACGGAGCGCTCAGCCGTATCGGTAGTCTATGCAACGTCCACAGGCAGCGGCGAAGCGGTTTACACGCCTCAGCCGAAACGGATTATGTGAAAAGAACAAGGCCCTCACGGCCCACCGACGGGATAACAACTGCATGGCATCCACTACATCGAGGCGTACGTTCGTAAAAGGCTTGGCAGCAGGCAGTCTGCTGAGCGGCCTAGGCCTCTGGCGAACCCCCGTCTGGGCATTGACCAGCCCCGGACAACCCACCGTGCTGTCCGGTACCGAATTCGATCTGATCATTGGCGAAACGCCCGTCACCATCACCGGCGCCAAGCGCTCCGCCCTGACCATCAACGGCAGCCTGCCCGGCCCGCTCCTGCGCTGGCGCGAAGGGGATACCGTTACGCTGCGCGTTCGCAACCAACTCGATGAGGCCACCTCGATCCACTGGCACGGCATCATCCTGCCGGCCACGATGGATGGCGTACCCGGGCTGAGCTTTAGCGGCATCGCACCTGACGGTCTGTACGAGTACCGCTTCAAGGTCCAGCAGCACGGCACGTACTGGTATCACAGCCACTCGGGCTTTCAGGAGCAGCGGGGGGTCTATGGCCCGCTGATCATCGAGCCGCGTGAACCGGAGGCCTTTGCCTATGACCGTGATTATGTAGTGATGCTGACGGACTGGAGCGATGAGAAGCCCGAGCATATCCTCTCGACGCTCAAGAAGCAGGCCGATTACTACAACAACAACCAGCGCACCGTGGTCGACTTCGTCAACGATGTGAGCGAGAACGGCTGGTCCGCCACGGTAAAGGACCGCGCAATGTGGGCCGAGATGCGGATGACGCCTACCGATCTGGCTGATGTGACAGGCGCTACCTACACCTATCTCATGAACGGGGCAGCGCCTGACGGCAACTGGACCGGTATTTTCAAGCCTGGGGAAAAGATTCGGCTGCGCTTCATCAATGGGTCGGCCATGTCCTATTTCGATGTGCGCATTCCCGGTCTGAAGATGACAGTCGTGGCGGCAGATGGCCAACCCATCGAGCCGGTCAGCGTAGACGAATTCCGTATCGCGGTGGCGGAAACCTATGACGTCATTGTCGAGCCGTCCGACCAGCAGGCCTACACGATTTTCGCCCAGTCCCTGGACCGCACCGGTTATGCCCGCGGCACGCTGGCCCTTCGCGAAGGCCTTAACGCACCGGTACCAGACATGGACCCCCGCCCGCTGGTAAGCATGGCGGACATGGGGCACGGCGACCACAGCGCACCGTCGTCCCAGGGCCACGCAGGGATGGATCACGGCAGTCACGGCAGGGATCACAGCGCCATGAACCATGGCACAACACACGGTGGGCATGACACCGGAGCCATGCAGACGCACCCGGCCAGCGAAGACGGCAATCCGCTGGTAGACATGCAGACCATGATGCCTGCTCCCAAACTGGACGACCCCGGAATGGGCCTGCGGGACAACGGCCGCCGTGTCCTCACCTATGCCGATCTCAAAAGTACCTTTCCCGACCCGGATGGCCGTGAGCCAACCCGCACCCTGGAGCTGCACCTGACGGGGCATATGGAGCGCTTTGCCTGGTCATTCGACGGGATGAAATTCTCGGATGCCGAGCCCATCAGGCTTACTTACGGCGAGCGGGTTCGTATTGTGCTGGTCAACGACACCATGATGATGCATCCCATCCACCTGCACGGCATGTGGAGTGACCTGGAAGACGAACACGGCCGCTTTATGGTCCGCAAACACACCATCGACATGCCGCCCGGCTCGAAGCGCAGCTACCGCGTGACCGCCGATGCGCTTGGCCGCTGGGCCTATCATTGCCACATGCTTTTCCACATGGAAACCGGCATGTTCCGCGAAGTTATTGTCGATGTTTAAGGAGAGGCCTGTGAGCACATTATCGACCCGCCTGTCGGCCTGTACGTTTGCGCTGGTACTGGGCAGCATCTCTGTTGCCCAGGCGGCAGATCCGGCTTCTCAGGCTGGCGCCACGGGAAATCCGACCCAGGTGCAACACGCGCATGGTGGCATGGATCATGGGCAGATGGATCATAGCCGGATGTCGCACGGCTCCATGGACCCCCACTCGATGAATCATGACGGCATGGCGCACGGCAGCCCTACTCCAGACAGCACGGCCACATCCCAGAGCCGTACACCCATCCCGCCTGTCACCGCGGCCATGCGCGAGGCGGCCTTTCCTCCCCTCGCCGGCCATGCCGTGCATGACAGCGCCATCCACAGCTACCTGCTCTTCGACCAATTGGAGTGGCAGGACGCCAAGGAGGGCAGCACGCTTAACTGGCAGGCCGAAGGTTGGATTGGTGGCGATGTAAACCGATTTAACTTCCGCTCCGAAGGCCAGCGTACCAACGGTCATACCGAAGAAGCCGAAATTCAGGCACTCTGGGGACATGCCATCACGCCCTGGTGGGAAACGGTGGCCGGTGTCCGGCAGGATTTCAAACCCGGTTCGCCTCAAACATGGGCAGCGTTTGGTATCCAGGGCGAAGCCATCAAGGATCTGGATCTGGAAATAACGGCCTTCCTTGGCGAAGGCAGCCAGACCGGTCTGCGCATAGAGGCCGAGTACGACATGATGCTGACCAACAATCTCATCTTGCAGCCGCATACCGAGCTCAACTTCTACGGCAAGAACGATGAGGCCCGTGGCACGGGGTCCGGTATTTCCGAAACCGAGTTCGGTCTGCGCTTGCGCTACGAAATCACCCCGCAGTTTGCGCCCTATGTTGGCGTGTCATGGAACAACACCCATGGTCAGACGGCATCCTATGCCCGAGAAGAAGGCGAAGACACTCACGATGCCCGGCTGGTAGCCGGTGTTCGTATGTGGTTCTAACCCATGACCTTCCTGAAGGCTGCCCTGCTGCTGACGCTTGCCGTTCTGGCGCTCATTGCAGTGGCAGTCTATTCAGGTGTGATCAACATAGGAGCGGATACGCCTCACGTAGAGCCGGTACACCGCTTGATCGTCATGTTGCGTGATCGCTCCATTGAAGTGCGATCCGAACGGATTACGGTCCCCAACCTGGAAAGCAAGGCACTGATTCGCAGCGGCGCGGGTAATTACGATGCGATGTGTGCCGCCTGCCATCTTGCACCCGGAATCAATGAGACGGAGCTGAGCAAAGGCCTTTATCCGCCTCCTCCCAACCTCAGCCAGCAGGGAATCACCGATCCGGCAGAGGCGTTCTGGATTATCAAGCATGGCGTCAAGGCCACCGGTATGCCGGCTTGGGGCAAAAGCATGAGCGACGACTATATCTGGGGACTTGTCGCGTTCCTGCAAAAACTGCCAACCTTGGATGCCCAGCAGTATCATGTATTAGTCGCTTCCAGCGAAGGGCATTCTCACAGCGGTGGACAACTGGATCATCATGCACACGGAACGCTGAGCTATCCACAGGATGAGCGTGAAGCTCAGGAAAATCAGCCTGTGGAAAAGATTACTCCATCCACTCACCAACCCCGAGTTATACACAAGCACGCTGATGGCGAAGACCATGTGCATTAAATAAAAGGCATGTGGATAACTCGAAACGGCTTAAATTCTGTTTAAAGTCGCTTGGTAACAGCGCCTTGAAAACAGAGTGGGGTGTACGAAATCAGGAGGCAGACGGTATGCCATACAGAGCTGCCGTACGGATGCTCATGACTGGCTGTATAAAGTAGAAACTGAATCCGGCCAAGAACAGGACGGATGAAGAAATGGGGCAATGGCTTGACGCCACTGCCCCTGATACTGCTTAGCTACGGCCACCGCCGTGGCTATTCTGGCCGCCTTTGCGGCCAGCCTCGGAAGCCTTTTCACGGTCATTGGCGAAGTTACCGCCACTGTTGTGACCGCCTTTACGACCCGCTTCAGATGCTTTCTCACGATCGTTTGCGAAATTGCCTGGGTTGTTATTTGCCATTGTCTTTCTCCTCATATACGGATTGGGACTGGACTGAAATACAACGTGTCAGTTCAGCTAGGTGAACGAAGCACAAGACTTCGCCTGTCTGGGGTCACTTAGCTACGGCCGCCGCCGTGGCTATTCTGACCGCCTTTCTTACCTGCTTCGGATGCTTTTTCGCGATCATTGGCGAAGTTACCGCCGCTGTTCTGTCCGCCTTTCTTGCCGGCTTCGGACGCTTTTTCACGATCGTTTGCAAAGTTGCCTGGATTGCTATTCTGAGTCATGGTCTTGCTCCTCTTTTCTTTCGGATTGGGACGGACTGTAAAAACCTGTTCGGCTCAGGAATTAGCTACGACCACCGCCGTGGCTGTTCTGACCACCTTTGCGACCCGCTTCGGAAGCTTTTTCGCGGTCATTGGCGAAGTTGCCGCCGCTGTTCTGACCACCTTTCTTTCCAGCTTCAGATGCTTTTTCACGATCGTTTGCAAAGTTGCCTGAGTTACTGTTTGCCATTGTCTTTCTCCTAATGGATTGGGACGTCATGCCTTGTGTTTTCGCTAACCGTTTTCCGTCAGCGTTCGTAATTTCTGAGGGTTGTTATTGAAGGGAGTTCCTGCTTTTTAACCGTCTCGATCAGGTGCAGACGAGCGGTACAGGAGCTGTTCAGCTACCACTCAGAACAAGCGAAGCGGCTGATTTATAAGTGTTTTTAGGTTTTAGGTGACTGGCACCAAAATGAGGCAATACTTATCAAGGCGGCATCTATTCTGCTTTATAGCGGAGCGGTAACCGTTTCGTTTTTATGCTCATTAACATGTACTTTTACATGCAAATAAATATGTAGTTAAGCGTTAGACCGGACTCGTTTGAAGCAGCGGAATATTTCAAAAACTTTCCTGGAATCGATCGAACTTGCATGTCCATTCAGGAGCGAAATAAGTTCGAATGCGTAACCCAAGACATACTCAAACGCAATCCACTCTGACCGGTCAGAAAACTTTTGAGCATTCCGGTGCTGATGCTCAATTTCATGACTCGACGACACTCAGGGCAGCTATTTTTTATCCCCTACGGAATAAAACGCGAGCGCAGCCGTCATATCGCTTCACAGGTATCGCCTGCCTTTGAACGGACTCACCCGCGGGAGCGGAGACTTCATGCAAATCACCCTTGTACGCCATGGCAAACCCGATCACTCCGGCACGAAATGGCTATCACCCCGAGAGATGATGGAGTGGGTCGAGGGCTACCAGAAGGCCGATGTACTCTGCCATAAGCTTCCAGCCGATCTCGTCGAGCTGGCGAGCAGTGCCGGTGTGTTGGTTTGCAGCTCCTTGTCACGCTGCATGCAATCGCTCAATCATCTGGCCGGTGAGCGTCCTTATACATGCGATAAAACCTTTGCTGAGGCACACCTGCCTGGGTTCGATCTCCCTTGGCCCAAACTCCCCGTAAAAATGTGGCGTTTGATGCTGCGGTCAGCCTGGTTTCTAGGCTTATCCACTCACACTGAGTCCATCTTTGCGTCCAACCGACGGGCCAAGCAGGCCGCCGACAAGCTGATCGCCCTCGCCCAGGAACATGGCTCGGTTCTGTTGATGGGCCATGGGATCATGAACGTGCTGATCGCTCACCACCTGCGTAAACAGGGCTGGGCCGGACCGCTTCACTTGATCCTGAAGGACTTCTGGCACCCTACCGTTTATAGGAAGGCATGAGTCAATCCATGACACTCCAGTGATTGGCTAAACGAAAATCGCTTTTTTCAGATGCCATACAGGCAAATTGACGTATCGTCATGCCTGCGCGGTGATGACTGTTCCAGCCTGGAGCAGCCACTGTTTCTATCGGTTGCCGTTCTGCCAATGACTATCATGCCTACTTCGTCCTGCTCCACGCTTCGTTTATCCACCGTGATGGGGGCCGCGCTGCTGGCAAACCTGTCCATGATGCCTTTTGCGCAGGCCAGCGACAGCAGTCAGCTCATCAGCCTGATCAACCAGTACCGTGCTGCGCCACAACGCTGTAACGGGCAGCGTACGGCTCCTGCTGGCCCACTGGCCGCCAACGAAAAACTGGCCCAGGTGCGTCTTTCACAGGGCATGCAGCTGCGTGAGGTCTTGCGCGGGGCGGGTTATCAGGCAGCCCAGGTGCAAGCCATGGCTATTTCGGCACCGGCCGGGGCGGAAGCTGCCATGCAGGTGTTGACCCAGAGTTATTGCAAAGCGCTCTTGGACTCACATTACGCTGAGGTTGGCGTCTCGCGTTCGGGTAATCGCTGGCAAATCGTCCTGGCCCAGCCGGTGTTGTCGGGCAATATCGGCGACTGGCAGTCTGCCGGTAAGGAAGTCCTCAGGCTGGTCAACGAGGCGCGCGCCAAGCCGCGCCGCTGCGGGAGTCAGTCCTTCAAGAGTGCCAAGCCGCTCACCTGGGACGCCAAGCTGGCCAACGCCGCCCTCGCTCACAGCCGCGAGATGGCCTCGCTTGATTACTTCAGCCATGCCGGCAAGGATGGCAGTCAGGTGGACAAGCGCGCCCAGCAACAGGGTTATCAATGGCGACGGATCGGCGAGAACATTGCCGGTGGCCCCGGCTCACCCAAGCAGGTTGTCTCCGGCTGGCTGGCCAGCCCTGGCCATTGCAGCAACATCATGAACCCGGACTACACCCAGATGGGTACGGCTTATGCCGTCAATCCCAAGAGCAGCGAGGTCATCTACTGGACGCAGGTGTTTGGGACACCGCGTTGAGTAAGGGGCAGGATGTGAGAATGATGGGTATCGCGTTGTTCAACCCATCAACAAACGCTACGCCCTACATTCTTAACCCACAAAAAAGCCGCCTCGAATGGGCGGCTTTTTTATATGCAGCGAGGCTTACAACACCATCGCGGCAACCCAGCCGAATACCATCAGCGGCAGGTTGTAATGCAGGAAGGTGGGCACCACGGTATCCCAGATGTGGTTGTGCTGACCGTCCACGTTGAGACCGGCGGTTGGGCCAAGGGTGGAGTCAGACGCCGGCGAGCCCGCGTCACCCAAGGCGCCCGCGGTTCCGATCAGGGTCACGATAGCCAGCGGGCTAAAGCCCAGCTGCACGCTAAGCGGCACAAAGATCGCGGCAATAATCGGGACCGTCGAGAATGACGAACCAATCCCCATGGTGACCAGAAGGCCTACCAGCAGCATCAGAAATGCCCCTACCGCCTTGCTATGGCCAATCCAGTCCGCAGACGCATCCACCAGGCTCTTCACCTGTCCTGTTGCGGTCATTACCTCGGCAAAGCCCTGGGCGGTAATCATGATAAAGCCGATAGCCGCCATCATCTTCATGCCTTCGGTAAAGAGGTCATCCGACTCCTTCCACCGCACGACGCCTGAGGCCGAGAACACCAGAAAACCGGCCAGTGCACCGATGATCATGGAGTCCAACCACAGCTGTACGCTAAAGGCGACCGCAACCGCCACACCCGCCATCAGCAGACTCTTGGGGTTGTAGCTCGCCTCGACATGCTCGGCCTGCTCCAGCCGCGCCAGATCATAGACACGCTTGCGGCGATAGCTGAAAGAGGCGATTGCCAGCCCACACACCATCCCCAGCGCCGGAATGGCCATCGCGTGCGTGATGCTGATACCACTGATATCCACGCCTGCCTTTGCCACATTGGCCAGCAGAATGTCGTTCAGGAAGATGGTGCCAAACCCCACCGGCAGAAACATGTAGGGCGTCACCAGACCAAACGTCATCACACAGGCAATCAGCCGACGGTCGATCTGCAGACGTGTCAACACATACAGGAGCGGCGGAATCAGCAACGGAATAAAGGCAATGTGAATCGGCAGGATGTTTTGCGACGAGATGGAAACCGCCAGGATCATGGCCATCAGGATCCACTTCACCATGCCGCCGCCCTTGTTCTCGCTGCGACCGACCATGACGAGCACCTTGCTCGCCAGCGCATGTGCCAGCCCGGATTTGCTGATGGCGACCGCAAAGGCCCCCAACATGGCGTAGGACAACGCCACCGTGGCACCTGAACCCAGCCCCGTATTGAAGGCCTTGAGCGTGCCATCCATTCCCAACCCGCCCAGCATCCCGCCGACGAGCGCACTGGCGACCATGGCGATCACCACGTTTACGCGGCACAGGCTGAGGACCAACATGAGTCCTACGGCCGCGACTACTGCATTCATTACCATCCTCCAGCGGAGTGCAAGCCTACCCAAAAAGGCGCGTACTCTGCCGTAATGCAGTAGATGGAGTCAAAAACGGATGCCGAAGTGCAGGCATCAAGGCTGACCCGGCAGGCTGCCGGGCCGGTAAATGCGGGGCTATTCCTGTTTAGGGGACAGCGGCGTTCCCACCACCGAATCGCCAATTACCAGAAAGTGTCCGCCCGCAATATGGTGCAGCGTGCGCAGCTCATCGTGCCCCTCAAATGACCAGTGCCCCTCCTTGAAGACGCGCTCGTCGGCCTGTGCAGCAATCACTTCACCCAGGAACAAATCATACTGTTGTTCATTGTCCGGCTCCGGCAGCAGGCGGCACTCCAGCCACGCCACGCAGCCCTCCAGCAGCGGTGCTTCGACCTGCTCACCGGTAAAGGTCTCCAGCCCATACAGCGCAAACTTATCCTTTCCGCCCCGATCCAGCTCGCGGCCCGACGTGGTTCCCACGGTCTGGGCGATGTCCGCCTGCGTCACCACCGGCACGTTCAGCACAAAGGTGCCGGACTGCTCCAGCAGCTCCCGCGTCCAGGTGGACTTATCCAGGACAACCGCCACCTTGGGCGGCTCGAAATCGATCGCCATCGCCCAGGCCGCCGCCATGATGTTGCGCTTACCTTTGTGTGCCGCACTGACCAGCACCGTCGGCCCATGGTTAAGCAGCCGATAGGCCTTGGGGAGAGGAACGGGGCGGCGGGTGGTTGTGGTCATGAAGGGACTCCAGAAAGATGAGGCACGGCCCTATTCAGCGGCCGGGCGTAGAAGAATGCCATCATCATAAGGGCTACGCCGGGCGTGATCAGCCCGGCAGCGTAGGCGCGACGTTGGCTGCCGGCTCACGGGCGACGTCATCCTCCGTTGGCTCGATCAGCGCCACCACCGTCCAGCCGGCCTGGGGCTGCCAGCTGCTGTCCGGTGTGACAACACGGATCTTGTCCTGCGGATCGCGGGCGAACAGTACCAGCGCCTTGCCTTCATGCAGCGCCTGATAGTCAGCCCAGCCAAAACCGTCCGTTAGCCGCGTGGTTCGGATCTCGTCTCCTCGCGCCAGTCGCCCGGCCAGCTGTGGATAAGTAAGGGCCGGACTGCCAAGCGCCTGACCACGGTGCTCTTCACTCGCGCGGTGCTTGTCGCTTCGCTGGCTGTCCTTGCCGCTGTACACGGTGTACAGCTCGTTGGCACCGAACTCATGGCGAAACCGCATGCTGGCGAGGGTGTTCAGTTCGCCCGCGGGAGATACGCCAAGCAGACGGCCGATCCCTACCAGATCCATGTGCGCCTCGGCGTGCTGAGACGCCGGATTGCCAAAGTAAGTGGGCAGCTCATCCATGCGCGCGCTACTGATGTTGTCCCAGTTCGAATCGGTCAACATGACGCGCACGCCCAGCTGTTGCAGGGCTTTGCCCAAGGCGCGACCTACTGGGTTGGCACCGATGATGAGAAAGCCGGTCGGCGCGGGTTCGGCCACCTTGAGCAGACGAGCAAGCGGACGGGCCGTTGCGCTTTGCAGCACCACCGTGCCGATGATGACTGCAAAGGTGAGCGGCACCAGTAAGGCGGCATCATCATTCCCTTCGCTGGTCAGGCGAATCGCAAAGATTGCCGAGACGGCGGCCGCCACGATGCCACGCGGCGCAATCCAGCCCAGCAGCACCCGCTCGCGCCAGGACAGCGTCGACCCCCAGGTCGAGACCAGCACGTTCAGCGGTCGCGCCACGAACAGGATCACCAGCAGCAGGACGAGTACCGCAGGTCCTAGCGCCAGCAAGGCATTCAGGTCCAGCCGCGCCGCCAGGAGAATGAACAGCCCGGAAATGAGCAGGACGCTCAGGTTCTCCTTGAAATGCAGGATCTCCCGTACATCGACATCCTTCATGTTCGCCAGGCACATGCCCATCAGCGTAACCGCCAGGAGACCCGACTCATGCACAAAGTGATTGGATACGATGAAGACGCCCAACACCGCTGCCAGGCTCGCCAGGTTGTACAGGTAATCCGGCAACCACTGCCGCTTCAGTACCTGCCCCAGCAGCCAGCCTCCGGCCAGGCCGAACACACAGCCGCATACAATCACTGCGGCAAACGTCGTCAGGCTCTGACTGACCCCGCTACCGGCATCCCGGGCGACCACAAAGCTATACACCACCACCGCCAGCAGCGCGCCAATAGGGTCGATGACAATACCCTCCCAGCGCAGGATATTGGCCACCGACGCCCGGGGGCGCACCACCCTCAGCATCGGCACGATCACCGTCGGACCGGTTACCAGCGTCATGCTGCCAAACAGCAGCGCCAGATCCCAAGGAAAGTCGAGCAGATAGTGGGTGGCAATGGTAATGACGGCCCACGTCACCAGCGCTCCGGCCGTAACCAGTCGGTGTACCACACTGCCAATCTCCCGCCATTCGGATAGGTGCAACGTAAGGCTGCCTTCGAACAGGATCAGCGCCACCGCCATCGAGACGACAGGAAACAGGAGGGGTCCCAGCAGCGCCTGCGGATCGAGCCAGCCCGTGACCGGACCCGCCAGGATGCCGCAGACCAGCAGAAACAGAATCGCCGGCAAGCGCAGCCGCCAGGCCAGCCACTGGCACATCAGGGCAATAACGCCGATACCGGCAAAGGCGAACAAGAGCTGTTGTTCGTGCATAACGGTCCTTGGAATACGAGGGGAAAAACATCAAGCGAGGGACAGCGTAAAAAGCTGTCATGACTAGACCGTAGCGCCTTTGCGGCAATTCCTGACCTTACGTCGGCATCCCGCCTGCCACGAATTGCGAGATAAAGGCCGGAAACGACAACGTCCCGAATCATTCGAGGCGTTGCAGGTATGCAAACTTAAACAGTCAGCCTGACGAGTGAGCCGACACCCCACCCTCCTTTTTATTCATGTCTACAAAAACGCTATCACCTCACCCAATAGCGCTTCCGGCACTTCTTCCGGCAAGTAATGCCCACCGGGTAGCGCCTTGCCCTGCACATTAGCTGCTACCTTGTTCCATTCTGCGAGCGGGTCGAAGCATTTGCCTACGATGCCGTCAGCGCCCCAGAGTGCAAGGGTGGGCATGGTCAGCATTCGATTGGCGGCGCGATCGGCGCGGTCGTGCTCAAGATCGATCGTGGCGCTGGCCCGGTAGTCTTCGCAGATGCCTCTGGCCGTGCCGTGCAATTTGAGGCAGCGCAGATACTCTTCAAACGCGCCATCCATGAACGGTGCAAGGCCTGCGCTGCGAGTGCCCATAACGCTGCGCAGGTAGAGATCCGGGTCGGCGTCGATAAGAGTTTCTGGCAACGGCGCCGGGCGGATCAGGAAAAACCAGTGCCAATAGGCGCGAGCAAAGGCTTCGTCGGTCTGGTTGTACATAGCCAGCGTAGGGGCGATGTCGAGCAGGATCATTTGCCGTACCGCGGCGGGGTGATCCATCGCCAGACGGTGAGCCACTCGGGCGCCGCGGTCATGGGCGAGCAGATCAAATGTGTCGAAGCCCAACGTTTGCATGAGCTCGATATTGTCTTGCGCCAGGGTGCGCTTGGCATAGGTCAGATGCTGGGGGTCAGCAGGCGGCTTGCCGCTATCGCCATAACCACGCAGGTCCGCCGCCACAACGGTGAATCGCTCAGCCAGCGTAGGCGCTACCTTGCGCCAGATAATATGCGTTTGCGGATGCCCATGCAGCAGGAGCAATCCCGGCCCACTGCCTCCGATCCGGTAGGCAATATCAACACCGTTGACATGGCACTGAGCTTTTTGAAAGCCAGAGAACATGGGTGGGCGCTCCAGGTTGAAGTCGGGTTGATCCGGTGTACCGATTAGCAGCCCTGTTGAAAAGAGCCGGTGCCTAAAAGATGGCCGACACCTTGGTTTACCCATCGTTGGCAAACGGCCATTATTTTTTTGCCAAGAGCGATTTATTTCACATTTTTGCACTCAAAGGGGCTCCGTCACTCATACCCTAAAACAATATGAGACTACCTACTCTCCTTTCCCGCCCCTTACTGAACGCGCTGGCCTTCGCGACCTTAGCCTTGGGGAGCCATGCGGCGCTGGCTGCCGAGCCGTCTACCGCTACGCCGATAGCCGTCAGCCAGGTAAATACCTCTGTTACCAGCTCCATCAATGACTTCACCAATGAGGACTGGCAGAACGGGGTCTATCGCAAGGCCGCCGGCTTTTCGATTCCGGCCACGCAGACCAACCAGAATGCGTTCAAGCCTGGAGCAAAGGTGCTCCTGGCAACGGGCGCGATTGTGGCGGTCAAGCAGGTGCAGGTCGGCGACAAGAACATGGCCGTATGGGTAGAGGGTCCGCTGCTGGATGGCAGCGCTGTAGGTTATCCGCGTCGGCTGACGGTTGGGCTCAATGGCGGCGATCCCGTCCCGCCCAAGGTCGTGCCGCAGGAAGAGTTCAGCACGCGTATCAATAACCTTACGAACGAGGACTGGCTCAAGGGCGTGTATCGAAAGGCAGCCGGTTTTTCCATTCCCGTTACTACCATGAACCGCAAGGGCTTCAAGCCCGGCGCAATTGTTCGCCTGGGGGATGGGCAGGAACTGCTGGTGAAATCCGCGCAGGTGGTAGGAACAAGCATGGCGGTGTTTCTGGAAAGTCCCGTATTGAATCCAGACCTGGTGGGATATCCGAAAAGGCTGAGGTTCATAGCACCCGCACCTTGATAGAGTGCAGGCGTGATTGGAAGGAGGCGCTTGGTACGGCCGTGCCGGATGCCTTCCCCCTTGATGGGTATCGCCTTGCCTACGGGTCAGGTGCTCCGATCCAGGCTGCGGCGCTATATGACTACCGTCAGCCAACCGGTGCCCTATCGTGCCATCACCGCTGGTAGAATGCGCCGCCTGTTCCACCAGCCCTCGATGTCTCCATGTCCCGATTGAATCCTCGTCAACAGGAAGCCGTAAATTACATCAGCGGGCCGCTCCTGGTGCTGGCCGGTGCCGGTTCCGGCAAGACCAGCGTGATCACCCGTAAGATTGCCTACCTGATCCAGCAGTGCGGTATCCGCGCCCAGTACATTTGTGCCGTGACCTTTACCAACAAGGCCGCGCGGGAGATGAAGGAGCGGGTCAGCAGCCTGTTGCGTGGCGGGGAAGGCAAGGGTCTGACCGTGTCGACCTTCCACAACCTGGGCCTGAACATTATCCGCAAGGAGTACGCCAAGCTGGGGTACAAGCCGGGCTTCTCCATCTTCGATGAGGGCGACATCAAGGCGCTGCTCACGGACATCATGCAGAAGGAGTATTCCGGAGACGACGGCGCCGATGAGATCAAGAACTACATCGGCAACTGGAAGAATGACCTCGTGCTGCCTGAGGAAGCGCTGGCCAAGGCCCGTACGCCCAAGGAGCAGACGGCCGCCGTGGTGTACCTGCATTATCAGCGCACGCTCAAGGCCTATAACGCTGTAGACTTTGACGACCTGATCCTGCTGCCGGTCAAGCTCTTCCAGGACAACCCAGACGTGCTGGAAAAGTGGCGCAACCGCATCCGTTACATGCTGGTGGACGAATACCAGGACACCAACGCGAGCCAGTACCTGCTGGTCAAGCTCCTGGTGCAGGATCGCGCGCAGTTCACTGTGGTGGGCGATGATGACCAGTCCATTTATGCGTGGCGTGGGGCACGGCCGGAAAACCTCATGCAGCTCAAGGATGACTTTCCTTCGCTCAAGGTCGTGATGCTGGAGCAGAACTATCGCTCCACCAGCCGTATTCTCAAGTGCGCAAATATCCTGATCGCTAACAACCCGCACGTATTCGAAAAGCAGCTGTGGAGCGAGATGGGTCATGGCGATCCGATCCGCGTGATCCGCTGCCGCAACGAGGATGCCGAGGCCGAGCGCATCGCGCTGGAAATCCTTACCCTGCACCTGAAGACGCAACGCCCATACTCGGACTTTGCCATCCTTTACCGGGGCAACCACCAAGCCAAGCTGATGGAGCTCAAGCTCCAGCACCATCAGATTCCGTATCGGCTGTCGGGCGGCACGAGCTTCTTCTCCCGTCAGGAGGTAAAGGACCTGATGTCCTATTTCCGCCTGCTGGTAAACCCGGACGATGACAACGCCTTTTTGCGCGTGATCAATGTACCGCGCCGCGAGATCGGCTCGACAACGCTTGAAAAGCTCGGCAACTACGCCACGCAGCGGCAGATTTCCATGTATGCCGCAGCCGACGAGATGGGGCTGTCCGAGCACCTGGACGCGCGCTACACCGAGCGCCTTGCCCGCTTCAAGCGCTTTATCGATGGCGTGCGCCAGCAGTGCGCCCAGAATGACCCGATCATGGCGCTACGCAGCATGGTCATGGACATCGACTACGAGAACTGGATTCGTCAGAACGCCTCCAGCGATAAGGTGGCCGAATTCCGCATGGGCAACGTCTGGTTCCTGATCGACGCGCTGAAGAACACGCTCGAAAAGGACGAAGACGGCGACATGACCATTGAAGAGGCCATTGCCAAGCTCGTCCTGCGGGACATGCTTGAACGCCAGCAGGAGGAAGAGGAAGGCGCCGATGGTGTGCAGATGATGACGCTGCACGCCTCCAAGGGTCTGGAGTTTCCCTACGTGTTCATCATGGGCATGGAAGAGGAAATCCTTCCGCACCGCTCCAGCATCGAGACGGACAGCGTGGAGGAAGAGCGCCGTCTGGCCTATGTGGGCATTACCCGCGCTCGCCAGACGCTGGCCTTCACCTTTGCCGCCAAGCGCAAGCAGTACGGCGAGGTGATCGATTGCACGCCAAGTCGCTTCCTGGATGAGCTGCCACCGGAGGATCTGGAGTGGGAGGGCCAGGAGGATGCGCCGGTAGAGGTCAAGGCGGCACGGGGCAATGATGCGCTGGCCGCGATGCGGGCTATGCTCAAGCGGTAGGTTTGCTTGTGGAACGATGAGAAAGGTTAAGCGCGATGGGTTGAGCGAAGCGATACCCATAAGGCGCCAACGCAAGCGCCCTGGCCTTTGGCCTTTCCCATCGATTCACACACCTAAAGCGCGCCCCTTGACCTACCCCTTGCAGGGAACGTTCACCCCTATTTTCAGGCTTGCCGCTTTGTTCACACTTCAAGGCCAAAACGACCGGTAATCAGCCTGATGGAAAAAAGCCATGAGCAAATTGAGGGTTTCTGGGGTCAATTGAATATCGGTTTTGTATGACCGTTTATCCCTAACGGTCTTTTTCGATATTCAACAGAGAGGTCTAGATATGGCTACTGCAAATGCCAAGCAAGAACTGAAATCCGTTGAAAGCATCAATGCCCGCGCGTCCACCGGTCAGGACGCTACCCTGACCCAACAGGGTGAAATTGGCAAGGCACTGAGCGTACTGTTGTCGGATGTCTTCGCCCTGTACATCAAGACCAAGAATTACCACTGGCACATGCATGGTACACACTTCCGCGACTATCACTTGTTGCTGGAAGAGCAGGCAACCCAATTGTTCGCCATGACTGACCCCATGGCCGAACGTGCACGCAAGATCGGTCAGCCCACCATTCGCTCCTTGGAGCAGATGGTGCAGCAAAAGCGTCTGGCCAGCAGCGAAGCTGAAGACCTGACCGCTGAGCAGATGCTGGAAGAGCTGCATGCCGATAACCAGGCGCTGGCTGCGTTCATGCGCACTACCCACACCCTGACCAGTGATGGTAACGATGTGGCGACCACCAGCCTGCTGGAAGAGTGGATCGACCAAGCTGAAGAGCGCGCCTGGTTCCTGGGCAAAACTGTCGGTAAGTAAGTATTATTGGTAGGCTTTGGCTCTCTTTTGTAGAGACGCCTAAATACAGCCGAATCCGATCAATCCGGAATCCTGCGGGGTTCCGGATTTTTTATGCCTGTCGCTTATGTTCGCTCTGCCAGCTGCCATAACTCCCTCTGCCTCGGCGCATACATAACATTCCCTGTACAACGGGTCGATCTGAGCGAAAATAACGGTTTGTTGTTTTAAGACCCGAACGTGAATGTAACCCTGTTCAGGCCGCGTCCTCCCAGCCCCTACACAGACCGCACGTATGTACGATAACCAGCTTATCCTCGTTCCATCCATTTCCACCCTGCCAGGCCATGAAGCCAAGGCATTGAGCGCGCTGCGCTGGCTGATACGCAGGGACATCGTGCAGGAACAGGTAACGACCTGCGGCCGCGGCTCGCGGGGCATGGCCTATGGCATTGCTCCAGGCGCCGAACGGGTGGTCAGATACCCTGAACGCCTGCCGTTCGGTCATCCTGTCAACGGACTGGAAATCATCACTCGCCGCTGCATCTTTACACCGGACAAGGGATTCAAGGAAGAGGCGGGTTGCCCTGAGTGCCGCCGGGAGATCGGCGAGGCGCTGTTCGACAGCCTGGAAGACTGGATGCCCGGCCATACCGACAATTTCCGCTGCCCCGAATGTGGACACGAAGATGACATCAACGGGTTCCTGTTCCTGCAGCCCTGTGGCTTTTCTAATCTGGGCTTTATTTTCAACGGCTGGGCAAAAGCCGTCTTTCAGCCCACCTTTCTTGAAGAGTTTGCAGAACGGCTTGGCTATGGCATTACACAGGTAACGGTTGAACTCTGAACGAGGGCCCGGTAATAGAAGGTGAGGAGTACAAAAATAATTAAACAGGCAGAGCGTTGATAAATAAGAGAATTGTGCCTACTGCCGCTGCTTGCTGGAAAATAAAGGTATACAACGGCTCAAAAGCGCGTATGGTGACGTCACTGCTCTGCAATTGTCACTTCGATACCCTGGCTTGATGTACTGCTTCACGTTTCATCTCCTTGGCTCGTTTTACTTTCGCATCTCAGTCTCGGCCTGAACGGTTCAGCGCCGCAGTCTTACTTTTACCTTGGAGATACATCATGTCTACTCGCCAAACGGGTACCGTCAAGTGGTTCAACGATGAGAAAGGTTTCGGCTTCATCACGCCTGAGAGCGGTCCTGACCTGTTCGTTCATTACCGTTCGATCGAAAGCGCCGGCTTCAAGAGCCTGAGCGAAGGTCAGCGCGTTTCTTTCGTGGCCGTCAAGGGCCAGAAAGGCATGCAGGCTGATCAGGTTCAAGTCGTCTAAGACGCCTGATCCAAAAAGCCCCGCCTAGCGGGGCTTTTTTATTGCCTGCGTTTTTTAAAGTCGGCTGTTCGCCGCTATCGCCTCAATGGCAAGCCCTTCGTCCTGTACTGCTGCTCTTTCAGAGTGGTGCCTGTTCGATCAAGCCCTGTCTTGACGCCAACATCATCCAACCTAATGGATCAGCATGTCCGGTTATCGAATCAAATATCAAACCGTCACCGTTGGTGATGTGGATTTTCACATCCAGTCCCTGAAAGACCATCAGCAGTACTATGACCCCAATGGCGAAGCGGAGCTGCTGGGCATCTCGCCCGAAAGCTGGCCGCTGTTTGGTCAGGTCTGGCCTTCAAGCTATGTACTGGCTACGGCCATGCAGACCATTGATCTCAAGGGCAAACGTATCCTGGAGTTGGGGGCAGGTCTTGCCTTGGCCAGCCTTGTGGTGCATAGCCGGGGCGGCAACATGACGGTGAGTGACTACCACCCGTTGATCCCGACCTTTCTGAACGAGAATCTGCGGCTCAACAACCTGGGGCCGATCAAATACCAGGCGGCAGATTGGGGCAGAACCGACCTGGACCTGGGCCAGTTCGATCTCATCATCGGCAGTGACCTGATCTACGAGCGCGACCAGCCTGCCATCCTGGCCGACTTCATTGACCGGCACTCGGCAGATGAAGTGGACATCATCATTGTCGACCCGGACCGCCGCCAGCGTTCCAGCTTCTGCCGTGAGATGGAGGAGCTGGAATACTCGTATCGGAGTACGCGAGCAGACTGTGTACTGAGTACCGGCGAAGCCTATAAAGGGTCATTCCTGCATTTTCATCGGGACGAGGCCACACTGAGCCTCGCTGTCGGTTAGGTTTTCCTACAGCGGGCCGGGGTCCGGAATCGGGCCAGGAATCTTGGCTGGCTCTTCCAGGTTTTCGCGCGCTTCTTCAGGCAGGTCTTCCGGGCGGGTCTCGGGATCGAGTTCGCTTTCCAGCTCACTATCGGCTTCGTCAAGATCGTTCAAAGGCGCCTGATCAGCACAAACGAGGCCTATAACGGCCGGATAAGGCGCGAACGCTGAAAGGTTCGGGTACGTCAGCATCGGAATATCCTCATGGCTGGACTCTCTTGTTTAGTCCAGCCATCCTAGGATAGGTTGCAACCGCTTACCGATGGCGCATCCGTGCCGCTACGAGTAAGGACACGAGGCAGCCGCCGGCCAGATACGCCGCGACCAGATGCCAGGACCCGTTGTTGACACTGACCAGCGAGGCGGCAATGAACGGTGTAAAGCCGCCGCCCACCACGCTGGCAACCTGATAACCGACACCGGCCCCGCTGTAGCGATACTCGGTGCCAAAGGCTTCCGTGAACAGCGGCTGTTGCACGCTGACGATCATGTCATGAGCCATGTTGGCAAGCATGACGGCAAAGAACACGATCCAGCCAATCGAGCGCGCTTCCAGGGCCAGGAAGAAGGGCACAGCCGAGAGCACACCAATCGTGGCGCCGATCAGGTAGATACGGCGCAGCCCATAGCGGTCCGCCAGCCAGGCGAAGCAGGGAATGGTTACGCAGCTGATGGCACCCACCAGCAGGCCGATATTCAGGAACAGCTCGCGGGAAAGGCCCAGGTTGGCAGTCGAATAACTGAGCGCAAAGGTCGTCACGATGTACATGGTGAACAATTCGGCCATACGCAACGCGATGATCAGGAGGAACGCGCGTGGATGGCGACGTAGCGCTTCCACGATGGGTAGCTTGACGGCCTTGTGAGCCTGTCTGACTTCACGCACGAACTCGCGGGATTCTTCCATGCTGGAGCGCACCCATAAGGCAATCAGCACAAGCACGATGCTAAACAGAAATGGCAGGCGCCAGCCCCAGCTGTGAAAGGCTTCGTCGCTCAAAAAACGATCAAGTAGCGATACGCTGCCCGTGGCCAGGATCAACCCTACGCCAAAGCCTACCTGCACGCCGCTACTGTAGAAGGCACGCCGGAGCGGCGGTGCACTCTCCACGGCCATCAGGGCCGCGCCGCCCCACTCGCCGCCTACGGCAAACCCCTGGATGGCACGCAAAATAACCAACAGCACAGGTGCCCACCAGCCAATGCTCGCATAAGTCGGTAACAGGCCAATCAGGGCGGTCGAAATGCCCATGAGCATGACCGTCAGCACCAGCATGCGTTTGCGGCCAAGTTTGTCGCCGTAGTGACCGAATATAAAACCACCCAGGGGACGGAACAGAAAGCCCACGCCAAACGTGGCAAAAGCAGCCAATGTCCCCATGGCCGGGCTTACGTTGGGAAAGAATTCCTTGTTGAAAATCAGCGCCGCCACGATGCCGTAGAGCAGAAAGTCGTACCAGTCCACAACCGCCCCGACAAAACTGCCAAGGGCGGCCTTGCGGGCCTGTGAATCGGAGCGCCCCGGGGGCGATGCGTCGGTTGCATGGGTCATTGCGGTCATGGCTTGGGTACTGATAACAGGAGGCGAGCCGTCAGAAGTGGCTCAAAAATCCGCCCGTCGGCATGCTCATACTGCAGGTAGGAGGGAAAGCAGACGGGAAGGTGTGAAACAGGCGCAGGGGTGGCGGGTTACTCGTGCGTCATACAGGACGGAGCAAACAGGCAAGGCGCAAAGAGATACATGGGGACGTCCTTATAGTTTTAATGGGCTATACGAAGAGAAGGCTTCGCACCGGAGGACGGGATAGTGTGTTGCGAGGGGTTATGAGGTCAACTGTAGGGTCACGTACAGCTCATGAAGAACGTGACCGTTAGTCGATTGACACCCGTGGCAGGACGCCAGAGGGGCGGTAAATCATTCGTCCATTAACTTCTTGCGATCTTCTACCGGCAGGCTGCGAGTCTCGGGATCGAGATCCTCCAGCTCGCCATCGGCTTCGTCCAGGTCATTAAGAGGAGCCTGATCCGCGCACCAGAGCTCATTGGCAGCAAGCAGGGTGCTGTAGTTGGCCAGGCGGCAGGTGTGTGCAGGAATACCGGTAATCATCTTGAGTCCCTCCCAGGAAATACCGATGAATGCTGTTTTAGCTTAGTCCGGTAATCGCAGCGGGAGGTTGCAACCGATCATCGGTTGGTGTGGCGAAGGATGTCTTGCTGAAGAGGCGGATGGCTATCCGACTTTCATACACAGGATGGGTTAAACGCAGCGGCTCTCATCACAGGCGCCTGACCTCGAAGACCAGGCACCTGACAACGGACAGCTTAGAAGCGGTCGCGAATGACCACTTCGTCGTAGGGCAGCTTGCCAGTGCGCGCATGCGCCGGCTCGGCGGCCTTGCCGATGGAAATCATCAGGCTGACAACATGGTCGTCCGGCAGATTGATCAGCTGGCCAACGGCCTCGAAATCAAAGCCGACCATAGGGCAGCTGTCGTAGCCCATGCCCTTGGCAGCGAGCATCAGCGTCTGGGCCACCAGGCCGGTGCTGCGCATGGCCTCGTCACGCTGGGTCTGTGGCTTGTCACGATAGTACGCGTCGATGGCGGGCACCATGAAATCCTGCACGGCCTGGGGAGCTTCGCTCCAGATACGAGCGGCATTCTTTTCCCAGCTGGCAACATCGGCACACACGATGACGAGCAACGAGGAATCGGTAATCTGGGCCTGATCCCAACCTACCGCACGAATCTGCTGACGCAGCGCCGGATCTGTCACTGCAACCAGACGCACATGCTGCAGGTTGAACGACGTCGGCGCCAGCAGGACATGACTCAGCAGTTGGCGCTGCTCGTCATCGGTCATCCGGTGAGAAGCATCGTAATGACGGATGGCGCGACGTGCATTGATGGTTTCAAGGATATTCATACTGCGTTCCTTTAAATAAAAGTCAGGCCAGCACAAGCGTTTGGAGCCGCAACGGCCGTTTGGAAATCGTGGCGCAGAACGTAAAGGATAGCCGCGCATTTATCCAATCAAGCGTACTGATTCATTCCATCGATATCGCCAATACCGCTTCGCTAGCTGCTTTTGCTGAAACGATTGCGCAAAAAGGTGATCGAATCCCGTTTGATGACAATTTGTTTCTGAACCCTGTGGCGTCAGAGCAGTCTTTTAGCGGTTCGCCTGCTCTGGCAGGCGCGTCTGGATACAATAAAAGCAGGCAGCATCACATGGAATCTCCCACGCTCACCCTCTCGGCCCCTGCCGCTCCGGCGCGTAAAGGCCTCGTCCTTCTCATCGCAATCATCGCCGCCCTGGGTGGCCTTCTCTTCGGTTACGACACGGGCATCATTGGCGTCGCCCTGCTCGGCCTTGGCCGTGAGTTCGCCCTAAATGACACCCTCAAGCAGCTCGTCACGGGTGCCATCATCTTTGGTGCGCTGTTTGGCTGCCTGGGTACCGGCCCGATCTCCGATCGACTCGGCCGGCGCCGAACCATCATCCTGGTGGGCATAGTATTTGCGCTCGGGTCGATCCTGTCGGCCGTCTCGCCCAACGTAACGCTGCTGATCCTGTCGCGCTTTCTGCTTGGCCTGAGTGCCGGCAGCTCGACGCAGATCATCCCGGTCTACATTGCCGAAGTAGCCCCGCCGCAGCATCGCGGAAAGCTGGTGGTACTGTTCCAGTTCATGGTGGTCAGCGGCATTACCGTCGCCTATTTCACCGGCTTTGCGCTGGACGAGCACTGGCGCTGGATGTTTGCGCTGGGCGTGGTTCCGGCCGTGATCCTGCTCGCCGGTATGTCGGTACTGCCTGAAAGTCCACGCTGGCTCCTGTCCCGTGGACGCGAGCAGGACGCACTGGCGGTCCTGGAGCGCGTCCGTGGTGATGAGGCGGCTGCCCGCCGGGAGCTGACCGAGATCAAGACGGTGAGCGATGCACCGGAAGGCACCTGGCGGGACCTGCTCCAGCCCTGGGTTCGCCCTGCGTTGCTCGTGGGCGCCTGCATCTCCATGTTTTCGCAGATCACCGGCAATAACGCACTCGTCTACTACGCACCGACCATTCTGACCCAGGCAGGCTTTTCCGATAAGACGGCGGTTCTGGCCACCGGCTGCAGCACCATCCTGGTGGTGATCATGACCGTGATCGGCAGCCTCCTGGTGGACCGCATCGGCCGCCGTCGCTACCTGCTGATCCTAATCCCCGGCTCGATCATTGCGCTGGCCATCATGGGCTACCTGTTCCAGGGTGCAGGCCCCACCACTGACGTGCAGCGCTGGCTGGTCGTGGGTTGTCTGGCGGCCTACCTGATGTTCAACTGCGGCGGCTTCGGTGTATGCATCTGGCTGATCAACTCGGAAGTTTACCCGCTGTTCGTGCGCGGCAAGGGCGCCAGTGTTGGGGCCTTCAGCCACTGGTTCTTCGATCTGGTCGTCACGCTGACTACGCTGAGCCTGGTAACGTGGCTGGGCGCTGCCCATACGTTCTGGGTTTATGCCGGAATCTCGTTGCTGGCTCTGGTCTTCATCTGGCGCTTCGTGCCTGAAACCCGTGGTAAGAGCCTGGAGAAGATCGAACACGAGCTGCGTGAGCACCGCTTCTACCCCTATCAGCAGCGCCACGACCACTGACGCTGCATGGCATGGCCCAACCGCATGAGGTTGGGCCGTTTCCCCCTACGCCCTGCCAGTCTCGCGCTGGCGGGACTGCACGATCCACATGATTACCATCGCCAGAAGCGGCACCAGCGTCACCACGGCGGCAAAGAATTCCCCTGTCTGCCGTAGCCCGAATGCCTCCGCCGATACCCCTACGCCAATCACCGGCACCGACATCGCCACGTAATAGGTCACAAAGAGCGTTGAGGTTACAGCTGCCTTGTGTTCACGTGGGCTGGCACCTGTCACGGCGTTCATACCGGCTCGAAACACGATGCCCTGGCCCGCTCCTGCGATTACCGTTCCCAAGAGCAGAAACCCGACCTGTGCAGTGGCAATGCTGATACCAATAGTGGCCGTGCCCAGTGATAGGGCAATGCAGCCAATCGTCATGTGTAAGTGTGCGGGCAGCTTTTTCAGCAATGCCTGCCCGATGATGGATGAGACAAACAGCAGGCAGATAACCGCGCCAATGGTAACGCCATGGGTATGTCCCATGACTTGGCCCATAATGGCCGGCACAACGGCCGTAAACAGCCCCGCCACGCTAAAACCCGCCATCCCCGAGAGGGCAGCCGGGATAAACAGGGCTCGCACCTCCCGCGGCAGATGAGGCTTTTGTATTCGTAGCCTCGGCTTAGCCGGGCGCTGGACCGTCTCGTGTGCCAACAGCACACCCACTGCTGCAACAACCAATAAGATCAGGTACAGGCTGAACACCAGATGCGTCGGATAGGGCAGATACGTCGATAGGATGCCTGCCACCAGAGGGCCCAACCCCAGCCCGAGCATGTTGGAAGCCGTAGCCACCAGGGTCGAGACATTGCGCCACGGCTCAGGCGCTAGCTCCAAGACGGCCACAGTGGCCGTACCGGTATAAATCCCGGCGGAAAAACCGGAGAACAGCCGTGCCAGCATCAGCCCACCGATACTGTGGCTGAACAAAAACATCACCGTGCTAACGGCCGACAGGGCAATGCCGACCAAGAGCATCTGCCGCCGCCCCAGCTGATCCGACCAGCTTCCTGCTATCAGCAGCGCTGCAATCACACCTGCGGCATAAATGGAAAAGATCAGCGTCACCCATGTTTCGCCAAAGCCCATCTCCCGTTGATAAAACACATACAGCGGCGTGGGCAGTGTGGTGCCCATCATCGTGATCAGAAAGGCACAGGCCACCCAAATAAAGGCGCGACGGGGATGTGAAGCACTCGCAGGCATGCTTGCTCCTAGGCGTATTGATCATTATTTGAACAGCCCGACTGGAGGTGGTCGGGAAAGCGGTAGACCGAACGCGATGGCGAAGCGTTCGGTATGAAGGACAGCCCGGAGAGGGTTTAGCCTGGCGGAATGCCTAG
Organism: Pseudomonas luteola NBRC 103146; assembly: GCF_002091675.1. Classification (GTDB taxonomy): domain Bacteria; phylum Pseudomonadota; class Gammaproteobacteria; order Pseudomonadales; family Pseudomonadaceae; genus Chryseomonas; species Chryseomonas luteola. Next base: position 252,440 of record NZ_BDAE01000001.1, on the reverse strand, counting down.
CTCGACGGGTGTCTTTTGAGAATGAAATGATAGGTATGGCTCTGCTCAACCCATCGTGCTACCCGCACAATAGCCATTGAAGCAAAGGCATAATCGCCCATACATCCTTTAACGTAAGGTATCCGGCACCACGTACCTATGACCGTCGTAATGGATCGTCTCCTGGGTACGTTCGGTACTGCGCTCCTGCTTGCACTTGCCTTTAACCAAAACGCCTTGGTTAAAGGTATTTACCGTAGTCACAACAAGGTCATTGAAGCCATGACTTTGCGTTTTACCAATAGCAACCGTTCGATTGGTTTCCGAATGGGTTGACTCACAGTCATCGAATCGCTCGGCGTTATACTTACAAACCACCAGCTCTCTCAACATAGCCCGTAGATTCGCACCCTCTTTCGTATAGAGCGTGAGGACGCCCTCTTCAAACGGCGTAACACCTGAGCGATGTTTATTTAGTATTCTTATACCAAATGCTCGAACATCAGAGGCCAGCTGATAGCGAGCCGTGTCAATTACCAAGTCTTCAAATGCCACGGCGTCAGATTCGATAGCCCCAGCTTCATAGGTCTTTGCTACCGGCGTATTCACCTTTGCATCCAGCAGAGCGATATCCAGGTCATAAAGCCCCTCTCCTACCTTGGACGATGGTGTGAACTCCGACCCCTGTTGAAAAGTAGCCTTGGCAGCAATTTGCCAATCGGGAAAGGCTGGCCATGTCTTGCAGGCGGAAAAAACTTCAGGCATGTCTTGTACATTACGCTCGATACAGTCCATTGCATGAGCAAGGGAAGCAACTGAAAAGCGGTAAGAAATAAAAGAGGGCGCGTGCGCTTCATGACAATCCTTGTCTTGAATAGAAATCGTTAATGGCAGCTAAAGTAACCTTTGCTGCAGGCATATCGGGCTCTAATTATCGCATCTTTGGTAATGTTGACTAAGCGTCCTATGCGTATCGATATGGCCATTAGCGTCTAGATAAATATCTACTGACCGCCAGGATGAGGGAGCTACAAAGCAGCTCCACTGACTCTCTACATGCCAATCGAAACGAAAGGAGTAATCTTCGCCAGGAAATAAGGGAACAGGGCCCGATATCTCTTCACCAGGAAGCAAACTGCCTTTAGAAATCGAGTGCCCGATATTCAGAATGTAGCCTAGCGGGGCTTTAGCATTCTCACTGTAGTGAATGGTTACGGCAGGCCAGCTTGTTAAAGCCAAGAGTGTTAGCAAGCCGACTAAAATGAATCCATATTTAATGACAGCATTGACGCGCACAGCCCCTCTCTTTCCGGCCATCGAATACTCTTCAACTGAGACATTTATGCTGTGATTCAGCCATGTTTTCAGGCACCTGAATGTCTTCGACTACCGTCATACCTAATTTTCCTTGATTAAAATGTGTGCAGCTTGCAGGCCACACACGTTAAGCGGCACAGTGCCAAACATCTGCCTACCTAGGCCACGTCAGGATGGGATACCGCAACCTGTAAGGTCTTGCTCAATCCTGCCGCAAATAGTTTTACGATGGGTTCGGGTGTTAATACGGTCACCTCACTTTCAGCGGGTAATGGCTGTGCGGCGGGTTGGTAGCCAGTAAAGAACCATTGCCACTGGCGGCCTTGCCAGAGAAGCAGGCATTGCCCATCGATCTCAATCAAAGCGCCGTCAGGTAGATCATTTACAAGGGCACGCCATGTGCGTTTGCTGCCGTCCGCGTTTAAGCGGGACGCATGTAGCATGCGATCGATAGTTTCTGCAGAAGGGTTTTGCTGCTCAGGGAAGCAAGTAGCCCAGGTTGCCTTGAAGCGTTTGTAGGCCTCACGACGACACTCGGCACAGGGCCGATGGCCTGCCGCGTAAGCCGTTGCCTCGTCCATAAAGAACAGCTCGGTATAGCTGTCTGGCGACATCAGTTCCCGCTTATACCCCTTGAAGGACAACGCACAGCTGATCCAGCGTTTGATCTCGAACTGTCGTGTGATGCGCTTGCTTTCATCATGCAACCGACCCCGGTTGCCCATCCAGACGCCACGTGCGTCCACAGCCTGCAGGTCTCCCCACGGATTCACACGGTTTTGCAATGGCATAGTACAGACTCCATAAAATAGGCGTTGTGCCTATTACTGCTTCCTGACTTGCTTTTTATTAACCATACGCGCAAAAATTCTAATTAAATAGAATGTCACCTCTAAACTATTAAAATAATGAAAATATAAAATTAAAGGGTGAGCTAATACTAACTTAGAGCCGCTAACAAAACCCCTTGAAACTAAGCTTGGCTATGTCCACGATAGAGGCATGAGACATCGCAAAGAGATTACGGCTGCGCTGTGGAAGCGCATCAAGCCGTTATTACCGGAGCATAAACTCTCACCCAAAGGCGGTCGTCCTCGTCTGGATGATGAGCTCGCCCTTAATGGCATCGTATTTGTCCTGCGTACCGGCATTCCCTGGGAAGATCTACCCCAGGAGCTTGGCTATGGCAGCGGTATGACCTGCTGGAGGCGTCTTAAGCAATGGCAAGCGTGCGGTGTCTGGCACCGCTTGCATCGTGTCTTGCTCGAAGAGCTGCGCGACGCCGATTGTTTGGATCTGAGCCGGGCCAGCGTGGATGCTGCCAGCGTATCCAGCCCCCGGGGGGCCTATGCACCGGCCCAAACCCTACAGATCGAGGCAAGCTTGGCAGCAAGCGGCACCTGATTACCGACCTTAACGGTGTGCCGCTAGCCTTTTATGTCAGCGGAGCTAATCGACATGACTCGATTATGTTCGAGCCGCTGGTTGATGCCTTACCAACCCCTGAAGGCAAACCCAGTAGAGCCAGGCGTTGGCCTAAAAAGCTACACGCTGACAAAGCGTATGACATAGAGCGCTGCCACAGACATCTGCGCACGCGAGGGATCGCTGATCGAATCGCCCGTAAAGGAGTAGATAGCAAGGAACGACTTGGCCAGCATCGCTGGGTGGTGGAGCGTACCCATGCCTGGTTGGCTGGTATGGGCAAGCTGCGTATCCGTTTTGAGCGCAGGCTTGATACTCACCGAGCCCTGTTATCGCTGGCGTGCAGCATTATATGCCTGCGCTCATTAGAGAGGTTTTGTTAGCGGCTCTTAACCCACTCTAAATAACTATTTTTTAGAATCAGATTTCTTTCTTAGCGCAAACTCTAAAAGATCTTTTTGATAGCGATAATGCATAGCTATGCGTCTTAGCAACATGGATCCAATTGATATTCCTAAGATGAATGCAATACCATAGAGCAATAAGGTATTTAGAATATTTCCCTGAGAAAATCCTGCTGAGAATGTTTGCGTCAGCCATTCCCTCCCGCCTAGTGCCTTTACACAACTATATGAAATTGCCAGCATGGCAAAAGCGGCTGTCTTTTCACCGAAAAAGTAACCAACCTTTGCCTCAAGACGAGAGATTTTTACCTCTATCCATGCCTTTGCATCTTCCAATGCAGTCTTTTCGAATTGACGCAGGCCAGTTACATTCTTAAAGTCATGGCGAATTTCAGCATCAAAGGTTTGAAAGCTTAATTTCTCCCATCTAATTAAGCTAATACATGATGCAATTATAGGCGCAAGCATAGAGGCTATACTTAAAATAATGGCAGCGTAAGCCAAAGAAACACCAAGATCTCTCAAAACAGGTGTGAGCTTCTCTTCATGATTATTGAAGTACGCAAAAACTACCGAAGACGCTAAAAATAAAAAAGCGAATCCTAAGCACTGATTAGCAACTTTCTGTGCAATTACCTCAATCGACGTTTTTACAACTTTTGAGAAGGGTTTACATTCACTTAAATAATGCAAAACTTTCCATGTCGGTCTAAGCGCTTCGTCATCAGGCTCATTAGCTTTATTAGTCATACACTCTCCGCTTTTTTCTTACCTCGTTTAGCCTTCGGCTCGGCAGCGCGTTGGGCTTTGATGCGTTCGAGCAGAACAGAGGCTGGTTCGTCGTTGGGGTCTTGCGGGACAAGTTCGCCGCGGAAGGCTTTGGCTAGGATGCTTTGGGTCAGTTGATCGACACGGGCCTGGGCAGTTTTAACCTTGGCTTCGAGCTGGTCGGCGAAGGTGAAGAGTTGCTCGACGCGGCGGACGATTTCGGTTTGCTCTTCTAGACTTGGCAAACTAATCTCAAAATCTTTTAATGAGCTCGTATTAATATATGGCTGATCAGAACCTTGTAGTTCAGACTGTACTTTTTTCATAAACTGGTCAGTCTTAAAGAAAATAAATAAAAAGTCTTTATTAAAAATATTTTCATCTATAAGCCGAAATCGTGCTACGCGCTGATATAGCGTTGCAGGCAAATCAGACAACCCTATTTTTGCTACCTTCAAAGTGTTGTTTGTAATAGGCCTATTAAGAGCCATTACAATATCACCTTCGGCCAACTCGAAACGCTTTTCTTCTTCAGCCAAATCTAGAGGAATAAAATTTTTTATATCCCAAACTACTTTCCCATAACTAACATTGGCTATTTGTAAAAGCTTGCTCCCAGCAAGAGAGTATTGAGCCTTCTTAAAGGCAGGACCAGAAATAATTTCAAAAATATCAACAAATTTTGATATTTTTGCGCGACCTTCAAAAGCCGTGCATGAAGTATAACTCAAGTCCCTCTGCTGAGTCTGACAAGAATTTTCTTTAACCAAATCCTCCGTTAACCGCCCCGAAACAGCGGCGGCGAGGACGGATTGGCGGAAGCGTTTGAGCAGTGCGGGGATGCCGTCGATACGGGCTTTCAGGGTATCGACTTGAGCTAGCAGCTCATCGAGTTTTTGGGCGATGCGGGTTTGCTCGGCAAGAGGAGGCAAGAGAACCGGTGCGCTTGAAAAAATGCCTTTGTTGATAATTGAAATTGTTGTGGCTGAAGAGTTTTCTTCTAACCAAGGGCGCAAAATTCTACAGTAATGGAATAGATACTGCGGCTCTACTTCAGGTACTGGCACAACCGAATTAATTTGCTGATTGGTTGCTGAGTTTCTGGTTGTTATGCCAATCTTTCCAAGATTGCCTATACACGTTACCACTATACTTTTAGGCGGTAATATAGGGACCTCAGCTAACCCTGCCTCTGTTAAACATGTTTCAGTTTTGACAATAGGACCAGCGTTATCAAGATCCCCTGGTTTAATAAAGGGGATAGTACCGCCATAAAATTTTGGCTCTTTTGTACTTGGTGTTTTACCAGTAACAATGAGCCCTATGTCTGCTAACTGGCACTTTGCCCAACCTTCCGGCAATTTATTCACTTTCTTGCCCCTCCACCACATCCAACCCCATCACCTCCGCCAGCAACCGCTTCTGCTCCAGCGCCTCGTCGCCTGCACCCAACGCCTTCATCAGCTCATCCAGCTCCCGCAGCGCCTCGGTCAGTTCGGCCATGGCTTCGCCGGCCAAAAGTTCCGGAGCGGGTAGGTCAGCAGCATCGACGCTGCTAGCATCCTTGAGCCAGCTGATGTCGAGCGAGTCGCCGCGCTCGGTGATCTGGGCACGGGTAAAGCAGCGGAAGCGGCTCGCTTCACCAATACCTTCCACGTTTTCCGCACGAGGGCTGTTGCCGTTGGGGTCCTCGCCATAGGCCTCCTCGAAGGGTTTGAGGTGTGCAGGGCCGAAGGGGGTGCGCTTGCCAAAGCTGGGCATGTTGCTGCGCAGGTCATAGACCCAAACGCGCTGAGTGCAGCCTTCTTCCTGACGGGGATTTTCCTTAGTGCCCTTCTGGAAGAACAGCACGTTGGTCTTTACGCCTTGGGCATAGAAGATGCCGGTGGGCAGGCGCAGGATGGTGTGCAGGTTGCACTTGTTCATCAGGTCGCGGCGTACATCGGTGCCAACACCTGCTTCGAACAGGACGTTATCCGGCAAGACCACCGCCGCCCGACCGCCGGGCTTGAGGCCACGGTAGATGTGCTGGAGAAAGGCCAGTTGTTTGTTGCTAGTGCGGTAAGTCAGGTCATCCCGCGTCGGGCCGCCACCGCCTTTGGCTGTGCCGAAGGGTGGATTGGAGAGGATCACGTCTACCCTGGAGAGGTTGGCTCCGGCTTGGCCGAGGGCGTTGCCCAGGTGCACTACACCTTCCGCGTCGCCTTCCATGCCGTGGAGGAGGCAGTTCATCAGCGCCAGACGACGGGTGCCGGGTACCAGCTCCACGCCGAGAAACGCCTGATTGCGCTGGAAGCGGCGGGCTTTTTCGTCCAGGTCGTAGAGGTCGTCGGTGTGCTGCTTGATGTAGGCATCCGCGGCGATCAGAAAGCCTGCCGTACCGGCGGCCGGGTCCTGAATGGTTTCTCCGGCCTGCGGCTTGATGCAGCGGATGATGCTGTCGATCAGGGCACGCGGGGTAAAGTACTGGCCAGCACCAGACTTGGTCTCGCTGGCGTTCTTTTCCAGCAAACCTTCGTACAGGTCGCCTAGGCCGTCTTCACGGGCGCTGAACCAGTCAATGCCGTTCAGGGCCTTGATAAGCTGCTCAAGGTGGCGCGGCTCTTTCAGGCGGGTCTGGGCATCGGCGTAGATGGCGGCGATCAGCGGGTCGCTGTTCTTGCCCAGGTCCAGCAGTACTTGCCGGTAATGGTTGAGTAGCACGAGGCCGGATTTCTCGGACAGGTCCGGCCAGCGCGCTCCTGTTGGCAGCTTGTGCTCGAAGTCTTCGTTGTTCTGGACCTGCTCGTATTCCATCTTGATGAAGAGCAGCAGCACCAGTTCGGTCACGTAGTCGCTGTAGTTGATGCCGTCATCACGGAGGATATCGCAGAGGTTCCAGAGCTTCTGGACGATGTCATTTTGGGTCATGGGTGTCTCGGTATTTGAAAGGATAAAAGCGCTTCCGGCTGGCGGACGCGCTTGAAATAACATTGATTATCCGTGCCTGGGCGTACCTATCGTGCAGGCTGGTTGATCGGTTCTGGAAATCGTTCAGGCAAAAAAAACCCGCTCGATTTGTGCGTAACTGCTGACGCAGCCCTAGGCATGGCGGGTATGTTGCCACGCAGGGTAGTCAGCGTTGCCGCGATTGGCAAGCCATGTGTTTGTGGCTGGCTGCTTATGCGTTCTGCTGCCCAACGGTCCGCTTGTGCTCGCTGCTGCTGAGGGTGCCTGGTCATGTCGTCACGGATTAATTGTCCGCTGTCCTGGGACAGCGGACAGGTTGAGCACAGGCGTATTAGGGCCGTCAAGCCTTCACACGCTAAATGGCGGTAGGCCAGAGATTATCGTTCAACGCCTCCAGCACCACCTCCAACTGGCCGCCCAGGTTCGCATCGACCCGCTTGGCCCCGCCATCCGGTGCAAAGACGCGGTTTACTGTGTCCTCGTCCATCACTACCTCGTGCTTGAGCTGCTTGGCAATGCGCTCCAGCCATTTGCGTTGCTGGGGCGTCCAGCTACGCAGGCCGTAAATGTGCTGCATGGCATTGTTTACCCGCTGCTCGAACGGGACTAGCGGCTCGCCCAGCGCCGCGCGGCGAATGTAGCCGACAATGGTGGCGGCCATCTCCTGATTGGTCTGGTTGCGCCAGGCACTGACAAGGCTCGGCTCGGTGTAGCCGTTCTGGTCGAGTAGCAAACGCACCTCGCGCAGGTGCTCGCGGGTCATGTCCTTGGGCCGGTTTACCACCACACCCAACGCCACGGACTGGTTGAGCTGGGTGCGAACAAAGTCGTTGAAGCTTTCCAGATAGTCTTCCGGTTTCTGGTTTTGGCCGTAGCTCTGCTCCCGTACCATGAGTTCGTCCTTGTGGGTCGAAATCACCGGGTAGTTAGTGGAGCCCAGCAGCTTGCTGACATGATCCAGCTGGGCCAGCAACTGACTGTGCTGCCGAACAAAGGTGGCGGCTTGTTGCGGCCCCATCTCGTGCAGGTGCGTGTGCAGCCTGTCCGGCTCGACACCCCAGAGCTGTTCCAGCTCGTCGAGCTTTTGTTTGAGGGTGGGTTTGCTCTCTGCGCTATGCGTGGCTTTGCGCAGGATACGCATAACGCGCTGGCTGAGTTCGTCCAGCACATCATGGGCATGGCTGCTATCAATCTGGGTGCCGGGTGCATCAAAGCTTTTCGGGTCGGTCAGCTCGCCTACCAGTTGCTCCAGCGTGACGTTTGGATCTTTTACCAGCGGCTTCATGGTATCTACCGCTTCCAGCGCGGCGTAGAGGTCTACCGGGTCGTAAATCTTGAAGACGGTCTTGCCGATGTCGTCGCACCGGCGGGTGGCGCGGCCCTTCATCTGCTCATAAAGAATTCGCGAGCGTACACGGCGCAGGAAAACAAGGTGGCAGATGGCAGGTACGTCGATCCCCGTGGTCAGCAGGTCAACCGTGATGGCAATGCTTGGGTAGCGCTCGTTCTTGTAACGCAGGATGGCCTTTTTGACCTGATCGGTCTTGCCGGTGATGATCTTGACGGCGGCTTCGTTGTAATGCTCTCCATGAACCGTCTTGAAGGCTTCATCCAGCTGGTTTTTTACCAGCTCCGCATGATCCTGGTTTGCGCAGAAGATCATCGTCTTCTCGTCCCCGTCCGGGTCTAGCTCTTGGGCCAGCTGCTCACAGATGACGCGGTTGAACTCCGGTGTGATGACACGACGGTTGAATGCCTCGACGTTAAAGCTCATCTCGTCTTCAAGCTCGGCCACTTCGATTTCGCCCGTGGCGAGATTGATGGCGTTGATCTTTTCGCCTTTCTCAAACGTGATGCCCTTCTGGGTCAGCAGGGTTTCATAGCGAATCGGCGGTTCATGGTCGATGAGCCAGTCATCCGCTACCGCTTCACGGTAGGAATAAAGGTAAATGGGCTTACCGAAGATTTCACTGGTGTGCTTGGCAGGCGTGGCAGTCAGGCCGATCTTGCAGGCATCAAAGTAGTCGAGTACACGGCGGTAGCTGGAGAGGTACTGACTCACGTCACGGACAGCCAGTTCACCTTCGGTCATTTCCTGGTCGAGGGTATAGCCGCGGTGGGCTTCGTCCACGATGATGCAGTCGAACGTATCGATGGGCGGCGGGTTCTCCGATTGGAAGATCCGCTTGACCATGGCTTGTACGGTTGCGACCTGCACGCGGGTTTCAGCCTCGGTGGCCATGTCGCCCAGCTCGTTAACGTTGTAGATCTGGCTGAGCGTCTGGTTCTGCTCCAGTGTCATGTCGTTGAACGAATCGACGGTCTGGTCACCCAGGGCGGTGCGGTCTACCAGGAACAGGATGCGCTTGAATCGTTCAGCCTTCAGAAAGCGGTAGATAAGGCCAATGATGGTACGCGTCTTCCCCGTACCGGTTGCCATCGCCAGCAAACATTGACGCTTGTCTTCGGCCAGCGCCTGCTCCACGGCCTGAATGGCTTTGACTTGGTAGTCCCGCAGCTTGAGATAGCCGAAGGGCTCATTTTCCAGACTGGCCTGAGCTTCTTCACGGCTACGCTTGAGCTGATCCCGCAGCCCTTCAGGTGTGTGGAAGGCTTCCAATGGTTTACGCAGATTGGAGGGCTTGCGTACGTCACGGAACCAGACGCCGGACATCTCTGCCAGCTGCTTGATGTAAGGCCTACCATTGCAGGCATAGACGAAGGGAACCTGATAGGTCTCTTTGGCACCATCGCTCCAGCCTTCCAATAGGCCGTTTTCCTTCCAGGCAGGAATCAGGTCGGCCGTCAGGATGAAGTCGCGTGAGTAGCGCTCAGCTTGCGGGATACGGTCGGCTACGTTGATCTTCTTTCGTTTGGCTTCGACGATGGCTATCGGTGTCAACCCGGCAAACAGCACATAATCCGCCCGTGTCTTGGGCTGCTTGGTTGGCCACTCGGCAATGGCCATGTTCCGGCCTGCTTCAGGGCGAGCGCCTTTCTTGTAGGAAAGCTGCTGGCTGTCGGCCTCCCAGCCTGCTGCAATAAGCTGCTGATCGATCAGGATACGGGTCAGGTCTTCGTTGGGATCGAATAGCTGACTGGCCTGCATGGACGCTTTCTGAAGCGTTTTGACCGCTTGAGATTGCTGACTGCTGGCTGCTTGCTGGGCTTTTAGTTGTTGGTCAAATTGGGCACGCAGCGCTGCCAATTCAGCTTCGTGCTCCCGCGCGAGCTGCTCGTAGACGTGGGCCTCTTCTTTCATCTGCGCAGCCAGCGCAGCCGATGCCTCACGCTCTTGCTGAATCAAGGCTGCCAGTTGCTGGTTATCCTCGAGCTGCTGATGCGTTTCTAACAGCTCGGCTCTCATCAGGCCGATCTGCTCTTGTAGGGTCTGTAGCTCGGTACTGGGATCACTAGGTGTGATGAACGGACCTGGAGCAAAATCCTTTGCAGCCTTACCTGTTGCTCGGTGAAACCAGAGGGCTAACTCACGGGCCACCCGTAGCCCATCCATGGCCTCCCGATGCTGGGTACGGAAACCATGAGTAGCCTTGTTTCCTTCGATACGCAGCGTATGGAAGGCCGCCCGCACCTTGGGATCAAGCTGAAGCTCAACGTTTAACCTGTTAAGCAAGTCGAGTTGGGTACAGGAATCACCCAACTCGATGCCGCTGCGGGAAGCCAGATCCTGTGCAAAGGCTTCGCCCAGCTGGCGCAACTTGATCAGTGTGGTGTTGGGGTCATGGGCGAAAACGCTTTCGGCTGTGGAAGCCAGCTGCAGGAAAACCGGATCGTGAGCGTTGAGAAAGGCAAAGTTACTGCTTTCAGTCATGAGACGATTTTCCTTATCGAGACGAATCCAGGCGAGCGTGATTTACCTCACATTAGCTCTACGGCTGGCCTTTCGTAAAGCATAGGCAGAGAGAAGTCGACCAAACGGCTCGTCATAAAATCTTGGCTTGGGCCTGATAGGCGATACCCTCTCGCATATGCCAACCTGACTAGCCACATCGGCCCCCAACCGCGCCCTATTCCTCTGCTCTGAAATACCGTTCGATAGTGGCCATGTCCGCCCCGGTTGCGAGGGCCAGCGACAGGAGAATGCGTGACTTCTGAGGATTGAAAAAGCCGCTGCCAATGCCCTCTTCCTTCCTGCTGACGAATCCAGAGCCGGTACGGGTAGAGCGGATCACGGGAATGCCCTGCTCCATGAGCCGTTTGACCGTCTCCTTGGTGCGCGTGGGGATGGAGCCGTTACCCGTACCGGCGATCACAATGCCTTTTGCACCATCCTTGATCGCTGCATCGATTAGTGCACTGTCTTGGTCTTGGTAGCTGTAGAGAATTACGACCTTGGGCAGGCTTTCCTGCTTGGAGACATCGAAATGCCTCTTGCCGGTCGGTGTGGCAGGAGAATAGTAGAACCGGGGCGTAATGCCGACAAAACTGCCCAGGTAGCCCTGCTCGGCCGCGCGGAAGGTGTCGGGCGTGGTGGAGTTGGTCTTGGTGGTATAGAAGGCCGAGCCGATGCGGTCGTTCAGAACTACCAGGGTGCCACGTCCGTTGGCCTTGTCATTGGCTGCCAGACTGACCGCCTCGAGCAGGTTCATGGGCCCATCGGCCCCTACAGCTGTGGCAGGGCGCATCGCTCCCACCACTACCACAGGCTTTTCGCTTTTGACGGTCAGGTCGAGGAAGAAAGCCGTTTCTTCCAGCGTATCGGTACCATGGGTTACGACCACGCCATGGACTGCCGGGTCTTCCAGTTTTTGGCTGATCGTTTTTGACAGCTTCAGCAGTGTCTTCTGGTCCATGTCCTGGCTGGGCATGTTAGCGAGCTGCTCGCCTGTCACCGTAGCCACCTGACTCAGTTCCGGCACAGCCTTGATCAGGGTTTCGATACCCAGCTTACCGGCGTCGTAATCGGTGGTATCAGTGCTGGACGCCGAGCTGCCGGCAATGGTGCCGCCAGTGGCGTAGATAACGACGCCGGGCTTGGCGTCTGCGGCAAACAGGGAGGCTGTAGAGAGCGCAAGGGCGACGCTCAGGAACGCAGGGGCAAAACGAACAGGCATGCAATGTCCTTACTGTGAACCGGGAAAACGTGGCTGTGACCACGTATTTCCTTACGCAAGGACTGTGCCCTGCTGATCAAGCGATGGGTATCGCCCTGCTCTACCCATCTTGCCAAGGGTGAGTACATGGATAGATCGGGGCGCTGCATTCGCTACACGCCCCGGTCTATTGGCAGCGCCGAAACGGCGGTCCTACTTGTCCTTGTTCTTGCGTCCGGGCAGCACTGAATTGAGTACTTGCTTGGCCGTTTCCTTGATGATGCCGCCTTCGTTCGGGTCGCCATGCAGAAGCGATGAGGCAAAGCTCTTGGCCTGCTCGATAGTGAAATGCGGTGGCAGCGGTGGTACATCCGGATCGGTCTTGAAGGTGATAACGACTGGACGCTCGGAGGCGAGTGCCTCTTCCCAGGCAGAAGCTACCCGGTCGGCGCTGTCGACATAGATACCCTTGAGACCGATGGACTCGGCGAACTGGTGATAGGGCACATCTGGAATGTTCTGCGAGGCTTCGAACTTAGGATCGCCGTTCATGACTCGCTGCTCCCAGGTCACCTGGTTCAGGTCTTCATTGTTGAAGACGGCGCAGATCCACTTGCCGTTACCCCACTCGCGCCAGTATTTCGCTACCGTGATCAGCTCGGCCATGTTGTTCATCTGCATCGCACCGTCACCCACCAGGGCCACCACCGGGCGGTCCGGGTGGGCAAACTTGGCGGCGATGGCGTATGGCACTGCCGCGCCCATGGAGGCAAGGCCACCGGACAGCGAACACATCATGTCGCGGCGCATCTGGACGTCACGGGCAAACCAGTTGGCGCAGGAGCCCGAGTCACTCGTCACGATGGCGCGATCTGGCAGGCGCGGCGACAACTCGTAGGCCACCCGCTGTGGATTGATCGGTTTGGCATCCGTGAGTGCACGGGCCTTGAGCGTCTCGTCTGAATCCTTACGCCAGTTTTCGATGGACGAGCGCCAGGCGCGATCTGTCTTCTCGCGCAGCAGCGGCAACAGGGCGCGCAGGGTCTCGGCCGAGTCACCTTCAAGGTTCACTTCCATGGGATAGCGCAGGCTGAGCATGTCGGCCTTTAGGTCGATTTGCACGCCGCGGGCCTGGCCCTCTTCAGGGAGGAACTCAGAATAAGGAAAGCCGGAACCGATCATTAGAAGCGTGTCGCATTCACTCATCAGCTTGTAGCTCGCCTCGGTGCCGAGCAGGCCGATGGAGCCGGTCACCCAGGGCAGCGCATCGGGAAGCGCGGCCTTGCCCAACAGTGCCTTGGCTACGCCGGCACCCAGTTTTTCGGCTACCGCAATCACCTCGTCCGTTGCGCCCAGCGCGCCGGCGCCCACCAGGATGGCAACCTTCTCGCCCGCATTGAGGACGTCGGCGGCGCGTTGCAGATCCGCTTCGTAGGGTACGACCTTGGGCTTGCTGTAGCCCACACCGGAGTGGATGGTGCCGTGCTTGTGGGGCGGATCGGAGTACTCAAGCTCCTGAATGTCATTGGGCAGGATGATGGCCGTGACACGCCGCTCACCTACCGCCGTACGAATCGCACGGTCCACCAGATGACGAACCTGGGACGGCGCCGAAGCCTGTTGTACGAACGCACCCGCTACGTCCTTGAACATGGAGACCAGATCCAGCTCCTGCTGGTAATGGCCGCCCAGGGCAGTGCGTGCCTGTTGTCCGCAGATAGCCAGCACCGGTACGTGGTCCATGCGGGCATCATAAAGGCCGGTCAGCAGGTGCGAGGCGCCAGGGCCTGAGGTAGAGATGCAGACGCCCAGTTCCCCGGTGAATTTCGCATCGGCTGCCGCCATGAAGGCGGCCATTTCCTCATGGCGGGCCTGAATGAACTTGATCTTCTCGTTCGAACGGTTCAGTGCGCCAAAGACACCATTGATCCCGTCACCCGGGTAGCCATAGATGCGGCGTACGCCCCACTGGTACAAGCGTTCGACTATGAAATCACCGACGGTCATCGCCATGAGAACCTCCCTAGATCGGCTGTAAGCGGAATGGGTGCTTACTGACCTAGACAGGCTCACTCGGCGAGAAGGTCCTCAATATCTGAAAATAGATGGCCGACTCGTCCGTGAGCCTCTGCGTCTGCAGGAGACTTATGCCTCCCGCACAGGCATTTAGAAGGGCTTCAGGCGACGCAGCTTGGCCAACGCCATTAGTCCGGCACCCGCAGCCACAAGGGCCACCATGCTGACGATATCCGAATCCACCGAAACGGCCTTATTGCTGGCCTTTTGGTTGAAGCGCCCGTGGGTGCGGTGCAACCCTTCGACCGGCTCGAACAGATAATCCGCCCGCTCGGGGTTTTCCGGCTCGTTGGTCATCTGCCCGCTGTAGGCCTGTTTAGCCATGACCGTATCCAGAAGCCCTGGCGCCACCATATTGCCCAGGATGGCCTGGATCGTGGTCTTGCCCAGCCAGATTTCGCGGGGCGCACGCATGGCGGCATCAAAGATGGCCCGTGCTGCGACTTCCGGCTGATAGATGGGAGGCAGGGGCTGGCCGCGCTTGCCCAACTTGTTGCGGGCCCAGTCGAATTGCGGCGTGTTGAGGGCTGGCAGGTGAACCATGGTAAGCCGGACACGACTCTTGTCATGGATCAGCTCACTGCGCAGGGAATCAGTAAATCCACGAATGGCCGCCTTGGCACCGCAATAGGCCGATTGCAAAGGGATCGACCGATACGCCACCGCCGAGCCGACCTGCACGATAGTGCCACGGTCCCGCACCTTCATGCGCTTGAGGGCCGCCATGGTGCCGTACGTGCAGCCCAGGTAGGTCACATCTGTCACGCGGCGGTATTCCTCCGGCGTCATCGAGCCAAAAGCCCCAAGAACCGTGGTCATGGCCGCATTGACCCAGACGTTGATCGGTCCGAGTTCTGTTTCCACACGCTCCGCGGCCTGCTCGACCTGGGCGGCATCAGCCACATCAGCCTTGCAGCCCAACGCCTTGGCACCCAAGGCCTCCAGCTCGGCAACCGTCTCGGTCAGCCCCTGCTCGCCCCGGGCGATGACTGCGACCTTGTAACCCGCTTGAGCAAAATAGTGAGCGGTTGCGCGACCGATACCGGCCGTGCCGCCCGTGATGACGACTACAGGTGATTCATGCGCCATGTTGATGCCCCGACATTGTTGGAGGTGTCTTCAACGGACTGCCCTGTCAGGAAGCCGGTTCAATCCGCTGCGATGACGCCCATCGGGTTTACGGCTCTGAACCGGGCAGACGGGATGCCAGTCTTATGGTCAGGCGTATCGCTTTACAGGAGGCGCAACACCATGATCGAGGTACTCGATGCCCATCAGTGGCGGGCTTATCAAGGTGAAGACTTCCCGCTTGGCAGCTGGAAAGACGACAACGGAATCCTGCGTGCCGATCCTGCTGCCGCGCGAGTCGATCTGATCTCACGGCAATCGTATCGAAACTTTTCCCTGACGTTTGAATTCAGCCTGGCGGCGGGTGGAAATGCCGGGGTGCTGTACCGGGTTGCCGAATCCTGGCCCGAATCCTGGCAGGGCGGCCCAGAGATGCAGCTCTTGGACAATGCCAGCCACCCGGACGGGCAGAATCCGCTTACCACCCATGGCGCGCTTTATCAGCTATTGGCACCTACCGAGCCCACTCCGATTCAGCCCGGTGAATTCATGAGCGGCCAACTCATCGTTCGCGAAAACCACGTTGAACACTGGCTCGCTGGACGATGTGTATTACGCTACGACCTGTACGATACTGCCCTGCGTGAGGCCATCAGCCAGAGCAAGTTCAAACACAATCCTGATTTTGGCCTCACAGAGGGGCATATCATCCTTTAGCACCATGGCGATGAAGTGTGTTTTCGTTGCCTGCAAGTCGAAGCCTTGCTCTGATCACTGCTGAAGACGCCATGCCTCAAGCAGTACGCCGTCCCTGCCTGTGACCGGATCGGCCTCAGGCATAGGCACCTGGGCGATACGAGTAACCGAGGCATCATGAGTGGCGGCATTGGCACGCTGGATATCATAGTCCTCCTGCCCGCGCGGATAGGCCCCAACGACCACGAAGTCATCGCTTTCCTCGATGCGGCAGTGCCCGGTTCCGGCGGGCAACACCAGCACATCCCCTGCCTCCACCGTCAGCTCCTGGCCGGACTCGCCTCCCAGAATGATCCGCGCGTGTCCGGATGCCACACCTAGCACCTCGTGAGCAGTCGAGTGGTAATGGTGATAGTCGAAGATACCGGCCCGCCATTGCGGTGGCCAGCCGTTCGCAGCGAACAGCTTTTCGAAGGCGGCGGCGTTGTCCTTACCCTCAAGCGGTACGGCACGATAGACCAGCACTGGAAACGTGCTGTTTGGAATACGTCCATCATTCTTGAAGAACAACCAATCCGGCTCGCCCGCCTGGGCGGGCATACTCAGCGCCGACACCGCGGGCGCAAGACTCAAGGCAAACAGCACCGCATTGTAGGTAGAGCGTGTGGAACCCATAGCTATTCCCCCGATAGG
The DNA here is from genome assembly GCF_002091675.1 of Pseudomonas luteola NBRC 103146. Lineage (GTDB taxonomy): Bacteria > Pseudomonadota > Gammaproteobacteria > Pseudomonadales > Pseudomonadaceae > Chryseomonas > Chryseomonas luteola. The sequence continues at coordinate 236,011 of NZ_BDAE01000001.1, read as the reverse complement.
TATAACAGATTCGAAGGGCTATCCGGGTGGGAAGTTTCACAGGCCGTGCAGCCAGCTCCTCAGCAGCTCGGTAGTTCGCTCCGGCCACTCCAACGGCGGCAGATGACCACATTCGGGCAGTATCTCCAGGCATGAGCCCGGGATGCCGGCGTGCATCTTCTGCGCCTCAGCCACAGGCGTGAGCTTGTCGTTTTCACCCACGACAATCAGCGTCGGCACAGTAATGCTCGCCAGGGTCGGAATCGAATCCGGACGATCGATAATGGCCTGCTGCTGGCGTAGAAACGCATCGCGCCCTACCCGCTTGCCCATGGCGATCACCTCATCGGCAACCGGCGTACCGATCCGGCTTGGATGGATCAGGTTTGGCAACAACTGAGGGCTGATTCCCAAGAAGCGTCCACGCTCGGCCAGGGCCTTCATGCCGACCCGCTGGCGGGTACGCTCAGGGGCATCGAGGCTGGCCATGGTGTCGACAAGCGCCAGCCGCATGACCCGCTCCGGCGCCTGGCGCATGATCTCGAGCGCCACGTATCCCCCCATGGACAACCCCGCCAGCGCAAACCGGGCCGGTGCCTCGGCCAGAACCCGCCTCGCCATGCCCTGAATGCTTCCATCACGGGTCAGGTTGGCAATGTGCGTATCGGCTACGTCGGCCAGCGCTTCGGCTTGCAAACGCCACAAGGCGGCATCGCACAGAAGTCCGGGAAGAAACACCAGCGGGACGCGGGCCTCAGGTCTGGAGGAGGCAGCAGAAGTGATCATCAGAAGGTTATTCAGCAGCAAAAGCTGCGTTCTATACGGCCTTCGTCAGCGATGCAAGTACTGACCCCTTATGGCGGCGCAAAACAGGATGGATCACACCTGCATCAAGCTGCCCTACACCACAGAGTGATGCCCACAGGCCGCCGGACCGCGTAAGCCGTTGATTCAGGCACACCCTATCGGTTCTCACCCGCTGGAGGAGCGCGACTAGCCTGGCAAGGGGCCCTCAAGCCTCATGACAGGGCAGCCGTGGCACAGTTGCGTCTGTTATGGGCAGACGCAGTGATCTCATCACGGGCACGTCATCATTTGACGTTAAAGCCGGCCTGGGCCAGCCAGGCTCTTACTTCCGCGTAGGGATAAGCCTCCAACGCAGCAAAACTAGGCAAGCTTCTGGCTTTGAGTCGAGTGAAGGCGGGTGTGTTGAGGCCACATAGAAACCGTGTCATGGACTCAACACTGGGTACTTCTCCCCGGGAGGCCATATAGTGCTCCCGAAAGGCGCCACATAGCGTTTCAGGGTTTTGCCTATCCAAAGGCGGTAAGGCGGCCGGGGCTGGAAGGACTGCCACCGTGCCGCGGCAGACGGAACAATGCCCGCATTGCTCAGGCGCCTGCGTATCACCAAACCACTCAGCCAGACGGTGGCTCAGACAACGGTCACTGGCGAATAGATCAAGCATGGCGTGGGTTCGTGCAACTTCGGCCTGCTCTTTTTCCTGGAAGTACCGATGCAACGTAGCGCCTAGTGTCTCGACGTCGATTGCAGCCTGTAAGCGACGATACACATCGGTCATCTGCTTACTTTCCAGCTCAATCCAGCCTTGCTCGTGAAGCCACTCCAGCGCAGTGATTACCCGGCTACGTTCAGCGCGATACTCACGGTGCAACTGATCAAAATTGACCGTGCACCAGGTACGCGCCCGAACAGAGGTTTCGACAATAGCCTCAACAAATTGCCGACGCTCACCTTCAAATCGTTCAATCAAGGCTTCTGGTTCACGAAGGTATTTGAAACGATAATCAGCGAAATAACTGTATTGCGGTGCAATCAGACCCTGAAGCTCCAGTTGTACGAGCAAAGTCTTGAGCGGCAACAGGCGAATGTCACTTTGATCGGACAGGCTGTTGAGCTGCAACACCCATTCGCCCTTCGGCGCCGCCTGCAAGTCCTCAAGAACGCTGCGGATACCACTCAGTTCCGGTGTGTCACCATAAACAAAATTTTCCAGCACATTCAAGGCATCGCGGTTAGCCAGTACCAGGCACTCGGAGCGCTCACCGTCACGTCCGGCGCGACCGATTTCCTGGCTATAGCTCTCGATTGATTTGGGCAGGTCGTAATGCACTACGTAACGGATATCGCGCTTGTCGATTCCCATGCCAAAGGCAATGGTGGCCACAATGCAGGTCAGTGTGCCGGCCATGAACTGCTGCTGAATGCTGTCGCGCCGGTCATGAGGCAGGCCAGCGTGGTAAGCCCCGGCGCGAATCCCGGTACGTATCAACTCATCCGCCAGCTGCTCAGCTGTTTTCTGCTGCGTGACATAAACAATGCCGGACTGACTGGCCCGTGGCGCAATCCAATCCAGCAAATAACGTCGTTTGTCCTCCCCGCTGACAGGTTCGACCTGCAAGTCCAGATTGGGGCGATAGAAGCCGGTCGTCACCACATCGTCATGAGCGATTCCAAAGCGGGCCTGCATGTCTGCAATAACCCGAGGCGTTGCCGTCGCAGTTAGCAGCAAGACCTGAGGGATCCTGAAATCACGCTGATAATCAGGGAGCTTAAGGTAGTCAGGACGAAAATTATGGCCCCACTCGGATAGGCAATGGGCTTCGTCGATTACCAACAGAGAGATAGGTACTTGGGCGATAAACTGGCGAAAGCGTTCATTCTTAAGCCGCTCTACCGAGATCATCAGAATCTTCAATTCACCGGAGCGGGCTCTGGCCATAGTGGCTTGGATATCTTCACGGCGCTGCGCCGAATCGATACTGGCAGCAGCGACCCCGCGGGCCTTCAGAAACGCAAGTTGGTCCTGCATCAGGGCCAGCAGAGGCGAAATGACCAGGGTGAGGTGTGGCAGAAGCAAGGCGGGCAATTGATAGCACAGCGACTTACCCGAGCCGGTTGGAAAGATAGCAGCAGCCGAACGGCCAGCCATGACGGTACGAACTACCTGACCCTGACCAGGGCGAAAAGAGGTATAGCCGAACACATCGGCCAGAGTTTGCTCAATCACAGCGCTTCCAAGAAATTGGTGTAATCGCTAAAGAGTGAGGAAGCCGGTGCTGTCATGCAAGAAGTCTTTAGGCCATCGAAGGGGTACGCGCCTTTTCGATAAAGCGGTTGTATCACGCTGGCTTTCAACATGGGCGGTGTGCTGTAAACAATCCATGCACAGAGTCAATTCAGAGGTGATCTGCAGGCGTAATAACGCCAAAAAACGATGAGATGAAACAAAATTACTGCTGTTTTTTATTAGTGGTATGTCGATACGTCTTAATATCCGGCAAAATTGTCTTTTCCCCTTAAACGATTTCGATCAGCAGCGCCTCTTACCAAGGCGTTGACAGTATTTTTTTACCGTCTCTGATCGCCTTTGAAGGACACCTGTGTGGACACCCTTAAAAGCAAGATCCAGGCTGAAGGCCAAGTTCTTTCCGACCAAGTACTGAAAGTCGATGCCTTTCTAAACCATCAGATCGATCCGAGCCTGATGGGTGAAATTGGCGACGAGTTTGCCCGCCGGTTCGCCGGTGCAGGCGTGACCAAGATCGTTACGATCGAGGCCTCCGGCATCGCGCCCGCCATCATGACTGGTCTGAAGATGGGTGTGCCGGTGATTTTCGCTCGCAAGCATCAGTCCCTGACGCTTACCGACAACCTGCTGACCTCCACGGTCTACTCGTTCACCAAGCGTGTCGAGAGCACCATCGCGATCTCCATGACGCATCTGTCCAGCGACGACCACGTCCTGATTATTGATGACTTCCTGGCCAACGGTAAGGCGGCCCAGGCACTGATCTCCATCATCCAGCAGGCTGGCGCCAGCATCGCCGGACTGGGCATCGTGATCGAGAAGTCCTTCCAGGTCGGCCGTCAGGAGCTTGAGAAACAAGGGTACCGTGTCGAGTCCCTGGCTCGGGTGAAGTCGCTGGAAGGCGGACAGGTCACGTTCGTCGAGTAATTCTGGCCTCGATAGCGACGCGCGAAGCCGTTAGCACGAAAACAGCCGTCTTTTGCCATAAACGGTTGCGATCCTTCACGATTGATCGACAGTCGGTTCCCGGAAACAAGGAACCTCGCTGAATGCCTGACCTTCTACTGATGTGAATGCCCGACACAGCCAGCGGTTGTGCTCGGTTTCTTTTCCTCACAGAAAGGAGGACACATGAACGTCAGGCTTAAACCGCTCAACGAGCAAGTGATCGTTATTACCGGTGCCTCCAGTGGTATCGGTCTTGCGACGGCCCGAATGGCTGCGCAGCAGGGTGCCCGTCTGGTTCTGACGGCACGCAATGAAGAAGCGCTGCAGGAGATCGAGCGCAGCCTTGGAGGCGGCGATACGGTAGTGACGGTTGTTGCCGATGTTGGCCAGCGTGACGAGCTGCAGAAGGTGGCCGATAAGGCACTGGAGCGCTTTGGTGGCTTCGATACGTGGATCAATAACGCGGCGACCTCCGTCTGGGGCACGGTTGAGGAGGTCAGCGACGAGGACTGCCGCCAACTGTTCGAGACCAATTTCTGGGGTACCGTATATGGCTCAAAAATCGCGGCGGCCCACCTGCGTGAGCGTGGCGGTTCGATCATTAACATCGGTAGCCTCGAGTCCGCCGCACCGCTTCCCTACCACTCCATGTACAGCGCCAGCAAACACGCTATCAAGGCGATGACGGATGTATTGCGGGTCGAACTGCGCAAGGAGAAAGCACCTGTATCGGTGACGCTGGTCCGTCCAGCCTCCATCGACACGCTGTTCAACGACCACGCCAAGAACTACCTGTCCAGTGCGCCTGTGCTTCCCCCACCCATCTATACCCCGGAAACCGTCGCCAGAGCCATCCTGAAGGCAGCCGTCCACCCGCAACGCGATGTGTTTGTCGGCAGCCCCGCCAAGACCATGACCAAGATCGCTCAAAACTTCCCGCAGCTGTATGACCTCATCAGCGAGAAGCTCTTGGCTAATGTCATTCCCAGCGGACGCCCCGACAATAACCGTGAGGGCGAGATGTATTCGGCCGATTACACCCCAGGCAATTACGGTCAGGCCAGCGGCCGCAATCCCGGTCCCAAGATGCAGCACAGCCTGTACACCCAGGCCTCCCAGCATCCGATTGCCAGCACAGCCCTGGCTGTCCTGGGCGGTCTCGTCATTGGTGCGCTGGTAAAAGGACGCCGACACTGACGCTGCCTACCCTGCCTGCCGCTTAACACCGCGCAGGCAGGGCTTGCACCGCGCGATAAAAGCGACGGATCGCCGTATGTGATCGATCAATCGGCGAGCAAACGCTCGTCAGGCCCGGTATGATCCGCGCCCCGCTTCTCCTGCTGATTGATCCATGAAAAAACCGCAACTGGTCGCCGCGGCCGAACTCGACCGTCTTGATACCTGGGCCAAATACTACAAAGGGCTGTGCCGTGATTGCATGGCTACCTGCTGCACGCTTCCCGTAGAGGTCCGCATCAAGGACCTGATCCGGATTGGTGTAGTGGATGAGTTCGAAGCGGGCGAGCCGCCCAAGAACGTCGCCAAGCGCCTCATGAAGGAAGGCATTGTCGAACGCTTCAACCAGAAAAGCGGCATCTTTACCCTGACCCGCCTGGCTAATAACGACTGCCTCTATCTGGATCGCAAGAGCCGCCTGTGCACCATCTACGATAAGCGCCCCGATACGTGCCGCAACCACCCGCAGATTGGGCCGCGTCCGGGCTATTGCGCCTACAAGCCCAAGGGCTAAGGCTTCAGCACACCATTTTTCGATATCAGAAAGCAAAAAACCCAGCGGTTAGGCTGGGTTTTTTGTGTGCCGTGATTCCGCCGAAGCGGTCACGAAAGACAGGATCAATTACTTGATCTTGGCTTCCTTGTACATCACGTGCTTACGCACAACCGGATCGAACTTTTTGATTTCGATCTTTTCGGGCTTGGTGCGCTTGTTCTTGTCGGTGGTGTAGAAGTGACCGGTACCGGCACTGGACACCAAACGGATCAATTCACGCATGATGAAGCTCCTTAGAATTTTTCGCCGCGAGTGCGCAGCTCGGACAGTACGGTATCAATACCGCGCTTGTCGATGATACGCATGCCCTTGGCAGAAACGCGCAGACGCACGAAACGCTTCTCGGACTCAACCCAGAAACGATGGTAGTGCAGATTCGGCAGGAAACGACGACGGGTTTTGTTGTTAGCGTGGGAAACATTGTTCCCAGTAACCGGACCCTTACCGGTCACTTGACAGACTCTAGACATGCCTCAGCCCTCATAAACCACATGCCAAACCCGGCATGGGTTGGCCGCTTGAATCGTTTGAAAATTCCGTTTAGTCGGGGCGGTGTCGGCTTTTCTGCAACACTCACAGAGCCATGCCCCGAAAAAAGAGCGCTGTTTTATACCAGAAGAGCCTTGATACATCAAGGACATAACCTATTGGGCCGACCAGGTGAGACCCGCATGGATACTGTGCTGCAGAGGGGCTTCCCAAAACAATTCGACCATTCGTCGTGAAATTGAATTGAGATGAACGGTGCAGTGGTCTAGCGTAGACCCTTGGCACCATGAGCTCCATGGACGGCCACCTACCTATTCAGAAGGAGCACCCCATGCGCTTTGCCGCTTTGCCACTGCTGTTCGCGCCGCTGCTGGCCCAGGCCGCCACATTGAGCGTCTGTACCGAAGCAAGCCCTGACGGCTTTGATGTGGTGCAGTATAACTCGCTGACCACGACGAATGCTTCAGCAGATGTGTTGATGAACCGACTGGTGGAGTTCGATCCGACGCGTGGAGAGCTGGTCCCGAGCCTTGCCGAGCGGTGGCAGGTCTTCCAGGATGGTCTGACCTATGATTTCACGCTGCGCCCGGATGTGAAATTTCACCAGACCGACTACTTCAAGCCCAGTCGGGACCTCAATGCAGACGATGTGGTGTTCAGCTTCGAGCGTATGCTCGACTCCAAGCATCCCTGGCATGGGGTCGCCAAGGGTGGCTATCCCCACGCGCAATCCATGCAGTGGCCTGACCTGATCAAGTCAGTGGAAAAGGTTGGCGACCATCAGGTGCGTATCGTCCTGAACCGTCCGGATGCAACATTCCTGCCCACGCTGAGCATGGGGTTCGCCTCGATCTATTCCGCCGAGTACGCCGATCAGCTGCTCAAGGCAGGCAAGCCCGAACAGCTCAACAGCGAGCCCATCGGCACCGGCCCGTTTGTGTTTCACCGCTTTCAGAAAGATGCAGCCATCCGTTATGAGGCCAATGCCAATTATTTTGGCGGCAAGCCCAAGGTCGATAACCTGATCTATGCCATCACGCCCGATGCCGCTGTGCGCATGCAGCGTCTCAAGCGTGGCGAGTGTCAGGTTGCACTCTCGCCCAAACCGCAGGATGTCACCGATGCTCAGAAGGATTCGACCCTGAAGGTTGTCCAGACGCCAGCATTTATGACCGCGTTCGTAGGGATCAATACCCAGCATGCTCCCCTTGATAATCCCAAGGTCCGGCAGGCCATCAACCTGGCGTTCGACAAGAAAAACTATGTAAAGGCTGTATTTGAAAACAGCGCCACTCCGGCTGACGGCATCTACCCACCCACTACCTGGGGCTATGCCAAGGACATCACGCCGTATGCCTACGATCCGGAAAAAGCCAAGGCGCTGCTGGCCGACGCAGGGCAGAAAGAGGGTTTCAGTACCACCATCTGGACACGCCCCAGCGGCAGTCTGTTGAACCCCAATCCCAGCCTAGGCGCCCAGATGCTGCAGGCGGACCTGGCCAAGATTGGCGTCAAAGCAGACATCCGCGTGATTGAATGGGGTGAGCTGATCCGCCGCGCCAAAAATGGCGAGCACGACCTCCTGTTCATGGGTTGGGCAGGCGATAACGGCGATCCGGATAACTACCTGACACCGCAGTTCTCCTGTGCTTCGGTCAAATCCGGCCTTAACTTCGCCCGTTATTGCGATCAGACGCTCGACACGGCCATACGCGAGGGCAAGGCAGTATCCAATCAGGCGGAACGCACCAAGCGTTATCACACGGCTCAGCAGATCATTCACGATCAGGCCCTATGGCTACCGCTGGCTCATCCCACCGTCTCGGTTCTGACCCGTCAGGGTGTTGAGGGTTATCAGGCCAACCCCTTCGGTCGCCAGGACTTCTCCAAGGTCAGCGTCAGTCGATGAGGCGAGGGCGGCAGGCTTGCGTCATGCAATAGCCTGTCGCCCGACTGCTCTTACAGCCAACCATATTCAGCCATGGACAACGGCTCGCCTTCGCCCACGATGAAGTGATCGAGCACCCGCACATCGATCAGCGAAAGCGCTTCCTTGAGCCGCTGGGTGAGGATGCGATCCGACTGGCTGGGCTCTGCGATGCCGGAAGGGTGGTTATGGGTGAGGATCAGGGCTGCCGCGTTATGGGCCAGGGCGCGCTTAACGACTTGTCGTGGGTAGACGCTAGCGCCATCGATGGTGCCGTGAAACAGCGCTTCGAACGCCAGAACACGGTGTTTGGCGTCCAGGAACAGGCAGCCGAAGATCTCATGGGGCTCATGACGCAGGCGGGCCTTCAGGTAGTCCTTGACGGCTTGCGGACTCTCCAGCGCGGAATCACGCCGCAGACGCTCTGCCAAGTGGCGGCGGCCCATTTCCAGAACGGCCTGCAGCTGGGTGAACTTGGCCGGTCCCAGTCCCAGATGCGCGCTGAACGAGGCCAGATCAGCCTCCAGAAGCGCCCGCAGGCTGCCGAATTCCTGCAACAGGTGGCGCGCCAGGTCTACCGCGCTCTTTCCGGTCACACCGGTACGCAGAAAGATAGCCAGCAGCTCGGCATCGGTCAGGGCAGCCGCGCCCTGTTCCAGCAACTTCTCACGGGGCCGCTCGTTGGCGGGCCAGTCGCGAATACTCATCGAACGCTCCTTGTCGATATCGGCCCGCTACTCCATGGCGGGCGCTGTGCTATCTTAGCCGCACTTTTTGCCTGGCGAACGGCTTATCGACCGCCGTTCGTGCAGACGCGATATCCGTCATAAAAAGCTCCTGTAACCGGCCTCCGGGCCAGTCAGGCTCAACATAAGGCAGGCTCATGCAACGGCTTTATCGTAAACGCATCGTGCTTGGCGTCGGCGGCGGAATCGCCGCATACAAGAGTGCCGAGCTGGTGCGTCGCTTGCGCACCTGTGGCGCGGAAGTCCGGGTCGTCATGACTCAGGGCGGCCGTGAATTCATCACTCCCCTGACCCTTCAGGCCCTATCGGGCCACCCGGTGCATCTTGATCTGCTCGATCCGGCAGCCGAAGCGGCAATGGGACATATCGAGCTGGCCCGCTGGGCGGACCTTGTCCTGATCGCGCCGGCTACAGCCGATCTGATGGCCCGCCTGAGCCAAGGCATCGCCAATGACCTGTTGACCACAGTCGTGCTGGCAACCGATGCGCCTGTGGCGCTGGCCCCGGCCATGAACCAGGCCATGTGGCGTGACCCGGCGACCCTGGCCAACACCGAACTGCTGAAAAGCCGTGGCTTCAAGCTCTTCGGCCCCGCCTCGGGCAGCCAGGCCTGCGGAGATGTGGGCATGGGTCGCATGCTCGAACCGGATGATCTTGCGCAACTTGCCGCTGACTGTTTCGCCCGGCAGAGCCTGACGGGTCAGCACATGCTGATCACTGCAGGCCCCACGCAGGAAAACATCGACCCAGTGCGCTACATCACCAATCATAGCTCCGGGAAAATGGGCTTTGCCCTGGCCGAGGCAGCTGTGGAAGCAGGGGCTCGCGTCACCCTGGTCACAGGCCCCGTCCACCTGCCGACGCCTGATCGCGTCAGCCGTGTGGATGTCGTCAGTGCCCGCGACATGCTGGCCGCCTGTGAGGCGGCCATGCCATGTGATGTGTTGATCGCCGCGGCCGCCGTGGCTGACTTCCGCCCAGAAGTCGTCGCGCCACACAAGCTCAAGAAAGATCCCGCCAGCGGCGAGGGTATGCTGCTTCAGATGGTACGCAACCCCGATATCCTGGCCACGCTGGCGCGCCGCCCGGATCGTCCGTTCAGCGTAGGTTTTGCCGCCGAGACGGAGCACCTGCTCGACTACGCCTCGCGCAAGCTGGTGGACAAGAATCTCGACCTCATCGTCGCCAACGACGTAGCCAACCCGGCCATTGGCTTCAACAGCGAAGACAATGCCGTCAGCGTCATTGACCGTGACCTGCACGAAACCCGCTTCGCCCAGACCAGCAAGGGCAAGATCGCCCGCCAGCTGATCGACTTTATCGCCAACCGACTCAGACAAACCCAGACTCATGCATAACCTTCAAGCCAAGATTCTCGATCCCCGCCTCGGTACTGATTTTCCGTTGCCAGCCTATGCAACGTCCGGCTCTGCCGGGCTCGACTTACGTGCCATGCTCAAGGAAGACATAACCCTGGAGCCGGGCCAGACGGTTCTGATTCCAACCGGCCTGTCCATCTACATTGCCGATCCGGGCCTGGCGGCGCTTGTTCTGCCGCGCTCGGGCCTAGGCCATAAGCACGGCATCGTGCTGGGCAACCTGGTTGGTCTGATCGACTCGGACTATCAGGGCGAACTGATGGTCTCATGCTGGAACCGTGGTCAAACCACTTTCACCATTACTGTGGGTGAACGCATCGCCCAGCTCATGCTGGTACCGGTCGTTCAGGCGCATTTCAAACTGGTGGACGAGTTCGAGCAAACCGAGCGAGGCGCAGGCGGTTTCGGACACTCCGGTACCCGCTGACCGCCGAGCCTGCCTCCCAGGGACAGAAACGAGGTGCTGCATTGAAAAACACCAAGCGCAAGGCCACGCCCAAAGGCCCCGCTCAAGAAAAGAACAAGAACGTCTCTCTGCTACCCGGTCTTCTACCTGCCCTGGCGGGCTCCTTCCTGGGACTGGGCCTGCTGTGGGGTCTCGCCATCGAGCCGCTGCAGCGGGACTCCCAGACACAATTGACCCAGGCCTGGGGACAAGGGCAGGCCGCCGCTGTGAGCCAGGCGCTGAGCCAGCTGGAAAATCGCGCCCGCATGACTGCTGCCGAGCCCATGGTGGTCCAGGCACTGACCCAGTCCAACGAGGACTTGCGCTCATCAGCTGAGCAGATTCTTCAGCACGGCGGCCTGATCGATGCCCATCTGGTTCGTCAGAACACCAGCCAGCCCAACGAGACAAGGCCAGGGCCCTTGAACTTCGCCGCTCTGGATCTGGCACGTCGTGTCAGCTCAGGGCAGCCTGCCGGATCAGAAGCCTACCGGGTCGGCCAGAAATGGCTGGTTTATACCGCAGCCCCCGTTACTGCAAGCGACAGCCGGGTCGTTGGCACCGTCCTGCTAAGCGGCTTGACAGGCATGCCCATCGAGGCGGGCCACTGGCAGCTGACCCAGCGCTTCAACCAGGCTGCGCCTCAACGTTTGGCAGAGGGCGGCATACCGGTCACTGCCGATACGCATACCTTCAAGACCAATAACCCTCTCTGGACGCTGGAAGTAATACCGGCCACCTCGTTCAGTGCTGGCTGGCCGTTATGGACGTTGCCAGCGGCGCTCATCCTGTCGCTGGCCGGGGCCGGGACCGGGCTTTTGCTGCTGCGCAGGCACCTGCAACGGCGTCTCGTTGACGATGTGTGCAGTCTCTCCCGTTTTCATCAGGAACTTGTTAGCGGTCTTGTGGCCCAACGGCCTGTTTTGCGGTTCTCACAACTTGAACCCCTGACACAGGCACTGGTCGGGCCACCGCCGAAATCCACCGAAGCAGCCGCTTCGGTCACGGCGCCTGCAGAGGCGACCGTAACGGCATTGGCCAAGCAAGGCAGCGCGTCGTATACAGACCCGATGTTTCCAAGCAGTGACGACATACTTGATATCGATATCCTCGACGAAGACCAGGATCTCCTGGGATTGGAGAAACCCCTAATGAGCAACACCGTTCAAGCCCCGAAACTCAATACCAGCATTTTCCGCGCCTACGACATCCGTGGCGTAGTGGGCGACTCCCTGACGCCGGAAACCGCGTACTGGATCGGTCGCGCCATCGGCTCCGAAAGTCTGGCCCGTAACGAACCCAACGTGGCCGTAGGCCGTGATGGCCGTCTGTCCGGCCCGGAACTGGTCGAGCAGCTGATCAAGGGGATCGCTGATACCGGCGCAACCGTCAGCGACATCGGCATGGTGCCCACACCCGTTCTGTACTACGCAGCCAACGTTCTGGCTGGCAAGTCCGGTGTGATGCTCACAGGTAGCCACAATCCGCCGGATTACAATGGTTTCAAAATCGTGATCGCCGGCGAGACCCTGGCCAACGAAAGCATTCAGCGCCTGCGCGAGCGCATCGAGACCGGCGACGTTGCAACCGGTCAGGGCACCGTTGAGAAGATCGACGTCCTGGAGCGTTATTTCGACCAGATCAAGAACGACATCGTCCTGGCCAAGAAGCTGAAAGTCGTGGTCGACTGCGGCAACGGTGTGGCCGGTGTGGTTGCACCCCAGCTGATCGAAGCCCTGGGCTGCACGGTTATTCCGCTGTTCTGCGACGTTGACGGCAACTTCCCGAATCACCATCCGGATCCGGGCAAGCCCGAGAACCTGGAAGACCTGATCGCCAAGGTCAAGGAAACCGGCGCCGACCTGGGTCTGGCCTTTGATGGCGACGGCGACCGCGTAGGTGTCGTGACCAACGAAGGCAACATCATTTATCCCGACCAGCTGCTGATGCTGTTCGCCAAGGATGTGGTATCCCGCAACCCGGGCGCCGATATCATCTTTGACGTCAAGTGCACCCGCCGCCTGAACAACCTCATCGCCGGCTACGGCGGTCGTCCGATCATGTGGAAGACCGGTCACTCCCTCATCAAGAAGAAGATGAAGGAAACCGGTGCTCTGCTGGCGGGCGAGATGAGCGGTCATGTGTTCTTCAAAGAGCGCTGGTATGGCTTTGACGATGGCATCTACAGCGCCGTGCGTCTGCTTGAGATCCTGAGCCAGGAGAAGGGCACCGCCCAGCAAGTATTCGATACCTTCCCGGTGGATATCTCTACACCCGAGATCAATATCCAGGTGACCGAAGAAGGCAAGTTCGGCATCATCGATGCCCTGCAGCGCGATGCCAAATGGGGTGATGCACAGATCACCACATTGGACGGCGTGCGTGTCGACTATCAAGAAGGCTGGGGTCTGGTCCGTGCGTCCAACACCACGCCGGTACTGGTGCTGCGCTTCGAGGCTGAGACCCAAGAAGAGCTGGACCGTATCAAGGATGTCTTCCGCAAGCAGCTGCTTGCCGTTCAGCCTGACCTGAACCTGCCGTTCTAACATTCGAACCGCAGAATAAAGGGCGCCCAGGCGCCCTTTATTTTTATCGACCTGAGGAGTACGCCATGACCCTGAGCCGCGATGATGCCTCGCATGTCGCCCAAGTGCTTTCCGAAGCGCTGCCCTATATTCGCCGTTTCGTCGGCAAGACGCTGGTAATCAAGTACGGCGGCAACGCCATGGAAAGCGATGAGCTCAAGGCCGGCTTCGCCCGAGACATCGTGTTGATGAAGGCCGTGGGGATCAACCCGGTCGTGGTTCATGGTGGCGGCCCCCAGATCGGTGATCTGCTCAAGCGCCTGAGCATCGAAAGTAATTTCATCGACGGCATGCGCGTCACCGACAGTCAGACCATGGACGTCGTGGAAATGGTGCTGGGCGGTCAGGTGAACAAGGACATCGTCAACCTGATCAACCGTCATGGCGGTCGTGCCATTGGCCTGACCGGCAAAGATGCCAACCTGATTCGAGCGACCAAGCTCACTGTCAGCCGTCAGACACCGGAAATGACCAAGCCGGAAATCATCGATATCGGTCAGGTCGGGGAGGTCAGCGGTGTAAATACCGAACTTCTGAACATGCTGGTATCGGGCGATTTCATTCCCGTCATTGCACCCATTGGTGTGGGCGCAAACGGGGAGTCCTACAACATCAACGCGGACCTGGTGGCAGGGAAGGTAGCCGAAGCCCTCAAGGCTGAAAAGTTGATGCTTCTCACAAATATCGCCGGTTTGATGGACAAAGAAGGGCAGGTTCTGACCGGATTGACCACTGAGCAGGTAAACGGCCTGATTGCCGACGGCACCATTTACGGGGGCATGCTGCCCAAGATTCGCTGTGCTCTGGAAGCGGTGCAGGATGGGGTACAAAGCGCCCACATTATTGATGGCCGCGTCCCTAATGCTGTACTGCTGGAGATCTTCACCGATATCGGTGTGGGCACATTGATTACCAATCAGCAGCTGTAAGCCTAAAAACGGGGCTCAGGCCCCGTTTTCAGTGAAATCGCTTACTCATCCAGAAGCTGTACGATCCGGGCGCGATCCGCATTGAAGTTGGCCTCTGCCGTCTGGCGATCCTTGATATACCGGTCCAGCTCGCTCTGCAGGCGATGCTCTTCCCCCTTGAGCGCCTCGATCCGCTGAAGCAGATCGTCCGGCACAGCCTGACCACCACGCTGATAACTGGCCGCCTGGCTCATGAGCGTGTCGCGCTGCTGGTTGAGCGCCTGAAGATTCCCGCGCTTGACGGCCGCCAAGCCGTCCAGCTCGTTCAATTTACGCACCTTGGCGCGGTCGACATCCGCCACACTGCTGTACAGCCTGAGGAGATTTGCGTCCGCCTGGGCCTGCTGCTTGGCTGCCGCCCGTCGGAGAATTTCTTCAGCAGGCGGGGCAGGGGGCACGACCTTCATGACGCGCCCCTGCTCGTTGAGAATATCGTATCCCTTGCCTGCATATTCGGCCGGCACGCCCTGCCGATCGATCACGGTCACACCGTTGCGATCCACATAGCGATACAGCTGGATGGGGGTGGACTCAGCAGCCAGAACACTACTTGTCAGTAAAATCAGGGCGCTCCCAAGCACCGCCTTTTTTCTTCTCGCCACCGCCATCTCGCCTCATGCGTCAGTTCAGATACCGTAATTCGCGCGGTAGGCTTCAACAGCCGGTAGATGCTGCTTCAGCTCAGTGTCACCGGCCAGATACTCCAGTACCTGATCCAGGGCCACGATACTGACGACCGGCATTTCAAAGTCCCGCTCGACCTCTTGAATGGCCGACAGCTCGCCTTTACCAAGCTCCTGGCGATTCAATGCAATCAATACGCCAGCAGGCGTGGCACCTTGTGCCTGAATGATCTGCATGACCTCGCGGATTGCAGTACCGGCCGTAATGACATCGTCGATAATCAGGACGCGACCCGCCAGCGGAGCCCCCACCAACATGCCGCCTTCACCGTGATCCTTGGCCTCTTTTCGGTTGAAGCACCAAGGCAGGTCACGACCATATTCTTCGGCCAGCGCAACGGCTGTAGCGGCAGCCAGCGGAATCCCTTTATAGGCCGGACCGAACAATACGTCGAAATTAAGGCCTGAGTCTGTGACCGCAGCGGCGTAGAAACGTCCTAGCTGAGCCAAGGCGTTTCCGCTGTTGAACAAACCGGCATTGAAGAAATACGGACTAACACGTCCGGACTTCAATGTGAATTCACCGAAGCGCAGAACTCCGCGCTCGATAGCAAAACGAATGAAATTGCGTTGATACGCCTGCATTACGAAAATCCCGGGCGGCATGAATTTAGCTAAAGCGTTTGAGCTCGGGTATCATACATCCACGATTTTTTGGGGGCCATTTATGCGGATCATTAGTATGAACGTGAATGGTATTCAGGCTGCCGTTGAGCGAGGGTTGCTCAATTGGCTTCAAGGCCAGAATGCCGACGTGATCTGCTTGCAGGACACCCGCGCCTCCGCCTTCGATCTGGAAGATCCTGCCTACCAACTGGATGGCTACTTCCTCTATGCCTGCGACGCCGAGGTACCCAGCCAGGGCGGTGCTGCGCTGTATAGCAAACTCCAGCCCAAAGCGGTCATCAGCGGCCTGGGTTTTGAGACTGCAGATCGTTACGGACGCTACCTGCAAGCTGATTTTGACAAGGTGAGTATCGCCACACTGCTTTTGCCTTCCGGCATGGGCGGTGATGATGAACTGAACCACAAGTTCAAGTTCATGGACGACTTCACCAATTACCTGAACAAGCAGCGCCGCAAGCGCCGCGAGTACATCTATTGTGGTTCGCTCTACGTCGCACATCAGAAGATCGATGTGAAGAACTGGCGCGAATGCCAGCAGATGCCAGGCTTCCTGGCACCTGAGCGGGCCTGGATGGACGAAGTGATCGGCAATATGGGCTATGTGGATGCCCTGCGCGAGATCAGCCGTGATGGCGACCAGTTCAGCTGGTGGCCGGACAGTGAGCAGGCCGAGCACCTGAACCTTGGCTGGCGCTTCGACTATCAGATCCTGACACCGGGTCTGCGCCGTTTCGTGCGTTCGGCACGTCTGCCTCGGCAGCCGCGCTTCTCACAGCATGCTCCGCTGATGATCGATTACGATTGGGCGCTCAGCATCTGAGAGTTGTTGGTAATAAATAAAAAACCGGCCCAGGGCCGGTTTTTTATTGTCTGACGCTCAGTCCACCGGTCGCCAGCAGAAGGGATACCGGTAAGGGCGGCCCTTGTTGGCCTTGAGGCCCGCGATAACGGTCAGCACAAAGGCCCACACGCCTACGAGAACCATCAGGGGAAACCCGATCAGTACCCAGGCGAGCAGCCAGCAGAGCAGGGTGGCCACCGTGATGGTGAGCTGGAAGTTGAGTGCTTCCTTGCCCTGATCATCAATGAATGGATCCGCCTCCCGCTTGAACTGCCAGACGACGAGCGGTCCGATGACATTGCCGATCATGGGCGCCACGAACCACAGAAACGCTGAATAATGGCAGAGCATGGCCCAACGGCGTGCATCCGCACTAGGGACTTGCTGTAGTTCGTTCATACGCCCTCGTCAGGTCATTCGGCCAAGGCGGCCTTTTGTATCTCGAACAGATCCTTGATGCCTTTCTGAGCCAGCGCCAGCATGGCGTTGAACTCTTCAGGCTGGAAGGGTGCACCTTCCGCCGTGCCCTGGACTTCGATGAAGCCGCCAGCATCGGTCATGATCACATTCAGATCGGTCTCGGCAGTGGAATCTTCAAGATAGTCCAGATCCAGTACCGGTGCGCCCTGATAGATACCCACAGAGACGGCTGCAACCATCTGCTTGAGCGGGTTGCCCTTGAGCCCGCTACGCTTCTTGAGCGCCGCCAGCGCATCGACCAGCGCCACACAGGCTCCGGTCACAGAGGCCGTACGGGTACCGCCATCGGCCTGGATCACGTCGCAGTCGATGTACAGGGTGTTCTCGCCCAGCTTGGTCAGATCTACCGCCGCACGCAGCGAGCGACCAATCAGGCGCTGGATTTCCAGGGTACGGCCACCCTGCTTGCCACGGGAGGCTTCACGCTGGGTACGTTCGCCGGTCGCACGTGGCAGCATGCCGTATTCGGCCGTCAGCCAACCTTGACCCTTGCCCTTCAGGAAGCGTGGCACTCCGGCCTCGACGCTGACCGTGCAGATCACTTTGGTGTCACCGAACTCCACCAGAACCGAACCTTCGGCATGCTTGGTGTAGTGACGGGTGATGCGGATCTCGCGTAACTGGTCGGCAGCGCGACCACTCGGACGATTCATGTAGGGATACCTGTTGCAGGAGAAAACTGGTCGTCATTATAGGCCCCATAGAGGATCATGCGACATCACTACGTTGGGCCCACCGTCAGGCTGGGGTAGACTTACCTCTTTTTTGCGGACCGCTCTGCAGCGAAAACGCTTCCGTGATCGTTGCCGGGTATTCCCGCACTGCTTAAGCGAGGACATTCCATGGTGCATAGCATGACGGCCTTCGCCCGCGTTGAACGCGCGGGTGTGTACGGTACGCTGAGCTGGGAGTTGCGCTCGGTCAATCATCGCTATCTGGAGCCGCACCTGCGTTTGCCTGAAGCGTTTCGCGACCTTGAAAGCAGTGTCCGCGAGGCACTGCGCCAGGGTCTGTCACGTGGCAAGGTGGAATGCACCCTGCGTTTCAGCGAAGAGAATGCCGCACCCAGCCTACAGATTGATGAACAGCGCGCCGGCCAGCTGATTGCAGCAGCCGAACGCCTGGCGTCGATGATCCAACAGCCCGCCCTGATCGATCCGATGACCGTCCTGAGCTGGCCGGGTGTACTGACCTCCCAGAGCGCCGACCCACAGGCCCTGAATGCCGAGGCAAAAGTCCTGTTTGCAGCCGCACTGGATGAACTCAAGGCCGGCCGCAACCGTGAGGGAGCGGAGCTGGCCCGCCTGATCGAGGAGCGCCTGCAGGCCATTCTGGTCGAAGTGGCCGCGCTTCGTGAGCTGATTCCCGAGATGCTCACCGCCCAGCGCCAGAAGATTCTCGACCGCTTTGCCGAGCTAAGCCTTGAGGCCGATCCACAGCGGCTCGAACAGGAGCTGGTCATGCTGGCCCAGAAAAGCGACGTGGCAGAAGAGCTGGACCGTCTGACGACGCACGTAGGCGAGGTGAGCCGTGTGCTCAAGGCTGGAGGCGCCGCCGGCCGTCGCCTGGACTTCCTCATGCAGGAACTCAACCGCGAAGCCAACACCCTAGGCTCAAAAGCCTTTGACCCGCGCTCCACCCAGGCGGCGGTCAATCTCAAAGTATTGATAGAACAAATGCGCGAACAAGTGCAGAACATCGAATAGGCCATTCACTATGACAGCCCTCCCTGGCACCCTTTACATCGTTTCGGCGCCTTCGGGTGCAGGCAAGACCAGCCTGGTCAAGGCCCTGCTCGATGCCCTGCCTGAAGTCCGTGTATCCGTCTCCCACACCACGCGCGCCATGCGCCCGGGCGAGGTCGACGGGGTCAACTATCACTTCGTGGATGTCTCGACCTTTCAGGGCCTGCTGGAGCATGGTGACTTCCTGGAGCATGCCGAAGTGTTCGGCAACTACTACGGTACGTCCCAGCGCCAGCTGGAGCAGACCCTCGCCGAAGGTCACGACCTGATCCTCGAGATCGATTGGCAGGGTGCCCAACAGGTACGTCGCAAGATGCCTCATGCCCAGTCCATCTTTATCCTGCCGCCCAGCCAGGAAGCCCTGCGCCAGCGACTGAACAACCGCGGGCAGGATAGTCATGAGGTGATCGAGCGACGCATGCACGAAGCGGTCAGCGAGATGAGCCACTATGTCGAATATGACTATTTGATCATCAATGATGACTTCGCCTCGGCACTGGAAGATCTGAAGTCCGTCTTCCGAGCCAGGCAGCTGCGTCTGGACCGCCAGCAACGCCGACACAACGAATTGCTCGAAAAGCTCCTGATCCAGCGGTCATGAGCCAAACGGCACTTCCCTTAGCACTGCCGATTTTTTAGACTACACAGTCCTCCCGCTTCGGGATCACATTACCACCGAGGAACACCATGGCCCGCGTCACCGTTGAAGACTGCCTGGATAACGTCGATAACCGTTTCGAACTGGTCATGCTCGCCACCAAGCGCTCGCGTCAGCTCGCAACCGGCGGCAAAGAGCCCAAAGTACCGTGGGATAATGACAAGCCGACCGTAGTGGCCCTGCGTGAAATCGCTGAAGGCCTGGTCGATGACGAAGTGGTTCGTCAGGAAGATATCGTTGAAGAAGAGCCGCTGTTCGCTGCTTTCGAAGAAAACAACGAGGCCGATAGCGAGGCGCTGTAAGATGCCGGACCGACGAGCCGTTACGTGGGCCGGCAGGAGATAAGCCATCCATGCCAGCCATAGACACGTTCTCCGAACGGCTCGCGTCCTATTTGGGCCCTGATCAGGTCAACCTGGTCCGCCGCGCCTATTACTACGCCGAGCAAGCTCACGATGGGCAGCGCCGCCGCAGCGGCGAGCCCTACGTGACCCACCCGCTTGCGGTCGCCAATATCCTGGCCGATATGCACATGGACCATCAGAGCCTGATGGCCGCCATGCTGCACGACGTCATCGAGGATACCGGCATTGCCAAAGAGGCGCTCATGGCGCAGTTCGGCGAAACCGTGGCCGAGCTGGTGGACGGGGTCAGCAAACTGACCCAGATGCAATTCGAGACCAAGGCCGAGGCTCAGGCGGAAAACTTCCAGAAAATGGCCATGGCCATGGCGCGTGACATTCGCGTCATTCTGGTCAAGCTGGCCGACCGGCTGCATAACATGCGCACCCTTGATGCCATGCCGCCGGACAAGAGCCGCCGCATCGCCAAGGAAACCCTGGAAATTTATGCACCGATCGCCAACCGGCTGGGCATGCACAACATGTATGCCGAGTTCGAGGATCTGGGTTTTCGGGCCATGCATCCCATGCGCGCCGAGCGTATCCGGCGTGCAGTCAAGGCCGCCCGGGGCAATCGCCGCGAGATCGTCAGCAAGATCCAGGAGTCACTGACCAGCTGTCTGCAGCGTGAAGGGCTTCCGGGCGAGGTGATCGGTCGCGAAAAGCACCTCTACAGCATCTACCAGAAGATGAGGGGCAAGCGTAAGTCGTTCAATGAAATCATGGACGTCTATGCCTTCCGCCTCATCGTCGACAAGGTCGACACCTGCTACCGCGTCCTGGGCGCGGTGCACAGCCTGTACAAGCCGATTCCGGGCCGCTTCAAGGATTACATCGCCATTCCCAAGGCCAACGGGTACCAATCCCTGCATACGACCCTGTTCGGCATGCATGGCGTACCGATTGAAATCCAGATTCGCACCCGCGAAATGGAAGACATGGCTAACAACGGCATTGCAGCGCACTGGCTCTACAAGTCAGGTGAAGAGGAGCCAAAGGGCTCCCACGCCCGTGCTCGCCAGTGGGTAAAGGGCATCCTTGAACTCCAGCAACGCGCCGGCAACTCCCTTGAATTCATCGAGAACGTGAAGATTGACCTGTTCCCGGACGAGGTCTATGTCTTCACGCCAAAAGGTCGGATCATGGAGCTGCCCAAGGGCTCCACGCCGGTCGACTTTGCCTATGCGGTACACACCGATGTGGGCAACAGCTGCATTGCCTGCCGCATCAACCGCCGTCTGGCACCGCTGTCGCAGCCGCTCAACAGTGGCGAGACGGTAGAGATCATTACTGCACCCGGCACACGGCCCAATCCGGCCTGGCTGAATTTTGTCGTGACCGGCAAAGCGCGGACAAATATCCGCCATGCACTCAAGCAGCAGCGCCGATCCGAATCGATCAGCCTGGGCGAGCGTCTGCTCAACAAGGCGCTGGCCAACTTCAATACCCAGCTCTCCAAGATTTCCCTGCCGCGTATCCTGCCGGTTCTGGCGGAATACAAGGTAGTGGTACTCGAAGACCTGCTGGAAGAGATCGGTCTGGGCAACCAGATGGCCTACGTGGTCGCCCGTCGCCTGGTATCGGCCGATGCCGAAAGCCAGGAAGATAAGGCGCAGACCGAAGGCCCGCTCGCGATTCGGGGTACCGAAGGGCTGGTCCTCAGCTATGCCAAGTGCTGTACGCCGATTCCAGGCGACCCGATCGTTGGGCACCTGTCGGCGGGCAAGGGCATGGTCGTCCATCTGGACACCTGCAAGAACATCGCCGAGATTCGCCAGAATCCCGAGAAATGCATCCCGCTCACCTGGGCAAAGGATGTGGTTGGCGAATTCAATGTAGAGCTACGCGTTCAACTGGAGCATCAGCGCGGCCTGATCGCCATGCTGGCGACCAGCGTAACGGCAGTGGATGCCAACGTTGAAAAGATCAGCATGAACGAGCGCGACGGCCGCATCAGCGTGGTTCAACTGGTGGTCAGCGTGCATGATCGTGTGCACCTGGCTCGGGTCATTCGAAAACTGCGTACGCTTTCCGGCGTCGCCAGCATCACGCGCGTTCGCAGTTAACGAGCCTTTCCACCTATCCCTGATGCCTGCTAGCCTGTCGGTTCTATCGACAGGCTTTTTGTCATCTGGATAAAGGAGCGACTCCATGAGCAAGACCGTGATCCATACCGAGAATGCACCGGCCGCCATCGGCACCTACTCCCAGGCGATCAAGGTCGGGAGTACGGTTTACCTGTCCGGGCAGATCCCGCTGGATCCCAAGACCATGGAGCTGGTAGAAGGCTTCGAGGCGCAGACCGTACAGGTATTCGAGAATCTGAAAGCCGTTGCGGAAGCCGCGGGCGGTTCGCTGGCCGATATCGCCAAGCTGAACATCTTCCTGACCGACCTCAGTCACTTTGCCAAGGTGAATGAGATCATGGGTCGTTACTTCCAGCAGCCCTATCCGGCGCGTGCCGCCATTGGCGTAGCAGCGCTGCCCAAGGGTGCCCAGGTTGAAATGGACGGTATCCTGGTTCTGGAATAAGCACGACAGGGCGCAGCCCCACGGCTGCGCCTGCTTGTCCTAGACATTCAGGATAGCGGAATAGCCTTCGCGAAAGCTGGGGTATTGCGGCGTCCATCCTAATTCACGGGCGCGCGTATTGCGGCAGCGCTTGCTACCGGCCCGGCGTACGGCAGATTCCTCCGCCCAATGGGTAACGCCCAGTTGCTCACGCAACCACATGACGACATCGTGGAGCGGAGCGGGCTCATCATCCACCCCCAGGTAAACAGACTCCAGCGCAACGCCCTGTTGATCTGCGCTCAACAGATGAGCGAGCAGCGTGGCAGCATCGTCAACGTGAATACGATTGCCATACAGCGGTGGCTCACTGGCGACGCGATACCCCTGGCGAACCTGATTGAGCAGCCATTCGCGACCAGGGCCGTAAATACCGCTCAAGCGTACAGCTGTAGCAGGCAGGCCGCTTGCCTGTGCCACCTGCTCGGCCTCCAGCAGGATCTTTCCGGAATAACCTTCGGGCTCGGTCGCTGAGGTCTCGTCCACCCACTCGCCGTTTTTCTGCCCGTATACGCCAGAGCTGGAAATAAAGACCAGCCGACGCGGCGTTTGCTGGTGCGGTTCAAGCCACGCCAGCACATGCTGAAGGCCCTCGACATAGGCAGTACGGTAACCGGTTTCATCGTGCCGGGTCGCCGCTGCGGCGTATACGACGTAATCCAGCGGCCCGGTCGGCCATTGCGCTGGCGCCTCCGCAGCGGCCAGGTCGCCTGCGACCGGTAGAATAGCCTTGGGCAGTTGCTCCACCGAGCGGCGCAGCCCATGCACCGTCCAGCCAGCTGCCTGCAGGCGTACACCCAGGCGACTGCCAACGTCACCACAGCCGGCAATCAGAACACGAGGGGAGACGGACATAGGAATACCTGCATCAATAGCGATCGAGTGGAGTAGCTTGCCGAGTCACGTTTTAAGCCTCAAGCCTTGCAACACAGCTTGGCTCAAAAAAGAGCAGCCGTTATGCTTGCAGGTGATAGTATTTGTTAATTGGTCATTAGCTGACCCGTCTGGCGAACGACTCGGAACGGACGACCTTCAAGCGTCGCCGTCATTTCGGAATGGCGCCTTGCCTGACACCTCGCCGAGCCTCGTGCGCCGCTGTGTATGGAAAGGCTCTAAGGATTGATTCAATCATGACCCTCACTGAACTGCGCTATATCGTGACTCTTGCCCAAGAGCAGCATTTCGGCCGTGCCGCCGAACGTTGCCATGTCAGCCAGCCGACTCTGTCGGTCGGGGTGAAAAAGCTTGAGGACGAATTGGGCATCCTGATCTTTGAACGCAGCAAGAGTGCGGTTCGCCTGACACCCACGGGTGAAAGCATTGTGGCCCAGGCCCAGAAGGTGCTGGAACAGGCCCAGGGTATTCGCGAGCTGGCCCAGGCGGGCAAGAACCAGCTCAGCGCTCCGCTGAAGATCGGCGCCATCTATACGATTGGCCCTTATCTGTTTCCCCACCTGGTTCCCCAGCTGAACCGCGTGGCACCAGAAATGCCGTTGTATATCGAAGAGAACTTCACCCATGTGCTGCGGGACAAGCTGCGCACCGGTGAACTCGACGCCATCATCATCGCGTTGCCGTTCAGCGAGCCGGACGTTCTGACCAAGCCACTCTATGACGAACCTTTCTACGTCATGATGCCGGCACGCCATCCCTGGACGGAGCTCAAGTCGATCGACAACTCCCAGCTCAGCGACAAGAGCCTGTTGCTGCTGGGTGAAGGGCACTGCTTCCGCGATCAGGTGCTTGAGGCCTGTCCGACGGTGCGCAAGCATGGGGACGAAGCCAAGCATACCCAGGTCGAGTCCTCGTCGCTGGAAACCATCCGCCACATGGTGGCCTCCGGGCTAGGCGTGTCTGTTCTGCCGTTCTCGGCAGTGGAAAGCCATCATTATGCGCCGGGCGTGATCGAGGTTCGCCCGTTCACCGCGCCGGTGCCTTATCGTACGGTCGCCATTGCCTGGCGAGCCAGCTTCCCGCGTCCACGCGCCATCGAGGTGCTGGCCGACTCGGTACGCCTGTGCTCCGTGGCCCGACCTGAAGCGGCAGGAGTCGTACAACCGGCATGACCGAACTGTCTGCTATCCCGGTTACCGCGCTGAAAGGCATCGGCGCGGCCATGGCAGAGAAGTTGGCCAGGGTAGGGCTCGAGAATCTGCAGGATGTCCTGTTTCATCTGCCTTTGCGCTACCAGGACCGTACCCGAGTCGTCCCGATCGGGGCCTTGCGCCCTGGGCAGGACGCTGTTGTAGAAGGCGTCGTAGCCACCGCTGATGTCATCATGGGTCGCCGACGCAGCCTACTGGTTCGCCTGCAGGACGGCAGTGGCACATTGAGCCTGCGCTTCTTTCATTTCAGCCAGGCCCAGAAGGATGGCATGAAGCGTGGCACGCACCTGCGCTGCTACGGTGAAGTACGGCCCGGCGCATCGGGGCTTGAAATCTATCATCCGGAATACCGGGCCCTGAAGGATGACGCGCCAGCGCCTGTCGAACAGACACTGACGCCGATCTATCCAACCACCGAAGGGCTGACCCAGCTGCGCCTGCGACAGTTGACCGAACAGGCACTGGAGCGACTGGGGCCGCATAGCCTGCCAGACTGGCTGCCACCGGAAATGGCAAAACAGTACAAGCTTGGCCCTCTAGCCGAGGCCCTGCGCTATCTCCACCGCCCGCCGCCGGACGCCGATGTTGAGGAGCTGGCAATAGGTCATCATTGGGCACAGCGCCGGCTGGTTTTCGAGGAGCTGTTGACCCATCAGCTCTCCCTGCAACGCCTGCGTGAAACCATGCGCGCGCAGCAGGCACCGCCATTGCCACCTGCTAAAAAACTACCCAAACAATACCTGGCCAACCTGGGCTTCAAGCCTACCGGCGCCCAGCAGCGGGTCGGTGCAGAAATTGCCCATGATCTGGCCCAGCATGAACCCATGCTGCGTCTGGTACAGGGTGATGTAGGGGCAGGCAAGACCGTGGTCGCGGCCATGGCTGCACTGCAGGCCATTGAGGCTGGGTATCAGGTCGCCCTGATGGCGCCGACAGAAATCCTGGCCGAGCAGCACTACCTGAATTTTCAACGCTGGTTCGAGCCTCTGGGGCTGGAGGTTGCCTGGCTGGCTGGCAAGCTCAAGGGCAAGGCGCGCGCCGCGTCACTGGAGCGCATTGCGGCCGGAACGCCCATGGTTGTCGGCACCCACGCTCTTTTTCAAAGTGAAGTCCACTTTGCGCGGCTGGCCCTTGTCATCATTGATGAGCAGCACCGCTTCGGTGTTCAACAGCGGCTGGCCTTGAGGCAGAAAGGTGTAGAAGGGCGCCTGAGCCCTCATCAGCTCATCATGACCGCGACGCCCATTCCGCGCACACTAGCCATGAGCGCCTATGCGGATCTGGATACCTCGGTGCTGGACGAATTGCCCCCAGGCCGTACGCCGGTCAATACCGTCACCATTACCGATACCCGTCGCGAAGAAGTCGTGGAGCGTGTGCGCGCCGCCTGCCTGGAAGGCCGACAGGCCTATTGGGTGTGTACGCTGATCGAAGAGTCTGAGGAGCTGACCTGTCAGGCCGCGGAAACCACCTTCGAGGAATTGTCGCTGGCCCTGGGCGAGCTGCGGGTCGGCTTGATCCACGGCCGGATGAAGCCCGCTGAGAAGGCCGAGATCATGGCGCAGTTCAAGGCGGGCGAGTTGCAGCTGCTGGTAGCCACCACAGTGATCGAGGTTGGCGTGGACGTACCCAACGCGAGCCTCATGATCATCGAGAACCCCGAGCGGCTGGGCCTTGCCCAGTTGCACCAGTTGCGCGGCCGGGTAGGGCGGGGCAGTGCGGTCAGCCACTGTGTGCTGCTGTTCCATCCTCCGCTGTCGCATATTGGCCGTGAGCGGCTGGCGATCATGCGGGAGACGAACGACGGCTTCGTGATTGCCGAACGGGATCTGGAATTGCGTGGCCCGGGTGAAATGCTGGGTACCCGGCAAACCGGTCTATTGCAGTTCAAGGTCGCTGATCTGATGCGCGATGCCGATCTGCTCCCGGCGGTACGGGATGCCGCTCAGGAACTGCTGGCAAAATGGCCCGCCCATGTCAGTCCACTGTTGGAACGTTGGCTACGCCATGGTCAGCAATACGGTCAGGTCTAAATAAAAGTTTGCGACCTTTGGTCAGAGGCATTCCAGTGCGGCGCGAGGTAGTTATACTGGCTACATCTGGCCTAGCGGAAATACCATGACTGACGTAGCCCACACCTCCGAGCCAACCCCTCATGCACCAGCGCCCATCAAGGAGATGCTGGATAAGCTGGGGGTGTCCTATCGTGAAGTGAATTCCACGATGGGCCTCTCTTCCAATGCCCAACGCGTACAGGCCGTCCTGCTGGATGACTCGACTGGGGTTCTGATGGTTCTGTTTCCGCAGAACCAGCTGCTCGACCTTAACCGTCTGTCGGAATTAACCGGCCGCACGCTGACCGTCATGAAGCCTGAACGGCTGTCCCAGGCGCTGCACAAGCACGAACTCAAGGTGCTGCCGGGCCTGCCTACGTTGAGTAGTTCGCCCTGCCTGTATGACGAACGCCTGCTCAAGGAGCCCAACCTGCTGTTGGAGTCTGGCGAGGAAGATGTCTTGCTGGAAGTCTCCGTGGATGATTTCCGTCGCTTGCTGGCCGAGGCCAACCCGGGCCGTTTCGGCGAGCCGCTGCTGGACATTCAACCCAATCAGACGCGCCCGGAAGCGGACGATGCGGAAATCACCTGCGCCGTCACACATTTCACGGCGCGCCGTATCAAGCAGCGCCTCGATGAGACGCTGGAAATCCCGCCGCTGTCCAAGACAGCTGAGAAAATCATCAAGCTGCGCGTCAATCCCGAAGCGACGGTCGATGATCTGGCCGGTGTGGTGGAAACCGACCCGGCGCTAGCCGCCCAGGTCATCAGCTGGGCGTCTTCTCCGTATTACGCGGCGCCCGGCAAGATTCGCTCCGTGGAAGATGCAATCGTCCGGGTTCTGGGTTTCGACCTGGTCATCAACCTGGCGCTGGGCCTGACATTGGGCAAGACGATCACATTGCCCAAGGACAAGCCGCAAAGCGCAACGCCGTACTGGAAGCAGTCCATCTTTACCGCCGCCGTCATCGAAGGGCTGGCACGCGCCATGCCACGCAAGGTTCGTCCTGAGATGGGCATTGCCTACCTGTGCGGGCTGTTGCATAACTTTGGCTATCTGGTGCTGGCTCATGTATTCCCGCCGCATTTCTCACTGATCTGCCGTCACGTGGAAGCCAACCCGCATCTGGACAGCAGCCTGATTGAGCGCCACCTGATCGGCATCACCCGTGAGCAGATCGGCGCCTGGCTGATGCGTAACTGGGAAATGCCGGAAGAGCTGGTAGCCGCACTTCGCTTCCAGGCCTATCCGGCCTATGACGGGCCCAACGCCATCTATGCCAACCTGACCTTCATGGCCGTGCAACTGCTGCGCGCTGAAGGCATTGGCAGCGGCCCGGCACGCCCCATTCCGCCTGAGCTGTATGAGCGCCTGGGGCTGACTCCTGAAAAGGCGCAGGAATGCCTGAGCCGCATCATGGGTGCCGAGGCGGCCCTGCGCGAACTGGCGTCTCAACTGCCTCAGTAAAAATTGCAGGCTAGACGGCTTTC
Organism: Pseudomonas luteola NBRC 103146; assembly: GCF_002091675.1. Taxonomy (GTDB): domain Bacteria; phylum Pseudomonadota; class Gammaproteobacteria; order Pseudomonadales; family Pseudomonadaceae; genus Chryseomonas; species Chryseomonas luteola. Next base: position 208,044 of record NZ_BDAE01000001.1, on the reverse strand, counting down.
TTCATGAACAGTCGTCCAGCCTGAGGAACTTCACCCCTCGCTTGCTTGCCGACAGAAATAAGGGCCGGGCTTTCGCCTGCCCATCGAATGGAGGACAAGCAACATGCCAAGTGCAGAGGGCAAGATCCGTTATGCGGTTGTCGCGGGTGGCTGGATTTCCCAGGGTGCGTTCATGCCGGGTGTCGGCCAGACCAGCAATTCGGTCATAACGGCGTTGGTGACAGGCGATCCGGTCAAGGCCGACGAACTGGCCAAACGGTACAACCTCAAGAGCTATCGCTACGAGGACTTTCCGGCACTGCTGTCCTCCGGTGAGATCGACGCCATTTACCTGGCTACACCCAACTTCCGCCACCGCGAATTTGCCGTACCGGCACTTGAGGCAGGTATCCACGTGCTGCTGGAAAAGCCCATGGCCACCAGCGAGGAAGACTGCAAGGCCATTATCGAGGCGTCCAAGAAGTCGGGTGCCAAGCTCATGATCGCTTACCGCCTTCACTGCGAGCCGGGGATGGTCGAGATGGTCGAGCGCATTCGCAACGGCGATATTGGCGACCCGCGTATCTTCACTTCCACGTTCGCCCAGCCTTTAGACCCGCAGAATCATCGCGCCCTGAATGGTTACTGGGCAGGACCAGTACCGGACATGGGGCCATATCCGCTCAATGCCGTTCGCAACCTGTTTGGTGACGAGCCGATCGAAGTGCATGCCGTGGGGGTCAATACACCCGGGCGTGACATCACGACCTATGACGCAGTGTCCGTCACCCTGCGCTTCCCTCAGGAGCGCCTGGCGCAGTTTACCGTCAGCTACAGTGCACCCAATACCGAGCGCTTCCAGGTAGTCGGCTCGAAAGGCGAAATCGAGGCGTCGCCCTGTTTCGGTTTTGGTGAAGGTGTAGCTATCACCTATCGTGCGACCATCGAGGGTGAAACGCAGGAACATGAACATCCTGTTGTCGACCAGTTTGGTGGCGAGACCGAGTATTTTTCCGACTGCATCCTGAATGATCGGGCACCTGAAATGGACGGCGATGAAGGCTGGCGGGACATTCGGGTGTTGGCTGCCATCGAGCAGGCGCTGGAAACCGGGCAGACCCAGACGCTGGAGCCATTGCCGCCCCGCCAGGGTCCTACTCAGGCGCAGGTGCGTACACTGCCGCTCGCCAAGGTACCGGACTACATCAATACCACCGAACCTACCACCTGATGCTGTTACAGGCTCGCGAAGCGTCTTGAAACGCTTCGCGGGTCGATCCGGCCTGCTGACGGTGCGAGGCGGGCCTACATCCAGTACCCTGATGCACATTCCGTTGCTCAAGGTTGTCCGTCATGACCAATGCTCGCCGTCTCGTTCTTATTCTTGCCATCTTTCTTGCCGTGATTGCGGTGGCAGCCCTCGGCTACCGCGCCTATCGAACCGATGCGGCGCCAACACCTGCCGAGCTGATGGACGCGGGCATCGTCATGCTGCCTCAAGGCAAGGCACTTCCTGCACTCAACTTTACGAATCAGGACAAGGAAGCGATTACGCTCGACTCGCTGAAAGGGCAGTGGCGATTGATGTTCTTCGGCTATACCTTCTGCCCGGACGTCTGTCCGGCGACCCTGGCGCAACTCAAGCAGCTGTTCACCAAACTGCCTGAAAAGGATCGCAATGCGCTGGGCGTAACGTTTGTAACCGTCGATCCTGCCCGGGATACACCGGAGCGGCTGAAACAATACGTAGAGTTTTTCAATCCAGGCTTCAAAGCCCTGGCAGGTGACATGGCCGACACCCAGACGCTGGCCAATACCGTCGGGATTCCCTTCATTCCGGCCGATACCACCCAGCAGAGCTACACCGTGGACCATGGCGCCAATCTGGTTCTGATCGACCCGAACGGCCGTGCTGTCGGTTATGTACGCCAGCCCATGCAGCTGGATCTGTTGGCCCAGCAATTGCCACGTCTGATGGAAGCCAAGCGCTAATGACTATACGCTTGCTGATCAATCTGGATGTCGACGACCTGGAGCGCGGCATCCAGTTTTATACGCAGGCGCTGGATCTGACGGTGCAGCGTAAGCTCTATGATGGACAAGTCGTTGAGCTAGCCGGGGCAGATGTTCCGATCTATCTGCTACAAAAGCCAGCGGGTAGCGAAACCGCAGGACAGGTGCGCCAGTACGGCCAGCACTGGACACCTATACATCTCGACGTTGTAGTCGATAACCTCGATGTTGCCCTGGCAAAAGTACTAGCCGCCGGGGCTACATTGGAGGGTGACGTCCGGCGTTCGGCATTTCGAGACATGGCCGTGCTTCGTGATCCTTTTGGCCATGGCTTCTGCCTGCTGCGCTTTTATGGCGAACCCTATAGCGACGGCTAATAGCCTCACTTGGCGAATAGTTGACCGATGTCCTTGAACGCCTTGAACTCCAGCGCGTTACCGCAAGGGTCCAGCAGGAACATGGTGGCCTGTTCACCTACTTGTCCCTTGAAGCGCACGTAGGGCTCTATTACAAACGCTGTTTCACGTGCCTTCAGGCGATCCGCCAACGCTTCCCACTCAGCCCAACCCAATACGACACCAAAGTGCGGCACAGGCACATCATGGCCATCCACAGGGTTGGTATGGGCATGTTCCTGCGCCGCGGTACGCGGGTGTTCGTGAATCACCAACTGATGGCCAAAAAAGTCGAAATCGACCCATTGCTCGCTGCTGCGACCTTCAGGGCAGCCAAAAACGTCACCATAAAAATGCCGGGCGGCTGCCAGGTCGTACACAGGAATAGCCAGGTGGAAAGGGGAGAGCGCCATGAGAACCTCATCAGGTTGGGCAAGACCCTATTGTCAGCCACAAGCGTTTCGATGGAAAAACGAATATTCTTGCTGCCGAGCAGCAACTATTTTGAGGCTGACAGTGCTTCGGGAATTGAAGACCTTTATTACAGTTGCACGACATGGCACCTTTTCAGCGGCTGGGCAACAGGTTGGCCTGACGCAGTCGGCAGTCAGTGCACAAATGCGCCAGCTGGAACGCGACCTGGGCGTACGGCTCTTTGACCGGACCGGCCGCGCGGCGCTGCTCAATGCTTCCGGCCAGCAAGCGCTTCCGCTGGCGGAGCAGATCCTCTCGCTGTACGAGCAAATGGCCGCTCCCACAGATGTCGCTCATTGGCAGGGCGAACTGAAGATCGGAGCCATCGCCACGGTTCAAACCGGCGTGCTGCCCGAAGCGCTGATGCGCTTTCGCCAGGACGCCCCCCAGGTAGACCTCAAGCTGATTCCTGGCGTCTCGCTGCAGCTCCTGGGCCGTGTGGACGCTGGCGAGATCGATCTGGCGCTACTGATCAAACCGCCATTTGCCTTACCCAAGGAGCTGGATGAAATTCCATTGGCCCAGGAGCCATTCGTGCTCATCACGCCCGCCACGTTGCCAGGCGACGATCCGCTGGCCTTATTGGCAACACAGCCCTTCGTTCGTTATGACCGAGGCTCCTTTGGTGGCCGACAGGTGAGCCGGTTCCTTCAGGAGCACCGGATTACCGTTCGTGAAGCGCTAGAGCTTGATGAGCTGGAAGCTATCGTCAGAATGGTCGAGTGTGGCCTGGGGGTGGCGTTGATTCCTCAGGCTGGTCTGCAGCTGGCTCAGGCGCGCGTGCGCACGCTTTCCCTAGGGCCGCTCACGTTTCACCGCGAGCTGGTCGCCATTTGCCGTCGGGGTCTGCGCAAGCAAGCGGCGCTGTCGTTCTTTCTGGAATGCGTAAAGGCGGCAAAAGGCTGATCAGAGCATACGCTCAAGGCCTACTGCACGCACGATCCAGGCGTTGAATCGGCGCCACAATCCGCCAGGCTCATGGTTCAGCTCATACAGTTTGCCGTCGCGCTCTTCCAGCCAGATCAGCTTGGTTGTTCCGTCGCGGTCGACCCGCTTCACCTGATAGCTGACACCCAAGGCCATACCATCGAGAATCAGCTGACGGACCCGGCCGGCAAGGGCAGGACTGTCTACCATGATGCCAACCTCGGTATTCCACAGGATAGAACGCGGGTCGAAATTGAAGGACCCGACAAAGGTATGCTCACGGTCAAGCACCATGGCTTTACTGTGCAGGCTGGAAGCCGACTGACCAAAGCTATAAGGCGAGGCATGCAGGCCTTTTTCCGGGCGGTTGCGCATTTCATAGAGCTTGATGCCCTGCTTGAGCAATTCGTCGCGGTACGGCGCGTATCCGCCATGAACAGCGGGAACGTCCGTCGCTTCCAGCGAGTTGGTCAGTACGCGAATATCTACCCCCTCGTGGGCTTTCTCACTCAAGTACTCCACCCCTGTCTGGGTTGGAACGAAATAGGCGGAGACCAGGAAAAGCTCCTTGTGCACGTCGTCAAGGCTGGGCATCAACTGAGTCGTCAGTAACAGGTTTCGGTCCGGCTCGCCCTCTGCCAACACTTTACGTGGCGCGTCCCAGAGCGCCTTGCCATTGGCCCAGGTCAGCTCATGAAGCCAACCCTCCATTTGCGGTGCAGTGTCGTAACGGCGCAACCGGTTGTAGAGCGCCGAATCCTTTACCCGCTCGCTGTCCAGGTAGCGCTTGAGCCCCGTGCGCATTCGAGTCAGCGCGTGAGCTGTGGGCGGGCGGCGCAGAAAACCTGTAATGGGCTGGCTGATCTCGCTGTTCCAGTATTGGTCGAAGCTTACACCGAGCTGATGGGCGACAGGACCCGCTCCAAGCAGGTCGAGGTCCGTGAAATTCATTTCGGGCTTGGCATCGAAATACTCATCCCCCAGGTTGCGACCGCCTACAATGGCTACGCTGTTATCGGCAAGCAATAGCTTGTTATGCATGCGGCGATGCTGCTGCGACAAGTGCAGGAAGCGCCCCATGTAACGTGTAACGCCGGTACTGCGACCGATATGCAGCGGGTTGAAGACGCGAACTTCGATGTTGGGATGGGCTGCCAGTGCCGCCAGGGCATAGTCATTACCATCGCTGCTGGTGTCGTCAAGCAGGAAGCGAATCCGCACACCACGGTCAGCAGCGGCCAGCAGCTCATTGACCAGCATGCGCGTGGTCACCCCATCGTGAACAATGTAGTACTGGATATCCAGACTGCGCTGGGCCATGCGGATCAGCTCGGCGCGGGCGGTAAAGGCGTCGGTGCTGGACTCCAGAAGGCGAAACCCTGATTGTCCGGGATGCTTGACGGCCTGCCGTTGAAGCACACTGTTGAGGTGCGTGCCGGCTGGCGCGAGCATGGAGGAGGGAGTTGGTGTCTGAACCTGAGCGCAACCCGTCAACAGGACGAAGGACAGCAGTAATAAACGGGCGTACACAGATTCCCTCCAGGTCGAATGCGTATCCCTTCGACGCTTGCGTTGCGGTTAAATTCAGAAGATCAGGGCAGAAGGCCATGATAAGACCGGCCTGTGCCTGTCATTGTTCAGACCGTTGGCAGGCAGACCATTTGCTGGGAGTAATGCCCCTTTTCAGGCCCTTGCAAAACAAGGAGGCCTCTATGAGCCAAATCGCGGGCACGCCAGCCTAGAAAAGTATCTGTCGCGAAAAATCCTTCGCTGCGTACCATGACTTCGGCTATCACTCGTGCGAGCGGTTGCCATTCTGGCGTGCAATGCTGGAGGAGGATAGTGTCCACCGTTTCGTAGCCGCTGTACCGAAACGTACCGCCTAACCATTGCCTGATATCAGCTTTGGCTTCGACTGCCTCATGCCAGGCTCTGGCCAGCTCCTGTTGCTGCTCAGGCAGGATCAGGGCAGGGCTATACAGCTTCTTCAATAACTCAAGTGAACATTGACCAACCGCACGGCGAGTCTGTACATCGCTACGATGTGTTCCACATGGAACACTGTATAGCGCAACAGGCGCATCGTGCAGAGCGGCAGCGATACGACAGAACAGAAGCTGCTCAGAGGCACTGTCGCCGTGCCAGACAGTAATGGGGCGATTGCCTTGTGCTGCATGCTCAAGCCACGTGGCATCGTCCGCCAGTTGGCGGGAAAAGTCGGGAGCGGGAACATCGTCTGGCCAGACGGCCTCCCAGAAGGCCGACCGAACCGGGCAGGGCGGCTGGTGTACATCTACCAGCGGCCCTACGGCCAGATCGTCACGCATTATCCGTAGCAATGAAGTGGCCTCGGTATCAATCACCTGACGGACACCTTTAGCCGCGACATCACCACAGACAACGTGCCACATCAGTCAGGCTTGTCCTTCTTGAGCTTGGGATTCGGGAAGAACTGAGCCACCTTGACCTGAGCCGTGGCAGGCTTTAGCTGCTTGGGCGCATTGACGCGCGTAGGCAATTCCTTGGGAACCGAATTGCCGCGCTCGTCCAGCGTATCCCCATAGCCGCAGGAGGCGCACTCGCGGTGCGGTACGCCATCCTCATTCCACATCTTCATCGTGTCTACCGATTGGCAGGCGGGGCACACGGCCCCGGCGATGAAGCGTTTTACCGGTCCGCTCATGCAGCCTCCTCGGTAAGACCGGAGTGGCGTAGCAGCGCGTCGATGCTGGGCTCACGGCCGCGGAAGTCCACGAACAGCACCATCGGCTCAAGCGAACCACCACGAGCCAGGACGGCCTCACGGAAGGCGCGGCCGGTTTCAGCATTGAACACGCCTTCTTCCTCGAACTTGGAGAAGGCATCAGCTGATAGGACTTCCGCCCACTTGTAGCTGTAGTACCCCGCGGCATAACCGCCAGCAAAGATGTGGGCAAAGCTATTGGCGAAGCGGTTGTAGGCCGGCGGACGCATAACCGAAACTTCATCGCGGATGGATTCCAGCACGTCGAGTACGCTACGGCCATCGCCGTGGGTGGCATGCAGCTCGAAGTCGAAGAGCGAGAACTCCAGCTGACGCACCATCATCAGTCCAGACTGGAAGTTTTTCGCAGCCAGCATCTTGTCTAGGAGCTCCTGGGGCAGTGGCTCGCCGGTCTCGTAATGGCCGGAAATCAGCGCCAGACCTTCCGGTTCCCAGCACCAGTTTTCCATGAACTGGCTCGGCAGCTCGACCGCATCCCATGCCACGCCGTTGATGCCGGAAACACCTGCATGCTCGATGCGGGTCAACAGATGATGCAGGCCATGACCAAATTCGTGGAACAGGGTGGTCACTTCATCATGGGTTAGCAGGGCAGGCTTGCCACCGCTGGCCGGGGTAAAGTTGCAGACAAGGTAGGCGATCGGGTTGATCAGCTCGCCCTGGGCATTGCGACGCTTGTCACGAGCACCGTCCATCCAGGCACCGCCACGCTTGTTGGCGCGGGCGTAGAGGTCGAAGAAGAAACGGCCAACGTGCTTACCGTTTTCGGTGATTTCGAACAGACGGACGTCCGGGTGCCATTTGTCGAAGCCATCCGTGATCTCGCTGATCTCGATACCGTAAAGCTTTTGCACCACAGTGAAGAGACCGGACAGTACCTTGTCGACCGGGAAGTAGGCGCGTAGCTCTTCCTGGGAAAGCGAATAGCGGGCCTGGCGCAGCTTCTCGGCGAAGTAGCCGGTGTCCCAGCTCTTGAGATCAGTTACGCCCTGCTCAGCAGCAAAGGCCTTGAGCTGATCCAGATCACGCTGGGCAAAAGGTTTGCTGCGCTGGGCCAGATCACGCAGGAAATTCAGGACCTGCTCGCTGGATTCAGCCATCTTGGTCGCCAGGGACAGCTCGGCATAATTAGCATAGCCCAGCAGGCGCGCCAGCTCTTGGCGCAGGTCGAGGATCTCTTCCATCACCGGACCGTTGTTGAATTGTCCAGCGTTGGGACCCTGGTCAGAGGCGCGGGTGCAATAGGCCGCATAGACTTCCTCGCGGAGAGCGCGGTCATCGGCGTAAGTCATCACCGCGTAGTAGCTTGGGAATTCGAGGTTGATCAGCCAGCCTTCCAGCCCCTTGGCCTGGGCCGCAGCAGCTATCTGGGCCTTGGCGGAATCTGGCAGACCCTCCAAAGCAGATTCGTCAGTCACATGCTTGGTCCACGCCTGGGTAGCATCCAACAATTGGTTGGAAAACTTGCTGGACAGCTCGGACTTGCGCGACTGGATCTCGCCGTAGCGCTTCTGCTGTTCAGGCGGCAGATCGATACCCGATAAACGGAAATCACGCAGAGCGTTGTCGAGAATCCTCTTCTGAGCAGCGTCGAAGCCCTTGGCCTCTTCGCTTTCAGACAGTTTCCGGTAGGCCTCAAAAAGGTCCTTGTTCTGCCCGGTCTCCGTGGAGTAAGCAGAAAGCTTAGGCAGGCAGGCCTCATAGGCCGTACGCAGCTCAGGATTGTTACACACGGCATTAAGATGAGTAACCGGGCTCCATGCATGGCCCAAGCGGTCGTTCAGCTCGTCGAACGCCACGACCAGACCTTGCCAGGTCGGGTTTTCCTTTTGGGTCTTCAGCAGCTCGGCAATGGCGGCGCGGTTGTCTGCCAGGATCTGATCAATGGCCGGCTCGACAAATTCAGGCTTGATCGCGGAATAGGGTGGCAGATCGTAGGGCTGTAACAGAGGATTGCTGGCGCTCACGGTGTTCCCCTCAAGGATATATACGGGTAGCTTGAGCCCCACGCCGACCGGGATACGGCTATGCTGCCTCAAAGGACGCATTGGCCGGCTTTGCCCAGTCAACGAAAGGCTCTCAAAGAAGACTATATGGAGCCCATCTTAACCAGACTCAAGGCTCGCCTGATTAGAAAAGGTATCTATCGTGACCATTCGCACTTACCAGAATAAAACGCCCGTCCTGGGCGAATGCGCTTTTGTGGACGCCACCGCCGTGGTCATCGGTGACGTGGAGCTGGGCGCAGACAGCTCCGTCTGGCCGCTGACCGTGATTCGCGGCGACATGCACCGTGTCCGCATCGGTGCCCGTACCAGCATTCAGGACGGCAGCGTGCTGCACATCACCCACGCCGGCCCATACAACCCGGACGGCTATCCTCTGATCGTAGGCGATGATGTGACGGTCGGCCACAAGGTCACTCTGCATGGCTGCACCATCGGCAATCAGGTCCTGGTGGGGATGGGCAGCATCGTCATGGACGGGGCCGTGGTGGAGAGTCAGGTGATCATCGGTGCCGGTAGTCTGGTGCCGCCAGGCAAGACATTGGAAAGCGGGTTCTTGTATGTAGGCAGCCCGGTCAAGCAGGCGCGCCCGCTCACGGAAAAGGAGCGTAGCTTCTTTGAGTACAGCGCAGCCAACTACGTGAAGTTGAAGGATCAACACCTCGCCGAGGGCTACGACCAAGACGACGCCTGAGCCACGGCGGCAACGGATTTACGGTTGGGAAGAAGAGCGCTTTGCCGGAGCACAGCGCTCTTCTTCCTATCAGCCAAGCCCTCAGGCGTCGGGGCTTGGCTGGTTGCTGGGCAGATGGTTACCGTGTGGCAGGGGCGACCGATCCGTGGCAGCAGTCTCGCTTGGCATGACCAGATAGGTACGTGGGTCGGCAATGGTGATACCCAGCTCGCGGAAGCGCTTGAGGATGCGGCGGTTGGTTTCGCGCTGCACACCCCAGCGGCCCTTGTCGATACACCGCATCTGACCCAATACCGTCACCATAGAGCCGTCGACCGCGTCCACCCCCCAGACCTCCAGATCATTGATGATCAGATCCTTGAAGGCCGGGTCCTGTCGCATTTCCGCACCGATAGCTTTCAACTCGTCAAAGACCTGATCGATGTCGGTGTTGTAGCCCACGTTGATACGAATGGACGCATTGCCGATTCCACGGTTGATATTGTTGACCGTGGAGACTGAGCTGAACGGCACGATATGCAGCGAACCGTCACCGGCCCGGATACGTACCGTCCGAATCGACAGGTACTCTACCGTACCGGAGACGCCTGCCACGGTGACCCAGTCCCCCACCTGCATGGCGTTTTCCATCAGCAGGAAGATACCGGTAATGAAGTCCTGCACCAGTTTCTGCGAGCCGAAACCGACAGCCACACCGATAATACTGGCACCAGCCAGCAGCGGCGTGGTGTTGATACCGATCTGGCTGAGTGCTGTAAGGCCGACCACCAGCACGATAATGATGAGCAGGAAGCTGCGTAGCATGGGCAGGAGCGTACGCAGGCGCGCAGCCCGGACCAGATCCCCCTCGTTTGTCCACCGCGTCAGACGCCGCTGTACCGAGGCGTTGGCCGACTCCCAGACAACAATCGCCACAAGAGCCGCCACCAGGATCGTCAATACGGCAGAAAGCAGACTGCGCCCTATGGTGCCACTGGCAAACCAGCTCAGCGCGTCAAGGCCCCAGAGCTGAAACAGGACAATGACGGTGCACACGGTGATAGTCGCGGTGATCAACCGGCGGGCAAGCGGGTAATAACGATCAGCCAAGCGGCTGCGTACAGACGAGGCAGGCGTATTGCTCTCATCTGAAGGCGCGTCGGTCTTGGGTTGAAAAGCACGCCCTACTGCGCCCAGGACGAGGATCGCCAGCAGCCGCGCTGCAATGACCACCGCCCCCGATAGGGCAATAAAGTTGATCAGCTTGGGAAAGCCGTTCTCGACACCCAGCGCCCACACCACCCACAGCCCGATAACGAATGCTGCAGCAAAGAAGGCCCAGACGAGCGCCAGCCAGTTACGCAGGGCGGCCACCGGCCCGGTTGCCTCGGCAGGTGCTTCGATCAACGCACCGACCGGCTTGCGGACCTTGAAGATAAGCACGACCAGACAGAGGTGAACCAGCAGCGAGAACAGTTTGACGATTGCCAGATGGCCCGCCCGGCCTGCGCCCAGCGCCTCGACTGCCTCAGCCAGGGCGATACCGAACGCCGCCAGCACAACGGTGAACCGTATCCAGGTTTCCAGAGTCCGGGCGATATCGGTTCTGACGCGGATGATGCGCATCCCGTGGCCTATCGGCGAGATCAGCAGGCGAACCACGGCCATGCAGACGCGCACTGTAACGTAGGCGCCCACGAAGCCCTGAACAACCGTCATGACGCTCTGTTCATCACCCGACAGCGCCCGCATGATCAGCGCCGCTGCACCAAAGAATAACGCCAGCGGTAACAGATCAAAAATTAGCGAGCCCAGTGCATAGGGCAGGTGACGCAGGGTACTCCAATGCTCGCCCGGCATGGCGGTATGCCGGGGTGAAGCAGCTGTCTCATGCGTAGCGGCATCAGCAGTCGCCTGCTGTTGGGATTGGGTTGTAGAGCCGGAGGCGGTACTGGCGGGGCCACCCTTGGCGGCATTTGTCGCACCGACCGGTACGGCCTCGATCTGCTCGACACCATCACGCGTCGTCTGTACCAGCGCCACTTCTTCGCTGGCCGGGCGAATGCCGCCCACCTCGGCAGCATTAACGGCAGCTGCCTGCTCGGCCTGTTCCCGCTCGGCCCGCGCCCTGGCCTGGGCCTGAGCCAGTCGTTGCCTTTCATCCCGCTCGGCCTGCTCGCGTCGGGCGCGTTCGTCTGCTTCCTCAGCATGCTGGATCAAGGCGCGGCGGGGTCTGCCCAACAGGTAGCGCAACCCCCATTCAAGGGCGAGGCCTACGCCGAAAACAATGGTTAGATCGACCAGCGCCTCGCTCAGGATATGCTTGCCCTGGCCACTGGCGGAATGGGTTCGTAACCACACCGGGAACGCCAGGGCGGCCTGTTTGATCTGGTGAAGCTGATCTTCCAGCCCATCACCCCACCGACTGACCTGACGGAGCGTTCTGGCAATCAAACCGTTCGCTTCGATCGCCACGGCAGCAGGTGCTTCGGCAGGGGCCGCGGTATCGGCAGCAGTATCGTCCGTTGATTGATCATCGGACTTCGCTGCATCGGCGTCCTTGGCTGGGGCCGTGTCGGCAATCGCCTTGAGGGCCCGCACCGCCTCGGCGCGCTGCTGTTCATCCTGCAGTACGCTAACGGCGCGGCGAGCATCGCTTGGAGAAATGGTTTCATCACCCGTGGCGGATTGATCGGCCGCCAGGGCGTGGCCTAGAGAAAGGATTAAAAGGAACGCAAGGCACACTCGCGAAATCTGTTTAGGCATGGCTCTCGAATCGGATGATGATATGTCTCGTACCCTGATCGTCATAGGTCTGCTGATAGTTGCCGTTGGCCTGCTATGGCCCTGGATCGGACGGCTACCGCTGGGTCATCTACCGGGCGATATCGTCGTCAAACGGGAGAACGTCTCGTTCTTTTTCCCTATCACCACCATGATCCTGATCAGTGCGGTGGTATCCATCGTGCTGTGGCTGATTAATCGCTGAGCCCTGGCCGGACCGCCAGGGCTCAGGCCGCTTACACCGCGCCCACCCCGGCCGGTGAGGCCGGCTCGGACGGGACGTTGCGATCCTTCACCACGGCGATCACCTTGCGCAGCCGAATCGGAATAGACTTGGCGGCAGGCACCTTGCTGCGCTCCGCGTAATGCCAGAGCGGAATCAGCGGATTGCATTCGGGGTAGTAGCCACCGCAACAGCCCTCGGGGATGTCGTACGGCGTCACCCGGAGTGGGCCGACTTCCCGGTGTACGCCATCGTCCACCGCAGTAATGGCCTGGATCATGTCGCCTTCGGCCAGCCCGTGGCGGGCCATGTCACGACGGTTCATGAGGATGACCGCCCGCGTCCCATAGACTCCGCGGAAGCGGTCGCTGTAGCCATAAACAGTGGTGTTGAACTGGTCGTTACTGCGCAGCGTCATCAGCTGCAGCACGCCCTGCTTTTTGAGATCAGGCTCGATGTCGTCATCGGGTGTGAGCTTGTCAGGAGTGATGAAGTTGGCCTTGCCGGTCTCGGTCGCCCACTTGCGCTCGGAGGCACCGAGTGGACGATGGAAACCGCCAGGCTCCAGCATCCGCACGTTGAAGTCATGGAAGATATCGGGATAGCTCTCGGCGATGGCGTCACGGATCAGACTGTAGTCGGCGACCCAGGCATCCCAGTCGAGCCGGGGATTGGGTTCTAGTGTCGCCTTGGCCAGTGCCGCCACGATGGCAGGCTCCGATAACAGATTAGGCGCCGCCGGCTTGGCAACGCCGCGCCAGGCCCGGATACACCCTGTGCTGTCTTCGGTGGTATGGCGCTGTTCACCGGTGGCCTGCACATCGATTTCCGTACGGCCCAGGCATGGCAGGATGTAGGATTTCTTACCGTGCACCAGATGGTTACGGTTGAGCTTGGTGGAAATCTGCACGGTAAGCCTGAGCTTGCGCCAGGCCGGCTCCATCAGTAGTGTTTCCGGAACGGCCCGTACAAAGTTTCCGCCCAAGCCGATAAAGGCCTTTACCTTACCGCTGACAATGCCTTCGCACGCCTCGACGGTGTTCATGCCGTCATCCTGGGGCGCCTCGAAGCCGAACTGCTTCTTGAGGTTTTCTGCCGGGACATGGCTGGCCTTCTCGGTGATTCCGACAGTGCGTTGCCCTTGCACATTCGAGTGGCCGCGGACGGGCAGGATACCGGCGCCTTCCTTGCCCATGTTGCCGCGCAGCAACAGCAAATTGACGAGCATCTGGATGTTCATTACGCCCTGACGGTGCTGGGTAAGCCCCATGCCATACACGCCAATGACACGCTCGCAGCGGGCATAGACCATTGCCGCCAGCTCCATGGCACTGCGGGTAAGGCCGGAACGGCGCTCCAACTCTTCCCAGGTGTAACGGCGGATCTTCGCTTCGAAGGCCTCCAGGCCGTGAGTGTGCTGTTCGATGAACGCTACATCCAACACGCGTGGCTTCCCGGCGGCACGCGCCTGGTCGTCCATCTCAAACAGCTTTTTGCACATCCCAGCCATGGCCGCAATATCACCCCCAATGGCGACCTGATTGTAGTGGGTGCTGATGGTGATTTCCTTGCCGGTCGCCATCTCGGTCGGGGACTGCGGGTTAGTAAACTTCTCCAGTCCGCGCTCGCGGATCGGGTTGAAGGTAACGATAGGCGCGCCGCGCTGACGCGCCTCTTCAAGCTGGTGAAGCATGCGCGGACTGCTGGTGCCGACGTTCTGACCGAAGAAAAACAGGCCGTCGGTTTTCTCCATGTCGTTAAGCGTCACAGTGGCCACCGGCACACCAATGCTTTCCGGAAGGGCGATGGAGGTGCTCTCGTGACACATGTTGGAGCTGTCGGGCAGGTTGTTTGTCCCATACATACGGGCAAACAGCTGGAACATGTAGGAGGTTTCCAGCGCCGCCCGGCCCGAGGTGTAGAACACCACGTCGTTCGGATCGGCCATGGCCCTCAGCTCATCGCCAATCTCGCGAAAGGCAACGTCCCAGCGAATCGGCTCGTATCTGTCCGTCTCGGCGTTCCAGCGCAGCGGATGAGTAAGTCGACCCTGTTGCTCTAGGTCGTAGTCACGCCAGTTGAGTAATTCCGTTACGGTATGTTGCGCGAAAAAATCAGGTCCGCAGCGGTTGCTGGTGTTTTCCCAGGCGGTGGCCTTGGCCCCGTTTTCGCAGAACTCAAAAGGGCGGGCCGGGTGAGGTTTGGCCCAGGCGCAGCTGACGCAGGCAAAGCCTTCGATCGGCTTGTTTTGCTTGAGTAGAAGAAGACCGGAGCCGACAGGCGACTTTTCACGGATCAGGATATTCGCGACTGAGAAAGCCGAACCCCAACCACCGGAGGGTGATTTATAAGGCTTGAAACGAGGTTTGTTCACGCGTAGCTCCTTGCAGGCAGATGGCCGCTGACCTTGTCAGCTCACGGTTGGCCACATTCCAAAGCAAAAGGGCCCGGCGCCGGAGCGCCGGGGTACGGATGGATCAGGCCGCCATGTGCTCGCATTCTTCCGCGCAGCTCAGGCAAGCCTTGGCACAGGCCTGGCAGTGGTCCATGTCATGCTTGGCACACTCTTCACCGCAAGCACGGCAGGCCTTAGCGCACAGCGCACAAAACTCCTTGGCCAAAGGGCTCTCGCGCTGCATCAGCACTGCTGCCAGGGCGCACAGGTCGGCGCAGTCCCGGTCAAGCTGAATACAGCGCGCCATCATTTTCACGTCTTCTTCCCGCAGGCACGCCGATGCGCACATTTCGCAGACGAGGGCACAATTGGAGCAGGCTTTAATGCAGGCGTCGTAAGCAGAAGTCATCATGATCGTTCTCCGTTTGAAATAAAGGTTTGATTGATGGGCTCAAACGGGCATGGCCTTGGGAGGCGGATCAGGCAGGGAGGGGTATACAGAGTGGTAGAAGGACGGCGCGTAAGGGTCCGAAGGAAGAGGGGCACGGGCAAGTGTTAGCCGTACCGCAGCAGCCTGTGCCGGAACGCAGCAGCATGCCTTGACCATCAGGGTGTTCTGAGAGGCAGGAGAGGGCGACGAGTGGCGAACGTCAATCTGTTCGGCCTGCATGAAAGGGCACGGAGATCCGGGCGTACAGCATGCCTGGGCGTAGCCACTTCCAAGGAAGAAGCCCAGCAACAGCACCAGAAAGGAGGCGCGCATACCCATGCCTGTCGTCACCTGCTTGTACACGATACAGGTATGAACCGCAGGAGCCGCCCAAGGTTTCATTGCTGGGCAGGAAAGCTGGCGCTATACCATCAAGGGTGCGCTGCGGCGCAAGATTGCCTCATGCGCCACGCCCAGAGGCAGCGTGCCGTAGACATAACCGTGGCGCTCGCCTAGCCGGCTGGCCAGAAAGGCATCACTTACCTCATGGTTACCCGCATCCAGCAACAGACGCGCCTGGAGGGCCAGGGCGATGCTCTCCGTGACCTGTCGGGCGCGGTACGGCAGATCATCCTGCTCAGCCAAGGCGGCCTTCAACCGCGCCACATGGGCTTGCAACCGCACATCTCCATGGCCTTCATCCAGATGTTGGAACAGGACGGCCGCCACGTCCGGATTGCGCGACAGCGTACGAAGCACATCCAGACACTGCACATTGCCGGAGCCCTCCCAGATGGAGTTCACCGGCGCCTCGCGATACAACCGTGGCAGGAGGCTGTCCTCGATATAGCCCGCCCCGCCCAGGCACTCCTGCGCCTCGTTGATAAAGGCGGGAGCCCGCTTGCAGATCCAGTATTTACCCACCGCCGTGACCAACCGCGCGAAGACCCGTTCGCTCATATCGTCCGGCTGATCCAACGCTTGTGCCAGACGCAGCGTGAGTGCCAGAGCGGCCTCGCTTTCCAAGGCCAGGTCAGCCAGAACATTTTGCATGAGCGGTTGCTCAACCAACCGTTTGCCGCTGACCTGCCGGTGAGCACAATGGTGCATGGCTTGTGTAAGCGCCTGCCGCATGAGCGAGCTGGAACCAATCATGCAGTCGAAGCGGGTCATCCCCACCATGGTCAGGATATTCGCCACACCACGGCCTTCCTCACCGATCAGCCAGGCCAGCGCACCGCGGTATTCCACCTCGCTGGAGGCATTGGAGCGGTTACCCAGCTTGTCCTTGAGGCGCTGGATGTGAAACTGATTGCGGCTGCCGTCCGGCCGGAAGCGCGGCAGCAGGAAGCACGAAAGCCCTTGGGCGGTCTGCGCCAGCGTCAGGAAGGCATCACACATGGGCGCCGAGCAGAACCACTTGTGGCCAACCAGTTCATAGGCCTCGCCCGGGCCAGGAGAGTCCACAGGGTAAGCCTGAGTGGTGTTGGCGCGCACATCAGTGCCGCCTTGCTTCTCGGTCATGGCCATGCCAAGTGTCACACCGCCCTTGGTCTCCATGGGCGCATGGGACGGATCGTAGACACGCGCCGTGACCTTGGGAAGCCAGCGCGCAGCCAGCTCCGGCTGGTGCAACAGGGCCGGTACGCTGGCAAAGGTCATCGTCAGCGGGCAGCTCGTACCGGCTTCGGCCTGATTATGCAGGTACATGAGGCCTGCCCGTGCCACGTGAGCGCCAGGCTGCGGATCGGTCCATGGCAGGGAAGGGATACCGTGCTCGACGGCGGTACGCATCAACTCGTGGTAGGCAGGGTGAAACTCGACCTGGTCGATACGATGACCGTACCGGTCATGGCTGTGAAATTCGGGGGGATACCGGTTCGCCAGAAAACCGGCCGCCATCAGAGGTCCTCCCGCCAGCGCCCCATAGACACCGAGACGGTCATCCGCCCAACCACCGCGGTAGCGGTGTATCCACTCCTGAAGTGGCGTATCCAGCCGATAGAGGTTGACTCCTTCCAACGGCGGGACCTGATTGAACACCTCGTGCGTTTCGGCGAACTGACTCCACAACATGGCGACCGCTCCCTGACTAAGGTGGGTTAGTTATAGCGCCATTGTCCGGGGGCGGGGAGTGCTATTTGCCGAGACCGATGAAACGCGGCGGCATCAGCCAGCCACCGCGTGCACCAGAATCACTGTGCTTGGGGCGCCAGTGCTGACATGGTGATAGCCGCCAGTGCGGTGTTCTGCATTAGCATGGCGAACTGCTCCGGGGTCATTTTCTGGCCGTTGAAGTCGACCATGTGGTCGGCATAGTTGAGCGTAGCGATAATGTCATCGCCTTCCACCCGAGCCATCTGCGACGACGCCGCCATGTCGCCTATCGCCTCACCTGCCGCCTTGGCCTCCTGGGCAGCGTCGGCCGCATCCTGGGACGGATCACTCTTGAGCGAGAGCAGGTCAGCGATCATCGGCTTGGAAAGGCGAAGCTGCATATCCAGCCGGCTGATCATCTGCTGGTACACCTCGGCGGGCGACAGATGATCGTATTCCTCCGGACGCGTCAGATTGACCGCCATGTTGAAGCGGCTCTCGCCGTGGGCGGTCTTGAAGGACAACTCGTCCAGCGTGACCACGGGATTGGCCGCCAGCAACGTACTGCCAAAGGCCTGCATACGGGCCCGCTCTTCCGGCAGCATCGCGGGCATCTGCTGGGTTTCCGGATCGATTTGGACACGCTCGGCATACTGCGAATAGGTGGTCGCCATGCCTTGCAAGGCTGCCGCATCGATATCCCTGAAGCTCAGGGACATACGGCCACTTCCTACCTCCTTACCGTCAACCGTCATGCCACCCAGTGTGTAGTGGATGGTATCGGCGAGCCTCAGGCCGTGCTCCTGCAGATTGTCCTGGGCGGTAATATCGCGCATGACCACCGGTGGAAGGGTGTCCCCCTGGATCTGCATCGACTGGAGGCCCAGGTCCGAGCGGCCCGTATACAGCCCGCTCTGTCCCAGGCTGCGATCGGCGGTAACACGCATGCCTTTCAACGTTGTGCTGACCATCGCTCCGTTTTTGGTCGGCGAGGTCAGCACCAGGCTGTCCGCCGACAGGTCGAGCTGATAGCGTTTCAGCTCAAGGTCAGTCTTGAACCCAAGCGTTGCCCCAGCGACGGCTACGTGTCGCTCATCCTCATTCAGCTCGAAGGGCTGCAGCGTCAGCGTGCCATTCACCTGCTGGTCGTAACCAATTACCGCTGTGCCGTACGCGGGTACCGCATTGTTGGCAGCCGTGAACCAAGCCTGCAGGCTGGGGCTGGATTCCAGCGCAAAATGGCTGCTGGCCATGACCGGCGCCAGCTTGAAAGAGGCCAGGCGGGACGCAGGGAAGGGGCCGTGCTCCAAGTGGTCGACCATGAGCACTTCAATCGGCGTGTCCAATCCCAAGCCGCTACCCGGCAGAACGATGCGGTAGTGGGCGGTACTCTTGAAGAGTCCCTTGTCCAGGCTGACCAGTTCCATATGCGCCGATTGATCAGGCAGCGTCTTGGCCCATTGTGTATTGGTCTGGTCAATGGCCTGGTTCAGCGCACCTTCCAGTTGGGTACTTGTATACCAGGCACCGCCCACAGCGACCGCTCCAACGACCAGGGCAACACCGACAGCAATTCCAGCTGCTTTTTTCATGAGAGAACTCGTATAAGGGGTGAAAATCCATTTTCAGCCGGTCGAGCACCAGCGGCGCGGCCAGTCGAAAGGTCCGGCTTGCGGCTTCAGGCCTGCAAGCCGGCGCGATTATGCCAATCGCCTTGGGTATCGGCTATGTTGATACGCGATCAGGCACGGCTCAACGGCAGATAGATACGAAACTGTGCGCCGCCACGCGCCGACTCACCGGCCTCAATGCGGCCACCCTGCAGCACCGTGAGCGTCTTGACGATGGCAAGGCCCAGGCCGGTTCCGCCACTGGCCCGGTTACGCGAGGCATCCGCGCGTTGAAAGCGTTTGAACAGATTGGCCTTGATGACATCAGGCAGGCCGGGACCGGCGTCGCTCAGCACGATTACAGCCTGTTCGGCATGGGTACTCAGGCGAAGCTCCAGCCAGCCGCCTTCGCGTGCATAGCGCAGCGCATTTTCGATCAGGTTGTTAAGGATCTGTCGCAGCCGATCCTCGTCGGCCTTGACCGTGAGGTCCGGGGCCTCCACCGCCAGCTCGGCCTCAATCCCATAACTGTCCAGACGGCTGGCATATTTGCCTAGGGTGTCCCGCGCCACTTCAGCCAGATCCACCGTGACCATATGGAGCGACAAACGCCCGGCATCGGCTACCGACAGGGTATGCAGATCATCCACCAGCCGCCCCAGGTGTTCAGCCTGTTCGAGTAGCTTTTGAAACTCCAGGGGCTCGGCCGGAATGACTCCATCGCACAGGGCATGCAGCCGGGCCTGCAGAATGGCAATAGGCGTGCGCAGCTCATGGGAGATGGCAGCCGCAGTGGCCTTGCGCTCATGCTCTAAAGATTCCAGGGAATCGGTCATGTGGTTGAAATCGCGTACTAGATCCGCCAGCTCGCCACGCTGGCTCTTGCTGTGCGCCCGCACGCTGAAATCGCCCAGGGCGATCCGGTTGGCCGCCTCAGCAATGGACCCCACCGGCAAGGTCACGAGTCGCGACGTCCAGAGCCCGGCGATCAGGCCGAACGGCAGACAGAACACCAACCCCAGGACAAGCGCCAGCTGCTCGCCGTCCCAAGGGTCGCCCCGCCAGTACTGGCTGTAGATCTCAATCATCCGGGGACTGTTGTCCTGATCCTGCGCCTCAAGCAGATCCATCTCCTGCCGGACGTTAACGGGCAGGTTGTTGTAGAAGCGGTCGTACTCGTATTGGGTGTAGACGAATATGGTGGCCCAGAGCAGGCCGATGGTCACAAAGACCGTGGCAACAATATTCAGCCCGAAGCGGACCCATATGCGGTCTAGGACTCGGGCCATAGTCGATACCCGATGCCGCGTACAGTTTCGATCAGATCATCACAACCGGCATCCTGAAGCTTGCGCCGCAGCTTGCTCAAATGCGAGTCGATGACCCGATCCAGCGCGTCGCTTTCCGGCAGGCAGGACTCGATCAGCTCGCTGCGCGAAAAGCAGCGGCGAGGCTGGTTGGCCAGCGTGCTCAACAAACGAAATTCGGTCAGGGTCAGTGGCAGGACCTGAGCTTCGCCGCCTTCGCTGTATGCCCGGGCCATGTAGGCCTGCTGGTCGATTTCCAGACGACCTACGCGCAGCGGGGCAGACGTATGTGTCTGCGCCTGGACAGCACTGGTGCGGCGCAGTACCGCCCGGACACGGGCCACAACCTCGGCCGGGTTATACGGCTTGACCACATAGTCGTCGGCCCCCAGGCGAAGGCTGAGCATCTTGTCGAGATCGTCGGCCAGGGCGCTGACCATGATGACCGGCGTCTCGCTTTCGTTGCGGATGGTCTTGAGGATGTCTACGCCATCCATGCCGGGCAGGCGGATATCAAGCAGCACGATGTCTGGACGCATACGACGGAACAGCTGGAGGGCTTCGAGCCCGTCCGCTGTATGCACGGTACGCAAGCCGTCACGTTGCAGATAGGCCACCAGAATGTCCGAGATGCTCGGTTCATCCTCCACGAACAAGACGAGAGGACCTAATGGCCGGGAGTCGTTACTCATACATAGCGCCTCTGAGTTCAATCCGAAGCAGTATACGGACCTGCTCACACCTCTACGAGGGTAGCTCCGCGGACTACCAAACTAGCGCAAACCAAGCGTATCGACTTGGACTTCATGCCTGCGCGTTCATTCATCCGCACCGGACGTTCGCGTCTCCATCGTTCCTCCACAAAACCTGCAAAGCCACGCAAGTTTGACTTTGCACAATTCCCTCACGCCGTAGCCTCGGGCTACACAAACCTCTTTCGATTGGATACTCGCTGTCCAGGGTTCGCTGTCGTATGGTTCGCTTTCCGGTCACGTTTCGCTCTACCTGCAGCCTGGCACTCACGGTGCTGGCGGGCTGCTCGCAGATCGATGCACCGGCGCTGCCCCAGACGCTGCCGGGCCAGTGGCAGCAACAGGTTGCCCAGCCTGCATCGGCAGCGCCGACCGTTGATCTGCACGGCTGGTGGAAGTCCTTCAACGACCCCGTACTGGATAAGCTGTTGGCACGTGCGGTATCCGATAACCTGACGCTGGCCCAAGCCTCGAGCCGTCTGAAGCAGGCCCGCGCGCTGACACGCCAGACTGACGCCGATTATCTGCCCCAACTGTCATTGGCAACCCGCAGCAGCGAGGAAGTCTCAGCCACGGATACCTTTTTCCAGATCAGCCTGGACGCGGTCTGGGACCTGGGATTGTTTGGCGCGCGTGAAGGTGCTGAAAAGCAGGCCAAAGCCAGGATAAAGCAGGCCAAAGCCGAGCAGCAGGCCGCCCAGGTCACTGTAGTTTCGGAAGTGGTGCGCCAGTACCTCGAACTGCGCGCCGCCCAGCAACAGATCCAGACGCTTGAAGCCCTGGCGGCGCTGGATCAGAAGGCCCTGGCCCTGCTGGATATCCGTATTCCCAGCCATCTGGCGTCGCCCGATCAGCGCCTGCAACTCCAGGCCCAACAGGCCGAGACCCTGGCACGCCTGGCGCAACCCCGCCAGGTCCAGGCACGAGCCCTGCAATCCCTGGCCGCGCTGCTGGGGCAGACCTCACCGGATGCCTCTTGGAATACGGTACAGCCGCTGCCGCGCATCAAGCAGGTCTCGGTGCAGCAGGTGCCCAGTGACCTCCTGCGCACCCGTCCCGATATCCAAAGGGCAGAAGCCGACGTCCTGCAGGCAGCCGGTGAGCTGGGTCTGGCCCATGCCAATCTCTATCCTCACGTCGCGCTGGGCACTTCCTATCTGTATGCCTACAACATGACAATGCACGAAAAGGTCCGCTCAAACAGCGTTCCCATGGTAGGTCCGATTATTGACCTGCCTATCTTCAATTGGGGCCAGCGCAAAGCCGCAGAGAAAGCCCAGAAGTACGCTATGAAGGCCGCCTTGCAGGGTTACCGCCAGGTCTTGCTCGATAGCGTTGCCCAGACCGAAGCGGCCCTGGCGGCCTTTAGCCAGGAGCAGGAGCGGGTCACGCACCTACAACAGGCAGAAGCGGCACTGGACGAGCGGGCGCAGCACGGCCTGACCCTGACTCAACTAGGCCTGACCAGCCAATGGGAGCAGCTAGACGCCCAGCGTGACCAGTTGCAGGCCTCGCTTCAACTTACCACGGCCCAGGCTCGTCGAAGCCTGGCATTCGTGGCGCTCTATAAGGCGCTGGGCGGCGCACCGCTTCCTGCCGGAGCCGGGGAGAAGCACACATGATTGCCCTGGCCCGTAAGACACTGTTCCACGAGTGGCGCCGCTTTCTACCCGCCATTCTGGCCATTGGCTTTTCCGGTGTGCTGCTGACGGTGCAGGCTGCACTGGTGCTGGGTATCTTTGGCAGCGCGGCGGTGTATGTCTCGTCCTCATCCGCCGATTTATGGGCGGGCTATCCAGGTACCCAGAGCGTCAACTTTGGTCGGACGATCAGTCCTGACGTAGAAATGCGCCTGCGCATGGACCCGGATGTTACCGATGTAGAACCCTATATCTGGGTGGAAGGCGACTGGCATGGCACCCATGAGAAAAGCGGTGGAGTCTCGGTCTTTGTATCGGGGATCAATCCGGGCCGCCAGGGCATGATGTTTTCCAGCCTGCTCTCCTCAGGACTGCGCCAGCGCCTGGAAGAGCCCAACGCCGTCATTGTCGACCGCTCGGAACTGAATCAGCTGGGCGTCAGCCTGGATCAATCCGCATGGATCAATGGCCATCGCGTTCATGTCGTCGCGGCCATTGCCGGTCTGCGCGGCCTGGGTGGCGTCAACGTGCTGGCCTCACTGGACACGGCCCTCCTGCTGCAGGGGGATGACAATCCTGGCAGCGGACCGACCTATTACGTTGCCAAGGTGCGCAAGCCCAGCCATGTCGAGGCGGCCCAGGCCCGCCTGGTCGCCAACCCATCTTTCGGTCCCTTCGAGGTCTGGACAGCCAAGCAGTTTGCCTGGCGCTCCCAGCTCTACTGGATGTTCGATACCGGCGCGGGGGTAGCCGTGCTGTTCATGGCAGGCATTGTCTGCCTGGTCGGCGGGGTGATCACCAGCCAGTCGCTGATGGCCATGGTAGCCGCCTCTGCTCGCGAA
The DNA here is from genome assembly GCF_002091675.1 of Pseudomonas luteola NBRC 103146. Classification (GTDB taxonomy): domain Bacteria; phylum Pseudomonadota; class Gammaproteobacteria; order Pseudomonadales; family Pseudomonadaceae; genus Chryseomonas; species Chryseomonas luteola. The sequence goes on along the minus strand of NZ_BDAE01000001.1, from coordinate 184,733 downwards.
TATGCGGTGCTCAACGCCTTGGGCGCCAGCTTCCGATCACTGTGTCAGGTGGTGCTTGAACAGTCCTGCTGGGTTGGCGGGCTCGGCTTGCTTGTTACCGGGCTTACCAGCACGGTCCTGCTAAGCGTCGCCGCCCGCCATGACGTCCCCGTGGCCATGAACACCCCGATCGCGTTGATTTGCGCCGCCCTGGTCCTGGGCCTTGCGCTCGTGTCCGGGCTCATTGCCATGCGCGGCCTGCTGCGCGCTGACCCCGCACTGCTGTTGAGGTAATGACATGACTCCTGTGAAGCGTCCCGCTCCCAGCCTGGAAGCCGATGAGGTCAGCAAATCCTTCCTCATGGGCATGGTTCGCCTGCACGTATTGCAACGGCTGTCCGTCTCCATCTATCCGGGTGAGCTGACCCTGATTTCAGGGCCTTCGGGCTGTGGCAAGAGCACCTTGCTGTCGCTGCTCAGTGGGTTGCAGGCGCCGGACGAAGGTGAGACCCGCGCTCTGGGCCAGAAGCTAGGTGGACTGGCCAAGCGTGCCCTTGAGCGCTTTCGTCTCAAGCACACCGGCTTTGTCTTTCAGGGCTTCAATCTGTTTCCGGCACTGACCGCTACCGAGCAGGTGGCATTGCCGCTGGGCTATCTGGGCTTTTCCAACCAGGACGCCCTGGAGCGCGCCCGGCAGGTGCTCAAGGAAGTGGGGCTGGCTCACCGGCTCGACCTGCGCCCGGCTTCGCTGTCTGGCGGCGAGCGGCAGCGTGTGGCACTTGCCCGCGCCTTGGCCAAGCGCCCCCAACTGCTGTTTGCCGATGAGCCTACCAGTGCCCTGGATGCCGAAAACGGACAAAACGTCGCCCGGATGCTGCAACGCATCGCCCATGAGCAAGGTTCGACCGTGCTGTGCGTCAGCCACGATCCGCGCCTGATCCGTCATGCCGACCGGGTACTGGAGATGGAGGACGGGCAGATTCAACGTGACTGGCGACCCTCCGAACAGGGCAGCCACGCCCGCAGGGAGTTTGCCTGATGAACATGCGTATTACCCACAGTCTGCTGGCCGCCTTGATGATCGCGTCGGTCGTAGGCTGCTCGGACAAGAAACCTCCGCGACCGGCGAAACCGGCTGCGACCGAAGCCGCAAAATATGTAGCCATGGCGAGGGGCAAGGTAGAGGTGCAGGGTGGGCTGCTGGAGCTTAAATCCCTGCAGGCCGGCCGACTTGCACGCCTTACCGTGGCCGAAGGCGACACGGTCCAGCGCGGCGCCGAACTGGCAGCGCTGGACGACCGAAGCGCCCGTACCGAACTCAAGGCCTATGAAGCAGAGCTGGCGCAGGCGCAGGCCCGGCAGAAAGCGGCGGAGCAGCGTCTGCCGCCAGCACGCCAGCGCGCGCAGCAATTGCAGAAGGCCGCCCGTCAGGGTGCAGTGGATCCTCAACAGGCAACCGAGGCCCGGCAACAGGTTCAGCAGCTGGAATCGGCACAGGCCGTTGCCAAGGCAGGGGTCGAGATTGCCCGCCAGCACGTCGCGCTGGCCAAGGATCGACTGGCCGAGCGCGTATTGCACGCACCGCAGGCCGGGACGGTAGTGCGCGTCAACGCCACCCAGGGTTCGCTCGTTTCGCCAGAGGATGCCAGGCCGCTGCTGGTGATCCTGCCGGAGCGCCCGCTGCAAATCCGCGCAGAACTCAATGAAAGCTTTGTCCATCGTGTGAAGCCGGGCATGACGGCAGATGTTGTGCTGGAAGCCGAGCCCGGCCAGCCGCCCCTGAAGGCGCACGTGACACGCCTGGGCGATCTCTTTGGCAGCAGCCACCTGGACGACGACAGCCAGGGACATCCCAACGTGCGAGTGGTCGACTGCCTGCTCGCGTTCGATCAGCCGCCGACGCTTCGTATCGGCCAGAATGTACGGGTGAATTTCCATGAATAATCTTTCACACTCCGTGCTCGACGAATCGCTCAGGCCCTATACGCCTGTCGTTCGCGAGGTTTTGCCGAACCCTTCGCAGCCCTGGATGATCCAGTGCGATTTCGACGGCACCATCAGCCAGGTCGATGTGATCGACTCCCTGCTCGAACGCTTTGGCCGCCCCGGCTGGCAAGAGCTGGAAGACGATTGGGAGGCCGGTCGGATCGGCTCCCGTGACTGCATGCAGGGCCAGGTGGCACTGCTGGACATGTCGCAGGAAGAGTTTCACGCACATCTTGACGGTATCGCCATCGATCCGGGCTTTCAGGCCTTCGTTGAGGCGGCCGGTGAGCGGGGCCTGTTGATTCAAGTCATCAGTGACGGGCTAGACTATGCGATCCGCTATATCCTGCGTCGCCACGGCCTGGGCGGGCTGCCCGTGCAGGCCAACTACCTGACCCAGACCGGCGAGCGCAGCTGGGAACTTGCCTCTCCCTTTGCCAGCCCGCACTGCCTTCGCGACAGCGGCACCTGCAAGTGCGAGCGGCTTGCCCTTCAGCACCAGCGCCAGCAACGCGTGTTATTCATTGGCGACAGCACTTCGGACTTCTGCGTCTCGGGCCGTGCCGACTTTGTGCTGGCCAAGTACAAGCTGATCGATCATTGCCGCCAGCGCGGCTATCCCTTCGCACCGATTTCCACTTTCAACGACGCCCTGTCCTGGCTGGACGAGCTCGTTCCTCAAGAGCAACCCTCTCGATGACTGAACATGAATTTCTTCTGGAAGGCGGCCGCACCGGCGCCCTTCTGATCCACGGCCTGACCGGAACGCCCAACGAGATGCGCCTGTTCGGCCGTGGGCTGAACAAGGCTGGCTTCACAGTCTATGGTGTTCAACTGGCCGGCCACTGCGGCACAGCCGATGATCTGGTCGAAACACGCTGGCAGGACTGGTATGCCAGTGTTTGCGCTGCAGCGGACAAGCTGCGCGAGCAGGTCGATCATGTCTTCGTGGCGGGCCTGTCCATGGGCGCGCTACTGGCACTCAAGCTGGCAGCCGATCAGCCGGACCGGATTGCCGGCGTAGCCGCGCTGGCGACCATGTTCCGCCACGACGGCTGGAGCATGCCGTTCTACACCCGTTTCTGCTTCATCCTTCCGATCTGCAAGGCGCTGGGCATCGGTCGCAAGACCATGTTCATCGAGCAGCCGCCCTATGGCATCAAGGATGAAATGCTGCGCACCTACATCGTCGACCAGATGAATTCCGGCGACAGCGCCGCAGCAGGCTTGCCGGGCAATCCCTGGTGGGCCGTGGCAGAGATGTATGCCCTAGCTACCCAGGTACGCAAACAGCTCGGCGACATCACCTCACCCTGTCTCGTGATGCACGCGACCCAGGACGACATTGCCAGCCTCGACTATAACGCGCGACTGGTAGAGCGCTCGGTCAAGGGCCCGGTGACAACGGTCTGGCTGGAAGACAGCTACCACATGATCACAGTGGACCGTGAGCGGCGCAAGGTGGCCTCCGAAACGGTTGCGTTCATCAAGAGCGCGCTGGGCGAGCAGGCAGTATCGCCTGTGGCGGACAGGGTCACGGCATGACGGCCGAAACCTCTCCGGGGCTCGTCATCGTGCTGTGGATCGCCAATGTGGTGATCGACAGTGTCGGCCAGCTGGCGTTCAAGGCTGCAGCGACCGAGTCGGCGGACAAGGGCGGACTTGCGCACTGGATAGAGATGAGCCGTCGCCCGTGGCTGTGGCTGGGAATCGGCTGCTACGTGATGGAGTTTGTCGTGTGGCTGGCGTTTCTGTCGTTGGTGCCGCTGTCCCAGGGTGTACTGCTGGGCTCTATCAATATTGTGGCCATCATGCTGGCGGGGCGCTTTTTCTTCGCTGAAAAGCTCACGCCATTGCGGGTGTTGGGCATCAGCCTCATTTCCATTGGCGTTGCCGTGGTAGGGATACAGGCATGAAGCGTTTCTACCTGATTGGTTTTCTGCTACTCATGGCGTTCGATACGCTGGCGCAGCTGAGCTTCAAATACGCCGCCATGCAGGCCGAACCCCTGTCGATGACCACCGAGTGGCTGTGGCGGGTATTCGGCCATCCATGGATCTACGGTGCGTTCGTAGGCTACATCGGCGCCTTTTTCTGCTGGATGACCCTGCTCAAGCACGTGCCGGTCGGCCCGGCCTTTGCGGCCTCGCACCTGGAGATCGTCTCCGTGATGCTGCTGTCCGTGTGGCTGTTCAATGAGCATCTGGGCTGGCCGCAACTGTTGGCTGCCGGTTTGATCATCCTGGGCATCGTTTGCCTGGCCCTGAGTGAACACCGTGAAGCCGCTTCCTCGTAAAGCCTACTTCGACGCACCGCCCACAGCGGGCCTGCCCTTGCGGTTGCGCGACCTGCTGCCCGGCGGCGAGCGTAACCTGAGCACCGCCCTGGCGCGTTTTCTAGGCGTGGAGCATGTTCAGCTGGAAAGCTCTGGCACCGCGGCAATGGTCATTGCGCTTACAGCGCTGAAAAGGCTGTCACCTGCGCGTACGACCGTTATCGTTCCGGCCTATACCTGCCCGCTGGTGGCGCTGGCGGTTGTCCAGTGTGGGCTTGAGCTGCAACTCTGTGACCTCAAGCCGGACAGCCTCGACCTTGATCCATTAATGCTCGAGGCTTTGTGCAACGAGCAGACCTTGGCCGTCGTCCCAACCCACCTGTGCGGCCGGATCAGCGATATCGACCCAGCGCTTGAATGCGCCCGGGCGGTAGGCGCCTGGGTGATCGAGGATGCCGCCCAGGGCTTGGGCAGCCGTGTCGGTGGTCATAGCATCGGCATACGCAGCGACATTGCCTTTTTCAGCCTGGCAGTGGGCAAGGGGCTTACGATTTTTGAAGGCGGCGCCCTTATCGCCCGCGAGGAGACGATTCGTCAGGCCTTGCGTCATGCCAGTCAGGCGCTGGCGCAGCCAAAACCCTGGCTGGAATTCAAGCGCAGTGTTGAGCTATTGGGCTATGCCGCCCTCTATCGGCCTGCGGGTCTGCGGCTCGCTTACGGCCTGCCGCTGCGTCGTGCGCTGAAGAAAGGGGATTGGGTGGCCGCCGCCGATGAATACTTTTCCCTGCCTATTACGCTGCATCAGGTTGGGTCCTGGCGGCAGGCCGTTGGGGTCCGCGCCCTGAAGCGCCTGCCCGACTTCCTCACACAACAGCGCATACAGGCCGAGCGCAGGCTCAGCCGACTGCGCACTCTTTCTGGGCTGGTTCCCCTTGTAGGTCATGAGGGCGAGGGGAGCTGGCCCGTTTTATTAGTGCTCATGCCCAGCCGTACGTCCCGCGATACGGTGCTAGAGACTGCCTGGGGCAGTGGCTACGGCTTGAGCATTCCCTTCGTGCATTCCCTGCCGGATTACCACTACCTGAACACGACGCTTACCTACAAGCCTCCCGTCGAATGCCGGGAAGCCCGCCGGCTGGCGGATCGAATCCTGGCCATCAGCAACAGCCCCTGGTTGAGCGAGGCTGATTTCGATGTGGTCTATGGGGTGATTAAAGAGGCTTGTCACGCCGAGCGCATGACGCGCTCATAGCCCTGCGCCGTGTTCAGCCGACTAACCAGACGCTGATTGAGCACATGCTGCTCCACCTGCCAGGATTGTAAGGTCAAATCAGGTATTTCCAGCGTCTGGCCATCGCCGGCGCTTAGCCAACGCTTCCAGGCACTGGGGTGCCGATAGACCGAGACATCACCGGTGATATCACTGCCCAAGAGCTGCCCCTTCAAGACCTCAATCGCCTGCATGACATGATGCTCAAGCATGACACCCTGATCCCAGTTGGTGCGGACGACCGAAGGACTGAAAACGTCCTTGTCGATGGACAAGTACGTCGGCTGCTGCTCGCGGATCAGCAGCTCACTCAAAGTGTCGGCCAGGGTATCGGCATCGGCAAAGTTGCGAAAGGCTGACTGCACGCCCAGCCAACGCGCCCAGCCCGTATCCACCCCCAGGCTCCAGTAGCTCAGCTTGCCGCTGCGCAGTGGCGTCAGGTAATTCTCCCAGGCATGCCCACGGCCGATGTCTGGCGAGGTGATACCCACCACATGAACGTGGCTGACCTGCGGCAACAGGGCGACACGACGCACCCAGGAACCGCAATGGATACCAAACAGATAACGCATGTTGTCCGGGTGATTATCGAACACTACGACCCGAACGCCCCATGTACGGGATGTCTGCCGGGCAATGAGCGGCCAGCTCAAATGATGAAAATCACCACTACCCATCAGTACAGGGCCGTGGTTAACGGGTAGGCGGGCCACCACATCACGGCCGAAGGCATCGAGAGTCGAGACGCGGCAGCCAAACCGCACCCGTGCCTGCCAGTCACGCAGGTCCAGGCGCAGGGCGTTGTCTACTGCACCGATAGAGCCATCAAGATCCAGAACGATAGGCTGGTTCACGGCTGTCACTCCATTGGCGGTCACTTTCAAAGTACCGGGAAAAGCGTCGCGCCAGGCCACGCAACAGGGTGTTGCGCACATAGACGGCGTGACAGGTGAAAGTAAAGGAAGCACCCAGGTAGGATTTGATTTCCGGGTCTGTCCAGCCGGCTACGTAATGGGTCAGGCCGTGGCTGAGGGCATAGTCCAGATTGATGAGCCAACTGATGAAGTACAGGTTGAACGACCGGGCTTCGGGATATTGCAGCCCGATGTACTTGTCGATCAGCTTGCCGTCATGCACGAAGCACACGTTATAGCCGATCAGACGATCTTCATGGCGATACTCGAAGACCATTCCACCGCTGCCTGCATCTCGCAGCATCTGCTCGAAAAACCCTCGAGACAGACGATCGAAGTGAATCTCGCTCTGGTCGTACACATTCAGGTATAGCCGGTAGTATTCGTCGATCAAGGCGTCAAGCTGGAACTGCGCATCGCCTGTCGGCACCTCACGAATCGTCAACGCCTCGCGCTTGCGCCATTTACGGCGAATATCCTTGCGGCGGCTCGACGAAAGACGGCCCAGGTATTCCTCCACGGAGGCGAAATCGATGGGTACATAGGCCAGCGCCTGACCTTCAACCAGAACGAAACTCTCTGCCTTGCAGGCCTCAAGCAGCCGCTCCGCATACAGGTTGGCCGAGTCGTCCAGCAGGGGGGAGTCTTGGGGAATATCCTTGATGATCATCATCGGATAGCACCACCCCAGCGCCTTACGCAGACGCTTGACCAGCGAGCGGGCCGACCAGGCTGCCGGGAAGAGGGCATATTCGGAAACCGTCGTGCCGATGAAGGCCGTACGGATACGCAGCCATTTGGACCAATGGCGATAAAGGGGAAGTGATTCGATCCTGCGCTTGAGCGATCCGTCTACTGTAGTCAGCAGATCGAACTCCGCCTCGAAGCCCGGTGTGGCCTGGGGCAGGCGCAGCACCTGAAACCCTTCGGGCGGATGAGCGCTGAACTGATCGATCAGCGCCCCAGGCTCGAGCTGATTGCCGTACAGCGGCCCGGCAGAGCCGGGCCTTTGTTCGAGCCCCACCGCGTCAGGCCTGCTTGGCGCGAGTGATCAACTGGTCAAGCAGTACCATCGCCTGATCGATCTCGGCGAAGGAGATTTCCAGCGACGGTGCAAACGTGATGACGTTCTTGTAGTAGCCGCCCACGTCCAGCACCAGACCGGTCTTCTTACCCTTGTATTCGAGATCGCCAGCCAGACCGATGTCCACCATCTTGTCCAACAGCTCGCGGTTCGGGGTAAAGCCGTCCTCGGTGCAGATCTCGGCGCGCAGGGCCAGCCCCAGACCGTCGACATCACCGATTTCCTTGTGACGCTTCTGGAGGTCCTTCAGGCCTTCCAGGAAGTACGCACCACGGTCCATCACATGCTTTTCGTAGTCTACTTCCGAGGTCATGCGCAGGGTTTCGAGGCCCAGCGCCGTACCCAGCGGGTTGGACGCGAAGGTGGAGTGCGTGGAACCCGGCGGGAATACATCGGGGTTGATCAGCTCTTCACGGACCCACACACCGCCCAGCGGGTTCATGCCGTTGGTGAGCGCCTTGCCGAAGACGATGATGTCCGGCTTCACGCCAAAATGCTCGATCGACCACAGCTTGCCGGTACGGTAGAAGCCCATCTGGATCTCGTCGACCACCAGCAGGATGCCGTGATCGTCCAAGACCTTTTTCAGGCCGGTATAGTAGTTTTTCGGTGGAACGATATAGCCGCCGGTGCCCTGGATAGCCTCGACGTAGAAGGCCGCATATTCCGACTCCTTCGCCTTGGGGTCCCATACCGCGTGGTATTCGTTCTCGAACTTACGGGCAAAGTCCTTCACCAGGTGCTCGCCGTACTCTTCGGCCGTCATGCCTTTCGGGCGGCGGAAGGGATAAGGGAACGGCACGAAGTTGGCGCGCTCGCCAAAGTGGCCGTAACGGCGACGGTAGCGGTAGCTGGAGGTAATGCTCGATGCGCCCAGCGTACGGCCATGGTAGCCACCTTCGAAGGCAAACATCAGGCTCTTGCCGCCGGTAGCGTTACGGACGATCTTGAGCGAATCCTCAACGGACTGCGAACCGCCAACGTTGAAATGCACGCGGCCCGGCAAACCAAACTTGCGCTCGGCGTCCTGAGCGATGGTCTTGGCCAGCTCGATCTTGGTCGGGTGTAGATACTGGCTGGCAACCTGGGGCAGGACGTCCAGCTGCTTGCGCATCACGGCGTCGAGACGCGGGTTCTTGTAGCCGAAGTTGACGGCCGAGTACCACATCTGCAGGTCGAGGTAGGGCGTACCCTCGGCGTCATACATGTAGCTGCCTTCGCAGCCAGTAAAAATCTTGGGCGGATTAACGTAGTGGACGGTGTCGCCAAAAGAACAGTATTTGGCTTCGTCAGCCAGCAAGGCTTCGTTGTTCATGGATTGCTCCAGACTGCGATTGGGTGAGGATCACCGTGGTCTACAGCAGACGCGCGATGACAACTGCCCTGCATTGTGCAAAGGCAACCTTGCTGGCCTGTCGAGGGATTGTGTGCAAAGTGTGGAGATGAAACAGAACGTTTCGCGAAGCGACAAACGTAACGTTTTCAGGCGTGAGCTGGCATTATCAAAGCCAGAACGAACGCAGGAGTACTCTTATGAATATTCGTCCCATTACCGCCGCTGACTTTGATCAGGTCTGGCCGATCATCCAGGCAGTCGTCCAAAGCCAGGAAACCTATGCGCTTGATCCGGCCATGGACCGTGACGCCGCCTGGAAGCTCTGGGTCGAGCTACCCAAGGCCACCTTTGTCGCTGAGCGGGACGGGCAGATTCTGGGTACCTATTACATCAAGCCCAATGCCGCCGGGCCGGGCAGCCATGTGTGCAACTGCGGCTACATGACTGCCGAAGCCGCACGCGGGCAGGGAGTCGCCAGTGCCTTGTGCGCCCATTCACTGGATATGGGGCGCGAGCTGGGCTTTCTCGCAATGCAGTTCAACTCGGTGGTCTCCACCAATCAGGTGGCGGTTGCCCTGTGGAAAAAGCATGGTTTTGAGGTCGTCGGCACGCTGCCCAAGGCCTACCGTCACCGCACCCAGGGGCTGGTGGACTGCTACGTGATGTTCCGCGCGCTTTGATCAAATCGTACCGTTAGGTATCGCCGCATGACACATGCCTGCCATTCTGAATTGTAGGTTGGGTAAAGCGTAGCGCTACCTAACGAAGCATGCTCCATTGAGTAGCGCTACACAGTAGCCTTTGTCAGGGCAATTGCAGGGCATTGCGGATGGTAAAGAAAAGATCCGTCTGATCAGTCAGACCGGACACGTTGGCGGCGCCAGGACCGTAAGCAGCAATCCGTAGCTGCGCGCCGGTATGGCCTTGGTCGCTTTCTTCAGAGTTGCCGTAGCTGACCGTCATGACTGCACCGTCACGCGTGTTCAGGGCTTGGGTCAGGCCGGGCGCTTTCACATCGGGATAGACGATCTGGCTGGAGTGGGCATGATCCGCCGTCACAATAACCAGCGTATTACCGTCAGCCTTGGCAAAAGCCAGCGCCTTTTGCACCGCCTCGTCGAGGTCTACGGTCTCACCGATCTGGCCGCAGGGATTAGCCGCATGATCAGCTTTGTCGATGGAGGCCCCTTCTACCTGCAGGAAAAAGCCCTTGTCGTTCTGATTAAGTAGCTCAATGGCCTTTTGTGTCATGTCTGCCAACGTTGGCATGCTGGCCGTCCGCTCGGAGTTAACGCGACACGTAACGGCTGGCTGATCAATGTTCCCATGGTAACTGGCTTTTGGTCCCATCCAGCGTACCGGCATGTTGCCAGAGGAAAAGAGCCCGAGCAGCGGCTGTTGCTGGTTGGCCTGAGAAATTGATTTAAGCGAATCAAGGTCATTCACTACGCGATAACCGCGTACTTGGGCCTGCTGCAAGAGCGTCTGGCCCCGCCACTGTCCGGCACGGGCCGTTTCGGCGAAGCTCGCTGCGCCGCCGCCGAGCGTAACATCAGGGCGTGTGTTCAAAAGCTGTTCGGTAATCGAACCTTCACCGCCATTTTCCAGCGCATTGGTAGGGCACTGCTTACTGGTGGCAACCGGACCGTAGCATTTACGTCCGGTTACATGGGCGACCAACACAGCAGGCGTTGCGTCCTGGATTTCAGCGGTGGAGACGTTTCCAGTCGCCTTCCCGGCTGTTTTCGCCAACTCCAGTAATGTCTTTTGTGGTTGTCCTTTGATGTCGACACTGATGGCACCGTTATATGTCTTGGTGCCGGTTGCCCAGGCGCTACCAGACGCCGCTGAGTCGGTTACATAGTCAGGCTTGCCCGTCTTGCGATCCAGTGAATAGTGGGTGTACTGGCCCGTGACCGGCAGGGCATCAATGCCTTTGAAATAGCCGCCTGCACCTTCAGCGTAATTGCGCGCGATCGTGATCTCCGAATCACCCATGCCATCGCCAATCAGCAGGATTACGTTCTTGGCAGGCCGATCGGAAAGCGTTGCTTTCAAGGCTTGTGTCAGGTCGCCGTCCAATCGACGGGCACCACCATGCTGGGCGAGGTCGCCAGCCGCACCCCGAGCATAAAAGCTGGCCGGAGCGGCCTTGTTGGTGTCAGTGGAAGCGGGAGGAGTGGTATGCGTGGCGCAGGCGGTGAGCAGTGCAGAGGCAACCAGAGAGGTGGACAGTGCGGCCGTTTGAGACCAACGGGCGGGCATCGTCTTCATTGAATATCCTTTTGACAGTGATCCAAGCGCTTGATTGTTTCAAGGCCTGCCAAAAGTGCCGTGCTCAGATGACCTTTTCATGACAGAAATCAGTGGCAAAAAGCCTGCTACGGTCCGATCTGCATTGAGCCGATTGATACCCAAGCGGGCTGCTGGGTATCAATCTAAGGCGTCTCAATCCAACCTATACATCATGCCGGAGCGGCCGTTGGCAGCTCTACATAACCCTTCAACGCCTGCACACGACGCAGCCATTTCTGAACGGCTACAAAGGGGGCAAGGTCAATGCCGCCTTCCGGCGCCATGGCGGTGTATGGGTAGCAGGCGATATCGGCAATCGTCGGGCCGCCGGCTTCCGGCACCAGCCACTCTTCGCCAGTCAGCTGTTTCTCCAGAACGTCTAGTCCAGCCAGACCCAAGGCCTGACAATCCGTCAGGTTGCCGGTACGCGCAAAGACCGACGTGTTGTTAAGACTGATCGACCGGGCACGGCCTAGTCCATAGCGACCTTCGTTCTGTTCGAAGGCCAGCCACTGCATCACCTTGGCCATGGTCACGGGATCGGTAGGCAGCCACAAGCCACGACCATACTGGCGAGCCAGATACACCAGGATCGATGTGGAGTCCCAGAGCGTTACGCTGTCATCCACCAGAACCGGAATCTGCCCCCGGGGGTTGATGGCCAGAAACTCCGGCTGCCGGTTTTCGCCAGCATTGAGATCGACCTTGACCCGTTGATAGTTCAACTCCAGCACAGACAGCAGCAGACGGATCTTGTAGCAATTACCGGATCGTTCCAGATCGTAGAGAATCAAGGCTGTAACCTCATACAGGAGTCAGGCCGCACGGCAGCAAAACCGTCATCTTACAATGTCCGGGACATGAACACGTTGTAAGGCCCCTCTAATAGAAAACGGCCTCTTGCCAACACCTTGCGTTTTACGCGGTTACTCATAGCATGAGGAGACGTCCAAGCGAGGTGATCTGCATGACCGCCAGTGGCATCCACCCATCTGCTGTAGAAACCTTTACCGCTCAAGAGCGCGAGCGTTTTCTCGCCAACAATCCGAACTCCGTGGCACTGGCCGAACGCGCCCGAAAGTCGCTTTACGGAGGCGTTCCCATGCACTGGATGGCCGACTGGTCCACGCCGGTGCCCCTGTTCGTCGAGCAGGCCAAGGGCGCACGTTTCTACGACGTGGACGGCCATGAATACATCGACTTCTGCCTGGGCGATACCGGCACCATGTTTGGTCACTCACCGGACCCCATTGCCAAGGCATTGGCCGAACAGGCGTCCAACGGCCTTACCACCATGTTGCCGGGCGAGGATGCGGTCGTGTGCGGCGAGTTGCTGGCCGAACGCTTCGGCTTGCCGTATTGGCAGGTCACCGCCACGGCAACCGATGCTAATCGCTACGTGCTGCGCTGGGCGCGTGCCGTAACCGGACGCAAGACGCTTCTGGTATTCGATGGCTGTTACCACGGCACGGTAGACGATGTGATGGTGCGCCACCGCAACGGTCGGACGGTGCCTCGTTCCGGCCTGATTGGCCAAGCGTATGACCTGACCGAATACAGCCGCGCCATTTCCTTCAACGATGTGGCAGCCTTGGAGGCGGCCCTGGCTGAAGGGGATGTCTGCGCGCTGTTATGCGAGCCCGCCATGACCAATATTGGCATGGTCCTACCAGAGGCGGGCTTTCTACAACAGTGTCGGCAGCTGACCCGCCAGTATGGCGCGCTGCTGATCATCGACGAGACCCATACCATTTCTACTGACATTGGCGGCTGCACCCGCCTGTGGAACCTTGAGCCAGACTTTTTTGTGATGGGCAAACCCATCGCTGGCGGCGTACCCTGCGGCGTGTTTGGTTGCAGTGCGGAAATGGCCGAACGCATGCACACAGCGCGAGAACAGGCGCAGGCACATAGCCACGGACACGGCCACAGCGGCATGGGCACCACACTTTCCGCCAACGCCCTGGCCATGCACTGCATGCGCGCCAACCTGGAACAGGTGATGACACCCGCTGCCTATGCCCACATGCTGCCGCTAGCCAAGCGCCTCGCTGATGGCTTCCGCCGATTGATCGCCGGACATGGCTTGAAGTGGTCTGTGACCGAGCTGGGCGCACGGTGCGAGTTTCAGTTCTGCCCAACCCCGCCCAAGACGGGTGCCGAAGCCGAGGCAGCCTTTCATGATGAATTACAGATGGCGCTGCACCTGTATCTGATCAATCGCGGCATCCTGATCACGCCGTTTCACAACATGACGTTGTGCTGCCCCGACACCACCGAGGCAGACGTGGATCGTCTCATCGCCACGCTGGATAATGCCCTGATCGATCTGCTGGCCCTGCCCAACGCCCGCGAATAACCCTAACAACAAGAGCCCTGATCATGACCTTTGCCGATCCCCAGGAAGCCCGCGATTTTCTTGCCCAGCACCCTGACGTGCGCAGCATTGAGCTGATATTGATCGACGCCAACGGTGTCCCACGCGGCAAGCTCCTGCATCGCGACGAACTGCTGGCCATTTATGAAAATGGTCGCCCGCTGCCCAGCTCTATCCTGGCGCTGACCATCCAGGGGGAGGACGTTGACGAGACCGGGCTCGTCTGGGACGTGGCGGATGCCGACTGTTGGACATATCCACTGCCCGGCAGCCTGACGCTGCAACCCTGGCGCACCGTGCCCACCGGGCAGGTGCAGGTCAGCATGCACCCGGAGAAGGGCCTGCCTGCCGCTCCGGCAGACCCTCGGCATGTGCTGGTGCGCGCCGTGGATCGACTCAAGGCGGACGGTTATCACCCGGTCATGGCGGTGGAGCTTGAGTTCTATCTGTTGGACAAGCAGCGCGACGCCCAGGGCCGCCCACAGCCTGCCGTGCAAATGAATGGCATCCGCCCACAGGCTCCGCAGGTGTACGGAGTGTATGAGCTGGAGCAGCTACAGCCGTTCCTGGATGACCTGTACGCCGCCTGCCAGGTGCAAGGGCTGCCGGTACGCACAGCCATCTCCGAATACGCTCCATCCCAGATTGAACTGACCCTGGAGCACCGCTTCGATGCGCTGCAGGCGGTAGATGAGGGCGTACGTTACAAGCGGCTGGTCCGTGGCGTAGCCAACCGGCACGGCTTGCAGGCCTGCTTTATGGCCAAACCCTTTGGTGATCTGGCGGGCAGCGGCCTGCATTTGCACGTGAGCCTGGCCGATGCCAACGGTAACAACCTTATGGCCAGCGAAGACCCACACGGTACGCCGTTACTGCGCCACAGTATTGGCGGCATGATGGCGACGCTGAATGACGCCTTGGCGATCTTCTGCCCCAACGCCAACTCGTTCCGTCGTTTCCAGGCCAACAGCTACGCCCCGCTGGCCAAGAGCTGGGGTGTAAACAACCGCACCGTGTCTTTCCGTGTTCCTGGCGGCCCGGCGCACAGCCGCCACATCGAGCACCGCATCTGCGGCGCCGACGCCAACCCGTACCTTGCTGCCGCCGCGATTCTTTCCGGTATTCATAAAGGGATTCGTGAAGAAATCGATCCCGGCGAGCCCGTCACCGGCAACGGCTACCAACAAGCCTGCGAAACCCTACCCACCGATTGGCTCACGGCGCTGCGTAGTCTGGAAACTTCAACCTGGGCCCGGGAGGCTTTGGGTGAGGAGTTCTTGAAGGTCTATCTCGCCATTAAATGGGCCGAGTACCGCCAGTTCATGGGGGAGGTAGGGGAGCAGGATTGGCGGTGGTATTTGACGCATGCTTGATATGACTAAGTGAGGCAACAATTTTCAAATAGGCAAGTCAAAAAAAGAACATGCATTCTTGTGTAGTTAGCATAAGCAGGCTATGCGCTCAATTCAGCTTTTAGAATGGCCACAATGTATCGCACTTAAAATGACCATCCTTTTCTGAGGCGCATATGGTCTTGCTTAAAAATATAAATCTTGTAACAACTACACAACTTTAAAAAATACTGAGCTGCTTCTATGAGGAACTACCTATTATATAGGTTAAGCGCATGGGGATGATAAAATCACCCAGCTTAATTCTATATAAAAAGTAAATTTCTATTCGCAGAATAAATAATTCAGCTTTTATGGAATTTGAACACCTATTGAAAACCTAGAAGACCTCAGACATGCAGCACTACAAATTAAATTTGGCTATTTATATAAGCAGAAAATCCTTATGCAGGCAAAGATTAAGAACCCATTAACTTATAGCACGGGCTTTTAAATAAGGCACGAGACTATGTGAAGCAGAAAAGAAATCGCCGAACAAAGAAATTAAGTGACTTAATAGTTTCTACATCAAACAAGTTTAACTAATAGCTAATTCAGATCATTACCTTCATTCGCAAAATATTTCCTCAATACGACCTCTCAAAACTTCCGGCTTCATAAGTGCTAATGGCTGCAAATCATAGATATAGGAACTAGATTTATAATCACTCTGTATTCGAGCTAGAAGCTAAGTAAAATTTATTGTTGGATGGGCTTGTTTCTTATAGAAACTTAGAAAAATTGGAGAAGATATAAAACAAACTAAAATATACCAAGAGCAGTAGAGATTGATCAAAAAGGTATGAAAAATCTACATTCCAAAACGGACCGTATCGCAGCTACAAGAGTTAGTATTTTTACAGCTGCCTACTCAGCCTTAGGTTCGTTAGTAAATTGTTTTTTGAAGCTAAAATTCTTCCAGCCACAGCTTGCCTAGCTTAAAAATACGGCTCTAAGTTTCCATAAACAAAAAAACAGTGGATAAAATAGATAAAAATATAAATGCAAATAATCTTATCCATAAATCCACACTTTCCATACAGTGAAGAAAACCACCACTTTTTCCTTGTGAATTCATTAAAACCCCAAGATACCAAAAAGAGAAGTTAAGTAAAAAGGCTAGTGCAACTAATAGTATTAATCCTGTGCTTACAATCCAAGCCTTCCATAAATCAACACTCCCAACCACTGGATCTGAATATATCAGCAATTGTCCAGTCAATAAACCAAGTGAAAGTCCCCCAATCGCATAAGTATTTACCAAAAGATGATAAGCACACCTTGCAATAAACTTTGATCGAGGCAACAAAATTGCGAAGCCAACAAAAACAAAAGATATGACCCCAATTACATTCCACAAATGAGGGCCTATTCCCTCTAAAGCAGCCGCTTTCAAGTAATTAGCAGGAAGATAATCATGAAAATACTCCACAAGACAAACTATTAAAAAAGCAGGAACGGCCCAGCAAAATATAATCAGCACTCCTTCATTTATATCACGCGCAGACCATAATGATTCTTTTCTAAAACAACTTAGCTGCGACCTCATATAACGACTAAATCTACCTAACATCGCAAACTCCCCTTTAAATAAAATTAGCTTTCAGGGTCAGTTAAGCTTCTTATACAGCTTTTCTTAATTAATCGAAGACAACCGCTATGTTTATCCCCGACCTATATACGGCATCTTTGTCGCCATGACTGTCATGAATTGCACATTCGCCTCCAGCGGCAAACCGGCCATATAACGCACCGCGTCCGCC
The DNA here is from genome assembly GCF_002091675.1 of Pseudomonas luteola NBRC 103146. Lineage (GTDB taxonomy): Bacteria > Pseudomonadota > Gammaproteobacteria > Pseudomonadales > Pseudomonadaceae > Chryseomonas > Chryseomonas luteola. The sequence goes on along the minus strand of NZ_BDAE01000001.1, from coordinate 168,063 downwards.
ACGTGCTGCACATCCATGCGTGGCTCGATGGCTTTTTCGCCGTTGGCTTGCAAGATGCCTGTGCTCATGCGCTCGGTCATTTCGGTGGCGGCGTTGCCGATGTCGATCTGGCTGCACGCGATGTCATAGGCGCGGCCGTCGAGGGAGAGGGATTTGGTCAGGCCGGTAATGGCATGTTTGGTCGCGGTATAGGCTACGCTGAAAGGCCGTGGGGCATGGGCGGAGATGGAGCCATTATTGATAATCCGACCGCCGCGGGGTGTCTGGTGGCGCATGAGGCGGAAGGCGGCGCGGCTGCACAGAAAGACGCCGGTCAGGTTGGTATCGACCGTAGCACGCCAGGCACTGACGTCCAGCTCATCAATAGGTACGGCCTGGGCACCGATACCCGCATTGTTGAATAGGACGTCGAGCCGGCCATAAGTTGCCTTAATGCGCTCGAACAGGGCGTCTACGCTTTGCTCGTCCGTCACATCGCACACAACGGCCAGGGCTTGCTGACCTGCAGCCTTGGCTTCTTCCATAAACGCCTGCAACGGCGCTTCGCGGCGGGCAGCGATGACGACGCGATACCCATCATTCAATAGCGCCTGGGCAACGGCCTTGCCGATCCCTTGGGAGGCCCCGGTGACAAGCGCGACTTTACCGGCTGCGTTCATGCATGAATCCTTCTTTTTATTAGGGGAGGTCTGAGCCTAAACCAGCCCGCGCGGTTAGGGTAGGCTCTGTTATCCACAGCCTTGATGAGAAGACTTTATGCCTTATGCCAATCTCCTGTTCGATCTGGACGGCACACTGACCGATCCCAAGCTCGGCATCACACTGTCCATCCAATATGCACTGGCTCAGATGGGTATCAATGAGCCCGATCCAGACACGCTTACTCATTTTATCGGCCCGCCGCTGCACAGCGCCTTTATGGCGTCTTATGGATTCGACGATGCCCAGGCCTGGCAAGCCGTAGAGCACTATCGGGTGCGCTTTAAAGAGAAGGGCCTGTATGAAAACACGCCGTACCCAGGCATCCGCGAGACGTTGGCAGCGCTCAAGGAGACGGGGTACAGCCTGTATGTGGTGACGTCCAAGCCTTGGGTGTTTGCTAATGAAATCGCGCGCCACTTTGAGCTGACGGGGTATTTCAAGGCCATTTATGGCAGCGAGCTGGATGGCACGCGTACGGATAAGGGCGAGCTGATCAAACATGTGCTGGAGACGGAAAAGCTGCAGCCCGAGACCTGCCTGATGATTGGAGACCGCAAACACGACCTCATAGGTGCTCGACGCAACGGTGTAGATGCAGCCGGTGTGAGCTACGGTTATGGAGGCCGTGCAGAGCTGGAAGCGGAAGGGCCGCGGTTTGTTTTTGAGACACTGGAGGCGTTGAAAGAAGCGCTGGTGTGATGAGCAGGATGGGTTGAGCTGCGCGATACCCATCATCAAAACACTCATGCCCACTGAATGCAGAGAAAAGCAGCAAAATCGCTTCGCTCAATATGCTCCTTAACCGCCGATATTCCCTCCACTGTAGGCCGCGAGATCATGTGTAGCGCGCTCTAAAGCTCGCTACATGACCCAGTGAAGTTACTCATAACAGCCCCACTTCGTTAGCAATAGGTATGACTATTTATCTGGTGATTTTGCATAGCCTTTTAACTCATAAGATGTCTGACGTATGACGTTTCATAAGCTCATGGAATACAGGAAATAAGGGGAGTGTAGCCGATAAGGGACATTTTTTGCCCGCTGCACACGGTGCGATAAAGGCTATCGCCGTGTTGTGACAGCCTGGTGAATATGGCTATCGATAGAGGCGGGTTCAGCCTGTAGCCGCAGGAAAACGGGTTAGTGATACATCCCGTTTTCCCTACGCAATCATGTTCTACAACTTTGCCTTGACCGCGTCCAGACCGTCGTTGCCGTCCTTGGTTTTCACACCCTGCAGCCAGGGCTCAATGGCCTGTGGATTAGCCTTGAGCCAGTTCTGTACAGAGTCGGCATAACTGATCTTTTTCTCCACCACGTCGTTCATGATGGCGTTTTCCATATCCAGCGTGAACGCAAGGTTGGAGAGCAGCTTGCCTACGTTCGGGCACTGCTCGGCATACCCTTTACGTGTCAGCGTATGAACCGTGCCCGCCTCGCCAAAGTATTTCTCACCGCCGGTGAGGTACTTCATCTCGTAATTGATGTTCATGGGGTGGGGCGTCCAGCCCAGGAAGACCACCCACTGGTTGCGCTTCACAGAGCGGCCTACCTGCGCCAGCATGGCCTGCTCGCTCGATTCCACCAGTTGCCAGCCGCCCAGATCGAACTCGTTACCGTCGATCATCTTCTGGATCGACTGGTTACCCGGGGCACCCGAGCCGATGCCGTAGACCTTCTTGTTGAACTTGCCAGCATGCTTGGCCAGATCGCTAAAGTCTTTCACACCGGCGTCCCAGACATACTTGGGTACGGCCAGGGTGAATTCGGTCCCGTTCAGGTTTTCCTTGAGATCGGTCACTTGGCCGCTTTTAACGAATTGATCGTAATACCCTTGCTGCGCAGGCATCCAGTTGCCCAGGAAGGCGTCGATCTTGCCATCCTTCAAGCCGCCAAACACGATGGGGACGGAAAGCGTGTCGACCGTGCTCTGGTAGCCCAGCGATTCGAGCAGAAAGCCGGCAACGGCATTGGTAGTGGATATATCGCTCCAACCCGGATCAGCCATACGAACAGTGCCGCAAGCGGCATCTTCAGCGTGAACCTGCGTACCAAACAGGGCGGCGCCAACCATCAAGAGCGTGGGTATTGGTTTCATGCGTGCGTCCTTCAGCGTGTGTTATCGGGTCTACAGTGGCCCGTCAGCATCCTTCGAGCAAGGGTTGATTACAGCGGCTGTGGATAACGGGCACGGCGCTCCAGATCATCCAGGTCGATGTGGTTGCGCATGTATTGCTGGCTCGCATCCACGAACGGCTGGTGGTCCCACGCCGTGCGCATGCCCTTATTCAGCGCCTCGGCGACAAAGCGGCGACGCCGCTGGCTGGCCAGCACATCGGCGTGGATATGGGGTATGGACCATCGGGTACGGGCCTCCTGTACAAAGGTATCCAACACGCTCTGGTATTCACTGCTGGTTGCAAGGTTCTCCAGCTCCTGGGGATCATTGGCGAGATCGAATAGAAGCAGCGGGTCCTGCTCGGAGTAGATGAACTTGTAGCGGCCACGCCGAATCATCATCAGCGGGCTATGAGTACCTTCGGCCATGTATTCGCCGATCACTTCATCGTGTCCCTCACGGTTTTCCAGGTGCGGCAGCAGTGATCGACCATCCAAAGGCAGGCCGTCCTGCACAGAGCCTCCAGCCAGCTCCACGAGGGTCGGCAGGAGGTCCATGGTGGAAACCGATGCACTGACGTGCCGCGCAGCAAACTGTTTGGGGGCGTGGATGAGCAGGGGTACACGGGCAGACATCTCGAACCAGTGCATCTTGTACCAGAGGCCGCGCTCGCCCAGCATGTCGCCATGATCACCCGAGAAGACAATGATCGTATCCTCTGTAAGTCCGCACTCTTCCAGAGTCTTGAGCAGCTTGCCGATATTGGCATCCACATAACTGCATGCCCCGTAGTAGGCGCGGCGCGCATCCCGAATCTTTTGCTCCGGTAACGGCTTGTCCCACAGGTCGATGACCTTGAGCAGACGCTGGCTGTGAGGGTCCTGTTCATCCTGGGACAGCGTTACCTGTGGCAACTCGATGTCCGTTTCCTCATATAGATCCCAGAATTTCTTGGTAATCGTGTAGGGGTCATGCGGGTGGGTCATGGAGACAGTCAGGCAGAAGGGCTGGTCATCCCCCCGACGGACATGGTCGTAGAGGTATTGCCTGGCCTTGAAGACCACTTCCTCATCGAAGTCCAGCTGATTGGTGCGGATGGAAGGCCCGGCCTGCAGCACGGATGACATGTTGTGATACCAGCTTGCACGCACATCCGGCTCGTCCCAGTTCACCGCCCAGCCATAATCGGCAGGGTAGATGTCGCTGGTCAGACGCTCCTCGAAACCGTGGAGCTGGTCCGGTCCGCAGAAATGCATCTTGCCGGAGAGGGCAGTGCGATAGCCCAGGCGGCGCAGGTAATGGGCATAGGTCGGAACGTCCGCAGGAAAGTCAGCGGCGTTGTCGTAGGCCCCGATTCTGGAAGGCAATTGCCCACTCATCAGAACAAAGCGAGAGGGCGCACACAACGGGCTGTTGCAGTATGCCGAATCGAACACCACGGCCTGCTGTGCCAGACGCTCAAGATTGGGAACCTTGATGGGCGAGTCGGCACGGTGGAGCGGCAGCAGCGGCGCAGCCATCTGGTCCGCCATGATGAAAAGGATATTGGGTTGCTTCATTGCGGCGCGTCCTATGCTGGAAAGTTATGCGATAGTGCGTGAGCCCATGATCAATCCTGCAAGGTTGATGGGTAAACCACATGAGAATGCATGTGCTGGATAAGGAGGCCTTATGGCACTGATGGATGAGCCGCTGTCGCTAGACTGCCTGCGTATCTTCGAAGCGGCTGCCCGGCACCTGAGCTTTACCGCAGCGGCAGCCGAGTTGGGCATGACGCAGCCGGCCATCAGCCAGCAGATCAAACGGCTGGAAGGACAGCTGGCGGTACGCCTGTTCGACCGTGTGTATAGAGGCATTACCCTGACGGCCGCTGGGGCGTTGCTTCTGGAACACGTGCAAGCAGGACTGGACAGCATCGACACAGGCATTGCAGCCATCACGCGACGAGCACCTCATGAAGTATTGAACGTAGCGACCGATTTCGCCTTCGCCGCCTATTGGCTGATGCCTCGCCTGCCCCGCTTTCATGCACTGCACCCGGAGCTGGACGTCAGCCTTGTCACCAGCGATCGCATGCCTGGGCTAAATCTGCAAAATATCGATATTGCCCTGACCTTTGGCGATGGTCGCTTCAAGCATGGTGAGTCGCTGGCCTTGTTTCGAGAAGAGGTTTTCCCGGTCTGTAGTCCGCGCCTGGTTCAGGGTATGACACTGCCGCTCCCCAAGCAGACGCTGGCCAGCCTGCCCATGCTGCATTTGAAGCCGGAGCTGTCGAGCAAATGGTTCGACTGGAAAGGGCTCTTCCAGGCGTTGGATATTCAAGCACCGCCTATTCCGGCGGTGTTGAGCTTTGATAACTACACCCTCGTCATTCAAGCCGCTATCGCCGGCCAGGGCGTTGCGATTGGCTGGCGCCATCTGGTGGACAATCTGGTCGAGCAAGGTTTGCTATGTCGCCCGATTGCCGAGTGCGCTACGTCTGCCTATGGCTATCACGCGCTGATTCCCGAGCGGAAGCGGCGGGGCAGGTTGGTCGAGCAGTTCGTCGGATGGCTGCATAATGAGATCAACGGCGAAACCCTTGTGCTAGACCGCTTTTGCCTCAGCATATGAAAAACACTGTATTGCGATATGTAAAAAGCCTATCAAGCTAATAGCGCCTGGACCGATAGGACAAGCAAAGGCTTTTTGCCTACTTGTTCTTGAGGATGAACTCATGGCGTTACGCACTCTGAAAATCGCTCCCCGCCTGGCCGCAGGCTTTGGCCTGATGGCGCTTATCGTTCTAGGGCTCGGCCTGTTTTCAATGAGCCAGATGAACAACATGCGTGAGCAATCACGGCAGGTTGATACGCATTGGTTGCCGGCTATCAATGCGCTGGGCGAGATCAACATGGACATGATGCGTATCCGTGTCTTTACCTTGCGCCTGTTTACCGCGGATACGGCGCAGCGTCGCCAGGAAGATAGCCAGAAGGCAAACGATATCAAGGCGAGTCTTCGCGATACTCAGGCCCGCTATGAAACGCTCCTGGTACTGGACGCTGAAAAAGAGGCTTACGCTCACTTCAAGCAGTGGCAGGACAAGTATTTTACCGATCAGGCTGAAGTGACACGCTTGGCGCTGGCGGGCGACATGCAATCAGCCTCGGCCATACTCAACAAGAGTCTGAACGAATACGCCAACCAGATGGCTACCCAGCTCAAGAAGCTGGCAGCGCTCAGCGCAGACGAATCCGGCAAGGCCGCCGACAAGGCGGAGGCAGCTTATAACGCCGGCAAGCTGGGCGTCAGCCTTGCCATCGCCCTGGCGTTTGCAATCACCGTATTGCTGGCCTGGGTCATGAGTCGCAGCATCGTACGTCCGCTGGGCCAGGCTGTGAGCAGTGCGCGCGCCGTAGCATCCGGCAACCTGAGCGTGCCGGTTCTGGTAGATGGCAAGGATGAAGTAGGGCAGCTGCTCGAATCCCTCGCCGTCATGCAAGGTAACCTGCGCGATGCGATCGAACAGATCTCTTCGTCCTCCACACAACTGGCCTCTGCGGCAGAAGAGCTGAATCTGGTTACGGAAAGCTCATCCATGAACCTGACCCAGCAGAACCACGAGATTGAGCAGGCTGCAACTGCCGTGACCCAGATGAGCACCGCTGTCGAGGAAGTAGCCCGTAACGCCGTGTCCACCTCCGAATCGTCTAAGCGCTCGGCGCAGGCCGCTCACGAAGGCCGCACCAAGGTCGACAACACAGTTACAGCCATTGAGCACATGGCCGGCGAGGTGGACAAGACGTCCACATTGGTCAGCGGACTGGCCGAACAGGCCCACGATATTGGCAAGGTGCTGGATGTAATTCGGGCCATTGCCGAGCAGACCAATCTGCTGGCCCTGAACGCGGCCATCGAGGCAGCACGGGCCGGTGAAGCGGGGCGCGGTTTCGCCGTGGTCGCGGATGAGGTGCGTGCCCTGGCCCACCGCACCCAGGAGTCTACCCGTGAAATCGAACAGATGATCAGCGCCATCCAGGGCGGTACGCAGGAAGCCGTAACATCCATGCAGAGCAGCGCCAGCCAAGCGCAAAACACGTTGGCGATTGCCCAGTCTGCCGGTGCGGCGCTTGAAGAAATCACCCAGCTCATTGCCGAGATCAACGAGCGCAACATCGTGATTGCCAGCGCGTCGGAAGAGCAGGCGCAGGTGTCTCGTGAAGTAGACCGTAACCTCGTCAACATCCGTGACCTGGCCTCCCAGTCCGCAACCGGCGCAGCCCAATGCAATGCTGCCAGTGCGGAACTGTCTCGCCTGGCGGTGGACCTGAACGGTCTGGTGAAACGCTTCGAGATCTAACGCTGACGCCTACGAAAAAGGCAGCTCCAGGAGCTGCCTTTTTTATTACCGCCGGGTATTGCCCTTAACGCTCGTAGAGCTCAAGGGGCAGGTCGTCCGGATCGCTGAAAAAAGTGAAGCGTTTCTGCGTCAGCTCATCTACCCGGATAGGCTCTACGGCAACGTCATGCTGCTTGAGATGCGCAACGGCAGCGTCCAGATCTTCCACGGCAAAGGACAGATGGCGCAGGCCTTGCGCTTCCGGCCGGGAAGGGCGCGGTGGCGCGTCTGGGAAGGAGAACAGCTCGAGCTGGGCGTGATCACCAACAGCCAGATCCAGCTTCCAGGACTGGCGCGCCTCACGAAAGGTCTCAGCTATCACCCTGAGCCCCAGCACCTCGGTGTAAAAACGCTTGGACGTGGGGTAGTCGGAGCAGATCAGCGCCACATGGTGCAAACGGTCGAACATCAGGGCACCGCCACGAACTTCAGGTCGGACGGCATGGCTACGTCGACACTCTGCAGCTCTTCGCCCAGCTTGCCAGTCTGCGGATCACGCGCGAACACCTTCAGCTGGCTGCTGCCCTGGTTGGCCACCAGCATGTAGCGTCCCGTCGGATCAATGCTGAACTCGCGGGGCTCGCGACCGTTGACGGAGCGGCGATCAACAAAGGTCAACGTGCCTTCCACCGGATCGACGGCAAACACATCGATATGGTTGTCGTCACCCCGATTGGCAGCGTAGAGGAAGCGGCCATCGTTGGAGAGATGGATGGCGCCTGATCCTACCTTGCCGCTGAAACCTTCCGGCGCCAAGGTGTAGACCTGTAACTGTCGCAGTGCACCGTTTTCATGGGCGAACACCATGACCTGTCCGGTCAGCTCAAGAGTCAGGTAGGCGAAGCGGCCATCACCGCTGAAGACGATATGACGTGGGCCGCTGCCTGATGGAACGGGCGTATAGGGAGTTTCAGCCGGAGACAGCGGGCGCTCCTGTCGCGCAGGGTTGTAGCGATAGGCAAAAATCTTGTCAGCGCCGAGGTCTGGCGAGAACAGATACTGGCCGTCTGGCGTAAACGTCACCCCATGTACATGGCCGGACGTCTGCCGCTCCGGGTGATTATTACTGGCCTGGAAGAATTCGATCTGGGCAACCGGGCTCAGCACACCGTTGCTTTGCACCGGCAGCGCGGCCAGAGAGCCTTCGGGCTCGACGGAATAGTTGGCGACAAACAGGAACTGTCCGTCAGGGCTGAGCGTCGAGTGGGTTGGATGATCCCCCAGGGTCTTGACCTGGCTGATTTGTTGCAGCCGGCCGCTTTCTGGATCGAAGCGATAAGACGTGGCGCGGCCAATGTCATCGCCCTGGCTGCCACGACCGTTTTCATTGACGACAAATACGGTACGGCCGTCGCGCGCAAGCGTAAGGTAAGACGGATTGGAGGCCTTGACGACGCGCAGCGGGCCGGTAACCTGCCCGGCGCGGCTATCGAATCGGTAGACATAAAGCCCCTGGCTACTGCCGTTGGTGTAGGTCCCTACCAGCAGGTTATACAGTCCCGGCTCAGCGCTGGCGGTGGTCGCGATGCCGGTCAGTGGCGCGAGCAGGAACAGTGGTAGCAAAGAGGGCAGCTTCATGGCGTTTACTCATTCTGATCAGTGAGGCACGGGCAAAAAAGTTAGCTAACAGACCTGAACCGGTGATATCAGTTCGCTTTGTGACACATTCTGTTGAGCTTCATCGTTTCCATGCGGTCCGACCCAAGTGTAACGGTTTGAACCTTTTTCTGTGGCGGCCCTGAGCCCGCTCATTTCTCAAACAGGAGAGTACGATGCGTTTCTATTGCCTGCCTAAAGCCGAATCCTATGCCGACCTGACCCTGCGCGAGTGTGATACACCCAAGCCGGGACGCGGCCAGGTTCTGGTCAAGATGAAGGCCGCCTCGCTGAACTACCGCGACCTCATGGTCGCAACCGGCCGTTATGCACGTGGCGGTCTGCCCAAGGATCTGGTGCCACTGTCCGATGGTGCAGGGGAAGTAGTGGAGATCGGAGATGACGTTGACCGCGTCAAAGTAGGCGATCGCGTGGCTGGCATCTTCATGCAGACCTGGATTGGCGGCCATCTGGACCCCGCCCACGGCGCCTCCGCCCTGGGTGGCGCCATCGACGGGGTGCTGTCCGAATACGTACTGTTCGACCAGAACGGTGTGGTTACACTGCCGGAGCACCTGTCCTATGAGGCTGGCGCTACCTTGCCCTGCGCCGGTGTAACCGCCTGGCATGCACTGTTTGGCAGTGTTCAGCCATTGGTGGCTGGTCAGACCGTGCTGCTGCTGGGTACGGGCGGTGTGTCCATCTTTGGTCTCCAGTTCGCCCGTGCGGCCGGGGCGCGTACCATCATTACCTCATCCAGCGATGAGAAGCTGCAAAAGGCCAAGGCCTTGGGCGCTCACGAGACCGTGAATTACAAGCAGCACCCGGAGTGGCAGGAGCAGGTGCTAGGCCTGACCGAAGGGATCGGCGTTGACCATGTGGTAGAAGTCGGCGGCGCCGGTACGCTGCCTCGCTCGCTGCGCTCGACTCGTCCGGGCGGCGCCACCCACCTGATCGGTGTGCTGACGGGTGGAGAGATCAACCCGGCAGCGCTGATCCAGCGCTCTGTCGTACTGGAGGGTATCTATGTCGGCTCACGCGAGATGTTCGATGCCATGAACCGTGCCATCGCCCTGCATCGCATCGAGCCGGTGATCGACAAAGTCTTCAGCTTCGACGAGGCCGAAGCGGCGTATCGCTACATGGACGGACAGAGCCATGTGGGCAAAGTCGTCATTCGCTTTGAAGGGTAAGACATGACAGCGGCTATCCAGGGCTACCACGCCCATGTCTATTTCGACGCCACGACACTGGAGCAGGCCAGGGCGCTGTGCGAAGAGGCCGCGCGCCGCTTTGCCGTGACGATGGGCCGGGTTCACCAGCGACCGGTCGGCCCTCACCCGGACTGGAGTTGTCAGCTGTCGTTTCGTCCAGAGGTATTTGCGGGCGTGGTGCCCTGGCTGGCGCTCAACCGGAACGGGCTGGTGATCTTTCTCCATCCCGTGACCGGCCATGATCGTGCCGATCACCGCGACCATGCCCTCTGGATGGGTGCGGTAAGGCCGCTTGACCTCTCCGTGCTACCCGAAGAACCCGTGCAATACGACTTTCAGTAAGCCCGTGATGACGCACTGTGCGGCACCATGGATTGCTTCAGTCTAGGCAAAGGCGCACTAACGCAGGGTTACTGCGCCACCACCCAAAGAATTGACCAATCAATCCAGCACGTTGTGCAGGACCTCATACACGATGCCGGTCGTGATGGCGATCAGTACCATGTCCGTGCCCAAACGGCGCCATTCATAACCCTCATAGCGGGGTAGCTGCTTGGCGATGCCGGGTGGCAGCGGCTTGCCATAACCATGGGGTAGCGGCTTGCCCTTGGCGATCACCAGCCCCGGCGGAAGCGGTGAGCCGCGGCCGATCTCGCCCTTGTGGGCCCGTATGGTTTCACGTACCGGGCTGAAATCCTGCGGAGGTAACCGCTTGCCATGGCCCTGGCTGGCCTGCGGACCGCCATGTCCTTGATTGCCCTGGTTACCTTTCGACTGGGCAGAACCGCCTTTATGGTCCTGGCCATGCGGCATCTGTGCACCCTGACTGTGTCCCTTGCCGCCGCCCTGCGGCCCGTTCATTTGATCCGGCGGCGCAGCCAGCGCAAGTGGCGATCCCACACACAACGTAACGCATACGCTGGCGATGGCTTTTTTCATGCGATTCATGGTGGTCTCCCACATGGCGATCCAGAGGATCCTGATTCAAAACAACCCGTTACCTACGGCATGGGCTGTTTTCAGTCTATCGTCATCCGCGTCGTCAGAGCGCTATGTCAGCAAACCTTTACCTTCGCGCCACGAAAAAACTTGGATAAGGGGGTTCCATCGCCCGGGAGGGTGCCCTTTATACTGCCGCTGCGCCGGACTCGGGACCTGCCAGAGTGCCTTTCGAGACGCCAGACAGGTCGAGTCTGCTATTTACCTCTTCAGCCGGACGATATTCACGTGAAATATCTTTCTCTCGTATTGAGTGCTGTATTGATCGGGGGCAGCCTGGGGGCTGCAAATGTCAGTGCAGCCGAGGCCAAGGCCACTGTACCGATGCGGCAAGAACTGGCATCGGGCAGCGCCCTGCTGGTCGACATGCAAACGGGCCAGCCCTTGTATTCCAGCAACCCCGACGTCGTGGCTCCCATTGCATCCGTCACTAAGCTTATGACTGCCATGGTCACCCTGGATGCCAAGCAGCCCATGGATGAAATGCTGACCGTCAAGATTGACGATGTGCCGGAAATGCGCGGTGTGTATTCGCGTGTGCGTCTGGGCAGCGAGATCAGCCGTCATGACATGCTGTTGCTGGCGCTGATGTCCTCGGAAAACCGTGCTGCCACCAGTCTGGCCGAGCATTACCCGGGCGGTGTAAAGGCCTTTGTGGCCGCCATGAACGCCAAGGCGCGTGCGCTGGGCATGACCAATACCCACTATACCGAGCCGACAGGTCTGTCCCTGAACAACGTCTCGACCGCCCGTGACCTGGTCAAGCTGCTCCAGGCCACCCGCAATTATCCGCTGATTGGTCAGCTGAGCACCACGCAAGAGAAGACTGTGGCGTTCCGCAAGCCCAATTACACCCTGGGCTTCCACAACACCAATCACCTCGTGGGCAAGAGCGACTGGAATATTCAGGTCACCAAGACCGGCTTTACCAACGCAGCGGGTCATTGTCTGGTCATGCGCACGGTCATGAACAACCGCCCGGTTGCATTCGTGGTACTGGATGCCTTTGGCAAATACACCCACATGGCCGATGCGAGCCGCCTGCGCAAGTGGATAGAAACCGGCCAGGTCACCCCTATCCCGGAAGTGGCCAAGGCCTACAAGCAGCAGCGCCATATGGCTGCTCGTCAGGCAGTCGCCGCGCAGTAAGACGCGGTATGAGCGGGAATGAGGGGTATCGCCAAGCTCAACCCATCCTGCAAAGCAAAAGCCGCTGCAAATGCAGCGGCTTTTTTGTTTGAGGCGAGTGCGTTACGCGCAGTACCGGCAGGGTATTAACCCATAAGGTAGATTGAGCGAAGCGATATCCATCACTCAAGCCACTTATCTATCACCGCCTCGCGCTGCGTACCGCTTCCGCCAGACTGCCACACAGGCTCAATACACCCTCGACGGCCTCGGTGCTGCTTTGCGCCTTGGCGATCTGGTCGACCAAGGCGGAGCCCACTACCACCCCATCCGCCAGCTGAGCAACCACTCTGGCCTGCTCGGGCGTCCGGATACCAAAGCCTACGCACAACGGAAGCTGAGTGAACTGCCGCAGCCGCTCGACCGCATGCTCGATGTGTTCGTTCGTGGCCGAACCCGCCCCTGTCACACCCGCCACCGAGACGTAATACACGAAGCCTGAGCTGCTGTTCAGCACACGCGGCAGGCGGTTATTGTCTGTAGTAGGTGTCGTCAGGCGGATAAAGTCGATGCCCACGGCCTGAGCCGGGTCACACAGCTCGGCGTCGTGCTCGGGCGGCAGATCCACCACGATCAGGCCGTCTACACCGGCATCCCTGGCTTCGGTCAGAAAGCGTTCAACGCCATAACGGTGGATCGGGTTGTAATACCCCATCAGCACCAGGGGTGTCTCGGCTTCTTCCTGGCGAAATTCACGCACCATCTCCAGCGTTTTTGCCAGGGTCTGTCCGTTCTTTAATGCACGCAGGGCTGCGGCCTGAATGGCCGGGCCATCCGCCATGGGATCGGTGAAGGGCATGCCCAGCTCGATCACATCGGCACCCGCCTTGGGCAGGCCCTTGAGGATTGCCAGCGACGTGGCATAGTCCGGATCACCCCCGGTGGTATAGGTCACGAGCGCGGCGCGGCCCTCTTGCTTCAGCTGGGCGAAACGGGTTTCCAGACGACTCATAGCTTGTCTCCCAGATGGCTCATCACGGTTTGCATGTCCTTATCGCCGCGGCCGGAGAGGCAGACGATCATGATGTGATCCTTGGGCAGCGTAGGCGCGCGCTTGTAGGCTTCAGCCAGAGCGTGGGCGGATTCCAGCGCTGGAATGATGCCCTCCAGACGGCAGGTCTGGTGGAAAGCCGCCAGTGCCTCGTCGTCATTGATCGGCACATACTCCACGCGCTTCACATCATGCAACCAGGCGTGCTCCGGGCCGATGCCAGGATAGTCCAGGCCGGCGGAGATAGAATGCGCGTCGATGATCTGGCCGTCGTCGTCCTGTAGAAGAAACGTACGATTGCCATGCAGGACACCAGGAACGCCACCGTTCAGGCTGGCAGCGTGCTTGTCGGTACTGACACCGTGACCACCGGCTTCAACGCCAATGATCGCCACGTCCTTGTCATCCACGAATTCATGGAACAGCCCCATGGCGTTTGAGCCACCACCCACACAGGCGATCAGGCTGTCGGGCAGGCGACCCTCTTTCTCAAAGATCTGCGCCTTGGCTTCACGACCGATTACGGCCTGGAAATCACGAACCATGGCCGGGTAGGGGTGCGGACCGGCAACGGTGCCAATCAGGTAGAAGGTATCGGCGACATTGGTCACCCAGTCACGCAGGGCCTCGTTCATCGCATCCTTGAGCGTGCCCGTACCGGCAGTGACCGGGATCACCGTCGCACCCAAGAGCTTCATGCGAAAGACGTTGGCCTGTTGCCGGTCGATATCGGTGGTGCCCATGTAGATCACACAGGGCAGGCCGAAGCGGGCCGCTACGGTGGCAGTGGCCACGCCGTGCATGCCGGCACCGGTCTCGGCAATGATGCGGGTCTTGCCCATACGCTTGGCCAGGAGAATCTGGCCGATGCAATTGTTGATCTTGTGCGCGCCGGTGTGGTTCAGCTCTTCGCGCTTCAGATAGATCTTGGCGCCACCAAAATGCTCGGTCAGGCGCTCGGCGAAATACAGCGGATTGGGGCGGCCAATGTAGTCGCGCTGGAAATAGGCCAGCTCATCCAGAAACGCCTGATCCTTCATCGCGGCGGTGTACTCACGCTCGAGATCCAAAATCAGCGGCATCAGGGTTTCGGCCACATAGCGGCCACCAAACTGGCCGAACATGCCCTGAGCGTCAGGGCCTTGGCTGTAGGTCATGTCTGTCATGGGAGAGCTCCCTGTGAATATGGTTTTACACTAACCGGTTGCTGGACAGGAATAAATTGATAAGATCGCCTGTATCTGTTAGAAAAACTCACAGGTCGGATAATGAACGATCTTCCTCCTTTAAATGCTCTGCGTGCCTTTGAGGCAGCTGCGCGCCTGGGTAGCGTCAGCAAAGCAGGAGCGGAGCTGTTCGTTACCCATGGCGCGGTAAGCCGTCAGATCCGTGCATTGGAGGAACAGCTGGGCGTGGTGCTGTTCGTCAGGGAAGGGCGGGGCCTTGCGCTAACCGAAGCGGGTCTTCGACTGCGGGACGCCAGTGCCGAAGCGTTCGAGCGGCTGCGCAGCGTCTGCGCCGATCTCAAACGCGGCGCCAGCGATGCTCCCTTTGTGCTGGGCTGTTCGGGCAGCCTTCTGGCTCGCTGGTTCATTCCGCGGCTGGATCGACTCAACCGTGAATTGCCTGAACTACGGCTGAGCCTGTCCACCAGCGAGGGCGAGCTCGATCCCCGCCGTCCCGGCCTCAACGCCACGCTCTTGTTTGCCGAGCCAACTGCACCGCCGGACATGCATGTACACGTGCTGGCCCCTGAATGTATCGGCCCGGTCGTCAGTCCCCGGTATGCCAATGCGTCCCTGTTTCAGAACGCACCCCCTACGGCGCTGTTGGGCGAGCCACTACTGCATACGGCTTCCCGCCCACAGGCCTGGCCTGCGTGGGCGCAACGCCATGGTCTGCCAGCTGACAGCCTGACGGTTGGCGCAGGCTTCGAGCACCTGTATTACCTGTTGGAAGCAGCCGTGGCCGGGTTGGGCGTCGCCATTGCGCCTAAACCCCTGGTGGCTGGAGATCTGGCGGCAGGACGGCTGATAGCACCGTGGGGATTCGTTGAGACCGAAGCGGTTTTGGCATTATGGGTGCCGGGGCGGCTGGCGGACCAGCGAGCACAGCGGCTTGCACAATGGCTGCGAGCAGCGCTGGCAGAAGACTAGGAAGGATCATCGCCGCCCGGCAAGGCGAGCGGCGAAAAAGGCGACATTATTATTCGTCGCGCAGCAGCCACCAGCCTGCCAGTACGGTCAGACCGGCGACCACGCCTACAGTAGCCCAAGGGTGCTTGCGCACACTTGTACCGGCTATTTTGCTGGCTTCTAGTGCTAATACACGTGCTTCGTCATAAAAATCTTCCAGGCTCTCACCCGAGCGGTGCAGCGCGTGGCTGGTGTTGTCCTTGAACGACTTCAACGAATGACGGGACTCCGCCGAAGCACTGCGCTTCAAGGAGGAGAGAGAATCTTTCAGTGTTTGAATCTGGTCTTCAAGATTTTCAAGGGTTGCCTGATAGGAACTGTTACGAGCCATGGCGTGAACCTCCTGTTTCATTGGGTGTTCCGGGTCTGACTTCACCCGGCAGCGAAAGTGCGACACAAACTTGATCAACACTTGTACACACTGAACTAATCCACGTTTTGATGAGACTCATTAAACAAGCGGTTTTTTCCTTGGCCAGATGATTGGCCAACTACAACCAGGAGGTTTTCATGTCTGATCATCACACGTACAAGAAGCTGGAAATTGTCGGCTCCTCCACCACCAGCGTCGAAGATGCCATCAACAACGCCCTGGCGGAGACCAGCAAGTCCATCAAGAACATGGAGTGGTTTGAAGTCGCCGAAACGCGCGGTCATATTCAAGACGGCAAGGTGGCGCACTACCAGGTAACGCTGAAAATCGGTTTCCGTATCGAAAACAGCTGATCTGATAAAAAAGATTTCGCAGTGAACCAATAAGCGGCGAAACGCTCTATTGCTGCGAGAACTTCCTGGAGCTGCCCGGCAGGTGATAGCGCAGCGGCCTTTGCGCCGATCCGCTATCAACCCCCGCGCAGCTCCGTAATCCCATTCCTCTGCATTTCCCCTCTCGTTATCCCATCTGCAACAAAAACCTAACGCCTGTTCCGGGCAGTTCCGTCTGCCAGATAATGAGCCTCGCTCAGCCTTAACTCAATGGGCAGTGGTTGCGATTTTTGTGACAACAGCGGAGGCGATTGGCCTGAACTCTTGCGGGGTCGCGCTATCCGTATTTATACGCACGCTTCGTCATCACGAAGCCATGACTGCCACCCATATTCAGGTATACAAACGGAGAGTTACACGCAATGCATATGACCCAGGGACTACGCTTGAGCTGGAAGATTGCGGTCTTCGCCGTGCTGGCTTCGCTCTTGAGCGGCTGCGGCATTAACACTATTCCTACCTATGACGAGCAAGTGAAGTCGGCCTGGGCGCAGGTGGAAAACCAGTATCAGCGCCGTGCCGATCTCATCCCGAATCTGGTTGAGACCGTAAAGGGTTACGCCAAGCAGGAGCAGGACACCCTCACCGCCGTGATCGAGGCCCGCGCCAAGGCAACCTCCATTCAGGTCGACGCGAGCACGCTTAACGATCCCCAGAAACTCCAGCAGTTCGATCAGGCCCAGCAGCAGCTGAGTGGTGCCCTGAGCCGGTTGATGGTGGTGTCCGAGCGTTATCCGGATCTGAAATCCAATCAAAACTTCATGGCCCTGCAATCCCAGCTGGAAGGTACTGAAAACCGTATCGCCGTGGCCCGCCGTGACTTCATCGCCTCGGTCGAGCGCTATAACACCGAAATCCGCACTTTCCCGGGCAGCATCTGGCACAAGATCTTCTACAGCGACCTGCCGGTTCGCGAGAACTTCAAAGCCACGACGCCTAACGCTGATCAGGCACCCAAGGTCAACTTCAATCAATGATTGATCGCCCGGTGTTTCGCGCCTTTGCGCTGTGGATTCTGTTCTGGGCTTGTGCAGCGGTGGCACAGGCCCAGCAGGCTCCTGGTTTCCCACCCTTGACCGGCCGGGTTGTTGATCAGGCCGGAATGTTGGATGCCCAGACCAAGGCCCGACTGGAGCAGATGCTCAAGGCCCATGAGCAGGCGACGAGCGAACAGGTGGTGGTCGCTACCATCCCCAGCCTGCAAGGCCGTTCCATTGAGGAGTATGGCTATCAGCTCGGTCGCCATTGGGGGATCGGGCAGAAAGGCAAAGACAATGGTGCGCTACTTCTTGTCTCGCGTGACGACCGCAAGGTCCGAATCGAAGTCGGCTATGGTCTGGAAGACCGCCTGACGGATGCGCAGTCCTTCCTGATCATCAATCAGGTCATTGTTCCCGCGTTCCGGCAGGGTCAATTTGCTCAAGGCATTAACGAGGGGGCTAGCGCCATGCTCAAGGTACTGGGCGGCGATCCGCTGGCACGCCCGGCACAGGATGATACATATCACGACAGTGAAGATCGTCCTACCCCGATTCTGTTCATCGTCCTGTTCGTCATCATCCTGTTCATGATGAAAGGTGGCGGAGGCGGTCGTGGTGGACGTGGCGGGCGAGGCAACTCGGTGCTAACCGGCGCAATCCTTGGCAGTGTTCTCGGCGGTGGTGGCCGCTCGGGAGGAGGTGGCCTTGGAGGAGGTGGTTTTGGTGGGGGCGGCGGCAGCTTTGGCGGCGGCGGGGCTTCAGGTGATTGGTAAGGAGAGCGGACCTCTATGACATTACTCAACGAGCACGAGCAGCGACAGGTCGCTGAAGCCATCTCTCGCGTTGAACGCGATACCGATGCAGAGCTGGTCACGGTGCTGGCCGCACGGGCCGATGATTACACCTATATCCCGTTACTCTGGGCGAGCCTCATTGCATTGATCGTTCCAGGCGCGATCAATTACTACCCAGGTTGGCTGAGCCCCCATGAACTCCTGCTGGTCCAGTGGGGCACGTTGATTGCGCTGAGTCTGATCTTCCGCATTCCAGCCATCACGACGCGTCTGATTCCACGCCAGGTGCGTTGCTGGCGCGCGTCCAACCTGGCACGCCGTCAGTTTCTCGAGCACAACCTTCACCACACACAGGCGGAAACTGGCATGCTGATCTTTGTATCGGAAGCCGAACGCTATGTGGAAATCCTCGTAGACCGAGGTATTTCGCAAAAGCTGAGTGACGAAACCTGGCAGTCGATCATCGCAACCTTTACACAGCAGGTTCGTCGCGGCGAAACCTTGCAGGGCTTTCTGACCTGTATCGATGCATGCGGTGAGCACCTGAAGCAACACCTGCCGGCAACCCATACGCGTAACGAGCTACCGGACCGGCTGATCATCCTACCCTGAGGGGTAGGCGTTTCCCTTGTTTGACGCGGGCCACTGTGGCCCGTGACAGGTTATTCCCCTTGCAAACGACCACCACCTCTATTCCTCGCTATCCCGTGATGGTGCTGATCCTCGGCGCCCTGGCCTGTATCGGCCCCATGTCGATTGATGCCTACCTGCCGGCCTTTGGCGCCATCGGCCGAGATTTTCAGCTGACACCTGAAAAGACCCAATTGACGCTCGGCCTGTATATGCTGGCGTTCGCATTCATGACGCTTCTGCATGGCACCCTGTCCGACTCGTTCGGCCGCCGGCGGGTCATTCTTTCGGCCCTGGCGGTGTATATCGCCGGCTCGCTGATCGCGGCATTCGGCCCGAGCTTCGACTGGCTGCTGGCAGGCCGTGTCTGCCAGGGCCTGTCCGCTGGTGCAGGAATGGTAGTGGGACAGGCCATCGTGACGGACTGTTACAAGGGTCCGGTGGCCCAGAAAACCATGTCCTACATCATCATGGTCTTCAGCGTGTCCCCAGCCTTTGCGCCGATTATTGGCGGCTACCTGTCAGAACACACCGGTTGGCGCGGCGTATTCTTTTTCCTCGCGGCGCTTGCCGTTTTCAGCGCCTCGCTCTGCGCGTTCCTGATGCCCGAGACCCTGGCGCCAGAACGCAGACAAGCCTTCGATCTGAGCGTCCTGTCGCGCAATTACGGACGAGTCATGCGGGACGGGCAGTTCATGGCACGCGCCGTGGTCTTCGGCGCCCTGTTTGGCGGCTTCGCCTTCCTGATCGGCGCCGCCCCCGATTTTGTCACCCAGGTACTGGGGCTGGCCGAAACCGACTTTGGCTATCTGTTTATTCCCATCGTAATCGGATTGACTAGCGGGTCCTTTCTGGCAGCACGGCTTTCCTCACAATTGCCTTCCGGTCGACTGATCGGCTTTGCCTACGCCATGCTTGGCCTGAGCTGCCTGATCAACCTGACCTATACAGGTCTGGCTACCGACCTGAATGTCTATGCGGCCGTTATCCCGCACGGGCTGTTCGTCTTCGGTCTGTCGCTGGGCATTCCTACCATGACGCTACGCATCCTTGAGCGCGTACCGGAGCTATCCGGCACCGCCGCGTCAGTCCTGGGGTTTGTCCAGATGATCTTCTTTTCCATCGTCAGCGGCTGGCTTGCGCCGCTGGTGTACGGCAGCGCCTTCCGTCTGGCCGTGGCGCTGTCCATTGGGGTCGTGGTAAGTGGCTTGGGTTGGGCGCTGGTCACGCGCCTTTCCTCATCGGCCGAGCCCGCCTCAGCGCGGTAATGTCTTTCCGGGCTGGCCATTTAAATAGCCAGCCCGCGTCTTTGTTCACAGCCCCCTTGACCCTATCGTAACGTGAGGTCTCAGGATCAATTCCGCACGTGGAAGAAAGGAGCAATTCGATGCTATTGAAAGTGGGCGAACTGGCTAAGCAGTCGGGTCTTACGATTCGGGCTCTTCACCATTACGACAGCATCGGCCTGCTCACACCCTCCGCGCGTTCCGATGCTGGCTACCGACTGTATAACCGGGCCGATATTGCCCGGCTGCACCAGATCCAGGCCCTGCGTGGCATGGGCCTGTCGCTGGCCGAGATCGGAGCCCTTCTGGCGCGGCCAGACGTTGCGCTCCTGACCATCACCGAGCAGCAGATCCGCCTGCTGGACCGACAGATTACCCGGCAAACGAATCTGCGTAATCGCCTGGCAGACTTGCATCGCCAACTCAGTGGAGGAGAGGAGCCTGACCTGGCCGATTGGTTGAAGACCCTGGAATTGATGACCATGTACGAACAGCATTTCGCCCCTGAAGACCTGAATGAACTGCCTTTCTACACTCCCGCCAACCAGCAGGCTTGGCGCGCACTGGTGCAGGAAGCCCATCAGCTCCTCCAACAAGGGCTCCCCCCTGAGTCCGTTCAAGCACAGTCGCTGGCACGGCGCTGGATGACGCTCCTGGAGCGCAATACATCAACCAACCCGGCCCTGGCCGTACGGCTCAACGAGCTGTTCCGCCATGAGGCCCCGCTACAGGAGCAGACGGGTGTCACCACCGAGATGACCCGCTTTATCCTGAAGGCCTTCACGGCCGGCAAGCTTGCGATCTATGAACGGTATCTCACACCCGAAGAGTTCGCCTTCATGCAGGCAAACTATGGCGAGCAGGTCCCGAAATGGCTACCGCTTCTGGCCGATTTACGCCGCATTATGGATAACGGACTGCCTCCCCACTCTCCAGAGGCGCTGCAGCTGGCGCAACGCTGGACCGCATTGTTTACAGCCTATGCAGGCACAAATCCCGAGACCCACCATAAACTGCGTCAGGCCCATGCCTGCGAGCCGCAGCTGGCTGAGGGCACCTGGATGACAGACGATATCCAACGCTATCTCGGTCAGGCCATGGCAGCACTGCGCACCTAGCCCTGCAAGCCCTGATTCTGTGATCAGGGCTTGGCAAATGAGAGAGACAGCGAGGGCAGCTCCAGCGGAGGCTTGGTCAACCAGGCCTCCTCTTCCGCCTGGGTCGGCACGAACCGGCCTCCTGTCGCCTCTTGTGGCACCTGACCGGCCAAGGCGAAGGAACCCATGCCGAGCATACAGGCCGAACTTGGATAGTGACTGGAGATGGCATAGTCATCCGTCAGGGCATGGGCACTCATTGCACCGTTCTGCGCGAGCACGGCCTCAACTACGGCCTGCTGCTGGTACTCGGTAAGCGTGACCGTCAGGACAGTCGAGTGCTCGGTAATGGCCTCGCGCGCGGGCTCATCATCGGCCAGGTCGAAAAGCGAACAGAAGAAATGGCTGATTCGTTCACCCAGCGAACCTGTGGAAGAACCTGCCGTCTCATTTCGAGAGGCTGAAAGTGAGATATGCCGACCGGCTACACCTTTTGCGATCAACTCATGTCGGACATGCTCGGCTTCGCTTAGGCAGCCGAAGGCTGCTTTGAGAATGTGCTCCATCGCTACCACCCTTTTTAGTTATTGTGTTCACAGCCCGCTTAGCCGGGCCTGTCGCTAAAGGCAGACAGCGCCACCTGAAGGGAAAGGGCTCATCTGCCTGCCAAGGGATTCTGCAACAAGGTAAAAAGGGTTGGTGAGAGCATTTCGTCCGCCCGGCACATGCCGATGGGCAGCAATACGACTAGGACTGGACAGATCCGAAAGACCTCTCTGACGGGATCACTTTAAGCCGCTGCGCTGGAGTGCCTCTACTGAAACCATTCCAGCGAAACCGCTTCGATGGGCAGGGAGAAGAAGGCTCGTTTCGGAACGCACCCGTAAGCGTTGAGTCACCTTATATGTTTTTAGACGAAAGGCTATGCCAGCATATCCTGGCGTACGGCAGGGACGAACAATACCGTGACTGACATTCTGACGCAGGGCTGCTCCAGCCAGGGCCACAAGATGTGATAAGAACAGAAACGATCGGCAGCCCGGAGGGTCCTATCCGTTCGAAAAGACAGTCCAGGCACTTGAGCTAACGGCCTGTGGCTTTAGCACAAACCCATGCTTATTTACATGAACCTGCTCACAGCTCTGCACGGCAGCTCCCCATTTTCTTCGGAGCGCGCGTAGGATTTCAGGATGCAGTTAACCTGCCTGACTGCTTGAAAAGGAATTCAGCATGAAATGCCCCCACTGCAAACAAAGCATCAGCGCCTTCCACGCTGCAGTCTTCGGTCCGCCTGAGTCGGATGGAAGCCGATTATGTCCCGAATGCCACAAACCCTTTACCTTGAAGCTTGATGTGTTCAGAGCTATCCCAGCAGCAGCCAGCGGTGCCGCCGCCGCCCTGTTGATTGCCTTCAGAATTCCCTATGTCGGCTTTCTTCTGGGTGCCTTCGTCCTGGTATTTTCGCTATATCTGACCTCAATGCGCCTGACCAAACCTGCATCGGCTGAAGAAGAGGCGGTTTCACCATGAGCGTCCGGCTGCCACATCAGGCGGGCAGCCCAGAAAGGAGAGGGGGGTACGTCAGGACTTGGGCATGCCTTCCAGCATGTACTTCTCAAGCTCGACCCGGCACGTAAGACGGGTGCAGGCAAAAACCCGGTCATTCCAGTCGGCCAGTTCTGGATAGTCATTCTGTTCGAGCGTATCCAGAAAGCCCTTGAGGCGGTATGCCTCGCTTGCGCCAAGGCGCATCAAATCAAAGCCGTGACTGATCGCAACGATCTGCAGCAGCTCGCTGACTCGCTCACCCCAAAAGACATGCTGCTCTTTGGGTACAAAACGTCCAATACTGGGCGCGGAGTGAAGATAGCTCATTCAGTGTTTCCTGAAGAATATTCATTCAAATCCCTTGTGTTGATAGCGTTAGCGCGAAAGCCGAATTTCCTGTGGCCTCTTTAGTAAGTCGACACAGTAAAAGGAAACTTTAGGATCACAATGTTTTTTGCTTAACCGATTCTCCCGTGTTCAGGAATGATTCAGATTCCCCTACAATACCGTGAATTGGTGCACACAAATATTTGATTAACCTAATCGCCAATGCTTGACCTAGAGCCTTTTGCCATCATCGCATTTGTGTAAGTCATTAAAATGACCAGCGCTGTGCCGGTTAATTCTCCAAAGACCGTATTGAAATGCCGAAATGGTCTACTTGCCTTACAACGACGTACTGATACTAGTGCCGATCGATAAACGCACATATGAAGCGTTTTGTGTCCGATTATCGGACACAACTACCTTTTTCAAGGGATGCAATCGCATATGCTCGGTGCATACGGCTTACCTCCTCGGCTGGTGCATGAGCAACAGCGAGACCCTTGAATGAGGACATACAATGATCAACAAGATTGTCGAGAGCCTGAGCCAGGCGGTGGAAGACATCCACGATGGTGCCACCGTGATGATTGGCGGCTTCGGCCCATCCGGACAGCCTTCTGAGCTGATTGATGCGTTGATAGCGCACGGTGCGAAAGATCTCACCATCATCAACAACAATGCGGGCAATGGCGATGTAGGCCTGGCAGCCCTGCTCAAGGCAGGTCAGGTTCGCAAAATCATCTGTTCATTTCCACGCCAGACCGACTCCTATGTATTCGACGAGCTTTACCGTGCCGGCAAAATTGAACTGGAGTTAGTGCCGCAGGGCAATCTGGCCGAGCGTATCCGCGCTGCGGGTGCCGGTATCGGCGCCTTTTTCACGCCGACCAGCTACGGCACGATTCTGGCCGAAGGCGTGGAAACACGCGAAATCAACGGCAAGCACTACGTTATCCAATATCCCATTCATGCCGACTTTGCCCTGATTCGTGCGGACCGTGCCGACCGTTGGGGCAACCTGACCTACCGCAAGGCTGCCCGCAATTTTGGTCCCATCATGGCGACGGCTGCAAAGACTACCATCGTGCAAACCCGTGAAATTGTGGAGCTGGGCGAGATCGATCCGGAAATCATCGTTACGCCAGGCATTTTTGTGCAACGTGTCGTTCGTGTTTCAGGAGATCAGGAATGAACAGACTCAACCGCAACCAGATCGCTGCCCGAGTCGCCCAGGACATCCCGGAAGGGGCCTACGTCAATCTGGGGATTGGACTGCCGACGCTAGTGGCCAACCACCTGCCGGCTGACCGCGAAATTTTTCTGCACAGCGAGAACGGCATACTGGGCATGGGTCCGGCGCCAGAGGAGGGCAAGGAAGATTCTGATCTGATCAACGCTGGCAAGCAGCCTGTTACCCTGCTGCCAGGCGGTGCGTTTTTTCACCATGCGGATTCGTTTGCAATGATGCGCGGCGGCCATTTGGATATCTGCGTGCTCGGCGCTTTCCAGGTATCCGTCACAGGCGATCTGGCCAACTGGCACACCGGCGAGCCTGATGCGATTCCTGCCGTAGGGGGTGCTATGGACCTTGCAATAGGTGCCAAGCAGGTCTTTGTCATGATGGATCTCATGACCAAAGCCGGGCAAAGCAAGCTGGTCGAGCACTGTACCTACCCGCTGACGGGCGTAGGCTGCGTATCTCGTGTGTATACCGATCTGGCTATTTTCGATATTGCTGACGGCCGCGTGTATGCCAGCGAACTTGTCGAAGGCCTCACACTTGAAAGTCTTCAGGAAATGACTGGCCTTGCACTGGTACAAAAGCCGGTTTGACCCTTATCAAAGAAGAGCGGCCTTGCCATGGAACTCACAAGCCTCAAGGTACTAGGCCCGCTTCTTCTGCCAACTTCATAGCCTTTCAACAGCCTCTGTAAAGGTTTGTCTGTCTTGAAACAACTTTGCTGACAAACCGTCACAAAGGTGTGTTAGTGTTCGCCGACTAAGCACGCTGTTATTGGCACGTTTTATGACCAATCTCCTTTTCTGGCTGCCCACGCCGCCATAGCGCTCCGCCCCGCCTCTGGCCTTGCCCGTATAGGCAGGCACACTATCGCCCTGGTTTTTTATAAACTGCGGTGCTCTGTGTTTTTCGCTTTATTTAAAGTTTGCTTAACTTTTAAACGCGTTCAACATAGCGACCATCACATTGATTTACTGTTGGGCAATAATTGAGCATCAGTCGCTCATTATTAAACCAACCACTATCGGGTTCTTAATCAACTAGCTCACTGCTTTTGGGTTAATGCCGCTCGATCAGGCTGGAGAAATATGAAAATTTTAATTACAGGTCGAAGCGGTCAGGTCTCTCAAGCGCTGCAAAGAAGCCTTAAAACCGATCATGAACTTGTTGTTCTGGGTCGTGATGCCATGGATCTTGCAAATGAAGAGGCCATTCGTGAAACCGTTCGACGTGTGCAGCCAGACCTGATTATCAATGCTGCTGCATATACGGCTGTGGACAAGGCCGAGACCGACGCCGAGATGGCTTTCAAGGTAAACGCAGAGGCACCGCGGATTCTGGCGGAGGAGGCCGTGGCACGGGCCATTCCGTTCATCCACTATTCGACCGACTATGTGTTTGATGGTGACAAGAACGAGCCCTACAGTGAAGAGGATGCCACCCACCCCACCAGCGTGTATGGCGAAAGCAAGCTGGCTGGCGAACAGGCGGTTCAGGCCGTAGGCGGACAGTATCTGATCCTGCGAACCAGTTGGGTTTACTCCCAGGATGGTCACAACTTTGTTCGTACCATGCATCGCCTGCTGCAGGAAAAAGACGAATTGCGCGTTGTAGATGATCAGATCGGCATACCGACATGGTCCGATACAATCGCGTCAGCCACTGCTCACATCGTGAGTCGCACTGCCATGGGGAACCCAGGCCCCTGGGGTATTTACCACCTTACCTCGACTGGCAAGACATCCTGGTTTGGCTTTACCGAAACGATTGCTCAGAAACTTGAAGAGCAAGGCCGTTTGCGTGCCAAGCTTTACCCTATTCCTACGCGTGAATATCCCACTCCAGCAAAACGCCCAGCTAATTCACGAATGGATTGCTCACGTATTCAGACCAACTGGGGTGTGCAATTACCCGAGTGGAAAGAAGCCTTCGAAAAATTCTGGCAACAGAACTTTGCAGATAAATAGCCCGCCAATAAATTAATATTAATTTAATAGCTGATTGATATCTCTTTAGAATGCACTGATATCAGCGTTATTAATTTAACGTTATGAAAAAGGGCGCCGTAGCGCCCTTTTTATATCAGCCTTTAAGTTCGGCTAGAATCTGATACGACCTGAGTCGATCAGCATGTTCATACACATCGCAGGTGAAAATCAATTCATCGGCGTCGGTCTTCTCAAGCAGCAAATCGACCCGCTCGCGTACCTTGTCCGGCCCACCAATAATCGCCATGCCCAGCATGTTCAGCACAGCGTCTTTTTCATGGGGCAACCATTCAAGACTCATGTTTCGAACCGGCGGGCGAAGCACCAGGCTTTGGCCACGCATTAATGCCAGGACGCGCTGATAAACCGTGCTTGCCAGGTAATTGGCTTCCTCGTCGCTGTCTGCTGCAACCAGCGGAACACCCAGCATGACATAGGGCTTGTCCAGCACCTCGGAAGGGCGGAAGTTTTCACGGTACAGACGAATCGCTTCATGCATATAGCGTGGCGCAAAATGGGATGCAAAGGCATACGGCAAACCTTTGGCAGCCGCCAGCTGAGCACTGAACAGGCTCGACCCCAACAGCCAGATCGGTATGTTGCTATCGACACCCGGCACGGCAATTACCCGCTGTTCTTCCTGTCGTGGACCCAGGAAGTACTGCAGCTCCTCTACGTCGGAAGGGAAGTCATCGGCGCTTCCCAAACGATCACGGCGCAGTGCATGGGCGGTCATCTGATCGGACCCGGGCGCACGGCCAAGCCCCAGATCGATACGGCCCGGATACAGAGCATCCAGCGTGCCGAACTGCTCGGCCACAACAAGAGGGGCGTGGTTGGGCAGCATGATGCCACCGGAGCCGATGCGGATCGTGGATGTACCACCCGCCAGGTATCCGAGCAGAACGGCCGTAGCTGAGCTGGCGATGCCGTCCATGTTGTGATGCTCAGCGACCCAGAATCGGTTATAGCCCAGCCGCTCCGCATGGCGAGCAAGGTCGAGTGAGTTGTGCAGAGCCTGGGCCGCGTTGCCATCGTCCCTTACCGGCGCCAGGTCCAGAACGGAAATGGCAGTGTCTTTGAGTTGAGTCATGTAGAAGTCTCCTCGTTAGCCGCGGCAGGCTCTTCAATTTGCCGCTGCCGCACGGCCAGATCGTAGGTATCGCGCGCCTGCTGAATGATCGGCTGCGATTGAGCGGCCCAATCGGCCAAGGCTCGGATGGGAATGACCAGGCTTTGCCCGATCCCGGTCAGGGCGTATTCCACCTGGGGCGGCGTTGAGGGAATGACCGTTCGGGTAATCAATCCATCGCGCTCCAGGTTGCGCAACGTGACGGTCAGCATTCGTTGGGAAATGCCATCGATCTGACGCTTGAGTTCATTGAAACGCAGTGGTCCGCTGTCCAGCTTGAAAACAGCCAGTACCGACCAGGCATCGCCTACACGGTCCAGCACATCACGGATAGGGCAGTCGTGGTTTTTCAGTCGGCGGC
This sequence comes from Pseudomonas luteola NBRC 103146, assembly GCF_002091675.1. Taxonomy (GTDB): domain Bacteria; phylum Pseudomonadota; class Gammaproteobacteria; order Pseudomonadales; family Pseudomonadaceae; genus Chryseomonas; species Chryseomonas luteola. Next base: position 140,530 of record NZ_BDAE01000001.1, on the reverse strand, counting down.
GCCCGGTAGCGGACTTGTTAAAATCGTCCATGGCAACCTCGCTGAGCGTGATTACATCAAGAAACTCACTTTACGCCTTTAAGGCAGTTATTAAAAGTAACCTGGCTCTTTTTAGTGACTATGAAACCGATAGGGTGAGGTAATGGCGCGGTAGGTCCGGTACGACAGGTGTCGTACCGGAAAGACCATGATCAGGCAAAACCGACCACACCATGAGGGACGTAAGGTTCCTCAAGGCGGGCGATCTCTTCGGTGGTCAGGTTGAGCGAGAGGGCGGCCACAGCGTCTTCGAGGTGCTGCGGTTTGGACGCACCAATGATGGGTGCACTGATGCCAGTTTTTTGCACAACCCAGGCCAGCGCCACCTGTGCACGCGGTACGCCACGCTCGTTGGCAATCTCGGCCACACGCTCAACCACACGGCGGTCGGCATCGGCCGTATTGGCATACAGGCTCTTGCCAAACTCGTCACTCTCAACGCGTGCGCTGCTGGTATCCCAATCTCGGGTCAGCCTTCCACGTGCCATGGGGCTCCAGGGAATGACCCCTATGCCTTCGTCACGGCAGAGCGGCAGCATTTCGCGCTCTTCTTCGCGATACAGCAGGTTCACATAATTCTGCATGGTGACGAAACGGGTCCAACCATTTCGATCCGCCACATGCAGAGCTTTGGCGAATTGCCAGGCGTACATGCTGGACGCACCGATATGCAGCGCCTTACCCGCCTTCACCACATCGTGCAGCGCTTCCATGGTTTCTTCGATAGGCGTTTCATAATCCCAGCGGTGAATCTGGTACAGGTCCACGTAGTCAGTGCCCAAGCGCTTGAGGCTGGCATCGATACTGGCAAAGATCGCCTTACGTGACAGGCCGCCCACGTTGGGCTTGTTGCGCATCGGAAAATAGACCTTGGTGGCCAGCACAATCTCGTCACGCTGGGCAAAATCCTTCAGCGCCCGACCGACGATTTCCTCACTGGTACCATCGGAATAGGCGTTGGCGGTATCAAAGAAGTTAATGCCCATGTCGAGGGCTTTCTTGAGTAGCGGGCGACTCTCTTCTTCGCCCATCGTCCATGGATGATTACCACGTTCAGGCACGCCGTAGGTCATGCAGCCCAGGCACAGCGGGGAGATTTTCAGGCCCGTAGACCCGAGGTTCTTATAGTCCATGACGACTCCTTGAAATGAATCAGACCGGAGAAAGGGCAGGTCATAGGCTGACCACAACCCTGGCCATTTGCTCCGGCCTTTTTACCTTACCCTGATGAACACCCCCTGTACGCCTTACGTTTCGCCGCACCCGCAACGAACTTTGCCCAGCATCCGATTTCACATATAACTCGAATCATCCACAGGAGAGGAACCATGAAAAAGACAGCATCTGCTGTATGGCAAGGTGGTTTAAAGGACGGTAAAGGTACGATTTCCACAGCCAGCGGCGCGCTGAAGGAAAATCCCTACGGTTTCAACACTCGCTTCGAAGACCAGCCAGGCACCAACCCCGAAGAGTTGATTGGCGCGGCGCATGCGGGCTGCTTCTCCATGGCCTTTTCCATGATGCTGGGGATGGAGAATTACACAGCCGAGCGTATCGAAACCAAGGCAGTGGTTACGCTCGACAAAGTAGGCGAAGGCTTCGAAATCACAACGATCGATCTGACCATGTCGGCCAAGATTCCAGGTATCGACAATGACCAGTTCCAGGCCATCGCCAACAAGGCGAAGGAAGGCTGCCCGGTCTCCAAGGTACTAAATGCCAAGATCAGCCTGGATGCCACCTTGCTGAACTGATATCCAACTCAGTGCCTGGCTGCGTTTGCTGGGCACTGGTTACCGCCAATACCATTCAGCGTGAGTCTTCAAGCGCAGGTGAAGACACCCTGAAGCCTGTGAGTATCTTTTCAACCATGCACAGGTGTTAAGTCTTATCCACATGCGCCACGGCCAACCACATCGCTACTTCTCCTCAATATGCCGCTTTTTTTGTTTTCAAGCTATAACGCTGTCAGTCATATCAAGCCTGCCGCAATAATCATTTTCAGCATTGGATAACATCCAGACCGTTTTGTACAGGCATTACTTATCCACAAGCGCCAATAGCAAGCTTTTCAATAGCGTGGTATTCAGAGGACTCAATAGTCCAATCAGGACGCCGCCAGCTGCTGTCTAAACTCATGCAATACCGGGTCGCTCTCCGGCCGTATGCCGCGCCAAAGGTAAAATGCTTCGGCAGCCTGCTCAACCAGCATACCCAGACCATCTAGGGCTTGTACTGCGCCGTGTGTGGTTGACCAACAACAGAAGGGCGTTGGCTCCTTGCTGTACATCATGTCGTAAGTAACGGTTACCCCAGCGCGGACCAAGGTAGGGGTGATAGGGGGAACATCGCCGGAGAGGCTGGCAGCAGTACCATTGATGATCAGGTCGAATGGCTCCGCCTCAAGGCTGAACGCTGCCGCCTCGATCATTCCCAGCGCTGCAAATTCACGCGCCAGTTGTATGGCCTTGCTCTCGGTCCGATTAGCAATGACCAGGGCCGCAGGCCGCTCCGCCAGAATGGGCTCCAACACGCCACGTACGGCGCCACCAGCGCCCAGGATGAGGATACGCTTGCCAGTCAGGGACAGGCCTGCATTGACCGTCAGATCACGAACCAGTCCGGCACCGTCAGTGTTGTCGCCCAGAAAGGTCCCGTCTTCCCGCTTCTTTAGCGTATTGACCGCACCGGCACGTCGGGCACGCTCGGTCAGCTCATCGGCAAATCGAAAGGCATCCTCTTTGAACGGGACCGTCACATTAGCGCCTGCCGCATTGGCAAAAAACTCACGCGCGCTGCGCTCGAACTCGCCAAGCGGCGCAAGCCAGGTGTCGTAGCGCATGGCCTGTCCTGTCTGCTCGGCAAAGCGGCTATGAATGGCAGGCGACTTGCTATGGGCGACAGGGTTGCCAATGACGGCATAACGGTCCATGAGATGTCCTTGAAGCAAAGATCAATGGGTCGGTATCAGGTATCAGCCAACCAGTCACGGTCGGTCAGGAAGTACTCGGTCAAACGAGCCTCTTCGCTACCGGGCGCCGGCTTCCAGTCATATCCCCAACGCACGATGGGTGGCAGGGACATCAGGATCGACTCGGTACGGCCGCCCGATTGCAGACCGAACAGGGTGCCACGGTCATAGACCAGGTTGAACTCTACGTAGCGGCCGCGGCGATAGGCCTGGAACTCGCGCTGTGCTTCGGTAAAAGGCTCGTTCCGACGACGCTGTACAATCGGCAGGTAGGCGTTCAGGTAGGCATCGCCAATAGCCCGCAGAAAGGCAAAGCTGGTCTCGAAGTCCCACTCGTTCAGATCATCGAAGAACAGGCCACCGATTCCACGCGGCTCGTTGCGATGCTTGATCTGGAAGTAACGATCACACCAGGCTTTGTAACGCGGGTAGACGTCTTCACCGAATGGCGCACAGGCATCACGTGCCACCCGGTGCCAGTGGATACAGTCTTCCTCGTTACCATAATAAGGCGTCAGATCCAGACCGCCACCAAACCACCAGACCGGTTCTTCACCGTCTTTTTCAGCGATGAAAAAACGCACATTGGCGTGGGAGGTGGGTACATTCGGGTTTTCAGGGTGGATCACCAGCGAGACGCCCATGGCCTCGAAACTGCGACCTGCCAGCTCAGGACGATGGGCGCTGGCCGAAGGCGGCATGCTGTCGCCGTGGACATGAGAGAAGTTCACACCGCCTTTTTCGATGACGGCACCTTCACCAATCACACGCGTACGACCACCGCCGCCGGTAGGACGTGTCCAGGCCTCCTCCATGAACCGGGCATGACCATCCTCCGCTTCCAAGGACTGGCAGATGCGATCCTGTAGATCGAGCAGGTATGCCTTTACGGCTTCGATTCGGTCTTTCACGGTCATCACCTGGAGTAGGGCAGGGTAAAGAAAGTCCTGAATCATACCACCGGAGGGTGCTTTGCCGGTTGACGCAGGCCTCTGCAAGGGATTGGATTAAGGTTCAGCCACTATTCTTACAAGGAAATCCCCATGGCAAAACGTATCCAGTTCAGCCGCACCGGCGGCCCGGAAGTGCTCGAATATGTCGATTTCACACCTGCCGAGCCAGGGCCGAACGAGGTACGTGTCCGCAATGAGGCCATTGGACTCAACTTTATCGATACCTACTACCGGGGCGGCCTGTATCCCCTTGGTACTTTGCCATCCGGGCTGGGCAGTGAAGGTGCCGGGATTGTCGAGGCCATCGGCAGTGGCGTAACGCGGTTCAAGGTTGGAGATCGGGTTGCCTATGCCACCGGCCCGCTGGGCGCCTATGCCGAGGTCCACACCCTGCCGGAGCGTAATCTGGTTCACCTGCCAGCAAGCGTCAGCTTTGAGCAAGCGGCAGCGGTCATGCTCAAGGGGCTGACCGTCCAGTACCTGCTGCGCCAGACCTATCGTGTCGAAGCGGGCGAAACCATCCTGTTTCATGCCGCTGCGGGCGGCGTCGGCTCCCTGGCCTGTCAGTGGGCAAAATCGCTGGGTGTGCGCGTGATCGGCACCGTGGGCTCTGCGGCCAAGGCCGAACATGCCCGTCGCCTGGGCGCCTGGGAGACAATCAATTACAAGGAAGAGGATATCGCCAAGCGAGTCCTTGAGCTGACCAATGGCAGGAAGTGTCCGGTCGTTTATGACAGTGTCGGCAAGGATACCTGGGAGGCGTCGCTGGATTGCATCTCACCGCGTGGCCTGATGGTCAGTTTTGGAAATTCGTCTGGCGCTGTGACAGGGGTCAACCTGGCGATCTTGAACCAGAAAGGCTCGCTGTTTGTCACACGTCCGTCCCTGGCAGGCTATGCCGATACGCCAGAGCGGCTGCAATCCATGGCAGACGAACTCTTCGGCCTGGTCGCCAACGGTACGCTCAAGATCGAGATCAACCAACGCTACCCGTTATCCGAAGCCGCCCAGGCGCAACGTGCCCTGGCAGGCCGCGAAACAACGGGGTCAACCGTTCTGATCCTGGAACGGTCATAATTGCAGGAAAGGAGGCAAGCCTGGCTTGCCTCCTCCGTAGTACCGCTGATTTGGAGCCTGTGTCGATCGTATGCCTCATCAAGCCCTCCTCGCTGCGATCCTCGACAGCGCTACGGATTACGCCATCATTACCACGGACCTGGACGGGCGACTGACCAGCTGGAATGCCGGTGCCCAGACGCTGTTCGGCTGGAGCGAGGCCGAGGTGGTCGGGAAGACCATCGAGTTCCTGCTCAACGCCGAAGACCTCATCGGTCCCATTCTTCATCAGGAACGGCAAACGGCCCGAGCGAAAGGTCATGTGAACAGCCAGCGCTGGTATGTACGCCGCGACGGCACGCAGTTCTGGGGAAGTGCGCGAACCGTACCGCTCATGAAAGACGACCTTCATCTCGGCTTTCTGCTGACCCTGCGGGATCGAACCCAATCCCTGCATACCGAGCGCGACCGCGATCATCTGACTGACACGCTCAGCCGCCGCGTGACCCAGCTCAAGGCATTGGCCGAAGCAACGCGGGCGATTACCTCGGCGCCCGATATGAAAACCACCGTGGACGCCATTACCGAGCAGGCCCGCCTGATCGTAGGGGCTCATCAATCCGTAGTCAGCATGACCCAGGGTAAAGACTGGAGCCAATCCATCACCAGCGTGTCGCTTTCCGAGAAATACGCGAAGTGGCGCCATCTCGACGCCCTGCCCAGCGGCGGTGGCATCTATGCCATGGTCTGCGAGACCAATCAGCCCGTGCGCATGACCCAGGCCGAGTTGGAAGCGCATACGCGCTGGAAGAACTTTGGCACCTATGTCAATGAACATCCACCCATGCGCGGTTGGCTGGCGGTCCCGTTGATCAGCCATCAGGGCACCAATCTGGGTCTGATCCAGCTTTCGGATAAGTTCACGGGTGAGTTCGATGAGGCGGACGAAGCCATTGTGGTGCAGTTGGCGCAGTTCGCGTCGGTCGCCATCGAAAAGGCCAGGGCACAGGATCAACTTCACCAAAGCCAAGCCCGGCTACAACTCGAAAGTGGCTTGCTGACCAGCGTCCTGGAGCAGGCCCCTCTGGGTATTTCCATCTCCGAAGCGGGCACCGGGCGCTCATTGATGCTGAACAAACAGATTCAGAACCAACTTGGCATTACACCGGGCGGGGAGAGTCTGCATCGCTACAAGCATCTGGGAGCGGTTCATTCTGATGGCCGACCCTATGCCATTGAGGACTACCCGACGGTACGAGCGCTTTCCTCTGGAAATCCCATACCACCGGAGCCCATGATCTATCGGCGCGCGGACGGGACCGTTCGCACATTTGAAGTTTCCAGCGCGCCCGTGCGTAATTCCGAAGGCGAGGTCATCGCCTCGGTGACTGTTTCCATCGATATCGAAGATCGGCTTCAGGCCGAAGCCACCCTGCAGGACCGTACCAACCGCCTGTTCACGTTGATCAACCAGGCTGCGGTCGGTATCTGCCAGACGGACCTCAACGGCACGATCGTGCTCGTCAATGCACGCTACTGCGAGATTCTCGGGCGCTCCGAAGAAGAGTTGATCGGCAGTAATGTCGATGCACTGACGCATCCGTCAGATCGCCAGACCAGCAAGGTGCTGACCCAGCAGATGTTCAAGACGGGGGAGTCCTATCTAGTCGACAAGCGCTATATGCGGCCGGATGGCTCCCATGTCTGGACCAGCTTGCACGTCTCGCTGGCCCACGACGCAGAGGGCATGCCCCAGTATGTCAGTGCCGTGGTTGTGGACATTACCCAACGCAAGCAGGCCGAAGCGTCGCTGCACCTGTCTAACCAGCGGTTCCGCGCCGCGGTCGATGCGGTTCAGGGGGTGCTGTGGACCAACAACGCCAAGGGCCGCATGATTGGAGAACAGCCAGCCTGGAGTGCTCTGACGGGCCAGACGTATGAGGAATATCAGGGCACGGGCTGGACCCGCGCGCTGCATCCCGAAGATGCGCCTCGCTCGCTTAAGCGGTGGCGTGCTGCTCTACGTGGACGCAAGACCTTTCACGACGAACAGCGCGTGCGTTGCCAGAACGGCAAGTGGCGGATCTTTTCGGTCCGGCAATCCCGGTCATCGAAGAGGGCGTCATTGTCGAATGGGTAGGCGTACACACCGACATCACCGAGATTCGCCAGGTCGAGCAGCGTTTGCGCCAGCTGAACGAAACCCTGGAGCAACGGGTTGCCGAACGAACCGCCGAACGCGACCGCACCTGGGCACTGTCTGACGATCTCTTGGGTGTGTTCGCGCGTGAGCGCTGGCAAAGCCTGAACCCGGCCTGGACGCGCCAGCTGAGCTGGTCCCAATCGGAGCTGCTGGCATTTGAGCCTTCCCGTCTCGAGTATCCCGACGATCCATCGCCTACACAGTATTTTCGACAGCTCCCGATCGGCGAGACGATCAATGGCCTTCGCAGCCGCTACCGAGCCCGCTCAGGCGAATGGCATTGGATCGATTGGAAGGCCACGGCCGACAAGGATGGCCAGGTTTATGTCTTTGCGCGGGATGTCACGGCTGAAGTGGAGGCGGCGGTCATGCTCAAGCAGACCGAGGAAGCCCTACGCCAGTCGCAGAAGATGGAAGCGGTCGGGCAACTCACCGGCGGTATTGCCCATGACTTTAATAACCTGCTGACTGGCATCATTGGTTCGCTTGAAATCATGAAGCGCCGAATTGGCAGCCAGCAGCTTCAAGGGCTGGAGCGCTACATGGAGGCCGCCAGTGTCTCGGCTCATCGTGCTGCCACATTGACGCAGCGCCTGCTGGCCTTTGCTCGTCGCCAGACACTCGATCCTCAACCCATCGATCTGAATGCCCTCGTCACTTCGCTGGAAGATCTGGTCCGGCGAACCCTCGGCGAGCACATCGAAATCATCACCCAACTGCATCCCCATCTCTGGCATGCCCTATCGGATACCAACCAGCTGGAAAACGCCCTGTTGAACCTGGTCATCAACGCGCGCGACGCAATGCCTGACGGGGGTACCCTGGTACTCAAGACAGGTCATTTTTTCAATGAGGCAACCCATCCGCTGGAAGATCTGAATCCAGGTCACTACGTCACGCTAACGGTACGGGACAGCGGGACCGGCATGAGTCCGGAGGTCGTAGCCAAGGCCTTCGACCCGTTCTTTACTACCAAGCCCATCGGGCAGGGCACAGGCCTGGGTCTGTCGATGATCTATGGTTTCGTCAAACAGTCCGGCGGCCATGTCACCTTGCAAAGCGAAGTAGGACAAGGCACAACGATCACCCTGTATTTCCCCCGTGCACTTCAAGCCGAGTCTCTGGATCAAGAGGAAGTCGAAGCAGTCGTAGCGCCAGGAAACGGCGAGTCCATTCTGGTCGTGGGTGATGACTCGGCCGTTCGCCTGCTCGTGGTCGAAGTACTCAATGAGTTGGGGTACGCGGCCCAGGATACTCACCATGCACATGAGGCCCTGGCTATTCTGGAATCCGACGCGCCGGTGGATCTACTGATTACCGATGTAGGGCTACCCGGCATGAGCGGTACGCAACTGGCCGAGCGGGCACGAGCGTCACGTCCGACATTGAAGATTCTCTTCATGACCGGCTATGCGGGCGAAGCCGTCCAGCCCAAGGGTAGTCTGACCGAAGGTACCGACATAATCGGCAAGCCTTTCCTGATCGATGAGCTGGCCAACCGGGTCCGTCATATGCTTGTTGACGAACCCCAGAGCTGACTATTTAGCCATAGAGGTCAGCTCTACTATCAGGGACGAAAGACCTGACCTGTTTCCAGATCGCGGATAACGCTGGGGCTTCTGCGACCACCCAGCGCACCGCCCAGCACGGCGTCCAGCTCTCCGGAAAAATACTGCTCAACCTTAAGCCGTGAACGGGCGGCCGGACGTCCCGCCGGGTTGGCGGAGGTAGAAATGATCGGGCCGCTCAAGGCACACAGTTCACGCACCAGAGGGTGGTCAGTCACACGCAACGCTACCGTTTGATGCACACCCGTCACCCAGCCCGGCAAGCGGTTCTGGTGCGGCACCAGCCAGGTATTGGGCCCCGGCCATGTGCTCGACAGTTTGTCCTTCCATTCCTTGGGCAGATCATGCAGCAGGAAATCGAACTGCCTGATGTTGTCGGCCACTACAATCAAACCCTTTTCCAGCGGGCGCTGCTTGATACGCAGCAACCGATAGACCGCAGCCGCATCCCAGGGATCACATCCCAGGCCCCAGACTGCCTCGGTCGGGTAGGCGATTACACCGCCGTGACGTATGACGTGAGCAGCATATTGAACGCGCCAGCAGCTGAGCATCGGTTCACTCCTGTCCATAAAAAGATCACGAGTTTAACCGAGACTGGCCCGTCACGCTCGATAGACCCAAAGTCCATTTTCACGGGCCACACGGCCATCCAGCTCAAGCTCCGTCAGCTCGGCCAGCAAATGAGAAACCTCGTAACCGCTGAGCTGGGCAAGCGTCTCGCTGTTTTGGGGGGAAGCCCTCAGCACGTCCAGCAAAGGATGCGTTTCACGTGGAACATCTGCTGGTTCGGGCTCATTCATCAAGGGCAGGGACGACTGTCCAAACGGTGCCTGCCAGCCTCTGAGCGATTCCAGAATATGTTCGATACTCTCGACCAGTTGCGCCCCTTCACGGACCAGCTGATGGCAGCCACGTGCGCCTGGATGATGAATCGAGCCGGGAATGGCAAACACTTCGCGTCCTTGCTCTGCTGCCAGCCGCGCTGTGATCAGGGAGCCACTCGAAGGACTCGCCTCGACCACCAGTACACCGAGTGATAACCCGCTGATGATACGGTTACGCCGCGGAAAGTTGGCGGCGTTGGGTGCTGCATCCAAGGGTAACTCTGACACCAGCGCGCCACCGTGCTCGACGATACGACGAGCCAGGCTGATATGGCGACGAGGATAGAGTCGCTCAAGCCCTGTGCCCAATACGGCAATCGTAGCACCGCTGGCTTCCAGCGCACCTTCGTGAGCTGCACCATCGACGCCGAGCGCAAGGCCGCTGGTTACGCAGAAACCTGCCGCCGCAAGGCTCTTGGAAAACCGGCGAGCGTTATCAAGCCCATAGGCACTCGCCTGGCGGCTGCCGACCAGGGCGAGCTGGGGCCGCTCCAGCAGTTCCACGGCTCCCGCTACATAGAGCAGAGGTGGCGCCCCCTTGGTTTCGGCCAGTAATGCGGAATAGCGAGGATCATCCCAACACACCAAGTGGTGATGTTCACTTTCCAGCCAGGCGAGAGCATGGGCTGCACGTTCACGGGTTTCAGCGGTACGGCGGGCGTCTGCGCAGACGCCCGGAATACCCAATGCCTGCCAGGCGGAAGCCGGCGCACTGAGCGCTGCCGAAGCACTGCCAAAGGCATGAATCAGATGGTGAAAGCGGCGCGGACCAATTTCAGGGAGGTTATGCAGACGCAGGCGGGCTTCAAGCTCCGCCGGGGAAGAAAACGACATACGATCATCCTTGATCGTGGCGCACCCCTTGAAAGGCTGCGCCAGTGTGACTATTTAGGGATTACGGACCTTGTCCAGAACCGAGAGCTGACGAGTCGCATTCAGGACCAGGCCATAGCTGAGCTTGTCATAGGTGCGAAAGATCATCAGTAGACCAGAGCGCTCGTCGGGCACCTTGACGTTATCACCCGTTACCCGGTCGCGTACGGTTTCGCCGGTCTTGTAGACAGCCAGTACGTTGCCTTCGACCAGCCCGTCACGCATACCCTTGTTGATGATGACCACATCGAACTGGCCGATCTGGGTAACACCACGCGGAACATCAAGAATGATTCCGTTAATGTCCCTGTCGGGTGCACTGGGCATAAAGGTCGAGTTGACGACACGCTGCTCGGTGGGGAACAGGCGATCGCCCAGGCGAACCTCTTCATTGGAGCGGCTGAGCACCAGCGTGGTCATGTCGCCTTCAGAGGTCACCTTGTCGCCGCTACCGATATAATCGGCGTTGATGCCCAGAAATTCTTCAGTCTGGGGATCTTTATACGCTTTTCCCTGCCGATAAATACTGTAGGCAGGCTGGTCCTCGGTGAAGTGGCCACGTGCGTAGACTCGATCACCGGCGCCACTGACAACACGCTCGGCATTGCCGGCCACGATATAGGGGGCGTTCCTGAATTGATTGGCATCATCGATCACACGGTTCGACAGCAGGAAGCTGTTGATGGCCTCCAGCGGAATCGTCGGTATCGCTTCGGCAATCGGTGTCGACCGGATGGTAGGCGACAGTTTGATCGTGCCGCGGGACTCGCCACGGTTGAGCATCAGCCGAGGCTGCCCGTCCACGTAGACAAGACTCAGTCTATCGCCGGGATAGATCAAATGCGGGTTTTCGACCTGTGGGTTGGCATGCCATATTTCTGGCCACTGCCAGGGCTTGCTCAAAAACTTGCCGGAAATATCCCAAAGGGTATCGCCGCGCACCACCGTGTAACTGTCTGGATGCCCTTGGCGCAGCTGTACGTCGGCCTGCACCCAACTGCTAGCCGCCACCAGCAACAGGGCGAACAACGATTTCCTCATCCGGTGAATCCCTTTACTATGTGCAATATGCAAAAAAACCCTGAGGGAATGCCCCAATCACTCCCTGGCGGGGCTGTTAAATCAACGCTGCTGCATCTTAGCAGTGCCTTTCGAATTTATTCCACACGTGCTTCACACACATCATGGCCCTTTTAAATATCCTAGAATTCCCTGATCCCCGCTTGCGTACTATCGCCAAGCCGGTTGCGGAGGTGGACGATGCCCTTCGTCAGGTGATCGATGACATGTTCGAAACCATGTACGAAGCACCTGGCATAGGATTGGCCGCCACTCAAGTCAATGTTCACAAGCAGCTGATCGTCATCGATATCAGTGAAGACAAGAGTCAGCCGCTCGTGTTCATCAACCCCAAACTGGAACCCCTGACCCAGGATCTGGGCGAGTACCAGGAAGGCTGCCTGTCCGTGCCGGGCTTCTACGAGAAAGTAGAGCGGCCCGAGCGCGTTAAGGTGAATGCCCTTGATCGTAACGGCGAGCCGTTCGAGATGATCTGTGAAGGTCTGCTGGCTGTGTGCATCCAGCATGAGGTCGACCACCTCAACGGTAAGCTGTTTGTAGACTATCTGTCCTCGCTCAAGCGTGACCGCATCAAGAAAAAGCTGGAAAAGCAGCACCGTATCCAGCAGAACGCCTGATTGCGCTGAAAAGGCCTGCAGCAGCAGGCCTTTTTCATTCTGGTGCCAAGACCTCTATCCTATGCAAGACTCGTTTTTATAGTAGCGAGCAGTTGCTGCCTTGTACTGATCCATGAGAGCCCCATGACTCAACCGTTGCGTATTGTCTTTGCTGGTACACCAGAATTTGCCGCCCGCCATCTGCATGCCTTGCTAAGGGTAGGCTACTCGATAGCCGCTGTGTATACACAACCTGACCGTCCGGCCGGACGAGGGCAGAAACTGGCGATGAGTCCCGTCAAGCAGCTGGCGGAATCTCACAATATTCCGGTGTATCAACCTCAGACGCTACGCAACGCTGATGCACAGGCAGAGCTTGCAGCCCTTAAGCCTGATCTGCTGATCGTCGTAGCCTATGGGTTGATTCTGCCTCAAGCTGTCCTGGATATTCCGCGCCTGGGCTGCATTAACAGCCATGCCTCGCTGTTGCCTCGCTGGCGAGGGGCTGCGCCAATTCAACGTGCCATCGAAGCGGGCGATGCCGAAACGGGCGTCACGGTCATGCGGATGGAAGCGGGCCTGGATACCGGTCCCATGCTGAGCAAGGTAAGCACACCGATTACCGCCGAGGACACTGGTGGCAGCTTACATGATCGCCTCGCCTTACTCGGCGCAGAAGCGGTTGTCGAAGCCATTCCTGCGCTGGCAGCCGGTACGTTGCCAGACAAGCTGCAAGATGATGCCTTGGCAACCTATGCTCATAAGCTTAATAAGGAAGAAGCCAAGCTGGACTGGAGTCGTCCTGCTGTCGATCTGGAACGGCTGATTCGTGCCTTCAATCCATGGCCGTTGTGCCACAGCACCTTGGCGGGAGAGGGCGTGAAAATCTACGCAGCAACAGTAGTAGACGGTAACGGACAGCCAGGTGCGATTCTGGAGGCCAGCCGTGAAGGCTTAAGGGTTGCCTGTGGTGAAGGCGCGTTGCTGCTAACGCGTATACAGTTTCCTGGCGGTAAACCGCTCGCGTTTGCTGACTTGTTCAATGCCCGCCGTGAGCGCTTTGCCGCAGGTCAGGTACTTGGCTTATGAGTCTTAATCCCCGTCTTGCTGCGGCTCGGGCACTGGCTGCCGTACTGGCAGGCCGCGCCTCGCTGGGTAGCAGCCTGCCAGCCCAACAGGACAAGGTTGATCCACGAGATCGGGCGCTGGTGCAGGAGCTGGCTTTTGGCACCGCTCGCTGGCAACCCCGGTTGGCTCTGCTAGCCGAGAAGCTGTTACAAAAACCGTTCAAGGCAGCTGATCGCGACGTGGAAGCGCTGCTGCTGGTTGGTCTGTATCAGCTTTTTTACACCCGCGTGCCTGCCCATGCAGCTTTAGGTGAAACAGTAGGCTGCGCGGACAAGCTTAAAAAGCCTTGGGCAAAAAGCCTGCTCAATGCAGTGCTGCGCCGTGCCCAGCGCGAAGGCGAAGAGCTGCTGGCAGGTCTTGAGCGTGACCCGGCGGCCCGGCTGTCGCATCCGCGCTGGCTACAGAAAGAACTCAAGGCCCGCTGGCCGGAGCAGTGGGAAGCGATCTGCCACGCCAACAACTTGCATCCGCCGCTTATGCTGCGGGTAAACCATCGCCTGGGAACGCGCGATGCCTACCTGGCTGAACTGGTCGCCGCAGGTATCGAGGCCGAAGCCTGCGCCTACAGCGAGGACGGTATTCGCCTGGTGGTCGCTCAGGACGTTAAAACCCTGCCGGGCTTTGCCGAGGGACGCGTCAGCGTTCAGGATGAAGCTGCGCAGCTGTCAGCCCTGCTGCTGGAGCTGGCCCCGGGTCAACGTGTCCTGGATGCCTGCTGTGCACCGGGCGGCAAGACGTGCCATATCCTTGAGCGAGAAGAGCGGCTGGCTGAGGTTGTAGCGATCGACGCAGAAGCGTCGCGCCTAGTGCGTGTGCGTGAAAACCTTAGCCGCCTCAATCTCTCTGCCAACCTGATCGCTGCCGATGGCCGTGCGGTGGACAGCTGGTGGGACGGCAAACCGTTCCAGCGCATCCTGTTGGATGCACCCTGTTCAGCCACCGGAGTTATCCGTCGTCATCCCGACATCAAGCTCACCCGCAAGCCCGAAGACATCCCAGCCCTGGCCCAACTGCAGGCCGAACTCCTGGATGCACTCTGGCCTACGCTGGAGGTGGGAGGCATTCTGCTGTACGCCACGTGCTCGGTAATGCCGGTCGAAAATACCGACAACATCAGCGCGTTTCTAGCCCGAACATCGGGTGCTCGAGAGCTGGATATTCCAGCCCCCTGGGGAATCAAACAGCCCCACGGGCGGCAGCTACTTCCTCAGGAAAATGGCCACGACGGGTTCTACTACGCCAAGCTGATCAAGATCGCCAAATAAGAGGAAATGCCCATGCTCGAATCATTGGAAAACATGCTAGCCAAAGGCATGGATAACCCCATGTTGCGTTTCGGGCTGGGCAAGGGCTATCTAGATGCCGGAAATGCCGCGCAAGCCGCTATACACCTTCAACGCTGCGTAGAGCAGGATGCCACTTATTCGGCCGCCTGGAAGCTGCTCGGCAAGGCCCTGGAACAGCAGGGAGACAGTGAAGGTGCCCGCGCGGCCTGGCAGTCAGGCCTGACTGCTGCGCAGACCAAAGGCGATAAGCAGTCGGAAAAGGAAATGACGGTTTTCCTGAAGCGTCTGGACAAGAAGAAGGGCTAAGCCAACGCAGGGTTTACCCACGTAGAAAGCGAAAGCCTGCACCGAGCGCATCCACACGCATCAACTCCATGTCGACAACAGGTGCCTCGATGGGCAGGTCCAGCACCTGTCCCTGCACCCGTGTCCCTACAGGCCACTCCGTCAGCGTCTCGTGCTGTACATAGACGCCACCGTCGGAAAGGTCACGCGTCTGGCAGATCAGCTCGCCAAACTCCGGGTGCGTAATGCGCAACCGGCACTTCATGGCTACACGGGGATGGCGTCTCTGATTGATACCCATCAGGCTCTCCTACTTACTGCTTTTCCGTCTGTCATCAGAATAACCACTGCACCAGAAGCCACAGGTTGGCGAGACTGATGATACCGAACAGAAACCAGGCCAGCAGCTTGGTATAGGTGCGATTAGCAAAAGGGCCCATGAGTTTCGTATCGCTCGTCATCCGAATGAGCGGGTAGAGCGCAAAGGGAAGCTGCAGACTCAGGACAACCTGACTCAGCACCAATAGCTTGCCCACGGAACCCTCGCCCAACCACCACACGCCAATCAGCGCCGGGACCAGGGCCATGGCGCGTGTGGCCAATCGCTGCTGCCAGCAGGGAATCTTGAGTTGCAGATATCCTTCGAGGATGACCTGTCCGGCTACCGTCCCGGTAAAGGTCGAGCTTTGTCCCGAAGCCAGCAGCGCCACACCAAACAGAATGCTGGCGAGCGCACCGCCAACCAGCGGATCGAGCAAGTGGTACGCATCCTGAATCTCGACCACATCCGTATGGCCGGTACGATGGAATGCCGAAGCGGCCAGAATCAGGATCGCCGCATTGATCAGCAGGGCCAGTGCCAGCGAGCCAATAGTATCGAAACGCGCCAGCCGAATGGCCTCTAGCCGGCTGGCCTGATCCTTCGCCACCAGACGTGTCTGCACCACCGAAGAGTGCAAATAGAGGTTGTGCGGCATGACGGTCGCGCCCAGGATGCCGATCGCCAGATACAAGGGCTCCTGATGAACGATCGCCTCCCAGGACGGTACGAAGCCTTTCGCCACGTCGGGCCAGAATGGATTGACCAGCATCAGCTCGATAAAGAAGCAGATACCGATCGTGGCGGCCAGCCCCAGCATGATGGCTTCCAACTGACGGAACCCCCGACGCTGCAAGCTCAGGATCAACAAGGTATCGAAAGCCGTCAGGATGATCCCCGTGGTTAGCGAGCACCCAAGCAGCAGATGAAATGCCAACGCGCATCCCAGCACCTCCGCCAGATCGGTGGCGATGATGGATATCTGTGCCAATGCCCAGTGCGTCTTGGCTGTCCGCGGGCTGTATCGCTCGCGAGAGAGCTGCGCCAGATCGCGGCCAGTGGCAAGCCCCAGACGCGCGCATAGGCACTGAACCACCATGCCGGCCAGGCTGGCCAGCAACACCACAAACAAGAGGCTGTAGCCAAAGCGGGAGCCTGCCTCGATGGCGGTCGCCCAGTTGCCAGGATCCATGTAACCGATCGAGACCAGAAGGCCCGGACCTGCAAACTGGAAAGCCTTGCGCCAGAAGGGGGCACCGGGCGTGACAGGCACCGACCCACTGACCTCGGAGGGACAGAAGGGTGCTGTAGCAATTTTGGGGATTGAGAATTTCACCTGCTGCTCTCGATCAGTAAGACGGTTTGCCTGTATCAAGGCCTGGTCTGAACCCGAACAGACCAGGCATCACACTTGGCTGAATATCAATGATTGACCACACAAGTGCATGGAATACGCTCAGTACCAGCGAGGCTCGCCATCCGGGCGGTTCTTGAAGCGCTTCATGCTCCACATGTATTGCGTAGGATAGGTACTGACGTAACGCTCCAGCGCCTTGCTCATGGCGGCCACGGACACTTCCGGGTCCTTGTCATACATTTCCGGTGGAGCAGCCTCGAGAATCACCTTGTAGCCACTGCCATCCGGCAGGCGCACCGCATGGAAAAACACACCCCGCGCCTTACCCTTGGCCAACAGCGACGGCACAAATTTGCTGGTCAGCGCCGTAGTGCCGAGGAAGGGCACGAACAGCCCCGCACTTCGGCTGGGCTCGGGATCAGCCGGAATACCCACAGCGCCGCCCCGACGCACCTCCTTGATCACACTGATGATGCCTTCCGGGGTAGAAGGTGCCACACGGTTGCCCAGTTGAACCCGCTGTTTCTTCAGGAGCTCATCCACTGCTTTCAGCTTGGGCGGACGGTAGAAAATGATCGGCTTGGCATGGGAGCAATAAAAGTGGTTGAGCAACTCCCAGTTACCCAGATGGCTAGTAATACCCACCAGGCCATCGCCTGAAGCCAATGCCTCCTGCAGCACGTCCATGCCTTCCACTTCACGAATCAGCTTGAGCGAGCGCTCTGCTGGCCAGATCCAGGCACAGGCGCTTTCGGTCAGGGTCTTGCCGATACCAGCCAGGCACTCCTTGGAGAATTGCTCCAGCGCTTCGCCCTCAAGCTCTGGATAACAATGGGCCAGATTGATCCGGGTCACCTTGCCAGCACGTGTCGGCAGTTTCCACATGCACCAGCCAATGAAGGAACCCAGCCGCTGTACCATGGACCAGGGCAATAGGGCCAACAGACGCAAGAAGCCGACAATCAGCGCGCCTTTGAGCTTTTCCAAGAGCAACTCCCACAAGCATAAAATCCACTATTGTACTGCCGCACGCCGGGGCTGATCAGCCTTTCGGCATCTGATGACCACACAACACGGCGTAACGGTCGCAGTCCGTCGTGTGATCCATCACTAGCCCGGCGGCCTGCATATAGGCATAACAGATGGTCGGGCCGACAAACGTGAAGCCTGCCTTCCTGAGCGCCTTGCTCATGGCCTCGGCCTCAGGTGTGATGGCAGGGACCTCGCTGCGATCGCGGAAATGGTTGATCTTTGACTCACCACCGACGAACGACCAGAGAAACGTCACCGGATCCTCCAGGCGCAGCCACGCCTGGGCGTTTTGCCGGGCAGCCTTGAGCTTCATCCGGTTGCGAATGATGCCTGCATCCTGCATGCGTATCTCAATCTCCTCATCGGTCATGGCCGCCAGTCGCCCAGGATCGAAACCGAACAGCACTTCCCGATAACGGGCGCGCTTTTTCAGAATGGTGATCCACGATAATCCCGCCTGGAAGCCTTCCAGCACCAGCAACTCGAATAGCCGCTGCGGATCTTTCAGCGGTATTCCCCACTCCTGATCGTGGTAGGCGATATACAGCGGATCGTCAGTACACCAGTAGCAACGCGGCATGAGGACTCCCTAATGGTCAGAACAGGCCGTTCACCTAAATATCATCCGAGTCTAATCGGTTATACTGCCTGACTTTTACCGTCTCCAGCACAGGTGAACGCCGTGACTTCGACTCCACCCGCCGTGCGCACCTTCCAGGATCTGATCCTCGCCCTGCAAAACTACTGGGCGGAGCAGGGCTGCGTTGTTTTGCAGCCCTATGACATGGAAGTCGGCGCCGGTACGTTCCATACCGCCACGTTCCTTCGCGCCATCGGCCCGGAAACCTGGAACGCCGCCTACGTACAACCCAGCCGCCGTCCAACCGACGGTCGCTACGGCGAAAACCCCAACCGCCTGCAGCACTACTACCAATTCCAGGTAGTCCTGAAGCCCAACCCGGAAAACTTCCAGGAGCTTTACCTCGGCTCCCTGAAGGCCATCGGCCTTGACCCGCTCGTCCATGACATCCGCTTCGTGGAAGACAACTGGGAATCGCCCACCCTGGGTGCCTGGGGTCTGGGTTGGGAAGTCTGGCTGAACGGCATGGAAGTTACCCAATTCACGTACTTCCAGCAGGCCGGTGGCATCGAGTGCTATCCAGTGACCGGTGAGATTACTTATGGCCTGGAACGTCTGGCCATGTACCTGCAGGGCGTCGACTCGGTCTATGACCTGATCTGGACCGATGGTCCATTCGGTACCGTGACCTATGGCGATGTGTTCCACCAGAACGAAGTGGAACAGTCCACCTACAACTTCGAACATGCCAATGTGCCCAAGCTGTTCGAGCTGTTCGACTTTTACGAGTCGGAAGCCAACCGCCTGCTTGAGCTCGAATTGCCGTTGCCGACCTATGAAATGGTGCTGAAGGCCTCGCATACCTTCAACCTGCTGGACGCCCGTCGCGCTATCTCCGTAACCGAGCGCCAGCGCTATATTCTGCGCGTCCGTACCCTTGCCCGCGCCGTGGCACACAGCTACCTCAAGGCCCGTGCACGCCTTGGCTTCCCCATGGCCACGCCCGAACTGCGTGACGAAGTACTCGCCAAACTCAAGGAGGCCGAACAATGAGCGCCCAGGATTTCCTCGTCGAACTTGGCACCGAAGAGCTGCCACCCAAGGCCTTGAAGAGCCTGGGCGAAGCCTTCCTGGCCGGTATCGAGAAAGGGCTCAAAGCGGCCGGGCTGAACTACACCGGCGCCCGCTATTACGCTGCACCGCGCCGTTTGGCCGTGCTGATCAACCAGCTGGATGAGCAGCAACCCGATCGCAGCGTCAATCTGGACGGCCCGCCGGTCAAGGCAGCCTTTGATGCGGACGGCAACCCTACACAGGCGGCGCTGGGTTTCGCCCGCAAGTGCGGCGTGGATATCAGCGAAATCGACCGTAGCGGTCCGAAGCTTCGTTTCTCCCAGACAATTCAGGGTCAACCAGCCGGCACCCTGTTGCCAGGGATTGTCGAAGCTTCCTTGGGTGAACTGCCTATTCCCAAGCGCATGCGCTGGGCCGCCCGTCGTGAAGAATTTGTTCGTCCAACCCAATGGCTGGTCATGCTGTTTGGCAATAACGTACTGGATTGCGAAATCCTGGCCCAGAAAGCCGGCCGCGAATCTCGCGGTCACCGCTTCCATAGTCCAGGCAGCGTAAACATCACGGCTCCCGCCAACTATGCTGAAGACCTTCGCGCAGCTTATGTGCTGGCCGATTTTGCCGAACGTCGCGCGTTGATCGAGCGCCGCGTCAATGAGCTGGCTGCCGAGCAACAGGGCAATGCCGTCGTGCCGGCAGGTCTGCTTGATGAAGTGACTGCACTCGTCGAATGGCCGGTACCACTGGTGTGCTCGTTTGAGGAACGTTTCCTCGAGGTTCCCCAGGAAGCCCTCATCGCCACCATGCAGGACAACCAGAAGTACTTCTGCCTGCTGGACGCCAACGGCAAGCTTCTGCCGCGCTTCATCACGGTGGCAAACGTCGAAAGCAAGGACCCAGCCCAGATCGTTTCTGGAAATGAGAAGGTTGTTCGCCCGCGTCTGACCGATGCCGAATTCTTTTTTAAACAGGATAAGAAGCAGCCACTGGAGCACTTCAACGAGCGATTGAAGAATGTGGTCTTCCAGGCTCAACTTGGCACTGTCTATGAGAAGTCCGAGCGTGTTTCCCAGCTGGCAGCATATATCGCCGAACAACTGGGCAGCGACGTAGAGAAAGCAGCACGTGCAGGCATCCTGGCCAAGTGCGATCTGGCTACCGAAATGGTAGGTGAATTCCCTGAAATGCAGGGCGTCGCCGGCTATTACTATGCACTGCATGGCGGTGAAGCCGAAGACGTTGCGCACGCGTTGAACGAACAATACATGCCCCGCGGTGCAGGAGCTGAATTGCCTCGTACCGCTACAGGCGCCGCTGTTGCATTGGCAGACAAGTTCGATACCCTGGTTGGTATCTTCGGCATCGGCATGCTGCCCACCGGTAGCAAGGACCCGTTCGCCCTGCGCCGTCAGGCCCTGGGTGTGCTACGCATCCTGATCGAAAAACAGCTGGACCTCAGTATTCCGGCTGCGATCGACAAGGCCATCGAACTGTACGGTGATAAGGTCAAAGCGGGCGATCTGGCTCAGCAGGTACAGGATTTCATCTTTGACCGCCTGCGCGCGCGCTATGAGGATGAAGGCGTTGCCGCTGAAGTCTATCTGTCTGTACGCGCCCTGAAACCCAACTCGGCACTGGACTTTGATCAGCGAGTGCAGGCCGTTCAGGCTTTCCGTGGCTTGCCGGAAGCCGCTTCGCTGGCAGCAGCCAACAAGCGTGTATCCAACCTTCTGGGCAAGGCCGAAGGCATGGTACTGGCCCAAGTCGATGCCAAGCTCTTCGAACACGACGCCGAGCGGGTATTGCTTGAAGCAATCACTGATGCCGAGCAGAACGTCGAGCCGCTGTCACTGGCACGTAACTACCGCGAAGCACTCAACCGCCTAGCAAGTCTACGTGAACCGGTCGATAGCTTCTTTGATCAGGTACTGGTAAACGCTGAAGACGAGCATATCCGCGCAAACCGCTACGCGCTCCTGGCACGTCTAAGGGCGCTGTTCCTGGGCATTGCCGATATCTCGTTGCTGGGTTGATCGATATGAAGCTGATCGTGCTGGACCGGGATGGCGTCATCAATCAGGATTCCGACGCGTTTGTTAAATCGGTAGAGGAATGGATTCCGATCCCGGGCAGTATCGAAGCCATGGCCCGATTGAGCCAAGCCGGCTGGACGGTGGCGATTGCCACCAACCAGTCCGGTATTTCGCGCGGGCTGTTCGATGGCGAGACACTGGAGGCCATGCACGAAAAGCTCAGGCAGCTGGTGAGCGGGCAGGGCGGCCATGTCGATCTGATCGTTCACTGCGCCCACGGCCCGGATGACGGCTGTGACTGTCGCAAGCCAAGCCCGGGTATGTTCCGCCAGGTAGCACAGCATTACGGCATGATCGACCTGACCGGGGTTCCTGTGGTCGGCGACAGCCTGCGTGATCTGACCGCTGGTATTGCCGTGGGCTGTACGCCTTACCTTGTGAAAACAGGGAAGGGTGAGCGAACCTTGCAGAAGCCGCTCCCGGAAGGAACACAGGTCTTTCCCGATCTGGCGGCTGTTGTACAACATCTCCTACAGGACTAATCCATGCGCGTCCTGCGTACTGTGATCTTCTATATTCTCCTTGGCACCAGCGGCATCATCTGGTCGTGTGTATCCCTGCTGGTCGCTCCGCTGCTTTCCTATCGAGCGCGCTATCGCTTTATCGTCAAGGCCTGGACGGGTTTTGCCGTTTGGCTGGCCAAGGTGGTTTGCGGTATCCGTTATGAGATTTCAGGGCTTGAGAATATTCCCAAGACACCCTGCATCATCATTGCCAACCACCAGAGCACCTGGGAAACCTTTTTCCTGTCTGCCCTGTTTGAACCCACCTCACAGGTAATCAAGCGCGAGTTGCTCAAGGTACCGTTCTTCGGCTGGGCTTTTGCTTTGCTCAAGCCAATCGCTATCGATAGAAACAATGGCAAGGTTGCCCTTCAGCAGATTACCGAACAAGGCGGACGTTACATCAAGCAAGGCTGCTGGGTACTGATTTTTCCCCAAGGTACTCGTGTATCGCCGGGAGAGACTGGCAAGTTTTCTCGCGGTGGCGCTGCGCTGGCTTGTGCGTTGAACGTGCCGGTACTGCCTATCGCTCACAACGCCGGTGAATACTGGCCAAACAAGAGCTGGGTCAAGCGTCCCGGCACCATCAAAGTGATTATTGGTCCGGCCCTATCGCCCAATGGTTCTGATCCCCGTGCGATTGTAGACCTCAATACCCGTAGTCAGTCCTTTATCGATCAAGCGCTGGCCTCTATATCACCTGTGCATAACTCAGCGTTAACTGAGCCTCCAGTCAGGCCCGCCACTAATAGTTGATCAGGTCAAAAAACAAAACCCGGGATAACCGGGTTTTTTATGCACAGATGAAAACTATACAGAGGTCTGTTTCCATTCCTTTCGAAGCAAGCCATACATCATCACATCCTCGAATTGCTCTGCCTTGTGCATATCTTCGCGCCGGCACCCTTCATAGCTCATGCCTAGCTTTTCCAGCACTCTGATAGATTCGCGGTTTCGCTTGAAGCACTCGCCGAAGATCCGATTGAGTTCAAGCGCAGTAAAACCATATTCGATCACCGCCCTCGCTGCCTCACTGCAGTAGCCCTGATTCCAGTAGGCTTTGCCTACCCAGTAAGCCAAGCCAGCTTTTCGATGAGGAGAGCCGAAACCGCTCAGGCTTATCGTTCCAATCAATGCAGCATGTTCTTGAAGCACAACGGCCAGATTAAGGCTTCGTCCTTCCATAAACCAACGTTCATGATTGGAGATCCAGTGCTCTGCCAGTTCAAGGGTATAAGGCGAGGGCAGCGTCCCGGTCATGGAAGCAATATCGGGATTGTCAGCCAGCAGATAATGAAAAGGCGCATCGGCAGGGACATACGGCCTTAGCTGCAAACGATGTGTTTTCAACAAGGGAAGAGAAGACATGTGTTAACTCGACTGTGTATAACTTTGAGATATACACAAGCTGTGTTACCAGCAGATTTCCAACACAGCTGTGGAAAATCAACGCATGGTATTGGTGCTGTTAAAGTTAACCACAATAAAAAAGGCCAACGTTTCCGTTGGCCTTTTGTTTATTACGTAGCGGTCAGACGTCCAGGTTCGATACTGCCAGGGCATTGCTTTCAATAAAGTCGCGACGCGGCTCTACCTGATCGCCCATCAGGGTATTAAAGATCTGGTCAGCAGCAATAGCGTCTTCAATCGTGACACGCAACATGCGACGTACATTCGGATCCATTGTGGTTTCCCACAACTGATCCGGATTCATCTCGCCCAAGCCCTTATAGCGCTGGATGCTGTAGCGTTTCGCTGTCTCGCCCATTAGCCACTCAAGAGCTTCACGGAAAGTAGAGACTGCCTTGCGGCGCTCGCCACGCTTCACATAAGCGCTGTCTTCAAGCAGGTTGTTGATCTGAGCGCCCAGCGTCGTGATCTGACGATAGTCATTGCTACCGAAGAAATCCCGGTTGAAGGTGACATAACTTGAGAGCCCGTGCGCTTTGGTCTCAACCTCTGGCAGCCAAAGATGACGTTCGCGGTCTTCACGCAAGTTGACTTCGTAGGCAAGACCGGAGCGCTCATTGGTCTTCAGACGCGTACGCAGCATGTCGATCCATGCGTTCATCGCCGCTTGGTCAGCCAATTGCTCCAATTCAACACGAGGCAGGTAAAGCATGTGCTCGCTGATATCCGACGGATACAGGCGGGACAGTCGCTTGAGTGACTTCATCACCGTACGATAGCTGTTCACCATTTTCTCCAGCTCAACGCCGGAAAGTCCTGGAGCATGCTCATTCACGTGCAGGCTGGCATCTTCAAGGGCGGTCTGCGTGAGGTATTCCTCCATCGCCTCGTCGTCCTTGATGTATTGCTCCTGCTTGCCACGCTTGACCTTATACAGCGGAGGCTGAGCGATATAGATATAACCACGCTCGATCAACAGGGGCATCTGACGGAAGAAGAACGTCAAGAGCAGCGTACGGATGTGCGAGCCGTCAACGTCAGCATCGGTCATGATGATGATGTTGTGATAACGCAGCTTGTCGATGTTGAATTCTTCACGGCCAATGCCGCAGCCCAGCGCTGTAATCAGCGTACCGACTTCAGCAGAAGACAGCATCTTGTCAAAGCGCGCCTTCTCCACGTTCAGGATCTTGCCCTTTAGTGGAAGAATGGCTTGCGTACGGCGGTTACGGCCTTGCTTCGCCGAACCGCCTGCGGAGTCACCCTCCACGATATACAGTTCTGACAGGGCAGGGTCCTTTTCCTGACAGTCCGCCAGCTTACCGGGCAGACCTGCGATATCCAGAGCGCCCTTACGGCGGGTCATTTCGCGTGCCTTGCGCGCTGCTTCACGAGCGCGTGCCGCATCGATCATCTTGCCGACAACCGCTTTGGCTTCACCAGGATTTTCGAGCAGGAAATCAGCGAATTGCTTACCCATTTCCTGTTCTACTGCAGTCTTCACTTCAGAAGAAACCAATTTATCCTTCGTCTGGGAGGAGAACTTGGGATCCGGAACCTTAACGGAAATAATTGCCGTCAAGCCTTCACGCGCATCGTCACCTGTAGTCGCAACCTTGAACTTCTTGGCCAGACCTTCCGCCTCGATATAGGTGTTCAGGTTACGGGTCAGCGCTGAACGGAAACCGGCAAGGTGAGTACCGCCATCACGCTGAGGAATGTTGTTGGTAAAGCAGAGAATGTTTTCGTTGAAACTGTCATTCCACTGCAACGCCACTTCCACGCCGATACCGTCTTCGCGGTCACCTACGTTGAAGTGGAACACCTGATTGACAGGCGTTTTGTTAGTGTTGAGATAATCAACGAATGCACGCAGTCCGCCTTCGTACTTGAACATCTCCTCCTTGCCCGAGCGCTCGTCTCGCAGCAGAATGCCCACGCCCGAGTTCAGAAAGGACAGTTCGCGCAAACGCTTGGCCAGAATATCCCAGCTGAAATGGATGTTACTGAAGGTCTCGGCTGACGGCTTGAAATGAATTTGAGTGCCGGTCCCGTCCGTTTCACCAATCGCCTTGAGAGGCTCCTGCGGAACGCCGTGGACATAGACCTGTTCCCAAACCTGGCCGAGTCGACGGATCGTCAGGCGCAGCTCTTCAGACAAAGCGTTTACAACGGACACACCTACACCGTGCAAGCCGCCGGATACTTTGTAAGTGTTATCGTCGAACTTACCGCCTGCGTGCAGCACCGTCATGATGACTTCTGCTGCCGAAATGCCTTCTTCCTTGTGGATATCCACCGGAATCCCACGTCCATTGTCGCGGACGGTTATGGACTCATCCGTGTGGATCGTAATGGTGATTTCATCACAATGCCCCGCCAGGGCCTCGTCGATAGAGTTATCGACAACTTCGAATACCATGTGATGCAAGCCGGTACCGTCATCGGTATCGCCGATGTACATTCCCGGACGCTTGCGAACTGCATCCAGTCCCTTCAGTACCTTAATACTGGAGGAATCGTAAGTCTGGTTCTCGCTCATGCTTTACTCCCAACGCTTGGGGTCTGCGTAATGGATCCCTGTTCAACATGGAACAGGGCCACTGGCGTGTCGTCTTGCCAGTTGGATTCCAATGATTCTTTCTCGACACACGTGATGAAGATCTGGCAGTTAAGGCCTTCCAGCAAACGGCATAATGCCTTGCGGTGCTGTTCATCCAATTCGGAAGGCAAATCATCTACCAGATAGACACACTGGCCGCGCTTGACTCGATTGATTAATCTTCCCTGTGCAATTCTCAATGCACAGACCACCAGTTTTTGCTGGCCACGCGACAGGATATCTGCCGCGTTGTGGCTACCTAGCCTAATTCGTAGATCGGCTCTCTGCGGACCGGCCTGCGTATGTCCAAGCTGCATGTCTCGGGTCAAGGACGCCTTCAACACATCCTGCAGCTCGCGGTCTTTGTCCCAGCCGCGGTAATAACTGAACGTCAGGTTTTCAATATCGACCAGCTCTTCCAGAGCAGCCTGAAACTCAGGTTTGAGCTCTGTAATATAGGCTCGCCGAAACGCATCGATTTCGTTGCTGGCTTGCGTCAGTTCTCTGTCCCACGCCTGTTGCGAGGCAGGATCCATTTTACCATGTCGCAGCCATGAGTTCCGCTGTCTTAGCGCTTTCTGAAGCCTTTGCCACACTTGTAGAAAACGCGGTTCCACGTGGAACACACCCCAATCTATAAACTGCCGCCTGATCTTTGGGCTTCCTTCAAGCAATCGAAAACTGTCGGGATTGATCAACTGAATCGGCAGAGTTTCAGCAAGTTGGGCTGTACTTCGAGCATTCTGCCCATCGATACGAATAGTGAAATCACCATTACGCTCACGCTGGACGCCCAGACTACTGATGCCATCACTAGGCAAGCTGACCTGGCCAAAGACCGTACAGGCGGCTTGCTCGTTCTGGATAACGGGTGATAGTCGGATGCTACGAAACGAGCGAGCAAGTCCTAGCAGATGGATACTCTCCAATACACTGGTCTTGCCGCTACCGTTGTCACCGTAGAGGATATTGATCCGCGGGGAGGGCGTCAGCGTCACCGTGTGCAGGTTACGCACAGCGGTGACGGTCAGGCGGATAAGGGACATCGCGCCTCGAGATTACAGACGCATCGGCATGATGACGTAAGAGGACTCGTCATTGCCGGCTTCCTGAACCAACGCACTGCTATTGGAATCGGAAAGGGTGATGCGTACCTGGTCCGTCGTCATGACGCCCAGGACGTCGAGCAAATAGCTTACGTTGAATCCGATTTCCAGATCGGCACCAGCATAATCCACCTGCAACTCTTCTTCAGCTTCTTCCTGTTCAGGGTTGTTAGCCTGGATCTTCAGCTGATCGGTTACCAACTGGAGGCGAATACCACGGTATTTTTCATTAGAAAGGATAGCCGTACGGCTGAACGCCTCCCGTAACAGCTGACGCTCACCAGTCAGAACCTTGTCACCGTTGCGCGGCAGTACACGCTCGTAGTCAGGGAATTTCCCGTCGACCAGCTTTGAAGTAAAGGTAAAGTCAGCGGTCGTCGCTCGAATGTGGTGCTGGCCCAACGTAACATTGACCGGCTCCTCAGGCTCGAGCAGCAACCGTGACAATTCCAGGATACCTTTACGCGGCACAATTACCTGATGACGACCTTCGTACTGGATTCCCGCTTCCTGTACGCACATGGCAAGACGGTGCCCATCGGTCGCAACTGCACGCAAATGGCCTTCACTGACCTCAAGCAGCATACCGTTCAGATAGTAACGGACATCCTGCTGAGCCATGGCAAATCCAGTGCGGTCGATAAGACGGCGCAACTTGCTTTGCGGCAGGCTGAAGCTCATCGATCCAGGACCTTCCTCAACGGTAGGGAAGTCATTGGCCGGCAATGTGGATAATGTAAAGCGACTGCGGCCAGCTTTGACGAGCAGCTTCTGCTCATCGGTCCGGATATCGATCAGGGCATCGCTTGGCAAACTCTTGCAAATATCCATGAGTTTGCGAGCCGGTACGGTAATCTCACCAGGCTCAGCTTTGTCTTCGAGCGTTACACGGCCGATCAGCTCAACCTCAAGGTCAGTACCTGTCAAGGACAGTTCCTGGCCCTGGACCACCAGCAGCACGTTGGACAGCACCGGTAATGTCTGCCGACGCTCCACGACACCAGCCACGAGCTGCAATGGTTTCAACAAGGCTTCGCGTTGAATAGTGAAATGCATGGTCTTGTCCCTTGCCAAGTGCTTCTGATCAGGTCGTCAGTGTGCGCAATAGATTTTTGTAGTCCTCGCGAATATCAGCGTCGGACTCTCTGAGTTCGGCAATCTTACGACAAGCGTGCAGCACTGTCGTGTGATCGCGCCCGCCAAAGGCATCACCTATTTCTGGCAGGCTGTGATTGGTCAATTCCTTCGACAGGGCCATCGCCACCTGGCGAGGACGAGCGACGGAACGGGAACGTCGCTTCGACAACAGATCGGCAATCTTGATCTTGTAATATTCAGCAGCCGTTCGCTGGATATTTTCAATGCTAACCAGTTTGTCCTGAAGCGCCAGCAGATCCTTGAGCGACTCGCGAATCAGCTCGATCGTAATTTCTCGCCCCATGAAATGAGCATGGGCGATGACACGCTTGAGTGCACCCTCAAGCTCTCGAACATTCGAGCGAATCCGCTGGGCGATAAAGAAGGCAGCGTCATGGGGAAGGTCTACCTTCGCCTGGTCTGCCTTCTTCATGAGAATGGCCACTCGCGTTTCCAGCTCAGGCGGTTCGACAGCCACTGTCAGCCCCCAGCCGAAACGGGACTTGAGGCGTTCTTCAAGCCCATCGATTTCCTTGGGGTAACGATCACTTGTCAGAATGACCTGCTGTCCGCCTTCAAGCAGGGCGTTGAACGTATGGAAGAATTCTTCCTGTGAACGCTCCTTGCGTGCGAAGAACTGGATATCGTCGATCAGCAGGGCATCAACGGAGCGATAAAAACGCTTGAATTCATTGATGGCGTTCAGCTGCAGGGCTTTCACCATGTCAGCCACGAAACGCTCCGAATGCAGATACACAATCTTGGCATTGGGATTACGCTTGAGCAGATGGTTGCCCACTGCATGCATGAGGTGCGTCTTGCCCAAGCCAACCCCTCCATAAAGGAAGAGAGGGTTGTATCCATGCTTGGGGTTGTCCGCAACCTGCCAGGCTGCAGCACGAGCCAGCTGGTTGGACTTACCCTCGACAAAATTCTCGAAAGTAAAAGTACGATTGAGGTAGCTCGTATGCTTGAGCGCCCCTTCTACCTGAACGTTGCGCTCGGTCTTGTTGGCGACCAAAGGCGCTGGCTGCGGATCGGCATCATCAGCGATCGGCATCTCGATCTGCTGCACTGATGTTTCAGGCTCGGCAACCGAATCTCGACCCGTAGACTCAGGTAATGAAGGTGTAGTGGATGCGACAGGAGCAGGCGGCGCCGTCATGGAAGGCGCTCGCGTAGGTTTGCTGCTCTTGCGACTTCCAATCAGCAGAGTCAGCTCGGGTACCAACCCATCATCGGACTGCTCCTCAAGCAGCTCAAGCAACCGGCTAACGTACTTTTCATTTACCCAATCCAGTACGAACCGATTCGGCGCATAAACGCGTAGCTCGGCTCCTTCTGCTTCTATTTGCAGAGGGCGGATCCAAGTATTGAATTGCTGAGAAGGCAGCTCATCGCGCAGTACATCGACACAGCGCTGCCAAAGTTCAACTGACACAGTCACTCCAGAAAGAAAGTCACCCTGTTATTGCCTCTGTATATAAAGAAGCAACGTGTTCAGGCAAAGGTGAATGCAGCACGACATTGTACCGTTGCCCCTGTCACTTATCCACACCAACCATTCAATCAGTTAAATAGAGAGCGAAAAATCAAAAAATCTTTGTTGTGGATAAGCGCAGGTAGAAAGCGGTTTGTTCGTAGGGTAACTGCCTGTTGATAACTCAGTTGTGGCTAAGTGCATTAGATATCCACAACCAGTATCCAGGCGCAGCACAGCAGTTCGACGGCTTTACCGCATAGTTATACAATGACAGATGTGAGCAAGAATGAAGCCTTCACGCTCTTATCCACAGGAAAGGGCTCCTACATACATTAACACTGTATCTATCTTCTTTTTAATTCGTTCTTTTGTTGTTTTTTGCTGAGTTTTTATTGACAACCGGTGCTGTATGGAAATTGACCTATTCACTGGCTTTCTCTAGAATCGCCGGTCTATTTAAACGGGGTGATTTCGCCTCGCTTCGTTCACACCTAGGTAAATGACCATGAAACGCACTTTCCAACCCAGTACTCTGAAGCGCGCCCGTACTCACGGTTTCCGTGCTCGTATGGCTACCAAGAATGGCCGTCAGGTTCTGTCCCGTCGCCGTGCCAAAGGCCGTAAGCGTCTGGCAGTCTGATAGTCCCGGTACAGGTGGTGAGTCGAGACTTCAGCCGCGAAAAACGGCTTCTGACTTCAAGACAGTTTCAAAATGTCTTCGACTCTCCCACTATCAAGGTTCCTGGTAATAGTGTTCTTCTGCTTGTACGTCAGAATGGCTTGTCGCATGCCCGCCTCGGGCTGGTGATAGGTAAGAAGAGCGTCAAGCTGTCAGTCGAGCGTAACCGGCTCAAGCGTGTCCTTCGAGATTCCTTTCGCCACCATCAGCACATGCTTGAAGGTCTGGATATCGTTGTGATTGCACGTAAGGGCTTCGGTGATATTGAGAATCCCGACTTGCATCAGCACTTGGGCAAACTCTGGAATCGTCTGGCACGTAAACAGCTACAAAAGACCGATCCTTCCGAACATTCGAAACAGGCAAACGGTTCTTATGCGTAAGCCGGCTCTGCTGCTTATCCGCTTCTACCGTTATGTCATCACACCGATGATGGCATCTCATTGCCGTTTCTATCCCAGTTGTTCAAACCATACGTCCCAAGTGATTGCGCTGTGCAATTTCTTGCACGATGGCTGGATGGCAATGCGCCAATGGCGTCTTTGCCATTTCAGGCTCGCTGATGGATATGATCCGGTACCAGCAGACCCATCCCAAGCACCGACCTCTTAGATGGCCGAGTAATCATGGATATAAAGCGCACGTTTCTCATCGCCGCTCTAGCGATTGTGTCTTACACAGCGGTGTTGCAATGGAATAAGGATTACGGCCAGCCCGAAACGCCTTCTTCAGCACAATCCTCCGCTGCGGCGCTGCCGACTGACACGCCAACAGGCAATACTGCTGCGGCCGATGTTCCAACCGTTGCAGGCGAAAGCTCGACGAACGGAACGGCTCCACAGACTGTAAGTGGCAATGGTCAACCCATCCATGTCCGTACGGATGTCATGGATGTCACGATTGATCCCCGTGGTGGTGACATCGTCAAATTGGGGCTTGTCCAGTATCCACGTCGCCAGGATCATCCGGATGTACCCTTCACCCTGTTTGATAATGGCAACGAACGTTTGTATCTGGCGCAAAGTGGTTTAACTGGATCCAACGGTCCGGACGCACGTCAAACAGGCCGCCCTGTTTATCAGAGTGCACAGCAGAACTACGTATTGGCAGACGGTCAGGATCAACTGACTGTCGATCTGAACTTTGCTGAAAACGGCGTCAACTATGTCAAGCGCTTTACCTTCCATCGCGGCCTGAAGCTTGATTGCTCGGATACCGAAAAGGCACAGAAGAAAATTTCCTGCATCAACCCCAATGCCTATCAGGTGCAGGTCAGCTATGTCATCGACAACCAGAGCAGCCAGAACTGGAATGGTATTTTCTATGCACAGCTGAAGCGTGACTCCAGTGGTGATCCATCTTCCACAACAGCCACAGGGGTTTCGACTTACCTGGGCGCTGCTGTCGGGACGCCGGAGGAGCAATATCGCAAGGTGTCGATGAAAGATATCGACAAGCAGGCTCTGCAGGAAACGGCCAAGGGCGGTTGGGTCGCCTGGTTGCAGCACTACTTCGTGACGGCTTGGGTACCCAACAAGGATGAGCAGCACCAGATCCAGGGTCGCAAGGACAGCCAGGGCAATTATCTGGTGGGCTTTACCGGTCCGCAGCTTAGCGTAGCACCGGGTACCCAGGCAGAAACATCGGCAACCCTTTATGCCGGTCCGAAGCTGCAGGAATATCTGAAGGAGTTGTCCCCAGGTCTTGAATTGACCGTCGACTATGGTTTCCTGTGGTTCATTGCCCAGCCGATCTTCTGGCTGCTGCAACATATCCACAGCATCCTTGGAAACTGGGGATGGTCGATCATCGTGTTGACTATCATCATCAAGGCTATTTTCTTCCCGCTTTCTGCAGCCAGCTATCGTTCCATGGCTCGCATGCGTGCAGTTTCTCCGCGTCTTCAGGCGTTGAAGGAACAGTATGGTGATGATCGCCAGAAGATGTCCCAGGCGATGATGGAGCTGTACCGCAAGGAGAAGATCAATCCGCTGGGTGGCTGCCTGCCGATCCTCGTACAGATGCCGGTATTCCTGGCCTTGTACTGGGTTCTGCTGGAGAGCGTGGAAATGCGCCAGTCTCCCTGGATGTTCTGGATCACTGACCTTTCGTCCAAGGATCCTTTCTTCATCCTGCCGATCCTTATGGGCGGTACCATGCTGGTTCAGCAAATGTTGAACCCCACGCCTCCGGACCCCATGCAAGCCAAGATGATGAAGATGATGCCCATTATCTTTACCTTCTTCTTCCTGTGGTTCCCGTCTGGCCTGGTGCTGTACTGGATCGTGAACAACTGCCTGTCGATCGCGCAGCAGTGGTATATCAATCGTCGGATCAATGGCACTGCCAAACCGGCCTGATAGCCCTACGCTTTACACAGCGCCCCTTTCGAGGGGCGTTGTGCATTCTGGAGAATGAAGAATGAATCCAATTCAAGACACCATTGCTGCTATCGCTACAGCCACAGGCCGAGGTGGGGTAGGTATCGTCAGGGTTTCCGGGCCTGCGGTAAGAACCATCGCAGAAACAATCTGTGGTGGCTCTTTAATACCTCGCCATGCTCATTATGGTCCCTTCAAGGATAGCGCTGGTCTTACCCTTGATGAGGGAATCGCCTTGTTCTTCCCAGGACCTCACTCTTTTACAGGCGAGGACGTTCTCGAGCTCCAAGGCCATGGCGGTCCTGTCGTTCTGGATTTACTGCTCAAGGCTGTCATTGCGGTAGGTGCGCGTTCAGCCCGTCCAGGAGAGTTCAGCGAACGTGCCTTTCTCAACGATAAGCTGGACCTTGCCCAGGCAGAAGCTATCGCCGACCTCATCGAGGCGAGTTCCGAGCAAGCTGCCCGTAATGCGCTACGTTCATTGCAAGGGGCATTCTCCAAGCGAATAGAAAGCCTGACGGAACAACTGATCCAGTTGCGAATTTACGTGGAGGCAGCCATCGACTTTCCCGAAGAGGAAATCGACTTCCTGGCGGATGGCCATGTGCTGGGCCTGCTCAACGGTGTGCGCCAGGAACTGGCGCAGGTGGAAAAAGAAGCCGGTCGTGGCGCACTGTTACGCGATGGCATGACGGTGGTGATTGCTGGACGACCCAACGCAGGAAAATCGAGTCTTCTCAACGCGCTGGCAGGCCATGAAGCTGCCATCGTGACGGACATTGCAGGCACGACCCGCGATGTCTTACGCGAGCACATCCATATCGACGGTATGCCATTACATGTCATTGACACGGCGGGATTACGGGACACTACCGATCGGGTTGAGCAGATCGGCGTACAGCGCGCCCTGAGTGCTATTGAGAGCGCCGACCGGATACTGCTGGTGGTAGATTCTACGGCGCCTGAGGCTCGGAATCCCGATGCACTTTGGCCAGAGTTTCTGTCACAGCGACCTGATCAAAACAAAGTAACAATCATCCGAAACAAAGCTGATCTGTCGGGTGAACCTATCGCGCTTCAGGAAACCTCAGAAGGTATTCATACCTTAAGCCTTAGTGCAATGACGGGTGAGGGCATCGAGCATCTTCGAGAGCACCTCAAAGCCTGCGTTGGCTTTGAGCAGACTGCCGAAAGCAGTTTTAGCGCACGCCAACGTCATCTCGAAGCGTTACACACAGCCCGTCATTATCTGGAGCACGGGCATCAGCAACTCGTAGTGAATGGCTCTGGGGAGCTCTTGGCGGAAGACCTGAGAGTGGCGCAGCAGGCATTGGGCGAGATTACAGGAGCGTTCAGTTCCGATGATCTGCTGGGCAGGATCTTCTCCAGCTTTTGCATCGGCAAATAGCCGCGTTTCATCGATTTAGGAAGCCCCACGGGATTACCCGCTGGGGCTTTTTTTTGCCTGTTGATAACCCTAGCTGAGGTCTGGGCAGAAGTCAGGGCTTAAGCTGTTCTGAAAAGGGGCTGTTGGTAACCTCCCTAATTATCCACAGCTACTCACGAGCTTTCGATAAGGAGAGTGACAGGTTCTCCTCTGACTTATCATTGGCTGTAATGCCCTGTGGGTAAAGGCAAGCGCATGTTATCCACAGAAAAGAGGCTCACCATACATAATCGCATTAACAAGCTTTTCTATATTTCTTCCTTATTATTTCTATTACCTGATGCCACCAAGTCTGCAGTTGATCATTTTTTGTTCAAAAGGACTTCATAGAGAGCAGAGGAGCCCTTATACTTCTGAGCCTTCCCTAATCCCCTAACCAAACAGGCACGAGGTGCGTGGTGGATTTCCCTTCCCGTTTTGACGTCATAGTGGTCGGCGGCGGCCATGCCGGCACCGAAGCTGCACTTGCTGCTGCACGCATGGGTGTCAAAACTTTATTGCTGACCCACAATGTTGAAACATTGGGGCAGATGAGCTGCAACCCGGCTATTGGTGGTATCGGCAAGAGCCATCTAGTCAAGGAGATCGATGCCTTGGGCGGTGCGATGGCTTCGGCTACCGACAAAGCAGGCATCCAGTTCCGGATACTCAATAGCCGTAAAGGCCCTGCGGTGCGTGCAACGCGCGCTCAAGCCGATCGCGTCCTCTACAAGGCTGCAATCCGCTATATGCTGGAAAATCAGCCCAACCTGTGGATATTTCAGCAGGCCTGTGATGACTTGATTGTTGAACAGGATCAGGTCAGAGGCGTCGTTACCCAAATGGGACTACGTTTCCTTGGAGATAACGTTGTTTTGACCACAGGCACCTTTCTGGGTGGGCTTATCCACATAGGCCTGCAGAATTACTCAGGCGGTCGGGCAGGGGATCCACCTGCCAATGCATTGTCCACACGGCTTCGTGAGCAGCCACTGCGTGTATCGCGGTTGAAAACCGGTACACCTCCACGCATTGATGGTCGTACAGTGGATTTCTCTGTCATGACGGAGCAGCCTGGGGATAAACCTCTGCCCGTGATGTCATTCATGGGATCAGTGGATGAGCATCCTCAGCAGGTTAGCTGTTGGATAACTCATACCAACAGTCGGACCCATGACATCATCCGCAACAATCTTGATCGCTCGCCGATGTATTCAGGCGTTATCGAAGGGATCGGCCCACGCTACTGTCCATCGATCGAAGACAAGATCCACCGTTTCGCGGACAAGGACAGCCATCAGGTTTTCCTGGAGCCTGAAGGACTGACAACTCACGAGTTGTATCCCAACGGGATTTCCACATCCTTGCCCTTCGATGTTCAGCTGGAGTTGGTGCGGTCGATGCGGGGTATGGAAAATGCCCACATCCTGCGTCCCGGTTATGCCATCGAATATGACTTTTTCGACCCGCGTGATCTGAAATACAGCCTGGAAACCAAGGTCATTGGTGGACTCTTCTTTGCAGGTCAGATCAACGGAACGACAGGATACGAGGAAGCTGGCGCCCAGGGGCTGCTGGCAGGTGCCAACGCAGCCTTGCGTGCACAGGGCAAGGACAGCTGGTGTCCACGTCGTGACGAAGCTTACCTGGGTGTATTGGTCGATGATTTGATCACGCTGGGTACGCAGGAACCGTATCGGATGTTTACCTCCCGTGCGGAATATCGACTGATTCTGCGTGAAGACAATGCGGATCTGCGACTGACCGAACAAGGTCGGCAGCTCGGTTTGGTAGACGATGCTCGTTGGGAGGCGTTCTGCCTGAAGCGTGAGCGCATTACCCTTGAAGAGCAGCGCTTGAAGAGTACGTGGGTGCGTCCAGGGACTGTACAAGGTGATGCCATTGCTGAGCGCTTTGGTACACCGCTGACCCATGAGTACAATCTGCAAAGTCTTCTGAGCCGTCCGGAAATCGACTATGTCGGCTTGATGGAGGTAACCGGCGGTGTCATCGAAGACGCGCAGGTTGCCGAGCAGGTAGAGATCAAGACCAAATACGCAGGTTACATCGAGCGTCAGCAGGACGAAATCGAGCGGCTGCGCAGCAGTGAAAGCATTCGTCTACCGGCGGATCTGGATTACACCGCCATATCCGGTTTGTCGAAGGAAATTCAGCACAAGCTGAGCCAGGGCCGCCCGGAAACACTTGGGCAGGCTTCGCGGATTCCCGGTGTAACGCCTGCAGCCATTTCCCTGTTGATGATTCACCTGAAAAAGCGTTCGGCCGGACGCCAGTTGGAGCAGATGGCTTGATGTTGGAAGGAATGATTCGTTACAGCGAGGAGCTTCGCTCAGGAGCTAAGTCTCTAGATGTCGAGCTGTCTGATGAACAGGTTGAGAAATTGCTGGCCTACATGGGCCTGCTGCAAAAGTGGAATAAAGCCTATAACCTGACGGCAGTCCGTGATCCAGATGAAATGGTTTCACGTCACCTGCTTGATAGTTTGAGCGTTGTCCCCCATATCAAGGCTGGTCGATGGCTCGATGTGGGCAGTGGTGGTGGTATGCCGGGAGTCCCGCTAGCCATCTTGTTCCCGGAAAGCACTTTTACCGTTCTGGACAGCAACGGTAAGAAAACACGTTTTCTCACCCAGGCAAAAATTGAGCTCGGCTTGGATAACCTTCAGGTTATCCACAGCCGTGTAGAGGAATTCACGCCTGACTATCGTTTCACCGGGATTGTGTCGCGAGCGTTCAGCTCGCTCGCTGATTTCACAAACTGGACACGACATCTGGGCGATTCATTGACACAATGGCTCGCCATGAAAGGATTGCATCCTGAGGATGAGCTTGCAGCGTTGCCAACCGATTTTAAGGTTGAAGCAGAACACGCCTTGCAGGTTCCAGGTTGCCAAGGGCAGCGGCATCTATTGATACTGCGCCGCATTGTTGAAGAGGGGTAAAGCGGCTCATGGCCAAGGTTTTTGCGATAGCCAACCAGAAAGGCGGGGTGGGGAAAACTACGACCTGCATCAATCTGGCTGCTTCGCTCGTTGCTACCCGACGTCGGGTACTGTTGATCGATCTCGATCCACAAGGCAACGCGACCATGGGAAGCGGTGTGGATAAGCACAATCTGGAACATTCGGTTCTGGATGTGCTGATCGGACAGTGTGATCTCATCGAAGCCATGCAGTTTTCCGAGCATGGTGGTTACCAGTTGCTACCGTCGAACCGTGATGTGACGGCTGCCGAAATTGAGCTTCTGGACATGAGCAAGCGCGAGAGCCGCTTGCGTGAAGCGCTGGCGCCGATTCGGGAAAATTACGATTACGTACTGATTGACTGCCCACCGTCATTATCGATGTTGACCATCAATGGGCTTGTCGCTTCAGATGGGGTCATCATTCCCATGCAGTGTGAATATTTCGCACTTGAAGGGCTGACTGACCTGATCGGTAGCATCCAGCGCATCGGACAGGCTCTGAATCCAGGCCTGAAGATCGAAGGTGTGCTGCGCACGATGTATGACCCGCGTATCAATCTGGCGAACGACGTAGCGGCCCAGCTCAAGGCGCATTTTGGCGATACGCTGTACGATACGGTTATCCCGCGTAACGTGCGTCTTGCCGAGGCGCCCAGTCATGGTATGCCCGCGTTGACTTACGACAAGGCATCAACAGGGGCTGCAGCCTATCTGGCCTTGGCAAACGAACTGGCTCGTCGGCAGCGCAAGGCTGCAAAAGCAATCGCTTAAGGAATACACATGGCTGTCAAGAAAAGGGGACTGGGCCGCGGTCTGGATGCGCTGCTGAGCGGGGCTACGGCTAGCGTACTGCAGGAAGAAGCAGTCAAGGCCGACCAGCGTGAGTTGCAGCATCTGCCGTTGGACATTATCCAGCGCGGCAAGTACCAACCACGCCGTGACATGGACCCGGTCGCGCTCGAAGAGCTTGCCAGGTCGATTCGCGCCCAAGGCTTGATGCAGCCGATCGTGGTACGTCCCATTGCTGACAACCGCTATGAGATCATTGCCGGGGAGCGTCGCTGGCGTGCCAGCCAGCAGGCAGGGCTTGAGCGTATCCCAGCATTGGTCAGAAACATTCCTGACGAAGCCGCCATTGCAATGGCGCTGATCGAGAATATCCAGCGTGAAAACCTAAGTCCGATAGAAGAGGCCATGGCCCTTCAGCGGCTGCAGCAGGAATTTCAGCTGACGCAGCAGCAGGTGGCCGATGCAGTGGGCAAATCACGCGTCAGTGTGGCTAACCTGCTTCGACTGATAGCGTTGCCAGAAGAGATCAAGACCATGCTGGCGCATGGCGATCTGGAAATGGGCCATGCCAGGGCATTGTTGGGCTTGCCAGCCTCAAAACAGGTCGAGGGGGCGCGTCATGTTGTCGCACGTGGATTGACCGTGCGTCAGACAGAAGCCTTAGTAAGGCAGTGGTTGAATAAGAAAGAAGCGGTTGAGCCTCCAGAGAAGGCTGATCCTGATATTATGCGCCTGGAGCAACGGCTGGCTGAGCGTCTGGGGGCTCCCGTACAGATCCGCCATGGGCAGAAGGGAAAGGGGCAGCTGGTGATTCGTTACAGCTCACTTGATGAGCTGCAGGGCGTTCTTGCTCACATTCGCTAATATTCTAATGGTAGCGAATAGTCGTAAAGACTACCGCATGGCTTGAATGGGCGCGTGCAGACTCCTATACTCTGCGCGCTTTACGTCGGCACAAAGTATGCCAAGGCTTAAATAATAAGCCGACGCCAGAGGACTTCGAGCGCGATGGTTGATCGCACGCCCAAACGCCTGCCTTTTCACCGTCAGCCAGCATTTAACCTGCTGCTCGTCCAACTGGCCGTCACGATATGTGCAGCGTTATTTTTGTTTTGCTTCGTTGGTAGGGTCGCTGCTTATTCTGGTTTGATGGGTGGTTTAATCGCCTGGTTGCCTAATACATATTTCTCTTATAAAGCGTTCCGTTATTCGGGCGCCCGAGCTGCTCGCGACATAGTTCGATCATTCTATGCGGGAGAGGCAGGAAAACTAATTTTGACGGCACTGCTTTTTACAGTGGCGTTTGCGGGGATAAAGCCACTCATGCCACTGGCGTTGTTTGGTGTCTATCTATTGACGCTTTTTGTCAATGGATGCGCTCCCCTACTTGTCAAACGATCTTCTAGACCTTAAAGCGTTCGAGGCAAACATGGCAGCAGAATCCGCTTCGGGTTACATCCAGCACCACTTGCAGAATCTGACCTATGGTCTGCATCCGGCAAATGGTTGGAGTTTCGCCCACACCCCTCAAGAAGCGAAAGAAATGGGCTTTTGGGCCTTCCACCTGGATACTCTGGGTTGGTCGGTCGTTCTAGGCCTGATTTTTATT
The DNA here is from genome assembly GCF_002091675.1 of Pseudomonas luteola NBRC 103146. GTDB lineage: Bacteria > Pseudomonadota > Gammaproteobacteria > Pseudomonadales > Pseudomonadaceae > Chryseomonas > Chryseomonas luteola. The sequence goes on along the minus strand of NZ_BDAE01000001.1, from coordinate 101,043 downwards.
TGCATTTTCCGTGCCGTAGCGGTCAAGGCCACCAGTGGCCAGCCCGGTAAATTGCAAAATTTCGTCGAAGTCATTATCGAGTTCGTCGACAGCAGTGTCCGTGACACCTTCCATGGCCGTAATCCGCTGATCGCGCCTCTGGCACTGACGATTTTCGTCTGGATCTTCCTGATGAACCTCATGGACTTGGTGCCGGTTGACTGGTTGCCGTCCCTGGCTGGCCTGATAGGTGGTGAGCACACATATTTCCGTGTGGTTCCGACTACCGACCCGAATGCCACTATTGGTATGGCCTTGTCCGTATTTGCCCTGTTGATCTTCTATAGCATCAAGGTAAAAGGAATTGGTGGTTTCCTGGGCGAGCTGACTCTGCATCCGTTCCATAGCAAGAACATGCTGGTTCAGATCATCCTGATTCCGATCAACTTCCTGCTCGAGTTCGTAACGCTGGTGGCACGTCCCGTTTCCTTGGCCTTGCGACTCTTCGGCAACATGTATGCCGGTGAGCTGATCTTTATCCTGATCGCCATGATGTTCGCCAACGGTCTGGCGCTGGGTGGTCTAGGTATTGTCCTGCAGTGGGCGTGGGCGGTCTTCCACATCCTGATCATTACCTTGCAGGCCTTCATCTTCATGATGCTGACCATCGTCTATATGTCGATGGCGCATGAAGAAAGTCATTAAGAGCTAGAGCACTTGATGATCCTCTCCGAAAGGGGAGGATGCCCGCGAGGGCAATGGGGAATAACAATTTTTTGCTTCAACCTTAACCAAGACGACTTAAAAGTCGGGAGGAAAAATGGAAACTGTAGTTGGACTGACCGCTATCGCCGTAGCACTGCTGATTGGTCTGGGCGCACTGGGTACTGCCATTGGCTTCGGCCTGTTGGGCGGCAAGTTCCTGGAAGGCGCTGCCCGTCAGCCGGAACTTGTTCCGATGCTGCAGGTGAAAATGTTCATCGTAGCGGGTCTGCTCGACGCCGTAACCATGATCGGTGTTGGTATCGCCCTGTTCTTCACCTTCGCTAACCCCTTCGTTGGTCAGATCGCTGGTTAATCATCCGAATCGATGATTCGTATGATTGACAGACAACGAACGAGCGAGGTGTTGGCGTGAACATTAATGCAACCCTGATTGGCCAGTCCGTTGCCTTCTTTATCTTCGTGCTGTTCTGCATGAAGTTCGTGTGGCCTCCGGTCATCGCGGCTTTGCGTGAGCGTGAAAAGAAGATTGCTGACGGCCTGGACGCTGCCAACCGCGCGGCTCGTGACCTGGAATTGGCTCAGGAACAAGCCACCCAGAAACTGAGCGAAGCGAAAGGTCAGGCAGCTGAAATCATCGAGCAAGCTAACAAGCGTGCTACTCAGATCATCGAAGAAGCGCAGGTCAAGGCCCGTGCTGAAGGCGATCGTCTGAAAGAGCAGGCTCAGGCTGAAATCGACCGGGAAATCAATAGCGCCAAGGAAGCTCTGCGTGCACAGGTTGGCCTTCTGGCTGTCGCTGGTGCAGAGAAGATCCTGGGCAAAACGATTGATCCCCAAGCCCACGCACAGTTGGTCGACCGACTGGCTGCGGAAATCTAAGCGAGGCCATCATGGCAGAACTGAACACGCTGGCCCGGCCATATGCCAAGGCAGCTTTCGAGTTCGCACAGTCTCAGCAGAATCTGACCAAATGGTCCGAGGAGCTGAGGCTGCTCGCCGCGGTAACTCTGGATGGGACCGTGCGCCAGCTGCTTCAGCAACCGCAGTTGACCGCGGACGCCAAGGCCAAGCTGCTCATTGACGTGTGCGGCGATCAGCTGGATGTGCAGGCCCAGAACTTTGTTCGGACCGTGGCAGAAAACAACCGGATCGACCTGATGCCGACCATTGCTGAACTCTACGAAGAGTTCAAGGCCGAGCAGGAAAGATCCATCGAGGCGGAAGTCACCAGTGCTTTCGCTTTGAGCGACGAACAGCAAGACAAACTCGCCAAGGCTCTCAGCGCAAGGCTCGGTCGCGATGTGCGACTTCATGCATCCGAGGATGCAAGCCTGATCGGTGGTGTGGTAATTCGCGCCGGCGACTTGGTAATCGATGGCTCCGTTCGCGGCAAGCTCGCGCAACTGGCCGAAGCGTTGAAACCTTGAGTTTGAAGGGGCAGTAGCATGCAGCAACTCAATCCTTCCGAAATTAGTGAAATCATCAAGAGCCGCATCGAGAAACTCGATGTCTCTTCGCAACCGCGCAACGAAGGTACTATCGTCAGTGTTTCTGACGGTATCGTGCGCATCTTTGGTCTGGCCGACGTTATGTACGGGGAAATGATTGAGTTCCCGGGCGGCGTCTACGGCATGGCACTGAACCTGGAGCAGGACTCCGTAGGTGCCGTGGTTCTGGGTAATTACCTGGGCTTGGCTGAAGGCATGAGTGCCAAGTGCACCGGTCGTATCCTTGAAGTACCGGTTGGTCCGGAGCTTCTGGGTCGCGTTGTCGATGCCCTGGGTAATCCGATCGATGGCAAAGGCCCGATCAACGCCAAAGAAACCGATGCGGTTGAAAAAGTCGCTCCGGGTGTAATCTGGCGTAAGTCGGTAGACCAGCCTGTACAGACTGGTTACAAGGCCGTTGACGCCATGATCCCCGTTGGCCGTGGCCAGCGTGAGCTGATCATCGGTGACCGTCAGGTAGGTAAAACTGCCATGGCGGTGGATGCGATCATCAACCAGCGCAACAGTGGCATTCGTTGCGTCTATGTTGCCATCGGTCAGAAGCAGTCGACCATTGCCAACGTCGTACGCAAGCTGGAAGAGCACGGCGCACTGCAGAACACCATCGTGGTAGCTGCCAGTGCCTCTGAGTCCGCAGCCCTGCAGTTCCTGGCTCCCTATGCCGGCTGCACCATGGGTGAATACTTCCGTGACCGCGGTGAAGATGCACTGATCGTTTATGACGATCTGTCCAAGCAGGCTGTAGCTTACCGCCAGATTTCCCTGCTGCTGCGTCGTCCGCCGGGCCGTGAAGCTTACCCAGGCGACGTGTTCTATCTACACAGCCGTCTGCTGGAGCGTGCTTCTCGCGTATCCGAAGAGTATGTAGAACAGTTCACCAAAGGCGCCGTTACCGGTAAGACAGGTTCTTTGACTGCTCTGCCGCTGATCGAGACTCAGGCAGGTGACGTTTCCGCGTTCGTTCCGACCAACGTAATTTCGATTACCGACGGCCAGATCTTCCTGGAAACCAGTCTGTTCAACTCGGGTATTCGTCCTGCGGTCAACGCAGGTATTTCCGTATCCCGTGTGGGTGGTGCCGCTCAGACCAAGATTATCAAGAAGCTGTCCGGTGGTATCCGTACCGCACTGGCTCAGTACCGTGAACTGGCAGCATTTGCCCAGTTTGCTTCTGACCTGGACGAAGCAACACGTAAGCAGCTTGAGCATGGTCAGCGTGTTACCGAGCTGATGAAGCAGAAGCAGTATGCACCGATGTCCATCGCCGAGATGGCTCTGTCGCTGTACGCCGCCGAGCGTGGCTTCCTGTCGGATATCCCGCTGGACAAGATTGGCAGCTTCGAGCAGGCCCTGATTTCGTACTTCAACCGTGATCACGCCGCACTGATGGCCAAGATCAACGAGAAGGGCGACTTCAACGACGAAATCGATTCTGGCATCAAGGCCGGTCTCGAGAAGTTCAAGGCCACTCAAACCTGGTAAGCCCAGGCGGGAGCGTCAAGCGCTCCCGCTTGCTAACCCGATAGGTGTTACATGGCAGGCGCAAAAGAGATTCGCGGCAAAATCGCGAGCATCAAAAGCACACAGAAGATCACCAGCGCCATGGAAAAGGTAGCTGTCAGCAAGATGCGCAAAGCTCAGACGCGCATGGCTGCCAGCAAGCCTTACGCTGAGCGTATTCGTGCTGTGATCGGCCACTTGGCCAATGCGAACCCGGAATATCGCCATCCGTTTATGGTGGAGCGTCCGGTAAAGCGCGTGGGCTATATCGTGGTCAGCTCCGACCGTGGTCTGGCGGGCGGCTTGAACATCAACCTGTTCAAGACGCTGATTCGCGACATGGCAGAGCAACGCGATCGCAATGCTGAAGTCGATCTCGGTGTGATTGGCAGCAAGGGGGCGTCCTTCTTCCGCAGCTACGGCGGTAATGTAGTCGCAGCCATCAGCCATTTGGGTGAAGAGCCTTCGATCAACGACCTGATCGGTAGTATCAAGGTCATGCTCGACGCTTACCTGAATGGCCGTATTGATCGCCTGTACGTAGTGTCCAACAAGTTCGTCAACACCATGGTCCAGAAGCCGACAATCGAGCAGCTGGTTCCGTTAGTGGCTGAGCAGAACACCAGCCTGCAAAAGCATTGGGACTACCTCTACGAACCAGATGCCAAGACGTTGCTGGACGGCCTCTTGGTGCGTTACGTGGAATCCCAGGTGTATCAGGCAGTTGTAGAAAACAGCGCTTGTGAACAAGCGGCGCGGATGATCGCGATGAAGAACGCTACGGATAACGCGGGCGAGATCATCAGCGAACTGCAGCTGATCTACAACAAGGCACGCCAGGCAGCGATTACGCAGGAAATTTCGGAAATCGTCGGCGGCGCCGCTGCGGTTTGACGGACTGGTTCTAATTCTTCGAGGAACGCGAAATGAGTAGCGGACGTATCGTACAAATCATCGGCGCCGTAATCGACGTGGAATTCCCACGCGATTCCGTACCGAAAGTTTATGACGCTCTGAAAGTGCAGGGCGTGGAAACTACGCTGGAAGTTCAGCAGCAGCTGGGCGACGGCATTGTTCGTTCCATCGCGATGGGCTCTACCGAGGGTCTGAAGCGTGGTCTGGACGTTAACAACACTGGTGAAGCGATCAAGGTACCGGTAGGCGTGAAGACGCTGGGCCGTATCATGGACGTTCTGGGTAACCCGATCGACGAGGCGGGCCCCATCGGTGAAGAAGAGCGTTGGGAAATCCACCGCAAGGCACCGTCCTATGCTGATCAGTCCGGTAGCAACGAGCTGCTGGAAACAGGCATCAAGGTTATTGACCTGGTTTGCCCGTTCGCGAAGGGTGGTAAGGTTGGTCTGTTCGGTGGTGCCGGTGTAGGCAAGACCGTTAACATGATGGAACTGATCCGTAACATCGCCATCGAGCACAGCGGTTATTCTGTGTTCGCAGGCGTGGGTGAGCGTACTCGTGAGGGTAACGACTTCTACCACGAGATGAAGGATTCCAACGTTCTGGACAAGGTAGCCCTGGTTTACGGTCAGATGAACGAGCCGCCGGGCAACCGTCTGCGCGTGGCCCTGACTGGCCTGACCATGGCCGAAAAGTTCCGTGACGAAGGACGTGACGTGCTGTTGTTCATCGACAACATCTATCGTTACACCCTGGCCGGTACGGAAGTATCCGCTCTGCTGGGCCGTATGCCTTCCGCAGTAGGTTATCAGCCGACGCTGGCTGAGGAGATGGGCGTTCTTCAGGAGCGTATTACCTCCACCAGAACCGGTTCGATTACATCCATCCAGGCCGTATACGTACCTGCGGATGACTTGACTGACCCGTCCCCTGCGACCACGTTCGCTCACCTGGACGCAACCGTCGTACTGTCCCGTGACATCGCTTCCCTGGGTATCTACCCAGCTGTGGATCCGCTGGACTCTACTTCTCGCCAGCTTGATCCGCTGGTGATCGGTCAGGAGCACTATGACGTTGCTCGCGGCGTTCAGTATGTTCTGCAGCGCTACAAGGAGCTGAAGGACATCATTGCGATTCTGGGTATGGACGAACTGTCCGAAGCGGACAAGCAGTTGGTATCCCGTGCTCGTAAGATCCAGCGCTTCCTGTCCCAGCCGTTCTTCGTTGCAGAAGTATTTACCGGTGCGCCAGGTAAATACGTTTCGCTCAAGGACACCATTGCTGGTTTCGGCGGCATTCTGAAAGGTGACTACGACCATTTGCCTGAGCAGGCATTCTACATGGTTGGCAGCATCGACGAAGCTATCGAAAAAGCGAAGAAACTGTAATCCGTGCGCCCGGAAACGGGCGCCTTACGAGGCATGCATATGGCCAAGACAGTCCAATGCGATATCGTCAGCGCGGAAGGAGCCATCTTCTCCGGAGCGGTGGAGATGGTGATCGCCCACGGTAACCTGGGGGATCTGGGTATTTCTCCCGGCCATGCTCCGCTGTTGACTGATCTCATGCCTGGCCCGATTCGCCTGATCAAGCAGGGCGGCGAGGAAGAGGTGTTTTATATCTCTGGTGGTTTCCTCGAAGTCCAGCCGAATGTCGTCGAAGTGTTGGCAGATATTGCCAGCCGGGCGAGCGATCTTGATGAAGCGGCTGCTCAGGAAGCCATGAAGCTGGCTGAGAAGACGCTGAGCGAGAAAGGCTCGAACTTCGATTACAGCGCTGCCTCTGCACAGTTGGCTGAAGCCGCAGCTCAGCTGCGTACCATTCAGCAGCTACGCAACAAGGCCAAGCGCTGAAGCAATACGCTTCGGGTATATGAAAGGGGTAGCTTCGGCTACCCCTTTTCATTTCTGGCCGTGAGCACTTGCTGAGCCCGTTTCTCTTCTGAGACTCTTTATCCGTGTCTAACGGCTTAAGGCCCTATCGAGGCGTAAACATGTCCCTTGAAATTGTCATTCTTGCTGCGGGGCAAGGCACCCGTATGCGCTCCGCTCTGCCCAAGGTTCTTCATCCGATTGCCGGGAAGGCCATGCTGGGACACGTGATCGATCGCGCCCGCGAACTGACTCCGCAAAGGATCCATGTAGTGATCGGCCATGGAGCCGAAACCGTCAAGCAGCGTCTGGCAGCAGATGACCTCAACTTCGTCGTCCAGCAGGAGCAGTTGGGTACAGGCCATGCTGTCGCCCAGGCGCTTCCCCATCTGTCGGCGGAGCGGGTACTGATCCTATATGGCGATGTTCCGCTGATTGAGAAGTCTACGCTTGAGCGTCTGCTAGAGCAGGTTAGCGCTCAGCAGCTGGCATTGTTGACTGTAGAACTGGCAGATCCCACGGGTTATGGACGTATCCTTCGGGATAACCGCGGTGAGGTGTATGCAATTGTTGAGCATAAGGATGCCGATGCAACGCAGAAGGCAATCCGCGAAGGTAATACCGGTATTCTGGCCGTTCCGGGCGAGCGATTGGGAGAGTGGCTCGGTAGACTTTCCAACAGCAATGCACAAGGGGAGTATTACCTGACGGATGTCATCGCAATGGCCGTATCCGATGGTTTGCGCGTTGCAACGGCTGAGCCAGACGATGCCATGGAGGTTCAGGGAGCCAATGACAGAAAGCAGTTGGCTGATCTTGAGCGACACTATCAATGGCGCGCTGCGCAAGCGCTCATGACGCAAGGTGTAACACTACTGGATCCGACACGCTTTGATCTGCGTGGGCAGGTCCAGACTGGCCGTGATGTCACTATTGATATCAATGTTATTCTGAGTGGCACGGTGGTTATCGAAGACAACGTCGAAATTGGGCCCAACTGTGTTATCCACAACAGCACGTTGAAACGCGGGGCGGTTATCAAGGCCAACAGTCATCTGGATGGCGCAGTAGTGGGTGAGGGTGCCGATGTAGGTCCCTTTGCTCGGCTACGTCCCGGTTCTGTTCTGGAAGCCAGAGTTCATGTGGGCAATTTCGTCGAGTTGAAAAACGCTCATCTTAATGAAGGCAGCAAGGCGGGGCATCTGTCTTATCTGGGTGATGCTGTCCTAGGAAAGAACTGTAACGTAGGCGCCGGCACCATTACCTGCAACTATGATGGTGCCAACAAGTATAGAACCGAGATTGGCGATGACGTCTTCATTGGCTCCAACAGTTCGTTGGTAGCACCAGTCACGTTAGGCGATGGAGCAACCACGGCTGCAGGTTCTACCGTTACGGAAAACGTGCCTGCACAGACGCTGGCACTGGGTAGGGCAAGACAGGTTAACAAGCCTGATTGGCAACGTCCTATCAAGAAGAAGTAACCCAAAAGGCTGTGAAATACTCACAGCCTTTTTCATTCTGGGTTGACTTTTTTTCCGTTAAGGGTTTTGATTCGAAGTATATAAATTTCGAATCGAAACTTATGGCCAAGCGCAACACTCCACAACGTCGCCACGACATCCTTGCCCGTTTGAATGAACAGGGTGAGGTGACAGTTGATGAGTTGACCAAACTGTTTGCCACCTCAGAAGTTACGATTCGAAAGGATTTGGCTGCGCTCGAAAAGAATGGTCTCTTACTACGCCGATACGGTGGCGCCGTTTCGATCCCCCATGAGCTTCTGAGCGATCTTGCTCAAGCGCCATCACCGTATAAGCAGGCCATTGCACGGGCTGCCTCTTCACGTATCCGCGAACATGCCCGGGTCATTATTGATAGTGGCAGCACGACCGCTGCGCTTATTCCCGAATTGGAAAACAAAGCAGGTCTGGTTGTGATGACCAACTCGCTTCATATCGCCAATGCCTTGCGTGAACTTGAGCATGAGCCGGTTTTGTTAATGACTGGCGGGACCTGGGACCCTCATTCGGAATCCTTTCAAGGGCAAGTGGCTGAGCAGGTCTTGCGCTCTTACGACTTCGATCAGCTATTCATTGGTGCTGATGGATTGGATCTTGAACGGGGCACGACAACGTTCAATGAATTATTGGGCTTGTCACGTGTAATGGCTGAAGTGGCCCGAGAAGTCATCGTTATGGCAGAAGGGGACAAGGTTGGTCGACGTATTCCCAACCTGGAACTGCCCTGGTCGAACATTCACACGCTTGTGACTGATGAGCGTTTCCCTGATGAAGCCAGACACCAATTGGAACAACAGGGCATTACTGTCATTTGTGTGGCTGTGGATAAATGATCTCCATCAAATATCCACAGCCACTCTTTAAAATTTGAACAAAGCATTCATATGCATCGCTTGTTTAGGAGTTTTCCATGTGTGGCATCGTAGGCGCCATTGCTGAGCGTAATATCACCGCTATCCTCGTTGAAGGGCTCAAGCGCCTTGAATACCGTGGGTATGACAGCGCAGGTCTTGCCGTACTGACGGCGCAGCAGACCCTTGAGCGCATTCGTCGCCCCGGCAAGGTCAGCGAGCTGGCTAGCGCGCTTAAGAGCGAAGGCCTGACAGGTCGCCTCGGTATTGCCCATACCCGCTGGGCCACGCATGGTGCGCCAACTGAAGCGAATGCCCATCCTCATTTCTCCCATGGTCAGATTGCAGTGGTCCACAATGGGATCATTGAAAACCATGAACCCCTGCGCGAGTGGTTAAAGGGGCTCGGTTATGTCTTTACCTCCCAGACCGATACCGAAGTCATCGTTCATCTTCTGCATCACAAGCTGAAGGAAACCGGTGATATCACGCATGCGCTGAAGGCAGCGGTGAAAGAGCTGCATGGTGCTTACGGTGTAGCGGTCATGAATATCGATCAGCCTGATCGTCTGGTCGCTGCCAGAAGCGGCAGCCCCCTGGTGATCGGCCTGGGTATTGGAGAAAACTACCTGGCGTCGGACCAGTTGGCGCTCCGGCAGGTAACGGATCGCTTTATCTACTTGGAAGAAGGCGACATTGCAGAGATTCGTCTGAATGGCGTCTCGCTGTGGTCGGTGGACGGTGAACCGGTAACACGTGAAGTTGTTCAGTTTACCGAGGGGGCCGAAGCCGCTGACAAAGGCTCGTTCCGCCACTTCATGCTCAAGGAAATTCACGAGCAGCCTGCTGTGGTTCAGCGCACCCTGGAAGGGCGGTTGGGTCTTGATCATGTGGTGACCGAGGCATTCGGTCCTCAGGCAACAGACCTGTTTAGGCGTGTCAGGAATATTCAGATCGTTGCCTGCGGCACAAGTTTTCATGCCGGTATGGTGGCGCGCTATTGGCTGGAAGGTCTTACGGGTATCCCTTGCCAAGTCGAAGTGGCAAGTGAGTTCCGCTATCGGCGTGTAGCGGTACAGGCTGACACGCTGTTTGTGACCATTTCCCAATCAGGGGAGACAGCGGATACCTTGGCTGCGCTTAGAAATGCCAAGCCGCTGGGCTATTTGGGCAGTCTTGCAATTTGTAACGTCGCGACCAGCTCGCTGGTACGTGAGTCGGACCTGACCTTACTGACACAGGCTGGCCCTGAGATCGGGGTTGCTTCTACCAAGGCGTTCACGACTCAGCTGGTTGCGCTGCTGCTGCTTACGCTGTCGTTGGGCCGTGTTCAGAACCGTCTTGAGGCTGGCGTTGAGGCTGAATTGGTGGAAGAGCTTCGCCGTTTACCCGCGCGTCTTGATGAAGCGCTTGCCATGGATAAGCATGTAGAGAAGATTTCCGAGCTATTTGCAGAGAAGCACCATACCTTGTTCCTCGGCCGAGGTGCTCAGTATCCAGTGGCAATGGAAGGCGCGCTCAAGCTCAAGGAGATTTCCTATATTCATGCCGAGGCTTATCCGGCGGGTGAGCTCAAGCACGGCCCGCTGGCGCTGGTGGACACCGACATGCCTGTGGTTACGGTAGCGCCCAATAATGAGTTGTTGGAAAAGCTGAAATCCAACCTTCAGGAAGTACGCGCTCGAGGCGGTCAGCTGGTTGTCTTCGCGGATGCAGAAGCTGGTCTTACCAACGGGGAAGGCACCCACCTGATCGGGATGCCCAGCATTCATGATGTGCTGGCGCCAATCCTCTACACCATACCGCTGCAATTGCTGTCTTATCACGTCGCTATATTGAAAGGGACTGATGTGGATCAGCCTCGCAATCTAGCCAAGTCGGTAACGGTTGAATAATGTATTCAGCAAAGCCCCGTTAAACGGGGCTTTTTTATGGGTTGGACGTGCAGCCACCAATACGGCCGCATAAAAGTGTTTGTCGACCTGCAGACGAGCTGGACACGCGTCCACGTGAAGTCCAACCAATGGCCCGTGTAAAGCCGGACCAGATCTCGCCATCCGAGGCGTAACCTATCAAGAAACTGATTCGACCATAGTGTGCCTGGGTTTGCGTCCAGGTGCGCTGGGTGGCAGCATCGTATCCTTGGATAAAAATATGTTTATCCATAACCGATACATGATAGTGGCTGCCTGCAAGGTCTTCGCAGCTGACTATTTGCCCCGTACTCATACAATTCACAGGTAAGCCATCGGCAAATGCAAAAGATGAGCACAGCAAGGAAGGGGCAAGTAGCAGAGACCAGGCAGGCGGTCTTTTCATAAGATAGAAAACCGTCAAACAGATTAGTTTGTTATCTTATAACCTATTTGCCTTGTGCCAGTAGCCTTTGCCATCAGCAGGATGATCCATAAAGGCATCAGAGCCTGTCATCATTCAGTCCGCTTGGATGTATCCAGCCACGTGCCCTGGCTCTGCTGTTCACAGAACGGCTTCAAGAAGCGTGCATCCGTAGCAATACCGTAATAATGGATGTCCTGTCTGTACGGCATGCCTTGTACTTGGGCGTTCTGGCAGATACCGAATCCGCCGGTAGGGCATTGTTCAGCAAAGGTAACCTCAACGTTCTGCTCTGCCAGTTGAGGCTTACAAAATCCATCATGAAATAGATTCGCTGGAATTGAGCGATTCTGCTGGCAGACTTTCACATCGACGCCTTTACCCTTGCTGTGGACCAGGCACGCTTCGGCCTGCACATAGAGCGGAACGAGGAAGGCTAGACAGGCAAGTAGGCGATACATAGAGGTAACCGGCTTAAATCGGCGACTCTACCACTGACCGAATCGAGACATAAACATGCTCAAGCATATACCTACCCACGTGATAACAGGACCTTTGGGGGCAGGCAAGACCAGCCTCATCCGGCATTTGCTGACGCAGCGTCCTCAACACGAGCGGTGGGCAGTGCTGGTCAACGAGTTCGGTCAGATAGGGCTTGATGCTGCGTTATTGCATACCACGGATGCCGGTATCTCATTGACTGAATTGCCGGGAGGGTGCCTGTGCTGCGTCAACGGCGCGCCATTGCAGATAGCCCTGGTGCAGTTGTTGCGCAGGGCTCAGCCCCAGCGCCTTTTCATTGAGCCGTCAGGGCTGGGGCATCCGGCTACATTGCTCAAGCAGCTCGCCGAAGGCACCTGGCAGGGCGTACTGGCGATTCAACCGGCAGTCATGGTGGTTGATGCTCACCGCTTGGCGAGCGGGGAACAGCTGCCTGATGCTCAACGTGAGGCGTTACCCGGGGTTGGGCTGCTGGTACTCAACAAGTCTGAGTTGTTGAATGACAGAAGCCGACAGGCGCTTCTAGCTTCCTTGCCCGACATCCAGTGGCAATGGACCCAGCAGGGAAGGCTGCCTTTTAATCTTTTGCCCGGAAGCGCTTGTATAGCTGGCCAACGTGCTCCCGATTCACTCCCAGTGCCTCCCCCTGGTCAGCAGGGACCATTACCTTCGCTGCTGTTACCTGGACAGCCCTTAAGGCAAATTCATGAGGCTGAAGGGCGCTTCGCCATAGGGTGGCGGTTTCACCATAGCAGCCAATTTAACCGCCAAGCAGTTCAGACATGGCTGGGCGCATTACCTGCACTGCTCAGGGCAAAAGCCATTCTGCATGCAGATGGGCAGTGGTGGAGCTTCAATCAAGCCAGTGGACAAGGTGAATGGCGGATCAGTGAGTGGCGCAAGGATAGCCGGGTCGAATTGATCTTCGAAACGGTCATAGATGCAGCCGCCCTAGAGTCAGATTTGATGAATTACATGCAATAGGAATCCTGTTGTCGCTAAAAGTTGATAAATTCGTTATCTTAATGATAATGATTATTAAATCTGACCGCCTTTGTGGATCATTCCTATGTCGTTGACGTTGCCGGCGAGATCAAAATCGCCTGAGCAAGACCCTTCGCTGCAGCCTGAGCACCCTGCTGAATCGGCTGAAGGAGTACGTCTGTATGTCGTGCGCAGTGAGGTTGAGCCTGTTGATGGTGTAAATGCCAGTCGTACGGATCCAGGCGCAGAGATCATTTCGCTGCAAGGGTATTCACGAAGCGATGAGGTGCCTCCGCTGGAGGAGAACGTCGGCAATGCCGAGCCGACAACCGAAACAACGCCTCCTCGTCGTTGGTGGCTGGCCTCGGGGACTTCCTTTGTTATGCACGCGGCGCTGGCGGCTGCATTGTTTTTTGTCGTACAGACTCCGCCCGAACTCAAAATCAGCAAGGGTGATAGCCCAAGCGAGCTAAAGGTCAGCTTTATCCAGCTGCCCAAAAAGGAGCCTGCCCCAGAGCCTCCGGCAGCAGCGCCTACACCTCCGGCCCCACCAGAGCCCGAACCGCCTAAGCCGGAGCCTCCTAAGCCGGTTGAACCGCCCAAGCCCGTCGAACCACCCAAACCGGTAGTCGAAAAGCCCAAGCCAAAGCCGAAACCCAAGCCGGTTGAGCACACCCAGCAAAAACCGCTACCGGTCAAAAAGAAGCCTGAGCCCAAAGCAGAGCCTGAGCCAGCCCCTGTGCCTGCTGCACCGGCAGCAAGTGCTCCTACGCCTGCGGCTGCACCAAGCGCACCTGTTCAGGCACCCGTGGCCACGCCTGGCGCCAAGACCGCCGCTTCTGCAGGTCCTGCAGGCCTCCCTACTGGGAGCATCGACGACAGCGATATCCGTCCTTTGAAGATGGATCAGCCCAAATATCCTGATGTGTTGCGTCGTCGCGGATTAAGCGGGGAGGTCAAAGTGCTATTTACCGTAACCGCAGATGGCCGTATTACTGATGTGGAAGTACTGGAGTCGTCGAACAAAATGTTCGAGCGCTCCGTGCTCGATGCGTTGAGCAGCTGGCGCTTTGCTCCTCGTGTATCAGGTGGACAAATCGTACCGCGCAAGGCTACCAAGGTATTTATCTTCAAGCTGCAACGCCGCTAACGGCCGACAGGCTCCAATAAAAACGCCGCGGATAATCGCGGCGTTTTTGTTTAGGCCCTGATCAGCCGGATGAAGGAAGTACGTCTTCCTTGATCGCCTGATACCGCTCTTGCAACTCTCGGCGAATTTGCCGGCGTTGCTGTGCCTGTATGCAGCGGCGTTTCTCGTCGAACGTCTTGGGTTCCAGTTGAGGAACGGGGCAGGGCTTGCCGTCATCACCCAATGCAACCATCGTGAAGAAGCAGCTGTTGGTATGGCGTACCGAGCGCTGTTGAATGTTTTCCGTAATGACCTTTACACCGACCTCCATAGACGTCGTTCCGGTGTAGTTCACCGATGCCAAAAACGTAACCAATTCACCTACGTTGACCGGTTCGCGAAAAATCACCTGATCAACCGACAGTGTCACCACATAACGGCCTGCATAACGGCTGGCGCAGGCATAGGCCACTTCATCCAGGTGTTTAAGCAAGGCGCCACCATGCACCTTGCCAGAGAAGTTCGCCAAATCGGGCGTCATCAGAATGGTCATACTGAGCTGGTGATTACCGGCTTCCATATAGGCCTCGTCATATCCTCAAATCACCGGTAATTCCGGCGGCGTCAGTATGCAATGTTATGGCGATTTGCCATAGGATTCGTGCGTTAGCTATATCCGTCTTATGAGCGACCCGCCGACAACCCCCTATCGATAGGCATGTCTGCCCCCGAGATAGCAGAGGCCTGCGGCTGGCATAGGAAGTACACCAGTTCAGCGACTTCTTCAGGCTGGATAAAACGGGCCTGATCACCTTGCGGATACCGATTGAGCAAGTTGCGCCGGTAGCCGGTAGGATCGCCCTGGCCATAATGGGCCGCCTGAAAATCCAGCATGGGCGTATCGATATCGCCTGGGGAGACAGCATTGACCCGCACACCGTCCTTGGCCAGCTCAATGGCGAGGTTCTGGCTGAAGAAACGAATAGCGGCTTTAGCAGCGCCATAGGCGGCAGCACCCGAGACAGGTTGGCGACCCGCACCGCTCGAAATATTAATGATCGTTCCGCGGGTTTCCTTGAGAAACGGGATGGCAGCGGAGCACATGAAGAAGGTTGACTTGAGGTTGACCGACATGACGAGGTCGTAATCCTCTTCGCTGAATGTCTCGACAGGGCCTTCGCGCCAGACACCTGCCGCATTGATCAGAGCATCGAGGCGGCCGGTACGTGCCATGACCTTGCTGATAAGGTTACGACAGCCTTCGGCCGTCCGTAGATCAGCTACGACGCTCGAATCCAGGGGAACATTGCCATTGAGATCATGCAGGCCATCCTTGTCCAGATCTGCCGCTGCAACGCGCCAGTGACTCTGTGAAAAACGCTGGGCCAGTGCTCGACCGAGCCCGCCAGCGGCACCAGTGATCAGAACGACAGGAGTGCTCATCCAGGGATTACCTTCTAGCGGAAAAGATAGCTATATCCAGACCTTGCGCAGCCGCTTACGTTCAGCGTCTGGCCTGCCATTCTCGTGCAATCCGCTACAAGCGTCTCGTAAAGCCTGCCAATAGCGGCAGGCTAACGCTATAGAGCTGATCAATGATCAGCTTTCCAGCCAGACATCCCGTGCCCAGATCCAGACGGAATCCCAGGTGTCATCGTCCAGCTCACCATCCGTCCAGAGTAGAACCTCGCCTTCCTGACTAACGGCGTAGTAGCCGTCACCGTCCTCACAAATGGGTATCAGATCGCGAGGTAGACCTTCCGACCAGGCTGTAGCGGCCACTTCTGGAAGGTACGTATGGGACTGCGGATCGGTCACCGTTACGGGCTCAAGCTTGCCGTATACCACATCGCTGACGGTGAGAAGAAACTCGCGAAACTCGGGCGGAAGGCTGATCAACAGTTCTTCTTCGATTTCGACCAACAGGTCCTCATCGGGCAGCTCGAGCGGTACCGGAACAGGCTCGTTCTCTTCGCGCAGCCTTTCAATCACGTCTTCCATCAATACATCCTCTAATGCAGGGGTGCGTGTTATACCCTAGTCAAGAATATAAAAGATGGAAAAGGTGCCATCGAGAATGCGCTACCTGTACGAACAGCGCGACAAACGGTAGAAATGAAAAAGCCCGGCATGACCGGGCTTTTCTGAAACACAGGGCAATCAAGCGTTCTGACGGATACCGGCCAGCAGCCAGGGCTGGTTGCTACCTGCCAGGCGCTCCATACGCCAGCTTTCGCTGAAATTCTGACCCTGGTCGAAGCGAGACTCTTTCGACAAGCCAGAGAACGTGATGGTAGCAATGGTCTTACCTTCCAGCTCTTCCACGCCATCCAGCTCGGCCTGCAAGTTCTCGATGTAGGTGGACTGGAAGCCTTCACCCAAGCTGGCACGCTCATCTTTCAGCCACTGGAGCATCTGAGGCGTCACGAACTCGGCGATCTTGTCCATCTCGTTGGCATCCCAGTGCTGCTGCAGAGACATGAAGTGCTCACGGCCAGCTGCAACGAAACGCTCTGCATCAAACCAGGCAGGCGCATTCATGACTGGCGCGGCACCACCCTGACCGAATCCGCCAGGCTGCTGTGCAGGCGCTTCACGGTACATCGGTGCGTGGCCTGCCGGAGCAGGCTGATGCTGCTGATGTTGCTGCTGACGGCGGCGCGTGAATAGCTTGAACAGAACAAACGCTATCAGGGCCATGATCAGGAAGTCGAAGAACTGGAAGCCTTCGAAACCGTCGCCCATGAACATGGAAGCCAATAAGCCACCAGCGGCAAGACCGGCTAACGGACCCAGCCAGCGAGAAGCACCGCTAGCGGCTGGCGCCTGACGACCCGGTGCGGCTGCCGCTGCGCCCGGTTGCTGTTGAGGCGGTGCCGCCTGGCGTGTCTGGTGAATGGGAGCTGCACCAGCCGACTTGCCTCCACCCATGCGCTTGGCATTGGCATCAAGGCTCAGGGTCAGGCCCAGGCAGATGATCATGAAAAAACTCATTATGCGTTGCATCGTAAGATCTCTTATCGTGAACTACGTTGATGTCCATCTTGCGCCGGACATTGCGTAAGGGCTAGCGCTAATTGTTTCGGCTTTTTGCATGGTTTACTCAAGCCTTATCGTTTGCTGTTGGACTATTGCTTTATGCGCAATATTTCAAACCACTGGTCAGCTCCAAAAAAGCGTTAGCGCGTACTCAATTAGGGTGTTTTCTAAACATCGGCTGTGGCTAAAAGCACAGATCTGAAATTGATGGCTGAGCGCTATCATTTCATTACTACCTTGAGACGGTATGCTGTCCAAACCATTTGCATCTTGGGCTACGGGAGTGGAGTGTTGTGATGCAAGGGATGGTAGCTATCGCTTTACAAGGATACCGGCCTGTAAATGCCTGACAGAAGCAGTCGTGGCGGGGCTCGGTGGGTAGGGCGCCTGAGCACCTCTATGCAGGGAATAGGCTTGTCTTGCATGCTTCGGCAATCTCCCACCGTTTGACAAGCCTTTCCTTGCGCCTTTAACCCTAGGGTTTCAGCGCCAACAGCACCACGCCAAAACCGATTGCGCCAATGCCGCACCATTGGCGCAGCGTCAGCTTTTCGCCTAGCAGCAGTACACCGAATAGGGCCACGAGCACTACGCTCAGCTTGTCTACTGGCGCTACCAGCGAAGCGTTACCCATCTTCAAGGCTCGGAAATAACAGATCCAGGAGGCACCGGTAGCCAATCCAGATAACACAAGGAAGAGATAGCTCTTTGGCGAGATCGAGCTTAAGGGCTGATACTGGCGGGTCGCATAAACGATCAGCACAAGCGACAGGAGCACTACTCCAGTCCGCAACAAGGTAGCAAAGTCCGAATTGACTTGGGCAACGCCAATTTTGCCAAAAATGGCTGTGAGCGCCGCGAAAACGGCTGACAGCAATGCCCAGAAGACCCAGGAAGACGCCACGCAATGTCCTTCTTTAAACAGTCAGGGCGACCTTGGCCGCCCTGAAGTATACGTTAAACCGGTTCCAGCTTGGCGTAGCTCACCATTAACCATTTGCTGCCTTCGGCGTCGAAATTCACCTGAACACGCGCATGTGGACCTGAGCCCTCGTAATTCAGAATGACCCCTTCGCCAAACAAGGCGTGATTGACCCGCTGGCCCAACGCAAACGTTGTATCCGGAATGGCGGCACCCGCAAACGGATTAGGCCGACCCGCACCGAACGGCTGCTTGACCGAATTAGACAGGCGGACTTCCTGAATCAGGTTTGGTGGCACCTCGCGGATAAAGCGCGAGAGCTTGTTGTAAGTCTCGGTTCCATGAAGCCGGCGCGTTTCCGCATAGGTCATCACCAGACGTTTCATGGCCCGGGTAATTCCCACATAGGCCAAGCGGCGTTCCTCCTCCAAGCGGCCGGACTCTTCCAGGCTCATCTTGTGAGGGAACAGGCCTTCTTCCATACCAGCCAGGAAGACCAGCGGAAACTCCAGACCCTTCGCACTGTGCAGCGTCATGAGTTGTACACAGTCTTCATGGCTGTCTGCCTGATTATCCCCAGATTCCAAGGCCGCATGGTCAAGGAAGTTAGCCAGGGGAGAACGATCATCGTCACCACTGAAACCAAAGGACTTCGCGGCGCTGATCAACTCCTCAAGGTTTTCGACCCGTGCCTGACCTTTCTCGCCCTTTTCAGCCTTGTGATAGGCCACAAGCCCTGTCTGCTCGATCACGATCTGAGTCAGCGTATGCAGCGGGACATCTTCAGACCTGAGCCCCAGTTCATCGATCAACTCGACAAAGGCATTCAGACTGGATGCTGCCCGACCGGATACCGACTTGGTGCCGACCGCATCATGCAGTGCTTGCCACATGGAGTAGCCGTTTGTGCGTGCAGTGTTACGCAGGATCTCGACCGTCTTTTCACCAATGCCGCGGGGTGGAACATTGATGACACGCTCCAGCGCCGCATCGTCATGGCGATGACAGATCAAGCGTAGATACGCCATCGCATTCTTGATTTCGGCGCGTTCAAAGAAGCGTTGGCCGCCATAGATGCGATAGGGAATTTTTTCCCTCAGCAACGCTTCTTCCAATACCCGTGACTGGGCGTTGGAGCGATACAGAATGGCCATTTCGCTTAGCGAGAGACCCTTCTTCGATTCGCTTTCGATAGTTTCGACGATATAGCGGGCTTCATCGTGCTCGTTGAAGCCCGCGTAAAGGGTAATGGCTTCGCCTTCACCCGTATCTGTCCACAGCTCTTTACCGAGCCGATCGCTGTTATTGGCGATCAGGCCATTGGCTGCCTGCAAAATCGTGCTGGTGGAACGGTAATTCTGCTCCAGACGAATAATGGCGGCAGAGAAGTCCTGGTTGAACTGCTGGATATTCTCGATACGCGCGCCACGCCAGCCGTAGATGGACTGGTCGTCATCACCCACTACCATCAGACTCTCTCCGCCCTGGGCGAGCAGCTTGAGCCATGCGTACTGCACGGCATTGGTATCCTGGAACTCATCTACCAGCACATGGCGGAAACGGCGCTGGTAATGGGCAAGCAAGTCCGGATTATCGCGCCACAGCTCCAAGGCACGGAGCAGCAACTCGGAAAAGTCGATGACGCCGGCACGAGCACACGCCGCTTCATACGCCTCGTAGATGCTGCGCATGGTGGCCAGGAACAGATCGCCACTGGCCTGGATATGCTGCGGACGTAAGCCTTCGTCTTTCTGGCCGTTGATGAACCACTGCGCCTGCCGTGCCGGCCAGCGCTGCTCATCCAGCCCCAGATCCCGAATGACCCGCTTGACTAGCCGCTGCTGATCGTCGCTGTCCAGAATCAGAAAGTTCTGGGACAACTTGGCTTCCTGCCAATGAGCTCTGAGCAGACGATGGGCAAGCCCGTGGAACGTGCCGACCCACATGCCTTGCGGATTCATGTTCAAGAGCTGCTCGATCCGATGGCGCATTTCGGCAGCGGCTTTGTTAGTAAAGGTCACCGCCAGGAGCGAGTGGGGCGACGCATGCTCGACCTGGATCAACCAGGCGATGCGGTGCACCAGCACCCGGGTTTTGCCGGAACCGGCACCCGCAAGCACTAACTGTCGGCCAAGGGGCGCCGCCACCGCTTCACGCTGGGCGGCATTCAGGGAATTCAGGAGGAGAGAGAGGTCATCATGCATGAGCACATTGTAACGACTCGCGCGCTGGACTGCATGGGCGGCTGGTCAGCTTCATGCACGAACCAGCCGCTTTTTTACCGAAATTGCGGGTTTCGAGTGGTCGTACCTGCTTCCAAGTTGCGCATCAACAATCCATAGGCGAGATCGATACCTTCCGGAACCGCCAAGTAGACGCTATGGCTACTGCCCGGAGCGGTTTCCAGGCGGATACCGCGCGCGTTTTCCATCGCTTCGACTGAAAGGTTCAGATTGCCGTTAGGCGTCATGACCTCGATAGAATCGCCCAAGTCGAAGCGATTCTTTACGATTACTTCAGCCAGTCCGTTGCGACGTTCACCGGTCAACTCACCCACGAACTGCTGGCGCTCGGATACCGAATAGCCCTGGTTATAATTCTGATATTCGTCGTGCACATGGCGGCGCAGAAAACCCTCGGTGTAACCGCGGTGAGCCAATGACTCCAGGGTATCCATCAAGGATTTATCGAAAGGGCGGCCCGCCGCTGCATCATCGATAGCCTTGCGATAGACTTGCGCTGTACGCGCCACGTAGTAATGGGACTTGGTCCGGCCTTCGATTTTCAATGAGTGCACACCCATCCTCGCCAGCCGCTCGACATGGTGCACGGCTCGCAAGTCCTTGGAATTCATGATGTAGGTGCCATGCTCATCCTCATAGGCCTCCATCAGCTCACCCGGTCGGCCCGCTTCTTCCAGCAGGAAAACCTCATCTGTAGGCGTACCAGAGCCTAGCGTTGGTTCCGGTACGTTGAGTGCGATAGGGTCATGATGCTGCACGATAGCGCCTAATGCATCCTCTTTCCCTAAGTGAGCTTTGTATTCCCAGCGACAGGCGTTGGTACAGGTACCCTGATTAGGATCGCGCCGGTTGATATAGCCAGATAGTAGGCAGCGTCCGGAATAAGCCATGCACAGCGCGCCGTGAACGAAAACTTCCAGCTCCATTCCCGGTACGTGTTGGCGGATTTCTTCAATCTCCTCCAACGACAGTTCTCGGGACAGAATCACGCGTGACAGACCTTGGCTCTCCCAAAACTTCACGCTCGCCCAGTTCACCGCATTGGCTTGTACTGACAGATGAATCGGCATCTGGGGAAATGCCTGACGCACCAGCATGATCAAGCCAGGATCTGACATGATCAACGCATCCGGACCCATGGCAATGACGGGCTCGATATCCTTCAGAAACGTCTTCAGCTTGGCGTTGTGTGGCGCGATGTTGACCACTACATAAAATCGTTTGCCTTGCGCATGTGCCTCATTAATGCCCAGCGCGAGGTGCTCATGGTCGAATTCATTATTTCTGACCCGGAGGCTATACCGTGGCTGCCCCGCGTAGACGGCATCCGCTCCATAAGCGAAGGCGTAACGCATGGATTTCAGCGTACCGGCAGGGGAGAAGAGTTCGGGTTTGAAGAAATGCGTGATGCTCATGGGGTAGCGACTTCAAAGCCATGAGCTTATAAGAGCAGACTGTGGACGGTATTGATCCAGGTCTATAAACCTAGGGATGCTGTTCGTAGCAAGGATTCGCTAACGCTTGGCGAACCCTTACTTGAATGCGATTAGGCGACTAAATTGCCCAGCAGCATTGCAAATCCCAGTACCCCCAACGGAAACGCCCAATATTGCATTGGAATCCAGAACAGGGTGTGGCGCTTACGCAGCTCAACGGTTTGCTGGGTTTCTGGGTCAATCAGGATCTTTCCCGGACGGCTATTCAGCCGCTTACCGAAATAGAAAACGGCCATAGCGGATGCAAGTAGCGTTAGCGGGAAAATGATGAGGTTAGTTGCACCTAAAAGGCCACCTAGTAAGGAGCCAATCAAGGCCACAAACAGGGGAATAATAACGACTAAAAAACCAAAACCTTGCCATATTAAAAGCATCTTTTATCTTCCTTGATTGGGTTGTGACACATTAACTACCATGCGGAGCGATCTTCGGACTCTGCCTTTATAAGATCTTACTTCCACTCTATTTTAGCAATTTCATAGATCTTTGAGAAAGCCTCTTGGATCAACAATCTCATCTGCATACCAGGTAAGTGATCTGTATTCTTCTTCTAGGTACTCAAAATAAGAACTAAAATTGTGGCTTTCAATAGACAATAGTCCTCCTAGCTTTTCTAAAAGAACAAGCCTATGTCTGTAGGAAAGATAATTTAAGCTGGGAAGAATATATTTTCTTATTATTTCTTCTCTATCAGAGGTTTTGTTTGGATCGTATCTCCATAATTCTTCTCCTAAGTTTTCCTCTCTGTCATATATCTCAATGCCTCCTAAAAAAGAGTTAATGTTTGGTATATAGGGGTTTTCTAAAAAAGAATGTTTAAGCATTAGGCATATAGTTTAATTGCTAAGCTTTTATTAAAGCATATCGATAGCGGTCTAGACTGGATAAGTTTTTTTTAGCTTTTCTAAAGCATCATATATTCTATTTTTTTCAGTTTTGATATTTTGCTTGCACCAGTCTGTTATTAATTTTACAGCCAAGCTTTTACTTACGTTATGACTTTCATTCATAAATTCAAAGGTGATCCCGTTATTTTCTATAAATTCTTCAGGAGTTCCATCTGGATCTGAGTCTATATATACGCCAGAATGTTCTAAAGCTACGCTTTCTCCTTTGTTTAATGAGTCTATTAATAATAAAATATAATCATTGCTTGTTGAGGTTCTTAGGGTTTTAAAATCTAAAAGGCAGCAGTTTAAGATTGAAAAGTCTTTTTCTTTGGACGACATGGTGCATATTCTTTGAAAGTTAGTCGTAGGCAAGGCTTAGTCTCAAAAGCCTCATTTAGGTAAACTATTAAATAAATAAATCTGTTTCCGAGCATAGTGAGAAGCTCTGAAGAATTGAAAAGAAGTTTAACTACCATGAGGACTGATCTTCTGAGGCTGCTCTATTAAGGTCATCTGCCCATCTATTAGTAATAAATTCAAATATTTCTATGAAAAAACCCTTAGGGTTTTCAATTTCCGATGAATCCCAAGCAGTACAGGTATAGTCATCAGAATCATAGTCAGTTTCAAATAGTTCTGAAAAGTCAAAATTAGAATTTTCTAATGCCTCTTTTAGTACGTTGTAAAGTACAAATCTGTGCCGATAGGATATATTTTCTATTGCGGGTAAAATGTAATTTTTAATTATTTCTTCACGATCTTTTTCATCATTTGGATTGTATCTCCATAGCTCCTCTCCCAAAGTTTCCTCTCGGTCGTATATCTCTATGCCGCATAGTAAGTGGCTAACTTGAGGGTTGTAGGGAAGATCTATAGAGGGATGTTTTAACATTTTTCACCTATTTAATTGCTATAAATTATCTACAGGAAACGCAGTGAAAGGCCTTCTTGTATTGTCTTTATCAAATTTTACTTCTGCTCCATTCATGTTTTCGTTAAATTTTGGATTTTGTGGATCTTTTTTGTTTGGCTTATATCCTCTTCCTGCCCCAGGTAAATCTACCCTAACGATATTATTGCCTTTATGGTCTACGCCTGTATGTAAAGGTAAGCCACGAGCCTCTCTTGTTAATGCGGCATTAATAGCATGCAACTGTAGTTTCCAATTTTTAAATTGAGAGCTTGGGTTACCCTTCGCTTTCTTGGGGAGTTCTCCGTTGCTAGGATCAGTCCCGTCAATCGCTCTTTGTTTGAGCTTATCTCTAGGGATTTCAGGACCATGCTTTGTTATGGTATGCATGTCATATCTTTCTTCGTATTCTTTGACACGACGTTTAGCATTAGCCTCAGATAATCTTTCTATCTTTGATTGACGTTCTTCTCGTGAGCGCTCAGGGCTGGGGGCGTTAGGCTCTCCTGAATTTATATTAGCAGTAGGAGTTTCTGCTGTGCCGGTGGAGCAACTTGCTATACCTGGGCAATTATTCAACCCCAACGGATCCACCCACCCCGTCGGGTTAGGCACATACTGATAGTTATTCAACCCACCCGCTAATTTGATCGGGTCGGGTGTCAGGAAGCGGCCCGTATTGGGATTGTAGTAACGGTGTCGGTTGTAGTGTAGACCGGTTTCCTGGTCAAAATATTGCCCCTGGAAACGCAAAGGGTTTTCCAGTTCGGCGACTTCTAGTTTTGCCACGTTACCGTAGGCGCGGTACTTGGCAGACCAGACGATAGAACCCGCTGCACTGGTCAGTTCCTGCGGTGTGCCGAGGTGGTCGAGCTGGTAGTAATAAGGTTCGGCTGCTTTCCCTTCACCGTGCAGCATCGCCAAGGGGCGGAACGTGCCGGGCTCGTAGACATAGCTGCGGTAGTGGTTTTGCCCGCTTTCGGCGATTAGCCGTTCGCCTTGCCAGAGAAACTCGGTGGTTTGGCCATCAATAGTTTTGGCGATGCGTCGACCAAAGGCGTCGTAACGGTACTCGGCGACTCGCCCGTCAGGGAGTGTTGTGGCAATCAGGCGGTGCTGGTTGTCATAGCGGTATTTAGTGACCAGTCTTTGAGCTGCGCCGCGTCGTTCACGAGTCAGATTGCCATAGGCGTCGTAATCGTAGTGGCTATCGCCCTGCATCAACAGGCGGTTGCCTTTGACGTTGGCAAGGCGTGCGCCTTCCTGTCCCGTCTGGCTAAGCAAGTTACCGGCCGGATCGTGGGCAAAGCTCTCGGGCAAATCGCCCCGAACCGCTATCAGTCGATCCAGCGGGTCATAATGGAAGTGCTTGTTGCCTTTGCGGGAGTCTTCGATCGCAGCGAGATTGCCATTGGCATCGTAGGCATAGCGACGTTGATAAACACTGCGCTCCTGTTGGCTGATGCGGTGGGCTTGGAGGCGGCCTTGCTCGTCATAGTGGTAATGGCTGAGCAGTGCGCCTTGCTGGCGGTATTGTTCACGTCCGCCCGGTAGGTATTGGTGAGCCGTCAGTGGCTGACCATTCAGGTCAATAGTGCTTAGCAGGCCGCCATTACGATAGCGGTAATCAAGCAGGCTGCCATCCGGCAGGCGGCAATGGCTGAGCTGCCCAAGGACATCATATTGATAACGGAACGTTGCCCAACCTTGATGCTCGGTAATAAGGCGATTCTGAAGATCGTACTCATAGGCGAGCGGCCATTGGCCGTCATCTACACTGACCAACCGGCCAAGCGCATCATAGGCGTAATGAATTTTCTGGTCGTCAGGAAGTGTTTTAACGAGCAGCCGCCCAGCTGCGTCACGCTGGTAGCAGGTAACCAGCTGACTACCGTCTTCGCCGAATTCTGTTTTTTCTGTCAGATGGCCGTTAAGGTCGTAGGCATAGGCTGTTGTACGGCCATCAAAGCCTGTCTCTTCTCGAATCAGGCCGTTGGGGTAGTAGTCGAGCTGGTAGTGCTCACCACGTTCGTTCTCTATCTCTGTCAATAACAGGCGAGCGTTGTCGTAGCGATAACGCAACTGGCTGCCATCAGGGTTGATCCGGCGACTGACGAGGTGCAGGTTGTCCGCGTATTCGTAGCGGGTAACGCGTCCCAACTCATCCCGCTCGGCTGTTATTTTGCCGTATGCATTGTAGGTAAACGCGCGCGTCCCACCGCCCGGCAGCGTAACCTGACTGAGTCGGCCAACGGCGTCCCATTGATACTGGGTAACAGCGCCTGATTCGTCCTGTCGAGTGATTTGGCGGCCAAGCGCATCGTACCGATAACGGCGCTGGCCACCGTCAGGCAGCAACTCTTCTATCAGCTGGCCTTGGGGATTCCAGGTGAGTTCATGACGGCTACCATCAGGATGTTGAATACTGAGCAGGTTGCCCCGGCTGTCATAGTGGTATTGAGTGGTGTTGCCGTCCGGATCCGTCTGAGCGGTAATATCACCTTGGGCATTACGCCGATATTTCCAGACAGCCTTGCCTCGGCTGACCGTGCGTACGAAGCCTTTATGGTATTCGTAATAGGTAGGCTCATCTTCAGGCGGAATGACAGCAATGAGATGACCCGCCTCGTCATGCTGGTATTCAGTGATAGCGCCTAGCGGATCTTTCTCGGCAATCAGCTGGCCTTTTTCATCGTATACCTTGTGATGCTTGGCGCCGTCCGGGTCGATCTGCTGGACGAGGCGGGCGTTTTCATCATGTTGGTAGACCTGCTGACTACCGTCTGAGTTATGAACGGTAACAGTACCGTTGTCTTCCCAGACGTAACGTGTATCCATCTGAGCAAAATTGGCCCAGTGATGGACGCAACGGGACTGTTTTCCTTCGCCTTCCCATTCCCAGAAGAACGCCGCTCCGCCCGCCAGTTGACGCTTCTGGATAACGTGCTGATCGTTGTAGCGATAATGCTCGCTTTCACCTGCCGCGTTTGTAGCAGACAAGAGCTGGCCTTGGGCGTTATATCCATAGGTGGCCAGGGTCTGGACGGTATGCCAACTCACTTCTTCATTATCGGCAGGGCGGTAGACCTGATAATCAACCGCTACGATATGAGCGTGCTCATACGTGAAGCGCAGCGCGCGACCTGCAGTATTCGTTAGGCGAACAATCCGGTCTCGGGCATCCCGAGAAATGCTTAAGGTATTGCTATGGGCGTCGCTGATGGCGATCAGGCGGGCGCTTTGACCTATCCGCCGGAAGTGATAAAAACGAGGCGTTGCACCCGCTTGCGCAAGAACCAGCTCGCTTGGGTCCTCACCAAGATAGATCGCTGCAGCGGAAAGCCGGTTCGTAATGGCAGGACGTTGCTGGCTTGGTAGCGGAAGCTCGGTGCGGCGATTCTCATGGTCTGTCCAGATAACCGTGTCGCCCTGAATTTCCAACCTATGGGCCAGACTATGGCTCCATCCATAGCCCAAGCCAACATTGTGCTCGACAGCACTGGTGCGATAGAGGCGAGACCAGGGAAAGGCGAGCACCCCATCCAGCTCTCCATCGGTCAGGGTAAGCAATTCCTCACCTGTAACCATGGAAACCGGACAGCCGTTAGTGCAGGTTTTGGCGCATTCCTGCGAAGGTTTGTCGTTAGGATCCTTAGCCGGCTTGGAGACGTCATCAACCTTTTCTTCGCGAGATAGACGCGTTTGACGCCGCGTCTTATTTCGGCTTGCCGTTGAGGCATTTTCTATCGTTTGGCTCGGCGTATCGGCTGGGATAGGTCTTTCGCTTGCAGGCGCTACCTTGGCGTTGATTTTACGGGCTGTATTCGCCTCGCTGATTTCACCATGGGCCGCTAAAGGCTTTAAGGTGTCTGCATGTACAGACAGTGCATGGGATTGACTTGCGTTGATTAACGTATCGGCAAGCTTGCTGATTAAAGCTGTCGCTTGACCAGACTTGAGTGTTTCCAAAGCTTTGGTGCCAACGCGGATTGCGAGCCCCGCACCGCCGCTCAAAATAATCCCGACGACAATATTGATTAAAAGCTCGCCGGTAAATTGAGCCAATACTTCAACACATGTCTGAGGCGGTAACAGCTTGACCCAGCTAACAATTGCCGCCACGTAAATAAACATCAGTGGCTCATCACTAGCGATCAGTAAGGCTGTACTTAGCGATTCCTTGGAGGCGGTATAGAGCTTTTTCAGCTCGTCTGGACTCAAGTATTTAGCGAGCTTTTTAGCATTCTCATAAGGATGAGCAATCAATTGAAAAAGTGACTTTATGTCGTCCCAGAGCGAGAGCAGTGCATGCTCAAAGCCCTCTAGGGCAGCCTCCAGTTGGAGTTTTAAACGTTGTCCCGAGTTAGCGTTTTGATAGGTGCTCCATAAAGGTTGGAATTGATTGGTCTATTCGCTTTGAAGCCATGCAGCAAGCTTTTGAATAACGCCTTGATAAGAGCTATATAGGGCTTCTACCTGAGCCTTCGTTACATTCGGGAAAAACGTAATGCGATAGAGCTGCCCACGCTTGCAGCCAGAAATGACTTTTATGCCGCTTGGGCCGATTTCATCATTAATGACGGGTCCTGTAACTTCATCCCCGTTCCAGGCTCTCTTGACAGGTTCCAGCCGTACGGGTGTATTGCCAATGGGAATAAAGCGGGCGGCTTCAAAAGCATGAACTAACGTGAACTCTCCATTCAGCGGGCACGTTGCGTAGTTCGTAACAGGGGAGGTGTAATCCTTGTCTTTGCTAATGCTTAACTCATCGCCAATCTTGAACGTTTGATCGGCATCCAATGCCCAACCGGTCCAGAGGCTTTCTGCTAGCTCTTTATAGGTGCCTAGGCAGCTTTTGAATTCGGAGATTACTTTGCTTGCATCAGGTGACTCGGCACCCAAACCAATAAACGAGAACGAGCCGAGCCGAGGAATCATAGTGAAGCATCCTTTTCAAGTTGAGCGATAAGTTGCGCCGTATCGTCCATGTCTGTTTCCTGGCGCTGAACAAAGCGTTTGATCTTTTGTAAAAGATTGATTTCTGGGAATTTGAAGTAAATGTCTGGGTGATTTTCTTGAATGTGCTGCATCAGGTTATCGATCAGCGTTGAGGCATCGTTTTCATGCAATGCATCAAGTACCGTCTGGGGCACGTTCCACCAAGGGTATGTTCGAGCGGTTTGGTAAGTACTTGGGGTTATGCTGGCGTTGAATTGATTAACCCAGTACTGATCGAAGCAAGGTAATACGGTAGAGAACTGCTGATTCAGGATCTGAATCACAGGGACCAGATGCCGGCCATCCCAAAAGCGGAAAAACACTTCGCTACCGTCTGGCATAAAGACTTTGGTCAGACTCTTGAGGTGCTCGACGATAGCTGTTGGCTCATGCGTGGATAGGGCTAGCCATCC
Organism: Pseudomonas luteola NBRC 103146; assembly: GCF_002091675.1. Classification (GTDB taxonomy): domain Bacteria; phylum Pseudomonadota; class Gammaproteobacteria; order Pseudomonadales; family Pseudomonadaceae; genus Chryseomonas; species Chryseomonas luteola. The sequence goes on along the minus strand of NZ_BDAE01000001.1, from coordinate 72,308 downwards.
CCAGTCTTTATGTTTTTCTTGAGCGGCCCAATCCAGAAATGTATTGTTTAGACTGAGCCTACCTAGGTAGGGCATCACCGGCTGCCAGTCAGCGTAGGGGGTACCTTCCCAAATGGGCAAAGGGACAAAAGCTTCACGAGCTTCGTAATAGGCCTTCAGTGGATTGGCATCGCTGGTGTTACTCATCACGACATAAAGGGATGAGTTATCAGTTGACTGTTGAGCTAACCACTCCTGAGGGGTAAGCAAATTGTCAGAGCGCACAGAACCCCTCCTTGCACTTTTCGCATTCTTCGCAGAATGGCGAATTGCGCTTGAAGGTATTGATCTGTGCGGGTGTTAGCAGAGCACCTGCCTTATCTACGTCGGCTGGCCTTACAGGTCCCGGCAGCAGAGGGGATGCACCGGTTCCGCTGCCTGCGTTGCCTCCAGAGTTGATGCGGACCGTTGGGCCGACGATAGTGATGCCGCTGGCGTCCAGCTTGATGAAGCTACCGCCTGCCTTGAAGGTAAGTTCGCTGCCAGCCTCCAAAACAACCTTCAAACCACTGGATAAATGGATTTCCTGCCCCGCACTGACGAACTGACCTGTACCGATCTTGATATGCTGATTCTGTCCGACGGTGAGGTGGTCGTTGGTCTTGACCTCAACCTTGCGGTCTGCATCCGTGGTGCGGTGTTCCTCCGCCTTGTATTCCGTGTAGCTGTTGGCCTCGACAATATCGTGTCGCTCATGCCCCACGCGGATCTTCTGGTCGTGTTCGATGTTCTCGTCCCAGTCCCGCTGGGCATGAACATAGATCTGCTCCTGACCTTTCTTGTCCTCAATGCGCAGCTCGTTATAGCCACCACCGCCCGGTGTGCTTAGGGTCTTGAAAACGCTGCGGGTCTTGTTGGCGGGCAGGTCATAAGGAACCTGATGTTCCATGTGGAACAGGCAACCCGTGACCAGGGGTTGGTCCGGGTCGCCTTCCAAGAAGGTGACCAGTACCTCCATGCCGATGCGAGGAATGGCGATACCGCCGTAGCGATCGCCCGCCCAGCTGGACGAGACGCGTAGCCAGCAGCTGGTCTGCTCGTTGGCCTGGCCTTCACGGTCCCAATGAAACTGCACCTTCACCCGACCGTATTCATCACAATGGATCTCTTCGCCCTTGGGTCCAGTAACCACAGCGGTCTGGCTGCCCAGGATCTTGGGCTTGGGATGTTCAAGCGCAGGACGGAAGGGTACGTCCCAGGGCGTTGACGTGAAGCGGTTGCGGTAGCCCTGGGTAAAGCCGTCGTGCTTGTCCACATCACTGGTAACTGACTCTTCCAAGACCTGTGGCTGCTTGCCCTCATGCCAGAGGCCGGTCAGTAGCCACAGCTGGTTCCAATCACGGCGGGGATGCTCGGACAGTTCCAGGAAGTGACCGGTCACCAGCTTAGGCTGATCGCTTTCACCTTCGGCCAGCTGATAGTCGCTGCGGTGACGCTCAAGGGCGCGCTGGGCGAGGTGCTTGCCGCGGGTGCGATCGGTGAAGCGACCCGGGTAGTCATAGTCTTCCAGGTCGGGCTTAGCCTCGCTCTTGTAGGCGGCCTCCATGCGCAGGCGCGGCTGCTCGAAGTCATAGTCGCGGCGGGAGACACGGGCGGTACGGGTTTCCAGGCGTACGCCAAAGCGTTTGACTACCGGCTCGTCTGCTACAAGCCCCGAGCCCTGTACATAAGCAGTCGGTGGTGTGAGCCTGGGAAAGCCGGTCTGGTCATCACCAAACACCAGGACGTGGTTATCCTGGGTATGCTCGAAGTGGTAGTGCAGGCCTTCCTCTTCGCAGAGCCGCTGAATGAAGTGCAGGTCGGTCTCATCGTACTGGACGCAATACTCGCGAGGCGGATAGACCGTTGGCCCCAGCTGGAAACGGTAGGCGTCCGCCAGGATGCCGTGGTCTTCCAGCACTTGGGCAATGATCTGCGGAACGGTGAGCTTCTGGAAGATGCGCTGGTTGGTACGGTGCGCAAGGTAAGTCAGACGCGGCACCAACATGACGTGATAGCGGGTGAGGCGCTTGCCGGCATCGCCCTGGCCGATCTGGTAGAGCTGACCATGCACGCCGCTACCGTTGGGCGAGAAGGCCAGAAAGGCGCGCTGATGCAGCAGGGCTTCAAGGTCGAGGTCGGACCGTTCGCTGACCAGTTCGAGGTCAAAGCGAAAGGGCTGGCTGATCGACTCCTGTCCCGTAAAACTCAGGACTTGGAAATCAGGCGTGACCCCATCTGAGGTCGATCCGTGAATGGATAGCGAAAAGTGAGTCGTATTCGCTGGGTTGAACATTCCGTGTTCCTCCAGATGGTCGTCGCAAAAACAATTTCGGCCAGGAAACCTGGCCGAAAAGGCTAACCGTACTAGCATGGAATGAGCCAATGCCAGAGATCATGGCGCTTGACTCATTGTGCCACCTCAAGCGGTTAGCAGGCAGTGAATCGGGTCTGTTTCTGACCAATCGGCTTCTGGAGGGGATCAGAAGCCGACACCGATTCACACCTGTCTGACGGATTGCCGCGAAATTAAGCGGAGATCGGGGAGCGCCAGTCGTCGGAGCCGGAAGTGCCGGATACTTCGTGAGTCCAGACGATCTTGCGGTACGTGAAGTACACGTCTTCCAGGTGAGTGAAATGAGCCATGTTCGGGTCCTGGCAGTTCGGCATGCGGGACTGCACGTCAACGATGATGGCGTCTTCCAGCTCGATGGTGAAGTAGTGTTCCTGAGTACCAGTAGCAGAAGTGCGGTACCACTCCAGGCGGCACTTGCTCAGGCGCTCGCCGGAGGTCAGTGCGTTGAAGATCAGCGGAGAGGACTTGTCGAAGACCTTGGTGATCATCAGCGGCTTGTGTACACGCTGACCAGTCGGCTGACCGGACTGCGGATCGCGTGGGATGATGACCTGGTGATTGAAAGCCTGAACCAGAATCTGGTCTTCATGGCCTTCCTGGAAGATGTTGCCGACGGAGTCTTCCGTGAAGGTGCCTGCAGTGATCAGACCTTGCTTGGTGCCTTCGAGGGACAGATACGCGGGTGTTGGCATGATGCTCTCCTTGCCTGAATAGTGGGCCCTTGGCCCGGGAGCCATACCTATTACAAACCCTGTGCCAATAAAATAAAGTCCTTACTAATCAATCAGTTATGATTTAATGAAGTGTGTGCCGCATGAGCTTTGCGACAGCTGTCACATAAAGGTGCGCAGCTTTTTGCGCATTAAGGCAGAAATCTTGCGCACTACGCTAGAAGCGAGTGAACTCGCCTTGTCTGTGCTTTTTTCGAGGATGTGGACGGGTGAGGGTGTGCCAAAAGTTGCGCTGTAGACGGGTTGTCTTATGGCTTCAGTGCAAAGATGTCCATTACGCGAAATACTAAGTGAATGAATGACCTGGCGTCGATGTAGTATAAAGACGTACCACTACATGCCTTTTCCACCTCTGCTAGTCGAGTGCCGCTTGTGAACCTGATGCAACATATCGCCCAGTCGCGCCATTTATTGCGCAAGTCTGAGCTCAAGGTGGCTGAGCACGTCATGCTGGATCCTGCGGCTGTCATGCACAGTTCGATGGCGGATCTTGCTCATGAGGTAGGGGTTAGTGAGCCAACTATCGTGCGGTTCTGCCGTGCTATTGGGTGCGATGGTTTTCAGGACTTGAAGCTGCGTCTGGCCCAAAGTCTGGCTTCAGGGGCGAGCTTTGGACAGTTCGCCATCCATGAGAACGACTCGGTTGTGGATTTCAGCCTGAAGATTTTCGATACCACGCTGCACACGCTGATGGATATCCGCGAGCGCTTGGACATGCAGGCGCTCGAGCAGGCTATCGAAGAGATTTCCAAGGCCAAGCGGGTAATGTTCTATGGCTTTGGCGCTTCTGGCGCCGTGGCGACGGATGCCCAGCACAAGTTTTTCCGTCTTCTGCTCAGTGCGTTTGCCTATTCTGATCCCCATATGCAGGCGATGTCGGCGGCAACCCTGACGCCGGATGACGCGGCGATCTGTATTTCCCAGTCGGGACGCTCGAAAGACCTGTTGATCACGGCCAACCTGGTCCGGGACAGTGGGGCCAAACTGATCACGATCTGCCCAAGTCAGACGCCTTTGGCAGAGTTAGCCAATGTCAGCCTGACGATCGATGTGCCGGAAGATACTGAGATCTATACGCCGTTGACATCACGTATTGCACACCTGGTCATTATCGATGTGCTGGCGATGGGGGTGGCGATGTCCCGAGGCCCGACGCTGGTCAACCACCTCAAAGGTGTCAAGCGCAGTCTGCGAAGCCTGCGGTTATCACCCAAGAGCATCAAACATCAGGACGAGCGCGACTCGCATTGATGATCAGGTGCAGCTCTTCGGCTGTCCCTTAAGCTTCACCAAGGCTTCGCCAAACCGTCATCTTTCCTGAGCAGGCTAAAGGCTCCACCTTTGCTTGGGAGATACGGTATGGCCATGTCTATGGACAGCGATTTTCTCGACGCCAAAACTCGCCGTAAACTGGCGGATCAACGCCGAATGGCCTTTCGACGTGCCATTGAGGATCGCAACGAGCAGTTACGTCTGGAGCAGGAGTTAACGGATTATCCCGAACTATTTTCTGCTTCGGTCGCTATGAGCGCTCAGCTCTCAGCGCACTGATTCGTTCGGCTAGCGCGGCGATTCGACTCCGTTCTTCCCGAATGAAGTTAAAAAACGCCTGTGCCACAGGAGACAGGCGTTTGCTGCGCGGATGAACCACGCACCAGCTGCGGCAAAGTGGAAGCTCCTGTACCGATAGCTCGCACAGTACGCCAGCCTTAAGCTCTCGGTGAACAGCCAGTCGTGGAAGCAGTGCAATACCCAATCCGGCAATGACACCTTCCCGTATGGCTTCCAGCGAGGTCAGTTCTTGCACGTCTGAAAAGTGGGCTCGCTTTTGCTTGAAGTACTCGTCACACGCCTGACGGGTGCCGGAGCCCGACTCTCGTACCAGCAGCGGACAATCGCTCAGATCCTTCAAGGTAAGGCTGCCGGTTTGGCTGACAGGATGTTCCGGAGCGGCCACTGCAACAATCTCGTTGTTGAGAAAGGGAAGAAACTCCAGGTCTCTGTCTGACGGTACCAGAGACATGATCATGATTTCGTCACGGTTTTCAGACAGCCGTCTGAGCATGTGATCGTGGTTGCCTACGCAGAGATGAACACTGACCTCCGGGTGCTGCTGCTTGAAGGCAGCGAACAGATGGGGCGCCAGGTATTGCGCGCTGGTTTCTACTCCCAGACGGAGTTGTCCGTGAAGCGAGCCCAGGAGATTGGAGAGCTGCATATCGAGACTGTTGAGGCGTCCAAAGATATCCTGTCCGGCGCGCAGCAAGGCATCGGCGGCTTCGGTCAGGTAAAGGGTTCTGCCACTGTATTCAAACAGTGGTTGTCCGAGCAGCTCTTCCAGCTGGCGAATCTGCAGGCTGACGGCCGGTTGCGTTAGGGCCATGACGTCAGCTGCACGGCTGTAGGAGCGTGTCTCGCATACGGCCTCAAACACTTGCAGCTGACGTAAGGTGATACGCATCAAGGGTTTACGCATGGCTGGGCCAACCTCATCGTTGATCTATAAGTAATACCTTATAGATACGCTAATAATTATTGATTTTCCATAATCCTTATTGCCGTCTAGGTTTGTGAGCGAACAAGAACAAATGCCCAAAGGGCTCCTAATCTCGCTCAAGAGGCCAGCGTGTGATCAAGAAAATCCTCATCGCCAATCGTGGCGAAATCGCGGTGCGTATCGTGCGTGCCTGTGCCGAAATGGGTATCCGTTCGGTAGCTATCTATTCAGAGGCTGACCGCCATGCGCTGCATGTAAAACGGGCCGATGAAGCACATAGCATCGGCAGCGATCCGCTCGAAGGCTATTTGAACCCTCGCAAGCTCGTAAACCTGGCAGTTGAGACTGGGTGTGATGCGTTACATCCGGGATATGGCTTCTTATCCGAGAATGCTGAGCTGGCAGAGATCTGTGCGCAGCGCGGGATCAAATTTGTCGGCCCTAGTGCTGAAGTTATTCGGCGGATGGGAGACAAGACCGAGGCGCGTCGCAGCATGATTGCAGCAGGCGTGCCCTGTACCCCAGGCACCGAAGGAAACGTAGCCGATCTGAATGAGGCACTGATCGAAGCAGAGCGCATCGGCTATCCGGTGATGCTCAAGGCCACGTCTGGTGGTGGCGGCCGTGGTATCCGGCGTTGTAATAGCCGTGAAGAACTAGAGCAGGCCTATCCCCGCGTCATTTCCGAAGCAACCAAGGCGTTTGGTAGTGCTGAAGTATTTCTCGAGAAGTGCATCGTCAATCCCAAGCATATCGAAGCTCAGATTCTGGCGGACAGCCTGGGCAATACCGTTCACCTGTTCGAACGGGACTGCTCGATCCAGCGCCGCAACCAGAAGCTCATCGAGATTGCACCCAGCCCGCAGCTGACACCTGAGCAGCGTGCCTATATTGGCGATCTGGCGGTACGCGCTGCCAAGGCGGTCGGATACGAGAATGCCGGTACGGTGGAGTTCCTGCTCGCGGAAGGCGAGGTGTACTTCATGGAGATGAATACCCGGGTTCAGGTCGAGCATACGATCACCGAGGAAATCACCGGGATCGATATCGTTCGTGAGCAGATCCGGATTGCCGCTGGACAACCGCTGTCGGTCAAGCAGGAGGACATCATCCATCGTGGATTTGCCCTGCAGTTTCGTATCAATGCGGAAGACCCTAAAAACAACTTTCTGCCCAGCTTTGGGAAGATCACCCGCTATTACGCACCTGGTGGCCCTGGGGTGCGCACGGATACCGCCATCTATACCGGCTATGTGATTCCACCGTTCTACGACTCCATGTGCTTGAAGCTGATTGTCTGGGCGCTGACCTGGGAGGAAGCGCTGGAGCGGGGCCTACGGGCGCTGGATGACATGCGGGTGCAGGGTGTGAAGACCACCGCACCTTATTACGAAGCGATTTTGCGCAACCCGGAATTTCGTAGCGGCCAATTCAATACGAGCTTTGTGGAAAGCCATCCAGAGCTGACGCAGTACTCGATCAAGCGTAACCCCGAGCAACTGGCCCTGGTCATCGCGGCCGCCATTGCCGCCCATGCCGGCCTGTGAGGAAAACAAGAATGTCCAAGAAGATCTTTGTTACCGATACCGTGTTGCGTGACGCACACCAATCCCTGCTGGCAACGCGCATGCGTACGGAAGACATGCTGCCCATCTGCGACAAGCTGGATCGGGTCGGGTATTGGTCACTGGAAGTCTGGGGCGGCGCGACGTTCGATGCCTGTGTGCGGTTTCTGAAAGAAGACCCGTGGGAGCGTTTGCGCACGTTGCGGGCTGCCTTGCCCAATACTCGTTTGCAAATGCTGCTGCGGGGCCAGAACCTGTTGGGTTATCGCCACTATAGCGACGATGTGGTCGAGGCCTTTATAGCCAAGGCGGCGGAAAACGGAATCGACGTCTTCCGGATTTTCGATGCCATGAACGATGTGCGCAATCTGGAAACGGCTATCAAGGCCGTCAAGAAAAGTGGCAAGCACGCCCAGGGCACTATTGCCTACACAACCAGCCCGGTACACACCGTCGAGGCGTTCGTCGAGATGGGTCGGACCATGGCGGGCATGGGCGTGGACTCCATTGCGATCAAGGACATGGCTGGGTTGCTCACACCGTACGCGACGGGCGAGTTGGTAAAGGCCCTGAAAGAGGCCCTGAATCTGCCGGTATTCATTCATTCCCACGATACTGCCGGTGTAGCTGCCATGTGCCAGCTCAAGGCGGTGGAAAACGGAGCGGATCATATCGATACCGCTATTTCCAGCCTGGCGTGGGGGACCAGCCATCCGGGGACCGAATCCATGGTTGCCGCGTTGCGTGGAACGCCCTATGACACGGGGCTGGACCTTGAGCTGCTGCAGGAGATCGGTCTGTACTTCCATGCCGTTCGCAAGAAGTATCACCAGTTCGAAAGCGAATTTACGGGAGTGGATACGCGCGTACAGGTCAATCAGGTGCCGGGCGGGATGATTTCCAACCTGGCCAACCAGCTACGCGAGCAGGGTGCACTCAATCGCATGGGCGATGTGCTGGCAGAAATTCCCCGTGTACGCGCCGATCTGGGTTATCCACCGCTGGTGACGCCGACATCGCAGATCGTTGGTACCCAGGCCTTTTTCAATGTTCTGGCGGGAGAGCGCTACAAGACCATCACTAATGAAGTGAAACTGTATCTGCAGGGCCGTTACGGCAAGGCACCCGGCAAGGTCTGCGAGCTGCTGCGCAAGCGAGCCATTGGTAATGAAGAAGTGATCGAGGTACGTCCAGCCGACTTGCTCAAGCCGGAACTCGATAACCTGCGCCGAGAGGCAGGAGAGCTTGCCCGGTGCGAGGAAGATGTCCTGACGTTTGCCATGTTTCCGGATATCGGACGCAAGTTTCTGGAGGAGCGTGCAGCCGGAACCTTGCAGCCTGAAGAACTGCTGCCCATCCCGGATGGAAGCGGTACGCCTCTGGCGCGTGAAGGCGTGCCGACTGAGTTCGTGATTGATGTACACGGTGAAAGCTATCGGGTGGATATCACTGGTATCGGCCTGAAGAGCGAGGGCAAGCGGCACTTTTATCTGTCCATTGATGGTATGCCGGAAGAAGTGGTCTTCGAGCCGCTTAACAGTTACGTTTCGGGCGGTGATGGCAAGCGCCGTCAAGCCAGCGCGCCAGGGGATGTCAGTACGACTATGCCGGGTAATATTGTCGATGTATTGGTCAAGGAAGGTGATGTGGTCAAGGCGGGTCAGTCGGTACTCATCACCGAGGCGATGAAAATGGAGACCGAGATCCAGGCCTCTATCAACGGAACCGTCAAGGCTGTACACGTGGCGAAAGGCGATCGCGTCAATCCAGGCGAGGTTCTGGTCGAGATCGAGGCTTGAGCCAACGGCAGAGCTGGTAGCGCTTAAAAAGCGGCCCGCTCTGCCGTCCAACGGGTGTGTTGATGTGCCAGAGCTTCCGGCAGGAGGGGCTCCGCCAGGAAAAAGCCCTGGGCCAGATCGCACCCCAGCTCACACAAGAGATCCAGGTGCTCCTGGGTCTCGATACCCTCAGCAATGATTCTGGCACCAAACGCGCTGCTCATGTCGACCAGAGACTTGAGCAGGGCCCGGCGCTTATCGGCATCTTCCACCTGAATAATGGAAGAATCGATCTTTACGGTATTGAACGGTAGCGCAAGCAGATAGGCGATATTGGAATGTCCAGTGCAGTAGTCATCCAGCGATAGGCGGATACCGGACGCTTGCAAGGTGGCGAACGTCTCACGCACCTGTGGGGTGATGTTCAAGGGAACACCTTCGGTCAACTCAAGGATCAGGCGTGAAGGCGCCAGCTTGGTTTCTCTCAAGACCTCGGCTACCCGCGCGGCGAAATTTGGATCGGCGAATTGCAGCGGCGAGACATTTACCGAAAGAGAATAGGCCTTTGGCCATTGAACGGCCTGATGGCAGGCGGTACGCAGGGCCCACTCGCCCAGCTCCAGGATGAATCCGCTTCGCTCGGCCAGAGGGATGAAAAAGTCAGGTGATACCAGACCCCGGGCCGGGTCATCCCAGCGGAGCAGGGCTTCATAGCCGACGACTTCAGTGCTCGAGCAGTCATGGATCGAGTGGTACTGCATGTACAACCGACCCTCATCCAGAGCGCGACGCAAGTCGGCTGGCTTCAATTCGGGCAGGCCATCGGAAGTCTCGAACAGTTGGCTGTCCGCTCGGCTGGCCAATGCAATCTGATTGCGGCCCAGTCGCTTGGCCCGGTAAAGCGCGCGGTCGGCGAACTCGATCAGTTGCGACTGATCATCCGGCTGAGGTGCTGCCTGATCGCTGCACGCTGCGCCAATGCTGATGGAGACGATGAGCAGCTCATCGCCCCGGGCCTGATGAGGAATGCCCAGTGTTTCAATGGCGGCCCGCAGGCGCTCGGCCGTGATATGGGCCTGTTCTAAGGTGCAGTTAGGCAGAAGAACGGCAAATTCCTCACCTCCATACCGGGCCAGCAGATCGACTTCACGCAGCTGCTCACGCAAGGCAGAAACAATGCACTGTAGGCAGTTATCACCGGCCGGATGCCCATACAGATCGTTGAAGCGCTTGAAGTGGTCAACGTCCAGGATCAGCAGAGAGAAAGGCGCACCGCCTGCTTCGTACCGATTCCATAGATCATCCAGTTGTGCGACGAAATAGCGGCGGTTGGCGATACCGGTCAGCGAGTCGGTATCTGAAAGCGTCTGCAGGGTACGGTTCGTACTGGAAAGACTCTGAACACGCAATTTTTCCCTGAGATTAAGCAGATAGGAATACCGCTCCGAGCGCTCCAGCCAGAAATTGGCCAGTAGGGAAAAGGCACCGGTGACCAGAGCAATGCAGGTAGCAAACAGCCCTTGGGGAAAGGTCATGTTTACGGTAAAGGCGCAGCCCACGATGATTGGAAGTACCAGTATCGTAAAAGGCAAAGCGTATCGGAATGGCAACGCCGTGGTGTTATTAGCGTAGATCAGGATCAAAGGAAGTGAAAACAGACACAAGGCTCTGTCCGGTGACGAGGACGACAGGATAATGGCTACCGCGGCGATAAATCCTGCAAGGCAGGGCAGCCAGGCACAGACCTCCCTGAGTCGATAAGAATTCGTTTTCTTCAGGGTAAAAAGACAGGCCAGTGTTGGCAGCGAGGCGCAGAAGAGGTGCCAGAGAACGGCTTGAAAGAAGATGTCCTTCAACATTAGCCATTCACAGAAAAGAAAGCTGTTGTAGGCAAAGAAGGCCGTTACGTGAGACCGATAGATATGTCGCTTGCGTCGCCTGTGGATATCGTCTTGGTATTGATTCTCGACCATGGCGCTAAACATCAGCACGCGAGACGGATAAGCAATATCAATCTCGATTTGCTTGCCAAGATCGCTGGATAAGGTCATGCCGGAACCTGTTTGAAAGTGCGAAGCTCACGGTAGAGCTCATGAATGAGCAGCACCTGGCCTTTTAGGGATGTAGCGTTTTGCCATCACCAAAAGACCAAATTTAGCGAAATAGTTCACGTCCTGTAATCTTCACCGGACCAGCGGACTAATAGCCGTCTTAATGGTGGATATGACATTTAGATATTGGTATCGCGCTAATTCTTGACTAAAATAGTCAGGCTTAATGATGTCGAGGATTCTCAATGAGCCTTTCTATTACGTCCACGGCGCCTCGCCAGATCACCACGCCAGTAGTGGCGCTGGGGCTGGTGGTTCTGGGGGCTGTGTTTTTGGATATGGCTGTCAGCGGACGGCAAGCCTTACTGTTCATTCTGGGCGGTGCACTGGGGCTGACGCTTTATCATGCCGCTTTCGGATTCACGTCTGCCTGGCGGGTGTTCATTCGTGACCGGCGTGGCGCGGGCCTGCGTGCTCAGATGCTCATGCTGGCCATTGCCGTTGTGCTGTTTTTCCCGGCCCTAGGTGCCGGTACGCTATTTGGCCAGCCGGTTACCGGCCTGGTATCGCCTGCGGGCACTTCCGTTGTAGTTGGTGCCTTCATTTTTGGCATCGGTATGCAGTTAGGCGGCGGCTGTGCTTCCGGTACCCTGTTCACAGTGGGGGGTGGTAATGCACGTATGCTGGTAACGCTGCTGTTCTTCGTGATTGGCTCCGTTATCGCTACGCATCATCTGGGCTGGTGGTTCGCGTTGCCTTCATTGCCCAAGATTTCCCTGGTGACCAGCCTGGGCGTTGTGCCAGGTATTGCAGTCAGCTTGGCGCTGTTTGCCTTTATTGCCTGGATGACTGTGCGTCTGGAGCGTCGTCGCTATGGCAGTCTGGAAGCGACGGTACCCAATGAGCATCAAGGCGCAGCGCGCTTTCTGCGTGGGCCGTGGCCGCTGGTCTGGGGCGCTATTGCCTTGGCGATCCTGAACTTCTGTACGCTGGCCCTGGCGGGTCGTCCGTGGGGGATCACGTCAGCCTTTGCGGTCTGGGGTGCCAAAGGCGCTCAGCTGCTAGGTATCGATGTTGCCAGCTGGGACTTCTGGCAATTGCCGGCTAACGCCAAGGCTCTAAGCCAGCCCGTGTGGTTCGATGTTACCAGTGTGATGAATTTCGGCATCATCCTGGGTGCGCTGATTGCTGCGGGTCTGGCTGGACGCTTCGCGCCCAGTCTGAAGATTCCGACGCGCTCGCTGGTAGCTGCCATGATAGGGGGCCTGCTCCTGGGCTATGGCGCACGTTTGGCCTACGGTTGTAACATCGGGGCGTATTTTAGTGGTATCGCCTCCGGCAGTCTGCATGGCTGGCTGTGGCTGGTCGCAGCCTTTATCGGCAACAGCGTAGGAGTCCGTATTCGTCCGGTGTTCTTCCCGGGTGAACGTCCTGCTACTCAGCTGACCGGTTGCTAAGCGGTAGGTGAAAAAAAGGGCCCTTTGGGGCCCTTTTTCGTATGGCTTATTCGCCAAGCTCGCCGCAGAGATCCTGCTGCAGCCAGTGGTTGATCTGTTCAGGTGCTAAGCCCGAGCCAATCAGCACCTGCAGTTTGGCGACAGCCGCCTCGCGTGTCATGCCGCCACCCGACACAACGCCGCAGGCACGCAGCTTGCTGCCTGCCTCGTAGACATCGAGTTCGACGCCCCCTTCGTGGCACTGCGTGACGGCAAGCAGTACAACGCCCTTGGCAGACGCTTCGCTCAGGCTGGTCAGGAAGGCATCATTGTCGCTGGGACCTGTTCCGCTGCCATAGCATTCGAGCACCAGGCCCTGCACGCCGGTACCTACAAGGGCAGATACGTGCTGAGCCGAGATGCCCGGAAACAGTGGTAGAACCGCTACTTGGGCAACCTGTCTGGCTTGGCCTGCCTTTAGCTCGGCGGGTACAGCCTGACGTGGTTGGGCCAGCCGCTGGCGCGCCAGTGTCTTGAATGGATGACGGCCAAAGCTGCGAATCTTGCTACAGCGGGCCGCATGTAACAGCTCGCCGTGAAAGTAAACGTGCACGCCCTGGGGGGCACCGCCTGCAAGCGTCTGCAAGGCACCGTCCAGGTTTTCCCAGGCGTCGCTGTCCGGTACGCCGGCCGGAAGCATCGAGCCTGTCAGTACAACAGGAATATCGAGCCCCAGCAGGTGAAAACTCATTGCCGCCGCGGTGTAGGCCAGCGTATCGGTTCCATGCAGCACCAGTACGCCGGTGTAGCCCTGTTCGGCTGCCTCGACTATAGCTGCACTGAGCGTTAGCCAATAGGTTGGCGTCATGTTGGCGCTGTCCATCAGAGGCAGCACCTCCTGGAAATGCCACTCCGGTAACGCCCGCTCAGGCGCCTGGGCCAGAAAGGCACGCATGCGTGCCTCAAAGCCTGAGGCCGGCGCCAAACCGTTTTCGGTGGCCTGCATGCCGATGGTGCCGCCGGTATAAAGCACCATTAGGCGTTGTGAGTGACCGGTTTGAATCATGGCTTTGTCATGTCCTTGGCCGAGGCAGAAACTTTCCAGACCGCCGGATCAAGATCCAGATCGGCAAAGCCTTTGGGGTCGAATGTTGGAACCTTGTTTCCTGCCCGGATCTGACGGTCATAGTCACGCATGATGCGCAGCCCCACCTTGAACAGGAATGCCAGGGAGATCAGGTTGACCACTGCCAGCAAGCCCATGGTGAGGTCGGCAAAGCCGAACACGGTAGTCAGGTCTTGTTGTGAGCCCCAGATCACCAGCGCCACCACCAGAATCCGATAGATCATCAGCGCCACGCGGCTCTTGGTGAAGAAGCTCAAGGCATTCTCACCCAGATAATAGTTGTAGATGATCGTTGTGAAGGCGAACAGCAGCAGGGCGATACTGATGAAGACACGGCCCCACTCGCCAACCGTCGCGGCCAGTGCCGTCTGGGTCAGAACAACACCGGGGATATCGGCGCCCGGCTCATAGACGCCAGACAGCAGGATGATGAGTGCGGTAGAGGTACAGATGATCAGGGTATCAATGAATACGCTGAAGGACTGCACAACGCCCTGGGCTGCCGGGTGGGAAACTTCCGCTACGGCGGCCACGTTTGGAGCACTACCCAGACCCGCCTCGTTGGAGAACAGGCCACGCTTGACGCCCATCATCAGCGCTGCACCCAGGCCACCGGCAAACGCAGGTTCAAGGCCAAAGGCACTGCGTACGATCAGGGTCAACGCCTCGGGAACACGATCAATGTGTAGAACGATCACACCCAGCGCAATGGCTATGTAAGACAGCGCCATTACCGGTACCAGAATGTCGGCTACCTTGGCGATCCGTACCACGCCACCAAAGATGATCAGGGTTATTACTGCCGTGAAGGCCAGTCCAGTAACCAGTGTAGGCAGGCCCAGCGAGTCGGAGAGCGAGGAGGCGATCGTATAGGACTGCAGTGCGCTGAAGCCCAGACCAAACGTCACCAGCAGCAGGATCGAGAACAGGATACCCAGCCAGCGCTGCTTCAAGCCATGCTGAATATAGAAAGCAGGGCCGCCCCGGTACAGGCCGTTGCCATCGCTACGCTTGTACAGCTGGGCCAATGCACATTCGAAATAACTTGTAGCCATACCCAGCAGGGCTACTACCCACATCCAGAAGACCGCCCCTGGTCCACCCAGCGTAACGGCAACCGCAACCCCTGCAATGTTACCGGCACCTACACGGCCCGCCACGCTAAGCATCAGCGCCTGGAAGGAACTCAGCTGGCCGGGTTTTCGTTGAAAGGCTTCACCAAGGATGCCGAACATGCTGCCTAAATAGCGGAACTGCACGAAGCCCGAAAACAAGGTAAAGACAATACCCAGGCCAATCAGGCCGACAATGAGCAGTTTGCCCCAAAGAAAGTCATTCAGGAGATCAAGCATGAGTGCTTTCGCCTAATTGTAGTAATGGAAGCACCTGGGCTCCGGATAATTCCTGGCCAAGGCATTATGTGGGCGAGCGGTAATCCATCAATGGGATATCCGCTGCCTTCAGTGCCAACCCAAGGGTATGACAGAACCCCTAAATCGCAAGGTGTGCGAGCCGGAAACACGGCAGGCGGCAAGGTTGGCGCGCGTATCATCCAGAAGAGAGGAGAAGAGATCAAATCTAACTGCCTCAAAGGATCTATTGAAACAGTGCTGCTTGTTGCAACGGGCAAGCGGTAAAACACCTGCCTTTGATAATGTATGTGGCTGATAAGCCTGATTTAGAGAGCTTCAAAAAAAAGCGGGCACCCGAGGGCACCCGCTCAAAGCTCCTCACGAGGGGGTGTGAGGAGCGCCGGTTAAGCGTTGAGTTTTTTCGGCGCCAGGCGCGGAGCGATCATATTTTCCGGGCGCAGAATGTCAGCCAGGGTCATCTCGTCGAGCAGGTTTTCTTCTCGGACCAGCTCCAGCACACCACGGCCGGTTTCCAGCGCCATACGCGCAATACGGGTCGAGTTCTCGTAGCCGATGTATGGGTTGAGCGCCGTGACAAGGCCAATGGAATGCTCCACCAGCTCGCGGCAGCGGTCGACGTTGGCCGTGATGCCATCGATGCAGTGCTCGCGCAGCATGTCCATGGCGCGCTTGAGCAGGCGGATCGAGTCAAAGATCTTGTAGGCGATCAAGGGCTCCATCACGTTAAGCTGAAGCTGTCCGCCTTCAGCTGCCAGGGTCAGCGCCAGATCATTGCCGATCACCTCGAAGGCGACCTGATTAACGGCTTCTGGAATAACGGGATTCACTTTACCCGGCATGATCGAACTGCCTGGCTGGCGGGCTGGCAGATTGATCTCGTTGATGCCGGTACGCGGGCCGCTGGAGAGCAGGCGCAAGTCGTTGCAGATCTTGGACAGCTTGACCGCCAGGCGCTTGAGCATGCCGGAGAACAGTACGAAGGCACCCATGTCGGAGGTGGCCTCGATCAGATCGGCGGCAGGCTTGAGCGGTTGGCCACTGATTTCAGCCAGGCTGCGCACGGCCAGGGTTTGATAACCAGGGTCCGCATTAATGCCGGTACCGATAGCCGTACCACCCAGGTTCACTTCGGTCAGCAGGTCCGGCGCAATGGTTTTCAATTTGCCCAGATCCTCGCCCAGCGTAGTAGCGAAGGCACGGAACTCCTGGCCGAGGGTCATCGGTACAGCGTCCTGAAGCTGGGTACGACCCATCTTCAGAACACTGGCGAATTCCACCGCCTTGCCTGACAGCGACTCGATCAGGTTCTCCAGGCTAGAGAGCAGGGTGTCATGGCCCAGCAGCAAACCCAGGCGGATCGCTGTTGGGTAGGCATCGTTAGTGGACTGCGCCATGTTTACATCATTATTCGGGTGCAGGTATTTGTATTCACCCTTGCCATGACCGAGGACTTCCAGCGCTACGTTGGCGATAACCTCGTTGGCGTTCATATTGGTGGACGTACCCGCGCCACC
The DNA here is from genome assembly GCF_002091675.1 of Pseudomonas luteola NBRC 103146. GTDB lineage: Bacteria > Pseudomonadota > Gammaproteobacteria > Pseudomonadales > Pseudomonadaceae > Chryseomonas > Chryseomonas luteola. Next base: position 55,863 of record NZ_BDAE01000001.1, on the reverse strand, counting down.
CTGAATCATGTCCACCACGAACTGGTCGTGGTATTCACCGTTGATGATCTTGGTACAGGCCATCACGATGGCTTCGTACTTGTCTCCCGGCAGATAGCCCAGGCGATAGTTCGCCTCGGCAGCGGCCTGCTTCACCATCGCCAGCGCAACGACCAGCTTGGGGTAGTGAGACAGCGTAACGCCGGAGAGGCGGAAGTTGTTGACCGCACGCAGCGTCTGAATGCCGTAATAGGCTTCAGCGGGGACTTCGAGGGTACCAAGCAGATCTTTTTCGAGGCGAGATAATGCAGATTCGGACATGATAGGGGATCACTTCCCGGTGGGTGGCAAAAGCCTGATGCGTTATACAATAAGGCTTCCAGCCAGACGCTGACCAATGCTGTATCGGCGCACCCTATGCCGAAATTGCATATGATGTGATGTGACGCGTCAGGATCGGCAGGCGTATCCATCCCCTTGAGTATGACCATGAACCTTGAACTGAAATGGCTTGAAGACTTTATTGCCCTGGCTGCCACCCATAGTTTTTCCCAGGCGGCCGAGCGCCGCTTCGTGACTCAACCTGCGTTCAGCCGACGCATTCGCAGCCTGGAGCAAAGCCTGGGGCTGACCCTGATTGACCGATCGCGTACACCAGTATCGCTGACCGAGTCCGGACAGCTCTTTCTGGTCACCGCGCGCAGTGTGGTGGAGCAGCTTGGCGAAGTGATCCGCCACCTTCATCACTTGGAAGGCGGGCAGGGCGAGGTGCTGCAATTTGCGGCGGCACACTCCCTGGCGCTGGGGTTCTTTCCGGGATGGATTGCTCGTCTGCGAAGCGAAGGGCTCAACATTGCGAGTCGCCTGATTGCCACTAACGTCGGCGAAGCGGTTCATGCCTTGAGGGAAGGCGGCTGCGATCTCATGATGGCGTTTTACGATCCCGACGCCGCCTTGCAGATGGACCCGGAGATCTTTCCCTCCATTCATCTGGCGCTGACCTCAATGCTACCCGTTTGCGCAGCCAGGGAAGACGGCTCGCCGTTGTACGACCTGGAGAGTGGGCAGAACTTTCCCTTGCTTGCCTATAGTGCCGGGGCCTTTCTCGGGCGCTCGGTCAATTTGCTGCTACGTCAGCGCAAGCTGCGCTATACCACTGTCTACGAGACGGCCATGGCCGATAGCCTCAAGAGCATGGCCTTGCAGGGGCTGGGTATTGCCTGGGTTCCGCAGCTGAGTGTGACCGCTGAGCTCTCCCGGGGAGAGCTAGTACCCTGTGGCGGTGAGCAATGGCAGATTCCACTGGAGATTCGCCTGTATCGCTGCTCGCTCGTGCGCAAGGCAGCGGTGAGGCTGTTATGGCGCAAGCTCGAAGCAGGCGCCGGGACGACTGCGTGAAGTGCCTCTGGACAGGCGGCCAGACATGAAATAGCCCGTCGCTATAAAAGGTCGTTCAACCCCTTTGTCCGGTCTGGCTTTACGGTATACTCAGTGGCCCTTGAGGCCGGTCTACATACCGGTCTGCATATACAAGCCACGTGCGGTCCTCCGACGTGGCTTGTTGGTTTCTGATGCGCCTGCGGGCGCCTGACAAGAGGCACGACGATGAGCGCACTCGTAGGCGTGATCATGGGCTCCAAGTCCGACTGGTCTACCTTGAGCCACACCGCCGACATGCTGGAAAAGCTGGGCATTCCCTTTGAAGTGAAGGTGGTCTCTGCCCACCGGACTCCCGACCTGCTGTTCCAGTACGCTGAAGAAGCGGCGGGGCGCGGCATCGAGGTCATCATTGCAGGCGCAGGCGGTGCAGCACACCTGCCAGGTATGTGTGCAGCCAAGACGCATTTGCCTGTACTGGGCGTGCCGGTGCAGTCTTCCATGCTGTCAGGCGTCGACTCACTCCTGTCGATCGTACAGATGCCCGCGGGCGTTCCTGTCGCCACCCTGGCCATCGGTAAGGCGGGCGCGATCAACGCGGCGCTGTTGTCGGCCAGTATTCTGGGCAGCAAGTATCCCGAGTATCACGAGGCGCTGAATCGCTTCCGTGAGGAGCAGACGCGTACCGTTCTGGACAATCCGGATCCGAGGGAAGCCTGATGAAAATCGGAGTCATCGGCGGTGGCCAACTGGGCCGCATGCTGGCGCTGGCGGGTACTCCGCTGGGTATGGATTTTGCATTTCTGGACCCTGCTCCGGATGCCTGCGCTGCCGCATTGGGCGAGCACATTCGAGCCGACTACAGCGACCAGGATCATCTGCGTCAGCTGGCGGATGAGGTCGATCTGGTCACATTCGAATTCGAGAGTGTGCCCGCTGAAACCGTCGCGTTCCTATCCCAGTTCGTTCCGGTTTTTCCCTCGGCGCAAGCCTTGCGTATCGCCCGTGATCGCTGGTTCGAAAAAACCATGTTCAAGGATCTGGGCATCCCGACGCCTGAGTTTGCCGACATCCAATCCCAGGCTGACCTTGACGCTGCCGCCGTACGCATCGGTCTGCCGGCTGTGATGAAGACACGTACCCTAGGGTATGACGGCAAGGGTCAGAAGGTCCTGCGCAGCCAGGCGGATGTCGAAGGCGCCTTTGCCGAGCTGGGTAGTGTACCGTGCATTCTTGAAGGCTTTGTGCCGTTTACTGGCGAGGTATCGTTGATTGCCGTACGTGCTCGTAACGGCGAGACACGTTTCTATCCACTGGTACACAACACCCATGAAAGCGGAATCCTGCGGCTGTCTATTGCTAGTACAGATCATCCCTTGCAGGCGCTGGCGGAGGACTACGTAGGCCGTGTACTCGACAAGCTCGATTATGTCGGCGTGCTGGCGTTCGAGTTCTTTGAGGTCGATGGTGGGCTGAAAGCCAATGAGATTGCTCCTCGTGTGCATAACTCTGGTCATTGGACCATCGAGGGCAGCGAAAGCAGCCAGTTCGAGAACCATCTGCGCGCTGTGGCTGGATTGCCGCTGGGCTCAACCGCGAAGGTAGGTGAGAGCGCCATGCTTAACTTCATCGGCAAGGTCCCGGCCGTGGAGCAGGTTCTGCAAATCGACGATTGTCACCTGCATCATTATGGCAAGTCATTCAAGGCGGGCCGCAAGGTTGGGCATGCCACACTGCGTTGCAGCGATGCGGCCACATTAAGGGCACGTATTGCTGACGTCGAAACCTTGATTAAAGCGTGACCGAAACGGGCCCTCTTCGCACGAGGGTCCGAGTTCCGCTTCGCTTGATAAAAATTCGCTGAACCCCTGCGTTTTTCTTGCTGTCGGATTAAGCAAGCGGCACATGCCGTATCGAGCAAACCACAGAAGGGGAAAGATTCATGGGCATTATTGGAACCATCATCATCGGCCTCATCGTTGGCTTGATCGCACGTTTCCTCAAGCCTGGCGACGACAGCATGGGTTGGATCATGACGATCATCCTGGGTATCGTCGGCTCGCTGGTTGCCACCTACGGCGGTCAGGCTATCGGTATCTACCGTGCAGGCGAGGGCGCCGGTTTCATTGGAGCAGTCGTCGGTGCCATCATCGTCCTGTTCATCTGGGGTATGGTGACCAAGCGTCGTTAATTTCCCGTCCGGGCAGTTGGGTTCAATGCCAAGAAGCTTCACACTAGTGCAACCCAATTGCCCGATACTCTTCTTGCCATGCGCTATCTCATCCTCGCCGTACTGCTTCTTTTTTCCCAGATTACAACTGCCGTAGCCCGAGAAGGCGAGCCGCCTGAGACCGATTGGCTGGCCCTCATGCCAGAATCGGATCGCAAGGCACTGGAAGACATGCCCGAGATCACCCATGACACGCCCGAATTACCAGGCGGTTTTGAGAGCAAGGGCGGACTCAAGCAAAAAGACAGCAACCTGCCGGCCGTCATGCATTCCACGCGCACAGTGGCTGCCATGAATGGGAAGACAATTCGCCTGGGCGGTTATCCGGTTCCGCTGGAAAGCAACAGCAAAGGCAATTTCACTGAATTTTTCCTGGTGCCCTATCCAGGTGCCTGCATCCATGTTCCACCGCCACCGCCTAACCAGATCGTACTGGTGCGCTTTCCAAAGGGCGTTCCCTTACCGGATATCTACGAGCCTTATTGGGTTATAGGGGCGATGAAGATCGAAAAGGTGGATAACGATCTGGCCGAAGCCTCATATGCCATCGACGCTACTAAAGTCCGTAAAGTAGAAGAAGCCGATCTGTAATCAGTGCAAGCGATAAAGCTATAAAAAAGCCCGACATGATCGGGCTTTTTTATTTAGCGGCTCGCGGGCGCGAAACGTTTGTTCAGATACGCAATGATATCGTTGGACTCATACATCCAGGCGGTACGGCCTTCTTCCTCGATCCGGAGGCAAGGCACCTTGATACGTCCGCCACCTGCCAACAAGGCTTCGCGGTGCTCCGGATCCTTCTTGACGTCACGTAGAGCAATGGGCAGGTTCAGCTTGTGCATGGCTCGGCGCGTCTTTACGCAGAATGGACATGCCTGAAACTGATACAGCGCAAGTCCGGCTGTTTGCTCTTCTACCTGCTTCTGCGCTTCGGCGCTTCGCTTGAGCTTACGCGGGCGTGTCAGCAGATCCAGCCCAACAATGGTTTGGCCCAGGCCAATTCGCAGCGCCTTGATCAACATGTATGGCTATCCCTATAGATGTGAGGCGGGGGAGTTTACCCCATTGCACCGTAACGGAACGGCAATTGGTCGGCGTGAAGCTGCTATCGATGCGATTGAGAAAATGGGTATGGGGCGGAGCGCTACCCGAACCCATGAATTCTTTGCCTTTCTGATCGGTCACATAAACAAGAAGCCGATTACTAAGGATGTCCTATGCCTCTCGACCCAAAGATGCAACAAGCCTTTCGTGAGATCGCTAGCACCATTGAAGGCATCGATACAGAGGTCTATGAGAAGTACCAAAAGGATCCACTGGATCCCATTATTGGCTTGGGGCGTAAGGATGCACCTGTTGGTTTCTTTGGCCGGGATCCGGGGCGTGATGAGGTCAAATACGGCGAACCCTTTATCGGTGCCGGCGGACAGATCGCTCGCAAGGTCATTTATGAGCACTTGCATGGCAAGCCCATGCCAGACTTTGACGCGGGCCGCTCCCTGAGCCAGGAGTTTTTCTGGGCCAACACCGTGCCGTATAAGCCCATCGGCAATAAAGCCTGGTCCGAAAAAATCAAGAAACGCTTTCACCCACTCATGCGACAGTTATTAATCGAACAGTGGCATGGCCGTACCATCATCACTTTCGGCCGCGAGGCCTTTCTCTGGTTTGCCATCGACCAGCCCAAAGAAGAGAAACAACGCCTGGAAGCCTTCTGGAAAAGCGAAGATCGTTTTACAAACCATACCGAGGCCACGCTGACAGCAGAGGAGGGGAAAGGGCACGTGTTTACGCTATACCCACTTCCACATCCCTCGCCCTTGAATCAGGCATGGTTTGATAAGTTTCCGGGGCTTTTAAAAAAGAGACTTCAAGAGCTTCCGGAATAATAATTATCTATTCAGCTTTAGACTATTAATATAATATAACTTATATAATGGAGGAAGTAGTACAATTAAGTAATGCTGCTTAATAACTGAAATTAATATGGTTTGTTTTGATGTGTGTTATTTTTTGGGCGTAACTCTAAAAGTAAGCTTATTCTTTTTTTGGTTAAATCTGTTTTGCATTTATTTGTTTCCGTTTCATGAGCTAGCGTTCCCTCTTTTATTTCAAAAGTCTTTAATTCACAGTCAGCGTCTCTAAGTTTTATCCAAGTTCTCTGTGAGGTTATTAGTTTTTTTTATTAAGGAGTCTCCTATACCTACTGAAGGTTTGTTCTCCTTTTTTATTTCTTCTATGAGATTTTTGTAAGTTTCATTTAGTTCCCTGTCGGCTCTGGAATAATCAAGTTTAGAACATTTAAAAATTTGTTGAGTATTCTCTATATTAGCGCATGTTGTGCTAAGGTCTTCTTGAGCTTTTGCTTTTGGCAAAAAGAGAGCAATAATCACAAGGGGAAAAATTTTATTCATTACGGTTATTTCCATGGTTTCTTAGATAGTTTGCTCTATGTCTTGCCGGCTCATATTGTCTCATTGTTTGATTGTTTTCTATGTAATGAATGAGAATGTCCCTATTGTTAAGCATTCCAGCTTTCATTGGGGCCGGCCCTTTAGTGAATCCTTGGTATACAAAGTCTACCAGTATTTCTCTAATGGCAATATCAAGATTTTCCCAAGGGGTTCTTTCCACCTCATCTACTGTCCAAGTATTATAATTGTTTCTTGCTCTTTCTAAATAATCAGGATAGATAATATTGAAAAGATTTATCTGCTGGTCCATAGTTATGGTGCCAATGTCAGATTTGTATTCGCTTACAAATTCGTTCGCACTGTTTCCTGTTTTCCATGGGCTAGGGAGATTTTGTTAGCCTTTTCATGGTCGATGCCTGCACTAATCATATGATTGTAAATTTCCACTTGGCTTCTTGAACCCATATCATAACCTCGTCCAAGCGTTACTCCTGAAAGTTCATTTCCAGGCCAGTGTATAGTTCTACTGAACCAAGGAGATCCGGGGATATCATTGCCTTCAGCAACAAAAGTTACCCTGCTCGTACTACAGGACTTTGTTTAGATGAAAAATTTGCTAATAAACTATGCAAATGAAAGTGCCAGATTTTAGCGTTTTGTGGAAAATTAAGGTTACGAGCTAAACTTTGCCACCATGAGCAGCTTTCGATACGTATTTTTTCAATTTCCCAATCATTATTTAATTCTTCTTTGTATATAATTTTATTTAGTTCGCTCCATTTTTCATTACTGAAAAACCATTCGCTTTCATAATGGGTTAATAGAAAAGAAATGGATTGAGCGCTCCAAGGGAAAGCTAAAGCAATTTTAATTTCTTCAGGGGTAAGCTTTTTGTCATTGTCAATATCTATGATGTTATAGAGACGTTCTTTAATTGGGCCATTATCCGAAAGATCGATACGTGCCGCATAATCTGCCTGCTCGCTCTCATCTAGCTGGCCCGAATTATCAAAGTGGCAGGCTAGATGGTCCAAGTTGCACGGCGTCTCGCTAATAAAGTCAAATCCTTCCCATTCCCAAGGGCTATGACGCGTAGTAAGTTCGGACTGTTCTGTAAGCCATCCACTAATTTTGTTTCCCTGCTGGTCCGCTAAGATATTATCTAGGCGCCACCAAGTTCTAGTCTTGTTAGTTGTACTACCTGGCGATGTTTCGGTTACTGTAATCTTTCGATCTTGAGGATAATTATTGAGTACCTCAAGATTAAAAATCATGTCTACCCCAATTACCGTCCCTGTATCCGAAAGCTTGGGAGGATTAGAAGCGCTAATATCAGAGCGATGACTTATTAATTTACTAGCCCCCTTGTGAATTTTAAGTAAATTCTTTTTATCATCAGGAAGGCTCGCTGCTGCAGCTTTGGTTTTTCTATGAACGCAGGGACGTCTTCGCAGCTAAACACTTCCAAATGGAACATGGGTTCAGCAGCAGTATCGTCGTGGTTTTGATAGATACCTAAATGTCCTATGATTTCTCCGGCCCTTATAGGGTGGGGCGAATCCAGAACATGAATATCGTTTAGCGTAGGCGGGATTCTACTGGCCTGCAGAAATTCTTTATATACATAACCGCTAATATTCTTTATGCAGTCTTCTTTAAGGGGAAGGATGTCTTGACCTGAAATAAATTCTTTGATCTTGCAATAACGACCAGTATCTGTTTCTAAAGTAAAAGTTACATCTACAGGTATTAGTCCTGTAAGCAAGTTTTTATCTGAACCTATAGCAGCCTTGCGTATGTTTAGTCCTTTCTGCGGTGCCAGTGTTGGCTCAGTGTCATACGGCAAATGTGACCGTTTGAACATTTAGAAGAATTGATGACCCAGCGGTATTTGTTACCGAGACGAACGGTTACCTGTAGCAACCGTTGCGTCTAGAGTGGGCAAACTGCTACCAAGCGTGACGTGCTTTGCATAGGGCGCTTAACAAAAAACACCCTTGGCTGACCGTTTTTTTCGCAGAATCTAGCGGCGAGGAACGGAGCGGGTACGGCCGCTGCCGTCGATGGCGACAAAAACGAAGGCGGCTTCGGTCACCTTGCTCCATTCGTTGGAGAGAGGGTCATCGCTCCAGACTTCAACCATCATGCGAATCGAACTACGACCGACTTCCAGCGCCTGGGTATAGAAAGAAAGCTGCGCACCCACCGGAACCGGGACGAGAAATGCCATGCGGTCGATAGCAACCGTGGCGACGCGACCCTGAGCGATTCGACTGGCCATGGACGTGCCGGCCAGGTCCATCTGGGCGACGAGCCAGCCGCCGTAGATATCGCCAAACCCGTTCGTTTCGCGTGGGAGTGCGGTGATCTGCATGGCCAGATCGCCTTGAGGTATTGGATCTTCTTGTTCGAGTTCTTCAATCATGCGCGGGGCGCCCCTGGAGCCCTTTTCAATTTTGATGGCTGGGAGACCTTTTAAAGCAAGAATATGGCCAACCTGACCGGGCGTGTCGAATGTCGTCTGATCCTGGGCAGTATATAGACTGTGCCGGTCAGGTACGACAGGGTGTTGACAGTTTAAATAAATTCGCCGAACGGCTTGGGCGTCGGTATTTGAATTTGATATCGTGCAGGTTTGCACATGACAGACCCGACCGGGCCGTGTCATGGCTACACAGGTGATGGTTTGCGTTCAACCGGTTCGGGCCAGGTTCGCAATGTTGTCCACAAGATGACGGAGCGAACGTATCACGGCCCAGTGCTCACACGGCTTTTCATTTCCCTGGTTCTCGCTCTTGTATTAATGTCTCGTCTCCGCCTCGTGCGGATTTACGGCCTCCCTGCTTAACTAGGGGAGACGTTCACCGGTGTAGCTCGAACCTGTGTGCGGGAAAACCCTGCTTGTCCAGGTTCCACGGTCTAGCGCGAACGTGTGCATATAATTCTAACGAGACTTGAGCCATGAGACCGCAATCCCATTCCGCCTTGCCCGAATCACGCCCGTTAGGGCGCAGTGACTATAAGACCCTTTCCTTGTCCGCCTTGGGTGGCGCGCTCGAATTTTACGACTTCGTGATCTTCGTGTTTTTCGCCGCCGTAGTAAGCAAGTTGTTCTTTCCTGCCGAGATGCCCGAGTGGCTGCGCCAGATCCAGACCTTCGGCATCTTTGCCGCGGGCTATCTGGCACGTCCGCTGGGGGGCGTAATCATGGCCCACTTTGGCGATCTCTTGGGACGCAAGAAGATGTTTACGCTCAGCATCTTCATGATGGCGCTGCCCACGCTGGGCATGGGCCTGATGCCAACATACGCCCAGATCGGCATTGCTGCACCGCTGCTACTATTGCTGTTGCGCATCATCCAGGGGGCTGCCATTGGCGGTGAGGTGCCGGGTGCGTGGGTGTTCGTGGCCGAACATGTCCCGAACCGCCACGTAGGCTATGCCTGCGGTACGCTGACGGCCGGGTTGACCTTTGGCATCCTGCTCGGCTCGCTGATGGCGACGCTGATCAATACCGTATTTACGCCCGTTGAAGTGCACGATTATGCGTGGCGTTTTCCTTTCCTGATCGGTGGCGTATTCGGATTATTTTCGGTGTATTTACGCCGTTGGCTGCATGAGACCCCGGTCTTCGCCGAGCTTCAGCTACGCAAGTCGCTGGCCAGTGAAGTGCCGCTCAAGGCGGTCCTGCGTGATCACCGGGGAGCCGTTGTCGTATCCATGCTGCTGACCTGGATGCTGACCGCCGGTATCGTGGTCGTTATTCTCATGACGCCCACGCTGTTGCAGACTCAATATGGCTTCTCTGCTGCGGTAGCGCTCAGAGCCAATAGCCTGGCAATCGTGTTCCTGACCGTGGGTTGCATCATATCGGGCTCGCTGTCTGACCGCTTTGGCAGCGGACGGATCTTTTTGATCGGCGGTGCGCTCCTGGGAATCATATCCTGGACGATGTACGCCAGCCTAAAGACGCATCCGGAATGGCTGTTCCCGCTGTATGCGCTGGCAGGCTTGTCGGTTGGAGTGATCGGGAGCGTACCGCGTGTCATGGTACTGGCGTTCCCGGCCGAGGTACGTTTCTCGGGCCTGTCGTTCTCCTATAACCTGGCCTATGCCATCTTTGGCGGCCTGACGCCGATGATCGTGACGCTGATGCTCAAGCAGCACCCTTTGGGGCCGGCCTATTACGTGGTCGGCCTGGCCATTCTGGGCATGCTGGTGGGCGCCTGGCTGCTTAGCCAGGAGCGCCGTGTCGTACCGGTTGCGGCCTGATCCTTCGCGTACTCGAACGCTGCCTCAGACGAGGTAGCGTTCGGCAAGCTTGGCCCAGTAGCGTGCCCCAATGGGCAGTAGGGCGTCATTGAAGTCGTAGGCGGGGTTGTGCAGGCTGGCGCTGTTGCCATTGCCAATGAACAGATAACACCCCGGACACCGCTCAAGCATATAGGCGAAATCCTCGCTGGCGCTGATAGGCGCAAAATTCGGCACAATGGACTGGCTGCCAAAACACTCTTCTGCCACTGATCGTGCAAACGCAGTTTCCTGGGTATGGTTGACCAGTACCGGATAGCCGCGACGGTAATCCAGCTGGGCAGTCGCGCCAAAGCTTTCCGCTTGGGCCTGGGTAACCGCGCGGATACGCTGCTCCAGCTGATCACGCACGCTGTTGCTGAAGGCGCGAATCGTCAGCTTCATGTCTACCGCATCGGGAATGACGTTATTGGCATGGCCGCCATGAATACTTCCTATGCTGATGACCGCTGTTTCCAGCGGATCGATATTGCGCGACACGATGCTTTGCAACGCCATGATCGTCGACGCACTGGCGACCACAGGGTCGACGGCCTTGTGCGGTACGGCGCCATGACCACCCTGGCCGACAATACGCAGGTCGGCAGTATCGGCAGAAGCCATAGCCGGTCCCTCTACAAAGCAGAAGTGGCCGGCCGGTACACCTGGCATGTTGTGGAAGCCAAACACGGCATCGCAGGGGAACAGGTCAAACAGGCCGTCTTCGATCATGCGCAATGCGCCGCCAAGTCCTTCCTCGGCCGGTTGAAAAATCAGATGAAGGGTGCCGTCAAAAGCGCGTGTCTCAGCCAGATAGCGGGCCGCTGTCAGCAGGGTTGTGGTGTGACCGTCATGCCCGCAGGCGTGCATCCGGCCAGCATTGGCACTGGCATAGGGCAGACCGGTGGCCTCTACAATGGGCAGGGCGTCCATGTCTGCGCGGATGCCAAGTCGCTTGCTGCCCGAGCCGACCCTGAGCGTGCCAACCACGCCGGTGCCGCCCAGCCCCCGATGGACTTCATACCCCCAGGCGCTGAGCGAGGCGGCTACCAGGTCGCTGGTGCGACGCTCCTCATAGCCCAGCTCAGGATGCTGGTGGATATCCCGCCGGAGATTGACCATGTCGGGTAGAAAGTCTTCGATTTTCAAGGCAGCGTCGTCACGAAGAAGTGTATCGATAGGCATTTGGATTCCTCTTATTTGCGCGTGGCGAGATCAGTCGAGGTGGCGCTCCTGGAAGGCCAGTAGGCCGGCCAGACCGATGCACAGCATGACGATCAGGTACCAAGCAGGTGCCAGTGGAGCTTGTGTGACTTGCAGCAGCCAAGTCACGATGAACTGTGCCGTGCCACCGAACAGGGTGACGCCGATGGCATAGGTCATGGCAAGACCGGTCGCCCGGACCGAGCGGGGCAGGGACTCGCTGATAAGCAGTAGACCGGCCGTCATGTTCATGCCAAGAGCGGCAACGACGGTCAGGCGGCACAGCAGAGCCAGCCCCTGTGTATCGGGTGAGTCCAGCCAGGCAAAGGCAGGGTAGATAGCCAGAATGGCAACCACCAGGGCGACAGCGGCCAGACGCTTGTGGTGGCCGAAGCGGTCGGCCGCCAGCCCTGCGAACAGGGCGGATATCATCAGGACAGCACTGCTGGCGGTACCCATCCAGTAGGCCGTTGTGGCTGAAAGGTGCGAGACCCGGGTGGTGTACGTCGGCATGTAGAACAGGATGATGTAGGTCATCAGCGTGGCCGACATGATGATCAAAAGACCCAGCAGGAACCCTCGGGTATGGCTACGCAGAAAAGCCATGACCGGGGCGGCTTCTGGCTTGTCAGCGCTTTGTGGCTGGTAGGTTTCATCAACGTGGGCTCGGATGTAGAGGCCAACCGGAATAATCAGTAGACCGATCAGAAAGGGTACGCGCCAACCCCAGCTATGCAGCGCCTCTTCGCTGAGCGAGCCGTGCAGGATCGCAGCCAGCATAGCGCCCAGCAGGGAGCTGCCGCCCTGGCTGATGACCTGCCAGCTGACATAAAAGCCGCGCCGACCCCGGCTGGCTGATTCCAATAGTAACGCGGTGGCTGCCCCAATCTCGCCACCGGCTGAGAAGCCTTGTAACAGACGCCCCACCACTAGAAGCAGGGGTGCGAAAATCCCGATCTGGGCATGGGTAGGCGTCAAGGCGATAAACAGGCTGCCCAATCCCATGAGCAGAATGGTCAGCAGCATGGCCGCCTTGCGTCCGGCACGGTCGGCATAGGCACCCAGGACCATGCTGCCCAGGGGGCGCATCACAAAGCCAACGCCAAAGACAGCAACGGCCATGAGCAGCGAACCGTAGGGTGTATCCGAGGGAAAGTACAACTGGCCGATCAGACTGGCGAAAAAACTGAAGACGGTAAAATCGAACATCTCCAGCCCATTACCCAGGCTGGCAGCAGCGATCAGTTTGGCGCGGGGGAGTGGGGCGGCGACTGCCGATGGCGTAACGGAGGCGGCGTGCGAAGGAAGCGCATGAGCCATGGGGTATCTCCTTGGACGGCCAGAGGTCGATAGCTAGGCAAGCAAGGTTCGCGCCGGAGGGTGTCAACACGCTGAAAATGGCCTGATCGGCTAGAAACTGAGGGAAGAATCTGTGCTGTACAGGCGCCTGAGCGCAGCAGGCAGGCGCTACGATGGTGCACTGTGCACCTAATAGGGTGGGCGCGGCGGTCCATGGGCTTGGATGGCGTCACAATATGTTCATATTTTGGTCATATAGTGGCTCAATGCCCATTTATCGCTAATGGGCGCCACCCAATCATTCTTGCAAGGAATGTGGTATGAGATTCAAAAGGCTGATGGCCGCCATGACGTTTGCCGCTGTGGGACTCAGCGCAACGACTGCTGTAGCGGCCATCGACCCGGCGCTTCCGGATTACCAGAAGGCCAGTGGGGTATCGGGCAACCTGTCCAGTGTCGGTTCGGATACTCTCGCGAACCTCATGACTCTGTGGGCCGAGACCTACAAGCGCAATTATCCCAGTGTAAACATTCAAGTGCAGGCGGCCGGTTCCTCGACGGCCCCTCCAGCCCTGACCGAGGGTACTTCCAACCTGGGACCAATGAGTCGCAGGATGAAGGATTCTGAGGTTCAGGCGTTCGAGCAGAAATATGGCTACCGACCGACTGCGGTCCCGGTGGCAGTGGATGCGCTGGCGCTGTTTGTCCACAAAGACAACCCCATCAAGGGGCTGACCATCGAACAGGTGGATGCCATCTTTTCATCCACACTGCTCTGCGGTGGCAAACAGGACATCAGAACCTGGGGTGACCTGGGCATGACGGGCGAGTGGGCCAACCGGCCTATTCAGTTGTTTGGCCGAAACTCGGTATCCGGCACGTACGGATATTTCAAGGAAGAAGCGCTGTGCAAGGGCGACTTCAAGCCAAACGTGAATGAGCAGCCGGGCTCCGCTTCGGTCGTGCAATCCATTAGCCAGTCGCTCAACGGCGTCGGTTATTCCGGTATCGGGTACAAGACATCCAGCGTACGAACCGTACCGTTGGCTAAAAGAGGATCGGATAAGTATGTGGAAGACACTGAGCAGAATGCCCTGAACGGTAGTTATCCACTGTCCCGCTTCCTTTATATCTATGTGAACAAGGCACCCAACAAGCCCCTAAGTCCGATGGAGAGCGAGTTCCTGAAGATGGTGCTGTCTAAGACAGGGCAAGAGGCAGTCGTGAAGGACGGTTATATTCCGATTCCGGCCAAGGTTGCCGAAAAAGCCAGGAAAGATCTGGGCTTCTGAGCCCGGCTTCTTTTACAGTTGCCCGCCCGTGTTCTGCACGGGTGGGCGTTGGCATGTCTTATTACTGTCATCTGATTGTCATATCTCGTCTTTAGGCTCTGCGCGACGAAGGACCAGGCTTCCTATTCATGAACCAAACCCGATCCCCTGCACGCATCGATTTCGATACGCCTGCGATGCGTCGCAAGCGCCGCTGGCGAGCCAGCATGGATCGTTTCACGCGGTGGTACGTGCTGGTCGGTGGGTTGGCCGTGCTGGCGGCGATCACTCTGATCTTCTTCTACCTGGCCTATGTGGTCCTGCCGCTCTTCAAAGGGGCTACGCTGACAGCCGAGGCCGTACAGACACCTGCCTGGCTACAACAGGCCGGAGCGCCACTTGTGCTTAGCGTGGAGGAACAGAACGAAGTCGGCATGCAGGTCACCCCGGCGGGCGATCTGGTCTTTTTCAGGGTCAAGGATGGTACGGAGCTGAGTCGGCAGGCTTTGCCGATTCCCTCGGGTACCCAGGTGGTTTCGGTTGCCCAGGACCTGGTCAAGCCGGTGCTGGCACTAGGGCTCTCTAATGGACGGGCACTGCTGGTCCGACATATCTATAAGTCGACTTATCCTGAAAACAAGCGGGTCATCGTGCCTCAGGTCGATTATCCCTACGGGCCGGCACCGGTCGTGGTCGATCCTGAGGGGCGCGCCCTGGAGCATCTGAGCCTGACGGCAGGCGAAGGCGAGTTGACCCTGGCCGCGTCCAATGCATCCGAACTATTAGTGTTCAAGCTGACCCGTACGGAAGACATGCTGACGGGCGAAACCACCCTTGAGCAGCAGCGAATCGACTTGCCTCGCCTCTCACAAACGGTGCAGGCGTTGCATCTGGACCCTCGGGGTCAATGGCTGTATGTGATTAATGGGCGCTCGGCAGCAGATGTTTTTGATCTGCGCGACCGCACCCTTAATGGTCATTACAGACTGATCGATGATGCGCATAACCAGGTTACCGTGACGGCGCAGTTGCTTGGCGGGATTTCGCTGCTCGTAGGCGATGCCAAGGGAGGTATCAGCCAATGGTTCATGGCACGTGGCAAGGACGGCGAACCCCAGCTTCAGCACATTCGCACTTTCCATCTCAAGGACGCGCCGATCACGCAGATCGTGGCCGAGCAGCGGCGCAAGGGATTTATCGCACTGGATGAAAAGGGCAACCTGGGCGTTTTCCACAGCACCGCCGGGCGTACGGTGCTGGCCGAGAAGATCGCTGACGGCAACGGCCGGCTGGCGCTCTCGCCGCGGGCCAACCATGTCCTGCTTGAGCGTGACAGCCAGCTCATGAATTTCGCGCTTGACAATCCACACCCGGAGATCTCCTGGTCAGCCCTGTGGGGCAAGGTCTGGTACGAAAACTACGAAAAGCCGTCCTATGTCTGGCAATCCACCTCGGCAAGCAATGACTTCGAGCCCAAGCTGAGCTTGGCACCACTGACCTTTGGTACGCTCAAGGCCGCGTTCTACGCCATGCTGCTGGCGGCCCCGCTGGCTATTGCTGCCGCGGTCTACACCGCGTATTTCATGGCGCCGCGCATGCGCCGCAAGGTCAAGCCGGTCATTGAACTGATGGAAGCGCTGCCTACCGTAATTCTGGGCTTTTTCGCCGGTCTGTTCCTGGCTCCTTATGTAGAGGGTCATCTGCCAGGAATTTTCAGCCTGATCCTGCTGGTACCGATCGGTATTGTCCTGGCAGGGCTTGTGTGGTCGCGGCTGCCTGAATCCATTCGCTTCCGCCTGCCCGACGGCTGGGAAAGCCTGCTGCTTATTCCTGTGGTGCTGCTTACAGGCTGGTTTGCGCTGAGCATGAGCCCTCATCTGGAAACCTGGTGGTTCAATGGTGATATGCGTTTGTGGCTGCATGAGCACCACATTACCTATGACCAGCGCAACGCCTTGATCGTAGGCCTGGCGATGGGGTTTGCCATCATCCCGAATATCTTTTCCATTGCCGAAGACGCCATTTTCAGCGTGCCGCGCAGCTTGACTTACGGCTCGCTGGCGCTGGGCGCAACGCCGTGGCAGACCCTAACCCGGGTCGTGATCCTGACGGCCAGCCCAGGCATTTTCTCAGCCTTGATGATTGGTCTGGGGCGTGCCGTAGGCGAGACCATGATCGTACTGATGGCTACCGGTAACACCCCCATCATGGATGCCAATATCTTCGAAGGTATGCGGACCCTGGCGGCCAACGTGGCGGTGGAAATGCCGGAGTCGGAAGTTGGCGGCACGCATTACCGCGTGCTGTTCCTGGCGGCACTGGTGCTGCTTTCCTTCACCTTCGTGATGAACACGCTGGCGGAAATGATCCGTCATCGACTGCGTAAGAAATATGCCTCGTTGTAAGCGCTGCCCTGGCGGCTGTAGCACCCTGGAAGGGGCTGGAACTGATAAGTGAAGAACTCCGTGAAGCAGGACTCCCTGAAGCAGTGGTTCAAAAGCGGTGCGCCGGGTATCTGGTTGAGCGGGGGCGCCGTGGCCATTGCTGTGATCATGACCATTGGTTTGATCGCCATCATCGCCGTGCGCGGTCTGGCCCATTTCTGGCCGTCTGATGTGATCGAGGCGCGTTATGCCGTACCCGGCGAGACGCCCCGCATGATCATGGGTGAGGTTGTCCAGACCGAAGGGGTACCTCGGGAGCGACTCAAGAGCGCCGGACTGCCTGTCGAGGCGGAAGGATCAACCCTCATGACTCGGCAACTCGTCAAACTGGGCAACCGGGAGCTGTACGGCAGTGATTTCGTCTGGGTCGTAGGTGATTGGCTTCAGGAACAGAAATCTCCCAAGGATGCTATTGCGCTGGAGCGCCGCGAATGGGGCAACTTCTACGGTTATCTGGTCAACGTCAAGGAGGCGGGCAGGGTCGTTGCGGAAGGGGATGCGGCTCTGCCGGCGATGCGTGAACGTCTCAAGCGCATCGATTCGCTGGCTAGCCGGATCAGCCGTATCGAGAAGGTCGAGATTGGTGGTGTCAACCACAATATCGAGCGTCTCCGGCTCCAGATGCGTAGCCTTGAGCTGGACGATCGGCTTGACGCGGCTGCCCAGGCGGATCTGGCTGCCGAGCGCAGCGAGCTGGATGCCCGCTACCATGACCTCGAGACACAGCTGAACGCATTGCGCCAGGAGTTCGAACGCGACAGCCTCACGGTGCGGGATGCCTCCGGGCAGGAAACCGAGATTCGCCTGGGTAACGTCGTCCACGCCTACCAGCCCAACGCCATGAGCAGCCTTCAGAAGCTGGGCTTCTATTTCGCCAAATTATGGGAGTTTCTGTCTTCCGATCCACGCGAGGCCAATACCGAAGGCGGGGTGTTCCCAGCTATTTTCGGAACGGTGATGATGACCTTGATCATGGCTGTGATCGTGACGCCTTTTGGTGTGATTGCTGCTGTGTATCTACGCGAATATGCCAAGCAGGGGCTGATGACGCGCCTGATCCGTATTGCCGTCAACAACCTCGCCGGTGTTCCAGCCATCGTCTATGGCGTATTTGGGTTGGGTTTTTTCGTCTACGTGCTGGGCGGTTCGATTGACCAACTGTTCTTTCGCGCGTCGCTGCCGGCTCCGACCTTTGGGACACCCGGCCTGCTGTGGGCCTCCCTGACCCTGGCTATTCTGGCTGTACCGGTGGTGATTGTAGCGACCGAAGAAGGACTGGCCCGAATTCCAAGAAGCGTACGCGAGGGGTCATTGGCGCTGGGTGCGACTCAGGCTGAAACCCTGTGGCGCGTCGTGCTGCCGATGGCCAGCCCGGCCATGATGACAGGGCTGATCCTGGCGATTGCGCGCGCAGCGGGCGAAGTGGCGCCGCTGATGCTAGTGGGCGTGGTAAAGCTTGCGCCGACACTGCCCGTGAATCTGAATTACCCCTATCTGCACCTGGATCAAAAGATCATGCACCTGGGCTTTCATATCTTCGATGTCGGCTTTCAGAGCCCGAACGTCGAAGCGGCCCGGCCGCTGGTTTATGCCACGGCGTTGCTGTTGGTCCTGGTGATTGCTGCGCTCAATCTCTCGGCGGTGGCGATCCGTAATCGCCTGCGGGAGAAGTATCGGGCGATGGACAACTAAACGAATCCGGGCGCTCGGCATACCGTGGCGCCCCAACGCGGCCGAGAGGCCCAATGGAGTCATCCATGCGTGAAATGCAACGGCCGAGGTTCGGGCTCAATGTTGGCAGGCGTGAGCGGCAAGGGCTTGACCCGGCGGCTGAGCCCGTGGCCCTGGAAGTACCCGGCTTGAACCTGTTCTATGGACAGAAGCAGGCGCTGTTCGACATCAACCTGAACATTCCCAAACAACGTGTCACATCTTTTATCGGGCCTTCGGGCTGCGGCAAGTCCACGCTGCTGCGTTGCTTCAACCGGATGAACGATCTGGTCGATGGCTGCCGGATCAATGGCGAGATTCGCCTGGATGGACAGAATATCTTTGCCAAGGGGACCGACGTGGCCGAACTGCGGCGCCGGGTCGGCATGGTATTCCAGAAGCCCAACCCGTTTCCCAAAAGCATCTATGAAAATGTGGTTTATGGCCTGCGCATTCAGGGCATCAAGAAAAAGCGCATGCTTGACGAGGCCGTTGAGTGGGCGCTCAAGGGGGCTGCACTCTGGGAGGAGGTCAAGGATCGCCTGCATGAGTCGGCACTGGGCCTCTCCGGCGGTCAGCAGCAGCGTCTGGTGATTGCCCGAACCATCGCTGTGCAGCCGGAAGTGCTGCTACTCGACGAACCCAGCTCCGCCCTGGATCCGATCTCTTCGCTCAAGATCGAGGAGCTGATCTATGAGCTGAAGACGCGATACACCATTGTCATCGTGACGCACAACATGCAGCAGGCCGCTCGTGTATCCGATTACACGGCTTTCATGTATATGGGCAAGCTAATCGAGTATGGCGATACCGACACCGTGTTCACCAACCCGACCAAGAAACAGACCGAAGATTACATTACAGGGCGTTACGGGTAATGAAACCGTCACACTCTATAGCCTACCTTATGTCTATTTAACTATCGGGTTTCCCACTGAAAGGTGTTGCTGACCAGGAAGTCAATCACTACCCCTATACTCAAGCGCGTTTTTGCCGATAACCCAATCGGGCGCTGCGCATGGCTTCAGGTGGTGTTACCGCTCAGCATCTTTTCAGAAAGGAATCTAAATAAACCGGGCAGTCTGACGATACAGTGGCAATCACAGCTTTATAGGTAAGCAGTGCCACGTAGTTGATGCGGTCTGTTCCAGGGAGCGCCGCCCGAGGGGGTTGGCTCCATTCTTTACAGGACGACAACGCCATGATCAGCAAAGAAAGCCTCAACCACCACATATCGCAGCAGTTCAACACCGAACTCGAAGAGGTCCGTAGCCATCTGCTGGCGATGGGTGGGTTGGTCGAGAAGCAGGTCAGTGATGCCGTAAGTGCCCTGATCAACGCCGACTCCGGTCTGGCGCAGCAGGTGCGGGAAATCGATGATCAGATCGACATGATGGAGCGCAACATCGACGAAGAATGCCTGCGCATCCTGGCGCGTCGGCAGCCGGCAGCGTCGGACCTGCGTCTGATCATCAGCATTTCCAAGTCGGTGATCGACCTTGAGCGGATCGGCGATGAGTCCTCGAAAATTGCACGTCGTGCCATCGAGCTCTGTGAAGACGGTGAAGCCCCGCGTGGCTATGTGGAAGTGCGCCATATTGGCGAACAGGTACGCAAGATGGTTCAGGAGGCACTGGATGCGTTCGCGCGCTTTGATGCTGAGCTGGCCCTCTCCGTCGCCCAGCACGACAAGATCGTCGACCGTGAATACAAGACGGCGATCCGCGAACTGGCGACCTACATGATGGAAGACCCGCGGGCAATTTCCCGCGTACTCAGCGTCATTTGGGCGCTGCGTTCGCTGGAGCGCATTGGCGATCACGCCCGCAACATTGCGGAGCTGGTGATCTACCTGGTCCGTGGAACGGATGTACGCCACCTGGGGCTGACCCGGATGGCAGAGGAAGTCAACAAACCGCGTGACTGATGCCATGGCCCCCGACAGGAAGGCGGCCATGTTCTCAGCTACGCTTTTGGGCTGCGAGTAAGCTTGCTTTCCCGACGTGGCGTTCAGCGATCCATGAAGCTGCGCTCGGGGCTTCATGGAGTAATCGATGGGTAAGGTATCTGTACTGATCGTGGATGACGCACCATTTATCCGCGACTTGATCAAAAAAGGGCTACGTAGCCAACTTCCGGGTATCGAAATGGAGGATGCAGCGGACGGACGCAAGGCTCAGGCAATGTTGAGCAAGCAGTCTTTCGATCTGATCCTGTGCGATTGGGAGATGCCGGAGATGTCCGGTCTTGAGCTGCTGACGTGGTGCAGAAGCGAACCGGCTCATCAGAAAACACCTTTCATTATGGTGACTAGCCGTGGCGACAAGGACAACGTCATGCAGGCCATTCAGGCGGGTGTTTCCGACTTTGTTGGCAAGCCGTTCACCAACGAACAACTGATCACCAAGGTCAAGAAGGCCCTGAGCCGTGTCGGCAAGCTGGAAGCACTCGTGGCTCGCGGTCCTCAGCGTGCAGCCTCGGCTTTTGCCAACGACTCGCTGAGCGCATTAACCGGTAGCCAGCCCGGGCAGGCTGCAACGCGTGCTTCTTCCGGGGGTGGAAAAGTCAATTTTGGGCAAGGGCAACTGCGCTTGGCCAATACCAGCATGGCTTGCGTAATCAAGGCCCTGAGCCTCAAGGAAGCCGTTCTGATCGTCAAGCGGGGCGATGTCCTCCCTCAGGTGCTGGATAACGCTGTGCTGGATCTGGAGCAAGGTGAGGAGGCGCAGGAAATTGCCCGCCTCAACGGTTACCTGCATTCCGTTGCAGCGCTGGAACCCAAGCCCTCCAGCGAGTGGCTACAATTATTCTTCCGCTTTGTAGACCATGATCCGGCCAAGCTGGATTACCTGTCCCGCCTGATCGCCCGCGGTACGGCGCAAAAGCATTACGTTCCCGGCGCGTAAGTTTCCATCATGCCGGTGCCGATCATCACATCCCGACGAGTGAAGCCTCGTCGGGAGCGTGTTCCACTGATAGGCTTGCGCCCCCTGAAAAGCGCCTGGTTCTGCACCTGCATGTTGAAACGTCTCTTTTTGCTATGTGGCTCGTTCACGCTGGCGGCAGCGACGTGGGCTTCTCCCATCTACAAATACACGGATGCCAACGGTGTGGTGACCTATACGGACAAGGTTACCAAGGGTGCCAAGGTACTTGTCTTCGAGGACGATACCAACGAGCGTATCGAGCGTCAGGTTCGACTGAATACAAAAAAATTGGGCAACGAGACTGTTTTCGAGGCCCGTAACGATCTGCTGGTGCCGGTTCAGGTCGAGCTTCGTCTGGATCAGCTCAAGAACGTGGCTGGTATCAACGAGTCAGCTTCGGTCCGCCGCGTTCTACCCCCCAACAGCACCATTACCCTGATGCGCTTGAAGAAGGAGGTGCAGGGAGTGGAGATTCATTACAAGCCGACCTTCAACTATGCGATGGGCGACCCAGGACAGGGCGCGCGAGATTATGCCTATCCGCTGCCATGGGTGGGAGGGCCGTTCCGGATCAGTCAGGGGGCAAACGGTGCGTTTAGCCACAACACGCCCAGAGGACGTTACGCCATAGATATTGCGATGCCAGAGGGCACGCCCATCATTGCGTCGCGTCCAGGTACTGTGGTCAAGGTTGAAAACGATCAGCAGCAGGGCCGTAGCGCCAACCCTTCGGGCAATTTCGTGCGTGTCTTGCATGATGACGGCACCATGAGTGTGTACCTGCACCTGATGCAGGGCTCGGTCAAGGTGCGGGAGGGACAGCGTGTGATGACCGGTACGCCGCTGGCGCTGTCCGGCAATACGGGTCACAGCACCGGTCCGCACCTGCATTTTGTGGTACAGCGCAATACGGGACTGGCGTTGGAGTCGATTCCATTCCGGTTTGCCCAGCCGGTCGACAGCCTGCCTAATTTTGCTGTGGGTGGGCCGTAACGCTTGATTGTTTTGCGGTTTACCTCTCAAATTTCTTTCTAGCGTCGTTCTGACTCGCCATACTTGTCTCATTAGAGAGCGGCGGGTTGTTGGGAACGCCCAGTAATTGCAAGCTTTCGGTTGTTTGCAGTGATGGAATGCTGCATAGAAAGCCTTGCTTTCTTAACGTATGAACCGAGCATTCTCAGGTTTGGTCGAGGAATGACTGATGCGTCTGTATGGGGTAATGCTGTTCTGGATCGTGTTCTTCAGCGCGTCGCTGCAGGCTGAGACCTTGTTCGATCCATTGCCCCAGGCGGTGATTCTGAACGACGCGCAGGAGAAGGTCTCGCTGCACTCGGTGAGCTACCTGCAGGCTTCCGCTACCCTGACCTTCGAGCAGGCAGCGGCGGCAGGGCTTGAGGATCGCTGGCAGTCACTGGGGGATGAGACGGTCAATCTGGGTCGGCAACAGATCGGCGCCTGGCTACGCTTCGAAGTGCATAACCCCACCGATCGCGCTCAGCAGCGCTACCTGGTGATTCAGCCACCCATTCTTAATCAGGTCGATGTGCGGGTTCGCTCCCAGTCCAGCGAGTCATGGGGGCCGGTCGAAACCGCTGGGGATAGCTTGCCCATGAGCATACGCTCCCTCAAGGAGCGGGCGTTTGTCTTTCCTCTAACCCTTTCGGCAGGTGACAAGGCGTTCGTCTACCTGCGCCTGCGCTCCTATGAGCCGATGCTGGTTCCGATGTGGCTGATGACACCGGAGCATTACCAGGCGCAGGAGAAGACTTCGCTCGCCCTGCTGACGCTCTTCTTTGGCTTCATGCTGGCCCTGCTGGTTTATAACGGTAGCCGGTACTGGCGGCAGCGCGACCCCAATCATTTATGGTATTGCCTCTACTTGGTCAGCATCCTGGGCTATGAACTCAGCCTGACCGGCATCGGCCAGCGCTATCTATGGCCGGAGTGGCCTGCGTTTTCCATCCGAACTTATGTAGGCTTTGGCTGCTTGAGCTTTCTTACGGCCATCGTGTTTGCCCGGCGCTTCCTCAATGTGGATCGCTACCGGGGATGGCGGCTGATCGTCCTGGGATTGATCGGTTATTGGGCCTTGGCAGCAGCATTGATTGCTATCGAGCCGATGCTGGTCCGCTTCCTGATGATCGAGCCGGCAGGTCTTGTGAGCTGCCTGCTGGGGATTGCCATGACCCTGTCGTTGTGGCGAAAGGGCAATCCGTCGGCCAAGTACCTGGCCATTGCCTGGTCCGTACTGGCGGTGAGCACGATACTGATGCTCATGGCCATCCTGGACTGGATCACGCTATCACCGTTTATTCTGGATGCGCAAATCATCGGCTTTGCCTTCGAGTTCATGCTGCTGTCCGTTGCGCTGGATATCCGCCATGACCATGAGGGCGCCGAGCGTTTGAGCATACAGAAGAAAGCCCTTTTGGCCAGCAATCAGCAGGTGCAGCGGCATAAGCAGGCTTTGCAGGCTCAGCAGCAGACACTGGAGCGGCAGCACAAGCGTAACGAGGAGCTGCAACAGCATATCGAGGCGCAGGTGGATGTGCTCGAGCGGGCCAATGAGGCATTACGAGCAGCCAATGACGAGGTCATTCGTCTGAGTACGATCGATACCCTGACCGGAGCCTTGAGCCGTCCATGCTTTGATCGCCACTTCACCGAAGAGGTCAACCGCGCCAAGCGCAATCAGGTGGTTGTGTCGCTGGTCGTGATCGACATTGACCATTTCAAGGAAATCAACGATGCCTTTGGCAGCCCGCTCGGCGATGAATGCCTGCGAGCGCTGGCCGGTCTGCTGAAGAACTACACTAAGCGCGCAGGCGACATGGCCGCGCGCTTCCGGGATGACACGTTCGTGCTTGTCCTGCCGGCCACTGGCGAGGCTGATGCAGTGGCGCTGGCCAATCGGATCTGCGCCGAAACAAGTATGCTGCGCCTGGAGTACGGCAGTGCAACCGTCAGCTTCAGCGTTAGCGCC
The DNA here is from genome assembly GCF_002091675.1 of Pseudomonas luteola NBRC 103146. Classification (GTDB taxonomy): domain Bacteria; phylum Pseudomonadota; class Gammaproteobacteria; order Pseudomonadales; family Pseudomonadaceae; genus Chryseomonas; species Chryseomonas luteola. Next base: position 31,736 of record NZ_BDAE01000001.1, on the reverse strand, counting down.
GGCATCGCCAGTATCGTGCCGACCCTGGACGACAGTGACAAGAGTCTGATCAACACGGCGCTCAAGGCGTTGAGCCATGCTAAACAGGAAGGCCGCAACCGCGCCTACTTTGGCGAAGTGTAAGCGTGTATGAAAAGAAAAAGGCCGGCATCAATGCCGGCCTTTTTTTATGGGCATCGATCAGTGATGACGTGGGGCATCTTCTTCGCCGCCCAGCTTGATGACTTTGGCCAGAATGATCTTCGGACCTTTCATCTTCTTGATGATGATGCGCAGGCCTTCGGCTTCCAGAACCTCGTCCTCTTCAGGTACGCGCTTCAAGCTGTCATAGACGAGGCCGGCCATGGTGTCCGCTTCGACATGATCCAGGTCGATGTGCAACAGGCGCTCGATCTTAAACAGCGGGGTATCGCCACGGACGAGCAGCTTGCCGGGCTGATAGGCCAACACGCCACGCTCGGCTTTGCGGTGCTCGTCCTGAATATCGCCGACCAGCACTTCCAAGACGTCTTCCATGGTAAGGAAGCCTACGACCTTGTGGTCAGCCTCTTCGACCAGCACGAAATGCGCGCCGCCCTGGCGGAATTGCTCGAGCAGGCGGCTGAGCGGCATGTGCTTGGAGACACGCTCAAGCGGGTGGATCAACTCGTCCAACTCGAACGACTCGGCCTGGGAATCCAGTCCGGCGATTGCCAGCAACAGGTCCTTGATATGCAAGACACCGATGAATACGTTCTCTTCCTCGTTGTAAACCGGGTAGCGGCTGTACTTGTGACGACGGATGATGGTCAGGATCTCTTCCAGCGAGGCCGTGTGGTCCAGGTAGATGAGGTCCTCACGTGAGTTCGCCCAGTCCACTACTTCCAGCTCTTCCAGCTCGACCGCCGACGCCAGCACACGCATGCCTTGGTCAGTAGGATCCAGCGCGCGGCTGGAGTGTAGAATCAGCTTGAGCTCATCACGGCTGTAATGGTGCTCGTGATCGCCATTGGACGAGCCCTGGCCGGCGATACGCAGAATGGCGTTTGCGCTGGCATTGAGCAGCCAGATGGCGGGATACATCAGCCAGTAGAACAGGTATAGCGGGACGGCTGTCCATAGCGATAGCAGATCCGGCTTGCGGATAGCCCAGGATTTGGGCGCCAGCTCGCCGACCACGATGTGTAGATAAGAGATGATAAAGAAGGCTGTAAAGAACGCGATGCCATGTACAAGCTCAGGCGTATCTACTCCAGCCATGCGGAGCAGAGGCTCCAGCAGCTCGGCAAAGGCAGGCTCGCCCACCCAGCCCAGACCCAGGGAGGCCAGGGTAATACCCAACTGGCAGGCGGACAGATAGGCATCGAGCTGGCTATGCACGGTACGCAGGATACGGCCGCGCCAGCCATGGCTTTCAGCCAGACCTTCTACACGTGTGGCGCGCAGCTTGACCATGGCGAACTCGGCGGCTACGAAAAAGCCGTTGAGCAGCACCAGCAGCAGCGCAAAAAGAACAAGACCGAAGTCAGCGAAAAGTATTGAGGTATCGAAACTAGGGGAAGGGTCCATTAGGGGTTCAAAGTGATAAAAGTTGGCCCTAGCATGGGGGTCTGACGAGCGACTTTCAAGTCTCGCTCATCAGTGTTGGTGTACGGCTATTGCAGAGGCCGTCATGGAGGCCGTCTGGGAGGGTTCGAAAACGCAGGTGAAAACGCTGCCCTTGCCGGGAGTGCTCTCGATTTCAAGGTGTCCATGATGGCGGATCAGGACATGTTTCACGATGGCCAGCCCCAGGCCCGTACCGCCGGTGCTGGAGGCTCTGCTGGCATCCACCCGATAAAAGCGCTCTGTCAGGCGGGGTAGGTGACGCGCCTCGATGCCCGGCCCGCTATCGGAAACCGACATCTGGGCACCATGGGCGTCCTGCCACCAGCGAATCCTGATCTGACCACCGTCCGGCGTGTACTTCACAGCGTTGAAAACGAGATTCGAAAAGGCACTGCGCAGCTCGGCTTCGCTGCCTTTCAGGGCCAGACTCGCGTCGGCATCCAGGGTGATCTTGTGGCCGCGCTGGCCTGAGAGCGCACGTGCATCCTGCTGGATGATTTGCAGAAGTGGCGTTACGGCGACGGGTTTGTTTTCGGCAGGGTAGTCGGTCGCTTCCAGTTTGGCCAATAGCAGCAGGTCATCAATCAGGTGCTGCATGCGGCTGGCCTGTTGCTGCATCTGGCCAAGGGCCCGCAGCCAGCGCGGATTGGTATCTTCGGCGGCGTTATCGACCAAGGTCTCCAGATAGCCGGCGATCACGGTCAAAGGCGTACGCAGCTCGTGGGAGACGTTCGCAACGAAATCCTTGCGCATCTGTTCCAGTTGATGAAGGCGGCTCACGTCCCGGACGAGCAGGAGACGATCACCTTCACCGAAGCGCGTAATCAGGATGTGAAGGTGCTGATTAGCATTCACGGGCGAGGCCAGTTCCAGCGGCTCCTGATAGTCACCCTTGTTGAAGTATTCATAAAATTTGGGATGGCGGACCAGGTTGGCGATGGGCTGACCATAATCCTGCGGCTGACGCAGCCCCAGGAGCTGTTCGGCGGCACGGTTCCACCATTCCAGGTTGCCGTTGCGGTCGATGAGGATAATGGCATCCCGCAGCGCCGCAGTAGAGGCCTGGGCTCGTTCGATCACAGCTTCCAGGGCGTGGCGCTTTTCACGTTCGCGGCGCTGGGCATAATAGAGACTGTCAAAGATCTCGCCCCAGAAGCCATTGGCCTCCGGGGGTTCCACCCCTTCTTCGGCCGTGGCCAGCCACTTCTGAAGACGGACGATGTGGTAGGACATCCATATCAGATAGATGAACAGGCCGGCAGCCAGCATGGCGCCATAAGCGTCTGTCAGCCAGCCCAGGGGAAGGCAAATAGCCAGGAGCAGACAGATATGGCGGGCCAGCAGTGAACGCCAATCCATGTTCAAGGCAGCACATCCCGTTTTTAAAGTTTGGTCGAGAAACGATAGCCCGTTCCGCGTACGGTCTGCACAAGATTTTCGTAGGTTTCACCCAAGGCCTTACGCAGACGGCGAATGTGCACGTCTACTGTACGCTCCTCGACATAGACGTTGCCGCCCCATACTTGATCCAGCAGCTGACCGCGGGTGTAGGCACGTTCCTGGTGCGTCATGAAGAACTGCAGCAGACGGTATTCGGTCGGGCCCATTTCAGCCGGTGAGCCATCAATGGTCACGCGGTGGCTGATGGGATCGAGAATCAGGCCATTCACTTCAATCGGCGTTTCGCTGTCGTATGTGCCTGTACGGCGCAGTACCGCTTTCAACCGGGCGACCAGCTCGCGAGGCGAGAAGGGCTTGGTGATGTAGTCATCGGCTCCTACTTCCAGACCCTGGACCTTGTTGTCCTCGTCGTCCTTGGCGGTGAGCATGATGATCGGGATCGCATCCGTCAGCTCGTCACGCTTCAGGCGGCGCGCCAGCTCAAGGCCGGACGTACCCGGCAGCATCCAGTCGAGCAGGACCAGATCGGGCTTGCGGTCGACGATTAGGGCATGAGCCTGCTGCGCATTATCTGCTTCCAGGCATTCATAACCCGCCATTTCGAGCGCAACCGCGATCATCTCGCGAATGGGCGCCTCGTCATCGACGATAAGAATCGACTTGCCCGCCATGGTTCTCCTCACTGTTCTGCACGATGCTCGCGCATTAGATAACCAAATTGTTGCAGTCATGTGACAAGTCGTCGAACACTTCTTTATCCCATAATATGGGATTAGTATTCACATATTGAGATTGCAGTTTTAAAGGAATAGAGTGAGCGCCATGTCTGATCAAAACAACAACGCGCCTGCTGGCGCTCAGGCACTGTTTCGAGGCCTGGCCGTTATCGATGCCATCGCTCAGGGCGCCCGTACGCTGGCTGCCATCGGCGAGGTGATCGGCTGTACGCGCAGCACCACCCATCGGTTGGTCAATGCACTGGTGCAGGCTGGCTATCTGCGTAGCGTTGCCGGTCAGTATCAACTGGGAGCCAAGCTTATCGAACTGGGCTTCAAGGCCCGTGACCAGCTGCCGCTGACCAACCTGGCGCGGCCCCACCTGCAGCGGCTCGCGGCGTTGACCCAGGACACCGTTCATCTGGGCGTGCGGGAGGGCGGCGACGTGCTCTACCTGGACAAGCTTCCCGGAGCTCGCGGCCTTGAAATGCGCTCGCGCGTCGGGCTGCGCATGCCGTTGGCCCTGACCGGGGTAGGCAAGGCCCTCATGCTTGATCTGCCCGAATCCGAATGGCACCTGCTCTATGAGGAAGGCCTCAGGCGGCGCGCCGGGCAACCGGGCCTGCGCGAGGACTTTACGCCCTGGCCGGACTATCTGGCCCAGCAGCAGGCCTATGCCGCAGGTGGCTACACTTTTGATCTGGAAGAAAACGAGCTGGGTATTCGCTGCGTGGCCGCGCCTATTCGCGATGCCAGCGGCGCCATCGTGGCGGCCTTGAGTGTCGCCAGCGCGATTCCCTATATGCCTGAAGCACGCCTGCGGGATCTTTGCCCGGATGTCATCGCTTGCGCACGGGCCATTTCCTTTGACCTTGGATGGACAACCTCGGGTGGAATCAGTCATGAATGAAACGGCAACGCCACGTCTGATCAGCCTCGATTGGGGCACCTCATCACTACGCGCGTATCTGCTGGGAGATAACGGCCAGATATTGGATACCCGCTCGCAGCCCTGGGGCATTCTGCATACGCCTGAAGGTGATTTCGCCAAGGCCTTTCGTGAGCTGGTCGGTGATTGGCGCGCACAATGGCCATCCGTACCCGCCATTGCCGCCGGCATGATCGGCAGCCGGCAGGGCTGGCGTGAGGTTCCTTATGTGGACTGCCCGGCCGATGTGGATAGCTTGGCAAAAGGCCTGCTGACGTTCGACAGCGGTTGCGGTGAGCTGAGCCTGATCCCCGGCGTGATGCAGCGTGGCGCACTGCCAAACGTATTGAGAGGCGAGGAGACTCAGATCTTCGGAGCGCTCGAACTGGAGCCTGCATTGGCCGATCATGCCTTGCTGGTGCTGCCCGGCACGCACAGCAAGTGGGCAACGATCCGCAGTAGCCGGCTCGATCACTTTTCCACCTATATGACCGGCGAGCTGTTTGCCGTCCTGCGTGAGCATTCGATTCTGGGTCGTCCTGCGCGGGAAGAGGGCAGCGAGCCGTCCAACGACGCCTTTATGCGTGGCCTCACCAATGCCCGTGAGAGTGGGGCGGAAGGCGTTATTGGCCGTCTGTTCACCACCCGCAGCCTATTCCTGGCCGGTGATCTGCCCGCGCGCCACAGCCTGGACTACCTCTCGGGCCTGCTGATCGGTGAAGAGCTGCGCAGTGTTGTGGCCAGCCTGAAGGGAGCCGTCTGCCCACCGCTGGTATTGATTGGCGATCCGGCGCTGTGTCGCCGCTATCAGGACGCCCTGGCCTTTTTCGAAATTACCGATGTACGTCTGCTTGAGCAGGCCACCCGTACCGGCTTGTGGCGCATCGCCTGTGCAGCCGGTCTGGTGACTGCCGCCACCCCTTCTCAGGAGGATACCCGCCATGTTTGACGCCTGCATGAAACAACTGCCCCTGATTGCCATTCTGCGCGGCATTACGCCTGCGGAGATCGTGCCGGTCGGCAAGGCCCTGTACGAGGCCGGTTTTCGTCTGATCGAGATTCCATTGAACTCGCCTGAGCCTCTGGAAAGCATCCGTCTGCTGTCTGCCGAGTTGGGCAACGACTGCCTGATCGGTGCCGGAACCGTACTGACCGAGCGCCAGGTGGCGGACGTAGCCTTTGCCGGTGGCAAACTGATTGTGTCGCCCAATGCCAACCTGGCGGTGATCCGCGCGACCAAGGCGGCCGGGCTGATCAGTGCACCGGGTGTGGCAACGCCATCCGAAGGCTTTGCAGCACTGGAGGCGGGAGCCGACTCGCTCAAGCTGTTTCCGGCTGAGCAGCTGGGTCCGGCAGTGGTCAAGGCATGGCGTGCGGTTTTCCCGAAGGAAACGGCCCTGCTGCCGGTCGGTGGGATCACGCCCGACAACATGGACGTATACGTCAAGGCGGGCGCCAATGGCTTTGGTCTGGGTTCGGCCATTTACAAGCCGGGCATGACCTCTGAAGACGTCAGCCGCAGCGCGCATGCGTTTGCTGCTGGCTGGAAAGCGCTGATCGGCCAGTAATCATCGGATTTGACCTGGGCCGATCCGCCGGCCCTGAACGCATCGAGGCACAACAATGAAAATCACCAAACTGACCACTTATATCGTTCCTCCGCGCTGGTGCTTTCTGAAGATCGAAACCGATGAGGGTATTACGGGCTGGGGCGAGCCAGTCCTTGAAGGCCGCGCCCATAGTGTGGCGGCGGCTGTGGAAGAGCTGGCCGACTACCTGATCGGCAAGGACCCGCGCAATATCGAGGATCACTGGACCGTACTCTATCGCGGTGGTTTCTACCGGGGCGGCGGTATCCATATGAGCGCCCTGGCGGGTATCGATCAGGCCTTGTGGGACATCAAAGGCAAGGCGCTGGGCGTACCGGTACACGATCTGCTGGGCGGCCAGGTCCGCGAAAGCATCCGCGTCTACTCCTGGATCGGCGGCGACCGTCCAGCCGAGACAGCGGCCCATGCCCTGGAGCGCAAGGAAAAGGGCTTTACCGCTATCAAGATGAATGCCTCGGAAGAGATGCAGTTCGTCGATACCTTCGACAAGGTCGATCAGGTCATCGCCAACGTCGCGGCCATCCGTGACGCCTGCGGACCGCATTTTGGCATCGGTGTAGACTTCCACGGTCGTGTTCACAAGCCGATGGCCAAGGTCCTGATCAAGGAGCTTGAGCCCTACCGTCTGATGTTTATCGAGGAGCCAGTGCTCAGCGAGAACTATGAGGCGCTCAAGGAAATCGCTCTGATGAGCAATACACCGATTGCACTGGGCGAGCGTCTGTACTCCCGTTGGGATTTCAAGCGCATCCTGCAGGACGGCTATGTGGATATCCTTCAGCCTGACCCGTCCCATGCCGGTGGCATCACCGAAACGCGCAAGATCGCCAACATGGCCGAGGCCTACGATGTGGCGATTGCGCTGCATTGTCCGCTTGGCCCGATCGCGTTGGCGGTCAACCTGCAACTGGACGCCAACTGCTACAACGCGTTCATCCAGGAGCAGAGCCTGGGCATTCACTATAACCAGGGCAATGACCTGCTCGACTACATCAAGAACCCGGAAGTCTTCGACTATGGCGATGGCCACGTGAAGATCCCGCAAGGCCCGGGGCTGGGTATCGAAGTCAATGAAGAGTACGTGATCGAGCGTGCCGCCATTGGCCACCGCTGGCGTAATCCGATCTGGCGCCACAAGGACGGCAGCTTCGCCGAGTGGTAAGCCCTGGCCTTCAGGTCGTGAAGACGAGCCGGACGCAAGAAATGCGTCTGGCTCGGCATTTTTCACATCTTGTAACGAACCTGAGTAGAGCCTGACGAGTCACTGGAAAGCCAGGTTGATAGCAAATTCACATGCCTGCATTTGCTGAGGGACCGGCATTACAAAAACAACGCCCAAAAGGCAGGAGTCCAGTTTATGACGAGTAGTACTCATACCGCCGAGAAGACCAAGGGAACCGCGGTGTTCACCTGCATTCTGGCGGCTTTGGCCGGGCTGATGTTTGGCCTGGATATCGGCGTGATTTCCGGCGCCACGCAATTCATTCAGCAAGAATTTCAAGTTTCCGACCGCGTGATCGAGTGGATCGTCAGCAGCATGATGCTTGGCGCTGCCCTGGGTGCACTCGGTGCCGGCTGGATGTCCGCTGCCCTGGGTCGCAAGCGTTCGCTGATTCTGGGTGCCATTCTGTTCGTGTTGGGGTCGGTACTGTGCGGTTTCGCCTGGTCGCCGAACTCACTGATCGTCGGTCGCTTCATTCTGGGCTTGGCTATCGGCATCGCCTCCTTTACTGCTCCGCTGTACCTGGCTGAAGTGGCGCCTGAGCAGATCCGCGGCTCGATGATTTCGCTGTATCAGCTGATGATCACGGTTGGCATTCTGGCTGCGTTCCTGTCCGATACCGCGTTCAGTTACAGCGGCGCCTGGCGCTGGATGCTGGGCATCATTGCTATCCCCGGTGTGCTGTTCCTGCTGGGCGTTCTAGCACTGCCCGATAGCCCGCGCTGGCTGATCATGAAGGGCCGCAAGAAAGAGGCACTGGACGTCCTGCACAAGCTGCGCGGCAATGAAGAGGTGATCCAGCAGGAAGTGCGTGATATCGAAGAGCAGCTGCGCATCCCGCAGCGTGGCTGGCAGCTGTTCAAGGAAAACGCCAACTTCCGCCGCTCCGTTGGTTTGGGCGTACTCCTGCAGATCGTCCAGCAGTTCACCGGCATGAACGTAGTGATGTACTACGCACCGCGTATTTTCGAAGGCATGGGTTACGACACGCATGCGCAGATGTGGTTTACCGCTGCGGTGGGCCTGACCAACGTACTGGCAACTTTCATTGCTATCTTCCTGGTGGACCGTTGGGGCCGCAAGCCGATTCTCTATACCGGTTTCATCGTCATGGCGGTCGGTATGGGCATCGTGGGCACCATGATGAACATGGGTACACTGAGTCACGGCCAGCAGATCTTCACCGTTGCCATGCTACTGATCTTTATCGTGGGTTTTGCCATGTCGGCCGGTCCGCTGATCTGGACACTGTGCTCCGAAGTGCAGCCACTCAAAGGCCGCGATTTCGGTATTGGCTGCTCCACCTTCACCAACTGGATCGCCAACATGATCGTCGGCGCTACCTTCCTGACATTGCTCAACGTCATCGGCAACGCTGCAACCTTCTGGCTGTATGGCGCACTGAACGCCTTCTTCATCCTGTTGGTGTTCTGGCTGGTTCCGGAAACCAAGGGTGCAACGCTTGAGCAGATCGAACGTAACCTCATGAGCGGCAAACCACTGCGCGATATCGGGCAGTAACGTTTGCAGGAGACCACCGGCGGCTATCGCCGGTGAGTCATCCCCGTTGTGTATAACAAGTCCAAGACAGGTGTAACGGTGATGCAACATTCTTCAACCCGCACGGCGTACAGCCAGACCCAGGCCCAGGTGCAAGCCCAGCCTGCGTCACGCTCGCGCTACTTCATCATGGTCTTGCTGTTCGTCACGGTAGTGATCAACTACCTGGACCGCAGTAATCTTTCCATCGCCGCCCCCCACCTGGCTCAGGACTTGAACATCGATCCCGTGCACATGGGGCTGATCTTGTCGGCGTTCGGCTGGACCTATGCCGCCATGCAGATCCCGGGCGGCTGGCTGGTGGACAAGGTGTCTCCGCGAGTGCTGTACCCGATTGCCATTGCGCTCTGGTCCCTGGCAACCATCGGCCTAGGCTTTGTCGGCAGTTTTATCGGCCTGGTAATCCTGCGTCTTGCAGTCGGTGCGCTGGAAGCGCCGGCGTATCCCATCAACAACCGGGTGGTAACGACGTGGTTCCCGGAAGGGGAGCGCGCCACCGCCATCGGGTTTTATACGTCCGGACAGTTCGTCGGGCTGGCGTTCCTGACCCCAGTACTCATCTACCTGCAACAGACGTTCGGCTGGCACATGGTCTTTGTGGTAACAGGCGGGATCGGTATCGTCTGGGCGGCGATCTGGTATCTGATCTACCGTGAGCCAAAAGACTTCAAAGGTGCCAATGATGCCGAAGTGGCGCTGATCGAGCAGGGCGGCGGCCTTGTAGATCTGGAGAAAAAGAATCAGTCCCGCGCTGCGTTTCGCTGGGCGGATCTGTGGGCCGTGCTCAACAAGCGCAAGCTGTGGGGCATCTACATTGGTCAGTTCTGCCTGAACTCCACACTATGGTTCTTCCTGACCTGGTTTCCGACTTACCTCGTCAAATACCGCGGCATGGATTTCATCAAGGCGGGCTTTCTGGCTTCGGTGCCTTTTCTGGCAGCGTTTCTAGGCGTTATCTGCTCGGGTCTGCTATCCGACTGGCTGGTGCGCCGTGGCGTTTCGCTGGGCATGGCACGCAAGCTGCCCATCATCAGCGGCCTCTTGATTTCCACCTGCATCATTGGCGCGAACTTTGTTGACACGCCAGCGCTGATCATTGCCTGTATGGCGATCGCCTTCTTTGGTAACGGTCTGGCGTCGATCACCTGGTCAATGGTGTCGGCCCTGGCACCTGCACGCCTGCTGGGATTGACGGGAGGCATGTTCAACTTCATCGGCAACCTGGCATCCATCAGTGTGCCGATCGTGGTTGGCCTGCTGGTGGATGGCAACAACTTTGCCCCGGCTATCACCTATATCGGCATCACGGCATTGGTCGGCGCGCTGAGTTACGGGCTCGTCGTCGGCAAGGTCGAGCGCCTCGAAGAGTAATAACTCTCAAGTCAGGGTGTCGGGCAGGCACCTTGACCTACCTCTCGTTTCCTGTCTCCAACCTCGTAAATCCGAAATCCGGCACATGCAAACGTGCAGGGTTGTTCTACACTTTTCTCACGCTGCTAAATCGTTTCAGCCAAAGGGCAGCGAGGTATAACAACAAACAAAAAGGAAATCGGACATGAACGCATCTGCTCTGCTTGCCAGCTTCGGATTGCTGGCAGCTGCCTCTTCAGCGTTTGCCTGGGATTACACGCTGATCGACTCGAACAAGCCTGCTGAAAACTGGAGCATCACCAGCGAGCAGCTTGGCGTCAAAACGGACAAGCCTTTTTCAGTCACTCTCAAGACGTTGCATGGCGGTCGTCAGGAAGGGGTAAGCCTGATCGAAATCGATACCGGCGCGATGAAAATGACCGTTGTGCCGAACCGCGGCATGAACGTGCTTTATGCCACCGCCGGTACGGTACGCCTGGGGTGGGACTCGCCTGTGCATGAGGTCGTCAACCCAGCCTTCATCGAGCTCAACGGCCGGGGCGGGCTGGGCTGGCTGGAAGGTTTCAACGAGATGGTAACCCGTTGTGGCTACGAGTGGGTTGGCCATCCGGGCATGGATAATGGAGAGCTGCTAACCCTGCATGGTCGTGCGGCCAATATTCCAGCGTCCAAGGTCGTGCTGACCATCGATGAAAAGCCGCCATATGCCATTCACTTGAAAGGCGAGCTGCGCGAGCAGGCATTCAAGAAGGTGGATTTTCTGGTTGATACTCAGCTGACCACGCAACCGGGCGCCACCCAGTTCACCCTTCATGATCGGCTGACTAACCAGGGCGACTACGAGAAAGAGTATCAAGCGCTCTACCATAGCAATTTCGGTACGCCACTGCTGGAGGAGGGTGCCAAGTTCGCCGCGCCAGTGCGTGAGGTCTCGCCATTCAACGAGTACGCCAAGCGTGACCTGAAAGAGTGGCAAACCTACCGGGGCCCTACCAAAGGCTTCGACGAGATGGTGTACAACCTGTTTCCTTATGGAGATGCCCAGGGCAACAGCCTGGCGGTATTACATGATAAAGCTGGCAAGCAGGGCGTCAGCCTCGCCTTCAACGTTAACCAGTTACCCGCCTTTTCCCTGTGGAAAAACACGGACACCCAGGGGCAGGGTTATGTGACCGGTCTGGAGCCAGGCACCAGCTTTTCCTATAACCGACGCTTCCAGCGTGACTTGAAGCTGGTACCCAGGATCGGGCCAAAAGAAACCCGTGACTTTGAGATTACCTACAGCCTGCTCAGTGATGCGGGTGCGGTAAACGAGGCACTCAAGCGTGTCGATACGATCCAGCAAGGCCGCCAGACCGATGTACGTGAAACACCGCTGGTGGACCTGAGCAAAGAGAAATAGTGGCGGTAAATGAAAAAGGGCCACAGACGTGGCCCTTTCTTTTAGCGCTAGGGTAGGGATCAATCGTCCCAACGACCGTGGCGCTTCCAGTGTTTCTTGTGGTGACCACGGTGCCAGCCGTTGTCATGGGCATAACGGCGGTCATCGTAGCGACGGCCACTGTGGTGACGGTCGCCCGAATCGCCCATGCTGCTGCCGAGGGCTGCACCGCCGCCGCCGCCCAGGGCGGCACCCACCATAGCGCCTGTGCTGCCGCCTACGGCCTTGCCCAATACGTTGCCACCCGCGGCGCCAAGACCGCCGCCAATGGCTGCTTCTGTTTTATCGCCACGCTTGGCGCCTACCGCACCGCCCGCAGCACCACCCAGACCTGCACCGATCGTGGAGCCCGTGCTTCCGCCTACGGCATTTCCTACAACCGAGCCTAACACCCCGCCTAGCGCACCACCGATACCGGCCCGCATATCGTCGCCCGCCATCGCGCTAGTACCTACCAGGCTCAGGGACAACAGAAGGATCGAGGAGTACTTCATAATCAAAACTCACTGTGAGGATGATGGCGCCGATCCTCGTGATTACCGCTTCGCTTGGCAAGTGGAATCTGCTTAAGGGTGCGATAACTTCCACAAAAGGCAAATGTATGAATTTATTACAGAAACTTTATTACGGAACGGTAGTCTGCACCTTTTTATCTTGATCGAAATGTAGCGGAAAAGGGCAGGTTTACGCTCTAAAGCGCCCCTTTTCAGTCAGCCAGTCATGCGCTGATCAGGCCCCTCCCCAGACCTCTCGGGCCACGTCTACTACGCGTTGCAGCTTGGCCCACTGTTCCCCTTCCGAGAGCAGGTTGCCTTCCTCTGTCGAGGCAAATCCGCACTGCGGACTCAGGCAGAGCTGGTCCAGGTTGGCATACCGCGAGGCTTCCTCGATACGGCGCTTGAGAGCATCCGGACTTTCCAGTTCGCCGCTTTTTGTCGTGACCAGTCCCAATACAGCCTGACGCTTGCCCTTGGGCAGGTAGCGTAGGGGTTCGAAACCACCGGCGCGCTCGGTATCGTATTCCAGGAAGAAAGCATCGATATCCGTGTTGCCAAACAGCACTTCCGCCACCGGCTCGTAGCCACCTTCGCTGATCCAGGTCGAGCGGAAGTTGCCCCGGCAGACATGCAGGCCGATGCGCAAGTCATCCGGGCGACCAGCCAGCGCCTGATTGAGCACGCTTGAATAGATCTCGGCCAGACGTTCCGGATCATCACCGCGCTCGCGGGCGGCGGCCTTTTCCTTTTCTGAGCAAAGGTAAGCCCAGACGGTGTCATCGAGTTGGAGATAACGGCATCCCGCCTCGTAAAAAGCATTCACAGCTTTCTTGTAGGTGTTGGCAAGGTCAGCAAAAAACTCCTCCATATCCGGATAAACGCTCTCACTGATGTTCTTCCGTCCGCCCCGGAAGTGCAGCACGCTAGGGCTTGGAATAGTCATCTTGGCCACACTGCGAGTGGTAGCGCTGGCCAGGAACTTGAAGTCTTCCAGCATCGGATGCCGGGTAAAGTCTAATTTACCCGTGACCTTGATCCCTCGGGATTTGGTCTGTTGACCGTGGAACTGAATACCCTGGTCTGCCTCGTAGCCTTCTACGCCGTCGAGCTGCTCAAGAAAGTCGAAATGCCACCAGGCGCGGCGGAACTCGCCATCCGTCACTGCAGGAAGCCCGAGGGCTTCCTGCTTGGCGACAATCTTGCGGATCTCATCATTCTCAACCGCACGCAGTACGTCTCGCTCCATTTCTCCGGTCTGATAGCGGCGACGGGCCTCCTTCAGAATCGGGCTGCGTAACAGGCTGCCTACAGAGTCGGCACGAAAACGAGGGAAGTGGCTGGACATAGACTTACCTTGCGACTAGCTAAATGAATATTTCTCATGATCATTCAGTAGACTAAACATTTCTAGCGTCTATGCTTCATGGTCACTATCAAGATCATTCATGAAGGTACTGTTTCAGCCTGGCTGAAGGTAGGGATACACATGCTTCGAAAAGCAAAAGACGATGAATATGAGCACATGGTTTCGATTTGGCTGGCCGCCTCCATCCTGGCCCATGATGGTGTCGCGCCCGACTTCTGGTGCAGCCAGCGGCAGGATATGAAGAAAAAGTACCTGCCCAGCGCCGAGAACTGGGTATATGTGCGGGACGATACGGTTCTCGGGTTCTTCTCGCTGCAACAGAATGTGCTGGCAGCCTTATTTGTCGACCCGGACCACCAGGGCGAAGGCATTGGCAGCGCGCTGCTGGAGCACGCCAAGTCCCTTGAGTCGCGCCTCGAACTGTCTGTCTATAGCATGAACAGTCGTGCGGTAGCCTTTTACGAGCGGCATGGTTTCAGGACTATGGACGAGCGCTTCGATGACATGACGGGCCAGTGGGAAAAGGTCATGCATCTGAAACCGGAGCTGGAAAGCCGTCCCGGCGCGAATGATCGGGACGGCTCGTCGCTGGGTTAAACCGTTACGACGATCTTGCCAACCTGCTGATTGGACTCCATGTACCGGTGCGCCTCAACGATCTGGTCCAGCGGGAATGTCTTGGCAATCTGTGGCTTCAGCTTGCCCTGGGTCAGGCCGTCCAGAATGAAGTGTTTGGCCTTGGCCAATCGATCAGCATCCTGAGTGATTTCGAACAGCTGATAGCCGCGAATGGTCAGGTCCTTGCCCAGCACATCCATCACTGGCAATGACAGGTTTTCAGTGCTCAAGGCGCCGTATTGGAAGAAAATGCCCAGGAACGAGAGCGCTTTCAGAATCTTGGGCACGTCTGGTCCACCCACTGGATCAAAGGCGATACGCGCGCCCTTGCCATCGGTGAGCTTTAGCACTTCATCCGTCAGATCCTGTTCTTCCGTTGCGATGACATGTTTCGCGCCTGCCTTGAGCAATGCCTGTCGCTTGTTACTCGTCCGGGTGAGGGCAATCGGCGTTGCGCCGACAAAATTGGCGATCTGGATTGCAGCGAGGCCAACACTGCTGGAGGCCGCACGAACCAGAACGGTATCGCCCGCCTTCAGTCCGGCAATATCGACCAGCGCGCCATAGGCCGTGGTAAACATCATCCAGGTAGCGGCAGCCTCTTCGAATGAAAGCGTGTCGGGGTGCTTGACGACGGCATGGGCAGGCGCATTTACCAACTCTCCGTACAAGCCATACTGTTCGAACGAGAATGCCGGTATGACGCTGACGGTGTCGCCCACGGTAAACTCAGTTACGCGGTCGCCGACTGCCTCGACAACACCCGCGGCCTCGTAGCCAAGAATGGCGGGGAAGACTGGCTGATGCGTGTATTGGCCAGCGCGATACATAGCTTCAGCACGGTTCAGGCCCAGCGCTTTGGTGCGAATCTGTACTTCACCTGGCTGAGGTGGGCGGACGTCTACGTCTTCAATCTTGAGTACATCTGGGCCACCGGTTTCATGAAAGCGTACGGTACGGGGCATGGAGCACTCTCCCTTGTTAAGTCTGAGTTCTCTTGAGTCCTCACGGCTCAAGAGGTTCATGGGAAGGGAAGTGCGGCAAGACATATTCAGCCAGTTCCTGAACCACTTCCTTGGCCGGGCGGCGGGACGACTTCAGATTCAAAGCGGCGTGGTTCACCCCTCGGCGTTGCATATGCTCAAGATAATCCACCAGGTAGCGACGACCAATCCTGAGTCCGGCATGAATAGGCATGGGGGCCTGGTCCGGATCTTCAGCCAGATCGAAGAACATGCCCTGGGCAAAAGGCTTGAACGTCTCTTCGCCCGTGACGCGCTTGATGGTTTCGCGCCACAATGTGGTAATGGCCGAGACATGCTCGACGCCAATGAAATAGTAGAACCAGCCGTCGGCATTGGCGGCAATCCAGTCCATTGCCTGACGGCTACGACCTGTAACGAAGGCAGGGATGCGGCCGTTGAATGGTTTGGGGACCAGATCGGCCAGCCCCTGCAGATCGCCAAAGCGGTCGAAGTCACCGTTAGGGAAAGGCGTTTCGCTGGCCAGGCGGAACATCTCGAACGCTTCGCGGAAGCGGTCGCCGCGCTGCTCGTACTCATCTTCCAGGCCAAAGGCGGGATACTCGACAGGTCGATCTCCCGAGGCGATACCCAGCACGAGCCGCCCGCTGGAGAGCTGGTCAACCGAGGCGGCCATTTTGGCCAGGTGCAGCGGGTGGCGCAGGGTGATCACGGCACTGCCGGTCGCCAGCGTAATTCGTTTGGTGGTGCCGGCCAGAAAGCCCAGGTAGGTAAACGCCTCGAAGACCTGCCCCATGTCGCCAAAACCTGGATCGTAAAACGGTACGTCCCTGGCCCAGAGCGCAGCGAAGCCTAACTGATCGGCCAGCTGCGTCAGCTCGGCGTGATGCTCAAGCGAAGGTCCCGGCTCGTTCGGGTAGCTTGCCACCGGCAGAATAAAGCCCAGGGTAAGCCTGTCCGGCGCGAAGACCCGGTTAAACCCATTGTGGTGAGCGAAGGGATGATCGAGGGGGAGCGATGCAGCGTTCATAAGGTTCCTAGGTCCCTGAGCCTGATATCCATGATGACCGGTCTTCCATGAGTGTAATCGGTAGGCAATGGAGTCTCATGGGTTGTTCGAGTTCGAAAAACAATTTTTCCTGTATGGCAATCAGTCTGGCAGGTGGGGCGGTATAGGTGCTGCAGGTAGAAACCGAAGTTTCGGCCACCGGCGCGCCCAGCCTTTCTCGTGCTGTCGTTGCCTGAAAACCTCCGGTTTGTAACGCTTTAGGTTAGGCGTTACGTGCAGCTTGAAGAGACCATGCTGAACAAACGGGCTGGCGATTTCGATCTGTCCGCTAGTCAGGAGGCGGGCCGCTAAGGCCGTTTCCATCTCCACCCAATAGCTCATGGCATCCAGGCTGCTGTGATAGGGCGCATCCCCGTTACGCTTATGCATACGGGCCTGATTCTTGACGGACCAGGGCAGGGTCGCACAGGCCCTGAGCCGATTCTCAAGCTCAGTATCTCTCTCAGGGTCACGGCAGGCAGGGTCAAAATAGATGACGTCGATGTCCGTCAGCGGGGTAGGAACCGTGTAACCGTGCAGGTGATCCCAGACCAGATTGCGCACGAATCCGGCGGCTACCAGGCATCCGGCAAGTGCAACTGGGCAACACAGGCCAGCACTTGGCAGCGCAGCGGGTCTTCAGCTATCCAGTCAGGGAGGCGATGCATGGGAAAGAGAGGATGGCCTTGGGCCCTTTAGTATAGAGCCCAGCCATAAAAAGCAGCCTGCCGCCTGTATCGACGGCAAGCTATTCGCTCGGTATCAGGCGACCGAAGCGATGGTGTTGCTTTGCGCTGGCTCCACGCGAATGGCTACGAATTTGGAGGTAGGCGTAAAGCTGTCCTTACCGTAGCTTTCCAATGGCACCAGCGGATTGGTCTCAGGATAGTAGGCCGCCGCCTGACCTTCAGGAATATCGAACGGCAGCAGCGTAAAGCCACTGACACGACGCTCGATCCCATCGTCCCACAGCGAGACCATGTCCACCTTCTGGCCTGGCTCATAACCCAGGCGGCGGATGTCCGCTTCGTTGACAAAGACCACGTCACGCTGACCTTTCACACCCCGGTAACGGTCATCCAGGCTGTACACCGTTGTGTTGTATTGATCGTGCGAACGCATGGTCTGCAGGATCAGGTCAGGCTTCTGGCCATTCTGGCGAGCCGCTTCCGGGATCAGATTCTCTGGCAACTGGCTGGGCGCAAAGTTGGCCTTGCCAGTCATCGTGTTCCAGACGCGATCACGTGCCTTGTTGCCCAGGTAGAAACCGCCAGGATTGTCCAGGCGCACGTTGAAGTTCTTGAAGCCCGGGATCACATCGGCGATCAGGTCGCGGATGCGGTCGTAGTCTTCAATCAACCACTCCCAATCTACAGGGTGGTTGCCCAGTGTTGCCTTGGCAATCCCTGCAACAATGGCCGGCTCGGAGCGCATCTGGCGAGACAGTGGCTTGAGCACCCCTGCCGAGGCATGGACCATGCTGAAGCTGTCTTCTACCGTAATGGCCTGCTTACCGCTGGCTTGCAGATCCAGCTCGGTACGGCCAAGGCATGGCAGGATCAGCGCTTGCTTGCCTGTCACCAGATGGCTACGGTTGAGCTTGGTCGCGATGTGTACGGTCAGGTCGCAATTGCGCAGTGCCTGATGAGTCCGCGGTGTATCCGGTGTCGCCTGGGCAAAGTTGCCGCCCAGTCCGATAAAGACCTTGGCATCGCCCGCCAACATGGCAGCGATGGCCTCCACCGTGTTATGGCCGCGCTCACGGGGTGCCTTGAAGTCGAAGCGCTTTTCCAGGGCATCGCTAAGCCAGGCCGGAGCCTTCTCATCGATCCCCATGGTACGGTCGCCCTGCACATTGCTGTGACCGCGAACCGGGCACAGGCCAGCGCCCGGCTTGCCCACATTGCCGCGCAGCAGTTGCAGGTTGGCGATTTCCTGAACGGTAGGCACAGAGTGGCGATGCTGGGTCACACCCATGGCCCAGCAGATGATCACTCGCTCAGCCCTGGCATACATGCGTGCGGCCTGCTCGATCTCCGCCAGGGTCAGGCCTGACTGCTCCACAATCTGTTCCCAGGACGTAGTATCCAGCACGGCCAGGTAACTATCGACACCCAAGGTATGGTTCTGGATGAAGTCATGGTCGAACACCGGTGACGTGCCGTTCAGCTGCGCCTCACGCTCCCATTGCAGCAGGAACTTGGCTATCCCACGCATGGCCGCCATGTCGCCACCCAGGGCTGGGCGGAAATAGGCCGTATTGGTCGGGCGCGAGTTGTTGGTCAGCATCTCGACCGGGCTCTGGGGATGCTGGAAGCGCTCCAGACCACGCTCCTTGAGCGGATTGAAACTGACTACCTGAGCACCGCGCTTCACAGCGTTGCGCAACACCTCAATCATCCGTGGATGGTTGGTGCCAGGGTTCTGGCCCACCACGAAGATCGCATCGGCGTGCTCCATGTCCTCATAGGTCACCGTACCCTTGCCAACGCCTATGCTGCGGCCCAGGCCTACACCACTGGCCTCGTGGCACATGTTGGAGCAGTCCGGGAAATTGTTGGTGCCATAGGCCCGCACGAACAGCTGATACAGGAAGGCAGCCTCGTTGCTGGCACGACCGGAAGTGTAAAACTCGGCCTGGTTAGGGTTTTCCAGCGCCTTCAGGTGTTTGGCGATGGTCTGGAAGGCATCATCCCAGCTGATCGGCACATAGTGATCAGTCGCCGGGTTGTAGCGCATCGGCTCGGTCAAGCGGCCCTGGTATTCGAGCCAGTAATCGCTTTGCGTGCTCAGGCTGCTGACGCTGTGCTTGGCAAAGAACGCAGCATCTACACGGCGGCTGGTCGCTTCCCAGTTCACCGCCTTGGCGCCGTTCTCGCAGAACTTCACCAGGCCGTTTTCCGGTGCTTCACCCCAGGCGCAGCCAGGGCAGTCGAAGCCGTGGTCCTGATTGGTCTTGAGCAGGGTCCGGATATTCTTGACGGCCTTGCCGCTGTCGAGCCAGAAGTGCACGACACTTTTCAGCGCACCCCAGCCCGCGGCAGGGCCTTGATAGGGTTTATAAGAAGATTTTTGCTTGCTCATGACTACTCCCGATGTTCTGGAATGAGCGGCGCCGGGCTGTACACGCGAGGCGGAGACTGATGAGGTAAATGAATAAGGTTGAGACGATGCCGACGGGCCCATTCCACGGCGAGGCCAGTGGGCGCGGACAGAGTGACAAGCGTTGCCAGGTTGGCGCGAACCGCTTTGTGGATCAGCTCCAGGCTGCAGCGGCTGGTCACCACGACAAAGCCGGCACGGGTATTGACCTTCTGGCGCATCAAGGCGCCGATCAGCTTGTCCAACGCGTTATGGCGGCCGATATCTTCACGGCAAAGGCCTAGCTCACCTTCGGCATTGGCAAACAGTGCCGCATGGACGGCGCCACTACGCTGACCCAACTGCTGAGCCTCGTTGATACGCTGGCGCAGATTGGCCAGATGCTCGGCAGGTGGCAGCTGCACCTTACGCAGCCGATCCAGTTGCGGCAGTGCCTGCTCAAGCGCCTCGACGCCACACAGGCCGCATCCGCTGGTTCCGGCCATCTGGCGACGCTGGCTTTTCAAGGCCCAGAACGTCCGGCTGGAAATTTCGACCTCAACATTCAGGGCTTCACCGACGCGGCGTACCTGCATGCCATAGATGTCGTCGATGGAATGAATGATTCCAGCGCTTAAACTCAGGCCCGCAACGAAATCCTCGATGTCGGCAGGTGTAGCCATCATGACGGTGTGGCTGATGCCATTGTAGGAAATGGCAACGGCACACTCTTCAGCCAATGGCGTCTGGCCAGTGACTTCCGGGTTCTTCAGCTCGGCATAGGTATACCCGTGCAGCGCTTGGCTGGCGGGCTGTTCCGAGGGTGTATCAGCATGCGGATTCGAGCGGGACATAGCAGCAATTGGCCTGCGGCTGTTTGACACAGATCAAAGCCTAAGCCTATTAAGGTGCGACGTCTAATCGCTGGTACCGATATGGCGATAGATGGGGCTTATCAAGCGACCGTTTTCATTTACCTGAGTACAGCAGGCGCGCTTCAGCAAAACAGGCTTCGGCCACTGGCAGGCGCGGCGCGGTACGCCGGATGATCAGCCCAAGCGGTGCCAGGGCTCGCCCACCCTGAATCGGAAGCAGGCAAGAGTGCTCGGTCAGCGCGTCGAACCCACCTTTGAGTGGCATCACGGCGCAACATAGTCCCGCATTGACTGCTTGCAGGAGCAGATGCACGGCATCGCTTTCCAGTACAGGCCGGGGCGTGAGGCCACGACTGCGAAAACCGTGATCGACCGATTGGCGAAAGTGCATTCCTCCCGTGAGCAGACCCAGGGGCAAATCGGCTACCCGTTCCCAGCTCAGCTCCTGCTCGTCGAACTGAAAATGACGCTGGTCGAACAACAAGCCCATTCGGGTTTCGGTCAGTGACTGGCTTTCAAACATCTGATCGTTGAGATGGCTGAGATAGGAGATTCCCAGGTCGAGCTGGTTGCTCGCCAGCTGTTCGAGAATATGCTCGGTACTCAACACTGATAACTGAAAGCGCAGATTGCTGTGCAACTGGCGCAGGTGATGCAGCAGAGGCATAGGGTCATAGCTGGCCAGGGGGACGATCCCCAGGCGCAGGGTGCCAACCAGCTGCCCTTTATAGGCGGCGGCTTCCGCATAGAGCCCCTCATGTGCCGCCATAAGGGTCCGGGCCCAGGCCAGAATACGCTGGCCCGCCTCGGTAAAGCCTTCGAAGCGCTGACCCCGACGTACCAGCTCAAGTCCCAGCTCTTCTTCAAGGCTACGCAGGCGCATGGAAAGGGTTGGCTGAGTGACGTAGCACCGTTCGGCCGCTTGGCCGAAGTGGCGCGTTTCATCCAGGGCAATCAGGAATTTAAGCTGTTTGATGTCCATGATCAGGCGGACAGGCTTCCGGCAGCATGAAGGCAGAATCTATCAGCATAGCGCTGTAGATAGAGTAAGGAACAGAATTGAATGACGAAGGGTGCCTGCCGGGTTCCCCATGGCAGGCACGTCAGGCCGTACGTTAATCAGTGGCAGCCACCTGCTGCTGCGACCCCTGGCAGACATTGGCCATACCGCGGACTAACGCCAGCCGATGCAGAGAATCAAGTGCATGTGCCGTGGCATAGGTGCTCACCGCACGGGCTGCGACATGTGGGCAGTCCGGCGCCTTGCGTAGCGGCTCGGCAGCCTGGAGTGCATCGAGCAGCTCGCTCTGCAGCTGATCGAGCTGCTTACGAACCACGGCAAGGTCCGGGCGCGTCTTGTTGGGTGCCTTATCGATGGCATGCCAGCGATCCAGCAGTCCATACTGGACCCACTTGTTAGCCTCGATCTGATCGGAAAAGAAGCGCTGCGCATCATCGGGCTGCAAACCGTGAGCGGCGGCTTCATTACGAACCCGGGCCAGGACATCCGCCTCTCGTTGGGTGTCGAGGACCGGCTTGCCGCTGTCCCATTTGCTCAGCGCAACCTGATCGGCCGTTGAGGTGCGAGCGTTGATCTTATCAAGCAAAGGCGTAAAGCCACTCGTGTTCTGGGCAGCATCGGCCGAAGCACAGAACACAAGCGTAAGGGCAGACAACCAGACAGCGCCGCGAAGCGGCAGGGTGCGTCGAAAAGCGTTCATAGAGGCAGTCCTGAAAAGGTTAACCAGGGGACTAAACGCCGGCCCAGTGCATCATCACTTCACACTGGGTCGCGCTGAAACGTTGCGCCGCTTCGCCGGCAGGGTCAACCCAGGCATGAGGCGTCTGTGCGCAGGTCACGCTCAGGAGTGTGACGTAGCCACCGTCTCCTGGGGTGGTAGCAGCTCTCGATAATCGTCTACCGCCTCGAATTCAGCGGTGTCCCGCGGGCCCTGGCGACTATCGGGATTACGTACCGCCAGAAGGTGAGCGATGCCATACCGCTGGGCGCTGCGTAGAACGGGTAGGCTGTCGTCGATGAACAGTGTACGGGCCGGGTCAAAGCCGAAGTCCTGCTGCAGTGCAAACCAGAACTGCTGGTCTTCCTTGGGGAAACCATAGTCATGGGAACTGATCATCCGGTCAAAATAAGGCGCAAGCTCGATACGTTCAAGCTTCAGGGAGAGCGAGTCCCGATGGGCATTAGTGATCAGGGCGACCCGCTTGCCTGCTGCCTGAATGGCAGACAGAAACGTATCGGCATCGGGGCGCAAGGCAATGAGATGGGCAATATCCCGCTTTAGCGCGGCGATCGAAAGCCCCAGTTGAGCGCTCCAGTAGTCCAGGCAATACCAGGTCAGTTTGCCGGCATTCTCCTCGAACAGTGGCTCCAGTTCGGCCATGGCCCACTCAAAGGACTGGCCATGATGCTTGGCGTAGCACTGCGGGAGATATTCCAGCCAGAAATGATTGTCGAAGTGTAAATCGAGCAGCGTGCCGTCCATATCCAGCAAGACGGTGTCGATCTGATTCCAGGCAAGGGTAGGCATGGCTTCCTCTTTTGGACTCCACCGTAACCGCGGTGAGCCATCTCTTCGTGATTACGCCAAGACAGATCGTCCCGGCCACGGATTATTAAACAAGGCGCGTTATGATAGCCGACCCGATTCGCTCAGGAGCCGTTTATGCGCCAGAAACCCGCTGTGCTTGCCCGGCAGATCGTTGCCAAGAGTCGTCTTTTCACGGTTGAAGAAGTCGAGCTGCGTTTTTCCAATGGTGAAGAGCGAACCTATGAACGACTGGCCAACAAGGGGACCGGCCCGGGCGCGGTCATGGTCGTGGCCATGCTGGACAACGAGCATGCCCTGTTGATTGAAGAATACTGTGGCGGCACCGAAGATTATCAGCTGTCCCTGCCCAAGGGGCTTGTCGAGATGGACGAGACCGTACTGGAGGGCGCCAACCGTGAGCTCAAGGAAGAAGCCGGTTACGGTGCCCGCCAGCTCGAATATCTGACGCAGCTCTCTCTGTCGCCCGGCTACATGAATCAGAAAATTCATGTCGTGTTGGCGCGCGATCTTTATCCCGAGCGTTTGCAGGGCGATGAGCCCGAACCGATCGAGGTAGACAAGATCAGCCTACGCGAGCTATTCAGTCTGATGGATAATCCCCGGTTTACCGAAGGACGCGCACTGGCTGCGCTCTATTTAGTGCGGGATCTGTTGATCCAGCGTGGCGAGTTCGTCGCCTGACATTTACTGTGCGGTCGTTATTGAGGCGGCCTCATCTGCCTGTGGAGGTTTTTATGATGGTACCCGTCTCCATTACCGCACCGCTGGTGCTCAACGTTGTCGACCTGGTCCGCCAGGCCGGTGCCGCGATCCTTCCTTTCTGGCGCAATGACGTGGCCGTGACGGAAAAGGCCGACGCCTCGCCGGTTACCGCCGCTGATCTAGCTGCCCACCGCATCATCAGCGAAGGCTTGGCCGCGCTGACCCCGGACATTCCGGTACTCTCGGAAGAAGCGTGTGATATTTCGCTGGAGGAGCGTGCCCGCTGGCGCTGCTGGTGGGTCGTCGATCCGCTGGATGGCACTAAGGAGTTCATCTCCGGCAGCGAAGAGTTCACCGTCAACATCGCCTTGGTGGAAGAGGGGCGCGTTGTGTTTGGTGTGGTCGGTGTGCCCACCCGTGACCTGTATTACTGTGGCGGAACAGAAATGGGCGCCTGGCGTATACGGGGAGAGGACGGCGAAGAGATCAATGTCCGGCCTACACCTGTACAGGGCTTCACCGTCGTTGCCAGCCGCCGACACAGCAGCCCTACTCAGGAGCGACTTCTGGCTGGGCTGGGTGAGCATATGGGCGAGATCAAGCTGGCCAATGTCGGCAGCTCGCTGAAGTTCTGTCTGCTGGCTGAAGGTGCGGCGGACTGCTATCCCCGACTAGCGCCAACTTCTCAATGGGACACGGCAGCGGCTCAGGGCGTCCTGGAAGGGGCGGGTGGCGTCGTACTCAACCTGAACGGTGAGCCACTGACATACGAGGCGAGGGAGGATTTTCTCAATCCCTACTTCCTGGCCTTGCCGGCCGAGGCACATTGGCGGGACACGCTCGTTGAGCTGGCATCCCGCCAGGCCTGATATTACTTGTGCAGCACGTACTGCCCGGTGAAGCGCACTCCGTCTTCACCGTTGGCGGCCAGAATACGTGAGTGCAACGTCAAGCGGCCACGACCGCGACGGCGGAACATGGTCTCGAAACGCTGCCAGTCACGCTCGTCCGGCGCATCGCACAGCGCAATGGCGTCTGTGGTCACAGGCAGCGGATAGGTAATCTGACCTTCCTGAATCACGATATGGCCTTCCTCTTCCAGGCCTGCTTCGCGCAGGCGCAGGTAGAGCCAGCCCCAGCCCGCCAGTACGGCGATGCAATAGAGGCTTCCACCAAACATCGTGTGGGCGTGATTGACGTTAGCATCGAGCGGCGCATGCAGACGCAGGGAATGCGCTTCCCAACTCTTCACCTGTAGGCCAAGGGCCTGAGTGATCGGGATATCGCGGTACAGCAGTGATTCCAGGTGGCGGCAATCGCGTTCCATGCCGGGGTCCTATAGAGCAAATGGCGGGGGTAACAGGGCAGACGCAAACATTGACTTGCAAGTCACATCCGGACTTCATTGTGCCCTAATCGAGGACGTTCAGGGGAGACACTCGGCAGACGGAAGCGAAAACGAGCACCACCTAACGAAGAATCATCAATTGTCAGGGCGCTGCGGTAGCCTTCAAGGATATCCTGCACGACGGCCAGCCCGATGCCTTGACCAGGGTGGCGGCTGTCGATGCGTACGCCTCGCCGCAGGACGGTCTCGCGTCGCTCGGCTGGAATACCGGGGCCATCATCCTCGATATCGATGATCCAGCTGTCGTCGATGAACTCAGCGCTGACCTGTACTTGAGTCAGGCACAGGCGATAACCGTTCTCCAGCAGGTTGCCAAAGACTTCCAGCATGGCGGCTTCCTCCGCCTGAACTTTCATACCCGGCGGGAAATGCAGTGACGCCTGGACTTTCTTCTCGGCGTACACCTTGTCCAACGTACTGAACAAGGACTCCACGAGCGGCTGCAGTTCCAGTGGCCGGCTCAATACCGCACCGCGCCGTGTGGCACGTTGCAGCTGGAAAACAACCTGTTGATTCATGCGCTCAATCTGAACCTGAAGCGCAGACACCTCATGCTCCAGGCTGGGTTTTCGGCGCAGGTCTTCTGTCACGCCCTGCAGAACGGCCAGCGGGGTCTTCAGGCTATGGGCCAGATCACCCAGCGTGTCGCGATAGCGCTCCCGTTGCAGTCGCTCGAAATCGAGAAGGCGATTGAGGGAGCGGATCAGGCGGCTAATCTCGCTAGGTACATTCTTCTCGTCGAGCAGATCACGCTGGTCAGTCTCGATGGCATCCAGCTGGCGGCTCAAGCGATGCAGCGGACGCAGGCTCCAGTGCAGTCCTACCGCCAGAAGAATCAGCAGGGCAAACAAGACGCCGCTTAACCAGAGCGTAACCTGATGCATAAAGCCGCTGCGCAGGCGATCGTATTCCTCGGCCGGCTGCATGGTGACGATACTGAAGCCTGCTACGGGCGGGTTGCCCAGCAAGACCTCTCGGTCAAAGACGAAAAAGCCGCGCCCCTCGTCATCCGTAGTCTTGACCAATTTAACGCCGGTTCCGTCGAAGGTGGGCCGGTAGTTGGGACGCTCGCGTACGGCAGAGCGGGAGCGCCATAGCAGACGACCGTTCTGGTCGTATACATAACCCAGGATCGGCGATTGCGGGCGGTCAAAGACCTCCTCCGCGATCATTTCCGGCATGGCCAGACGCCCATCAATGGCCCGGGCCGCACCAATCAACGTGTTGGCGTTAGCCTCAAGGCGCGCCGCCACAAAGTTTTCTACCGTCCCGTCAAACGCCTTGCCAATGGCTGGGATCATCAAGCCCAGGCAAATGATGACCAGAAGCGCCGCACTCAATAGCAGGCGCAGGCGGAACGATCGAATCATTGGCAGCGCTCGGTAAACAGATATCCACGTCCGCGGACGGTCTCGATGGGCTGCATACCGCATGACGCTTCCAGCTTGCGTCGCAGACGGCCAACCAGTACCTCGATGACATTGCTGTCATGCTCGCCGTCATCGTCGTAGAGCTGCTCCATGAGGCGCTCTTTCGTGATGACCTGCTGATGGTTGCGCATGAGGTATTCAAGCAGACGATATTCATAAGCGGTCAGCTGCAAAGGCTGCTCTTCATTGAAGGCCTGCTGGCGACCAAGGTCCAGACGCAGATTACCGGCCTTGATGCTGGGTTGGATGAAACCGGCCGAGCGGCGCAGCAATACATTCAGGCGCGCTTCCAGCTCTTCGAACTGAAACGGCTTGACGACATAGTCGTCGGCACCAGCGCCCAAGCCTTCCACCTTGTCCTGCCAGCTACCGCGAGCAGTAAGGATCAGAATCGGCAGGGCCATGCCCTGAGTGCGAAGCTGACGGATCAGATCAAGACCGCTCATGCCGGGCAGACCCAGGTCCACAATCGCCAGGTCATGGTGGAATTCGCGTGCGTTATAAAGGGCTTCCTCGGCATTGCCTACGGCATTGACCACATGCCCAGCTTCGCTAAGGCGCACCTTGAGGTGGTGACGGAGCAGGTTTTCGTCTTCGACGACGAGAATTTTCATGGGTGTTCCTGAATGTTCGGCAAACAAAGGTCAACTCGAATCGATAGGGCATTATCCTCGACTTCTGACCAATACGGTGAGTGATGTGCCCCTCTATCAGGGCAAGTACTCAATAAAGGAGGATAAAGGAAAGGTTTCTGGATATGCGTCATTTGTATCAGGCAAAAAAAACCTCTCCGATGGGGAGAGGTCAGGAGCACTTCATGGGGATCGAGAAACTGCCACTGGGGAAAGTGGCTATGCACCACCAGGGATGAACTGGCCTGTGCACAATGGAGCTGCAAGGAACATCGCCGAAGAACATGAGAAGGTTACCGATGCATGTGAACTGGCTGCGTCGATCGGAGCGGGGAACGCAACAGCCAGCTGGGGATACATCATGATCGGGCCTCCTCACTGGAGCATCTTCTGACAGTTTCAGACTACGCCAGGGTGGCTGAATACTTTCTGAATCCGTGCTGAACAAGAGCTGAACGATACGAGATCGACGTTTTTTGAACCAAAGGGCGACCAATGGTCATCTTTTACAGCGAGACAACGGCATTCTTGTTAAAGGCGCACTGAAGCTGGCCGGCTCCTGTCTATCAAGGCTGGCGTTCAGAGTTATCGCCTAAGCTAATCCATTACTAGACGATATAGATGCCGTCATGCTTGATTTTGAAACCGAGCTGTCTGATCTGAAAGCGCTTATCTACCGCTATCAACCGCTGATACTGACAGGCGCGGGTATCAGCACCGCCTCGGGTATCCCGGATTACCGCGACGTCAATGGCGTGCGCCGGGGCAGGGCACCCATGATGTTTCAGGAGTTCATGAACTCCCCTGAGGCTCGAAAACGATATTGGGCCCGTAGCATGGTAGGTTGGCCCGCCGTGCGTGATGCCATGCCCAATGCCACGCACAAGGCGCTGGCTGAATTGGAGGCGGGGCGGCGAATTTCGGGCATCGTTACGCAGAATGTAGATGCGCTGCACGGGAAGGCTGGCAGTCACCATGTTACGGAGCTGCATGGCAACCTGCACCGAGTCGTGTGCATGGATTGCGGCAACCGCATGTGGCGCGAGGACGTCCAGAGCGAGCTGAGGGCGCTTAATCCGAATGTACAGGGTATCGATGCTGTCCTGGCACCTGATGGCGATGCCCATCTCGCAGCGTCCTATCTTGAAGGCTTTCGCCTGGCGGGTTGTCCCTGTTGCGGCAGTGAATGGCTCAAGCCGGATGTCGTGTTCTTTGGTGAAGGCGTGCCTGCACATGAGGCGGAGGCAGCATGGGAGGGTGTTCGGCATGCCGATGCGCTGGTTGCAATCGGTACGTCCCTGATGGCCTATTCGAGCTTTCGGCTATGCAAGTTGATCGTAGAGCTTGGCAGGCCTCTTATTCTGATCAATATCGGCAAGACGCGCGCCGATACGATATGCACATTGAAGATTGAGCAACCCTGTCAGGAGGTGCTGCCCTGGCTGGTGGCGCAACCTTAATGGTCAGGCAAGAGAAAGGCGCCAGAGGCGCCTTTCAATAAAGCAGATTGACCGCAACTCTTTAATGCCGAATGGCGAAGCGTTCAGGCGTTTGCAGACTGATCACCGAGCTGAATGCATCGCGCAGTGGCTTGAGTTCTTCAGGGCTTTTTTCGCCACGATGAACCTGAGCAATCATGGCGAGTGCGTGCTCGATCAAATCATTGGCGGCCTGTAAATGATCCAGCAGAGAGTCAATTTCTTGCTGTGCGGATAAGCAGGAATTTGATTGAGCCATAGCGGCAAGCTTTCCATAAATGAGCAAAGTATGTTGGCTTGGTGTCGAGCGGGGTTACAGCGCACCATTAACCAAGAGGCGCACAGCCTACATTAATCAAACTATAAAATCTGATGCGGCGAGCATATAGACTGACTCTTGGTGTGCCTCGGCGACCAATGGCATTTAAAGGCCTCTTTTGCGCAGCGTTTCTTCTCACATTTATGTCGCGGAACCTTGGCTAAAGTGATCCGGTTAAAGGATGCTGGGCCTTCATAAGTGAGTCGGTCGCTTGCCGTTCTGATTCAGAGAAATAGCCTCGCTTAAGGCCCTGTAAAGGGTATGCACTGGCTGCAATACACGACCGCCTGCCCGTATGAGAATCCAGAGCTCACTTTCGCAGTTGATCAAGGGAGCGCTTAACGGGCAGAGTTCGGGAGCTGTTTGCAATACAAAGCAGGGCAAGATGGCCACGCCTAATCCTGAGCGCACCAGCTGCGTAACGGCATGTATGCTCTGGCAGCGATACCTTGGGACGAGGGTTGGATAGTTAAACGTGCGCCACGTGACGGTGGGGTGATCGCTGAAAGAGTCATCGAGTGATACCCAGGTCAGCGCATCCCACGGCTTATCCTGAATCTGACTTAGATAAGACGCATGTCCATACAAGGCATACGGCACTTTTCCCAGGCAGCGACCTACAAGGTGTTCCGGCGGTGTCTTCGTCAGCCGTATAGCGATGTCGGCATCCCGCCGGCTCAAGTCAGCGAAACCGTCGGATGTCGATATTTCCAGCATCAGCTGCGGATAGTCTGGTAAGACATCTCCAAGCGCCGGGGCCACAAGATTTGCCAGTACGGATTCGGTACAGGTCAGTTGTACGGTGCCCGCAATGGAGTCGGCTTCCAAAAGACTGGCCCGCGCATTGTCCAGGGCATGCTCAGCCCGTTCGGCTTGATCCGCTAACAGCAAGGCGGTGGGCGTAGGTAAGTAGCCGGTCCGTTTCTTCTCAAATAACTCAAGCCCTAACGATGCCTCAAGACGCCTGATAGAGCGAAATACGGTAGACACGTCTACGCGAAGCCGCTCGGCAGCACGTGAAAGCGAGCCCCCCCTTACCAAGGCAAGAATCAGCGCAAGATCAGAATAGTCGAGTCGATTGTGCATATGTGCAAGGACAGTCTGCCGAGGCGCCAATAGTGGTCAACAGGGTCTCTTTTTATAGTGCCTGCCCAAGAAGCAAAACTATAGAGGAGAAGTCTATGAGCGCACCGGTGAAAAACCTTATACCAGGTAGGCAAAGCGTTCGGATTGCGCTGGTAGGTGACTACAACCCTGAGATCAAGGCGCACCAAGCCATCATCCAGGCGTTGCACTTGGCTCAAGCCGCTCTGAATATTCCCTTGGTATTCGAGTGGATCGCTACAGCCAATATAGAAGAAACGACTTTCGAAGAAGCTAATGGCGTTTGGTGCACGCCTGGAAGCCCGTATGACAATGAAGAGGGTGCGCTATCTGCTATTCGATACGCCAGAAATCACGGCCTCCCGTTTTTAGGCAGCTGCGCAGGATTTCAGTATGCATTGATCGAATATGCACGCAATGAGCTGAACCGGGCCAACGCAGCGCATGCTGAAACAGCACCGGAACGCGATGACCCGATAGTCTCTCCGTTAGCCTGTGCGCTGATAGAAAGAGGCGAACAGGTAGGATTCACTTCCAGCTCACGTATAGCCGAAGCGTATGGTGTTATAGAAAGCTACGAGGAATACCGCTGTGCATATGGTCTTAATACAGCGGTCGGGCTAGAGATTTTGTCCGGCAAGCTTAAAGCTGTCGGACACAATGCTGCTGGAGAGGTGAGGGCGGTCGAACTGCACGATCACCCCTTCTTTATTGCAACACTCTTTCAATCCGAGCGTCAGGCCTTGAAGGGACTCCTGCCTCCCCTTGTTAAAGCCCTTATAAAAGCCTCTGCCACTCATGCCGTTTCGTCAGGGAGGAACAAATAATGAGCCTTCCCTCTCCGCCATGCTACGCAGTCATTTTTGTTTCCAAGCAAAGTGCTCAAAAAGATGGCTATGAGGAAACAGCCGAGCACATGCTCGAATTGGCCAAAAGGCAGCCAGGGTTTCTAGGCGTCGTTTCCGTAAGAGGCGAGAACGGTACTGGAATCACCATTTCTTATTGGACCGATGAAAAGGCCATAAAGGCATGGAAAGATCAGCCTGAGCACCAGCAGGCGCGCTGGCAGGGACGCACCAAGTGGTACGAAGGGTACAGTGTGCAGATCGTAAAAGTGGAACGTGCTTACTCTTTATAAGAGCAAACACAAGAGACCACGTGCGGCCAACTTAAAGAGAGGGGTCCTGCTCTGTAAAACGGCTCAGCTCATCAGCACGAGCTTTGGTCATATCCAATAGGCAGGATGCCGTATTCAGCGCATCAATCGTACCGCCTGTTGCATTGGTATAAAGGCTACAGTTGGCGTCTCGATATTTGATCCACAACCGTTGAGTCTCTTTGAGCTTGGCTTTCTGTGGATCGCTAAAGGTAGCCATCGTGTTCTGATAGGCTTCATTCAGCCGAGTATCCTGAAGCTTTGTTTCGGCAGATATACAGCTCAGCATGTCTCTGGTAGTGCCTTTGGACTCATCAAGGCACGTATTAAAGGTAGCCGAGTAATCCTCTTCATCCATTGCAAATGCCGGTTGAAAGGCAACAAGAGCGGTAAGTCCAAAAGCAAATAGGTAGAACCTCATGTATTCCTCGCTTGTTGGCGTGCTGCTTTTCCAAAGGATCTGGTGATAGACAATAGGGATACTATTAAAGTGGTATGAATCAGACGTCCTGAAAGAGAAGCTCGGTACATCCATAAGAAACGCGTGTAGTAACACCTTGAGGCAGTCTGGAAGCTATATATAGGATTTTATCGAATCCTATTCAAATAAAGCTTGACCTGTGAGCGGAGAGA